>NZ_JACXIZ010000001.1 GCF_014705605.1 Paenibacillus sabuli
GTGGTCGGGATACCTCCATTTTACCATTTAATGCTTCGGTGCATTTTTGTTTTTTTATCTGAATCTAAGGGCTTTTTGAACAGGCTCTAATACTTAATACTCTGGATTGGTTGCGAAGTGGCCCAGAAAAAAAGACCTTCGGGGCGGGAAGCGAAGGTCAGAGTGGAACGTTCATGAGGAGCAGGCAGGCTGCGGGCCATTGCGCAAATCCATGTTGGACGAAGCCGGGACCCGCACGAGCCTATGGACTTTGTTATTCTTTTCCACCTGCGTCTAGCGGACCGAAAGAGGATCGCATGGTGGCAGGTTGGCGCGTGGAAGTCCTACGTGGTCGACCATTGCCAGAAGTGGACAGAGCTTCCCCCTCCCCAAAGCGGGCCGGTTGACGAAAGGTATGAAGTTGGCCGTCGCTCATCCGGTACCTACGCGATGGACCATTTGCCAGAAGTGGACAGAGCTTCCCCCTCCCCAAAACGGGCCGGTTGACGAAGCGATGAAGTTGGCCCCCGCTCACCCGGTATTGGGGGCAAGCGTGAGCACCTGCTGCCACTGGCCGCCGCAAGCCGGACAGGTAGACAGATCGTTGCCGGTGAGCTTGAGCATGAGCGCCTGCGCCGAAAGCTTCACCTTGGGCCGAATGGCGGTCCGGGTTAGACGCAGGCATTGCAGCAGCTTCGTCTGGCGATTGGCGTTGCTCAGGAATCCATAGTGGCGGATGCGCTGGAAGCCGGAGGGCAGCACGTGTTGGAGGAAGCGTCGAATAAATTCCATCGCCTCCAAGGTCATCGACTTGACCCGGCTGCCATCCTTGTAGTCGCGGTACTGGAACGTCACCCTGTCGGCATCCACCGCGGTCAGGCGGTTATTGGCGATCGCGGTTTTATGCGTGTAGCGACTCAGATGTAGGAGTTTCGGGAGCTACCGCGCAGCGGTTTCGTTCAACAGCGTTTTCATGCTTCGGGCCATTCGGCCCTCGGTCCGCGGGAAGGATTTTCAAAGAAGCGGATTCAGGCGGACAACCTTGTGAGGCTAAGTCTGACGACCCGGCCGTGCGATCCGCTCCGCGGGATCGCCGATGCAGCTTAAGCCTCTCGGGTTCATGAACACCAGAACGTTATGTGAAATACACGTAAAGATGAAATGAGGGATTAGATGCCTGAATACTCTCAAATTCAAACTTACTTAAAATGCGACCAAAGTAATATTAAAGAAATCTTGCTAGATTTCATAGCTGCATTAAATGAAATTGGGATTTACGAAAACAAAATAATCTCAGCTTTCAATAGACTTGAATGGGATATAGCAGAGGATGGCGCCTTGTCTGTGACTGGAGGAGAAGAAACAATAGAACTGAAAATTCACGGACAACAAATCCACATTCGCCCATTCGTTATGGGGTGGACTTTAAATAGCATTAAAGAATTACAGCAATCTTGGCTTGAAGTTAGTCTTCTCCTATGGACAGAGGAGATTACACAGAGTTCTTTTTGTAACACAGTTAGAGAAGAATATAGATCAACTATATGGGAATTCATGAATGTATTTTCGCGTATCTTCAATCAATCAGGCGTGTATTTTACTAACGAGGCAACAGACGGCCGACCATGGGAAGCAATAATACAGGCTGAGCCTTCTGGTACTTGGATGTTTGATGCCGCAATAATAAATGATGTACTAATATACTATTACAAAGAAATTGACGATAATAATTTCTTCTCAAAAAACAATGAAACGAAATTGTTAATAGCGAGAAAAGATACTTGGATTAATGAACCTTGGTGATGGCATATTTAGGGAGGCGTATACTCCACATAACAACGGTTTCAATGCTGCGCGGCTTACGCCGCTGGGTCCGGGCCGGAGAGTAGGAGCCAGGAAGCGGAATCAGCCGGACACATCCGACTTCGTCGGACGTCATGAACCCTGAACGTTAGGTGAAAATAATGCAAAGCAACTCAAAATCTAAATCAAACATAGGAGGCCACATGGCTATAATCATTCGGACTGAAAATGAAAATGACTTTTCTCAAGTGTATGATGTTAATGTCATAGCATTTGGAGATCGAGAAGATGAAGCAAAACTAGTCGAACGGATTCGAGATACAGAAAACTTTATTCCTCAGCTCTCCATTATTGCTGAAGATAAAGGAACGATAGTAGGACATGTATTATTGAGCAAAGCTGAAGTTGTCGAAGGGGATAAACAGCACGAAGTAATTGTTCTTGCCCCCATAGCAGTGAGACCTAATTATCAAAAACAAGGTATTGGAAAACAATTAATCAATGAAGGAATTAAGAGATGTAGTGAACTTGGATTTTATGTAGTATTACTAATCGGCCATCCAGAATACTATCCAAAATTCGGATTTAAACCAGCTCGAAAATTCAACTTGGAATTAACTCAATTTAAAGTACCAAATGAAGTATTTATGGTGAATGAGTTGAAAGAACATGAATTAATGAAAATTAAAGGCGAATTGAGATATCCAAAAGCGTTTTTCGAGTAATTCAAGAAGGCATTAACATCACCTAACACTCTGGATTGGTTGCGAAGTGGCCCAGAAAAAAGACCTTCGGGGCGGGAACCGAAGGTCAGAGTGGAACGGATATGAGGAGCAGGTAGGTTGCGGGCCATTGCGCAAATCCATGTTGGACGAAGCCGGGACCCGTGCGAGCCTATGGATTTTATTGTTATTTTCCATTTCCGTCTGGAAGCATTTTCGAGGAAGTTGGAGCTGCGGACAACCTCCTTTGGAGGTTCGAGAATGCGAGGAACGTTAGGCCAAACTGGCGAAAAATCAAAAATTAAAACTAGTCGAATTTCTTGAAGCGAATTCAAGAAGCTTCCGCATATGGAGAAACATGAAGGAGAACGAAACAATGAAAAAGTACATACTCTTTGATCACGATGGTGTTCTTGTCGATACTGAATACTGGTATTACAAAGCGGGAGAACGTGCTCTGGCTGACATTGGATTTACCTTGGATAAAAATCAATATCTCCGCGACATGACCCAGTCATTGGGCACTTGGGCCCAAGCTAGGAGGGCAGGTATAGATGAACAGACCATTAGCAAGCAGCGTGCGGTCCGAAACGACTTTTATCAGGAATATCTAAGAACAGAAGCCATAGAGATTGAAGGTGTAGTTGAAACTCTAGCTGAACTGTCAAAGTATGTCCGCATGGCCATCGTGACGACTGCAAAACGTGTAGATTTTGAACTTATTCATAAAAAGCGTAATATCAAACAATTCATGGAATTCGTTCTTGTTCGCGAAGACTACGAGCGTACCAAGCCGCACCCAGAACCGTACTTAACCGGTCTGAAGCGTTTTGGAGCTACTAAAGAGGATACTCTGGTTGTAGAAGATTCCAACAGAGGGTTAAACTCAGCTGTGGCGGCTGGTATCGACTGTGTTGTTGTTCATAATGAGTTTACAAAAGCACATGACTTTTCACGGGCAAGCTATCGAATCAAGTCTCTAATTGAACTAAGGGGTCTTATCTTGAATGTAAACTGAGAGAGACAGCGTATCGAACTGTGTATTTTAAAGATGGCAGACTCGCGTATGAAGTCTGATTTATAAATCCGATCAAGGAAGCAAGTCTTAACAGCAGTAGGAAACCTACATTTTTTGATTACTCGAAGTCGAAGAGGTCGCCAGCAACGCCTAACAACGGGTGCATGCTGCGCGGCTTTCGCCGCTTGGTCCGGGCCGGAGGTATGAAGCCAGGAAGTAGAATCAGCCGGACACATCCGACTTCGTCGGACGTCATGAACCCTAAACGTTATAGGAAAGATCGGCATATAAATTACAAAAGAACGTCAAGAATTAACTTATTGTCGATTAAACTTTTCGATATCAGTTTCTAAGCGAAATACGCGTTTATTGAGAGCAGCAATTTCTGCATCTTTATCAAGAAAGTTGTGGTGGATTTTTTCTAAAAGTGCAAAAATATCTTTAGGTTGTCCGTCTTCAATTCGGACAACAGACTGGTGAATGGCATTAATTTGATGGCTCATTTGATGTTGGTTTTCATTTAAAAGAAGTTGATTTTGATTCACTTGACGGACGTCTTCTTTAAGGCGCTGTATCTCTTGAAGAATCTGTTGAAGCAAGTTTTCCATAAAGTGTCCCCTACCTTTCTTATTTATTAATTATAACACGGGGTCTTTTGAGAAGCAGTACAAAAGAATTTTAAAAGATTTAAAGTAATTTAGGTAGCTCCAAGGGGGCCGATCCAACCTATAACACTCTGGATTGGTTGCGAAGTGGCCCAGAAAAAAGACCTTCGGGGCGGGAACCGAAGGTCAGAGTGGAACGGTCATGAGGAGCAGGTAGGCTGCGGGCCATTGCGCAAATCCAATAAATTCTGGAGCATCCACGTATAATAAGGATGAAGAAACTAAAGGAGGCGACTACGAATGCGTTCATCCCATCATGATGATTTGAACCATATCTTGGATCATCTTAATGATAAGAATAAAGTAGTAGCCAAAAGCTTCTTGTCCTGGTTACTTGAAAAACAAGTGGACGAAGAAGATGAGTATTTAACAAGTGATGACCTGAAGGCATTAGAAAAAGGTCGAATTGAATATCAGAGTGGAAAGACAAAATCATTGGAGGACTTAAAGCGTGAATTCGAAATATAGCGTCACATTTTCGAATGATGCGGAAAAGGTACTTGAAAAAGAAGCTCCATACGATTCCTGCCACAGGGGCTATTCAGCTTACCTATTCTCATCGGGAACGTCTGGGCGGCCTGCATGCGATAGCCTCTTACCCGATGGCGCGCACCAAGGATGGAGCGATTATAGATCTGTCCACCCTGGAGGACGCGTCCGGCGGACAGGCCGAGAAGTATTATTTTACCGCGCCTTTGCAAGAAGGATATGCCGCTGTCAGCGATCCGGTCTCCGGGGCTGGGATTGCTTTTCTTGCAGGAAGCATATACTAGGGGGAAGGTGATGCAAGTCCCCGGCGGCGAAACGGCGACATGGCGGCTGGAGGTTTCTCTGGTTTCCAACGCTGCAGGCCGTGATGATCATGCTCAGAAAACTTAACGATCCTAAAGGGACCAGGTTCCGGCTTCGTTTTCGACGAAGCCGGAACCTTTTTTGACGGATTGTTGCGGGGCGAGGCATCGGCTATACTGGATACTGGATATATCCAACTATACTATGCAGAGCCAGCAGGCAAGGGAGCCGAGATCAAACGATGTCCGAACAACTTGCGTTATATGCACAAATTCAACAATATATGAAGCAACAAATCGTCTTCGGCGAATGGGTGCCGCATGCGCAAATTCCGGCAGAGCGGACGCTGGCCGAACGATTCGGCGTCAGTCGGATTACCGCCAAGAATGCCATACTCGGCTTGGTGACGGAGAAGCTGCTGTACCGGCAGCAGGGAAGGGGGACGTTTGTCGCCGCGCATGCCCCCTCGATTCTGAAACGTGAAGGTCGGGCGTCAGAGCCGAAGGCCGGAGCCTTGCACCATTCGGGCAACGACGACGCGTTAGCCGCTACAGGCCAAACGACAGGACCTCGTACGAAGCCGCTCATCGGCCTCGTCATGCCCTTGATGGAGCATCTATACGCCGCCCGGTTCATTTCCGGCGTGGAGGCGGAATTGTCGCGCCGCGACTGTCATCTGCTGTTCAAGCGCATCGAGCCGCACCCCGTCCACGAGCCGACTGCGATTCGGGATATGCTGGAGCTTGCGATCGACGGGCTGATTGTCGTGGCGCCCAGGGGCGCGCTTTTTCACGACGACCTGATCCGGCTGATTCTCGACAAGTTTCCCCTGGTGTTCGTTGAGAAGTATGTCAGCGACTATCAGGCGAACCGCGTCTACTGCGACACCGAGCGCGGCGGATACCTGATGGGCGAGTATTTGGCTCGCCGCGCGGCAGGTCCGATCGGATTGGTTGCTTATCCGTTTGACTATACGGAAGGCGTCAAGGAGCGGGTGTTCGGCTTCCAGTCCGCTCTGGTCGAGAATGCCGTCCCCCCGGTTGCGGGCGAGCGCTACTTGAATGTCGGCCCGGAGCTGATCGAAGGCGGATCCTATTCGTCGCGAGCGGATCGCGTTCCGGACGCCATCCTCGATTACTTGCGGAGCAATTCGGATCTGGCTGGGGTCGCGACTGCTGACGCGCAGCTTATGCAGTACGTCAGCCGCGGATTGCGTCTTCTCGGGATGGACAACACCGTGCTTGTCGGCTTCGACGAACCCGGATTCGTGCCCGACGGATGCATGCCTGCAGCTTATATCGATCAATCTCCGACGGAAATGGGCGTTCATGCCGCCACCCTTATCGCGGATGCGATCGGCGGCGAGACGGCGATCCGACATGTCGCGTTGACGCCAAGGCTTGTGGAAATAGAAGCCCTCGCCGATCATTGAGGTTTGTTTAAGGCTATGTGAATTGGATATATAAATTGGATACATTGACATATAACCAATATAGACATAAGATCGTATAAGAGGCGGCATTCACGGCTGATCAGCGCGCTGGTCGAGCCGGGCCGAACGCCTTGGGAGGTGGACCATGAGAGGGTTACAAGGAAAGGTCGCAGTCGTCACCGGAGGCGCGCAAGGCCTGGGAGAGGCGATCGTGCAGCGGCTTAGCGAGGAAGGCTGCGAGGTATGGCTGCTGGATCGCAACGTCGAGGCGGCGGTGACGGCCGATCGCATTCGCAAGCTGACCGGAAAATTCGTGGAAGCGATCCAGGTGGACATTTCGAGCGAGGAGCAGGTCGCCGAAGCTTTTGCAACAATCGGTGCGCGTCATACTTCGGTGGACATTCTGGTCAACAATGCGGCTGCTTTCGTATTCAAGGGAGTGGAGGCGACGCCGAAGGAGTGGCGCGCGATCCTCGACGTCAATATTGTCGGCACGACGCTCGTGACCCAGCATGCGCTTCCGTTGCTCAAAGCAAGCGGCAAGGGCGCGATCGTCAATCTGTCGTCTGTAAGCGGATTCATTGGGCAGTCCAACTTTGCGACTTACAATGCGACGAAGTTTGCAATTCGCGGATTGACCAAATGCTGGGCGATTGACCTCAGTCCGTTCGGGATTCGCGTCAATACCGTCTGCCCGGGTTACATTCGCACCGCGGCGTTCGAGAACAGCTGTGCCGAGCTCGGCCTCGATGTCGAGGAAGAGAACCGCCGCGTATCCGCGCTGCACATTTTGAACCGGCAAGGCCGTGCCGACGAAGTGGCGGGCGCGGTGGCGTTTCTCGTTTCCGACGATGCGACGTTCATCACGGGGGAAGACCTGATGGTCGACGGCGGCTATCTGGCGAAATAATCGAATGGCCTCAGATGCGCAGGAGAAGGACGACACGAATGAGGGCTAAGGGAGGCAGGGAGAGCGAATGAATAAACGGCTCAAAGTGGCGGTGACCGATTATGGGTTTCCGGATTTGCATCAGGAGGAGGAGTTGCTTCGGCCGCTTGGCTTTGAATTCGCGACCGGGCAATGCCGGACGCCGGAGGAGGTGGCGGCGCTCTGTGCGGACGCGGACGCCATTCTGACCCAGTGGGCTCCTGTCGATGCTACGGTGATCGAGGCGCTGCAGCATTGCCGCATCATTGTGCGCTATGGCATCGGCGTCGACAATGTCGATCTGGAAGCGGCGGCGGTGCGCGGCATACCGGTGGTGAACGTGCCGGATTATGCGGTGGACGAGGTGGCGGACCATGCGATCTCGCTGATGCTGGCCTCTGTGCGCAAAATCCCGCAAGTGGTGGCGGACGTGCGCGCCGGAGAGTGGCAGATCGCGCCGCGCCGCCCGATCTACGGCCTGCGCGGCCGGACGATCGGCACGGCGGGCTTCGGCAATATCGCCAGGGCGGTCATCCAGCGGGCGCAAGCATTCGGGATGGATGCGATCGCGTACGATCCTTACGTGAAGGACGACGTGTTCGCCGAGCGGGGAGTGCGCCGCGCGGACTGGGCGACGCTGCTCGCGGACAGCGATGTGCTGTCGCTGCATTTGCCGCTGAACGCCGAGACGCGCGGGGCCATGTCGCAGGAAGCGTTCCGGTCGATGAAGCCGACGGCGTACGTCGTCAATACGTCGCGCGGCGGCATCCTCGATGCCGAAGCATTGGCCGAAGCGCTGCGCGACGGACGGATCGCCGGGGCCGCGCTCGACGTGCTCGAGCGGGAGCCGATCGAGCGCGATCATCCGCTGCTGCGGCTCGACCAATGCCTCGTCACCAGCCACTGCGCCTGGTATTCCGAGGATTCGCTGCTGCGCCTGCAGCAGTTCGCAGCGCTGGAGATCAAGCGGCTGTTCACTGGTGAGCGCCCGCGGCATATCGTCAACAAGGTCGTCGTCTGACGGCGAATACGAAGAGGAGGGATCGCCGTTGAAGGCGCTTGTCTATAGAGGACCGCGGGATTTGGTGCTGGAGGAGCTCGAGCAGCCAGTCTGCGGCTTGGACGAAGTAGTGATCGAGGTCAGCAAGGTCGGCATTTGCGGCAGCGAGTTGGAAGGGTATCTCGGCCATAGCAGCGTGCGGTTTCCGCCGCTCGTTATGGGGCATGAGTTTTGCGGCCGCGTCACGGAGTTAGGCGCGAATGTTGCGGAATTGTCGATCGGCGACAAGGTGGCGGTGAATCCGCTGATCGCCTGCGGAAGATGCGACCGCTGTCTGTCCGGAAAAAGCAGCATATGCGGCAGTCGCCGGATCGTCGGCATTCATCGGCCGGGCGCATTTGCCCGTTATGTCGCCGTACCAGCGGCGAATGCCATCCGGGTTCCGGACGGCATGGACCCGCTGCTCGGCTCGCTGGCCGAGCCGCTGGCGGTCGCGGTTCACGCGGTGAAGCTCGGCGTGCAGCCGCTCGACGAGCAGTTGATCTACGGTGCGGGGCCGATCGGATTGCTCGCGTTGCAAGCCGCGCAATGCATGGGAGCCGGTCGCGTCACCGTCGTCGATCTGCAGCCAGCGCGGCTGGCCTATGCGGCTGAGCTGGGCGCCCGCGCCGTCCCTGCCGGAGAGTTGGCGGACCGCTGGACGGAGCTGTTCCCGGACGGCGTCGACGTGATTCTGGATTGCGTCGGGGCGCAGCCGACTCGCGAGCAAGCGATGAAGCTGATCAATCCGGGCGGCCGGATCGTCATGGTCGGCTTGGCCCAAGGCGTGACGCCGATGCCGATCAACGATCTGGTACGCCAGGAGCTGTCGCTGCTCGGCTCGTATACGTATTCCGGCCGCGACTTCCGCCAGGCGCTCGATCTGCTCGAGGCCGGCCGCATCCGCACAGACGGCTGGATCGAAACGCGGCCGCTGTCCGCCGGACCGGACGCCTTCCTCGAACTGGCGGACGGAACGACGACCGCCGGAAAAATCGTGCTGGACGCGCAAGCGAATTAATTGAGACAGGGAGTCCAAAAAAGAGGAGGACGAAGGGACATGCGAACATTCGTCGATTTGTCGCTCGATATCTATCACGGGGCGCCGACTTTTGCCTGGGACCCGAAGTGTGCGGTCATCGTCCACAATACAGTCGATACGATCGGCTACAACATTTCGCAGCTGTCGATGAGCACGCATCAGGGCACGCACCTGGACGCGCCGTTTCATTTTGTGCGGGACGGCAAAACGGTGGAGCAGCTCGATCTGCACAAGTGCATCGGAGAGACGCTGTTGGTCGACTTGTCGCATAAGCAAGCCAAAGCGCCGCTGACCGTCGAAGACTTCCTGCCTTACGAAGCGTCGATCGTTCCGGGGGCGCGCGTCATTTACCGCACAGACTGGGATTTGCAGTTCCCGCAGCCGCATTATTTTTCTGACTTTCCCTACATGACACTGGAGCTCGCGCAATGGCTGGCAGACCGGCGGATCGGGATGATCGGCATGGACGTGCCGACGCCGAACCCGACCGACTATGATCCGGTGCATCACATATTGCTCGGCGCAGAAATCGTCATCGTGGAAGGACTGGCCCGGCTGAGGGAGCTGGCGGTCGACCGCTTCTTCTTCATGGCCGCGCCGCTCAAGATTACCGGACGGGACGGCTCTCCGGTGCGCGCCTTGGCCATGCTCGAAGATGGCGAGTAAATCGACAGTCAACTGGGGCTCGCGTCCTCTTCGTCATGAAGAGGCGCGGGTCCTTTTTTTGTTGTAACCGACCAGGATGACCGATACAATGAAGAAAACCGGTATGCGCCCGCCCCCATTCAGAACCTTAGCGGCAAGCGGGCCGCATGACAATAAGTCGTCCGGGCAGCCGATCCCTAACGCATGATAGCCAGGAGGCGTTCCCAAATGATAGAAACCGTGTTGACGCGTTTGCTCACTATTGACGCTCCAATCGTTCAAGCCCCGATGGCCGGCGGGCCAACGACGCCGGAATTGATCGCGGCCGTATCGAATGCAGGCGGACTCGGCAGTCTCGGAGCCGGGTACCTGTCCCCCGAACAGATCCGCAGCGCCATTCGTCACATCCGAACGTTAACCGATCGCCCCTTCGGCGTGAATCTGTTTGTCCCTGGCCCTGGGCAAGCTGAAGAGCCGGAGGAGGCGGTGCTGACGGATATGGCGGCTTGTCTCGACGTATACCGCCGTGAACTGGGCATTCCCGAGCGCCCCTCGCTGCATCTCGACTTCCCCTCCTTCGAGGAGCAGATCGACGTTGTGCTGGAGGAACGCGTTCCAGTGTTCAGCTTCACATTCGGCATTCCCTCGCCCGAAGTGATGGAGCGTCTGAGCCAGCATGGAACGTTTGTCATCGGTACAGCGACGACAGTGGATGAAGCGATCCGGCTGGAGAGAGCCGGTGCACACGCCGTGGTGGCGCAAGGAAGCGAAGCGGGCGGACATAGAGGGACCTTCTTGAAGGAAGCATCCGAATCCTTAATCGGGTTAATGGCGCTGGTCCCCCAAATTGCGGATCATGTTGCGGTCCCTGTCATTGCGTCGGGCGGGATCATGGATGGACGGGGGCTCGCAGCCAGTCTCACATTAGGCGCATCCGCCGTTCAGATGGGGACTGCATTTCTAACTTGTACGGAAAGCGGCGCCCACCCCACGCACAAACAAAAAATACTTGCAGCCAGCGAGGATGCCACCGAAGTGACGAATGCCTATTCGGGCAAAGCGGCGAGAGGGATCCAAACCACGTTTATGCGATCGATGCCTGCAGGAAGGATTCCTGCTTATCCGATTCAGCATGCCATGACCACGGATATTCGCCAGGCATCAGCCCGGGCCAATAACCCGGAATACATGTCGCTCTGGGCCGGGCAGGGATTGAGACTGGCGAACGCACAATCTGCCGCTGTGCTTATTGAAAAGACGATCGCTCAGGCGCAAAAACGAATCGCATGGTAGACTGCAAAGGAACAGATCGGGAGGCTGGTCCATATGCAAATCGAAGAGGTTTACGGGAATTTGCCGACATTTTCACCGCCGATATAATGTGCAAATTCATCATGTTCTTGCCGGAATATTGTGCAAACCACTATAAAACAGCCAGAGACCCCTCTGGCTGTTTATTTATGGAAAGCGCCAAGAAGAACCAGCGGGAAACGCGCAGGCAGGACACGCAAAACTACATACCACCCCAAAAATGGAGAATACGTTCGTGGCGACGGCACGCTCCCTCCCGATGGAAGCAATTGTGCAAAGCCAGTGACTTTTTCACCTTAATTGCGTGTTCTGACGGCTGTTATTGTTCTATATTGTACGTTTTTGATGATCCCAAATTACGATTGATGATTTACGAAACGCCTCCCTTCTCTTTACAATGAGGGAGTTCGAGCGCACTAGCGCTACTATATGAATCAAGTTGGTATCACGATCAGAGAGGGGATGTTTGAAAAAATGAAAAGGGATTCACGCACGACTGTATTTCTTTGGTTGGCCGTGTTGTTATTGGTTCTCATGGCAGCCTGTTCGAGTAGCAACAATGAGAACTCGACAGAATCGTTGACGAATGAAAATGAAAGGAGCAGCGGTGAAGGGGAACCGAATGCTACTGGTTCCGATGATCCCGGCGTCCCGGAAATCAATCTGACTTACTGGACCAATCTGAACAACAATGTAGCCAGTTCTCTGCAAAGCTTGAGCGAAGTAGAAATGTATAAGGAAATGGAAAAGGACACAAATGTCAAGCTGCAGTTTCAGCATCCTCCGGCTGGGCAGGCCAACCAACAGTTCAACCTCATCATGTCTTCCCGGGATTTTGCGGATGTTATGGAGGGGAATTGGAACCAATATGCAGGCGGTCCGACAAAGGCGATTGAAGACGGCGTCCTGGTTCCACTGAATGATCTGATTGAACAGCATGCCCCAAATTTCAAAAAAGTCTTGGAAGATTATCCGCAAGTAATGGGACAAATCTCCACGACAAACGGTGAAATCTATGCCTTTCCTTCCATTAATGTGGGGAGATATCGAACGTTCTCCGGAAATTTCATTCGTCAGGATTGGCTGGATGAGCTTGGCTTGAACATGCCGGAAACGATAGCGGATTGGGAACAAGTGTTGCAAACGTTCAAGGAGGAGAAAGGCGTTGAAGCTCCCTTCTCGACCAATTTATTCTTCCTCCAAAACATCCCCTCATTCATTGAAGCGTATGGAGTGACCCATGATTTCTTTGTGGAAGATGGAGAGGTACGGTTCGGGCCGATCGAATCGGGGATGAAGCAAGCCTTGGAGACGATGAATAAATGGTATGTGGAGGGGTGGCTGGATAAAGATTTTGCCACCAATGACCGTAAAGCGATTGATGCCAAACTGTTGAATGATCAGGCAGGCGCTGTACCCGGGTATATCGGCGGTTCCATGGGCAGCTATTATGTGGCCAAAGCGGATGATCCGACCTTTAATCTTGTAGCAGCGCCTTTTCCGGTTTATGAAAAAGGGGAGCAGCCGCGTTTTGTTCCCTTCAATTTTGAAGTGTCGATCAATGGTCAGGCAGGCATTACGACGGCCAATGAGCATCCGGTAGAAACCGTTCGTTGGTTCGATTATTTTTATGGGGAAGAAGGGCACATGCTCAAGAATTTTGGAGTAGAAGGAGTAACCTATGAAATAGTGGATGGGTATCCGACTTATACGGATCTGATTATGAACAACTCGAACGGCTATGATATTGCCCAATCCATGGCGCGTTATTTCCGGGCGAATTATCCGACGCCGGGCATGGACGACGATCGTTACCTGGAACAATACTATACCCTTCCGCAACAGCAAGATGCGATGTCCGTTTTCTCGGAGCACAGCGATTATTCCCGCGCGTACCGATTGCCGCCGGTGAATCATACGGTGGAGGAATCCAGTGAGCTGGCCCAAATTATGTCAGATGTCAAGACCTATCGTGAGGAGATGTTGTTGAAATTTATTTATGGCGACGAGTCCCTGGACCAATTCGATGCTTATGTGGAACAAATCAATCGGATGGGAATCGGACGAGCTCTTGAAATGATGCAGACGGCATATGACCGATACACCAGTAATTAGTTGCAACTGTACACCGGCGGGCAAAGAGGAGAACTTTGCCTGCCCCCATTATATTTGAACGATAGGAGGCCGCGATCTTGGCCGAAATGCATGTCGCCAAAGCGCCGGCGCAGAAGCGTTGGAAGGCATTGCGAAAAAGAAACCGAATCATCAGAGACTTCAAAATCAATAAATATATTTATATCATGGCAGTTCCCGTCCTGCTCTATTACTTGGTTATCCACTATATTCCGATGTACGGCGCGGTGATTGCTTTCAAAGATTTCAGCCCGGTTAAGGGAGTGAGCGGGAGCCCATGGGTGGGGTGGAAGCATTTTTCAAATTTTTATGACAGTTATTATTTCTGGCGGCTGATCAGGAATACGTTTTTGATCAATGTGTACCAGTTGTTGTTTGCTTTTCCGGCCCCGATCATTTTCGCCCTGATGCTGAATGAAATCAGCAGACAATGGTTCAAGAGGACGGTGCAAACGGTCACGTATCTTCCGCATTTTATTTCCATTATTGTGGTTTGCGGCATGCTGGTGGATTTTCTCGCCAGAGACGGCTTCATCACCCATGTGCTGGTATGGTTCGGGTTGGAACAGACCGCTTTGTTATCCAAAGCGGAGTATTTCCGGACGATCTATATCGCCTCTGATATATGGCAGCATATTGGTTGGGGCTCCATTATTTACTTGGCCGCTTTAAGCGGCATCAATCCCGAGTTGTATGAAGCCTCCAAAGTGGACGGTGCGGGACGTTTCAAGCAAGTGGTGCATGTCACGATTCCGGGCATCATGCCGATGATTGTGATTTTGCTAATCTTGAAAATCGGGAATATGATGGAACTCGGCTATGAAAAAATCATTCTGCTGTACAATCCGAACACGTATGAAACGGCTGATGTATTGGCTTCCTTCATTTACCGAAGAGGTCTGGAGAGCGGAAGTGAGTACAGCTATACAACGGCCATTGGTTTGTTTCAATCGATGATCAATTTTATGTTGCTGGTTATGGCGAATTATATATCCCGAAGGCTGAATGATACGAGTCTGTGGTAGAGGAGGTGAACGGTGGGGGTGAAAAAAACGAAGAATGAGTACGTATTCGATGCTTTGAATACGGGCGGTCTTGTCTTCATGATGATTCTTACATTGTATCCGCTTTATTATATTGCCGTCGCTTCGCTGAGTCATTCCGATGCGCTAGTTGGACACACCGGGTTATTGCTTAAACCTCTTTCCTTCAACGTTGAGGCGTACCGGTTTGTATTTCAAAATCCGAATATTGCGTCCGGTTACCGCAATACGATGCTGGTGGTTTTGGGAGGTACTTTCGTCAATCTGCTGATGACTTCCTTGGGCGCCTATGTGTTGTCTCGTAAGCAATTGTATTGGAAAAACCATATGATGTTTCTCATTGCTTTCACCATGTTCTTCTCAGGCGGCCTCATTCCGACGTATTTGCTGGTCAACAATACGTTGGGACTGGGCAATACCTTGACTGCGCTGGTCGTGCCTACTTTAATTTCAACCTGGAATCTGATTGTAATGAGAACATCGTTCGCGGCCATACCGGAATCACTAATTGAGTCTGCAAAATTGGACGGTGCGCATGATTTTACGGTGCTGTTTCGGATCGTCATCCCGCTTTCCATGCCGGTCATGGCGGTCATGATTCTATTTTATGGTGTAGCGCACTGGAATGCCTGGTTTCAAGCGATGATTTATTTGCGAGACCGTAATCTCTATCCTCTTCAACTCATATTGCGGGAGATCTTGATCGCCAACAGCACCGATGCCATGATGACGGATGTTTCCAGCCAGGACAAATCGAGAATCGGGGAAAGTATTAAATATGCTACAATAATGGTGGCAACGCTGCCTATACTGATAGCATACCCTTTTTTGCAAAAGTATTTTGTAAAAGGGGTCATGATCGGAGCGTTGAAAGAATAGAACAGATCGGTGGCCGGGGTTATGGGAAATCAAAAAAAACCGCCCTTTCACAAAGGATTGTTTTTTACTGCGCTCACGTCCTATCTTATCGTTTTGCTGATTCCGGTCCTTACCGGGATCTTGATCTATCTGAGAACCGAGGAAACCATTTCACGGGAAATTAACCGTGCGAACAAAGCATTACTCACCCAAGTTCAACAGGAAATGGATAATTATGTTCGCAATATTTACAGGATAAGTTTGGAAATCGCATTTAACGCTAAGTTGCCCGACTTCTTGAATCGATATGCCGATATTCCCGATTCACAACGGTATAAGTTGGTTCAACTGATTCAAGATTTCACGCTTTACGCGGCGCTAAGCGATTCGGTGGACGCTTTTTATGTCTATGTGTTAAGCGGGAATTACGTCATATCGAATCATGTGTATGCCAAAGCGCCGCTTTTTCACCAAATGCACGATTTTTCAAAAGACATGGGGTATGACGAGTGGTTCGCGCGTTTGAACGAATCGCACTCTGGGGAATTTGTCAGGCAGGAGAACGGCAAAACGGTTTACATCCAATCGCTGCCGATGAATTCCGATCGTTCTCCTGCCGGGAACCTGGTCATTCTAGTAAACCATGATAAGTTACAGGAGCTATTGGAGGGTACTCGTTGGACGGAACGCGGGAATACGTATATTTTAAACAGTAGTAATGAAACCATATCTTCGTCCGGATCCGCTCCATTTCGCTATGATGTACTTTATGAAGATTTGCTCCAAGAACAAGATACGTTGATCAAGGAAATGGATGGAACACGAGTTGTGCTGTCATACATCACCTCTGAACATACCGACTGGAAGTATATTTCGGTCTTGCCGTATGAGTTATTTATGGAAAAAGCCGCGTATGTTCGCAATCTAACCATCGGAGGCCTGCTGGTTTGTTTCATTCTGGGTATTTGGATGGCATGGTACTTTGCTAGGCGAAATGTTCGCCCCGTTCGTGAAATTGTCAACTTGCTTCGAAATAAAGGCGAACCTATAACGGGAGAAGCAGATAATGAATTTCATTTTATCCGAGAGAATTTATCCGCCACGCTGGAGCAGTTTCAAGACATACGCCATCGTTTGGAAAATCAGAAAAGTGCCTTGCGATCCAACTTTCTGGCACGGGTTTTGAAAGGACAACTGGAATCGGATTTGCCTGTGGAGGATACATTGGCTTCGTATGACGTCCATTTTCCTACGGATCGATTTGCCGTGCTTCTGATTTATATTGAAGATTATCATGGTTTGTTTCGGGAAGATCTCAAAGGAGATGAGACAGAGCGTTTATTCTTTGTTCGTCATATCCTGACCAACATCATTGAAGAATTAGTCGGTGTCCACTACATCGGCGTGATGGTGGAAGTTGATGACATGCTGGCCTGTCTGGTTAACAGTAAAACGGGCGAGTTGGATCCGGACGACCTGCAAGCCATTGCCGAGGAGGCACACCGATTTATTGCGGAAAAATTCTTCATTCACTTCACGGGGGCTATCAGTCGGGTTCACGAAAAAATTTCAGGTATAGCTGCAGCTTATCAAGAAGCGGTGGAAACGATGGAATATCGAATTGTAATCGGTTCCAATCGAATTCACAGGCAGGAGAACACGAGAAATCACGGGGGAGAACCTAAGAAGTACATGTATTCGATTCAAGTAGAACAGCGCTTTATCAATACAATCAAGTCCGGAGAAATTGACGAAGCCCGTCAAGTACTAAGCACTTTATTCAAACAAAGCCGGGAAGAGGTGAATTTGTCTGTATCCATGGCCAAATGTTTGATGTTTGATATGGTCGGGACAATGATTAAGACGTTGGACGAATTAGATCTTGAACAGGGCCGATCGAATTTGCCTTTTGATGATGCACAGATGATCTCGGGATTGATGCAAAGCGAGACGATGCAGCAAATGGAAGAGAAAATGCTCGAATTGCTAGAGTTTGTTTGTACGCATATTGATGCCAAAAAGCAAAGCCGGAATGTGCAGCTAAAAGATGAGGTGGAACAGTTCATTCTGACTCATTACTCCGATTCTAATTTATCCATTTCTTCCATCGCAGAGCATTTCGATATGAATCCGGCTTATCTCTCCAGGTTTTTCAAGGAACAGTCGGGTGAAGGGATGGTAGATTTTATCCATCTAACCCGCATTAAAGAAGGGAAAAAATGTATGGAAAATGAAGGTTTAACCATTGCAGAAACGGCAGAAAAAATCGGCTTTGTCAATAGTAATTCGTTTATTCGAACGTTTAAGAAATACGAAGGCATCACGCCCGGGAAGTACAAATCCATCTTTCATATCAAACATGAGGGAGGTACGAAGAAATGAAAGCGTTTCAAAAAAACATTGCGGTATGGATGATAGGGGTCTTGCTGGCGACGCTCTATACACCTGGTTTTTGGTTTGAAGAAGTTCAAGCTGAATCAGGTGAACTGGTGAAAAATCCAAGTTTTGAACAGGGCACAGCCAATTGGAACACCTGGGGGCAGAACGCAAACTTCACTGTAACGGAAGAGGTGTATCGGTCTGGACAATCGTCCTTGCAAGTGGAGTTGAATGGAGGGACGGCGGGTGTGATTCAGAACATTCAGGTGAGCGGGGGAAGTCATTATCGCTTTGGGATGTGGGTGAAGGGCGAGCCGCTGGCTGCGAATGGTGCTGTCACCGCCAGACTGACGGTATTTGACGGGAACGGAACCCGGCTTTGGGATGCGCAGGAAAGGCCGGATATGGCGGTTACGGGGAATGCGGATTGGACCTATGTAGAGGAAATTGTAACAATGCCTGATGAAGCGGTGCGTGTACAGATCCAACCGTACTTCCGATGGAGGGGCACCTTCTGGATTGATGATGTGGTTTGGAAAGAATACGTACCGTTGGATCATATCGAGTTGAGTCCGGCTTATTTGTATCTCGATGAAGAAGATTCCGTTGCATTGGAAGTGGTACGAACCCCCGTTGATGCGACCGATTCCGATTTAACCTGGTCTTCTTCCCATCCTGATGTGGCGACTGTAAACGAAGGGGTGGTCACCGGTACGGGGCCAGGCGGAGCCGTCATTCGAGCAGTCTCTTCGGAAGGAATAGTGGAAGCTGAGAGTGTGGTTGTGGTCGGAGCAGCCTACCCCCTCACTCTCTCGACGGTGACGGAGAACGTTTACGAGGATCAGTATGTCCAATCCGCCCTACCCACCGGGGACGGGGAGGCGAACACATACACGTATAGGATGTTAAGCGGTCCCAAGCGGGGTAAAGCTCACGTCTATCCAGATGGAAATTGGATTTATTTCCCGGATCGTGATTATTTCGGCGAAGACGCTTTCCGAGTCCTGGTTGAGGATGAAGAGGGAGGGATGGGCAGCTTTCTCATCGCCACTCCCATCCTGCCTGTTAACGACCCGCCCAGCATGGCCGACGAAGCGTATACCGTAACCGTGTTTGAAACGATTTATGGTCAATCGCATGCCCACGATTTGGAGCAAGATGAAGTGATTTTCTCCGTATACGAAGAGCCGGATCACGGGACTCTTGTCTTTCATGCAGATGGAAACTGGTCCTATCAGGCTGGTGCTCACATAGGCCAAGATCAATTTAAGGTGGAACTCTGTGATCTCGAGGAAGCATGCTCTAATGCCACAGTGACGATTTATTCAGGACCGGATGCGGCTTCGTTAATGGACGCGTTGGAATTGCAGCATCCCGATTATTCGCATCCACGTCTGTTCGCAACGAGTTCGGATTTTGCGTTTATTCGCAATCAGATATTGGAGGGAGATCCTTTTTCGACCTGGTATGCTGATGTCGAACGGGAAGCGATTCGTCTCTTGAATGAACCGATTGTACAGTACAATACGTCCCAACAACATGGGAGCGGTAATTTCTTGAATACCGTGGCTCGTCCGATGGTGGAGAGGATACAATACTGGGGGTTCATGTATCAAATCAGCGGCGATGACACCTATTTTGAAAGAGCGTGGGATGATTTGGAAGCTGCTGCCGATTTTTCCGATTGGAATCCCTCTGCCTTTCTCGGAACAGCGGAACTTTCGTTTGCTTTCGCGCTGGCGTATGACTGGTTTTATTCTGCTATGACGGTTTCGGAAAGGGAGTTGCTTAGGGAGGCGGTAATCGAAAAAGCGTTTGAACCGGCCCGAATCGTGTACCTTGGGTTAAGCGGAACGGGAATCGAACGAGGATGGTTCCGGAATCCCAACAACAAAAATGCGGTGGTGAACAGTTCGCTGGCTATGGCGGCCCTGGCGTTTGGTGAAGAGGCAACTGAAGCGGGGTTCATTCTGCAAGAGGCTTTGAAATCAATCCAAATGCATTGGGCGCTGTACGATGCTTTGGGAGGCGGTGAAGAAGGGCCCACCTATTGGGCCTATGCGTCCAAATACTGGATTGATCTCCTGGCTACATTAGGGACGGCACTTGGGACGGACTATGGATTCTCGGCCAAATCAGGGTTGCAACATACCGGGCATCTGGCGTTGAATTTGACCGGTCCCACAGGAGCCAGTTTTAATTACAGCGATGCTACGGCTTCCAATCGCTTGTCGATTGAGGGTCAGTTGTGGCTGGCCAATCGGTTTTTGCATCCTGAGTTAGGGTGGTTCGTTCTGCAGAACGACCTCTCTGATGTGCGAAGACTGTTATGGGCGAATCCGGGTTCTTATGCTTCACCAAATGAGGTTAATCTGCCCAAGGATGCCGTTTACAACGGACAAGAAGCGGTAGCGATGATGAGAAGCGCATGGGAGGATCCGTACGCTCTCTATATCGGATCCAAAGGCGGCGACAACCAATCCAGTCACGGCGATTTGGATATCGGCAGTTTTGTTTTTGATGCGCTAGGAACACGATGGGCCATTGATCATGGCATGCAAACTTACGGGTCATCGGGGCTATGGAGTTTTGAGGACGATGCCGAACGCTGGCAATATTATAAGAAGCGAGCGGAAGGTCACAACACGCTGGTGATTAATCCTGGATTCGGACCTGATCAAGATCCGTATGCACAGGCGGAGATCACCCATTCCGATTTTAATGAATATGGGTCGCATGTGGTGATCGACATGACACCCGCTTATCGAGAGGAAGTGTGGGATGCCAAAAGGGGCATTGCACTGATGGATTATCGCAGGCGCATGCTGATTCAAGATGAAATTCAGGCGAAATTCCCTTCGCAAGTCGGCTGGTTTATGCATACGACGGCGGGAATTGAAGTAGATGGAAGCGGTAAAAAAGCGTTCCTAAAACGGGGTGACAAGCGAGTGGAAGCGGAAATCCTTTCCCCAATTGAAGCGTCTTTTACCGTTGAAGAGGCGGTTCCGCTTTCTTCATCTCCCCAACATCCGGAAAACGATAACCTCGCGAATGTGAGAAAATTGTCGGTTTGGTTGGAAGATGCGGAAGACGTCACCTTGACGATTCAGTTGACGCCCTATATGGATGGCTTTCCGCCTCCGCCAACCTCTTACGTTCCGACGCCTTTGTCCGAATGGTCTTTCTCGGCAGATCAACCTGTTGCGCTAAGCGGGATCGAGGTTGCAGGCGCTCCGCTGGCAGGGTTTGAACCCGATCGCTTGTATTATGAGGTGTCCATTCCTGAAGGGGAGTATACGGTGCCTACGGTTACGGGCAGTGTGTACGGCGAAGCGGCGATAACCGTGACACAAGCGACAAGTATACCCGGTATAGCGGAAATTATGGTGGAACCGGCTTCATCGGGAGAAACGGGGCTTGCCTATTATGTATTGTTCAAAACGGAATCGGGCATCGGCATTCCGCCGGACCGCACCCTCTTGGAGATCGAGGATGTTGTGGCTAGTGATGCGCAGTATGATCAAGGGAATATTCCGGCCAATGCCGCCGATGGCGATTTGTTAACCCGCTGGTCTGCTTTGGGAAGCAATCAATGGATTCGTTTTGATCTGGGACAATTAAAAACGGTGGACGGAGTAGGGATCGCCTGGATGAATGGCAACCAGAGAAGTTCTTATTTCACCTTGCAAGTGTCGGAAGATGCTCAGTCTTGGGATACGGTATATTCCGGCGAGAGCAGTGGTTCCACACTGGAATTTGAAACCTACTCCTTTAGTCCGGTACAAGCTCGTTATATTCGGATTGTGGGAGATGGCAATTCGGTTAACGGATGGAACAGCATTAACGAAGTGATTGTTTTGGAAGAATAGCGGAGGCGTATAGGAGGAGGTCGGTATGGTGGGGAAAGAGAGGCCGAATGTATTAATTTTTATGACGGATCAGCAACAAGCGTCTGTCACGGAAGCGGGTCATCCGTGTCGTCTGCCCAATCTGGATCGGATAGCGGCGGAGGGAGTCCGATTTAATCGGGCGTATCCGCCGATGGCGCACTGCTGCCCCGCGAGGGCATCCATGATGACCGGGCTCTACCCGTCCCAACATGGCATGTACAACAACTGCTTGAACGATCAAGCTGTGAACCGTTCGCTAAACGACGGGGTGGAGACGTTCTCTGAAAAGCTGAAAGATGCGGGGTATGATCTGTATTTCAGCGGTAAATGGCATGTTTCAGCAACCGAAAATCCTGTGGAACGCGGTTGGAAGGAATTGTTTGTCGGGGCCCCGAAAGGGGCCATCATGGGAACTCGACGGCAACGCTATCAAGTGGATCATGAAAAGTATAAGGCTGAACAGAGGCGGGAGCGTCAGCGTGGTGAGCTTGCGCGTCCGGGCTGGGGCCATGTGAAGTTGTATGGAGCGTCGGAAATGGCGTATGAAGAGCTCAGGGATTACGAAGCGGTAAAACGGGGCATCGCGCAGTTGGATCAGTTGAAATCCAGTTGTGATCCATGGTGTATGTACATCGGGGTCACTGGTCCGCATGATCCTTTCATCATACCGGAAAAGTATGCTTCTATGTATGAGCCGAAGTCCATCCCGCTTCCGCCCAACTATCATGATGACCTGGCGGACAAACCGGGTGTATACCGCAAAATACGAAAAGTGTTTCAACCGTTTGGCGATGATGAGGTCAGGGAGTCGATAGCACATTATTGGGGTTACTGCACGATGATGGACGATATGTTTGGCGAAGTCTTGGATACGTTGGAGCAGAACGGGCAATTGGACGATACCTTGATCCTGTTTTTGTCCGACCATGGGGAGCATGCGGGAGCGCACGGCTTGTATTGCAAGGGCATCAGCATGTTTGAAGAGGGCTATCGCGTACCGATGATCATCAGGTGGCCGGGAGGCGTGAGCAACCCGGGGAGATCGTGTGATGCTTTTGTGACGTTAATGGACATTGCACCGACGTTACTAGAAGCCGCCGGAGCTAAGGAACTGCCCCGTTGTGCGGGACGAAGCTTGCGCCCCTTTCTTGAAGACGCGGGACCGCCAAACGATTGGCGGGACAGTGTATATGCGCAATGTAATGGGGTGGAGGTGTTCTACACAAGTCGGATGGTACGAACCGACCGATACAAATTTGTGTTTCATGCGACCGATATCAATGAGCTGTATGATTTGGAAGCGGATCCGCATGAAATGCGAAACATAATTGATCTTCCGGAAATGGCAGATGTGGTCGAGAGGATGTACGGCAAAATGTGGGCACACGCATTTGAGAGCGAAGACACGATTTTTAATCCGTATGTGACAGTGGCGACAGCGGACTTGGGTCCGGGGCTGTTCGGAGGGAGTGAGTCCAACTCATGACGAGTGGAACGAAGCAAAGAGAAAAGCCGAATGTGATCGTTTTTTTTACCGACCAGCAGCGCTGGGACACGCTGGGTCTTCACGGAAACGCGCTTGATCTGACGCCGAATCTGGACCGATTTGCTATGCAGAATACGCATGTCTACAACGGTTTTACGTGCCAGCCGCTGTGCGGACCTGCACGGTCCAGTATGCAGACGGGTTTGTACCCGACGGTAACGGGATGTTATCGCAATACACATCCACTGCCAAGCGATTGTACTACGTTGGCCAGCGTGTTTAATGAGGCGGGTTACCGTACCGGCTATATCGGCAAGTGGCATTTGGCCGGTGAGAATCCAGTCCCTGCTGATCAGCGGGGCGGGTATCGCGATTGGCTGGCTTCCAATACGCCGGAATTGACATCCGAGCCCTATGATGCGGTGTTGTGGGACAACGACAACCGTGAGGTTAGGTTGCCCGGGTATCGTGTCGATGCGCTGACAGATGCTGCCATTCACTATGTGGATCGACATAAAGAGGACGCCTTCTTCTTGTTCCTGTCATTGCTAGAGCCTCATCAGCAAAATAGGCTGGATGATTATGTTGCACCGGACGGGTATCGCGAGCGTTATCAATCCCGCAACGTGCCGCCAGATCTAGCCGCGTTAGGAGGGAGCGCTCATCAGCATCTCGGTGGCTATTATGGGATGGTCAAGCGTATTGATGAAAATTTTGGACGGTTGTTGGATGCGTTAAAGAGTCTGCATTTGCTGGAAAATACGATCGTACTGTTTACCTCCGATCACGGCTGTCATTTCAAAACGAGAAACCACTTGTATAAACAGTCTTGTCATGAGAGCTCGATCCGAATTCCCATGGTGTTGGGCGGTCCCGGTTTCGAATGCGGGGGGCAGTTGCGGCAACTCGTCAGTCTCATTGATTTGCCCCCGACGTTGATTGACGCCGCAGGCCTTGCCGTGCCCCACCATTTTCAAGGACGCTCTTTGATTCCCTTAATACGGAGGGAAGAGACGGCTTGGCCGGACGACGTGTTCATCCAGATCAGCGGTGTCCGGACGGGGCGTGCGGTCAGGAGTAGGCGTTGGAAGTACAGTGTGCACGCACCGTATCAGGATGGGGAGCGTGAGGCCGGTTCGGATTACTATGAAGAAGAATGCTTGTACGATCTGGAGACAGACCCATATGAGTTGACGAATTTGGTTGGGCTGGAATCGCACCGTGAGACAGCAGACCGGATGCGTGAACGGTTACTGCGCCGAATGGAGGAAGCCGGGGAAGCCTTGCCGGCTGTAACGTCGGCGTCAGTTCGCCCTGGGGGGCAGCGGCGGGTTGCTGCTCAGGAAGCGTTGCAGTAAGGTGGTCGTGGGATTCTTTTCTGTACGTCTGGATAAGTACGAGAAGAAAACGATCTCGCTCTGGGGGGGGATAAAGCCACCGGGAAAGTGATCGGAACCACCGGTTTTATCTCTTGGGATATAAAAAATGCAAAAGCAAAATTGGGCTATGCGTTATCGCGAGCCTTTTGGAATCGCGGGCATATGACCGAGGCTGTAAAATGCGTCATTGCTTTTGGGTTTGAACGAATGAAAGTAGTAAGAATCGAAGCAAGATGTCATCCGGAAAATACAGGCTCTTACCGAGTGATGGAAAAATCGGGGATGGAATTTGAAGGGATTCTCAGGAAACATATACTCGTTAAAGGCGCGCATGAGGATGTTAGAATGTACGCAATAATTAAGGAAGGGGGATTCCAGAAGAATTGAACGGTTAACATACTAAGAGAGGATGGCCAGATATGGAAGATGTATCAGATGACGAAAAGGTAGAATCTATAAGAGCGTTCCAATCTACAATCCGCAAATTAGAAACTGCTCGTGCTCAGATGACTCGGAAAGGTGTGAGCCTAACTTTGATCGAGAAAAGACTAAGCGCTTTATCCATTGGCTTGGCTATTCTGGAAAACGTCTGGCATCAGAAGCCGCATCCTTACCTTCAGGCCGAACTGTCGACGGCTCGCCAAGTATTAGATGGATTACTTCCATCCATCAAGTCCAGCTACGATAAGGCAAAAGCAGGCAGTCCGCAAAGCACGCTTTTAAAGAGGAGAATCCAGTCATTGGAATGGGCTATCCGCGCAATGGATGAGCAGCTTTAGTTGACACAAGGGGGACCGGCGCATATGATCAACGCCGTCTTATTTGATTTAGACGGGACATTGCTTGACCGTAATCGCTCACTGCACGCCTTTATTCGTGATCAATATCGTCGATTTCAAGCGCTTCAACGCATGGACGAACCCCTTTTTATCAAGCGATTTATCGAGTTGGATCAGAGGGGATATGTTTGGAAGGATATCGTCTATCAAAAGCTGATCGAAGAATTTCGTCTAGACATGGAGTGGGAACCATTACTGGAGGATTATGTGCAATCCTTTCGGCATCACTGCATCGGCTTCGCAAACGTCATCGAGACGCTTGACGATCTGAAGGGCATGCAACTAAAGCTCGGTATGATAACGAATGGAATGGGTCAATTCCAGATGAATACGATCAGAGGGCTGAACATAGAGGGTTATTTTGATGCAATTGTCATTTCTGAACAGGTGGGATTAAGAAAACCGGACATCAGGATATTTCATCACGCGCTAGCCTGTCTGGATGCTGAGCCTCACACTTCACTATTCGTAGGCGACCATCCGGTCCATGATGTGGACGCCAGCATTCATGCGGGAATGAAAGGGGTATGGAAAGAAGATCGCGCTTTTGGGATCGCCCCTTCCAAGCCTCATCGGTCCATAAAAAATTTGCGAGAGATTAAAGAGATGCTTCACCTATTCGAATAGACCGGCCGACTATCAAACATTTTGAAGATGCTACGCATGGACTATAATCCTAACCTGGAGGCCGCCCAATGGACCAGTTGAACCAACAAATCGATTTTTTGATCGAAATTGATAAGTTAAAAAACGTCGAAAGAAAGACAAAAATCATCAGTGGATCTCGCTTGGAGAACGACGCCGAGCACTCGTGGCATCTCGCCATGATGGCTTTCATTTTACATAAGCATGCGAACCATGAGGTCGATTTGTTCAAGGTCATCAAGATGTTGCTGGTTCATGATCTAGTAGAAATTGATGCAGGGGATACATTTGCTTATGATCTACAGGGGCAGGCGGACAAGCTCGATCGGGAAAGCAAGGCGGCGAAACGCCTGTTTGGGTTGTTGCCGGAGGAACAGGGAAATGAATTGATGACATTATGGATGGAATTCGAAAAGAAGGAGACGCCTGAAGCCTGTTTCGCTGCATCGCTGGACCGGTTGCAACCGCTTATTCATAACCATCTGAATCAAGGGGATACCTGGAAAAAATACAACATAACCAGCGGGCAGGTAGTCAATCGAAATCGTGAAATTTCGAATGGCTCGGAAGCATTATGGGCGTACGCCGAGCAGCTCATTAAGAAGTCAGTCGATCAAGGGATATTGAGCGAGTAAAAGGGCGGTTGCCACAGCGGTTCATTAGGTTGCAAAAGATCCTCATCAGAAGCTGAGCATCGTACGTTGACCGCCGGCCCCTCTTTCATTTGAGTGAAAGAAGGCCGGCGTTCAGATTCAGAACATAATGGTTAAGAAAGTTTGATAATGCTCAAAGTGGCGCCATTGCCATTAACCAAGTTAGTTGCAGCGATAACGCCATAGAATTGAAGACTGAGTGTATCTCCTGCCGATAGGTTCGCGATTGATTCGGTCTGGTAGATGTCTTTTGACTTGTAAGGGGGGATTATGCTCCCGGGAAGCGGAACGCCATTATGAATAACTTGAGCGCCCGTCATTAAGTCACTCTGCAATTCTACCTTGTAGGAAATGTAATAGCTCCCCGATTCAGACACTGTAAAAGACGTGTTGTCGGCACTAGCACTGAATCCACTCAATTGCTGAAGATCGCCGAGCGGAATATTCGTTCCGCCCAGCACAATGGCGATGGCCCCGCCTGAGGTCCGGGCCGCGTAGGCATACGTGCCTGTCGCATTACTTCCAGCCGGCCCCTCGTTCCCTTGGGGTCCTGCAGGGCCGATTGGACCGGGAGGCCCCTGAGGTCCCGCTGGTCCCGCTGGTCCGGCCGGCCCCTGAGGTCCGATGGAACCGTCCGCTCCATCTGCACCGGCCACGCCGGTCTCGCCCTTCGGACCTTCCGGTCCGGCTGGACCGGTGGAGCCCCTGGGCCCTGCAGGGCCCTGAGGCCCAGCGGGCCCTTCGGGTCCTTCCGGTCCGGCCTCGCCCCTTGGCCCCTGCGGGCCGACAATGGTCGTTGCCTCATCCTGACTTGGGGTAATGTTCACGCTCTGGGAAGCCTTGTCCCACTTGATACCGGCACCGAAGGTCTCAGCGAGAAAGCGTACCGGCACCATCACCCGGTTGTCCAGCAACCTGGCCGGCTCAGTCAACAAGACATCGCTCGTGTCGGCCCCTTTGGTCACGGTCGCTGCACGCTGCCCGAGTATGAGGGTCGCGGTCACATTCTCCCTGGTAACCGTGACGGTACGTGAAGGAGCATCCCATTGGATCGCGGCACCGATCGTCCCTGCGACATGTCGCAGCGGAATGAGCACGGTGTTGTTCACCATGACCGGAGCTACGTCCGTCTGGAGCACACGGCCGTCTACATGCAGGGAGAGGTCCGCCGCGTGGCTGACCGGAGCGGCGATGATAGCCCAACTGATTGTCAGGGCTGTTGCAAAGGCCAGGCAGGTTTTCTTTACCATTAACGTTCCTCCCGAATATGAATTGTTAAATCATCCGTTACCCTGGAGCGGGCAGCTGGGACGAATGCCGTCAACCTCCGTATTGAGACATGGTTACTTACCCGATTACCCCAATTCGAATTTAGAAAAACACAAGCCTGGCATCGTTAGCCGCGAGCAGTCTCGCTTGATTTGCCCAGCCCGGCCGCTTCCGAACTATCCGCCGTAGGCGTGTCGTAACAATGTCCTCTTTATGCTGCTGGCGGTATTTATCGCATGGGGCCGCTTTAAAGGCAGGAGCAGCACTGCGGAATGAACTGGAGCCGAGCGCATTGCAATCTTTTCTTTTGCTCACTCCCAGTGTTCCGCGCGATGGACAATATCGCCGCCCGGCGTTGTCTTGGCGAGCCTGGAGCCAGCTAATGAACACCAGCGACGCTTAGCGGACGGAATCGGCCCCGTTGAATCTGTAATGGACACCAGCGACGCTTAGCGTACCAAAACGGTACAAATTTGGCCTCCATCGGGCGGCTAAGCGTCGCTCATGTCCGCTAGCGCATGCGAATGCACAAAATCAGCTTCTAAGGAGCGCTGGTGACCGTTACACCGTTACACTCGTCATGCCACATTTAAATTCTCCTAAGTTCCTCGCCAGCGTACCCACTTCGATTTCTTCCTTTCGTCCCTTCTCGAATTTGATGCGGTGCTGGCTATGGCCACCATTCTTTGTGCTCTTTGTGCTTGATTCCATTTTTGATTGTGCTCCCACCTCTCCCCCCGGACCCCGCGTCCCTCTCCGTCTCCTCTCCCCGATTCAACTTCACATCTGTAATCTTCTTGAGGGTTGTAACAGGAATGGATAGAATATACAATGATTGGAATGGGGTGCCTAGTTGGAACGATTTGCGCGATAAACGAATGAGGAGGGAGAAGGCCATGTATGTATGTTTTGCGTTGTTATTGGATCATGACATTCATAATCGAATAAGGAAGATGGTCCATCAGTTGATTAGTACACATCAAGTAGGCATAGAAACTGCCCTGTTGCCACAGCATGTTTCGTTAAAACAATCCTTCTTCGTCCCGCAAATGGAGGAGGTTGAGCAATACTTCGATCACTTTGCTGCACGTATACGTTCCTTTTCGATCACCTTCCATGCTGTCGATCTAATCCATCAGAAACGCGGCGATACCGATACGCAAGTGCTGTGGCTCGATATTCAGGAAGACCGGGAGCTACGCGGGTTGCATAACCGTTTGAACCAAGACTTGTCGCGAGGCCTGCAAATTCCAAATTCCGGTTTTGACGGAGATGGCTATCATTTTCATTCGACACTGGCGTATGGGAGCGGTCGATATGAGGAATTCCAAGCAATGAAGAACGAACTGAATTCGAGCTTCATTGAAATGAGTTGCGAGATCAAAGAAATCGCGATGTTTTATTCCATGGATGCGCTCCTCCCGGGCAGGTTCATTACACACAAAATTCTGCCTCTGCATGAGAAATAACAGCGCACGCTTGCGAGCTTGGCAGGCGGGGCAAGCCATTGCGGCAGAACGACTGGGCTGAAAAATGGAATGGAGGGGACAGGATGTCTGGTAAGTTGATGGGCGCGGCAGCCGTGATCTTCGATGCGGAAGGGCATATTTTGTTGGTGCGACATAGTTACGGAAAAAACAATTGGGATCTGCCGGGCGGGAAATCGGAGAAGGACGAATCCGCGCAACAAACTGCCACGCGTGAAGTAATGGAGGAAATCGGCGTGGAGGTAGCATTGGGGGCGTTGACGGGGATCTATTATGACCCCCAAAATGATATGCATCATTTTGTGTTCATCGCACGCATCCATCCGAATCAAGAGCCTGAACCAAGCTCACCCGAAATATTGGCATGCCAGTATTTTGCGTTAGATGATTTGCCGCGGCCGATGAATGATTTTACATATAGACGAATTATGGAGGCCAAGACGATCGGGGACAACGATTTGTTCCATACCATTGGGCCGCGCAATTGGTTGGTATAAAATTAGAAGGGTTAACGACTATAATCAATATCATCGGCGCAATAAGCGTAAATATCAGGATGTTGAAAAAGAAACGACTACAGTCACGGATCGATCTTCCGATCGCTGTTGTCCCCAGATTTTGTTTACCCCTTTTAGGGGTGAAACCCGGGGACAAAGGCGAACGCTTTGCTTCTCCAGATTCGATTCCGTGCTTCTCCGGTCTTTTTTTAACAGCCTGTAATATGCAATTGATTTAAAAATATGATATGGAGTGATTGAGTTGCAATCCAACATTCAACAAAAAAATATGGAGACGCAGTATGGCGTCTCAGGGCTTGGCGGTTGGCTCGTTCTTGTTCAAATCGGCCTCTACGGATCCTTGGTTCTGGCCGCAATCCAGTTCTTTTTTTACTTGCTGCCTTCCTTCGAATCAGAGACATGGGACCTGTTAACGTCCAAGGATTCCGAGATCTACCATGTTTTATGGGGGCCGATGCTTGCCTTTGAAACGGTATATCACGTTGTGCTTATTGGGTTTTGCACGTATATTCTTTTTCAGTTCTATGCCAGAAAATCCAGCGTGCCAAAACTGATGATTCTCTTTTACACGTTAAGCCTGGTTGCATGCGGACTCGATTATCTTTTCATTCAGCTTATTCCCATTGCGAAAGAACTGGATGACGGGAGTACGCTTCGCGATGGTATTCGGTCCTTACTTACTTGCGCGATTTGGGTGCCTTACTTCTTAAAATCAGAAAGAGTGGAAAATACCTTCATCAGATGAAGGCATACAACGCCCGAAAAAATCAAGAAAGGAGAAAATGAACAACATGCGCATCGCATATTGGCGCTACTTGTTGTACGTACTTGATCATAAGTTGAATGTTCTGGTTGAGTGTTGGAGAGCGGGGCTGATTATTCAGGGAATCACGCATGATCTGTCCAAGTTTGGCCCGCAAGAATTTATTCCCTATGCCCTTAAGTTCTATGCCAATCGAATGGATGAAGCAACCGAACTCCGCTGGAAGAAGGCGTGGATTCATCATCAAAACCACAACAAGCATCACTGGGAATATTGGATCGTCAATCGAACGACGAAAGAGGCTGTGCCCATTCCGAAAAAATACATGGTCGAAATGGTATGCGATTGGCGATCCTTCTCGAGAAAGTGGGGACGTAAAGTGAAGGATTCAACCTTGTGCGAGCGCATGATGGCATCCGACGCGATGATCCTTCATCCAACAACCCGGAAAGAGCTCGAAAGCTACATAATGGAAGATCGTGAAAGAGCAGGTCAAATCTCATGAAAAGACGAGGGCGTTCAATCCCCACGCTACGACTCTTCTAATAGAAAGGACACCGACGATGTACATCCCGAAACCATTTCAAATGGAAGACGAATCAGTCATGTTCGACTTCATCGAACAACATAACTTTGGCATCCTGATCACCACGCAAGCCCAGCATCCGGTCGGGTCGCACTTGCCGTTCTGGCTGGACCGCGAGCAGCGCCGCATGTATAGTCACTTCGCGAGACCCAATGAACAGTGGCGCGACATCGAGGATCAGGAGGCACTGATTATATTCCCGGGGCCGCACACTTACATCTCCCCGACATGGTATGAGACGAATCAATCTGTGCCGACCTGGAACTACGTGTCGGTCCATGTCTATGGCAAAATCACGATTATCGATGACCCCTCGGAGGTGCTGGGCTCCTTGGGGAAGCTGGTGCTTCAACATGAAGGGCCGGACAGCGCATACACCCTTGATTCGTCCAATCAAGCCTTTGTAGAAGGCTTGTCGGCAGGCATCGTGGCCTTTCAGTGCGAGATTGCCAAGCTGGAAGGCAAGTGGAAGCTGAGCCAAAATCATAGCCGAGCCCGACAGGAAAATGTCGTGCGCCAGCTTGAACAATCCAAGCACGAGGATGCCAGAAGCATTGCCGCACAGATGAAACGGAATTTGGAGGGGGGTCCTTAGGGTCCATTACAGAATAACCTGGTGCGATTGAAACCGTCTTTATCCCCTCACCATCCGCCAACGAACCTAACGGTTGCCACAGCGGCTATGGCGCCCAAAAAAGCGCCGATTGAATTGTAACGGTTGCCACAGGTCTTATTTTCTTGACATCCATCGAAAAAACGCGATTGAGGCCAAATAAGCGCTGTGGCAACCGCTAGCCTGGAAATCGCCTGAAATCGATCGAAATAAGCGCGCTGGCAACCGTTAGCTGAGATGCGTCCGTTTGCCCGCCTGATGGATGAGCTGTCTTTGGTTATTTTGTGAAGGGTCCTTAGCTGGCAGTACAGTATAATGCTGTTGACGTTAACATTCCTAATGATATCCTTCCGTATCGCGTGCCCAATGTCTTTGACATAGACAAGCTCGCGATGCGTTTTTTTTGCGCAGGCAGTCTGTCCGGAACGAAACGCCCTCGTCCGCAAGAGCCGTTCTCGTCGTTTCGCCTTCTGTCCGGAACGAAACGTGCTCGTCCGCAAGAGTCGTCCTCGTCGTTTCGCCTTCTGCCCGGAACGAAACGTGCTCGTCCGCAAGAGCGGTCCTCGTCGTTTCGCCTTCTGCCCGGAACGAAACGTGCTCGTCCGCAAGAGTCGTCCTCGTCGTTTCGCCTTCTGCCCGGAACGAAACGTGCTCGTCCGCAAGAGTCGTCCTCGTCGTTTCGCCTTCTGTCCGGAACGAAACGCCCTCGTCCGCAAGAGTCGTCCTCGTCGTTTCGCCTTCTG
>NZ_JACXIZ010000010.1 GCF_014705605.1 Paenibacillus sabuli
ACGGCAGTCAGTCCCTTCCTTCGTGTACTCCCTCAGCTCGCCTACCCTTTTGTTCGGCGTCGGTTCTTCGCACTTCCTGGCTCCCCGATTTCCTTCTGCACACCTGCATTTCCTCTACGTTCGTCGCTTCTCTTCCACGGTTCCGGGCTTCGCACGATTCTCCTGCCTTTTGGGTCAGGGTTCGCACCCGCATCTACGCACGGGTTCACCTGCTATTGCGGCTTTTCCTGCAGGCTTCTTCGCTACTATCCCTTCGTATGACTGCTCACCACCCTTAGCCCTGTCTTATCCTTCGCGGACTTGTACAGGGGTTACTGCTGACTTCGCAGGCGCGATAAGCTCTCCTTGGGTCACGTCATCGTCTTTCCCTCGAATCCAGTCCTCTTAACTTGCGAAGTCTATGGTGGTATGGGACGTCCCCTTCTTTTGCAGGGTTATCCGACTTCGCCAGCCAACCTGGTTCGCCGCCTGTTCCGAGGTTTGCCTTCTGATCCTCCGCACGCTGCCTCACGGCCAACGCACTACCAGTCGGCTATGCGCTTCCGCCACCTCGCGGCACGCTCGGGTCTCTCACCCGTTAGTACGATGCGCTGCCAAGCGCACAAAAAACGACCCGCCGAATGGCGAGCCGAACAAGTGCGCAAGCTTATGGAGACCTCGTCAGGAAGCGTCGTCGCTGGCGGCGGCGTCCGCTTTTGCCGCTTCGCTCGGTCCGTCCCCGAGCCACTTGCGCATCAGCAGGAACAGCGGTGTCGCGTCCAGCTCAACCCCGTTGACTAACTCGGCGAAGTTGTAGATGAGCAAGAAGGGCAGCAAGCCCAGCGCCAAAAGGCCAATTACAAATCCAACCGTCACATTGCGAGCCAGCTTACCGATCGTCATACACGTGTCATCTCCTCTTTGTTTTGTTACAACTTTGTGTCTTCCCATTATATATCGCATCACGATATATGTCCATACGTTTTTTTACCCGATTGTGAATGTCCGAAACATGAGCGAGCTGAATCTTGACGGCGGCCTATGCTACAATTACGATGCAGTATTATCGAGCGCTCAACCAAGAAGTCCATATTTGACGAACGATTTCTGCAGTCCTGCAAAGAGAAAGAAAATTTTTATGGGCGTCCATTTAAGCCCTTACCTCGTCCTTAAAAAAAACGCAAGAGCGGGGATTGCCTTCTACGAGCGCGCGCTGGAGGGGAAGGTACAGTCGATGACGACATATGGCGACGTACCTGCGGACGGGTCAGCACGGCCGACGAAGCCGGAGTTTGCCAACCTGATCGTGCATGCGGATATCTCGTTCGGCCAGACGCATCTGCTCCTGTGCGACAATTATCCAGGCAATCCCATCGCGCGCGGCAATCAGGTCATGATTAGTCTCACCGCCGATGACATCGCGACGGCTCGTCGCTGCTTCGATGCGCTGGCTGAAGGGGGCGAGGTGACGCACGCGCTGACCGAGACCTCATTCAGTCCAGCTTTCGGCATGGTGAAGGACAAGTACGGCGTCAATTTCACCATTGTATCCGAGTAGAGCAGCCGCTTCGTCTGTATCCGCGTAGAGCGGCTCCTTCGCCCGCCGTTTGAGCGGAGACAAGCAAGTGGGCGTGCGACCGCCGACGTCCTGCCGCAACTTGCACGTCGGGAGTTGCGCGCCGAGCGATGTAAAGGAGACAAGGCCCGTGCGCATGCGCACGGGCCGACCGTCGAATTGAATAGGGGTAACTCACTGTCAGCGCTCTACTCCAGGAGGCGCGGCCATAAAAGGTGTCGCGCTTGCTCAGCCGACGGTCGAGGCGGCGTAGCGGTTCACCGGTACCGGCAGACCCAGATTGCCGCGCAGCGTGTCGGCTTCGTACTCGCTGCGGTAAAGGCCGCGCTCCTGCAGAATGGGTACGACCTGGTCGACAAAATCGCCGAGCTGACCCGGGAGAGCCGTGTGGACGATGAAGCCGTCCGCCCCCCGCTCGGCATGCCACTGTGTCAGCAAGTCGGCTACGGCCTCGGGCGTCCCGGTAAACGGGCTGCGCGGCGTAGCCGCTCTCAATGCCACCTGCCGAAGCGTCAGCCGCTCCTCGCGAGCCGTTTTTTTAATTTTGTCGGTACCGCTGCGAAAGCTGTTGCTGCCCAGCTCGCCCAGCTCGGGAAACGGTGCGTCAAGCGGATATTGTCCAAAATCATGATGCTCAAAAAAACGACCCAAATACGCAAGCGCTTGTTCGATACCGACCAGTTGCGCAAGGGCCTCGTACTTGTCCTCCGCCTCTTGAGCTGTGCGGCCGACAATGGGCGAAATGCCTGGCAAAATGACGATATCGTCGGCCGTCCGCCCCGCCGCGACGGTCCGCTCCTTGACCTCGCGATAAAACTGCTGTGCCTCGTGCAGCGAATCATGGCCGGTAAAGACAGCGTCGGCGGATATCGCCGCCAGTCGCTTGCCGCTCTCCGATGAACCTGCTTGGAAGACGACCGGATGGCCTTGCCTGGAGCGGGCAATGTTCAGGGGGCCTTCCACGCTGAAATGGCGGCCCTTGTGAGACAACCGGTGCATTTTGCGCGGATCGAAAAAGACGCCGCCTGCCTTGTCGCCTACAAATGCGTCGTCCTCCCACGAATCCCAAAGCCCGCGCACGACCTGCAAGTACTCTTCGGCAATGGCATATCGCTCGTCATGGCTGGGATGCTTGTCGCGGCCGTAATTGCGAGCGGAGCCTTCCAGCGGCGACGTCACCACATTCCAGCCGGCGCGTCCGCCGCTGATATGGTCGAGCGAGCCGAATTGACGCGCGACCGTGAACGGTTCGCTATACGACGTGGACAGCGTGCCGACCAGCCCGATCTTGGAGGTCGCCGCTGCCAGCGCGGACAAAATCGTCACCGGCTCGAAGCGGTTCAGGAAATGCGGAATCGACTGTTCCGTAATATACAAGCCGTCCGCGATAAAAGCCAGATCGAACTTGCCCCGTTCGGCCAGTTGCGCCTGCGTTTTGTAAAAATCAAAATTGACGCTCGCGTCAACGGGCACCTCCGGGTGCCGCCAAGCGCCTACGTGGCCGCCTACTCCGTGAATCAATACGCCCAGTTTTAATTTTCTGCTCATCCCACGTCCTCCTTCTTCTTCCGGGGGCGGTCAGCCTCTTCGGGCACCCGCCAGGGCAATGCTATCCGATAACTCCTCACCAACAGTTCGCCGTTGTAGATGTCCTTGTCGACGGCGCGCGCAAAACCTAGCCTCTCGTACAGCCTGACCGCCGATCCCATCAACTCCGTCGTGTGCAGGTGCAGCGCCTGGGCTCCCCACCCCTCGGCGACTTGTGCGCTCGTACGAAGCAGCTCTGTCGCCACCCCCTTGCCGCGTGCCGCTGGTGCAACAGCCAGCAGACGCAGAATTGGAGTGTCGATGTGGGGGCCCTCCGTCCCATACGCTTCCCTGGACGAAGCGAACAGGAACACGCTGCCTGCCAGCTCTCCGTCCAGTTCGGCGACCAGCCGATATTTGACGGTATCGGAGATGACACTGGATACGATATTATGCTTGTACTGCACCCACCGCTCAAGCGGCAAGCTCTGCTCGTATTGCCGATACGCATCCAGCAGCACGCGCTCGATCGCCGCGTCGTCAGTGCGCGCGGCTTCACGAACGATTAATCGCGCTTTTGTCGCCATCGCTCAGCCTCCTCCTCTCGCGGCGGTCTGCCCTGATGTCGCCGCGAGCGCCGCCCTTGCAAGCTCTCGCGTTCGCCCGATCTGCGCCAGATGAAGCTTCAGATGCGCCGAGAAGGCGGCGATTATGGCTTCAAGCGAGACGCGCTCGCCTTTGGCATTGATGCCGTCCAGCGTCCACGCTTCAGGGGCAAGCCGCTCGAATAGCCGCGTGTGGAAAGCATGCAGCGCGCCAAACAGCGCCAAATAGTCGGTCGCGTCCCCATCTGCGGCATGCTGTCCCTCGACCCACTCATCCTGGCGAAATGCGGGCAGTCGCACCGCGGACCGCGATAACACTTCGCGAATACGGAATGACACGACAAGGTAGTGGTCGGTCAAATGCGCCAGCACCTCTGTGACGCTCCACTTGACCGGAGACGGCTTGTAGCCGAGTTCTTCACGGGTCAGGCCGGCGACGGCCTGCTCCAGTAGCGCGAACGACTGCCGATAGGCGTCCAAATGCAAATGCTCCGTCATGCTAGTTCTCCTCCTTTTTGATGCACGCCCGACTCGACTCCATGTCGCGCGAGCCCGCGGGCTGCTTGCAGCCGCTCCAGCGCGCCGCCTGCCAGCGCAGCCAGATATTCGGCTGTCTGCGGCAATGCCTTCTCGTCCAGATCAAATTTGGGATGATGCCATTCGTATTCGCCCGACGTGCCGACAAAGACAAATGCGCCGGGGATTTGCTGCAAATAAAAAGCAAAATCCTCGCCGGCCGGCGACGGCCGTGGCACAACGGTCTGCAGGCCGATCCGCTCCGCTGTAGCGGCGGCATGACGCGTCCAAGCTTCGTCGTTGACCACAGCAGGCGGCCCGTCAATCCAGCGAATCGACGCCTCGGACTCAAAGGAAGCAGCGATGCCGGACACCAGCGCGGCAAAGCGCTTGCGGACATGCTCGCGGATCACAGGGTCAAAGGTACGCAGCGTGCCGTCGAACACCGCATGCTCGGGAATCACATTCCAGGACGTCCCGGCATTCAGACGCGTCACGCTGACGACCGCGCTGTCGAGCGGTCCAACATTGCGACTGACAATCGATTGCAGAGCGGTCACGATATGCGCCGCTACGACGATCGGATCGACCGCTACCTCCGGAACGGCGGCATGGCTGCCTCGGCCCCGCACGTCTACTGCAAAGCCGTCAGCGGCCGCCATCAGCGGGCCGGACTTGACGCCGATCGCGCCGACTCGAAGATCGGGCTTGTTGTGCAGGCCGAAGATCGCCTGCACGCCCTCCAGCGCGCCGCTGCGGATGAGCTGGACTGCGCCCTTGGCCTTCTCCTCCGCCGGCTGGAACAGCAAGCGCACACGACCCGGCAGATCCGCCTCCCGCGCCTTGAGCCGCAGCGCCGCGCCGAGCAGCGCCGCAGCGTGAAAGTCGTGCCCGCACGCATGCATCCGGCCGGGTACACGCGAGGCGTAGTCGAGCCCGGTCTCCTCTTGCACCGGGAGCGCGTCAATGTCTGCCCGCACCGCCACAATCGGACCATCGACGGCGCTGCCGATCTCGGCAACAAGACCCGTCGACAGGCCCAGATCGAGCTCGCGGATGCCCGCCTCAGCGAGTTGCTCACGCAAGTAGGCCGTCGTCTCATGCTCCTCATTCGACAGCTCGGGATGGGCATGGAGATGCCGCCGCACGGCGATGAGTCGCTCCGTCCAAGCGGCCGGGAAATCCTTCGTCACCCACACGTCTGCCCCTCCTCTCCAGCCGCCTGCTTGCCTGCCATGTCAGCCGTGTCGAACAAACGAATCAGCCGCGTAAATGAACGCTCTCGCTTGGCGTAATCGCCGATGATTGCGGTGAACAGCATCTCGTCCACGCCGAATTCCCGCTGCAGCTCCAGCAATCTGGCGCGCACGCGCTCTTCCGTGCCGATCGTCACGTCCGCGTCGCGCACCTCGGTCGTATACGCTTCGCCGGCCTGGCGCGCATATTCTTCCGCCTGTTCGAGCGAGCCGACGTTGACCGTCTGGCCGCCGGCGAGTGTGACGCGTACGCTCTGATGCTGTCCCTTGAGGCTCTCCGCCTCTTCCTCATCCTCGGTAATGATGACCGCCAGGGCGAGCATGGGACGAGGCGGACGTCCGTGAGTGCGCAGGAAGTGCGACCGGTACGTATCGATTGCCTCGCGCGCCGTCTCATGGTCGCTGTTGATAAATCGCGCGAAGACGTAAGGCAGTCCCTTGTCCGCCGCCAGCCGGGCGCTAGCCACGCTTGTGCCGAGCATATACAGCTCGGCCGGCTGTTCCGTCAGCGGCGCAGCCTGCAACCCGGCCAAGGGATGGCCCGGCTCCGCAGGCCCGTGCAAGTAGCGCCGCAGATCGTCGACTTGTTCCGCCAGCGGAGGCGGCGCGCTCTTGCCGCTGCGCAGCGCCTGCGTCGAACGCGGCAGTCCGCCCGGCGCCCGGCCGATGCCGAGCTCGACACGCCCCGGCGCCAGCGTGGCGAGTACATTGAAGCACTCAGCCACCTTGTAGGCGCTGTAATGCTGCAGCATGACGCCTCCCGAGCCGATCTTGATCCGCTCCGTCGAAGCCAGCAGATGGCCGATCAGCACCTCCGGCGCCGAGCCGGCCGTCTGCGTCCCGTCATGGTGCTCGGCTACCCAGTATCGGGCATAACCGAGCCGATCGGCCAGTCGTGCCAGCCGTACGGTATTGCGCAGCGCTTCGCCCGGTGTCTGGCCGGGGAAGACAATGCTTTGATCGAGGATGCCCATCGTCAGGGTCATCGCGATCCCTCCATTCTTCCTTGTCAGATATGATAGATCGGTTCCGGCGCGATACGCTTCAGGAAGCGGCGCGTGCGTTCCTCCTTGGGATCGCTGAACATCTCGCGTGGCGTGCCCCGCTCGACAACGACGCCCTCGTCCATGAACAGGACCTGGGTGGCGACATCCTGAGCGAAGCTCATTTCATGGGTGACAATCATCATCGTGATGCCTTCTCTAGCGATCGTACGGATGACGGCCAGCACCTCCCCGACCAGCTCGGGATCGAGCGCCGAGGTCGGCTCATCGAACAGAATAACCTCGGGGTTGCCCGCCAGCGCCCGGGCGATGCCGACACGCTGCTGCTGGCCGCCCGAGAGCGCGCTCGGATAGGCGTCCAGCTTTTTTCCCAATCCGACCTTGTCCAGCAGTTGTGCACTGCGCTCGCGCGCCTGATCGCGCGGCATTTTCTGGACCACCAGCAACCCTTCCATGACATTTTCGAGCGCAGTCTTGTGGCGGAACAGATTGTATTGCTGGAAGACCATAGCCGTCTTGCGGCGCAACGTATAGATGTCCTGCTTCCTGGCGCGCTTGCACTGGATGGTGAAATCGCCAATGGTCAGCTCTCCCTCGTTCGGTCGTTCCAAAAAATTGACACAGCGCAGCAACGTCGTCTTGCCCGAGCCGCTAGGGCCTAGTATTGCGACGACCTCGCCTTTTTGCACCGTGGCATCAATTCCTTGCAGCACCTCATGATGACCATATTTTTTGCGAATTCCGCTCAGCTTGATCACGACGACACCCCTCCCCGGTTGTACAGACTAATGCGCCGCTCGACCAGCGCCGCCAGCCGCTCCAGCGCCAGCGTCATGCCCCAGTACAGGATCGCCGCCGCCAGATAGGCCTCGAAGTATCGCCAGTTGGTGGAGGCGACGATCTGCGCCTGGGCATTGATATCGACGACGGAGACGGTAAAAGCGAGCGATGAAGCGTGCAGCATGCCGATGACGCTGTTCGACAAATTGGGCACACTGGCCGCCATCGCCTGCGGCAGTACGATCCGCCGCAGCGCCTGACCGGTCGTCATGCCGACCGCTAGGCCCGCCTCCATCTGGCCCCGATCGACTGCCTGTATGCCCGCGCGCACCACCTCGGAGAGATAGGCGCCCGCTGTGATGGAGAAGGCGATATAGGCGAAGCCAATCATCGGAATCATCGCCGAGCGCACTGGCAGACCGGCTCCGGCCAGCGGACCGTCGATCAGCAGCGGCAGGCCGAAATAAATCAGCAGCAGGTGGGTCAGCATCGGCGTGCCGCGGATAAAGGTGACATATGCCGAGGACGCTTGCCCCAGCAGCGGCACCCGATAGATGCGCAGCAGCGCGGTCACCGTGCCAAGCAGCAAGCCGCACAAGGAGGAGACCGCCGTGATCGCAAGCGTCGTCGGCACCGCCTGCAGCAGACTGCGCAATGCAGTCCAAATGAAGCCCGGATCCAGATTCATCCGCTCGCCCCCTCTCTGCCGAGTCGCGCCTCCTGGGCGAAGCGGCGCATCAGCGCCTGACGTCCGAGTCGGCCGAGTCGCGGTAGCGCGGCTACGCCCTGCTTGCGGAGCAGACTGCGCTCCCACCACAGGAACAGCCGCTCCAGCCCCCAGCTAATGATGAAATACAGCGCCGCCAGCGAGAGGTACGCCTCCAGGAAATGCTGCGCCAGCAAGCCGAGCGTCTGCGCCTTGCCCGTCAGCTCCATCACGCCCAGTGTGAAGGCCAGGGAAGTGTCCTTCAGATTGGCAATCACCAGATTGCCCAGCACCGGCACGGCGATGACAAGCGCCTGGGGCAGCACGATGCGCCGCAGCGCTTGCGGACCGCTCATGCCAACGGCGTAGGCTGCCTCCACCTGGCCGCGATCGACTGCCGTCACCGCGGCGCGGATCGCCTCGGAGATGAACGCCCCGCTGTGCAGGCCATACGCCAGGACGACGAAAGCAAGCGCCGGCGTGCGGGAGAGATCGAGACCGAGCGGCTCGACCAGCTCGGGCAGCCCATAGTAGAACAAGAACAGCTGAATCAGAATCGGCGTGCCGCGAAAAAACGAAACATACACCTGCGATACCCGCTGCAGAATCGGCACACGGTATAGACGAGGCAGCGCCGCCAGCGTACCCGCAATCAGTCCGACCGCAATCGATCCGACTACGATCAGCAACGTGAGGCGCAGCGTCGGGAGCAACTTCATAAAGTAAACGCCGATCAGCCCAAACTCGAATGCCTGCTCGCCCATTGTACGCGCCCTCCTTCCTGCGGCAGTCGCTCCCGATACCCGGGCGCGCTACTTGGTAAAATCATCGCCCAGCCAGGTCGTGCTCAGCTCGCTGAGGGTGCCGTCTTCCTTAATGGCGACCAGCGCCTCGTCGATTGCATCCGCCAGCTTTTGCGAGGCGGGATCGTCCTTGCGAAAAAGAAACAGGATGTCGGCGGAGCTGAGCGCCTCGCCCGTCGTCTTCAGCTTCCCGTTGGGATCGATTAATGGCAGTGTAAAGTCCGCTGCGAGCGTCGCGTCCACCCGTCCGGTCGTGATCTGGCTAACCGTATCGTTGGCGCCGCCGTTGTTATAGACAATATCGATCTTGGCATCATGCTCGGCATTGTAATTTTCGAGAATTTGCGCCTGCGCGCTTGTTGCGGAGGTCAGCACTTTCTTGCCCTGCAGGTCGTCCAGCGTCTGGATCGAATCGTTATTTTGATCAACGATGATAAAGTTCTTCCAGTGTGCGTAAGGTTCTTTATTAAATAAATATTTGGCTTGACGTTCCTCGTTTTTTTCGAATTGATGCGCAGCAAAGTCAATTTTTTCTGTCTCCAGACTTAGCAAAAGATTGGTGAACTCGAATGTGCGAAGCTCGAATTCGTATTCGTCCAGTCGCTCGTCGATCTCTCGCACCAATTCAACGTCAAAGCCGGTCAGTGTGCCGTCTTCGTCAAGAAAGGCGACTTTGGGAAATTGTGTCCCGGTACCGACGATAATCTGCTCGGGCGCCGACGCGCGATCGTTTTCCGAACCGGATGCGGCGCCGCTCCCCGCCTTTGATTCCGTGCTCGTCTCCGAGCCGGTGCCTGTCTGTGTACCTGCATCCGTCTCCGCCGGCTCCTCGCCGCCGCATGCCGTCGTCACTGCCAACAGGCCCGCCAATACGCTTAAGCATCCGATTTTTTTCATGATGTGAATCCCTCCCAGTTTCAAGGCAATTTTAAACTTATAATACCTACCCGAAAAGTATGAATTATAGTTGGCTTTTACTTTACACCCGGCTTCTCCAGACGTCAATACAACAGCTAATAGAGAAAATCGATATGACAATCGAATTTTTCATGAAGCACTTTGCCAAAGGCCAAAATCGCCTCCACCAGCTCGGCGTGCACGCCATGCGTATATATCAGATTCGTCTGCAGCGAGATGCCGGCCGCCTCCGGTACCGGCACTGCGAGCAGCAGGCCATCCTTCACCTCTTGCCGCGCGCTGAGCGCAGGTAAAAAAGCGATGCCGGCTCGGCGCATGACCAGTTTTTTGGCCATCTCCGAATTGTCCGTATGGAAGCAGATGTCGGGCGGCTGCTTGAGACCCTCAAAGAGCCGATGGATGCGAAGCCAGTCGAGTGCGCCGCATTCGAAAAAAATCAGCTTCTCCTGGGCAATGCGGCCCACACTGGGAGGCTCAAGACAATTCAGAAGCGGATGATCCGGATAGACGTGCAATTGAATCAAATCCTCGTAAAACTTGACGGACTGCAACTGGGGGTGAGTCAAGCTGCGGGTAAAGCCAAGATCGACTTCGTTGTCAGCGACCCGCGCGGCGATGTCGTCGGATGTAGCGGTTACGATGCGAAAGCGGGTGTTAGGGAAGCGCGCGGTTAAATGCGGCAACAAATCGGGGACAATGTAGTTGGCCACCGATAAGGTGCAGCCGATGCGCAGTTCGTCTGGACTTGGCGTTTTGGGGTTGACATGGCGTTTACTGCTTTCGTAGGTGACGAGAATCTGGCGGGCGTAGGGGAGGAAGCGCTCGCCAGCCTCGGAGATTCGGACTTGCTTGCCGGCGCGGTCGAACAGCTTGGCGTCCAGTTCGCGTTCCAGCGACTGGATTCTGGCTGTCACCGATGGCTGGGATAAATAAAGCGCTTCGGCAGCTTTGTTAAAGCTGCCGAAGTGAACGACGAATACAAATGCTTCGATGTTTTCAATGTTCATCGCCGCACCTCTCTCCAAATTATATTTAACACATAGAATAACTCGGATTAAGGCAAGAGTAAAGATGCCAGCGCTACTGGCCTGCTCACGTCGGAACATTCAGAAGCTGCTCCAAATGCTTGACAGTCGGCGTAAGCGCAGCAAAGAAGTAGGCTTCGCGCAGCCTTCGGGAAGAGGAACAATGCAGCGTGTATGCCGAGCCGCCGCGATGCAGCATCTCCGACTGAACGCCCTGTAACGCAGCATACGCCGTATCCAGCCGCAACTGCAGCACCTCGCGCCAGCGTGCATCCAGGTCCGGTGCTGCGGCAAGATCCAGCAAACGCATCTCCAACCGCTTCGCTTGCTCGCCCAACTGCTCCGCTCCGACCGGCAAATGCAGGCTGGCACCGCCCTGCGTCTCGCGCTGCCGTCGCACCGCCTGCACTGCGCTCTGCAGTACGCCCAGGCCGAGCGGAATCTGATACAACACGAAGGTCGCACGGATCCGGCTCACAAACGCGTCGGCATCCTCGTCAATTATCCATTCGTCCGGGACGCGCACCCCGTCAAAGCGGCAAGCATAGGTCGCACTGCCGTTTATTCCGAGGTAGCCTGTGCGCTCGCTCAGTGCCAAGCGTTCGACGTCGCAGGGGACGAACAGCATGACCGGCTTCGTGTACGGATTCGACGGCGTCGCCGCTCCTGCAACGACGCCGAACCAGTGCTCGTCGCCCAGGTTGGACACCGTGGGCAACAGGCCGTGCAGCATTCGTCCATCCTCTGTCCGCTCGGCTCGCAGCCGCAGCTCCTCCATGCCCGCGTAATGCTTCATCGGATTGGACAAGCCTGTGCCGCCGAGCCGCTTTCCCCGTTCCAGCTGAGGCAGCAAGCGCTCGTGCAGCCAGCCGTTGACGCTATGGCGCGCATACGTGAGCGCGGCCAAATGGCACCATAAATTAAACCCGGTCGTCATGCAGATCCGCGACGTCAGGAGTCCAAGCCTCACGCCGCGCTCGCGCACAGCCGCATCCTCGCGGCCACGTGAATCCAGCAGACCGGATGCGCCGAGCGCGATCAGATAAGGCTTGGCATAATAGGCATCGGCATCAATGCTGCGAACAAAGGGCTGCAGCAAATCCTTTGCCGCCTGCTCGGCAGCTTTCAGTTCCGCCCCGCTCATCGTTCCCCGGACTCATCCAGCTCGGTAATCGTATCGATCGGCGTATCAACCGCTTCCCGAGCACGCTTGACTGCGGCTTCGTCGGGCGCCTTATAAAAGCACAGACATTTCGTCATGTCCTCGCATACATACGTGCGAGAAAAAGCGACCTCCGGCACCTTTGCGTAATTCGGCGCGTTGGCTTTTTTGCGTGCCAAATACCGATCCATCGTGAGGTCCGCCGGCAAATTCCATTCGACCAGATAATTGACGTCGTGCGCCCCCGCCTTGATCGACTCGAGCTCACGGCCAACGAGCCGCACCGGCTTGACCAGTTGCACTGCCAAATCCGCGTCCGAAAGCGCATGATAGGCCTCGTGCTCCCCCTTGACATCGGCGATCACGAACAACTTTGCACGATCGCTCGGCACCTGTGCCTCGATCAAATCGCCGTCGCGCACGTTCAGTGCGGCACGGAATTTTTCCAGCTTCTCCTGCACCGCCTGTTTGCTGCGAGCGGATTCCTCCACGATTGCTTCAATGAGATACAGTGCCATTATTTATGCTCTCCTTTTCGCCTCGCAGCCGGCTGACCTGCCGCATGGACAGCGCAGCCGGTTGGGACTATAATTTACTTAGTATCAAAAGTTAACTTAATGTGCATTTGAAACGGAGGTTTTGACAATGCGAGAAAAATACAATCTGCCCTGTAATATCGCACAGTCGCTCAATGTAATCGGCGACCGCTGGACGCTGCTGATCATACACGAAATTATGATTGGCCATGCTACCTTCAACGAAATTAAAAAGGGACTCGCCGGCCTCTCCTCCAAGCTATTGTCGGAGCGGCTCAAATATTTGGAGCGGGAAGGGCTCGTCGAGGCCGAGCTGTACAGCGCCCATCCGCCCCGCTACCGGTACGCCCTGACCGACGGCGGCCGAGACCTCGAGGACGTGTTCCATGCGCTGGTCGTCTGGGGCAAGCGCAATCTTCGGAAGTGTTATAAAAAGCTCACACATACTTCCTGCGGCCACGAGGTGCGCATATCGTACCACTGCGAGCACTGCGCACGCGAGGTGGAACGGAAGAATGTGAACGTCGTCACGCTCGCTCCGGAGGAGCAGCCTTCCCGCTGAGCCCGTGCGCCGCATGCGCCGCTTCGGCGCTGTCGTCGCTGGCGATTCCCGGCAGGCGGCTATCCCGACGCCCCCCATCTGCGCCGCACACGCCGCTCGAACAGCAGCACCGCCCGATCAAGCGCCAGACCGCAAAGACCAATGAAGACGATGCCGGCCATCACCAGGTCGAGCCGAATCGTATTGCGGCTGTCGACAATCAGGTAGCCTAGTCCCGATTGCGAGCCGACCATCTCGCCCGAGACAAGGAAGATCCAGGCCGTGCCGATCGCGATCCGCATACCGGCCGTGATCGACGGAAACGCCGCGGGCAATATAATTCGCGTCAGCAGAGCGTGGCCTGCAATCCCGAAATTACCGGCGACTTTCAGATAAATCGGATCGACCCCGCGCACGCCCGCAACGGTGGAGAGTAGCACCGGGAAGAAGCCCGCCAGAAAAATAATAACGATTGCGGGAGCGTTGCCGATGCCGAACCATAGCACGATGAATGGCGACCAGGCGATCGGGGAAACCGGCCTGATCACCTGCACGAGGGGGTCGGCGATCCGCCATAGCCAGGGCACGCGAGAGAACAATAGGCCGAGCCCGACACCCGCCAGGGCGGCTGCGACATACCCCGCAGCGAAGCGTAACAGGCTAACCCGCAGATGCGTCCAGAGCGCTCCGCTTTGCAGCAGCTCCGCAATGGCCCCGCCGACGTCGGCGGGAGCAGGCAGTAGCGAGGCTTCGTAATCGCCGACGAGCACTGCGAGTTGCCACACCGCCAGCAGCAGGAAGACTGCGATCGCCGCGAAGCCGAACTTGTCCAGGATGCGCATGACGCTACCCCTCGTCAGCTTGCTCGATCAGCGAGTTGTCCACGAACGCCTCGAAGCTCGGGGGATTGGGGGACAGCCCCATCTCAATCAGATATTCGCGCAACATATCGTATGCCTCCCGCTCCAGCTTCAGCTCGTCGTATTTGATCCACTGCAGTGACAGATCCAGCACCTCGTCGTCGACATCCATATAATTTTTCAGAATGGACTTGCTCTCCTCGCTTTTGTGCTCCGCGCGCGCGCCGGCCGCCAGATACTGATCCACCAGCTCTTGCGCAATCTCCCGCTCCCCGTCGATCAGCTCGCCGCGCAGTACGAGCGCGCAGTCCACCGAGTCCGGCCACAGCTCATGCGACTGGAGCAGTACCTTGCCCTTGCCGATGGCGACCGCTTTGGCCCCGAATGGCTCGGCCACGACATAGCCGGCAATCCGTCTCTCGGCCAGTGCGGCGGGCATCTCCGGCGGCGGCAGCTCAATCACCTGGACGTCCTCATAGGCCATGCCCGCTTCCTTTAGCATCTGATACAACAAGATATTATGCGTCGAATACTTGTGCGGAATGGCAAACGGCTTGCCCTTCAGATCGGACGGCGAATTGACCGACGGATCGACAACGACGACATTGCCATCCTTGTGACCAAGCGCAACCGCCTTCAGGTCTATGCCTTGCTCCTTGGCCCGCATCGCAAGCTCAATCAGCACCGAGGCCCCGTCGATATTGCCGGTGTTGAGCGCATCCATCAAATCCGGCCAAGAACCGAATTTGACCAGCTCAAGATCAAAGCTGTCAAAGCCTTCTTTGCTCATTTCCTCCTCGATATACAGCGGCGCGGCATGTGTAATCGGCAAATAGCCGAGCTTGATTGTACGCTTGGCTTCGCCGGAGTCGTCCGAACCTATGCCCGCGCCGGCACATCCAGCCACTGCTCCGATTACGAGCAGCCAGAGCGCGGCGTGCACCGCGTACTGCAGTTTTGCTCGCATTGTATATGCGCTCCTCTCATATTGTAAATTCTTCCTCGGGACCGTTGCCTGTAAGTCGAAACGCCTCCAAAATGCGTTTGCGGTACGCCTGGAAATCGCGCTGTCCGCGGTCGCGCGGCTTCGCCAGGGCGATCGCCAGCTCAGTATGTATGCGCCCTGGACCGCCCTCCATCAGCAGCACCCTGTCCGAGAGATACACCGCTTCGTCGATATCGTGCGTGACCAATACGACCGTCAACGCTTCCTTGCGCTGCAATTCCAGCAACTGATCCTGCAAATGATAGCGTGTAAAGGTATCGAGTGCGGCGAAGGGCTCATCCATGAGCAGCAGCTCCGGTCGCACAGCCAATGCTCGCGCTAACGCCACCCGCTGCTTCATCCCTCCCGATAGCTGATGCGGCAGCAGCGCGCGTTTGTCATCCAGCTGCACAAGCTGCAAATAATACCGCGCCCGCTCCCGTCGATCGGATACGGACATGCCCAGCGGCTCCAGCCCAAGCTCCACATTGCCAAGCGCCGATCTCCATGGCAGCAGGCCGTACTCCTGGAACAGCATCACCGCGCGACTGGCCGGTCCAGCCAAAGGAGCCCCCCCCAGTCGTACCTCGCCGCGATCCGGTCTGGCGAAACCGCCCAGCACATGCAGCAGCGTGCTCTTCCCGCAGCCGCTCGGTCCGACGAGCGAGACGAATTCGCCTCGCTCCACCTGCAGCGAAACATTGCTGAGCACCGGTTCTGCCCCCTCGTTGCCGGAATACGTCTTCCAGAGCCCGCTCCCTTCCAATAGTGTCTTGTGCGCTACCGTCGACTTCCTTCCTGTCGCGTCCATCGTTCTCCTCCCTTCTACTGCGACATATCCTTTTTTCTATGCGCTTCGAGCGGTCTCGTCAGCCGCTAATCACAACTAATCCAATTACTTTTATCGGATATTAGGTTATATTAATATACTTTGTTTATTTTTTCAACCTTAATTTTTCAGACTATGGGAACGCCAAAAGCCCCCGGCCGCGCTGAAATCAGCACGGCCGGGGGCTTTTGGCGTTCCTTAGCATGCGTACACGAGCATGCCTACACGCTCGGCGCTATCAGCTCCGCAGAATGCCCTCGATCGTCTCGAGCTCTTCCGCCGTGAACGCCAGATTGTCCAGCGCCTTGACGTTGTCCTCGATCTGACTGACGCGACTGGCGCCGATCAAGGCGGAGGTGACGCGGCCGCCGCGCAGCACCCAGGCCAGCGCCAGCTGCGCCAGGGACTGGCCGCGCTGCTGCGCGACCTCGTTCAACCGCTGCAGCCGCGCGACCGTCTCCGGCGTCACCGCGCTCTCCTTGAGGAAGCCGGTGGCGCTCGCCGCCCGCGAATCGGCCGGGATGCCGCCGTCCAGGTACTTGCTCGTGAGCAGCCCCTGCGCGAGCGGGCAGAAGGCGATGCTGCCGACGCCGCTCGCGTCCAGCACATCCTGCAGACCGTCCTCGATCCAGCGATTCAGCATGCTGTAGGACGGCTGATGAATGACCAGCGGCGTGCCGAGCCGGTTCAGAATGCGCACCGCTTCCTCGGTCTGCTCGGCGCTGTAGCTGGAGATGCCGACGTAGAGCGCCTTGCCTTGACGCACCATCAGATCGAGCGCGCCCATCGTCTCCTCGAGCGGGGTATCCGGATCGGGACGATGCGAATAGAAGATGTCGACATAGTCCAGCCCCATCCGCTGCAGACTCTGGTCGAGGCTGGCCATCAGATTTTTTTTCGAGCCCCATTCCCCGTACGGTCCGGGCCACATGTAGTAGCCGGCCTTGCTGGAGATGATCATCTCGTCGCGGTACGGGGCGAAGTCGGCCTTCATCATCCGTCCGAACATCTCCTCGGCCGAGCCGGCCGGCGGGCCGTAATTGTTGGCCAGGTCGAAGTGCGTGATGCCTAGGTCAAAGGCGCGGCGCAGCATGGCCCGTCCGTTGTCTTCCTTGTCCACCCCGCCGAAATTGTGCCACAGGCCCAGCGAGATCGCCGGCAGCTTGAGGCCGGAACGGCCGCTGCGGTTGTACACCATCGTCTCGTAACGCTGCTCGTGTGCGGTATATACCAATCTTGTCACGCTCCCCATAGTCTATCGTATGAATGGACTCCAGTGTAACGCATATGTACGCAAGGTATCGCGAATGCACGAGGCTTCTCGCTAATGCGTCCCCGCCGGATGTCGCTGCGTCCGCCGTACGTCCTGCTCGGCGAGCGGCACGGGCATACTGTACACCTCCGGCGGCTGGGCCGCCCGGCCGCCCTCCGGCCGGTACACCATCACCAGCAGCGAAGCGCGAGCCCGATCCACCGTGCCCTCGCGCAGGTAAGTCTTCAGATCGAACGGCAGCCGTTCCAGCATGACATGCTTGTGCAGCTCGCGCTCGCCGAGGCCGAGGGCGGCAAAATCGCCGGACACGTCCTCCGGGCGCTCGGCGAGGCGCCGCATCCACTCGCCCAGCTCGCGCTTGTCCATCGCGACGTTCCACCAGATCTTGCGCGGCTTGTACTTGTGGTTCGTAAAATAATCGAGCTTCATCAGGCCCAGTGCCACCTCGGGATCGAGCCCGGTCGCCCCGCCGACTGTCTGCAGCGCTGATTCGTGCGCGTCAGGCTGCGACGCATCATCCGCCGCATCATCCGCCGCATCATCCGCCGCAGCGCCGGAACCCGCAGCACCGTCTTGGATGCCGACCGCGCCGCTGCGCGCCGGCCCCGTCTCCTGCGTCAGCACGCGGTCTTGCAGGAATGCTTGCAGCCGCATGAACAGATCCTCGAGCTGATGGCCGATCTTCTGCCAGCCCTGCGCCTCCCAATAATCGCCGAACTGCTGGAAAAAATCGAACGGCGAGTCGAAGGCCCGCTCGATCAGATACAGCACGGTCCGGTCCATGCGATGCGCGTTCCAGTACTTCTCCAGCACGTCCTCGACGCGCTTGATGCGCACGATGTCGGCGAACGGCAGCAGCGCATTGCCGAGAATCTCGTACGGCGCGCGATCCATATACACGTAGCCGTGCTTGGCCGCGTCCAGGCGCATGCCGGTGCCGCGCAGCATCTTGAGGAAGCCGAGCTGCAGCTCCTCGGGTCCGAGCGCGAACACGTCGTTGAACGTCTTGCGGAACGTCGCGTAGTCCTCGTGCGGCAGCCCGGCGATCAGATCGAGATGCTGATCGATCTTGCCGCTCTCCTTGATCATCGTGACCGTGCGGGTCAGCTTGCGGAAGTTCTGCCGGCGCTGCACCGCTTCGTTGGTCGGGTCGTTGGTCGATTGCACGCCGATCTCGAAGCGGAAGATGCCCGGCGGCGCATGCTCGGCCAGGTATTCCAGCACCTCCGGGCGCATGATGTCCGCGGTAATCTCGAACTGGAAGATGCAGCCCTGGTGATGCGCGATCAGGAAGCGGAACATCTCCAGCGCGTAATCGCGCTTGATGTTGAACGTGCGGTCGACGAACTTGATCAGCTTCGCCCCGGAGGCGATCAGATACAGGATGTCCGCCTTGGTCCGCTCGATGTCGAAGTAGCGCACCCCGACCTCGATGCTGGAGAGGCAGAATTGGCAGCTGAACGGGCAGCCCCGGCTCGTCTCGAAGTAGACGACGCGACTGGCCAACTGGTCTGCGTCCTCCGCGAAGCGATGTGGCGACGGCAGCGCCGCCAGGTCGAGCTTGGGCCGCGGCGGCGTCACGATCGTCTCGGTGACCCCGTCCTTCGTGCGCCGGTAGGCGAGGCCGAACACCAGGTGATACTTGCGGGCGCCCGCGAGCTCGGTGAGCAGGTGATGGAACGTCTCCTCGCCTTCGCCGACGACGATGAAGTCGATCTCCGGCACCCGCTCGAGCCAGTACGGCATATCGTAGCTGACCTCGGGCCCGCCCAGCACGATCTTCAGCTCCGGCATGATCTTGCGCAGCATGCCCACCACCGTGATCGTCTCTTCGATGTTCCAGATGTAGCAGGAGAAGCCGACCACGTCCGGACGGCGGGCGAACAGATCGCTGACGATGTTCATCGCCGGGTCCTTGATCGTGTACTCGGCGATATCGATATCGTCGAAGTCCCGCTCGGCATAGGCCTTGAGACAGCGCAGGGCGAGCGACGTATGGATGTATTTTGCGTTAAGCGTTGCCAAGACTACCTTCATTGCATTCCACTTCTTCCACTAGCAAAGTCGTGCTCTCATTGTACCGAATCCCGCGCCCGGACGCAAAAGAAAAACGCCCGCGCTCCTTCGGACAAAGTAGCGCGGGCGTTCCCGCCGCAAGTCAGAACCGCAGGCTGCTGCAGATCAGCGCGGCAAGCCTGCCGCAGAACCGTCTGCGCCGCAGGTCAATCCGGCAAGCGCGCTGGGCCTGATCCCTGCTAGACTCCCGCAGGTCAGCCTCGCAGATCGATATGCAGCTTGTCGCCGATCGCCTGGGCGTCGATCACCGGGTAGCGCACCTGCCACTTGCCTCCGTCGAGCGACGCCTCGTCGGCATCGAGCCCTTGCGGCCGCTCGTCGAACGTCTCCGCATAGTCGACCAGCAGCCGGATCGGCTGATCGGGCAGCATGCGCTGCAGCTCGCTCAGCGTGTCCAGCGCCCACAGGCGCATATCGGATGCCGACGACTCGGCATACACCGTATAGAACCACGGGTCGAGCTCGGCCCGAAGGACCAGCCAGCCGCCTTCTCGCGACGCCGCCCATTCGCCGAGCTCGGCCGCGCCGTCGCTCGAGTAGATCGTGCCGAAATGAGCGGCCATCAGCTCCTCGATCTCATCCAGCTCGGCCTCCGCCAGCGAATCGGGCAGATCCGAGGCGATAAAGCTCGGCTCGTCCAGCATCTCCAGGTCCTCCCAAAAGCTTAGCGAGGATACAGCAAAGTTGATGGCCGCGCTCGTTCCCTCGATCTTGGAGGTCGTGATGCCGACCAAAAAGCCGTTCTCGTCGAACAGTGCGCCGCCGGAGCTGCCGTGATCAATCGGCGCATTGAATTGCAAATACTCGATCTCTTCATCGTAGTAAAAATTGCTGATGAGTCCTTGCGATACCGTATTCTGCAAGCCGAGCGGGCTGCCGATCGCGACGATCGAATCGCCCTTGTACAGCTCGTATGTCGTGCCGACCGTCACCGGCTCGAGCTCAAGCGGCTCCGCGGTCCGGACGAACGCAATGTCGGTCGCTTCATTGTACGCAGTGATGCCCGCGATCTCGATGGCGGTGCCGTCCCACAGATAGACGGTGCCGCTGGCCGCGTCGGCCATGACATGGTAGTTCGTCAGGATCAGATCCTCGTCGATGACGACCCCGCTGCCCTGGGCGCGGTCGGTCTCGATCATGACGACCTTGTCGTCATTGTAGGCGACGATGTCCGAGGCCGTCAGCGCCATCGGCGCTTCCCACTCGCCATACTCCTCCTCCCACTGCGCGTCCGCCGAGGTGATGTGGACCTCGCCGCTCTCCTTCGCGAAGCGGACCTCGGCGCCGAGCACGGTCGCGACGAAGCGCAGGGGCACCATCGTCGCGCCGTCGATCAGAATCGCCGGTGTGACGAGCTCGACGGATTGACCGTCTACGACCGCCTGACCCGCCCCGACCTTGATCGAGATGATTCGGCCGTCCTTGCCGGCGATGACAGTCTGCGTCTGCTGTACCCAGGTAATGCCGGCGCCCAGCGCCTCGAAGATCGGCCGCATCGGCACGAGCGTCGTATTCGCGCGCAGCACGGGCGCGGGATCGAGCGCCAGCGGTTCTTCGTCGAGATACACCGTGATGGCGCTTTGGGCCGTGGACGAAGCGGCGGCCGCCGTCTGTGCGCCGTACCCCGTTAACGGGGAGAGGGCCAGCAGCGTCGCGAGCAGGGATAAGGACAACCAATACGTAGCTTTCTTCATTTCGATTTCGCTTCCTCCAAGCAGTTGCATGATTTTGCCATACCCGCCAATCGTACCACCGCTTGCGAGGATTTGTCTATATTTACTCCCACTTGAATGTGAAGCTGGCGATGACGAAGGCCGCGATCAGCCATCCGCCCAGCAAGGCCGCGTCGTACCAGATGTCACCCAGCGACGCGCCGACGTTCATCACCTGGCGCATCCCCGTCGCCAGATGCGAGATCGGCAGCAGCTCGACAATCGGCTGCAGGAAGTCCGGCATATTGGCGATCGGGAAGAAGACCCCGCCCAAAAACAGCAGCGGGAACGAGACGAAGCCGGCAATCGGCCCTGCGCTCTCCGGCGTCTTGGCCAGCCCGGCGATAATGAAGCCGATCGACATGAACGCCAGCGTGCCCATCACGATCAGGCCGAGCAGCAGCAGCCAGGAGCCGTTGACCTGCGTGCCGAAGGCGAGCTGCCCGATCAGCACGACGATCACCGCCTGCAGGCCGTTGAGCAGCAGCCGCGCCGTAATCTGCGCGCCGATGAACGAAGCCGCGTGCAGCGGCGTGCTCTGCATCCGCCGCAGAATGCCGCGCTCGCGCCAGGAGGCGATCTGGCCGGCGACGCCGTTGAGATTATTCGACATGATCATCATCGCCACGATCCCCGGCACGAGGAAGTCGATATAGCGCAGATTGAGCGCCTGCACGCCCTCGGCCTCGACCGTGACGATCGGCTCGTAGCCGGTCCGGCTCTTGGAGATCTGATCGACCTGGGCCGAGACGGCGGCGGTGACGACCTCCGATACGGTGCGATTGGTATCGTCGGTATACAGCCGCACTACCGCTTCCCCGGCGCCCGCCTCGATGGCGTCGCCCAGTCCGGCCGGCAGCACGACGACGTATTGCGTATCCCCGTCCTGCAGCTGCTGCAGCGCGCTGTCGCGATCGTCCGCCAGCTCCGATAGCAGCACCGGATTGGCGAGCAACTGGCGCTCCAGCTCCGATGCGCCTGCGCTGCGATCCTCGTTGACGACGAGCCCCTCGAGCGTGATCGCATTGTCGCCGCCGAGGAACGAGCCGAGCAGGATCATGAAGAAGACCGGGAAGAAAAGCGTCCAGAACAGCACCTGCCGGTTGCGCGCGAACAGCCGCAGCTGCGCCAGCGTTAATTGCACATAGGCTTTCATTCTTCTCTCAGGCTCCTTCCCGTCATGTGGATGAAGACGTCTTCGAGCGTGCCCGTACGCGTTCGCAGCTCGGCGAGATCAAGTGCGCGGTGCTCCGCCCATGCGATGAGCGCAGTCAGCGTCGCCTGCGGGGCGTCGCTGTAGAGCACCCAGCTGTCCTTGCGCAGGGCGGTGTCGCGGACGCCCTCCAGCGCGCGCAGCTCGTCCGTCAGCTCCTCCGCCGGACCGGACGGCGGCGCTTCGCCGGCCGCAGCCGCGACAGCCGCAGCTGCAATACGGAATTCGATCGTGCTCTCCGTACCGAGACTGCGGATCAGCTCGCGCGGCGTGTCGAGCGCCACGACGCGGCCGCTGTCCATCAGACAGATGCGGTCGGAGAGCAGCTCGGCCTCGTCCATGTAATGCGTACTCAGGACGATCGTCTTGCCCTGGTCGCGCAGCCGCAGGATAATATCCCACAGCATGCGGCGCGCCTGCGGATCGAGGCCGGTCGTCGGCTCGTCCAGGAAGACGACCTGCGGATCGTTGACCAGCGCCAGCGCGATCGCCAGACGCTGCTTTTGTCCGCCGGACAGATGCTTGACGCGGCCGCGCAGCTTCTCCTCCAGCATGACGCTCTCCAGCAGCGGTCCGATCGGCAGCGTCGGCACCTTGTAGAAGCTCGCGTACATCTCCGTGATCTCGCGCACGGTCAGCAGATCGAACAGCGAGGTCGACTGCAGCTGGACGCCGATGACCTCCTTCACCTTGGACAGCTGCGTGCGCGTGTCGTACCCCGCCACCTTGGCGTAGCCCTCGTCCGGCTGCCGCAGACCTTCCATCATCTCCATCGTCGTCGTCTTGCCGGCGCCGTTCGGTCCGAGCAGACCGAACACCTCGCCGCGGCGCACCTCGAAGCTGACGCCGTTCACCGCGGTGAACGCGCCGTAGCGCTTGACAAGACCCGATACCTCAATGAGCGTATCCGGTTGATTCGTCGTCATTCCTTCATACCCCTCCTCTTTCGTAGTACGTCGGATAAGCCGATTCGCGCGAGCGCGTCGTCAGCCGCTGCATGAAGTATCGCAGCGCGTAGCGCGCGCAGACGAGCGCGCCCAACAAAAAGAACAGCGCCCACAGCCAGGCCGGCAGCCACGTCATGCGCGCCAGACTGGACGCATCCCCCGCCCGCGCGGGATCGGTCCAGGCGAGCAAGAGCAGCGACAGCGGCGCGAGCACCGACTCCTCAAGCGTAATAAAGGCAAGCAGCAGAAAATAGAAGCTGCGGACAAAGCGGCCGAGCAGCAGCACCGCCAGATTGACCACGCTGAAGCCGATCAGCCATACCAATCCGTAGCCCTCGTGCACGAACAACAAAAGCATCAGCACCGCCAGCACGGTCATGCCGATCAGTCCCGATCGCTCCCGGCGCCGTGCGAACAGCCAAAACAACAGCACCGCGAACAACGAGGCCGTAAAATAACCGGTCAGCGTCACAAGCAGGGAGCGCCAGCCCGGCTCGATCAACGAATACGTGACCCCGCTGTGATTGGCGTTGAGCTCGATTGCCAGCACGCTGCCGGAGAGCACCAGCGTAGCCGCCGCATGGCCGAACTCGTGAATCATCGTATCGAGCGTGCGAAAAAAATACGAAAACGGCAGCAGCCGCGTCAGCAGCAGCATCGCCACCAGAATCAGTGCCGTCAACAACCAGCGCAGCAAGGTGTTTTGCATCACATCAATCGTGGCTCCTTTCCACTCGGGCACGCAATCTTCTTCAGTCTACCATGCCCTGCGCCCCATTGCGAGTTCCTCCGGGCGCTGTATGGCGCTCAATAATATGGTACACTTCTTCTGTCTATCTACGAAGGGAGGGCGGGAACGCTCATGAAACGATTTGCCGTCATCGGCACCAACTGGATTACCGAAGCCTTCCTGCGCGCTGCCCAGGAGGAGCCGGACTTCAAGCTCGCGGCCGTCTATTCGCGCACCGAAGAACGAGCCCGCGAATTCGCGGCGCGCCATGGCGCCGAGCGCTGCTACACCGATCTGAGCGCACTGGCAGAAAGCGATGCCGTCGATGCCGTCTATATCGCCAGCCCCAATGCCTTCCATGCGGATCAGGCGATCCGCTGCATGGACGGCGGCAAGCATGTGCTGTGCGAGAAGCCGATCGCGTCCAACGCCTTCGAGCTGCGGCGCATGATCGATGCCGCCCGACGCAACGATGTCTTGCTGATGGAAGCCATGAAGTCGACGCTGCTGCCCAATTATGCGGCAGTGCGCGAGCATCTGCCCGAGCTCGGCACGGTCCGGCGATTCACCGCCAACTACTGCCAGTATTCGTCCCGCTACGACGCATACAAGCGCGGCACGGTGCTCAATGCATTCGACCCCGCTTATTCCAACGGAGCGCTGATGGACCTGGGGATCTATTGCATCTATCCGGCCGTCCTGCTGTTCGGCGCGCCCGACGAGATCAAGGCGACTGCGGTCATGCTCGATTCGGGCGTGGACGGAGAGGGCGCGCTGCTGCTGCGCTATCCGGACAAGGACGCTGTTGTGACGTATTCGAAGATTACGCAATCGGTGCTGCCCTCGGAGATTCTCGGCGAGGACGGCAGCATCGTGCTCGATGCGATCAGCGAGCCGCGCCAGGTCGAGCTGCGCCCGCGCGGCGGCGATGCGCGGCGGATCGACCGGGAGCAGGAGGAGCAGACGATGCGCTACGAGGTGCGGGAATTCCTGCGCCTGATGGGCGAGGGGCGTCGCGAGTCCGCCATCAATACGCATCAGCTCGCCTTGACGACGATGGAGATCATGGACGAGGCGCGGCGCCAGATCGGACTCGTCTACGAGGCCGACCGGATCGGCGCCCGCCACGACGCCGATCTGTCCGGCTGAACGAAGCCATCCGGCTGACGGGCCGGCATGCCCTTCGGCTGATCGGCAGCTTGATTTTCAAAAAAAAAGCGCGCTGCCCTGTGGGCAGCACGCTCTTTTTTTGATTACATCCTCACTGTTCGCCGAGCGCGGCGAGCACGTCGTCGATGGTGCGTGCATTGGCGATCGCGCCGGTATAGAGCCAGCTCGAGGTGGACGGCATTTCGTACACCTGACCGGCCTTCACAGCCGGCAGACTCTGCCAGAGGGCGGATTCGGTCGTCTGCTCGAAGCCGTCCTTGTCGCTGTTGACCAGGAAGATGTGATCGGCGTCGAGCTCGCCCAGCAGCTCGAGAGAGACCGGACGCCAGACTGCGCTCGACTCGTTCGGGACATTCGCCGACAGGCTCGAGGGCTGCAGGCCGAGATCGCCGTAGACGACGGCCCCGCTCGCCTGCGTCTGATCGACGAGATAGAATTGCTTGCCGGCGAGCCAGAGCATCTCGACCGTCTCGCCAGCCAGCTCCTGCTCCAGCTGCTGCCGCGCTTCCTCGGCCTTGGCCTCATAGGCCGCCAGCGCGTCTGCCGCCTGCTGCTCGCGGTCCAGCACCGCGCCCAGCACGCGCAGCGCCTCGCGCCAGTCGCCGGTGACCGCGTCGCCGAGCACATAGGTCGGCGCGATCTTCGTGTACTGCTCGTACAGCCCGTTCTGGACGAGCGTCTCCGAGCTGACGATGATCAGATCCGGGCCGAAGCTGGTCACCGCCTCGGGCGGCAGGGCGTAGTCGATGGTCGGCACGTCGCCGAGCCGATCCTGCAGATAATCCAGCACGCTCGTGCCTCCTGAGACCGACCACTGCGCCACAGGCTCGATGCCGAGCGTCAGCAGGTGATCCTCCAGATAGGGCGCAATGATGGCCTGCGGCTCCGCAGGGATTACGACCTCGTGCCCCATGCCGTCCGTGACGGTGCGGGGGCCTTGCGCCGCGTCTGTCTCGTCTCCTGCGCCGTTTGCACCGTTGGCCCCATTTTCACCCGCAGCGCTGTCGCGATCCGCACCTTCGCCCTGCTCGCTCGCTCCCGCTTCGTTGTTTGCCCCTGTCGCGCTTTCCGTATTGGCATTCGTCGACTCGTCCTGTCCGCCGCACGCAGCCAGCAGCAGCACGCACAGCACCAGGCACAGGGCGGCCCATCCGCCTTTGCGCGCGCGTTGTTTAAGTTCGTTAGACATGTTATTCCTCCAGCTTCCTCTTGTCCCAAATTTCGACGCTGCTCGTCAGCAGATGCTTGGACCGCGTCGCGACACTGATAATAATGATAATTATTCTCAAGTAAAAAGTCAATCTCTTTTCGCTCTTTCCGCGCGCCATTAGATCCGTGCGCACGCAATCCGCACACCCTCAATCCATACTACAAACAAAGAAAAACGCCTTGCGGCGTCCTTTGGCGGTGCGGGTGATGCAGGTGATGCGGCGCATTTCGAGAGATGACCGCATCGGGTTGTGGTGCGAGCCGGTTATTTCCGCAGCCCGAGCGTTCAGATGGCTTCGAGACATCCCGAAGCCCGGCCTTCGGAGCCGGCTGCATAAGTGGCAGTGTAGGCCTTTTCCCCCTTCGCCGCGCCGTGCGCCGTCACGAACTCCGAGAGCGCGCCGCGGAACATTAACTGCAGCGCCGCCGATTTTTCGAGATCGCTCGGTGTCGTCAGGGAGGCGCATTTGGCTACCAGCGGCGAGCCGCCGTACTCAAAAACGGAGGCCACGAACTGCGAGCAAAAAAAGGCATTCTCCCGCTTGAACTTGATGTTGAACATAATGGCAATGAGGCCGATCAGATTGTAGCGGTACCGGTTGCGCTGCTCGTCGAAGCCCTGCACGTAAGCCCGGATTTTTCGGTATCTGCGTTCGCTTACGGTGCAGCTGTAGATCGCGCAAGTCGCCGTCTTGAACAGCTCGCCGGACAGATCCTCCTTGACGAAGCCGCCGATGAAGGGGTTGCCCGGATTTTTGCGGCCAAAGCTGTAGACCTCCTTCAACTCCGGGTCAAAGGCGATCGAGGCGTGATTCAGCTCAGCCTTCGTATACATCCGAATCATACGGGTGAACCACGTGCCCGTATCCGACAACAACACATAGATTTTTTTCTCTTTCATGCCCTGTCCCCACCTGATACAATGGATTTCTTTCTAAAAATAAGCAAGTATATAATTGGGCTTACCCTTGTCTATCAATCTCTGAACGATCCTGGTCTCGCAACCAACGGACTGCGGCAGTCGTTTCGCCCTGCGCGTCAGCCGTTTCGACTTGCATGTCAGCCGCTGCATCTTGCATGTCAGCCGTTTCGCTTTGTTTATTCTATGATAGCCGAAAGCTGATTCGGAAAAATCCGTCTGATGGCGGGATTTTACCTAGACCTGAGTCGGGTTGCCCGGACGAGCAAGCTTAGCAATATATTCCCATCCTATTATAACGAATTTGCCTCCGTTTAGGTTGCTGAAAATGCGAAACGGAACGGATTGAAGCGATACGCTTGTCGGGCTCGCGCATTTCCGGTACACTAGCAGGATCGACAGGAGGAGAGACCAACATGTCTACACCGTACAAATTAATCGCCATCGACGTGGACGACACGCTGCTCAACGACGAGCTCGCAATCAGCGAGGGCACGAAAAAGGCACTCGCCGCCGCCGTCGCCCAGGGGGTCACCGTCACATTGGCGACCGGCCGGATGTTCCCGTCCGCCAAAAAAATCGCCCTGCAGGTCGAGCTCAACGTTCCGATCATCACCTACCAGGGCTCGCTCGTAAAGACGCTGATCGACGAAGAGATCCTGTACGCGCGCTACGTGCCGCAGCCGACGGCTCGGCGGATCTACGAGCTGTGCCGCGCGGAGGGCTGGCATCTGCAGTTGTATGTCGACGATGTGCTCTATGCCCAGGAGGATAACGAGAAGGTCCGGGACTATTCCAAGCTTACCAATATTCCGTTCGTTATCGAGCCGGATTACGAGCGGCTGATCGATCGGCCATTGGCCAAGATGCTGATTATCGACGAGCCGGCCAAGCTCGACGCGCTGGCCGAGCGGCTGCGCCCGCAGTTCGAAGACGTGCATATTACCAAGTCGAAGCCGCATTATTTGGAGTTTTTGCACAAGGAGGGTACGAAAGGGCACGCCGTCGCCTTCATGGCGAGCCACGTCGGCTGCACGATGGATGAGGTCATCGCAATCGGCGATTCGTGGAACGATCACGAAATGTTGGAGGTCGCGGGTCTGGGCGTCGCCATGGACAATGCGATTCCCGCACTTAAGGCGGTCGCCGACTACGTCACGCGCTCCAACAACGACGAAGGCGTACGGCATGTCATCGAGCAATTCATCCTCAAAACGCCGGTGGGCTAAGCCTAAGCCCCCGGCGTTTTTTTTAAAATTATAGAAAACATATGATTTCGCCTATACTTTTCTTAATTTCTCGGAACGAAACGGACTCGGCCATAAATGGACGGCCTCGTCGTTTCGCCTTGTAGAACGTGTACTGTAAAAGTACAGTTTATTGGTCTCGATCCGGGTGGAAATTCAAAATGAACTGTAAAAGTGCAGTTGTTTTTGGCCAAACGACTGGAAAATCGAGCATTTGCGGGATTTTAACTGCACTTATGCAGTTCAGGATGTGACTGAGCTCGTATCGCATCATATGAACTGCATTTATGCAGTCCATAGCCTGCAAAATCGGCCGGCGCGCGCGTATACGGAATGCTCGCACGGAATGCTCGCGATGCCCAGCGTGCCGCTACTCCAGCCCCGCCAGCACCTCGTACCAGATGCCGCGCGGCGCGTACAGTGTCTGGCGCACCTGCTCCCAGCCGCCGATATCCTCGATGTCGAACAGCCTCGAAGGGGTCGGGAAGCGATCGGCGGTCTCGGCGGCGACGCCTGCGTGCACCGGACGGAAGCCGTGCTCGGCGAGCAGCCGCTGCGCCCGCTCCTCTTGCAGGAAGTCCAGCAGCGCCTCGGCAACGTCCCGCGTGCCGTGCCGATCGACATTGACATCGACGAGCGCCGCAGGATTCTCGATCAGAATCGTCCGCCGGGGGCGCACGATCTCGTAGGGTACGCCCTGCCGCACGCGCGCGAGCAGCTCGTTCTCGTAGGTGACGATAACGTCTCCGACCCCATATTCAAAGGCAGCCATCGAGGCGCGACCGCTCTTGTCCAGGGAGACGACATTGCGGTGAATGCGCGCGAGCAGGCGCTTGGCCGCGGCGGGATCCGGGGTCCCCGTTCGCTCCTCGGCCTCCAGCAGGCCCGCGCCATACATCGCGTTGATGTCCCATTGCGCGCCGCCTGACGTCTTCGGATTGGGATACATGACGCCGACGCCCGGCGCGGTCAGGTCCTCCCAATCGCGGATGCCGAGCGGATTGCCCTCGCGCGTGCCGAGCACGACGATGGAGCGAGTGAGCATCCCTTCACCCGGCCCTTGGCGCCAATCATGCGTGATCAGCCCGGCTTCCTCGATCTTGTCGATGTCGCCCTCCATCGCCAGCAGCGTCACATCCGCTTCGAAGCCGCCCGCGATCGAGCGCGCCTGCGTGCCGGACGCCTCGTACGACTGCTGGAAGACGACCGTCTGCCCGGTCTGGGCCTCCCACTCGGAAGCGAATAGCGGCAGCAGCTCGCCGAGCGCATCCTTGACGACCGAATAGGCGCCGATCACCAGTGTCGCATCGGCCTCACCTGGCGTCGCTCCCCCCGGCTCGCCGCCATTCGAGCTGCAACCGAGCAGCAACGCCAGCCATGCCCCCGCTGCGATGAGCGCGCCCCGCCGCAGCCTGCCAGTCCTCCTCACAGCCTCACCTTCCTTCGTCCTGACGCTTTTAGATATGCACGGGCATCGGATCTTCCTTGAGCCCGTTCTCCATGATCCAGCTCTCGCCTTCGTTGAAGAGATAGGCTCGATGGACGAGCACCCGCACCTCTTCGCCCGGATGCAGCGTCTCCTTCTCCAGCGAACGGTAGGTAATCAGCGTCAGCTCGCCCACCTGCGCTTCCACCATCCACGCACTGCCGCGGAAGTGCAGCTGCTTCACCACCGCCGGCTCCGTCGCTGAAGCGAGGCGGAATTCGCCCGGCTTGCCGATCTCGATGTACTCGGGGCGAATGAGCGCCCGCGTGCCGATGCGCGCGTCGGCCGATTCGAAGCCCTTGAGGCGCGCCACCTGCTCGACGATCGTCGATTCGCCGACGAAGCTCGCGACGAACGGCGTCTGCGGATGCTTGTAGATGTCCCACGGCGTTCCCTTCTGCTCCAGCCGCCCTTTGTTGATAATCATGATCTCGTCTGCCACTTCGATCGCCTCGTCCTGATCGTGCGTGACGAAGATCGACGTAATGCCGAGCCGGGCTATCGTCTCCTTGAGCCAGCTGCGCAGCTCCTGCCGGATCTTGGCGTCGATGGCCGCGAACGGCTCGTCGAGCAGCAGCAGCTGCGGCTCGGGAGCCAGCGCCCGGGCAAAGGCGACGCGCTGCCGCTGGCCGCCGGAGAGCTGATGCGGATAGCGATGCTCGAAGCCCGCCAGCCCCGTCAGCGCGACCAGCGACAGCACACGCTCGCGAATCAGCGCCTTGGACTGCTTCATCACCTTGAGGCCGAAGGCGATATTGTCGTAGACGGTCATATGCTTGAAGAGCGCATAATTCTGAAACACGAAGCCGATCCCCCGCTCCTGTGGCGGCAGCCCGACCACCTTGCGCCCGTGGAAGACAATCTCGCCCGAGCTCGGCGTCTCAAGACCGGCCAGCATGCGCAGGATCGAGGTCTTGCCGCCGCCGCTCGGACCGAGCAGCCCGATCAGCCGGCCTTTGGCAATGCCGAAGCTGATGTCGCGCACCGCGTGAAAGTCGCCGTAGTGCTTGTTCAATCCGGTTACCTCAATATGCATCGCCTAATGCCCCCTTCGCGTCTTGGCCCATTCCATCAACAACAGCAGCGCAATGGATACTGCCGCCAGCACGAGCGCCACCGCATTCGCGGCCAATAAATTAAAATTCTCCACATCCTGATACACCAGCGTCGTCGCCGTCTGCGTCTTGTTCATGATGTTGCCGGAGACGATCAGCACCGCGCCGAATTCGCCCATCGAGCGGGCCACTGTCAGCACGACGCCATAGATTACGCCCCAACGAATCGACGGCCAGGTCACCTGCCAGAAGGTGTACCACGAGTAGGCGCCGAGCGTCGAAGCCGCTTCTTCCTGCTGGGTGCCCAACTCCTGCAGCACGGGCAGCACCTCGCGCACCATCAGCGGGAAGGTGATGAACAGCGTCGCCAATACCATCGCGGGCAAGGCGTAGACGATCTCGATGCCGAGACTGCCGAAAAAAGCGCCGAGCACGCTCTGCGGGCCGAGCAGCAGCACGATCATCAAGCCGCCGATGACCGGCGATACGGCGAACGGCAGATCGACCAAGCTGTTGACCAGCCGCCTGAGCCGATCGCCGAGCCAGCTCGCGCGCGCGAGATAGATCGCCAGCATGACGCCGAACAGGGTATTGAGCACCGTGACGATCAGCACGATCAGACCGGTCATGCCGAGCGCATGCAGCGCATGCGGGCGCAAGATCGCCGCGCTCAGACCGCCCCAGCCCTCGGCCCAGGCGCCGACAGCAATCCGGGCCAGCGGGATGACGATCAAGAGGCCGAAGACCGCATATGTCAATCCGATCCACAATCTCCTCACAGGCGCCGCCTCCTTGACGTGACAGCATTGACAGTCCACAGGATGAGCAGCGAGAGCGTCAGCAGCAGCACGGAGACAGCGGCCGCGCCCTGCGGATTGTCGCTCTCCACCTCGCCGAAGATGTAGACGGAGGCGACGAGCGTCCGTCCGGGGATATTGCCCGCGATCAGCACGACCGCGCCGAACTCCGCCAGCGCGCGCGAGAAGGCCAGCATCGCCCCGCCGATGATGCCGGGCAGCATGGAGGGGAGAACGACCTGCAGGAAGGTCCTCGCCTTGGAAGCGCCCAGCGTATACGCAGCCTCCTCCTCGGAGGCGTCCAGCTCCTCCAGCAGCGGCTGGACCGCCCGAATGACGAACGGGAACGTGACGAACATCATCGCCAGCACGATCGCCGGCTCATGGAACAAAATCTCCACTCCGATCGACGCCGCCGCCTCGCCGACCAGGCTGCCCGGACCGAGCAGCAGCAGGATCATCAGCCCGCCGACTGCGGTCGGCAGCGCGAACGGCAGATCGACGAGACTGTTGAGCAGCCGCCTGCCGGGGAAGCGGTAGCGAATGAGCACCCAGCCGATCATCGTGCCGAGCAGCACATTGATGAGCGTGGCGAACACCGCTAGCTTCAGCGTCAGCAGCACCGCCTGCCAGGCGAGCGGATCGATGATGCTGGTCCAAAAAAAGGACCATCCCCGCGAGAAGGCCTGCGTGTAAATGCCGAGCATCGGCAACAGGATGAGTACGACAAAATACAGCATGACGGCGCTTCGGAAACCGAAGCTCCACCAGCGGCTGCGCAACCTCATGTTCAATACAAACCCTCCCGCCTTCGGTTATCCGATCAGCCTGCAAGATACAAACGACATAATAAAATAATCTAATAACCAAACTGGCTAACCATTCTAACGGTCTTGTAATCTAACTGACCACTAATTCTGACTGCCTACCCTTCTACTTTTTGCTCAATTTTTATAATTCCTATTTATTTACTTGGCTTTTAACACTTTAGCAGATGTGCCGCGTTTCCGTCAATCCCTTCTCATCAACATTTTTGATGACTTCCATTTCTTTTACTAATAAATGTGAAGCGGGCTTGTCCTGTGCACGGCGAAAGCGCCGCCCGAGTCAATTTTAGGCTTGTGAATCCAGGATGAAATCGAAGGGATACGGCATGGGAGAAGGTAGACGCGTGTGGCGGCATTAGAACGAGATAGTATCGTTATTGCGTGGGCAGGAGGGGCGGCGTGGCGACGCCTCTTGCGCGGTTGCGGCCATAAGGCGAAAAATCGGCCTGGTGCACGATGAGCGCGAGCGAATCACGGTACTCAAGGGGCGGCGCCATGACTCGGGCTCTAACGGACACCAGAGGCGCTTAGAGGCAGATTTCGTCCATTCGCCCAACGTAACGGTCATGAGCGACGCTTAGAAGCATAAAAGCAGCACAATTCCGCTGCTTTCGTGCGCTAAGCGTCGCTGGTGTCCGTTACAATTTTAATCGGTTCGTTCCGAGACGCTAAGCGGCGCTGATGACCGTTAGAGCCTGGAGCATAAGAGAACGTGCACAGTGACCCGGCCTACAAGGCAAACAAGCCTCCCGTCTCAAGCTCGCGCAAAGGTGCGCGGCTCGTTGCAGGAGGCTAAAGCAAGGCGATATGCCCTTCAAGCAAGGCTACCCTGAAGCAGTACGTCGTCCAAGCAAGACGCCCGAAGCTATACCGCCCTCGACGAACGAGACGGGCCGCCGGACTCGATCACCACATAACCGACATACAGCGCAATCGCGCCGACGGCAAAATGCAGCACATTCTCGGCCAGCCCCGCCGGCATCAGCCCTAGCGTATCCCTGGTCAGCACGCCCAGCACGGCCAGCGTCAGGAAGACGATGCCGAGCACCTGAGCGAACCGGTAGGCGTAGCCCACGTACGAAGAGGCAAGCAGACCGAGCACGCCCGCCACGAGGTGAATCACATTTTGGGGCGTATTCAGGTGAAACAGTCCGAACAGATTTGAATAAAAGAAACCGAGAATGCCGAGAAACAAAAACACGATGCCGACGAGCGCCGCGAACCGCCTTGCCGCCATAGCCGTACCCCCTCCGCATAAGTGCGCACGTGATACGGACAATCGCCGCAGGCAGGACGCTGGCCAGCGGCCCCTGCGTCGTTTTGCCTGCGGCGGGGAGACGCCCGCCAAGAGGCGCGCTTCCTGTCCGCTCCGAAGCGAGCCCGGTTGGCCTCAACCGATGCCAGGTCCGCTTCCGCCTTGCTACACCCTATGCAAAAAAAAGGGCAAACATGCTTATTCGCCGGCGGTGCAGTATCGCGCTTCGCCCGTCTCCACGGTCGCCTGTCCCTGCGTCAGGTCGGTGATCCAGGCCGCAAAGCGCTCCGCGTCCGGCGCCTCGGGCAGGCAGACCACTCGCACCTTGTCCGAGAAGGCAGTGTCGCCGAGCCGCACGCCGCGGCTGCGCAGCTCATGCTCCAGCTTGCCGTACCAGTGATAGTCCGTCTCCACGATCACCTCGCGGTGCAGCACCTGCACGATCTCCTCGCCCGCCTCGATCGCCGCGACCGCGCCGTCCGTATAGGCGCGGATCAGCCCGCCGGCGCCGAGCATGATGCCGCCGAAGTAGCGGGTCACGACGATGGCCGCGTTCTTCAGCCCGCGATTCTTCATCACCTCGAGGATCGGCTTGCCCGCCGTGCCGCTCGGCTCGCCGTCGTCGGACTGCTTCTGGATCTCGTCCCGCTCGCCGATCAGATACGCCGAGCAGTTATGCGTCGCGTCCCAGTGCTTCTTTTTGATCGTCTCGACGAAGGCCGCCGCCTCCTCCTCCGACTGCACCGGCTGGGCGTAGCCGATGAAGCGGGACTTGCGGATGACGATCTCCTGATGGCCCGGGCCGCGTATCGTCGTGTAGCGCTCCAGCATGGCGATGCCTGGATACGGTGCGGACGCCGCCCTACAGGCGCGCTTCCAGCTCCGCCTTCTCCTTCTCGAAGCCCGGCTTGCCCAGCAGCGCGAACATGTTCTTCTTGTACGCCTCGACGCCCGGCTGGTCGAACGGGTTGACGCCCAGCAGGTAGCCGCTGATGCCGCACGCCTTCTCGAAGAAGTAGACCATATAGCCGAACGTATACGGCGTCAGGTCGGCGATGTTGACGATCAGGTTCGGCACGTTGCCGTCCGTATGCGCCAGCAGCGTCCCCTCGAACGCCTTCTTGTTGACGAAGTCCATCGTCTTGCCGGAGAGGAAGTTGAGCCCGTCCAGATTGTCCGCGTCGGTGCCGATCGTGATCTGCTCGGTCACCTCGCCGACCTGAATGACCGTCTCGAACAGGTTGCGCGTGCCCTCCTGGATGAATTGGCCCATCGAGTGCAAGTCGGTTGAGAAGTCGACGGCCGCCGGGTAGATGCCTTTGTTGTCCTTGCCTTCGCTCTCGCCGTACAGTTGTTTCCACCACTCCGAGACAAAATGCAGCGACGGCTCGTAATTGACGAGGATTTCGGTCGCCTTGCCCTTGCGGTAGAGCGCGTTTCGCACGGCGGCGTACTGATAGCTCTCGTTCTCCGACAGCTTCGGATTGCTGTAGGCCTCGGCTGCGTCGGCCGCGCCTTGCATGATCGCATCGATGTCGACGCCGGCGGCGGCGATCGGCAGCAGGCCGACAGCGGTCAGGACCGAGTAGCGTCCGCCTACGTCGTCGGGGATGATGAACGATTCATAGCCTTCCTCGGTCGCCAGCTTCTTGAGCGCGCCCTTCTCGCGGTCGGTCGTGGCATAGATGCGGCTGCGCGCCTCTTCCTTGCCGTATTTTTTCTCCAGCGCCTCGCGGAAGATGCGGAAGGCGATCGCCGGTTCCGTCGTCGTGCCGGATTTGGAGATGACGTTGATCGACCAGTTTTTGCCTTCGAGCGCCTGCAGCAGATGGGTCACATAGGTCGAGCTGATGTTGTTGCCGGCAAAGAAAATTTGCGGCGTCTTGCGCTGCTCGCCGGGCAGTACATTATAGAAGGAATGGGTCAGCATCTCGATCGCGGCGCGCGCGCCCAGGTACGAGCCGCCGATCCCGATGACGATCAGCGCGTCCGAGTCGGATTTGATTTTGTCCGCCGCTTGCTTGATGCGGGCGAACTCCTCCTTGTCGTAATGGGTGGGCAGATCGATCCAGCCGAGATAGTCCGAGCCGGCGCCGCTGCCGTTATGTAACTGGTCGTGTGCGAGTGCGACCGCCGCTTCCAGGTAGTCCAGCTCCTGCTGCCCGACGAACGGGAGCGCCTTGCTGTAGTCGAATGTTACCGTCTTGCTCAAATGAATCAGCCTCCTTAAGTTGTACACGTGCACTAGAATAAGAATAATGGATTTCCTACTCGAACACAAGGAATTGAGGCGTTGTCCGGCAGACGAGCCGGACAACGCGACACGGCAAGCCGTCCTTTGGCGGCGCAGCGCGCAGCGTGCCGAGAATTTGAAACAAGCGATCCCCGCCCGCACCGGACGAGGATCGCGTCATAGCCCTTATTCGCTCAGATACGAGCAGCAGTAATCCGTGACAGTCGTCACCTTGAGCTTGAACTTAACGTTCGCCGGCACGATGAATTCGCCCTTGCCCGAGATCGCCAGCCACTCCGATTCGCCGGGCAGCAGCACCTCCAGCACGCCGGACTGAATCTCCATCAGCTCCTTCGTATCCGTGCCGAATTCGTACTCCCCCGGCAGCATGATGCCGAGCGTCTTGCGCGTGCCGTCGCCGAATACGACGACCCGGCTCGTCACTTTGCCGTCAAAATAAACATTCGCCTCGCGCAGTACCGTCACATTGTCGAATTGTCCCATAAACACTTGATCTCCTCTCGATTGTAGGGGCGCCGCTCCATGAAAAACCGGCCAACGGGCTTCGTCCCGTTGGCCGGCGCAATGGGGCTGCAGGCAGCCGCTCTTAGAGCAGCGCCTTCACCTTGCTGACGACGTTCTCCACCGTGAAGCCATACTCCGCAACGACGCGGTCGCCCTTGGCCGACGCGCCGAACGTGGAGATGCCGAGAATGTCGCCTTGGTCGCCGACGTAGCGCTCCCAGCCGAACGGCGAAGCCATCTCCACCGCCAGACGCGCCTTGACGTCCGGCAGGAGGACGGAGTCTTTGTAGTCCTTGGACTGGCGCTCGAACAGATCCCAGCTCGGCATGCTGATGACACGCACCGCGATGCCTTCCTTGGCCAGCTCTTGCTGCGCCGCCACTGCCAGCTGCACCTCGGAGCCCGTCGCGAGGATCTGCGCTTGCGGCTTGCCGCCCTCGGCGTCAGCCACGACGTACGCGCCGCGTGCGATGCCTTCACGCGCCCGCTCAGCCGTGCCCGCGAGCACCGGCAGATTCTGCCGCGTCAGCACGAGCGCCACCGGATTGCTCTTATTCGCAATTGCATACGCCCAGGCCGCGGACGTCTCGTTGGCGTCGGCGGGGCGGATGACCGTCAGGTCCGGAATGACGCGGATCGACGCGAGCTGCTCGATCGGCTCATGCGTCGGGCCGTCTTCGCCGACCGCGATGCTGTCATGGGTCAGCACGTAGACGACCGGAAGCTTCTGGATCGCCGACAGCCGCACTGCCGGACGCAGATAGTCCGTGAAGACGAAGAACGTGCCGCCATAGACGCGCAGACCGCCGTGCAGCATGATGCCGTTCATCGCCGCCGCCATGCCGAACTCGCGCACGCCGAAGTAGAGGTTGCGGCCGCTGTAGTCCTTGGACGTCAGCTGCGGCAGGTCCTTGAGATGGGTCATCGTCGAGCTCTCCAGGTCGGCCGAGCCGCCGAGCAGCGTCGGCAGGTTCGGCGCCAGTCCGTTCAGCGCGTTGCCCGATGCGACACGCGTGGAGAGCGCCTTGTCCTCCGGCTTGTAGACCGGCAGATCGCGGTCCCAGCCCTCGGGCAACTCGCCTGCGACAGCGGCCGCGAATTGCGCGCCCAGCTCCGGATAGTCCTTCGTATACGCGGTGACCAGCTCGTCCCACTTGGCATTGGCAGCCTCGCCCGCCGACTTGACGTCAGCGAAGTGCGCGCGCACCTCGTCCGGCACGAAGAACGCCTCTTCTTCCCACTTGTAGAATTCCTTGGTCAGCTTCGCTTCTTCCTCGCCGAGCGGGGAGCCGTGCGGTCCGGCGTGGCCGCCCTTGCCGCCCTTGTTCGGGCTGCCGTAGCCGATGACCGTCTTGACCTCGATCAGCGTCGGGCGATCCGTATTCTGCTGCGCTTCGGCGATTGCCGCGGCCAGCGCCTTCAGATCGTTGCCGTCCTCCACGCGCAGCACCTGCCAATTGTAGCCCTCAAAGCGCTTTTGCACATTCTCCGAGAACGACAGGTTCAGCTCGCCGTCGAGCGAGATGTCATTGGAATCGTACAGCAGGATCAGCTTACCCAGCTTGAGATGACCGGCCAGCGAAGCCGCCTCGCTGGAGATGCCCTCCATCAAGTCGCCGTCGCCGCAGATCGAGTACGTATAATGATCGATGATGGAATAGTTCTCTTTATTGTATGTTGCGCCCAGATGCGCCTCTGCCATCGCCATGCCCACCGCCATGCCGAAGCCCTGACCGAGCGGGCCGGTCGTCGCGTCGACCCCTGCCGTGTGGCCGAATTCGGGATGGCCCGGCGTCAGCGAGCCCCACTGACGGAAGTTTTTGAGCTCCTCCAGCGGCAGATCGTAGCCGGACAGATGCAGCAGGCTGTAGAGCAGCATCGAGCCGTGTCCCGCGGAGAGCACGAAGCGGTCGCGGTTGATCCACGACGGGTTCGACGGATTATGGTTCATCGCTTTGGCGAACAGTTGGTAGCCCATCGGAGCGGCGCCCATAGGCATGCCGGGATGGCCGGATTTCGCTTTTTCGATCGCATCGATCGCCAGCGTCCGGATGGTGTCGATCGAGAGCTGATCGACGGATTTTTGTGTGACTGTCATAACGTGTACATCCTCCCATTCCTCTTTTCGTAAAACGAAACCCTTCTCTATCTCGAGCTTGCGGTCGATTTGTCTGTATCGTTGACCGCACTGGTTCAGATTGGCGCGCATGCTTTCGCAGATTGACGCCAACGCCTTCGCAAGTGGCTTTGAAATATTGTACCATTAGCGTTCCCGCATTTCCATACAAAATGTACAATCCTGGCGCAACGCAGCGCCCAGGCACGCGTAATACTGCTTAGCTCGACTGCAATTGACACCCGCGCGTCCATCCTTTGCCTCGGCTCGACAGGGGCTCGTGAAAAAGCGGTAGAAGGACCGCGAAAAAAAGGGTAAAATAAACCATAACAACGCGCTTGCGCGATCGCCGGACAAGCCTGGATGCTTTCGGCGCTTCGCATAAGCCCAGGGGGGATGACCGATGCCCAGCCAATCCACGCCGTACAAGCGTCGCCGCATGCACGCGCATGCATGCGTCCGCCTAGGCTTGGCGCTGCTGCTGACGGCCGCCATTGCGGCGGGCGGCGCGGCGGAGCGAGCGCATGCCGGCTTGTTCGACCGTATGAAGGACATCTATACCGCACCGGACAAGCTCGACGAGGTCCGCGAAGAATACGATAGCCTGACCGAGACGCTGCAGGAGCAGAACGAGAAGCTGCAGCAGACGCAGCAGAACGCGCTCGACGCCGCCGCCCGCTTCGAGGAGCAGCAGCGCGCGTACGAGGAGCAGCAGCGGCAATGGGAGACTGCCAGCCAGTCGTATCAGGATCAGAATGCGCTGCTCGCCGAGCGCAACCGCGAGCTGACCGCGCGCCTCGAGCTGCTCGAGCAGGAGCGTCAGGAGCGCAATGCTCTGCTGCGCAAGGCCCTGACGGTCGGCGCTGCGATCATCGGCGTAATCCTGCTGTACTTCATCGCGATGCGGGTGCTCCGCATCACGATCTGGCGGCGCGAGCGGAGGATCTGAGGCGTTTATTTCGAGCTTACCTGCTACTGGCGCATAAGAGATCTGATCGTACACACTCCATCGCTTGCGAAGAGGCCTGCGTTCTCATCGCGTGTGTGAGGGGCCACGTTCGCCTCTATCTCGCCTGCAGGGTATCCGAGCCTTACACCATTTTCCGAGCGTTACACTCTAAGAGGAGGCGGCGCCGTGCGCATCGACCATGACCCACAACCGCAGAACGGCTGCGTCAGAGCCACGCTGGAGGATGCGGACAAGCTGCACGTGCTGCATCCCGGACAGATCATCGCCTACAAGGGCAAGCCGTCCGGCCGCGAGGACCGCTTCATGGACATCGCCGGCATGTACCGCAAGCGCAAATGGATCCGTTCGCGCATTGCCGGCCCGGCCGAGCTGCTGCTCGGCATGCCGCCCGGCTGCCGCCTGCATACGCTGCAGCTCGAAGCGCAGAGCGACCTGCTGTTCGATCTGCGCAACGTGCTGTTTTTTACCGACGGGATGACGATGAAGAACCGGCTCCAATCGTTCAAAAACGCCGTCATTACTAAAGAGCTCGTGCGCATGCGCTTCGCCGGACCGGGCCAGCTCGGCATCGTCACGACCGGCGAGATGACCGCTCTGGAGCTCGATCCGTCGATTCCGCTGTTCGTCGACGCTACTGCGCTGATCGCCTATCCCGAGAACGCCGCCATCAAGCTCAGCGTCTACGGCAATTCGCTGGCCAGCCAGCATATGCGCGTGCAATGGGAGCTGATCGGCAGCGGCCCGGTGCTTGTCCAGACCGGCTCGGCCGATGCCCAGCTCGAGAGCCAGGTGCGGCAGGATGGCCTGCTCCGCCGCACCCTGCGCGAGGTGCTGCCGTTCGGCGGGGTATTCATCAAGTAAGGTGCACTGTCAAGCGACACTCTGCCATCAAGCTCACTCCCAACTACTAGGCCATCCATCGCAGGCTCGCAACCTGCCGTTCGGACGAACTGTCGTGCTGGCGTGATGGCTTGTTGGCTTGTGCTCAACCATCAAAGTAAAATACACCGGTTCAATCGCGCAGTTCTGGCAGGAACTTGATGTTTGGATGTAGAGAGTTATAGGCGTAGGACATCATCTTCCGTACAGAGGACCTTCGGGGCTTTCCCTGAAGGTCCTCTGTACAGTTGGCAGAGCAAGTATGGTAAGGCGATGGCGGCTGCAGACACGCAGGGGGGCAATGGCGAGCCTGCAGCCGACATTTTGGCGGCTGCAGACACGCAGGGGGGCAATGGCAGGCCTGGAACCGCCATTTTGGCGGTTGCAGACACGCAGGGGGCAATGGCAGGCCTGTAGCCGACATTTTGGCGGCTGCAGGCACACAGGCGGGCAATGGCAGGCCTGCAGCCGACATTTTGGCGGCTGCAGACACGCAGGTGGGCAATGGCAGGCCTGTAACCGCCATTTTGGCGGTTGCAGACGTGCAGGTGGGCAATGGCGGCCCTGTAACCGCCATTTTGGCGGCTGCAGACACACAGGGGGGCAATGGCGTGTCTGCAGCCGACATTTTGGCGGTTGCAGACACACAGGTGGGCAATGGCGAGCCTGTAACCGACATTTTGGCGGTTGCAGGCACACAGGCGGGCAATGGCAGGCCTGTAGCCGACATTTTGGCGGCTGCAGACACGCAGGCGGGCAATGGCGAGCCTGTAACCGACATTTTGGCGGCTGCAGACACGCAGGTGGGCAATGGCGAGCCTGTAACCGACATTTTGGCGGCTGCAGGCACACAGGCGGGCAATGGCAGGCCTGCAGCCGACATTTTGGCGGCTGCAGGCCACACAGGCGGGCAATGGCGAGCCTGTAACCGACATTTTGGCGGCTGCAGACACGCAGGGGGGCAATGGCGGGCCTGCAGCCGTCATTTTGGCGGCTGCAGGCACACAGGCGGGCAATGGCAGGCCTGTAGCCGACATTTTGGCGGCTGCAGACACGCAGGGGGGCAATGGCAGGCCTGTAACCGCCATTTTGGCGGTTGCAGACGTGCAGGTGGGCAATGGCGGCCCTGTAACCGCCATTTTGGCGGCTGCAGACACACAGGTGGGCAATGGCGAGCCTGCAGCCGCCATTTTGGCGGTTGCAGACACGCAGGTGGGCAATGGCGAGCCTGCAGCCGACATTTTGGCGGTTGCAGACACGCAGGTGGGCAATGGCGAGCCTGTAACCGCCATTTTGGCGGCTGCAGACACGCAGGTGGGCAAAGGCAGGCCTGTAGCCGCCATTTTGGCGGTTGCAGACACGCAGGTGGGCAATGGCGAGCCTGTAACCGCCATTTTGGCGGCTGCAGACACGCAGGTGGGCGGAGGCGAGCGATTGGCCGGGGGCAACACCGCAGTTCCTCCGTCCGCCCCCGGCTTATTTCAGTTGGTCGCCCCCATGTCCCTCGCCGCCGCCGCAGGCCAACGGGGCACCACCCGGCGTGCCCTGCCATCGCCTAGTGCCGGCAATGCAACAAAAACAGGGGCTTCATCGTGCAGCGATCCGCCCACTGCATGAAGCCCCCATTCCGATCACCTCTGCGCCCCGCACCTCCGCGCCTCCGCCTATTCGTACGCGTTGCCTCAATCGCTGCGCCGCGCCACTCGCCGATAACGCAGCACGACCAGCACGGCCGCGACCAGCACGACGCCGAGCACGAGCACCGCGCCGACGACGATGCCGATCCCGGCAGCGCGCTCGGGCGCGGTGCTGAGCGGGATCGGCTCGCCGAGCGCCTGCTCGGCCTCGAGGCTCGCCAGTCCGGTATTGCCGCAGAGCAGCGGCTCGGTGCGCCCGTCCATATTGCTCGCGAAGACCAGGTACTCGCCGCCCGTGTCGAACATCACCCAGTCGCTGGCCGACAAGGTCACGACCCGCCCGGCGGTGCCCTTCCACAAGCGGGCGACGTCGAAGTGCACACGGTCCGCATCCTGCTTCGTCACCGTCCCCTTGAAGACGAGCTCGGCATACCCGAGCTCGCGCTCCGGCGCAGGCGGCGGCGCGCAGTCCAGCGCGTAGGCCGTCGGCGCTGCGGCCGCCCCCGCGAGCAGCAGCGTCACGATCAGCGCCATGGCGGACCGTTTAACTATCTTGCTTGTCATCCGCATGGCTCTTCCTCCATCCTCATGCCTGCTCCGCGCACCTGATACGCCCGGCTATCCGCGCATCTCATGCGCGCGAGCACATCACACGCACCACGCGAGCACATCACACGCACAATTTAGTTGAAGACGACCGTCTTGTTGCGGTGCACGAGCACGCGGTCCTCGATATGCCACTTGACGGCACGCGCCAGCACGACGCGCTCGATCGTGCGCCCGATCCGCTTGAGGCTGTCGACGTCGTCGCGATGGCTGACGCGCTGCACGTCCTGCTCGATGATCGGTCCGCCGTCGAGCTCCTCGGTGACATAGTGCGCCGTGGCGCCGATGATCTTGACGCCGCGCGTGTAGGCCTGGGCGTACGGCTTGCCGCCGACGAACGCCGGCAGGAACGAATGATGGATGTTGATGATCCGGTTCGGATAATGCTCGATGAAGGCCGGCGGAATAATCTGCATATAGCGCGCCAGCACGATCAGATCGGCTTTGTCCGCGACGAGCTCCATGTGCTTCCTCTGGGCCTCGGCCTTGGTCTCCGGCGTCACCGGGACATGATAATAAGGGATGCCGAACGATTCCACCAGCGGCCGCATCGCCTCATGATTGCTGACGACCATCGCGATCTCCGCGTCGAGGTCGCCCGCCTGCCACTGCCACAGCAGCTCCAGCAGACAATGGTCCTCCTTGGAGACGAAGATCGCGAGCCGCTTGCGACGGCTGGCGCGAAAGGTGCTCCACTTCATGTCGAAGCGATCGGCCACGCGATTGAAATCCTCCTGCAGCACCGGCAGCTCGCGCTCCAGATCGGTCAGGTCGAATTCGAAGCGAATGAAAAACATGCCGCCGACCGGGTCCATCGTATACTGATCGGACTGCACGATGTTGGCGCCGTGCTCATGCAGGAAGTGCGACACTGCGGCGACGATGCCGGAGCGGTCCGGGCATGAGATCAGCATGCGGGCGCGATTTTTTTTCTCCCCGGGTGGGGCCTGTCTGGGATGATGCTGGTACGACTCGGATTGCGTCATTGCGAATGTACTTCCTTCCCCATAGTGTTGTGTTCCTAGAAGTGTAGTGAAAAAGTAGAGCCGCCGGTCCAAAATGCGTTTCCGACCGCCGTTCCTTCCCGATTTCTTGATATTGAGTTTTCTCAAAGGAAGAAATCGGGAAGCAAGATGGCGGACGCTCAAACGTTCTGTAAGAACGTACTTCGGAAGCTATGCTTTTCTCCAACGCAATTTTGGCCACTCTGGCACTTTTTCACCACTCTTCTAAGCATTCACCAGCAGTTGCTTGCCGGCCAGCCAGCCGGTGATACGCTGATTGAGCTCCTCCTCCGTCAGATCGGGCAGCGCCTGGTGCTCCACCGCCAGATCGTAGAGCCGCTCCATCGGCTCGCGCGGATCGGCCTTTTTGGCCTTGGCGTCGGTCTTGAGCGTCTCCCACGTGCCGAGCACGTACGTGCGCGGGTCGAGCTCATGCTTGCTATAGAAGTGATGCAGGCGCTCCAGGTGGTCGAAGAAGCCTTCGCCCAAGCGCTCCATCGCGTCGCCGCGCAGCAGCGCGATCTCGACCTCATACATCGGCCGGGATTGCTTGCTGTCCTTGCCGATCCACGGTGTCTCCAGGATGAACGGCCGGCCGGCGAGCCCCTCGTGATCGACGACGCGCTTGATCGCCTCGTAGCCGAGATAGCCGGAGCCGACCGGCGTGTGACGGTCCTTGCCCGCGCCGCGCGGGTTCTTGGTGTCGTTGAGATGGACGACCGCGACCCGGTCCAGCCCGACGATACGGTCGAACTGCTCCAGTACGCCGTCGAGATCGCCCGCCAGATCGTAGCCCGCGTCATGCATATGGCACGTATCCATGCAGATCGTCAGGCGGTCGTTTTCCTGCACCTTGTCGATGATCGCCGCCAGCTCCTCAAAGCTGCGCCCGATCTCCGTGCCCTTGCCGGCCATCGTCTCCAGCGCGATGTTGACCTCGGTCTCGCTCGTTCCGCTCAGCACCTCGTTCAGCCCTTCGGCGATGCGGGCGATGCCGTATTCGGCATCCTTGTCGGTATAGGCGCCGGGATGCAGCACGATATTGCGCACGCCGATCGCGTGCGTACGCCGGATCTCGTCCTGCAGGAAGCGCACTGCCAGGTCGTACGTATTGTCCTTGTAGGAGCCCAGATTGATAATATACGGCGCGTGCACGACGATCTCGTCGATGCCCGCGACGCCCATGGCCTCCTTGCCTTCTTCGATATATAACTCCTCGATCGGCTTGCGCCGCGTGTTCTGCGGGGCGCCGGTATAGATCATGAATGAGCTGGAGCCGTAGGACCGCGCCTCCTGCGTGGCTGTCAACAGGCCTTTATTCGAAAATGATACGTGCGAACCGATTTTTAGCATGAGCTGCAATCGCTCCTCTCCATAATTACGGGACCCGTCATGAATTGCGGTCTCGCCATGCGGGCATACTTGCCTTCTATTCTACAGGGAATATCGAAATAAATCTACGAATGCGCTATAATTCATAGTGAGGTGAACGAAAATGAAAGCTGCATCGGACGAGTTTATGTTTTTCATTATATTCTGGGGGATTGTGTTGGTCGGCTTGATGGCGATCGGCGGGTTTTTTATGTTCCGCAAATTCCTGAAGGTGCTGCCCAAACGCGACGGCAAATCCAAGCTCGACTGGCAAAATTACTGGGTCGAGCGGAGCCGTCCGATGTGGACCGAAGAGAGCAAGGCCTTGCTCGACGAGCTCGTCTCTCCCGTCCCCGGCGCCTTCCGCGACATCGCCAAGCACACGATCGCCGCCAAAATCGGCGAAATCGCCGTCGAAAGCGGAGAGCCGCACGTGACGCGCGCGCACTGCATCGAGGGGTATATCCGTGCGACACCGCGGCGCGATTATCGCAGCTTGGTCAGCTTCCTGGAGAAAAAACAGATCGATTATACGCCGTATAAGCATCTGCTCAATCGCTGAACGCAGGCGTCGGCGCGAGCGCCAAGATCGGATTCGACTGAAACCTTCGGGGGTATAGTTTCGTTATACCGTGCAGGAGGTGGTCGAATATGACCCTATCAACCCAGTCCAAGTCATCCAAAGCCAAAGTCAAATCCTGTGCAGCCGCCCTCGCGCTCGCGCTCGCCGTCACCGCATCGATGACCGCATGTGCCAACGACGGAAACGAAACGGCGCCGCAAACGGGCGGCAACGATACGAATATAACGAATCCGGCCAACGGCGAAGGCAGCGGCAACGACGCGCCAACCAACACGCCGGAGCCGGATTCGGGCGCGAACAACGAGAACGGCGCAGGCCAAAACGGCGACGCCGGTCCAAGCGACGATCAGTCCGGCGAGACTGGCGGCGGCGAGGAGCCGACCAACGGAGACGGCGAATCACCTGGCGAAGGCACGCCTTCGGAGACGGATGGCACGCCGATCATCGCTGCCGGCACCTACAGCGGGCTGGTGGACGGCCATACCGTCGAGATCGTGACGCCTGAGGGGCCGACTGCCTTTCAATACGGCGACGAGCTCGCCGACACGCTCGGCGAGCTGGCGCAGGACGATCCCGTGGCCATCACCTATACCGAAAAAGAAGTGCAAGCCGGGGACGAAACCGTCACGCAGCTCTGGCTGACCGCGATCGAAAAGACGGAATAAACCGATACGAGGTGAACCTATGCGAGTAGCGGTAACCGGCGGCTCCGGCTTCGTCGGCGGCGCGCTCGTCAGCGCATTGCTGGCGCGCGGCGACGAGGTCTGGATCGTGACGCGTTCGACCGGACATGTCGAGCGCAGCGATCCCAAGCTGCATGTCATTACGTGGGAGGACATGGCGGCCAAGCCCGAGCGGCTCGAAGGCGTGCAGGCGGTGGTCAATCTGGCGGGCGAGTCAATCGACCAGCGCTGGACCTCCGAGTCCAAGGAGCGGATCGTCAAGTCGCGCACGGACGCGGCCGATCGCGTCGCGCGTCTGGTGCGCGCCTTGCAGCGCGGCCCCGAAGTCGTCGTCAATGCATCGGGCATCTCCTATTACGGCACCTCGGAGACCGCGCGCTTCGACGAGTCGAGCCCGCAGCGCATCACCGACTTCCTCTCCTCCGTCGTGGACAAGTGGGAAAAAGCCGCCGAGGAGATCCCCGTGCCGCGTCTGGTCAAGCTGCGGGTCGGCGTCGTGCTGGACAGCGAGGGCGGCGCCTTCCCGAAGATGGCTATGCCCTATCGCCTCTTCGGCGGCGGCCCGGTCGGCAGCGGACGGCAGTGGCTGCCGTGGATCCACCTGGAGGATATCGTGCGGCTGATCCTGTTCTGCATCGACAATCCTGCCATCGAAGGTCCGGTCAACGCTTCTGCGCCGGAGCCGGTCACCAACGACCGCTTCGGACGGGCGATCGCGCGCGCCATGAGGCGGCCGCACTGGTTCCCCGTGCCGGCCTTCCTCATGAAGGCGCTGTTCGGCGAGATGTCGGTCGTGCTGCTGGACGGTCAGCATGCGGTGCCGCGCCGGGCGCTGGACGCGGGCTTCGCCTTCCGCTACCCTGACATCGACACAGCCATGCAAGAGCTGGTCGGCGGCTAAGTCGGCGCCGGTGGCAATCGCGGCCCGGGCCTCCGAACAATCGGAGCCCGGGCCTCCGTCTGTCCGCACGCCCCTTTCCACCAGTCCCTTTGCCTGCATACTCCTCCGCTTCCTACATCCTGCGCGGCTCGCCCCAGCTTGCGCGTGACAAGTTCCCATCATATAATAGGGACAACACGCGTATGCTCGGACATGCATACCTCCGACCACACGACCGACCTTCAAGCAAAGCAGGTGAACGTATTGCGCGACACGCCCAGCACCAAACGAACGGCCCCCTCGTCTGCGTCCGCATGGAAAAACGCTCAGCCAAGCGCGCGTTCGGGCGCTGCCCCCTCGCCTGCCAACAGCCTGCTGCAGCTGCAGCAGACTGCCGGAAATTCGGCTGCCCTGCAACAAGCGCATCACGGAGCGACGCAAGGCGACGCCATCCAGCGCATGCCCACACGAGACCAGGTAGTGCGGCAGCTCGGCCCGCCCAAGGAGCATGTCAAAAATCCGCTCGCCGGCAAGTGGCTCGGCAAAAAGCTGCGGGTCAACGAGAATCTCAAGAACAACAGCTCCCGCTATCGCAGCATTCTCGACAAGCTGGATCTGTTCAACACGTACATTACGACGACGGCAGTGGGCGATACCCAGCAAGCCGTGGAGCAGCAGCTCGATCAGATCAAAGCGCATTACCGCTCGGTCGAGACGGCGCTGCAGCAATATGAAGCCTCCAAGGAAGGCGGAGCCAAAGCAGCTTACTTCCAGAATCTGCTCGCGCAGCTGCCCACAGAGCGGGCGGAGACGATCGTCAACGGCCACCGGCTGATGCATGAGCCGCCGGCCGAACGCACGATGTGGTCGGTACATGCGGCCCGGACCGCAGGCACGATGGTGCTGAATGACCGGATGTCGACCAATCAGACGATTCAAGGCGGCATCAACGAGGTGAAGTTTTTCCGGCACGGCCGTACCGAGGGAGCCTTCAAAGCCAATAAGGATACGCTGGCGGATGTCGATATGATGGCGCCGGATGTGGATATCAACTCGCCGGAGGCCAAGGAGAGCGGCATTGCGGACGACTTCGGCATCGACAAGCAGGATGCCCGGCTGTCGAAGCGCGACGTGGCGCTCTCCCGGCTCAACCAGATGCTCGGCGCCAATGTGATCGCCAAGGCGCAGCTCGCCATCTACGAATCGGGCGGCGGGCCGGTGAGCGGCTCCTTCATGGACAAGGCCGACGGCAAAACCGCCGGCGCGCTCGGCAAGAGCGGCGAAATGACGAGCGACGGCGCGAACGACACGGTCAACGTCAACGATCCGAATCTGCAACGGCTGATGTCGCGACTGCAGCTGATCGACACGCTGGCCATGCAGGCCGACCGTCATCAGGGCAACTACTTTATCGACTATGACGACCGCGGCAATGTCGTGAGCGTCACCGGCATCGACAATGACATGTCCTTCGGCACCCGGACCAAAATCGACGTCCGGCGGCAGGAATATCCGTCGCTCAGCAAATTCGTCGACAAGGAACTGGCGCAGCGCATCCTGGCGCTCAACGCCGAGGATCTTGGCCTGGTCATGCAAGACCTGCTCAACCCGGCCGAAATCGGGGCCTTGATGGAGCGGCTCGACAAGCTGCAAACGCATCTGCAAAAGCTGCAGAGCGATAATAAGCTGCTCGCGCCCGGCGAATGGAACGACATCACCGCCGAAGCGCTCGCGGCAGAGAACAATGGTTACGAAGGCGGCAGTTATTACGGCAAGCTCAAAAATGAGGTGGACGGGGACTAATTTCCCTTCCCCCTTCCTGCTGCGGCACCGCCAAGCGGGCCAAGGATGCGTCTGTACGACGCATCCTTGGCCCTTTTTTTGAACGTATAGAAAGGATATCCTCATATTCGGGTCAGAACGCCTGACTGCGGGTAAAAAGCAGCAAGGCGCACCTACTTAAAAAGCGCTACACTACTCATTCGCTTCATCGAAAGAGAAAGGATGATTCGCATGAAAAAGCACACTCAAAAAATAACGCCCGTCTTTCTGGCCGCGGGGCTCGTCGTCGGTGGTTCGACCATCCCCGTCACGCTAACCGACGCCGCGACGCCGACCGCGCAGCAGCGTCAGGCCTACGATACCGTGCGCTTGCAGGTGAATGGCGAAGCCCTGCAGATGCAAGGCCTCTTGTCCGAAGGACGCACCATGATTCCGTTGCGGGCGCTGAGCGAGGCGCTTGATTTCTCGATCTCCTACGACAGTGAGACCTCTACCTATACCATCGGCTCCGGCATCAATCAGCTGCAGCTCACGACCGGCAGCTACGGACCGAGCATGACGATCAATCACCTCTATCTCGGCGATTACGATCCGCTCAATGTGGAGAGCCGGCTCTATGTGCCGTATCGCGTCCTGAGCGACTTCCTCGGCCTGCACGGCGCGTGGGACAACCAGACCAAGACGCTGAATATCGTCCAGGCGAATCAGGTCAACGAGATGACCTTGACAGCCGAAGCCATGAACGACAGCGTGAACGACTCCGAGATTGCGATTCGCACCTTGCAGCTCGAAGGCGACAGCGAGGCTACCCGGCGCATCAACGAGACGCTCCAGGCGCAGGCCGACAAGTTCATGCAAGCCTCCACGGAGACGGCGCAGGAACGGCCGGGGGATGTGCGCAGCTATGAATTTATGCAGGACTTCATCGTCACCTACAATCAGCATGGTATGTTGAACGTGCTCGTCCAAGGTGACAGCTACGTCGGCGGCGCGCACGGCATCCAGTCGCGCACCAGCCTGCTCTTCGATCTCCAGACCGGCGAGCAGTTGACGCTGCAGGACGTCCTTGGGGCCAATTCCAATTACATGGCGGAGCTGGACAATATCGCACGGGCCGGCCTGACCGAGTCGGGCGGCTATCTCGGCGGCTTTGAGGGCCTGGACGATGAGCCGCAATTCTACCTGAAGCGTGACGGCCTTGTCCTCTACTTCGAGCCTTACGAATACACCGCCTACGCCGAGGGCTTTCCGGAGTTTTACGTCACGTTCGGCGAGCCGGACGTGAATTGAATATAGGAATGAAATAAGCTCCGCCAAGGTCGCAAGACCTTGGCGGAGCTTATTTATCGGGCAGCTTTCTCAAATTTGGCGCTGCTAGCGCAACGCCTTCAAAAGCTGCAGGGCATAATGGGTATACCCCTCGTCATTGGGATGGGTGCCGTCTGCGAATACACGCTCATCCCCGGGCACCAGGCCGTAGCCGTCGATCACCTTCACTTGCGCGCAGCGCGCCGCCACAGCGGCGATAATCGCTGCGACATCATGAAGATTGCCGAGACTGCGCTGTTCCTCTGCAACCCTTCTCCAGATCGGGGTAATGACGTAGATCGGCACATTCGGATAGATCGATATCAGCTTATCGAGATAATTCGACACGATCGATTCGAACTCCCTTCGTTCGTAACCGCGGTTCCAATCATTGGTGCCATACGCTACAGTAATGAGATCGGCGGGATAGTGCTCCGCGAGCGCCGGATCGAGACTGTCCGGGTCAAAGACATACCCGCCGACCCCTTGATTCAAGAGGTCCATTTCGAGGAAATCAGCCACCTGCACCGGATACGAGTAGGCCGCATGACGTCCGTCCATCCCTTGCGTGATGGAATCCCCGAGACTGAGCAGTCTGCGCGGGTGTTTGGCGACCGGTTCGACGACTGCCCCGGCACTGACCTCGACGCCCAGCAGGAGGGTCTCGACATTTTGCGGGAATACGATGCGAAGCGCATTCCGCTTCCCTCGCTCGCCGGGCAGGAGCGGGATCGCAAAGGAAAGCTCGACGCGAACCGCCGACTGGCCCTCGAAGGACTCGATTCCTTCCGAGACGATGCCTCTACCATTCACATACAGATCAAATGCCGCATAATCTCTGGCCGCCCCCTGAAAGACGACCGATAGCTTCAGGCGTTCGGCATCCGTGCGCAGCTTCATGACGACACCGGCGGAACAGCGCGATCGTTTGCCTTGCGCCTCTTGCGCGGCATACACGTCCAGTTGCCGCTCGGTGAAGCGCTGCGGACTCCATCCCCCTTCCCGCTCCACGCCGCCCAAAGTGTGGTGAAGCAGCGCCGTTCGCACCCACTTCGCATCAAGACTATCCATCTTCGAATCCTTCACAATCCCCATTCCTTTCCTCATGCTGCTTGGACCCTGATCATACCCGCACCTCGCGCCCCTCGCGCGCGGCGCGATAGATGGCCTCGAGTACGGCGACAATACTTCGGCCATACAGAGGCGAAGCCATCGACTCGTCGTCGGCTAGAATCGCCTCGCTTAATTCGGCATACTGCAGCAGGAACGGATCGCTCTCATTCGGAATGTCGACCCGTTCATAGGGCCCGCCGACGCTCTTCCAGAGCGAATCGCCGGTTCGCAGCCGCAGCATGCCTTGCGTACCTATAATCTCCGTCTCGTTCCGACGGGCACCGCGATAGCCGGATTGGACGATCATCGCGGGGATCCCGCCCTCCAGCTCCAGGTAGACGGCGCCGCTCCCTTCCACGTTGTAGGCGGTGTGATGACTGACGGACGCCTTCACTTGTCGCACCGCCCGCTCGGTCAACCACTGGATCTTGTCGATCGAGTGGGAGCCGAGATTGGCCAGGATGCCGCCGCCGGAGGAGGCGCGATCGAGGAACCAGCGCGGACGCGATTCGTGAAAATAATCGGCGTGCCGCACATCATGGATCATGACCAGCTCGCCCAACTCACCGCTTTGCAAGATGCGCTTGGCCGCCAGATTCTCCTTCATGTAATGCTGCGTGTGTCCGACCACGATCCGGACGCCCTGCTTGCGTCCCGCCACCAGAATGCGGTCGCACTCCGCTGTCGACAATGCCATAGGCTTCTCCAGCATGAGGTGGCAGCCGCGTTCAGCGGCATGCACGGCGGCCTCCGCATGCAGGAAGTGCGGGAGCGCGATCGTGACGACGTCCGGTTTTTCACGATCGATCAGCTCGCGATAATCCGTATACCCCGCGATCCCGTATTTTGCCGCGATGAGCTTCGCCCGGCCGACGTCGATATCCGCAATCGCGCACGCCGTGAAGCCTTCCGTCAGCCGTATGGCGTTCAGGTGATGCTCCGCGATCGCCCCGGCCCCCAGAACGGCCGTTCGCCACTGTGCTTTCATGACAGGAAGACCTCTTTCCCTGTAAGGGAAGATTCATAGATGGCCATGATGACCGCGACGGCTTTGCGCGCTTCTTCGCCATTGATGAGCGGCTCCCTGTCTACCGTAATGGCTTCGATCAGATCTTCGACCAGCGCTTGATGCCCTTCAAGTGCGATGCTTCGCGGATCGGCGCCAGGGGTGCCGGCATCCCCGACAACCGGTTGCTTCAGCTCCCCTTCCCGCGCCTCCCACAATTGAATTCCCTTATCGCCAAATATGAAGGAGCCATTCTCGCCATGCAGCTCAAAGCGCGTCTCTTGACCCGGATACACCGAAGTCGCGCCCTGAATGACGCCAAGCGCGCCGCTCTTGAATTTTACCGCCACCACTGCGGTATCCTCGACTTCGATGTCTCTGACCAAGGCCGCGGTATGGGCAAACACCGATTCGATGTCCCCCATCATCCATTGTATCAAATCAATGCCGTGCACGCCTTGATTCATCAACGCCCCGCCGCCGTCATGCTCCCAGGTGCCGCGCCAACCGGCGCTCCGGTAATACTCGGCACTACGGTAATATTTCAAATACGCATCCCCGAGCACCATTCGGCCAAGCTTGCCCGATTGCACGGCATCACGGGCCGCAATGGCCTCCGGCATCGTTCGGCGCTGATACACACAGCCGAGCTTCACTTGATTTTCCCTGACCGCCGCAATCATGTTGTCGATTTTATCCAAGTGGATATCGATCGGCTTCTCACATAAGATATGCTTGCCTGCACGGGCCGCCGCCGTAACCGCCCATTCATGCGCGCCGCTGGGCAAGCAAACGTTGACAACATCCAGTTCCTTTACCTGGAGCATGGCGTCTAAACTTGTGAATACGTGTTGGACCTCGAACTCCTCCGCAAAGTTGCGCGCATTTTCTTCAATGATATCACAGACCGCATACAATTCGGCACGCGGATTACCCGCGATCGCTTTGGCATGTGAGCTCGCGATCGTTCCTGCTCCAATAATACCGAAGTTTAACGTCTTACTCACGTCTATATCACTCCATCTTTTTTTCCATATCGCCCTTTGTTCCTGACAGCAAGTTAGTCGAGTGTCCCTCGCACAATCAGGCTCGGCTGTGCGAAGCTGCTTTCTTTGCTGTAAAAATCATCGTAAATGTCGGTATTCGCCCAGCGCTTCACAATGCCTTTGAAATAAGCGGCATCCGCCGGCGGAGCAAACGTCGAAATTTCAACCAATGCCTGAAGCAGCGCTCGACCGCTGTGCAGATTTTGACTTTTCATGCGGGAGATCGCCCTTCCCCTTACGTAATCCATGATCGCCCCGCGAACCAATACCGGCTCGTATGAATCGTACACCCAGTCGTATAAATGATCGGCATTCGGATCGTTCAACTCCCACTCGGTGCCGTCCAAGAGACTTAAATAAGCGGGCAGCGCACTCATCAGGACCAGTCCATACGTCCCGGTGTACGGCACGGCGTTATGCTGAATAAACGAACCGTCCTTATAAAAGCCGTCGCCGCTGGTCGTATAGTCGAAAATGTCCACGATCCGATCATTGGCGACGTCAATGAGACTCCCGTCCTTGAGCAAAACGCCGACCAAAATGTGATTCAGGCATTTGTCCATCAGATTGGCGCCGGTCATATAGCCCGGACGAGGCGTTCTGGTGGCGCTGCGGGAATCGGCAGGGTCCGGCGAGAAGTGAAGGATTGCGTCCATATGATCTTCAATCAGCGCCGATTTTCCCAGTTGAATCAAATTATCGTACATCAACACGCTCAAGCTGATGATCGCTTTCGGCACGCCGATTTCGAATTTGAACCATTGCTCGTTTTGGGAGACGGAGGCGTTGTACCATTCGTCTATCAGGAATTCCATCCCCTCCACGATGGCATCTTGCATCGCGGCCTTGGTCGTAGCGGAGATGGAGGAATACGGATTGGCATAGGCGTGAGCCATTGTAAGCAAGCGCCGGTAAGACGCTTCGGCCTCGAATATCGTCCCGTCCGATTGATCCGCCCACAAATAAGACTCCGACGGGGTCGGCGCATGATAAGAAGTGTAATAATCGTCCGCTAAATCATCCTGCGCCGCAATGACCTGGGCAATGTCGGGGTCCGACGCGTTGTACCCGGCGCCGCCTGTCAGTCGCTCCTTCCACGCCTCGCGCAGCAGATCGTACGCATCGGATGATGCGGATACATTGTGATGAGTCAAGGATGCGCTCGCCACCAAGAGCGCCATTACGAGTCCAAGCGTAACGACAACCTTGCCGAAGGAGCGTTTCGTCTGGCTAACTTTCATGACCGTACACCTCCATATAATAGAAAGCGTTATCCTTTCACTGAGCCGATCAACACGCCTTTCACAAAGTACTTCTGTAAAAACGGGTATGTCATGATGATAGGCAGCGTCCCAATAATGATCGTCGCGAACTTCACAGCTTGATCCACTTCCATCTCATCGCTGTTCTGCCCCTCGGTTGTGATGATGCCCATCATGACGAGCTGACGGATCACGACCTGCAGCGGGAACAGCTCGGAATCTCTCAGATAGAGCAACGCGCTGAAAAAGTTATTCCAAATCGCCACCCCGTAAAAAAGGCCGATGGTCGCCAGGACAGGCTTGGATAGCGGCAAAATGATTCTGGTCAGAACCCCGATATCACCCAGTCCATCCATATTCCCAGACTCTTCCAGCTCGACCGGCATGCCTTGAAAGAAGGTGCGCATCACAAACAGATTCCATGCGCTGATCGCCGTAGGCAGGACCATGGCCCAGATCGTGTCCAGCAACCCGATAGAACGCACCACCAAAAAGGTCGGAATCATGCCGCCGTTAAACAGCATGGTGAAAATAATGAAAAACGTAATCTGCTTGCGCATGACGAGGGTTTTGCGAGCTAACGAGTAGGCCGCCATCGTCGTCAGCACCAGCGAAATTGTCGTACCGAAGACAACATACATTATCGTGTTTTTATACCCCGTTACAATGCGGGAACTGTTGAAGATCGTCTCGTACACATGCGTCGTGAAGCCTTTGGGCAGGAGGGTCACTTCGCCGCGCATAATATAGGCGCTGGAGCTGAGCGAGACCGAGATCATGTAAATGAACGGATACAACACCGTAGCCGAGAACAAAAGCAAAAGGAGGATATTGAACACATCAAAAGGCTGGAGCCGTTTTACCATAGACTGTTTTCACCTACCTTGCGGGCAATATGGTTGACGGTTACGACAAAGATCAATCCGATCACGCCCGAAAACACATCAATTGCCGCGCCATAACTGAAATTACCTGCCACCAGACCCGTTCGATACACATAGGTCGATAAAATATCGGCCGTTTCATACGTGGCCGGATTGTAGAGTAGATACACCTTCTCAAAGCCGATATCAATAATGTTGCCGACGCGGAGAATGAGCAAGATGACGATGGCCGGCATAATGCCCGGGATCGTAATATGCCACATCTTCTTGCCGCGTGAAGCCCCATCCATCTCGGCCGCATCATAGAGCTGGGGGTCGATCGTCGTCAGCGCAGCCAAATAAATAATCGAGCCCCACCCTACCTCTTGCCAAATGCCGGTACTGACGTAAATGGTCCGAAACCACGACGCCTTCTGCATAAAGGGGATCGGATCGATTCCCAAAAAACCGAGCAATTCGTTGACGATCCCGTTGGTTGGAGATAGAAACATCGTGGCCATACTGGTGACGACCACAATCGAAATAAAATGGGGCAAGTAACTGAGCGACTGGAAAACGCGCTTCAACCCATTTTGCCGTAATTCATTTAACAATAGGGCCAGGATGATGGGAGCCGGAAAACCAAAAATCAGACTGTAAAAGCCGATTAGAAATGTATTTCGAATGAGGTTCCATGCGCTTGGGCTTTGAAAAAAAGTGATATAATGCTTCAACCCGACCCAGTCGCTTTCCCAAATCCCCTTAAACACCTCGTATTGTTTGAAGGAAATGACAATGCCAAACATCGGCATATACTTAAAAATGACATAATATAAAATGGTGGGTAAAAGCAAAAGCAAGAAGATTTTATCTCGCTTTAGCTTTTGCATCCCGCGCAAAAAAGTCCCTCTTCTTTGTTGTGAACTGGTCCATTCGGATTGGAACTGCACGTCCTCTCCCCCCTATTGACGATCCCAAGCCGTCTCGTAAATGTCCAAGACTTGCTGCAGCCCTGTATTCTGGATTTCTTTCACATAAGTATCCCACTCGCTTAAGGGTCGATCACCCAATATAAATCTGGCCAGATTCGAATCTACGATCGTGTTGATTTCATTCAACGTAACAGATAAAATATTTTGCTCTTCCGAGTTGAACGACGGATTGAAGATTGCGGGATAAAGATGCTGCGTCGACAGCTCGTAATCCTCAAAATATTGATCCTCGACCAGGGTCAACGCAGCGGACGTGTCGAACCTTCCGTATGAACCGAAGCTAAGGATGCCGTGTGTGCCTCGGATGGACATATGGTCCTTGCCAATCAGCTTCCGTTTTCCGTTTTCGGTCGTGTACGATACGCCTTCTCTGCCCCAGCTCGTCACTTCCATGCCTTCATCCGAATACAAGTAGTCGATGAGATGAAGGGCAGCGTCCAGATTTTCTGCATTGGCAGATACAGCGAACCCACCCAGCATATACCCACCGTCTATAATAAGGCTCTCTCCACCCGGCCCTGCAGGCGGCTGCATAATGGAGAACACTTTTTCGCTTCCATCTCCGATCGCTTTGCTTAGCGACTCGATTCGGCCGACATAGTCGATGGAATCAGTTCGGAATACCGGGTCCTTGAAGACTTGGTCGCGAGCTACGATGAAGCGGTCTCCTTGATCAAGCAGCGTCGACTGCTTGATCAATCTCAAGTATTTGAAGTCTTGTTTGATGAACCGCCGGTCTTCATGATTACGCCTCAGCAATCCCAGCAATTTTATAATTATTTTTTAGCTGCGGACGTCCAGGAAACCCTGCATTGGATTCAGAAAAAATTTAAACAGCTTCATGATCGGGACGCCTATGCCTATCATCACTATCAATTGTGTGAAGAGATTATCAATCAAACCCAAAAGTCATTGCATTCTTTGCAAATCCCGGAAGAAGCGCTCGATCCTTTGCCCGTTCATTCGCATTATTGCGCGACCTACACGTCACTGGTCGAATGGACCGAGGAATATGTCCAAATGGCGCTTAACGCAGTCCAGGCCAAAAAAAACCTGACCGACTCGACCATGGCGTTCATCGTGAACTATATGGAACAGCATTACGCGGATGATCTTTCGCTCGATCTTCTCGCAAGCAAATTAAAAATTACCTCGAGTTATCTATCCGGCTTATTCAAAAATAAAATAGGCGTCAATTTTAAACAATATTTGAACGCCATCCGAATGAAGCAGGCCGAGCATCTCCTGCTTCACACGAATTTGAAAATTCAAGACATTGCCGATCAGGTCGGCTACAGAAGCTTGACGCCGTTTATGCGGATGTTCAAAAAAACAACCGGACATACCCCAAGCGAGTATAGAAGATCGCATGCGGAATAACGGGAAAGGCCGTGATTCGAAGAGCCCGCTTCCGGCTAATCATAAAAAAAGGAGAAGGAAGGGAATAGCTCTATGAAAAAGCGTTCTTTCATTTTAGTGTGCGCCACGGCGATGCTGCTGCTCGCGCTGACGCCGTTCCGGTCCGCCTATGCGGATTCACCCGTCACCTCGACCCACTTTTACGAAGCCTATGCGGATGAACCGATCGTCCAGACCGCTCTCAAAGCCGGCGGCATGACGGCGGAGCTGGCGGCCTACTTGGCCGATGAGGCGTCGCCGCTCGCGCTGCGCGCCGCCGTCATCAATGCGATGGGCTGGGAGAACGAGCCGACCGAACGCGCGGAAGACTATGCGCAACAGGCATATGGCCAGTCGCTAAGCGAGCTTGCGCCATCCGAGCTGCGCGGCGACGAACGCTTCGTGATCGGGTACTTGCGGGCGATGGACGATTACCTGGATACGCGCGAGGCGGAGCAGTGGCTGGCGGATGCGAGGCAAGAGTTGCCGGATAGCTTCACCGCGGCGCTGATCCTTGCCCTGGTCCAGGCGCAGGAGGAGATGACCTCCGCCCCTTGGCCTGAGGTGTGGCAAACGATCGCGGACGTGGCCTTCGATTCGGACCTGGAGATGGATATGCGGCCCGAAGCCGCCGAGATCATCATCGATTATATGGTCACGTACAGCGATAAGCGCGTGATCAACCCGTTCGCCGAAGAAAGCCGGCTGGCCCTGCACATTGGAGAAAGCCAGTTCGCGCTAAACGGCGAAACCTTCGAGCTCGACCCCGGCTACGGCACCGCGCCTGCCCTGATCGACGGCCGCGCCTACTTGCCGGTTCGGTTCCTGACGGAGGCCGTCGGCGGCGACATCCGCTGGGAAGCCGCCACCCGGCGCGTGTCGGTGCAGACCGCGCATGTCGCGATAGAGCTGACGATCGGTGACAAGACGGCCCTTGTGAACGGACAGGAACATGAGCTGCTTGGCGCCCCCTACATCTCGCACGGGCGCACGATGCTGCCCTTCCGCTTCATCGGCGAAGCGCTCGGCTTCGAGGTCTCCTGGGAAGGAGCGAGCGGCGAGATCGGCTTGACGCTGGCCTCGCAGTCTCGATAATATTGACCAACTGAAGTGGAGCAGCTCAGCTCGCTCCTACTCAGCATCCGTGCCGGACATCGTGTCCAGATGTCCGGCACGGCCATTTCGAATGATGCGCGGTCGTCTATCCTTTCATTTCATAGATTTTTTGCAAGGTGTCCAGATGCAGGGATTGATCTTCGGGCGTCTCCGCGAACTTGTACCCCTCCACAAGCCTGTATCCGAACTTGGCAAGGATCAGTTCGTGGATACAAGGATCCGAGATGCGGGACACATCCGCATATTCCGCGAAGCCCCTGTAATAGGCCGGAATACATTGTTGGTAGTAATCCACCATATGACAGATATTCGCTTCATCCGCGATCAGGCTCGCGATGTCCTCGCCCAGGTACCCCCATCCAGCGGTATCCCAGTCGATGAGCACGATTTTCCTATCCGAGTAAAATAAGTTTGCCACCCACAAATCTCTGTGGCAAAGCACAACCGGCAGCTTTTCAATGCGGAGGAAGATTTCGTCCGCGTGATGATCAAAGTCTGTGAGCATGTGACAGAGGTGCTTCGGAATTTCGCAGTCGTCAGAGCGAATGTAATCATACAATACGCTCCACGACCGAGAGCGCAAATAGGCGGTTTTAACGAAGTCAACCTTGCTCAAATTGCTCAGTTTTTGCAAGACATCCGGTTGCTCCGTATACAGTTTGCCTTGCAACCGCCCCAATTCCTCGGCTGCATGTTCAACCATTTCAGAGGTCAGCTTTAAGCCTGACTCCCCCTCGATATATTCCAGCCATAGCTGGATCTCCTCGCCGTTCCTCTCCGCATGATAGCATGCTGGCCAGCGAAGCGAATTCGTGAAAAACTGGTTGGAATCCGATGTGTAGAGGTCGTATTCCCTTCGCCATGAATCCTGGTCGCCGTGACGTTCCCATTTTTTCTGTGTTTTCCAAACGACCTTATAGGGCAGACGCTCACCGTCGGAGGCCTCAGCCATGCCCGTTACTAGCCGAACCTCCCCTAATGTTCCGCCTTGCAGTTGCCTGGTTTGATAACTTGCGCGGCTTATGGTCTTACCGAGCATTATACTCAACATAGACCTCAGTGTCGCAGGATTTACGTAAATGCCCTCGTCGTTTATCATTTCTGGTGTCCTCCGTTTTTCCGTTTATGTGCCAGATAAGTTGTTTTTGCGCACAAAAATACCGCGAACAAGCAGCCTCCTAAGAAGCTGCTGTTTCGCGGCAACAAGCCAAAAAGTCGGCTTATCATCAAAAAGGGATACGACTCTCATCGTATCCCGTTGCACGGACGAGTGGTTGCCAAAGGCAGCGATCAGTCCCGTTAACAGCAGTATTCACGAAAGGTTACGGTTTACAACATATTCGGTTAGGTTAGAACCACCAATACCTGATAAGCAATCATTCGCAAACCTCTCCTTTCGCAGGAAAAAAGTAGAAATCCAACTTCACATCTCTAGTTAAACATACCCCTTTGTAGGAAATCAAGAAAAACTTCCTTGGCTAATGCCCGCTGCCATAGCGCATCGGGCCTTTCCAGGCATAGGGATTGAGCGATCGGATCTCGTTCTCCTCCACGGCGGCAGTTCCGGTTGAGACGGAGCTCACAGTACGTCTCCCATACCCTAACCATGAAAGATGCTGGGGATCCGGATCTGCAGACCGGGGTGCATTATAATCTGTCGGAACGAACGTTCCAATTCGTGCCGTCCCAATTTGAGGGGGATGCGGCAACATTACAGAGCCGTTCAGGCGGCATTACAACCGTGTTGGTCCGCTCAAAAACTTTTGAGGATGTGGAGGGCACATGGTTCGAAGAAATCGCCAATCGGTTGGGCTCAAAGCTGATTGTATACGGTAAGGATGAAACGCATTTCGTTTCGGACACTCCGGTAACGCGAGCGGAAATGACAGCGATGTTGGTTCGATCGCTTGGTTTGCAGGCGAAGAAGGATGAACGAGCCGACTTTAGTGATGTCCGCCCGCAAAGCTGGTACTCAAGCATAGTGGCTGCGGCCGTAAGGGAGGGGCTGGTGCAGGGAGACGGTACCGGCAAGTTCCGCCCCGAGGAGCACATCAGCCGGGAAGAAGCGGTGGTCATGATGGTTTCGGCGATGCGTTACGCAAAGGTCCAGTCGATTCAGAAAGTAGGCGCAGACCTATCTGTTTATCAGGATACCGAGATGATCTCTTCTTGGGCGAAGAACGATATGGCCGAGGCCGTGCAGGCTGGACTTATTCTGGGTAATGAACGAAATCAATTAGTACCGAAAAAAAATACAACCAGAGCGGAAGCAGCCGCCATGGTTGACCGCTTGCTTCGCACGATTGGATTCATCGATTAAGCTTCGAAATATAGGTTTGATATACACGGAAGGAATCCTTGCCCGGATTTCTTCTTTTTTGTTTATGTGCAATCAGACAGGCTTTGAAAATCGAAACATGAAAAATAATCCGATCAAGCAAAATTCATGATATCCTTAAACCTTAAAGTTCCGTTCAGCCCATGTTAAAATTTATGGATCGTTGTTTTTAAAAAATAATCGAAATAAAAGGGGTATAGAAAGATGCCTACCATACTCGTAGCGGACGACGATGCGAACATTCGCGAGCTTGTCTGTTTGTTCTTGCGCAATGATGGACACAGGACGATCGAAGCAGTCGACGGCAAGGAGGCGCTAAGCGCGTTTACCGGGACGCCCGTTGATCTCGTTGTACTTGATGTGATGATGCCCGTCATGGACGGCTGGACATTATGCAAGGAACTTCGAAGCGCTAACCCCGATTTGCCCCTGCTCATGTTGACCGCCAAAAGCGAAACATGGGAAAAAGTAAAAGGGTTCCAGCTCGGTACGGACGATTATTTGACCAAACCGTTTGATCCGCTCGAGCTGACCTATCGCGTCAAAGCACTGCTCAAGCGGTATCGGATTGATGTGGAGCAAACGGTAAATGTGGGCGAGGTAAAGATCAATCGACAAACGTATAAAGTGACGAATGGCATGGAATCAATCTCTCTGCCGCCGAAGGAATTCGATCTGCTCTACAAGCTCGCCAGCTCGCCGGGACAGATTTTCACGCGCGAGCAGTTAATCGACCACGTATGGGGCTTTGATTATGCCGGCGATGACCGTACGGTCGATGTCCATATCAAACGTTTGCGCGAGCGGTTCGCTGATACATCTGAATTCCGCATCGAGACCGTGCGCGGACTTGGCTACCGATTGGAGACGAACGTATGATACGTTCGCTCTATGTGCGCGTCGTACTAACCTTTCTCGGATCCGCTATCGGAGGAATGATCGTAGCTGCGCTTGTAGCGACGATTATTTTCGAGGGGCAGATGAATGACACGTTAATTGACACCTCATTGGCGATCAGCCGGGATATCGCGCTCATCTATGAGACACTGCCATACGAGCAAGCGAAGACAATCGTTGACAGCATGGAGCAATTGCAATCCTTTTACGTTCGTATTTACGACGAATCGGGCGTCATGCAAGAATTCGGCAATTCCGCCGGAATCGCCCCTTCTCGTATCTCGTCTGACATGCTCAGCCATGTCTTGAGCGGACAAGAATTTAAAAATCCGGATTCCAGTCAATCCTCGATCGTGGTCGGCGTGCCGCTCCCTACCAGCCAAGGGTCGATGGCATTGTTCACGCAGTCGAACTATACGTCGGTCAACGTAGCGCTCTTATGGATCATGACGACGCTTGCGAATTCGCTCGGAGCCGGGAGCGTGTTCATTGTCATTGCTACCCTGTTTCTCGTCCGTCCGATCAACCAATTGACAAAGGCGACGAAGCGTCTGGCCGGCGGAGATTTTTCAGTCAAATTGAATATGAAGCGTAAGGATGAACTCGGCACACTGGCTCGCAGCTTCAACGAAATGACGCAAGGACTTCGTCAATTGGAGTCGATGCGTCAACAATTCGTATCCAACGTCTCGCACGAGATCCAGTCCCCGCTCACGTCCATTGCCGGCTATGCCCAAGCCCTGCAAAGCCTTGAACTGTCCGAACAGGAAAGGCGGCGCTACTTGGACATCATCATCGCCGAATCCGGTCGTGTATCGGCCATGAGCGATAATCTGCTCAAGCTCACCATGCTGGAATCCGAGAACGTGTCGATGCAAACGGTCCCTTATCGGCTCGACGAGCAGCTCCGACGCATCATTGTGGCGAACCAGCCCTTGTGGGCGGCGCGGGACATTCGCTTCGAGCTTGATTTGCCGCACACCATGATTACAGCCGACCCCGACCAACTTGAGCTCGTTTGGACGAATATCATTAACAACGGAATCAAATTTTCCCCGGAAGGCAGCACGATGCGCATCACCATCAAAAATGGGATTAAAGAAGTGAGCGTTCTCGTTTCTGATTCTGGCATTGGCATTTCGGAGGAGGACCAGGCTCGCATTTTCGAGCGATTTTTTAAAGCCGATCGCTCGCGCAACCGCAAAATAGCCGGCAACGGTCTGGGGCTCTCCATCGTGAAACAAATCGTATCGCTGCATCATGGCAACATAAACGTCGAAAGCGTTCCCGGACAGGGCACGACGTTCATCATCACATTGCCGATCACTGCGCCGGTGTAATCGCCCCGCTTGCCAACTCCACTGATCCGAGCCGCATCATGCTTCGCATGCAACCGGTATTCACCGATTGTCTGCGAAGCTTTTTTTCGGCCTTGCCTGTTCATATTCCGTTCATATTGGGGTCACGACTGCGACATATTGCTCGTTTAAGCTGGATTTGAGCGCACGATAATCCGAATGGAACAAATGAACTAGGGAAGGATGATGAAACATGAGATCTATCGACAACTCTCGGCCCTTTGGCGCTCATCTTCGCATGAGCTGGTGGAAACCGCTTGTGGTGATAATCGGATCTTCGTTATCGATACTGATCCTGCAGATTCTACTCTACCAGATCGTCGGCATTATCGAGGGCAGCGACGACCCGATGTCGGCCGCGTTCACACCGTTGAAGTTCATGGCCGTCAATCTGAGCACCGGTATCGCGGGTGTGCTGGCAATTCTACTCCTGGCTTGGATGGCCAAGGTGCCGTGGCGCAGTCTGATCCGCTCATCGCGAGGATTCGATACGCGCCGCTTGGTACAGTACCTCGTCGGAGCTGCGCTGCTGGTAGGCGCCGGGCTTGGTGTCGTAGCCTTGGTTGCACCGGACGCACCGGGCTGGACTGCCTTTGGCATCTCATCCACGACGATCCTCATGTTAGCGGTGACCGTCCTGACGACTCCGCTCCAGACTACCGGCGAGGAATTACTGTTCCGAGGAGCCGTGCTGCCCGCCGCCGCATCCTGGGTGCGAGCGGTTCGCCCGGCCCTGGCTGTCGGAATTATCGTATCCGGGATCGCCTTCGCCCTGCTGCACGGTTCAAGCGATCCTTGGCTATTCGGTTACTATACCGTGTTTGGCATTTGCACCGGACTAATGATGATCATCAGCCGCGGCATCGAGGCGCCGGTCGCCTTTCACCTCGCCAACAACGTCCTGGCGACGACCGTCAACACATTGATGGCGGATGGCGAGGCCTTTCCCCTCGATCGGTCCACCGATTCCGGCGACGCGTCCTTGCTCATCCTTGCAGCCGTCAATATCGGGATGGTCCTGTTCGTCTGGCTGCGCGAGCGGCGCAATCGGACCAAGCAATAGGGCCTTTGGCAGGCGGCGAGTCGGAGAGATGGCGCTACCCGACCCGCCGGCCATTCCATTCGATACGCCTTGTCTAGCCGACTAATAGGCACAGGTTCGGCCGGTTTTGTTCGCATCACCTCGCAGGTATTCGTATCGTTACCTTGGTCCCTCGTCCATACGCAGCGTCGATTTCCAATCCTGACCCGAATGAATGCTGCAAGCGGCGTTCAATATTGATCAGCCCCACGCCTCTACGACCGTGTTTCTTCTCTTTCAGCATCGTCAATACCGCTTCCGGCATGCCGGGCCCGTCATCTGTTACACGAATGACAACGCCCTCTTCGTCTGCCTGGATTGAAATATGGATGCTGCCTGTATCGGTTTGACGCATCGCGCCATGCCTGACCGCATTTTCTACAATCGGTTGAATGATAAGCGGCGGGATGTCGCGTTGGATATGCTCATCCACGTCAAGCTTGACTTGCAATCGTTCGCCAAAACGCGCCTTCTCGATCTTTAAGTAAGCATGCACCAATTCGACTTCTTTGCTGATCGGTACGAGTTGCTCCCGATTCTGAAAATCGAAGCTCCCTCGCAAATAATGACTCAGATTCACGAGTAACGCCTGCGCTTTGTCGACATCGGTATAGGTGACCAAGATAATCGTTGTAATCGCATTAAACAGAAAATGAGGCTTGATCTGCGCCTGCAGAAAGGCCATCTCGGAGTTGATCAGCTCACCGACGGAAGCTTTCAAGTTCAACAAGGTCCGGATGCGCGCCCTGAGTTCTCCGGCCTCAACCGGTTTGCTTACAAAATCGTTAACCCCTGCTTCAAAGGCCGCTATGATGTCCTCCGAGCGGTTTCTTGCGGTCAACAACAGCACGGGGAGCTCGGACAACGTATATCGCTCTCGGATGCTGCGACACACTTCGTAACCCGACAGGCCCGGCATCATCAAATCAATCACAGCCAAGTCCACGCGTTGACGTTCCAGCTCCTCCAATGCTTTCGTGCCGTTTGAAACTCCGATAACCGCGTAATTGTCCGAAGACAAGAGCGTAGTCAGCACTTGCCGATTGATCGGGTCGTCATCCGCTATGAGAATCGTAAATGTTCGATCCGCATTGGATTGTAATCTCTCCCCCATCGGATCCCCTGCTTCTGCAGTTAATACCGTGAGTCCTACCGTGAGTCCGTGCGGCAGTTCATCCAACACAGCTTGATCCGCAGTCGGACTGTTTACTTCGTTTGCTACCGGAAGTGTGAATGTAAAGATAGAGCCTTTTCCTGCTTCGGACGTCACGCCAATTGTCCCGCCATGGAGCTCCACTAATCGCTTGGTGATATTCAGGCCTAATCCTGTGCCGCCATATTCAAGCGCAATCGTTTGATCTGCCTGTTCGTAAGACTCAAAAATCGTATCCAAACGATTTTCCGGAATACCGATTCCTGTATCGTGAACAGCGATTTCCAACCAGTTGTCTCGCTCTCGAGTTGTGACGCGTATTTCACCCTCATTTGTGAACTTGAGCGCGTTGCCGATCAGATTGTATAGGACCTGGTGCAGTCTGTCTTCGTCGGCAACCACATGCGGAACGTCGACGGGCAGTTCGTTAACGAACGTCACCTGCTTGTCGCCTGCCAGATGCCGGAACATGTCCAACACTACATTTAGTATAGAACGGACATCCACCGTGCCCCGTTTCAGAACAAGCTCGCCATTTTTTAATTGGGATAAATCGAGGATGTCATTGATCAGATTCACTAATCTCCGGCAGATCGATACGATTGCATGCATATTTCCCTTTTCAAGTTCGCTCAGCCGCGCAGATGCACCTTCCAGTACAGACTGGGAAAGATTCAAGATGCCGTGAACCGGAGTCTTCAGCTCATGCGACGTATTGGCGAGAAATTCATCCTTCAAACGATCAAGGGAAAGCAGGCGCTCCGACATTGACTCAATCGTTCGGAATGCGTTTGAAAAACGCCTTGCCAGTTCCGTCGCTTCGATAAGAATCAAAGCGAACATTCCAAACGGAAATAACTGCGTATCTGCGGAGAATTGAATCATCGAACCCGACGGGTCTTGCAAGAGCAGAATATCGTGAACCATCGTCACCATCAATATAACCGCCCCGGTGATCTGGAGACCGGCACCGCTTCGTTTTCTCCGGATCGCCTGGATAAATCCGAATAAGTAATAGGAGCAGCATAACAGCACAAAAAGATGAAAGCCACTCGTCCATTGCGTATATAGCTCAGCAGGAAGAAAGATGACCGTCAGAATGAACACGCAGCCGATCCCTACAAGCGGTCTTATCATTTTCTTGGCGAATTCATCCGGATAAAGCTCCCGAAGAAACATTGTAGTCAGCGTGATACCACCATAATAGGCGATGTATTCATTAAAAATGAGCAGGCGTATGTCGATACCCGGAAGTAAATGCTGAATGAAGATCTCCTTCATCGACAGCATCCGGATCACAACCAGTAAGCAAATCAGTCCAAAATAGAGCGCTGATCGATTGGTTCTGCGCTGAATAAAAACAACAATATGGTAGATTCCCATAATCAGCGTGCTTCCCAGAATGATCATATTGATTGCAAATTCCACTAGAGCGGAGTTCTCGATTTGTTCGACAGTCCCTAGATTCATTGCATTCCATATCCCGCCGCGGGCATACAGGTAGTTGGATACTTGCACGACAATTTCAAATTCTCTTGCATCTGGCTGAAACCTAATGATTTGCGGCGAATAGGCAGCAACAGCCCGCTCCTTCTCTGTCGCCACCTTCCCGCCTTCGGCCACGATCTTTCCATCAATCATGACCGTGTAGGCGGTGGACACCGTAGGAATGTTCAAGGATAAAGCATCCGGCCTGCCATCGGTCTTCACGCGCAGTCGGTATGTCGCATACCCTTGTCCGGGCAATGGTCTTCCTTCCCATTGATACGTATTCCAAACACTTGGCACGTTCACATAATCCGCAATATGCTCCCAGTCCTGCCGTTTGAAATCATCGGATGTCAAGAGACGCTTCCAATAAAACGCCCATGTTCCGACAAGCTTGATTTTCCCTGCGCTTTGAAAGTCCCATTGTGTCAAATCCATTACGCCATTTTCAACGTGCGGGGCCTGCTGATCCTTTTGCTTGATGAAGCCCGGCAGTAAGACCACACTGGATATCGCCAAGACGACAATGAAAAGCATGCCGATTACACTCGCGCTGCGCTTGTTATCCTGCCACATATGACCCTTCCTTCTTTATTGTGCATCCTGCCGATCACGCCGGCTCGATCTGATCTATAGGTAAAATTAATTCCACCACAGAAGTTGATTTTTGTCGAGTACTGGTTCGGGTCAGACGGGCGAACTTCGGGTAATGAACGAACATGCGGCGCTCATAACTACGCGAGCTCTTGACGAAGTGGAACCCTTGCACAGGATAGAAAGGATGATTCTCATGCAAAAGCACACCAAGGCAAATCGGACAAGCCGTCTTTTACGGCGAGAAATAACGCCGATCGTTCTCGCTGCGGGCCTGATCGTCGGCGGTTCGACGATTCCCGTCACTCCGACCGAAGCCGCGACGCCAACAGCACACCAATTGCAAGCCTACGACACCGTCCGTCTGCAGGTAAACGGGCAGACGCTGGACATGCAGGGGCTGCTGTCGGCCGGTCGCACGATGATTCCGTTGCGGGCGCTGAGCGAGGCGCTTGATTTCTCAATCTCCTATGATAGCGAAGAACAGATCTATACGATCGGATCCGGCGTCAATCAGTTGCAGCTCACCAACGGCAGCTACGGCCCGTCCATGACGGTGAATAACATCTATCTGGGCGACTACGATCCGATCAATGTCGAGAGCCGGCTGTACGTGTCGTACCGCGTGCTGAGCGACTTCCTCGGTCTGCACGGCGCATGGGACAATTCGACCAAGACGCTGAATATCGTGCAGGACGAGCAGGCGAATGCCATCACGCTGGCAACCGAGACGATGAACGAGAGCGTAAACGGCTCCGAGATTTCGATTCGCTATCCGCAGGTTGAGGGAGACAGCATGCCGACGCAGCGCATCAACGAGACGATTCAGGCCCAGGCGGAGAAGTACTTGCAGGGCGTGACGGAGACCGCCGAGGAACGACCGGACGATGTGCGCAACTATGAATTCATGCATGACTTCATCGTCACGTATAACCAAAACGGCGTATTGAACGTGCTGACTCAGGATTATAATTACGTCGGCGGCGCGCATGGCATCCAATCGCGCACGAGCCTGGTCTTCGACCTCGAGAGCGGCAAACAGCTCTCGCTACAAGACGTCGTCGGCGCCAACACCGATTATCTGCAGGCGCTGGAGGACGTCGCTCGGACCGGATTGACCGAGATGGACATGTACTTGGGCGAATTCGCCGGCTTCGATGAGGACCCGCAATTCTACCTGAAACGCGACGGCATCGTCATGTATTTCGCGCCATATGAGTATACTGCTTATGCCGCAGGCTTCCCCGAGTTCTACGTCCCGTTCGGCGACCTGGGCATTCAGATGCCATTCGAAGACTAAGCAAGCGAGGTAAGATGCGGCGGCAAATTCCCACACGAATAAACAAAGGAAATAACCCGTCTCTGGGCCGTCAGCCCGGGGCGGGTTATTTGCTATACATGATCAAGGCATCGCTTGCCGCACGCCCTCCATCAAAGCCAGCGTGTCAAGGCCGGCACGGTTGCCCAGCAGAATAATCGTCAGCTCCTGCTCGGGAATACGCAGAATACCGGTTGAGTAACCGGTGCCGCTGCCGTTGTGGAACAGCGTCCGCGTCTCGTCCGCCAGCTCGCCGATCATCCAGCCGTAGCCGTAGCTTTTGGCCGAATATGGCGTGTACATCGCTTCCGTCAGCGTCTCGTCCAGCAGCTCGTGCGCTAGCAGCGCCGCATCCCAACGCAGCAGGTCGTCCACCGTGGAATACAAGGTGCCTGTCCCGGATTGCGACACATAGTAGGCCGCCTCCTCCCAGCCGCCGTCCGCCGCAGGAATATGGCCCGCGATGACCGGCGTCTCGGGCGTGGCCTCCGCCGTACCCATCAAGCCCGCCGGCCCGGTCAGCCGCTGCGCCACGAAGTCGCCGTAGCTCATGCCACTCAGTCGCTCGATCAGATAGGCGAGCACCACATACCCGTTGTTGCTGTACTTGAAGTCGCTCCCCGGCTCGAAGGCCAGCGTCTTGGTCCGAATCTCGTCCACCGTCTCCGCGAGCGGCCGACCGGCCTCGCGCGTGAAGTTGGACGGTAGCCCCGAGGTGTGGGACAGCAGCATGTGAATCGTAATTGCCTCGCCTCCCGGCAGGCCCGGTACGTAGCGCTCGATCGAATCCGTCAGCGCCAGCTTGCCGCTCTGGACGAGCTGCAGCACCGCCGCCGCCGTGAACGACTTGCTAATCGAGGCGATGCGCGAGCGCATGTCCGGGCGATTCAGCACGCCGTCGCGCGCCAGTCCGTAGCCCTTGCGCAGCAGCGTATCGCCGCCGACGGCGACCAGAGCAAGTCCGCTATAGTCTTGCCCGATCAGATAAGCGTCGGCCGCCTGCAGCTCCGTCGCCAGCACCGACACTTCGTCGGGCTGGGCGTCGATAACGTAGCCCTCCCCTGGCGCGGCGCTGCGGGACACGGACAGAGTCGCCTTGAGCGCATCCGCGAGCCCGCGCAGCGGGACCATCATGACGCCATGCTCGATTCGCGATGCAGCCTGTGCCGTGAGCTCCGCCTTGTTGTGCGCGAAGACAGCCGTGCCGCCGCGGTGCACGATGCGATCCCCGTCACGCTCCATCACAGCCGCCCGCAGCTCCGCATCCCAGCGGACATGCGCGCCCAGCGCCTCCGCCGCTTCGCGCAGCGGCACCATCGTCACGCCGCCCGAGACATAGGGCGGCGCGCTCCACGCGATGCGGGCGCCGTCGATTGTCACCTCGGCAATGGTCCGTGTCGTGCCTGTCGCGCTCGCGGCTGCGCCCGCGCCGGAGGGTGCAGCCAGCAGCAGCCCCAATGCCAGCAAAAAAGCCGGGGGCATGCCCCGGCGCATGGTACGTCCAAAAATCTTCATCATTGCTTTATCACACTCCGTATCCGCATCACTTGGCTTCATTATTGCGGACTTGGGCGCTGTGGTCAAGCGAGCAACCGATATTCGGGACCGCTCATCCCCGCCAGCCGTACCCGGTCTCCCGCTTGCAGCGTGTAGGCCTTGTACGGAATCATCATCTCGCCGTTGAGCAGGCTGCCGTTGCGCGAGCCGAGGTCCTTGACGATACAGCGCTCTGCGCTGACCTCCACCTCCAGATGCGCGCGCGAGATGCCCGAGCCCGCATCGACGTGGTCGGCGCTCTCGGAGGAGCGTCCGATGATGGTCGTCCCCTCCGGCCAGGACAACGATTCCACGCGGCCGCCGTCGCTTCGTTCCATGCGTATCCCCGCCGCTCCGACCGCTTCCTCGCCGCCCAGCAGCACAGTCGCTTCGTCCGGACCCAAGCGGGCGGTCGGCGCGATGTCGCCGTGGCCTTGGGAGGCGGCAGCGACCGGAGCCGGTCGGGTCTGTCGGGCAGCCTCTGAACGGGGCTGCACCGAGGACGCCGGCTGCTCCAGCGACGCTGCCGCTTCGCGCGCCGCCTGGGCATGCCCTTCCTGATCGTCTGCGCCATAGTCGCGTCGATTCCGATGTGCCGCACCTTGCGTCGATGAATTTCGTTTGGCCGGGAAGGCTTCGTCCTCCTCGTCTGTTTCGTCCGCCGATGCATCCATCCATCCGCCCCAGCGCGGCATCCTTTCCGGATCGGGCTCGCCCTCTTCCTCCAGATCCGCATCGGTGGCGTCGGCATCCGGCGGCAGGAGGCGGCGCCAGACGACGACGCACCCCCCCGCGGCCACGAGCGTACCCGCCGCCGCCAGCAGCGCCGAGGTCATGCCTGGTGATTCCAGGTAGAGATAGCGCCAGATCACGGCGGATACGACAATGAACCCTGCGCCCAATATCCACTTCAGACGCGTCGGATCCATGCCCGGAGCCCCTTCTCCCTCTTCCCATTCCATCCATTCCGCCGAAGACTGTTCCAGAGCAGGCGCCCGCAGCGGCTGACCCGTCTCTTCCGGTATGCGCCTGCTGGAAGCGATGCTCGTCGCCTCCTGCATGTCGGACGCTCGTCGCGCTGTCTCTCGCGCCCCTTCCGCATCGTTCGACCAGACCGCCGCTCGTCCCAGCTCTGGGGACAACGGCTCCCCCGGGCTCTTCTCCGGCACGGACCGGCGACCATGACTCTCACCGCGGCCCTGGCCTTCGCCGCCCTGCTCGCGCCGCCCGCCTCGCCCGCTTCCCGCACGCTCGGCTGCAGCCCCGGGCGCGCCATGCTTGGCGGCAGCCGGAAGTGGCGGGGCAAGCAACTCCAGCAGCAGCACCTTCAGCTCCCGCAGCGTCGCTTCCTCGCGGTCGATCGCCTGCAGCAGCCGCTGCAAGCCGTCGCCGTCCACCTGCTCGACATGAGCAGTCCAGCGTACCGCTAGTCCGAGCAAGGCGGTACGCGCCGAGCGAGCTTCGGCTGTCGACCGAGCGGGCACGTAGACCAGCCCGATCTGCTCCGGCCGATCGCCGACGAAGATGCAATTCTCGTGCAGCAATACGCCCTCCTGCCGCAGCATGTAATCCCGGCAGGCTTCCAGGGCCTCCACAACGGCGAGCAGCAAGGTATAGTAATCGCGCATGGCCAGCGGTCGCAGCCGCAGCCAGTGCGTCAGCATTCGCTTGCCCGACAGCCTGTAGTGAAAGGTCAGCTCGCCGTCGAGCTCCATCCACTCGACCGGCAGCAGTCCGGGCGGCTGCTCCGCCGTCAGCATGTGCAGCTCCACGTCGATCAGTTCGTCGCGGGCGATGCCGGGCTCGCGGCGCAGCACCATTTCGTGTCCGCGATTCATGGCAAAGTCAATCTGATAGGGCTCCATCTCTCCCCCCTCCTTGTCTCCCATTACTTTTTAGAGCATCATCCAGGCAAGGACCGCGCCCGGCGCCACCGCCAGCATGAACGGAAAACGCAGCCGTTGTCCGGCTTGCGCCGCCTCGCCGTCGGAATCGTCCGTCGCGAGCGCTGCTGCTACGGTGTCCACAGTTCCATTGCCGTCTGCTCCACCGTTATTGCCCGCCTTCGTCAGACGCTGGCGCGCTGCCGCCCATCCGATTAACAGCATGTCAGGGAGCATGCGCTGCAGCAAGGCTGCCACCCGGCGACCGAATGGACGGTTAAAGAGAAGCACCAGCACACCGATCCCGCCCGCCAGCAGAATAGAGTAGATCATGACCTGCCAGACCAGGAAAGCGCCAATCCAGCCGCCCAAGGCCGCAAAGAGCTTCACATCCCCGGCGCCGATGCCCTTGAGCAGGTAGAGCAGCAGCATCGGCGTCAAGCCGGCAGCCGTGCCCGCCAAGGCGGCGCCCAGGCCGCCCAGTCCGGACCAGAGCAGCCCGAACGCCCAAGCGGCCAGCACAGCCGGCACAGTCAGCTTGTTAGGAATGGTCATCGCCCGGATATCGCACCACAAGGCGACTGCCAGCAGCGCCGCTGCTGCATAATGACTGTATACCATGCTTTATTCCTCCCTTTGCGACTTGGCCAATACGACAAAATGGCTGCTGACCGCTGTGCCGTCGCCGGCCTCTACCGTCAGCTCCCACATGCCCGGCGTCGTGTTGCCGGAGACGAGCCAGGTCCAGGTCACGATGCCGTTGGCATCGGCCGTCGCCGGCCCGACATGCCTGGAGACGCTGTCCCCGGACTTGAAGTGCACGCTTAGCTCCACTGTGAGGCCGGGATCGGTGAGCGCGACCACGGACGCCTTGCTGCCCCGCATGACCGGCTGCGTCACCGAGACGATCTGCAACGCCGCTTGCTCCCGGTCGGCCGCGTCGACGGCTATGTCGGCTGCGCGGCTGTCGGGTATCCATACGCGCTCGCGCACTTGCTCGCGCAGCGTGAGCGTGCGGGCCGTGAAGGGGAAGTTCAGCGGCAGCTCGTACTCCACCGTCACGGTCAGATACGGTTCTTCCCCGCCGCTCAGGTCCGGCAGACTGAGCGCATGCAGCCCGATTCGCCCGGCATCGAGCGGCAGCCCCTCGGCATAATCGCGCAGCAACGGCTCGATCAGCGGACGGCCGACGACGGTCAAGGCCTGGTCGCGAATCGCGCGCCAGTCCCCTTCCCCGACCGCGCGCAGCAGCGAGCCTGCCGGATCGGGCACCCATTCGCCTAGCAGACCAGCGACCTCGGCGGCGCCCGGCAGCTCCGGCATGCCCGGCGGCGGATCAGGAATAAGATCCGCGAGACTCTCCGCCGCCAGCGCGACCGGATGAATATTGGCGGCCGTCTGCCGAGCCGCCTGCGCCGCGGTGTCGTGCAGCGCCATCTGGACGGCGGCAATCCGGATCATCGTGATCAGGAAGAGCATCACGAACAGGAACATCGGCGCCACGATCGCCGCCTCCAGCGCGATGCTGCCCGTAGCATTGGAAGTCAGCCGTCTAATAGGACCAGCCGATTTTTTTTGTCGTTTCATAGCGGCCTCCGACAACCTTTCCCTCCAGAATCCGACCGGCCGAGAGCATCCGCATCGCGCCAGGAAGGAACCAGAGCTTGACCGAGCCGGTCGCCTCCGCCGTCACCGCTGCGTCCATGGCGAGCAAGCGATAGCCGGTCGAATATTCAATCAAAGCAATCATCCGGCTCATTTTTTGCGCCGTACTGCCATGCATCAGCAGGAACAGCCGCAGATAATCGACATAGTACACGTCCACCTTGAGCATATCCGATAGCTCGGTTTTGCCGTCCAGCACCAGCTTGAGCATATCCGCGGTCGCCGTGACGAGGCCGTGAATGACCGCCGCCCCCAGCACGACGAGCGGATGGCCGAGCTTGCTGTTTTTGACAAGCCCCTCCATCGTTCGAATCGATAGCCGCAATGCAAAAATTTCACCGAACGCGGCGGCCACATTGGCAGTCGGCGCGTGGAAGCCGTACAAAATATATTCCAGCTCCTGCTGATTCACCTCGAGCGCATCCGCGGCCAGCTCGGTCGCGCCTCCCTGGACGGCCTCGAGCAAGCGCTGCGGGTTGAAGGAAACGAAGCGATCGACAGCATATTCGTTCAAATACAGCCGCTCCGGCACGCCCTCCAGCATGCTCCCGAGCCCGCCGAAAATGCCGCCTGTACCGATAAGCGAGCGCTTCGCTTCGCCCGTCGGATCATCGCCGAGCGCGGCCGTTCCGGACTGTGCCGCTTCCGCCGCCCCGCTGGCCGCTTCATTCGCCGCTTTGTTGCTGGCGTACAGCGCCTCCAGACGCTCAAACGCCGCGATCTGCTCCTCTGTCTGCTGCAATCCGGAAATGCGGGAGAGCATGCGCTTGGCATCGCCAAGCTTGGCCTCGGCTTCCTTCTTCTGTTGTTTGCGTTCTTCATCAGCGCCCATCTGCTGCAGCTCCAGCACACGATCCTGAATGACCGAGCCCGGCATGACGTACTTCCTGTGATAGTCGGCGTAGGTGTTCTCGAGATCAGCGAAGGCGCCGTTTAATCGCGAGGATTGAGCAGTCGAGCCGAGCGCGCTGGAGACTGCCGCCTGGAATTCGGCCGCTGCGCCCGAGATGGCCTGGGCGGCGCTGAGCTGACGCCGCACGTCATTCTCGAATGCGTTGAACCATTGCGGCTCCAGCAGCAGTTCGTCGACTTTGTCTCGAATGGCCTTCAGCTCATCCGTACCTCCCTGGGTCGCTCCGCCGCTGGCGTCGCTTGGCAGCTCGCCGTAACCGGAGGGCGGAGGCGCGCTCCTGGATTGCTTCACAATTGTGCGCATCTGCTCGTTGATCGCCGCAGCCTGCGCGATCTTCGCAGTCGCTTGCCGGCTTAGCGTCTCGTGCCGAGCGGCCGTCTCGCGCCCTGCCTTGCTGAGGCCGCTTGCGGTCAAGCGCGCAGCACTGCGATACCGGGCGATCTGACCGGTATGCTGCGGCAGCTCCCCTTCCTCACGCAAGCGGTCGCTTTCGATCCAGCCGACATACTCGCCATGGCCGGCGGCCACTCCTGCAGCCGTGGAGGGCTTCATCGCTGCCGACGGGCTCTGGCCGTGCGGGATCAGCTCGGGCAAGTCCGAATCCTTGGCTTGCTGCGCCATTGTGCGCTGCAGGCCGAGCGCATCCGCCAACACGCGCTCTCTTGATTCGTACAGCTTTTGCAACTGCTCCAGCAGATCGACGGTCGCCGTCGCCTCCTGCAGCGCGCCGGACATCGGCCGGAAGCGATTCACCATCTCGATGGTGAAGTCGATCGGCGCCTTGTATTTCATCTCCTCCATGACCTGGGAGCGGAAGATCGGGTGGTAGCCGATTGCTCCCGCAGAATTGACATGCGCCTCGCCTAGCTGCAGATCCAGAAGATGGAAGAGCTCGTCGCCGGCATCGCCCAGACTGCCCGCTAGCGACGCCTTGAAAATGTCGTCTGACGGCGTGCCCCCGCGTGCGAACAGGCCGTACCGGGCATAGAGCTGATCGTCATAAGCGGACATGACGGACCGTACCCCGACGCGGGCCGCCGACTCGAGCTTGTGATTCATCGCCGCCAGCCGGGCGTAATCGATCATCACGGCATGGAACAAGAAGATGCCCGCCGTAATGATGATAAAATAGACCGACACCGCGCCGCGCTCGCCGTGCGCCAGCTGGCGCCAGCGGCCGCCTGGACGGCGTTTCATGGCGATTCCCCCTTCCCATTCCTCATGATCCGGTTCCAGGGCTGGAACGCTTGCGCTTCAGAATCGTTGCCGCTTCCTCGCGTGCGCTCTTGCTGTCGCTGCCGGAAAACTTGGCCGTGTAATACCGCACCAGATCGACGCTGCGAATGAGCTCCACCGGGTCGACGACCGTGCTGAACGCCTGCGCCTGCGGATCGGAATGGCCGAGCATAAGCTCGAGCGGCGCAATTCGCAACGGCTGCCGCAGCCGAACATGAATGGTGCGCTGCAGCACGCCGCGCTCGTAAGCGACGTCGCCCTCGTACGAGGCCGGGATCCAGGAAGCCGCGGGTTGCAGCTTGCGTGCCGGCAGCGAGGCGCCGTCCTGCTGCGCATGGAGCGGGAGGTCCAGCGCCTCTCTGGCGCCGCCGCTGCCCAGGCCGAACAGCGAGTCCAGCATCGCATCGCTGCCGATTCGCCAATACAGCCCGTCCGATTCGCCCGGCTGCGGCAGTCCGGTCAGCGGCGAGCGCTTGCTGTTGTCCCAGCCGTACGCCGTTCGCTCCGCCGCCGTGGAAGCCACGTAGTAGAGCGTCACACGCTGGTACATATACATGGCGAACAGCAGCATGATCAGCACCGCGACGAACACGAACGGCAGCACCAGCGAAGCCTCCAGCGAGTAGCTGCCGCGTTCGTCGCGAAGAAATTTCCAATGAACTGAACGATAATTTACCATGTCTATTCCTTATTTACTTGGTATAAAGTCATCTTTTAGATAGTTTTCATTGTTCATTATTTCTTTTGCCGAGGCATCTGCATCTGTAAGCAAGCTTTGTACCAGTCTCATGATCCACTTCCTGAATACCAGCGCCAATAAAATAATAACCGCAATAATCAAAATGATCTCCAGCGTCCCAATGCCGTCCTCGTCGCGCCAGAACCGGCGCAGCGCACCCTTTACTCGTGTCATTTCACACACTTCCTTTCTCATTATAAAAGTCCATTCGTCCAATTCCTGTGCCGGTCGGCCGGGCCGGTCAACCGATCATCAGCATCGCCGGAGCGGCGACCAGCACCATCAACATGAAAAAAATGACCGTCATCGGAAAAATCAGCTTGGCCGAGGCTTCCTCGCCGCGGCCGCGCGCCACCGCCTTGCGCTTCTCCCACAGCGTATAGGACAGCTCGCGCAGCGACAGCGTGAAGCGCTCGCCGCCGCGCCGGTAATTCAGTAGCACGGTCGTGGTGAAGATGCTCACCTCCTGCACCGCGCAGCGCTTGCCGAAGCCTTCCAGCGCGAGCTGGAAGGCGGCGCCGTTGTGCAGCTCGTTGCACATCCGGCGCAGCTCCCGATATAGCGGGTGGTCGCGTTCGGCGGCGGATACAGCGGAAGCGCAGCGCACCAGCGCGCGCGTCACCGTCTCGCCGGCGCCGACGAGCAGGATCAGCTTGCTCAGCAGCTCCGGCAGCGCCAGCAGCATATCCTGGCGCCGCCGCTCGAAGCTGCGATGCACGTCGCGCAGCCGCACCGCGGGCAGCAACGCGCCGAGTACCGCCCCCAGCGCAAGCACCGGCGTCTCTCCCGCCAGCCAGGCGATGAGCGCTGCGCCGCTCAGCGCGGCGTAGCCCAGACCGATCTGCTCGGCGAGGAAGCGCTGCGTGGCCGCAGGCATATGCCCGGTGCCGTGCAGAATCACCAGCTTGCGATGCAAGCCCGCCAATTGGTCCTGCGCCTTGCCCCACAGATTCGTCCGCTCGAACAGGCGAAGGAAGGGTCCGGCGAGCAGCAGCTCTTTGGCTGGCAGCCTGCGCAGCCTCGGATCCCCTCTCGCCCACAGGGTGCCGGCGCCCCATAGCGCTGCCAGCAGCAATGCCGCAAAGGCAAGCATCGCATCAGCCTCCTCACATTCGAATATTCATAATTCGGACAACAAACCAGCAGCAGCCCGCCAGCACGAGCAAGGCGACTGTCAGCAGGACGTACCCCATGCCGCTGTAGAGCGGCGCCATATAGTCCGGGGCGGCATAGGAGAGGAATGCCATGAAGACAAAGGGCACGCCCATCATGATGCGGCTCTCGAACTTTTTTTTCGCGACCATGACGCCGATCTCCAGCTGCACCTCCAGCTTCTCCCCGATAATCTGCGACGTCTGCCGGATCACCTCGACCAGATCGCCGCCGGTGCGCTTGCCGGTGCAAAACACGTCCACGAAATGCGAGATATCGTCCACCTGCGCCCGATCCGCAAAATCCTGCAGCGCCGGTTCGACCGGCTCGCCGTTCTCCAGCCGGTAGCCAATAATGTCGAATTCGCGCACAATATCGGTGTCCGCGCTCGGATAGATGATCCGCAGGTCCTCCGGCACGTTGCGAATCGCGCTCTCGACCGAGCGTCCGGCGGCCAGCGAGGAGGTGAGTGAAGAGAGCGCCTCGCGGAATTGCAGGCGCAGCAGCTCGCGCCGCTTGGCAAGCCGCATGGCGCGGTACATGCGCGGAGCGAGCAGCCCGGCCGGAGTCGCCAGCAGCGCGAGCACGAGCGAGTGATAGAACAGGTAGACCGCCGCCGCGGCCGCCGCCCCGCCCGCCAGCGTGGCGACGACGTGCTGCGCCCGGGTCAGGACAATTGCGGTATAGAGCGTCAGGCTGGACGCGGTCGGCTCCTTCCCCTCGGAAGCAGGAGGCCGGCCGTGCTTGGCGGCGGTCCTCGGCTGCCTCGCAGAGCCGGGACGTGCAGCACCCTCCGGTGCCCGCTTGCGCGCCGGTCGCAGCCTCGTCCATTTCCCGGCACGAGGCGCAGTCGTCCCCGGACCGCCGCGGTCGACGCCCTTGCCGGGATGCGGTCGACGCATCATGCCGAGCCTCCCGGCGCGATGCCTTCCAGGGCGAGGCCGGCCATGCGCAGCTTGTGCACCGCCTGGAGCGGCTGTCCCGTCGGACGCAGGCCGCCGATGACCCGACCGTCCGCCTCGCCCTCCTCCTCGAAGCGGTAGAGCGGATTGAGTGCGATCTCGCCGTCCGCGAGGCCGATCACCTCGGCGATCTCTGTCACCCGGCGCGTGCGGTCGCGCAGCCGCGCCAGGTGCACGACGATGTCAATCGCCGACGCGATCTGCTGGCGCACGACCGCTACCGGCAGATCCGCGCCGCTGAGCACCATCGTCTCCAGCCGCGCCATCATGTCGCGCGCGCCGTTGCTATGCCCTGTAGAAAGGCTGCCGTCATGTCCGGTATTCATCGCCTGCAGCATATCAAGGGCCTCTGCGCCCCGGACCTCGCCGACGATGATGCGGCTCGGCCGCATCCGCAGCGAAGCCCGAATCAGATCGCGCATCGCGATCTCACCCTTGCCCTCGGTGTTGGCGTTGCGCGTCTCCAGCGCGACCAGATTCGGAATCGAGCGCAGCTGCAGCTCGGCCGAATCCTCGATCGTCACGATTCGCTCGTCCGCCGGGATGTATTGCGACAGCGCATTGAGGAAGGTCGTCTTGCCCGAGCCGGTCCCCCCGCTGACGAACAGATTGTAGCGGGCCCGCACGAACGTCTGCAGCAGCGCGGCCGCCTCCTCGGACAACGCCTGCAGACGGAGCAGGTCCTGCATCAGCAGCGGACGCTCGGGAAACTTGCGGATCGTCATCGTCGGTCCCTTGAGCGCGATCGGCGGCAGCACGACATGCACCCGGGAGCCGTCGGTCAGCCGGGCATCGACGATCGGCGTCGACTCGTTGACGACGCGATTGACCCCCGCGACGACGCTCTGAATGATGTCCTCGAGCCGCTCGCGGCTCTCGAAGGCGACCGGGTAGCGGCTCATGCGGCCGGCCCGCTCGATGAACACCTCGTCGTGCGCATTGATCATGATCTCCGTCACGCTCGGATCGTCGATCAGCGGCTGCAGCGCATCGAGCCCGCGGAAGGCGTGGAACAAGCGCCTCACGAGCGCGAGCTTGTCGCCGGAGGTGACCGTGCGCCCGGCGCACCACGCGAAGACCGCCTCCTCCACCATGCCCGTCAGCGCCTCGTCCGTCACCGACCCGCTCAGGTCAAGCCGGCGGCGCACCTGCTCCCGCAGCTGCAGGACGACGTCCTCGCTCGGCTTCATCGGCTCCCCCTCCTTCCGGCCAGATCCAGCGCTTCATCAGTCCCAGCACCGCGCCGCGGTAGGCCGGCGATGATAGCAGCCGCATCGGCTCCTCGGCGCTCGCCCAGTCGGCGATGAAGGGCAGGCAGAGCGCCTCCCGCGCCTCGCTGCTCCGCGTCAGCCGCGACCCGCGCGCATCCTCGATCTCGCATATCCGGATGCGGCGCTCGAGCTCGGCATACGCCTCGCCCCACTTGCGCCGGGCGTAGCTCCTGGCCAGCTCGCCCTTGCGCCGCGCTACGGCATCGCCGGGGCAGAGCCACAGCATGAGATCGCAGCTGCGCAGCATCTGCAGGTAGAGCTCGTCCATGCCAAAATCGGCGTCCACCACCAGCAAATCGTATTCGCCTGCTCCCACGATTGCCTCGATCAGCGCGCCCACCAGCTCCGGCTGCAGGGCCAGGCGCTCGTCCGGCCCGGGCGGCGGCCGGAAGCAATCGGCCTGCAGCACCGGATGCGCGCTGCGCAGCGCGGCCAACTGCGCCTGGGCTTCCTCAGGCCTCGACTGGAGCGCATACAGCATGCGCGGCAGCTCGTCGCCCTCCCAGCCGGGGCCGTCCCCGGTCAGACGGTCGACGGCGTTCCACAGCTCCAGATTGAGATAAAAGACGCGCCGACCGGACTCCCCGGCCTCCCGGACAAGATTAAGCGCCAGCGTCGTGCGTCCCGCTCTTCCGGTCGCCGCATGCACGGCGACCACGACCGTGCCGCCGCTGCCGGCCGCCGGAGCCGCAGACCGTCCGCTCGCTCCCGCGAAGACCGCATCGATCTCGCGCAGCAGCGCCGGCAACGGCTGATACTGCGCAATCGCCGGCCCCTCCTGCGCTGCCCCGTTGCGCGGCGGACCTTGCGCCAGTATCGCCAGCGGCACATGCTCCGGCAGCGCGTCGCGGGCATCCTCCGCAAATTCCGGCTGCAGCACGAGCATATCCGCAGGATAGCCGCTGCGCAGATATTGACGCAGCGCCGGCGGGTGCGTAAAAGCCGTCAGCCGCCAGCTGCGGGCATGCGGCGAATCGCGGATATAGTCCGCCACGCGCCTGACATATTCCTGTTCCTTAGCTGCGATAATCAACGCATACACGCACGTTCCCCCTTCCCAGCACGCAAAGAAGCACCGCAAACCACGCACCTGTAGCAGGTGCGAAGGTTCGCGGTGCTTCCGCATGACCTGTCGCTATTCATCTTCGATTGGAAATAATATACCATGGACACATGCGTTCGTCAACACCAATGCGTCCCGCCGGCGTCAGGCTCCAAAAAACAGAGCGATTTCGCGCTGCGCGCTCTCCGGCGAATCCGAGCCGTGCACGATATTGCTGGCCACGTCCAGCGCATAATCGCCGCGAATCGTACCGGGTGCGGCCTCGGACGGATTCGTCTTGCCGATGAGCGCGCGCGCGTTCTTCACCGCATCCGCCCCCTCCCATACCATCGCGAATACCGGTCCCGATGTGATGAATTCGACCAGCTCGCCGAAGAACGGCCGCTCCCTGTGCTCGCCGTAGTGCCGCTCGGCCAGCTCCGTCGGGATTGTCATTACCTTGCCCTGCGCCAGCGTGAAGCCTTTTTTCTCGAACCGGCTCACGATCTCTCCGATGATCCCCTTGGCCACGCCGTCCGGCTTCACCATCACAAACGTTTGCTCCATAAAAAAATGACCCCCTTATCGTTTTTGAACGAGCGGCTTGTTCGGTAAATAGTGCAACGAGCGTATGTAGCGAATGGTGCGCGTCTTGGCGCGCATGACGACCGACTGCGTCTCGGCGCGCTGGTCCGGCAGATAGCGCACACCGCCGAGGAATTCACCCGGCGTGATCCCGGTCGCGGAAAAAATAACGTCGCCGTCGCCGATCATCGCGTCCATCGTCAGCAGCTCGCGCGGGTCCGCGATCCCCATCGCCACGCAGCGCTCGCGCTGGGCCTCGTCCTCGGGCATCAGCCGGCCCTGAATCTCGCCTCCGAGGCACTTCAGCGCGGCCGCCGCCAGCACCCCCTCCGGCGCGCCGCCGGAGCCGACGTACAAGTCGATGCCCGCCTCCGGAAACGCGGGCGCCATCGCGCCGGCCACATCGCCGTCGGAGAGCAGCTTGATGCGCACGCCGGTCTCGCGCAGATCCCGCACGAGCTCGGCATGGCGCGATCGGTCAAGGATCGTGACCGTCAATTCGGAGATTGGCTTGCTCAGCGCCAGCGCGGCCTTCTCGACGGTCGTGCGGATCGGATCGAGCAGACTCAGCTTGCCGGCCAGCGCTGGGCCGACCGCCAGCTTCTCCATGTACATGTCCGGCGCGTGCAGCAGCTGGCCGGACGGCGCCACCGCCAGCACCGACATCGCGTTATTCAATCCGCGGGCCACGATCTCGGTGCCCTCCAGCGGATCGACGGCGACATCGACCGCCGGCCCCTGCGTGCTCCCTACCTCTTCGCCGATATACAGCATCGGCGCTTCGTCCATCTCGCCTTCGCCGATGACGACGGTCCCGCGGATCGAGACCGTGTCGAACATGCGGCGCATCGCCTCGGTCGCCGCGCCGTCGGCGCTGTTCTTGTCCCCACGGCCCATCCACGGCGCCGCGGCCAGCGCCGCCAGCTCGGTCACGCGCACCAACTCCAGCGCGAGCTCTCGTTCCATTCTGACCCCTCCTCTACCTGTGTAGCCCTTGCGGATTTTTTTCATTCAACCAGGCGGCGATGATACTCGCCGACTCCTCGATGGCGCGATCGGTGACGTCGATCATGCGGCAGCCCAGCCTGTCCATCACCCCGGCCGCATCGTCCAGCTCCTCGCGGATGCGGCCCATCGCCGCATAGCGGGACAACGGAGGCAGCCCCATCGCGCGCAGCCGCTCCTCGCGGATCTTGACCAGATGCTCCGGCTGAATCGTCAAGCCGACGAGCAAGCGGCCTGGCACGGGAGCTGCCAGCTCCTGCGGCGCATGGACCTCCGGCACAAGCGGGAAATTGGCGACCTTGATGCCCTTGTGCGCCAAAAAGATGCTGAGCGGCGTCTTGGACGTACGCGACACGCCGAGCAGCACGACCTCGGCTGCGGCGAGGCCTCGCGCATCCTTGCCGTCGTCGAACTGCACTGCAAACTCGATCGCCTCGATGCGGCGATAGTAGGCCTCGTCCATCGCATGCATCAGTCCCGGCTTGCGGCTCGGCAAGCCGCCCATCGTATCGATATAGGCCTGCATCATCGGACCCATCACATCGACGATGCGGACGCCGCGCCGCTGCGCCTCCTCCTTCATCATCTCCCGCAGCTCCGGCTGGACGAGCGTGAAGGCAATGAAGCCGCCCGTCGACTGTGCCTCGCGCACGATCGCGACGATCTCCTCCTCGCGGCGCAGCTGGCCGTAGCGCCGGATGCGCATCTCTTCATCCCGGAATTGACGGATCGTAGCCCGCGCCACCGCTTCCGCCGTCTCGCCGACGGCATCGGAGCAGACATAGATGATCTTGCGCTCGTCTTCGGTGCGGCTGGCATGCGTTGTATCGCTTGCATTCATTGTTGTGGCTTCCCCCTATTCCGCTGCGGTCACGATATCCTTGAGCAGATTGACGACGTTTGTTTTTGTGACCGACCCGACGACCTCGACCCCGCCTTCGTCGGCGTCTACGACCACCGGCAGACAATCAAGCTGATGCGCAGTCATCTTGCGCACCGCTTCGGTGACCGGATCGCTCGGGGAGACAGTCACGATATTCGGATAGCGGGTCATGACCATACTGACGGGAATGCCGGCTGCATTGGCATGGCCGAGGGTCACCTTGAGCAAATCCTTGGGCGTCACGATGCCGGCGAACCGCATCTGTCCGTTGACGACGAGCAGCGTGTCCGCATCTTCGGTAAAGAGCGCCACGACCGCATCGTGCACCGAGAGCGTATCGGGCACGCTCACCGGCGCACCCTGCACCTGCTGCACCGTCAGCGCCCGCAGACGCTGGAGCGCCGCGTTATCCTGCTGATAGGCATTGCCCAGGAAATAGCCGACCTTCGGCTTGGCATCGAGTAGGCCGAGCATCACCAGCAGCGACAGATCGGACCGCAGCGTCGGACGGCTGACGCCGAGCAACTCGGCCAACTGATCGCCAATAATCGGCGCGTGCTGCTTGACTAGACGCATGATTTCCAACTGACGCGCAGATAGTTCGATGATGCGCCGCCCCTCCCAACGCTTTATTTTCGTCATGAATGGTAACAAATCTGAATTTAATGTATCATATATCAATTTTATGTACAATAAATCATCATAAAATTTCAAATTGTGACGTTCGAATACAGAGATTTCCCGACAATTAAAAGTGGCCTTGCGCTCTGATCTCTAAAATGTTCACAATGATCTGGAGCGGGTAATATAAGAGCATTGTATCAGATGCAAAATGAATGGGCGGAAAAGGAGCGGATATACGATGTATGCAGCAACCTCGGAGGAAATGCGGCGTCTGGATGCGCGGACGATCACGGAGATAGGCATTCCGGCCGCAATATTGATGGAAAATGCGGGTCGCCAGCTGGCGTGCGCAGTGCAATGTCTGGATCGCGGGCAATCACTGGCGGAGGGCGGCATGCGTGTGCCCGAGGGCTTCGGACGCGGCCGGCGTCCCGGGGAGTCGGCAGCGGACACCGCCTCATGCGGACGACCATGGGCGCTGCTCGTGGGCAAGGGCAACAACGGCGGCGACGGGCTCGTGGCGGCGCGCCATCTGCAGGAAGCCGGCATCCCCGTGTGCATCGTCTACGCGCATTCGCCGGATACGCTGCGCGGCGAGGCTGCGCTGCAGCGCGATATTGCGGTGCGTCTGGGCATTCCGTGGGAGGTATACGAGCCCGGCAGACTCGCATGGAAAGGCTGCGCCGGCCTCGTCGACGCGCTGCTGGGCACCGGGACGAAGGGCGCGCCGCGCGCGCCCTACGATGCGCTCATCCGCGAAGCCAATGCGAGCGGTCTGCCGATCGTCGCCGCCGACCTGCCGAGCGGATTGGATGCCGACACCGGCGAGGCGTATGCGCCATGCATCGCGGCCAGAGCGACCGTAGCCTTCGCGCTGCCCCAGCGGGGCCTGCTGCAGCATCCGGGCGCCGCGCTGGCCGGAGAGGTCGCCGTCGCGCCAATCGGCATCCCCGGCGCGCTGGTGGAGGACGAGCGCATTCCGGTGCAGGCGCTCACCGCGGAGGTGCTGCGCCAGTCGCTGGGCGCCGACCCGGAGCACGCGAGAGCCAGCGACTCGCACAAGGGCACCTACGGCCATGTGCTGGCCGCCGCCGGTAGCGCCGCGATGAGCGGCGCCGGTCTGCTGTGCAGCACCGCCGCCCTGCGCGCCGGCGCCGGTCTCGTGACCTGGGCCGTCCCGGAGACGCTCGCCCCGGCGCTCGCCGGGCTGCGCCCGGAGCTGATGCTCGCGCCGCTGCCCGACGGCGGGCGCGGCGACTGGGCCCAGGTCGACCCCGTCGCCCTGGCCGAGCTGGCCGGGCAGCGCGACGCGCTCGTACTGGGGCCCGGGCTGGGACGCTTCCCACAGGGAGACGCGGCCTGGCTGCGCCGTCTGTGGGAGGCCCTGCCGGCGGAGCTGCCGCTCGTGCTCGATGCGGATGCGCTGGGCGCGCTGGCCGAGGCCGATGATTTCGCCCAGTGGCCGCGCCGCAGCGGCGCCGTCGTGCTGACTCCCCATCCGGGCGAGATGGGACGTCTGACGCGTACGGGCACCGCCGAGGTGCAGCGCGACCGCATCGCATGCGCCATGCGCTATGCGCGAGACCACGCCGTCACGCTCGTGCTCAAGGGCGCGCGCACCGTCATCGCGGCTCCCGGGGGACGCGCCTATGTCAACCCGACCGGCAATCCCGGCATGGCGACCGGCGGCACGGGCGACGTCCTCTCCGGCATCGTAGCCGCATTGCTCGCAGGCGGGCTGGAGGGCCCGGCCGCGGCGGCGCTCGGCGTCTACCTGCACGGCGCTGCGGGGGACCGTGCCGCCGCACGTCGCCGCACGCCCGGCTCGCTCATCGCCTCGGACGTGATCGAGGCGCTGTAGCTCCTGGCATAGACGATAGCCTCGCTCGGCGCACACCAGTCGCCCCCGCTCTGCCCGAGCGGAGGCGACAGCGGTAGCAGTCCGGACCAGCGCGCTATCGGGCGGTCAGCTCCATGAACGCCTCGACGTCGCTCGTCGCCAGCCGCACCGCCTCGCGCCAGAATTGCGGCTCGTCGAGCCTCACGCCCAGATGGCGCTGCGCCAGCTCCTCGACGGACATGCGCCCGGTATCCCGCAGCAGGGCGTCGTAGCGCGCCGCAAAAGCCGGCCCTTCCGCCAGCGCCCGGGCATAGATGCCGCTGCTGAACAGATACCCGAACGTGTAAGGGAAATTGTAGAACGGCACGTCGGTCAGATAGAAGTGCAGCTTGGACGCCCAAAAATGCGGATGCGGCCGGCCCAGCGTCCCGGCGAACGCCTCCGTCTGCGCCTCCGTCATGAGCGCGCCGATCTCCTGCGCCGACACGAGGCCGCTGCGACGCCGCTCGTAGAAGGCCGTCTCAAACTGAAAGCGGGCATGAATATTCATGAAAAAAGCAACCGCTCGGCCGAGCTTGTCCTCGAGCAGCCCCAGCCGCTCCTGCGGATCGGACGCGAGCTGCAGCGCCGAGTCGGCGACGAGCATTTCGGCAAAGGTCGAGGCCGTCTCGGCGACGTTCATCGCATATTCCTGGGCGAGCGGCGGCAGATCGTCCATCAGATGCTGATGGTAGGCATGCCCGAGTTCGTGCGCCAGCGTCGCAACGTTGGAGGGCGTACCGGAATAGGTCATGAAGATACGGGTCTGGCGACTGACCGGGAAAGCCGTGCAGAAGCCGCCCGGCCGCTTGCCGGGCCGGTCCTCGGCCTCCACCCAGCCCTCCTGCAGCGCACGGGCCGCAAAGTCTGCCATCGCCGGACTGAAGGCGCGAAAGCGTTCCACAATAAAGGCGCCGGCCTCGTCGTAGGGCATCGTCTTGGCCGCGGCGCCCAGCGGCGCCTCGACATCGTGCCAGTCCAGCCGTTCCACGCCGAGCAGCTCCGCTTTGCGCCCCAGATAACGCGTCAGCTCCGCCTTGCCCGCCTCGACCGCCGACCACATCGCCGTCAGCGTCGCCTCCGACATGCGGTTCAGCTGCAGCGGCTCCTTGAGCACACTCTCCCAGCCTCTGCGCGCATACAGCTTGAGCCGGAAGCCCGCGATGCGATTGAGCGCATCCGCACACAGCGGCGCTTGCGCCTCCCAGACCCGCTCCCATTCGTCGTAGGCCCGCTCGCGCAGCGCGCGATCGCCGCCCGATAGTCGATTGTGCATTTGTCCCGCCGACAGCCATTCTTCCTGATCATCCGATGCATCCGGGCTACGAAAGCGAGCCTGGGCGACGATCGTATTGTACAGCTCGCCCCACGCGTGATAGCCGTCGACGGCGAGCTCGCCCGCCAGCGCTTCGAGCTCGGGCGCGAGCCGTTCGCGCGCTTGCAGGCGCCGCTCCTCGAGCCCGAAGGCGACCGCGGCCAGCTCCGGCCGCGCCAGGAGCGCCCGCCACGACTGGTCGCTCAGCTGCGCCAGGGCTGCATCGTAGCGCGTCAGCATCGCCTGATACGCCGCCGCCAGCGTCTGCACCCGGTCGTGACACGCCGCCGCCGCGTCGTCCTTCATATTCTGCGCCAGCAGGCACGAGACGAACGATTCCGCCTGACGCAGCCGCAGCAGGATCGCTTGCAGCCGCTCCGTCCATTCCGGCAGTCGCAGCAGGGCCTCCGCTTGTTGCGGCTGCACCGCCGCAGACACGTCCGCTGCGGGCGCAACCGTCGACGCCGCGCGCAGCGCCTCGTCCAGCTCGCCGATCGACCGCTCCAGGCCGTCCAGCTCGGCGCAATAGGCCGCCGACTGCGCCCCGCCCGCATACAAGGACTCCAAATTCCAGCTCATCGGCAAATTCTCCATACGGCACGCTCCCTTATTCCATATTCCATTCATTTGGCTTTGTCGCATTTGCGCAATTGACGAAATCCGTGTATAACTACAATTAACGCTATACAACAAGGAGGCGACCGCCACCATGTCCAGACCGCTTCAAATCTCGCCCGATACCGCCGTCAAGCTGGCCGAACAGCTCGGCGTGCCGCTCGAGCATCTCATGCATATGCCGCGGCACATTCTGCTGCAAAAGCTGGCCGAGCTCTCATCCGGACCGGACGCCGACGCCTCGCGTCCCCCATCGTCCGGGAACAAAAACGAACCCGGCGCCCAGGGCGGCGATCAGGCATGATCCCGCTTGAAAACTGCCTGCCCTACGACAAGCTCATGAATGATATTTACGTCAACGAATGCCCGTTCTGCGGAGCGGACAACGTCTTGCTGCCGCTGCTGCCGCAGGAGCTGGCGCTGATTCGGGACGGCAAAAAAAAGCTGCTCGTCTTTCCTTGCTGTCATAGCAGGGTGACGATCGTCGATACCGATTCCGACTATCTGCTTACCACCCAGCAGGTGCGCAGCCTGTGAATCCCGGACGCTAAGCGCGGCCGGGATTTTCCAATTCCTCCGGGAGCTCCAGCCGCTTTTGCAGCATGTCCTCCCGCAGCACCTGCCACTGCTCGCGCGAGGCGCGAATCATGGCAGCGTCCATAATTTTTTTGTCATTAATGACCCGCCCGAACCACTTGACCGCCTCGTACGGCTCGTCAAGCCGGCGGTGCAGTTCGCCCATCAGATACATCAGGCGGGCCTGATTGTCCGGCGACCCCTCCAATTCGTACACGCGCACATACGCATCCAGCGCGAAGCGCAAAAACCGCAGCTCCTGCTCCTGGTCGCCGTGCTCGCGGTACAGCCAGGCAATATGATGCAGCAGACCGGCGATAATCCGGTCCTTGTCGCCGATCGTCTGCGCGCAGATGAGCGCCAGCTTGTAGCAATCCAGCGCCTGCTGCCAGGAGCGCTCGCCGCCGTAATCGCGCATCTGCCAGCTGCTGCCGATCCGCGCGGCGTAGCTGGCCTTCTGACGCTCGGAGAGCTGCTGCACGGCATTCTCGGTCGAAGCGAATCCGCAGCGCGGGCAGACCCGCACGACGTAATATTCCGGATTGACCGCGCCGCTTTTGTAATACGTGCAAAAATCGGCGTCGCGCCGCACCGCGACCTTGAAGCTCGGGCGCACGCGGGATGTTTTGTAGGCCTGCTCGCAGCACGGGCAGGTGATTGTCGTCTGATACAACGGCTCTACCACGTCGCTACGCCTCCTCATCCGTATTGATGAAATGATAGGCCGGCCCCGACAGCCGCTCCAGCACCAGCTCCTGCAGCTCCGGCGCCAGCTCGGCCTCGGCCAGTGACCGCCGCATGCAAGCCAGCCACGCGTCCGCGTGCGCGCGCGTGATCGGGAACGGCAGGTGACGAGCTCGCATCATCGGATGGCCGTACGCATCCGAATAGCGCGTCGGCCCTCCGAAAAACTGCGTTAAAAAAAGCGCTTGCTTTTCCATGACCGGGGTGACGTCCGCAGGAAAGAGAGGACCCAGCAGCGGGTCCGCCTGCACCTTGGGATAAAAGGCTTCCACAATTCGGGCAATGGCGGCCTCGCCGCCGATTGCCTCGTAAATCGTTGCATAAGATTTCATTGCAATCCCCACACCATCGCTTCCATATTCGGGTTGTCGCTCGCCTGCACGGCTCGCTTTGGCAGGTCCAGTATACCACATCGCATTGCCGCGGCGCATTTTTTCCGGGACGTCAAACAAGCTGTGCCAAGGGATTCTCTATCCCTTGGCACAGCTTGTTGACACGCTCGCACGGAGCGACGACCTGCCGTCAACGCGTTGTCGATAGACCTGCCCCCCTCCCGAGCCGGTGTCCGATCCACCTCATGCCGCAGCACGGCGGGCTCGTCGTATACCGAAGCAATGTCGTCGTTACAGCACAGGGCAAGTCGTCAGTCGGATGCCAATGCCGCTCGGATCGCAAAAATACCAGCCGTCGCCACGCGTCTCATAACGCTCGCCTCGCGCATCCAGCCAGGCGAGGATCGCTTCGATCCGCTGCGGATCAGGGCAGACAATCGTATAGTGCAAGAGCCCGGCCGCGTCCGCCGGGGGTGACGGCGCGTCGACGCCCGCCCAGATGTTGAGACCGATATGGTGATGATAGCCGCCTGCCGCAATGAACAACGCGCCGGCGCCGTAGCGCAGCGTCGGCCGAAATCCGAGCACCCCGCAGTAGAAAGCCTCTGCCTCGTCCAGCCGCTTCACATGGAGATGGACATGCCCGATCACCGTGCCCTGCGGCAGCCCGCTCCACGTGTCTTGCTCCGCGAGCTGCAGCAGGCCGTGTGAGTCGAGTGGATCGGCATCCATATAGATGCTGCCGTCGGGCAGTCGCCGCCAGTGCTCGCGCGGATAATCCCAATAAATCTCGATCCCGTTGCCGTCGGGATCGCTCAAGTAGAGCGCCTCGCTCACATCGTGGTCCGCAGAGCCGACGCCGACGCCCGCCTGCAGCAAGTGACGCAGCACGAGCGCCAGGTCGCGTCGCTCCGGCACAAGCAGCGCGAAGTGGTACAAGCCGCTGCAGCGCTGCTGCGGCGCCCTCTTCGCACCGGGGCGCTCCTCCAGCACGAGCAGCGGATGGATCCCGTCCGCGGTCAGCCGCACGGCCCCTCCGTAGCGATTCAACACGCGCAATCCGACGATCTCGCAGTAGAAGCGCTCCGCGCGTTCGGCACTCGCCACGCGGAGATGAACCGCCCCCATCTCCGTGCCGGCATGCGCGGAGCGGACCGGGTGCGGAACTGCTCCCGCTGCCGGTCCCGCCCCGCGTTGCTCCAACGCCGCTCCCACGCGCGTGGTGCGACTCACCTTGCCGCCGTCGCCGCTCATGACAGCTTGACGGCTGCCTTCACCCCTGTCGGCTCCGCCTGCGCGCGAAATGCTTTGACCTTGTCCATGAATGCCCGTACCCGCGCCTCGTCCACCGCATTCTCGAATCGCCCGTCCACCTTGAACGTCGTGCCGACGACCGCGCCATCAGCTACGGAGAGTTGCCGTTCGATGTTGTCGATCCGCATGCCCGTATTAGCCAGCACAACCGTATCCGGCACTTGCGCCTTCACCCGCTTCAGCAATTGGCCGTCCGTCTCTGCGCCAGCGATCAGGCCGGAGACACACAATGCGTCCGGTCGATTATTGAACACGGTCGAGCGCGCGACACTCTCGATATCCCTGTCCGCGAGATACTGCGCCGCTTCCGGCACAATGTTGTACAGCAGCTTCACATGCGAAGCCCCGATCTGCCGCTGATGGCGAATCGTCTCTCCGACATTCGTATTCCACAGTCCGAAGTCGCTGGCATACACGCCGCTGAATATCTCGCGCACGAAGCTTGCGCCTGTCGCCGCAGCCAGATCCAGCGATTTTTTGGCATCCCACAACACGTTGACGCCGAACGGCACGCGAATCTCCCCCATCAGCTCGCCGATGATGCGCGCCATCGCCGCCACCGTCTCGGTCCGTACATCCGTGAGGTACGGCAAGCTGAATTCGTTGGAGAACATAACAGCATCCACGCCGCCGCGCTGCAGCGCCAGCAAGTCCGCGCGGGCTGCTTCGAGCACATACGCCATCCCCTTGTCCGCATCGTAATGCGGATCCCCCGGCAATGGCTGCAAATGACACATCGCAATAATGGCCTTCTCCGTGCCGATAATCTCCTTAAGCCAAGTCATATGCCATCTCTCCCTTTCGGTATAGTAGTCGTCGTGCATTCAATCTCCAATTCCTCAAGCGAATCCGCCATCGCATCAGCCCATGGCCGCATCCGCTCCGCCATCTCCGGGTGGTCCGGGATGCCGACGCCGATACATCCGGCTGCACGGGCCATCCGAACATCGACGAATGAATCGCCAATCATCATGATCCGCTCCGGACGAATGCCCGTACGACGCGCGATTAGCTCCAGCATATCCGGATGCGGCTTGCCGCGCTCGACATCGACGGGCGTCACCACGAACTGCAGGGCCTCTACCCGCGCATAGCGGGCAATTGATCGTCGCGTGCGGTCGTCATCGTCCGAGGTCGCGATGCCGAAGGGCACACCCGCCGCCTCCAGACGGTCGAAGATCGCCGGGAACCCCGGCCTCGGCTGCAGCGATTGCAGCAGATCGAATTGCCGGTCCGAGACTGCGAACAGCTCCGCTGCACGTTCCCGGCACACCCCCCAATCCGCGTCGCTCCATTCGGCCAGTACCGCCGCAGTGACGATGATCTCCTCCTGCGGAGGCGCCAGCGCGAATATCCCGCCCGGCTCCACGTCCGTCACTGCTCCACCGGTCTCCCGCACGCCGAATCGACGACACCAGGCGCGCACCCCCTCCGAGGGCAACGCCTCACGCAGTGCCGCAATCCGGATCTGGGCCAGACATTTCCAGAAATATTGGGCATCGAATAACAGCCCGTCCTTGTCGAATACGACCAGCTCGACCTCGAAATGTCGATCGCCGATGCGAATATCAGTCATCGCTTAGCCGCCTCCTCTTGGTTGACGCGTCACCAGGATGCAGCGACGCCGTCGCAGCGCGGGTCGGTGCCCGCACACAGCACGCCGCTGTCTTCATCGCGCCAGATGATCTGTCCCCGGCCGAACAGACCGGAATTATGCGCCACCTCGAGCTCATGGCCGCGATCGCGCAGCGCCTGGGCCAGTTGCTCCGGGAAGCTCGGTTCAATCAGCACCTTGCGGCCCTGCTCCCACTTCCAGCGCGGCGCATCGAGCGCCGCTTGGGGATTGAGCCCGTAATCCAGCATCTGCCGCAGCACTTGCAGATGGCCCTGTGGCTGCATGAATGCGCCCATGACTCCGAACGGTCCGATCGCACGACCTCCGCGCGAGAGGAACCCGGGAATGATCGTATGGTACGTCCGCTTGCCCGGTGCCAGCGCGTTCGGATGATTCGGATCGAGGGAGAACGTATGCCCCCGATTGTGCAGACCGATCCCGGTACCCGGCACGACAAGTCCGGATCCGAATTCCATATAATTGCTCTGGATATAGGACACCATATTGCCTTCTCCGTCCGCCGTCGCCAGATACACCGTGCCTCCGCCGGGCGGCTTGCCCGTATGCGGCAACAAGGCTTGATCGCCGATACGCGCCGCCTGGCGACTCGCATAGGCTGCCGAGAGCAACTCTGCCACACGCGCTTCGTCCATATGCCGCGGATCAGTAATGCTCCACAGCCCGTCTTCGAAGGCAAGCTTGATCGCCTCCAGCTCGCGATGCGTCCGCGCGTCTACCAATTCGTCCTCCAGCCCCGAATTCCCGCCTCCGTCTTCACGCTGCTGCAGGATGTTAAGCGCCATCAGCGTGACAATGCCCTGGCCGTTGGGAGGCAGCTCCCAGACGTCGTAGCCGCGATAGCTGCCGCTCACAGGATCCACCCACTCCGGCGTATAAGCCGCGAGGTCCTCAGCCCGCAGATAGCCGCCATACTGACGGGAATAGGCGTCGATTCGCCCCGCTAGCTCTCCCCGGTAGAACGACTCGCCTCCCGTCTCGGCGATGCTGCGCAGCGTCGCCGCATGACCGGGAGAACGCCACCATTCGCCCGGCGCTGGCGCTCTGCCCTGCGGTGCGAAGGTCTCGAACCAAGATTGGTACTGCTCCCCTTGCACCGCCGCACGATATTCTGCGAAGGCCGTCTGCCACGAACGGCTCGTCGTCGGCGATACGGCATAGCCCTCCTCAGCATAAGCGATGGCCGGCGCCAGCAGCGTCGTCAATGGCAACCGTGCGAACCGGCGTGCCAGTTCCGCCCACGCCGCAGGCGCGCCCGGCACGGTCACCGGCGTCCAGCCGTACATCGGCATCTCGGTCAAGCCTTGCTCCCGCAGCGCCTCGAGCGAGAGCCCTTGTGGGGCCGGTCCGCTGCTATTGAGCCCGTGCAGCCGATCCTTCATCCACACGAGCGCGAAGGCGTCGCCGCCGATGCCGTTGGACGAGGGCTCCACTACTGTCAGGCATGCAGCCGTCGCGATCGCCGCATCGACGGCATTGCCCCCTTGCTTCAGCATCTCGAGTCCCGCCTGCGCCGCGAGATGCTGCGAGGTCGCCACCATGCCGCGCTTGGCATAGACCGCCGTACGCCGGGACGGGTACGGGTAATATTGCGTATCGTAGTGCGTCATCGGGCATCCCGTCCTTCTATCGTAATTCATGCCGCCCGAGCGTCACAGTCGCCCGGGCCTCACATGTCCCTGCTACAGCAGATCCGCTCCGCCGGTGACATCCAGCGCCTCTCCGGTGATGAAGCCCGCCGCCGGTGTGGTCAGGAACCAGACCGCATCGGCCACATCCTCCGGCTCCTCCAGTCGTCCCAGCGGCGTCATGCGAATATATTCCTCGCGTACGCCCTCCGGCGTCATCCCCCGCAGCTCGGCCTCCCAGCTCAGCTCGCGGCTCTGCATCCCGGTATTGACATACCCGGGACAGACACAGTTGACGGTGATGCCGTCCGCCGCCAGCTCAATGGCCGCGCTCTTCGTGAAGCCGATCACCGCCCACTTCGAGGCTGCATAATGCGCCAGCAGCGGCACACCGCGCTTGCCCGCCATCGAGGCGGTATTGACAATACGCGCGCCGCGCCGCTCCCGCAGATACGGCAACGCCGCCTGCGTGCACAGGAACACGCCCTTGCTGTTCACATTGAAATTGAAATCCCACTCGCGCTCGCTCAGCTCCGCGATCCGATTCATCGTCGAGACGCCGGCATTGTTGATCAATATATCGATACGGCCGAAGCGCTCGCGAATCGTCGCGAAGACGCTCCGCGCCGACGCGCCGTCGGTCACATCCAGCTCGTAAGCGCCGTGCTGCTGGCCCTCGGAGACGGCCAGCAGCTCCGACGTCTCGCGCGCCGCCGCCTCGTTCAGATCGACGACAGCGACGGACGCGCCGCCAGCCGCCAGGCGCCGGGCGATGCTGCGACCGATGCCGCCGCCCGCCCCGGTTACGATCGCGACTTGTCCAGTCAGCTCCTTCATGATGCATGCTCCCCCTTCGTCGTAGATGCCCCTGGCGGCTGCGCCGCCTCGGTGCGGTCGCGATACAGTGCATTCACACGCTCGAACTGCGGCTTCAACAGCGGATACAGCTCGCGGTAGACCGCATAGGCCTCGTCATAGATTGCAGTGTGTGCCGGGATCGGCCGATAATCCGCGTATTCGGTCAGGAAGCGTTCGATATCCTTCCAGTCCCGATAGAGCCCCGCCGTCTTGCCCGCGAGGAATGCAACGCCCAGCGCCGAGCCAGGGTGACCGGGATATGCGCGAATCTCGGTCCCCAGTACATCAGCCGCAATCTGACACCAGAATCGGCTCTTGGCGCCGCCATTGGTCGCGAGGACGCGTGTCGCCCGGCACCCGATCCCCTCCAGCACCTCGATATGATGACGGAAGCCGTAGATGACTGCCTCCAGCACGGCGCGGAAGATGTGGCCCCGCGTATGCGACAGTGTCAAGCCCATCAGGACGCCCCGCGCCTGAGGATCGAAGATCGGCGTCTTCTCGCCCAGGAAGTACGGCAGGATAATCAGACCGTCCGCTCCCGGCGCGACGCGGGCAGCCTCCTCGTCCAGTCTGCGGAACAGATCGGGCGAGTTGTCCTGCAGCATCTGCTCCGCATACCACTTGACGAGCGATCCGCTCGAGGCCATGCAGCCATTGAGCAGATACGCATCCGGGAAGACATGACAATCGAAGAACAACTGCGGGTCGGGACGGATCTCGTCCATGCAATACAACAGATCGCCGGCGCCCCCGAACTTGATCAGCAGCTCGCCCGGCTCCGTGATGCCCGCAGCCAGCGTCGATGCGACATGATCGGCGCTGCCGGCGATGACGGGAATGCCAGCCGTCAGCCCGGTCTGCGCGGCAGCCGCCTCTGTCACCGCGCCTATGATTTCGCCCGAAGGGCGAACCGGCGGCAGCAGCTCCGGGTCCGCGCCCAGCAGCGCAAGCGAGTCGTCCAGCCACTCTCCCGTGCGGATGTCGTACATGCCGCTCTCGACGGCCCAATTCATCTCCAGCGCACGAACGCCTGTCAACGCATAATTGATATAGTCGTATGAGCCCAGCACTGTGCGGGTCCGCGCCCATATCTCCGGCTCGTGACGCCGCACCCACAATAGCCGCGGCAGCACATGCTGCAGATTCGAATAGCCGCCCGTCCGCGCGAACAGGCGCTCCTGGTCGAGGGCGTCCCTGACCTCCTCCAGCTCCTGCACGGCACGGGCATCATTCTGCTGGATGGTCGCCCGCAGCGGGCGGCCATCCCCATCCAGCAGGACAAGTGCCGGCACCATCCCGCTCACGCCGATTGCGGCGATCTGACCGGCTGCCTCCGGCGCCGCCTCGAGCGTCTCGCGCACGACGCGCAGCGTATTGGCCCACCACTGCTCTGCGTCCTCCTCGGCCCATCCGACCTGCGGCGAACGCAGCGAGTGCGTCGCGCTCGACTGATGCACGATATCGCGCTCGGAGAGCAAGATCGCCTTGACGGCGGTCGTCCCGATGTCGATCCCCAATGTATAAGCGGCGCGCGGAGCCTCTTGCCCCGTCCGGATGCTCTGATGTGTATCCAGCGTCCTCACCTCGTCTCGACGGCGCCGGATCGCTTCGCCTTGTGCGGGACGAACTCCGGCTTGAGCGGACACGCTTCTTTCCAGGGGATCTCCTTGGGTGCGATGACGCCTTCGCTGTAGATGCGCTCGGTCGGGATGTCGGGATCGAGGCCTTGCGGCAGCTCGCCCTCCTCCACACGCTTGATGCCCTTGAGCACCATACGCCGCAGCGCAATCACACCGACATCGCTCGTCCCCAGATGCTCGCGGGAGCGATCGACGATCGCGCCCATGCTCTCGGTCACGGCATGATCCTGGTTACTGATGCCGATGATCCCGGAGAAATTCCCGTTCTTCATCAATTCGCGATCCTGCTTGTAATTGTTGCTCTTGTTGTAGATCTTGCGATGCTGCTCATCGACCCAGAGTCCGCGACGCTCGCGCTGCGTCTCGTGATGAAGCGGACGATCCAGTGTGAAGTGCACATCATAGGACCAGGTCGTGTAATCGTCGATCGGCACATAAGCGTGGAACAGATGATCCTCCTCCGCCACGCGCGGCGTATACGCAAAGCTCGGCATCAGGATCGGCGCCTCCAGGATAAACGCGTTATCCGCATCCGCTTGACCGACGAACATATTGCGGAAGCCGTAAGTCGTCTCCTGCACCGTGAGCAACGGATTGTGCGAGGTCACGAGCGGATGCGACGGATTGATGCCGAGCTCGGTGCTCAGCGCGCCTTCCTTCATCTCCTGTTCGTTCAGCGCCAGATGCGCGAACGCTGCATGCATGTAGTCGATTTCGTTCTCCCAGATCTGCAGATAGTTGCATTCCTGGTAGACCTTGGCGACCATACGATGCGTCTCGGGCAGCGACGTCCAGATGAGATTCGGCGGGGCCGGCATTCGCTCCGGCTCCCCCATATACGTCCAGACCAATCCGCCTGCCTCATGTACGGGGTAACTCTTTTGCTTGATCTTGTCCCTGAAGCGGCTATGATCCGGCTCGGAGGGCATGCTCGTGCACGCGCCGTCCGTGTCGAATGCCCAGCCGTGATAGATGCAGGCCAGGCCGCATTCGTCATTGCGTCCGAGCGTCAGCGAGGTGCCGCGATGCGGGCAGAATTCGCCGAGCAGTCCGACCTTGCCCTCCTGATTGCGGTATGCTACCAATCGTTCGCCTAGCAGCTTCACTGGCAGTGGCGCGCCTCCCGCCTCCACTTCCTCCGACAGGAAGGCCGGCAGCCAGTAGCTCCGGAAAAGCTTGCCCATCGGCGTGCCTTCCCCGACGCGCGTTACGCGCTCATTATCCTTGTGCGACAGCATAGCGTCTCCCTCCTCAGATTAGTATTGCGGTATCCAGCATGCCGTGCACGCCCTTGACGCCATTGACCGCCTGAGTGATATGATAATCCGCGGCGATGCTGCACAGTCGGTAGGCCTCCTTCGCCGACAGACCGTGCTCCGTCTCCAGCAACCCGATCATCTGCCGCGCCGCCATGGTCAGCGCCGCTTGCAGACTCTCGTCGAAGCCCATGCTGATCAGCAGGCTGCCGCGTCTGGCATACGGCCACTGTTGATCTGTGCCCCGCAGCAGCTCCAGTCGAAATTCGCCCTCCAGAGACGTCTCGATTGCAGTCACATCAATCTCGCCGTCCCCCTGGGCGCCGTGACCGTCACCGGCATAGAAGTGGGCGCCCTCCCGCATGACTGGCAGGTAGAGCGTAGTCCCCGGTGTCAGCTGCCGGTTGTCCATATTGCCGCCGAAGCGACCGGGCACAATGCTGCTCTGACGCCCCCATGCGAGCGGCGGGGCGACACCCATAATGCCGAAGAACGGCGCCGTCTTGATCCTCATGCGCCCATAGCTCGCATAGCGCCGCTCCTCATCATATGTCAGGATCGCGACGTCCGGCTCGTCGTATTCATTGAACAACAGGCCGGACATAGGACCAATATAATTGAATCCGTATGGCGCATCGATGCGCACACGTTCAATATGCACGGCCAGCGTATCGCCGGGGACGGCGCCCCGGACCGCGACCGGTCCGGTCAGGATATGGACGCCCGGGCCGCGATCCAGCACCTGCTCGTGAATGCGTCGCAGCGTCTCCGGAATCCAGCCCGCAGGGACTGGATCATCCGGCGAGCCGGAGACGGAGCGCAGCACCAGCGTGTCGCCGGAATCGAGCTCCAGCACGGCCTCGCCAGCGCCGCCGACATAGCCCCACTGCACGGTACCGGGCCCGGCGTCCAAGCGGTGAATACGGGTCATGGCTACACCTCCTCATTTGCGGCATTGCGCCTGTAATATGAATCGCTACGCGTTATTGATCTACCGTGCCCAGGAATTCCTGGTCGACCATTACCTCCAGATCTGCCGCTTGCTCCACCGTGCCGGTTGAGGTCAGGATCTGGTTATAGTTCTCGATCTCTCCCACTGCCGATTCGTCCATGAACACCTCCAGGCGAATGTCTTCGAAACGAGCCAGCACATCCTCCTGCGTGAGCTGCGTCGCCTCGCCGATAATCGTCGCTGATTCTTCGGGATTCGCCTCAAGGTATGCCTGGGCCTGCTGCAGCCCGCGCAGCAATTCCTGGTAGGCCCTCACGTACGCTTCATCTTCCATCGAGGACTTATTCACGAGCAGGAAGGTCGTATTGGGAATCCCGAGCTCTCCGGAGGTCGCTATCACCTTGACCTTGTCTCCGAGCGCCTCGACTGCCTGTGCCGGGAACGGATCCCACAGCGCGAAGGCATCGATATCGCCGCGCGCCATCAACGCGATCATCTCGGCCGGACCGGTCGCCGTGGCGGTGTAGTCGTCTGTGCCCAGTCCCCCGTCGACCAGGTACATATTCTCCAGCACGAACTGGCTGACTGTATTCGGTACAACCCCAATCGCCCGCCCCTTGAGATCCTCCGGTGCATTCACATCCGACGCCGCCACGATGCTGACGGCCGACGGCTGCTGGCTGACGGCAGTGAGCGCGAGCAGGCCGCTGTCGTTCCCGCGAATCGGGAACGTGTCCGCCGCTCCGAATGCCACCTGAATCTGTCTCGCCTGCAGAGCATCCACCGCCTCAGCTCCGTTCGCGAACGAGACGATCTCGTAATCCAGCCCCTGCTCGTCGAGGAAGCCCTTCGCATCTGCAATGAACAGCAGTCCCGACGACGGACCCGACTCCCGGGAGATGCGCAGCGAAGCGCTTGGTGTCTGTTCTTCAGCCTGGCCTGCCTCTGTCCCGTTAGCTGCCTCGCTATTGCCGGCGCCCGCATTACCGCCATTCGACGTATCCTTGTTGCCTCCACATGCCGTCAACAAGACCAGCAGCACCACACCTGCAATCCATGCCCAATTGCCCATACGCTTGCTTTGCTCTCCCATATTTTTCTCCCCACTCTCTCTTTGAATAATTATCAGATGTGATCAAAGAAATAACGACGCCCCAAACGCTTCGCGGCTTGCCTGAACGCATAGTCAATCCCGATGCCCAACAGACCAACAAGAATGGTGCCGACAAAAATCTGATCCATCCGCATATACACACTGCCATACTTGATAATATAGCCGACGCCCGAAGAGGCATCCATCATCTCTGCCGTCACAATCGTAAGGAAGCTATAGCTCATGCCGATTCGTGCACCTGAGATAATGCTCGGCACCGTACTCGGCACGATGACCGTGCTGAACAACTGCCAACGGCTCGCTCCCAGCGCTTGCGCCGCCCTGAGCTTCGTCTCGTCGATCCCCGCCACCCCGGTCAGAATGTAGAGGAACGAACCAAAGAAAGAGGCATAGGTCAGCAGAATCAGCTTCGAGCTCTCGCCGGTTCCGAACCACAGAATGATCAGGCTCAGCCATGCCACAGGCTCGACGAACCGCAGCGGGAAGAGCAGTGGCTGCACCCCGCGCCGCAGCCAATCCACCATGCCGAGCGCCCAGCCGGCCAGAGTGGCCAGCAGCACCCCAAGCACCCAGCCGGAGCCAAGCCGCAGCAGGCTGACACCAATGCTCTCAAGCAGCAATCCGCTGCGCAGCATCTGCATCGCACTGTCCCACACGCGAAGCGGCGATGGCAGGAACAACTCCGGCACGAGCCTCATCGCCGCCAGTACCCACCAGACTATGATGGCAATGATGAACGGCACGAGCACAATCCCGGCGCGAACGATCGGCCTTCTGGGACTCATCGTCTACTCACCTCCTCATCATGAATCGATACCCGAATAGACGGAACAACGCTTGCACCAACAGATCTGCGAGCACGCCCATCAGTCCGAGCGTGACGATCCCCAGAATCGCCACATCCGTCTGATGCAGCACACGCGCATTCCAGATCATCTTGCCGACCCCGTCCTGTGCTGCCAGCGTCTCGATGCCCACGATGCTCATGAAGGCGAATGCAAGTGAGCCGCGCACCCCCTTGAGCACCTCGGGCATCACCGAGGGCACGAGCACCCCCCAGAAGATGCGGATCGGTCCAGCGCCCATCGAACGCGCTGCTTGCAGCCTCACCTGTGCGACACGCTGCACGGCATCGGCAATGTTGACGGCGACGACCAATGCGACGCCATAGCCGATAATCACGTACTTGATCGTCTCGCCCACCCCGAGCCAGATCACCAGAATCGGAACGATGGCAATAGCCGGAATGACGCGGAAGAACTGAATTGGCGAGTACAAAAATTGGCCCAGCGACGCGTACCGCCCCATCAAGATTCCCCCGACCATACCGACCAGACTGCCGATCCCCCAACCAACCAGCACGCGTTGATAGCTGGCCAGCACGGTTCCAAGATAGCCCGGTGTCGTGAGCTGTACAAAAAACAGCTTGATAACCGCTACAGGCCCGGGCAAGAAGGCAGGACCCGATATCCAGGCGGCGAGCTGCCACAGCACCGCAAAAGCAAGACTCCCCAATAGCGCGGCCGGCTTCCAGCGCGTAACCTTTCGGGTCTTCATAGCGAACGGACGCTGCCTTTGAACGGATTGTCAATCTCGTCCATCAGACGATTGTAGAGCTTGGCGAATGTCTCGTTCATACGCTGACGCGGGTAAGGCATTTGCACGTGAAGCTCGGCCTTGATGTTCTTCTCGGGGGCGCGCGCCATGACGATGATATGATCTGCCAGCATGAGCGCCTCTTGAATATCGTGCGTGATGAACAGCACCGTCTTGCCACTCTTGCGGCATAGCTCGGACAGCTCCTGTTGCAGGTAGTTACGCGTCTGGGCATCCAGTGCGGCGAACGGCTCGTCCATGAGCAGGATCTCCGGGTCGCTGGCCAATACCCGAGCAATCTGCACGCGTTGCTTCATCCCGCCGGATAGCTCCCCGGGGAATTTGGACGTATGTTGCGTCAACCCAACCTGCTCGATCCACTCGTCGGCACGTTTACGCCGCTCAGCCTTGCTAATCCCTTTGATGCGCAGTCCGTATTCAATGTTCTCTCGCACCGTTAGCCATGGGAACAATGCCGTATCGCTTTGAAAGACGACGCCGCGTTCGGGCCCCGGTCCGTTTACTGGCTTGCCGCCAACCAGAATGTCACCCTCGGTTGTTTGCTCAAATCCCGCGACCATGTTAAGCAGTGTCGTTTTGCCGCAGCCACTCGGCCCGAGCACGCACAGGAAGCCGCCCTTGCGCAGCTTGAGATCCACTTCCCTTACGACCCGAACCCGTTCTCCGTTGTGACGGAAATAGTCCTTCCCGACATTGCGGCATTCCAGTGCGATTTCCTGCTCTTCGGAAGCAGCGCTCAGACTAGGTGAAGCCATGGCCGTCATCGCATCATCTCTCCTTTGAACGATTGGGTTAGTCGTGCAATACGATATGTCCGTCTTCCACCGTCACTTCATATGATTTCACGCGTGATCTCGGATCGGGGAACAGCGACTGGCCGTTCGACACGTCAAATTCCCAACGATGCCATGGACAGCGCAACACGCCGCCTTCTTTGCCATACGTATATTCGCCTGCGCAGGAGGGCAGAGTCGTCCCGGTCAATTCGCCATCTGACAACCTGGCCCCCTGATGCGGGCATACGTTGCGCATCGCGCAGTATTCACCGCTCCCGGTCATGACCAGCACGACCTCGCGGCTTCCGATGCGGATGCTGCGCTTGCTGCCCGGCTCCATTTCCTCCACTTTGCATACGACATGCTTCACGGTATCCGGCCTCCTCGTCATCGGGCATTCCTTACGTCAATTGATAGAAGTCGCGGGCATTTTCGTAGAAAATTTTGCGTTTCAGCGAATCTGGGAACGAAGTAGGCAGTGAGCGCTCCGGCGAATCAAAGTCCCAGTGCGGATAATCGGTAGAAAATAGCAGCAACTCGTCGCTGCCCATCAGCTCAACCATCTTGAGCATATCGGCAGGACTCGGGTCCTCGATCGGCTGTGTCGCGAAGCGAAAGTGTGTCTTGATGTAGTCGCTGGGCATACGCTTCACCCATGGAACTTCCATTCGCAAGGACTTGTAGTTCTGATCCATACGCCACATCAAGGAAGGCACCCACGAGAAGCCCCCCTCCAGCATCGCGATTCGTGTGCGCGGATACTTATCGAAGACGCCATTCATAATCAGATTGACAGCCATGGACATGAAGGCTTGCGAGAGAACAATATGCCATTCGATATAATATCGCGGTGTGCCGAACGGACTCTGAACCGAATTGCCCTGATGCATCGCCACGACCAGATTATGCCGCTCGGCCGCCTCGAAGATCGGATGATAGTGCGGATCGCCATAAGGCGCGGTGCCAATCGGCAGCAGCACCTGTACAATGCGCGGGTGATCGGCGAGCCGTTCAATCTCGCGCACAGCCGTCTCGACCATCTGCGGCGCCACATGGATCGAACCGAGGAAGCGCTCGTCACGCTCGAGCCAGTGCTCGATCATCCAGTCATTGTACGCACTTGCGAGCGCGGCAGCCAGCTCGAACTGCGCCTCCATTGTCGCCGGGTAGAATAACCCCGTCAGCATCGCATACTTCATGTCGTAGCGATCCAGGAGCTGCTCCCGCAGCACATCGTAGTCCGATCCAGGCACCGCGCCGTTAGGCAACAGCGCATCCAGCCGCGAACCACCGATCGGATGGGTGTACTTCAATTCCCCCCAGCCTGTCCAGTTGCTCATATAGCTCCGGAACGGCTCCTTCATATAGGGCAACAACTGTTCGATTGAAGCGAAGCGCTCGTGAACATCCGTATCGATGAGCGGAAACGTTGTGTGCTTACCCTCAGTTGAAGAGCCCAAATTCAATTCCCCCTACCTATATGTTATTTTATCTAACACAATAATAACCGGTTACGTTTGATTATAGCATCCAATCCCTTTAAGTCAATATAGATCATAAAATTATTGTTTTTATTCACATTTCAATCATTATTGATCAAAAAAATAAACACTCTCCCATTGGAAATCAAAGGGGAAGTGTTTATTTTATACTGAAACGTTAGTTTTCTTTACACAAACGTAAGTCTTCCTTTCATCCCCAATTCCTCCGCCGAAATCGGAATCGGGTTGGTAATCAATTCAGTAATCGCTTCATAATCGCAAATTTTCACCAGGGACGAGGATTCGTATTTGGAGTGATCGGCCAGCGCATATGTTTTTTGGGAACGCTCGATTATCCATCGCTTAATTTCCACTTCTTCCAAAATAATATCCGTCACGCCCTGCTCCTTGTTAAAGCCGGCCAACCCCATAAAAAAACGGTCGAAATTAAACTGTCGAATCGTATCCTTGGCAATGGAACCAACCATAGATTGCTCCGATTTACGCAATTGCCCACCTATAACGTACACATTATGCTTGCTGCGGGACAATATGAAAGCAATCTGGAGCGAATAGGTGAAAATTGTTAGATTCGAGACTTTAAGCAGTTCCTTGGCGAGCTCGGCGTTGGTTGTACCGGCATCAAGGGCAATGACCTCGCCTTCCGAAATCAAGCTCGCGGCATATCGTGCGATCTTTTTTTTGTTTTCACGATTGTGCTTCTGCCGCTGGTCAAACAACGGCTCAAACCCCAGGCCCGGCAACGACGCAGCGCCTCTGGGACGGAGAATCAAGCCCTTTTCCTCCATCGCGGACAGATCCCGTCGAACAGTCGGCTCTGAGACAAGCAACCGCTCTGCGAGCTCCTCAATCGTGAGCGGAGATTTTTCCTGCAACAGCGTCAATATTTTTTGCTCTCTCAGCAATATCCTCCTTCTCCCTTCGTTAGATTTGAATGTTATCTATTGTACCATATTTTGTGATCAAAATAACTATTTTTGATCATATAATGATCAAAAATAGCAAGTCGGTATGCAAGAAAGGATGCGTTCCGAACAGAAAGACGCACAAAAACGGCCTCACCGCCTGATGGCAGCGGGGCCGCTTTGTATTTTGAACGCTGCTATGAAAAACGCCACATCCCGTACCTCGGGTCTTGGCGCGCGTGCAACTCGTAGCTCAGTAGCTGCTCCAGTCCTCTTCGCCAGGCGCAGTCAAAGATTGACGGATGACATAGACGAACAGAACGGCCAGAAAACCGGCGACAATACTGACAAAGCTCATCCTCATCACTCCCTGATGGTTGCCCATCTCAGTATAGATATAGTGTATCATACCCCGAACCGAAAATCAGTCCCTTCTGCAAGCGCTTTCTGAATAACTTTTTTTAAAAAGCGTGTGCGGTGGGATGATTGTCCAGCCTGCCGCATACATCTGAATAAATAAGAGTGGTTGAACGGGAGGCATGGACCATGGCGCATAAACGCATTCACCCGCTGCTGCTTGCTGCGAGCTCCCTGCTTGCGCTTTCGCTGCTGCTCGCAGTATTTCCCACCGCCGTGCTCGACGCGGCGCTGCGCGGTGTCTCAATCTGGTGGGAGGTGCTGTTTCCGGCCTTGTTCCCCTTTTTTGTTCTTTCGGAGCTGTTACTGGGCTTTGGCATCGTCCATTTTTTCGGCACGCTGCTCGACCCGCTGATGCGGCCGCTTTTTCGCATTCCCGGCATCGGCGGCTTCGTCGTGACGATGGGCTTTGTGTCCGGCTACCCGGTTGGTGCGAGGCTGACCGCGCAGCTATGGGAGCAAAAGCTGATCGGCCGCGCCGAGGGTGAACGGCTCGTCGCCTTTACCACCTCGTCCGATCCGATTTTTTTGATCGGCGCAGTGTCAGTCGGCTTCTTCCATAATGCGGCACTGGCGCCGCTGCTCGCCGCCGCGCACTATGGCAGCGCAATGGCCATTGGGCTGCTGATGCGCTTCCATGACCGCAAGGCGCCAATGACCGCTTCCAAGGTCGAAGCGCAACCTCCCGGCCGCACGCGCGCCGGGCGAGCGCTCCATGCGATGCACGCCGCGCGTCTGGCCGACGGACGAACGCTCGGACGACTGATCGAGGACGCGATCGGCTCGGCGCTGCGGCTCATGATGGTCGTAGGCGGACTTGTGGTGTTTTTTTCCGTACTCATGGAGGTCCTCACCCATGCCGGCATCCTGCGCGTGCTCGTCCTGCTGCTGCAAGAGCTGCTCGGCGCCATGCAACTGCCCGAGCAGCTGTCCGGCGCGATCGTGAACGGCCTCTTCGAGGTGACGCTCGGCGCCAAGGCCGCGGCCGAAGGCGGCGGCCTCGTGCATCAGGCGGCGGCGGCGGCGGCCGTCCTCTCGTGGGGCGGCTTGTCGGTGCATGCGCAGGTCGCCAGCCTGCTGGGCCGCACGCCACTGCGCTATCGCCCGTTCGTGCTCGCCAGAACGGTGCACTGCGTGCTGGCGGTCTTGCTCGTATATACGCTCTGGTGGTGGATGGGACCGGCGGGTTAACATTGTCAGCGGCGGCTTTTTTCGATATCATCTACGTAGACTCACGTCAACCACGACCCGGAAGGAGCTAGCCTGCTTGAAATATGCTGTAATCGACCGCGGAGACCCGCTTTCCAAGAAGCTGGCCGAACAATTCCATACCCTAGTCAGCAATAAAGGCTTGGTGCAAGACGATCAATCGCCCGAAATCGTCGTCTCGATCGGAGGAGACGGCACCTTGCTGCAGGCCTTCCATCTCTATATGAACCGGATGCACGACGTCGCCTTCGTCGGCGTGCATACCGGACACCTCGGATTCTATGCCGACTGGCAGGCCGAGGAGCTGGAGGAGCTCGCCGAGCTGATGACCAAGCACGAGCCGCAGCGCGTCCGCTATCCGCTCGCACAGATCGACCTGGACACCGCGGAGGGCGTATCGACCTATCTGGCGCTCAACGAATTCGCACTCAAGGGCGTGAACGGTACGCTGGTGGCCCAGATCAACATCAACGACGAGATGTTCGAGATGTTCCGCGGCGACGGCATCGTCATTTCGACGCCGACCGGCAGCACGGCCTACAATAAAAGCTTGGGCGGCGCCATCATTCACCCCTCGATCCCGTCGCTGCAGATCGCCGAGATCGCGTCGATCAACAATCGTGTATACCGAACGCTCGGCTCCTCGGTGCTGCTGCCGGAGCATCACCATTGCGATATCCTCTCCCGCAAGGAGCAGAAGCTGCTGCTGACGATCGATCACGTCAACATCGAGCGCGACGATATTCGCGCCATCCGCTGCAGCGTATCGGATTTGCGCGTGTGCTTCGCCCGCTACCGCTCATTCCCGTTCTGGACGCGCGTGCGCGAGGCGTTCCTCGGCTACGATGTGAAATAGCTGCTCATGCCGCTCTACCTTCCCAATCAAAAAAGCCACCGCCTGCACTTGAAAGCGCAGGCGGTGGCTCATTCGCCTCATAATTACTGCATCTCGATTCGACATAATTTGCAAGTTGTGGCCTTACGCCTGACTACTCGTCTTTTCCTTGCGCGCGATTCGCGGACACGGGCTCGCGCGCGTCTCGTGCATGCGTTCTGGACTTGTCCACTTGCGATTTATCTGTCCGCCCGTCCGCCGACGGTCTGTTTGCTTGTGCTGAAGCCCTGTCCGGGCGCGCCCCATGGTCCGCGCTCGGGCGCGATCCCCGATCCGTTCCCGGACGCGCTCCGCGTTCGCTGCGCGACGGCTTGTCCGGACGTCCCTGTCGCTCCCGCGGATGGCGCTCCGCGCGTTCCTGACGCTCCGGATGGAGTTGCGGCTTGTCCGCCCGCTCTTGACGATCCGTCCCGGATGCAGGCGAGTCGCCTCTGCCGGCTGGATCGCGGTGCGAATTGTCCGTCGGTGTCCGGCTATGGGAGCGCTCTTCACGCTCGGGGCGATCGAGCCGTTCGGCACGTTCTCCACGTTCGGAGCGGCCATTGCGCTCGCCGCGTCCCGGGCGGTCGGCGCGATCCTGCCGGCCATTGCGATCAGAGCGCTCAGTACGCTCTTGCCGTCCGGATCGATCCGGACGTTCGCTGCGCCCCTGGCGGTCGGAGCGGACCGGACGCTGGTGACGTTCCGACTGATCCGAGCCATCCCCATCCAGCGAGTCGCCGCGCTCCCGATGCTCGAGGCGCCCGGTGCGTTCGCTATGCGCTTGACGTTCCGGACCCGCTTCGCGCGCTGCCTGTTCTACGCCCCTTGCCCCGGTCGACTGCTCGCCGCGCTCCGAGAGCTCGCCGGCTACCGCCCCTTCCTCCCGCACCGGCGCATCGTTAGTCTGCTCGCCGTCGCTTTTTTTGCCGAGCTGTTTGTGCAGGACGAAATAAGCGCAGCCGAAGTTACAGTATTCATTGATGTAATCCGCCATACTGGTGTACATGGTATCCTTATTCGCCTTCGGATGATTTTCACGAAAAAAACCTTTGAGCCGAAGCTGGCTGTAACCCCAGTCCCCGACGATATAGTCGTACTTGTCCAGTATATCGCTGTAGCGGCTGCGAAACACCTCGACGTTCCATCCGTTGCGATGCTCGTGCACGAGCTCATAGCTTCTGCCGCCGATCTGAATCAAGCTACCCACTCCTTTTTGGAACACACCCTGTTCATTCGCCGCGCTTGCGTTAGTTCGTCGCCGCTTGCGCCTGGGCGGCAGACTTCGTCTGCTCGTGGGCGTGATACGAGCTGCGCACGAGCGGGCCCGATTCGACGTGGCTGAAGCCGCGTCGCAGCCCTTCTTCCTTGAGCGACGCGAATTCGTCGGGGTGCACATAGCGCTCGATCGCCAGATGATTCGGTGTCGGCTGCAGGTACTGTCCCAGCGTCAGAATATTGCAATCGACTGCACGCAGATCGTCCATCGCCGCGAGGATCTCCTCGCGCGTCTCGCCGACGCCGAGCATCATGCTCGACTTGGTCGGAATGCGCGGCTGCATCTCCTTGGCCCGGCGCAGCAGCTCCAGCGAGCGTGCATACTTCGCCTTGGCCCTCACCCGGTCAGAGAGGCGCTCGACGGTCTCGATATTGTGATTGAGAATATCCGGCTTGGCATCCATGACGATCTGGAGCGCATCGCGATTGCCCATGAAGTCGGGAATCAGCACCTCGACGCTGCACAGCGGCAGCTTGGCGCGAATGGCCTTGACCGTCTCGGCAAAAATCATGGCCCCGCCATCCTGCAGATCGTCGCGCGCCACCGACGTCACGACACAATGATTAAGCCCCATCTGCTCGGCCGCCTCGGCCACGCGCTGCGGCTCCTGCAGATCGAGCTCCGTCGGCATGCCCGTGTTCACCGCGCAGAAGCGGCAGGCGCGGGTGCAAATATCGCCGAGAATCATAAAAGTAGCGGTACGATTGGCCCAGCATTCGTAAATATTCGGACAGCGCGCCTCTTCGCACACGGTGTGCAGCGTCTTGGAGCGCATCATGTCTTTGATTTCCTTATAATGGCCGTCCGTCGTCAGCTTGATGCGAAGCCAGTCCGGTTTCGGCTGCTGCGACGCTTGCTTCGTTCCCATGGAAGGCATCCCTGCTTTCTTCATAAAACAGACCCTCGTGCCCGTCTGCCTCATCATCATTGGTATCATTATAACATGAATCGGATAAATTCCAATGATCTGCGAATGATAACGACACGGGAACAAAATGTGATGCATGTCCAACCATGTCCATTGATAAGGAGGGAGAGGTCGCGTGAAAAACGGACGACCGATCAGGCGGGCCGCGGCGGCCTTATTGCTGCTGCTCCTGATGCTGCCGGATGCAGCCGCAGCATACGAATCGCCTCTGCAAGGGGCGCAGGCGGCGCAAGCGACTCATGCGCCCCGAACCTCGCTTGCAGCGCAATCTGCCCCCGACCCGCAAGCCTTGATGCGCCAGCGGCGCGGGCTTTTTGAGGAAATGAGCGCTCTGACCGGCATCCCGTGGCATTATCTGGCCGCGATTGATCAGTACGAGCGCACCTTGACGCGAGCCAATTCCAAAACCAGGCCGGCGCCGCAGGGCGCCATCGCCATCGCCATCGCCCCGGAGCGCTGGGCCGGACCGCTGAATCCCGATCCGGAGGACAAGGAGACGGCCTCGCTGCGTCTATTCGGCGGCATCGGCAGGGACGGCAACGGCGACGGGCTGGCGGATCGCGCGAGCGACGCCGATCTGCTCTATACCGTCGCCCGTCACCTGCTGAAGCACGGCACGTCGGAGCAGGACTTTGCCATCGGCCTGTGGGAGTACTACCACAACACGCGGGCGGTACAGCGCGTCCGGCAATTCGCCGCCATCTATGCGACCTATGACAGGCTGGAGCTGTCGGAGCATGCCTTCCCGGTCCCGGTAGGCAGCAACTATTCCTATCGCAGCACGTGGGGGACGGCGCGCAGCTGGGGCGGATACCGGATTCACGAGGGAACCGATATTTTTGCGCCATACGGCTTGCCGGTGCGCAGCACCTGCTACGGCATCGTCGAGATCAAGGGCTGGAACCGCTACGGCGGCTGGCGGATCGGCATTCGCGATCTGGATAATATCTATCATTACTACGCGCACTTGTCCGGGTATGACAAGACGCTGGAGATCGGCGAGGTCGTGAAGCCCGGCCAGATCGTCGGCTGGGTCGGCAGCTCCGGCTACGGCAAGCCCGGCACGCAGGGCAAATTTCCGCCGCATCTGCATTACGGCGTCTACCGCGACCGCGGCTTGACCGAGTGGGCCTTCGACCCCTATCCGATGCTGCATCAATGGGAGCAGGCCGAGCGCCGAGCGCGCAAAAGCAGCCGCTGAACGGCCGCCGAACGGTCGCCGTGAGTGGCATGAGCTCGCGGACCCGGCGGCCGCTGCATCCGGCGCCATAATCGGGATCGTAGCGAATGCCGGCCGGATCAGTTCGCGGGCGCAGGGAGCGCTTCATCCGGCGAACCCCCTGCCGCTCCCTCAGCGTTACTGTCCTGCTGCGAACCGCCATCGGGGAGCGGGAGCGCGATGCTGGGCGCGCCGCCGGCGCTGTCGCCGACCGGATTGCCCTTGTTGTCGTAATAGTACATCGGCACATCGCCCACGACGAGCAGATAGGAGATCGGAATCTCGGTCTCCACGAGCTGCGGCCGGGTGTCGAAGGGGATGTAGACGGCCACCTCGGCCCGGATGCGAATATAGACCTCGATCAGCATGTTGTTGATGCCGACCGCTTTTTGACGCGTATTGAGGTCGACCTGCGCCGCGCCGATCATCTCGAAGCGCACCGGGACACGAGGACCGAATGAGGCCAGAATCGCGCTGTCCAGCGCCTGCCCGATCGGCACATGCTCCGGCACATGATTAATTTCGTTCATCGTGCCTTGCACGGTCTGGATCGTCTGCGACGTGATCCGCATATGCTCATTGTAGTCGATCATGAAGCCGGACACCTTGCCTGCGTTGTCCATCTTCCAATTGATCAGCGCCTCGGCGTCGGATTTTTGCGCGACTTGCTCGCTAATGGAGCGATTGATTGCCTCCGTGGCGATCTGCTTGACCCGCAGCTGGGCGATATGCATGAGCGGCTCGCGCAGATTGCGCTCCACGAAGGCAAAAAACAGGACCGTGCCCAGTGCCAGCCCCAGCAGGGTAACAAGCAGCAGTTTGCGACGGGAGGACATGCGCGGCTGCCGCGGCGGCTTGCGGCTGCGCAGACGCGGCCCGGACCTCGCCTGGGGCCGGCTGAGCCACATCCGGGGGCGGCGCTGGGGCGAGTGCTTACGCATTCGAGGGCGGCTATGAGGCGCTTGCACGCGCATGCGGCGCGGGCGTTGCACTGCGGACAGACGCAGTCGCGGCAGCCTGAGCTGCAGCGGCTTGCGCCAGCGCCGTTGCTTCCATCCTGCCATCGTGGTCCCTCCTTGCCCGTAGCCGCGTTTGTTATTCAGCATATGCGGGCAAGTCCGCAAAAAGAAGGAAAGGGGCCGACCGTGCGGCTGACTTGCTCAGACACCAAGCCCAATCCAACGGCTGACTCGACAAAGCGCTAACGGTTGCCAGCGCGCTTAATTGGGCCAAAATCGGCCCATATGGAAGCTAACGGTTATCATTAAGCTTATTTCGCCAAAAACCCGCTTTTTCAGACGAATTCAATGAAATAAGCACCGTCATAACCGTTAAAAGTGAAATCGCACATTTTGAGGCGGATTAGCCGCTGTGACAACCGTTACGCCTTTAAAACGGTCATCTACTTTCTATATTTCAAGCCTTTACAAAGGCTTACGCAAAAAGGGGGCAACTGCTGCTTGCGCGCAATCGCCCCGTCGTATAAGGTTAAGGGAACGGCGGAGCATGAAAGGAAGTCGAAAGATGAACTTTGTGAGCCCGACGCAAGGCAACCTGTCGATGGAACAGGTGGTAACCGAATTACATCAGTATGTCAAACAGGCGCCCGACAATCAATATAAGCTGGTCATCGGCACCGATTCGCATACTACACGCACCTACACGATGATGGTCTCGGTCATCCTCGTGCACCGCATCGGCCAAGGCGCCCGCTTCTTCTATCGCAAGACGCGCAATCGGCCGCTGATGGATCTGCGCCAGCGCATCTACCGCGAGACCGAGCTCAGCCTGGAGCTCGTCGACGCGCTCAACAAACGCGGCCTCAACGCCCTGACCGAAAAATTGCCGCTCGAGATCCACATCGACATCGGCCAGCAGGGCGATACGAAGGTGCTGATCAACGAAATCATGGGCTGGGTCACCTCGGTCGGTTACGAGGCGCGCATCAAGCCGCTGTCGTACGGCGCCAGCTCGGTGGCGGACCGCTTTGCGGAATAATGGTCTTCAGTTTTTCCTGTCCTTCAGTCCGGGCGGCGTTCACGCCGCTGCGGACTGAGGGACTTTTTGTCGCCTGCGCACCTGCTCAGCGGTCCGGATGAGGGCCGCGCTCTGCGCGCGCCTTCTGCGCCTCTGTAGACCATCGCCTCTGTCACCTACGTCTCTGCAACCTGCGCCTCTGCCGCAGCCACCGTATGCTCCAGCAGCTTGGCGATCGTGACCGGACCGACGCCCCCGGGCACGGGCGTGATCGCGCCTGCGCGCGCCGCGCAGGCGGCATAGTCGACGTCGCCGACATTGCCGGGATTGTAGCCGGCGTCGAGCACGGCCGCGCCGGGCTTGATCCAGCTCCCCTGCACGAAGCGCGGCCGGCCGACCGCAGCGACGACGATGTCGGCCATGCCCACGTGCCGCTCCAGTTCGGACGTATGCGAGTGGCAGACGGTGACCGTGGCATTGCGCTCCAGCAGCAGCATGGCGGCCGGCTTGCCGAGGATCGGACTGCGCCCGATGACGACGGCGTGGCGGCCCCGCAGGTCAATGCGATAATGCTCCAGCAGGGCCATGATCGCCGCAGGCGTGCACGAAGGGTAGCGGGCGAATCCGAAGGCCGTCTGGCCGAAGCCGAGCGTCGTGACGCCGTCCACGTCCTTGAGCGGGGCGATCGCGTCGAACGCGCGGCGCTCGTCGATCTGCGGCGGCACCGGATGCTGCAGCAAGATGCCGTGCACCTGCGGGTCACGGTTCAACTGCGCGATGCACGCCAGCAGCTCCTCCGTCGTCGTCTGCGCGTCCAGCCGCACGATGCGCGAGGCCATTGCCGCCTTGCGGCAGGCATTCGCCTTCATCCGTACATAGGTGGCCGAGGCCGGGTCGTCGCCGACGAGGATCGTCGCCAGCGTCGGCACGGTCCCTGTCGAGGCCAGCGCCTCCGCCCGCTCTTGCACACGCTGCCGCAACTCGGCGGCCAGGGCCGTTCCATCCAGAATCGTCGGCGTCTCGTTCTTGTTCATTCCCATCCATCCTCTCTGCACTTTGGAAGTGTACGTATACACAAAAAGAGGCAAAGGAGTCACGCTCCCTTACCTCTCGCCCAGGCGTACGGCATATGACGCTGCGCACGCTCCCCCATGGTCGCCCATGCTCCGCCAGTCGCGTGCCGCGGTACTGATGCCCCTATGGTAGCAAAATCCTGCCGCAATGTCTACGGTCTACGGCATCTGCGCCAGCCGAACCTCGAGATACGGCCGCTGCGCCGGATCGCCTTCGTTACGCCATTCCCCGCGTCAGCGCTCGCTCGCCCGGAATTGGCCCGGCGACATGCTGGCCAGCCGCTGAAAGACGCGATTCAGATTGCGCTCGGAATAGCCCACCTCCTGGGCGATGTCCTGGACGCTGCGCTCGGTGTCGCGCAGCAGCCGCTTCGCCTCCTCCACCTTGCAGGACATGACGAAGTCGACGAAGGCGATGCCCGCCTCCTTGCGGAACTGGCGGCTCAGGTAGGACGGACTCATGCCGACGAGCTCGGCGCATTCGGTCAGCGACACCGTCTCGCCGATGTTGTCCTTGACATGCTGCCATACCTTCTGTACGGCGGCGCGGCCGCTCAGCTTGCGGCTCTGGGCGAGAATATCGCCGTAGAGCGGGAACAGCACGTCGAGGAACCAGTCGACGATCTCGTCCATCGTCTGGCGGCTCTTGAGCTGCTCGAACCAGTTGTTCTCCATGATGTCCAGCAGGCCGATCCCCTGCGCCTCCAGCGAGCGGATGATCGAGGAGAGCAGCACGTGACAGCTCTGGTGTATGAGATTGTACGACTCGGTGACGCGGATCGCCTCGGCAAAAGCGTGCATCGCCGCCCGCGCGCCCTCCCCGTCGCCGCGCAGCAGCCGGTCCAGGAGCTCGCCCTCGAGCTCGCGCGGATAAGCGAAGAGCGGCTGCTTTTTGGGCGAATCGCCGTCGTAGTAATTGACCGAATTGCCGCTGCGGAACAGCCGGCACTGCAACGCCAGCAGCGCCTCGCGATAAGAGGCGGGCACCTGCAGCAGCCCCTCCTTCCAGCCGCCCGCCCCGATCGACACGGAGAAGGACATGTATTGCTCCAACGCCTCGCACACCGCCTCGGCATAGCGGTGAATGGCCGCCGCCTGCGCGTCGCGCTCGGCCAGGTCGTCGTCGTGCAGCAGCACGATCGACTCCGCCTCGTCGCCGACGATGACCTCGCCCTGCAGCTGATGCTTGGCCAGCAGCTCCTTGGCCACGTTGGCGATGGCGAAGGCGACGACCGGCGCCTCCTCCGGCAGGAAGCGCGTCTCCTTGTACAGCTTCTCCGGCATGACGACCAGCGCGAGATAGCGGGCGCGCCCGATCAGCCCAAGCCGCTCCCGCTCCCGCTCGATGTCGCGCGCCTGCGGGATCCGCCCCTTCACCAGCCGCGCCAGGAACTGCTCGCGCAGCGTCGGCTCCAGCTTGTGCAGATGGCGCCGCAGCGATTCGGATTGCTCATGCATGTAGCTGAGGCATTCGGAGAGATAATCGAATTCATTGCCGCCGACCTCGGCATCGCGACGCGCGAATACGGTGCGGCCCTGGCGGATGAGACGCTCGACCGGATTGTATACGACCCGGGAGCCGATGTACGAGAGCAGCCCGCCGAGCAACAGCACGATCGCCGTCGTATAGCCGATCATCGTCTTGACCCAGCCGAGCTGGGCGGCGATGACCGCCTCCGGCACCATCGCGACGTAGAGCCGGTCCTGCACCGTACGCCGAAAGAAAACCAGCGTCTCCTCGCCTGACGCGTCCTGCGCATGAATCAGCCCGGCGCTGCCCGGCGTCCCGGCAATCCGGGCGAAGACCGGGTCGCCGCTCAGATCGGTGCCCGGCAGCGACTTGTCGCTCGAATGAAACAGCACCTTGCGGGCCGCGTCCGCGATCAGGTAGCGCGCCTGCTCCTGCAGCACCGACTGGCCGCGCAGCTCGCGGGCCATGTCCGCCTCCTTGATCTGAATGATCACGGCGCCCTCGGCCGCGCCGGTGCGATGCACCGGCAGCAGCCGCACGAACGAGACGAGACCCTGCTTGCCCGCCTCGGGCAAGTATGTCCATCCGGCCGGGCGGCCGCCCGCCATGATCGCCGCGAGATCGCCGCGTAGCGGATAGCGCTCGCCCGGCACGTAGCCGTATTCGTTGGAGAGGACCAGATCCGACGCCGCATTGTAATAGATCAGCTCGTGCACGGCGGCGTGCGTATTTTTGCGAATCGTCATGCTGTCCAGCATGTCGCCGTGGTAGAGATAATCGCGGTCAAAATCCGGCCTCAAAAACGAGTCGCGCACGAGCGCGCTGCTGGAAAACTGCAGCGAGCCGTACTCCACCGCCGCCAGCTGGTCCTCCATCCGGGCCATCAGATCGCCCAGACCGGCCAGCTGCCGCGCCTTCAGTTCCTCGGTGAGCCGGGGCACGGAGAGCTGGTAGTAAGCGATGCCCGCCAGCAGGATCGGGATATAGATCAGCAGGCAGACGAGCCAGATCAGCTTGCGAAAATAGCCCGAGCGATTCGCCGGGACGCCGAACAAGCGGCGGCGCAGCTTCATGTTCATCTCCTCCTTGCCATTGATGCGGCGAGCGGGTTAATCGGCGTGAAAGGCTTCGTACTCCTCGGCCAGCTCGTCAAAGGCGGCCTGCATCGCGGGCAGCTCGTTGAGCTCCTCGACGTAGGCGCGGTACTCCTCCATCGGAATCTGACCGACGATGGCGCGCGTCACCATCGCCTGCCATTCGCTCGAATGCTTCGCCCACTCGGTCAGCCACTTGTCGGAATTCAGGCCGGTTTTCGGCTCGATTTTGCCGACTTCGTCGAAATGCGCCACCGACTCCTTCTTCGCGTCGTTATATTCCTTGCTGCCCGAGGCGCTCTCGACCTTGCCCCACTTCGCGTAGGCGAGCACGCCAGCGCCCTTGGACGTCGTGTTGATCTCCTCGCGGCCCAGGTCGTTGAGCACCTTCTGCCCGTCGATGACCTCGTGATGCACGCCCTCGAGCCCATAGTACGCCAGCTCCGTCAGCTCCTCGGACGCGGTCAGCTCGAGATAATCCAGGATCTGCTTCACCTTGGCCTCGGGCACCTTCTTGGAGATGAAGTAGCCGCCGGATACGCCGGTCGCCAGATTGACGCTGACGCCGCCCGGACCCTCGAGCGCGAGATTGACGATCTCTGGATCGGCTTGTGTCTTGGAGATCGCATCCTCGTATTCCTTGTCCCACCAGATGCTGCGCGGATACGAAGCGGCCCGGCCCGACTTATACAGTTCTTCCGCCTGCGTCTTCTTCATGACCGAGAATTCCTGTGCCAACAGCCCCTCGCTGTACAGTCCGCGGAACCACTCCACCATGTCGCCGTACATCGGCGTCAGCTCCTTGGGGACGTAGCCGCCAGCTTCGTTGAAGTACGGGTCGAGCGCGCCGAAGGCGCCGGCGAACGCATCGTCGCCGTCGTCGACGATGACGCCGTGGCCGATCAGGCCAAAGGTGCCCATGCCGGACGGGTCGGCTTCGACGATCGCCTTGAGCGCGTCCTTGTATTCGTCCAGCGTCTTCGGCACCGGCAGGCCGAGCTGGTCGAGCCAGTCCTTGCGCATCTTGATGCCGATGTCCATGCGCGAGCGCGAGCGCGGCAGGCCGTAGATTTTGCCGTCTACGGAGACGTACTTCTCCCAGTTGGGCGCCAGGTTGTTCGCCAGATTGGGATAATCGCTGAAGTCGCCCAGCAGCGGCGTCAGGTCCCAGAATGCGCCGTTCTTAATCGCGCTGATGAGCGGCGGCCGCATATTCGGCGAGGACAGCACCTCCGGCAGATCGCCCGAGGCGAGCACGAGATCCATCTTCGTATCGAGATCCCCGGACGGCACCCATTCGATGTCCAGCACCGTATTCGTACGTTCCTGCCACTCGGTCCAGTACGCATTGTCCATGCGCGGCAGCTCGTTGTACAGCCCGGCGAACATCTGAATATGCAGCGGCTCGTCCGCTGCGGACGAATCCTGACCGTCGTCGCCGCCGTTCCCGCCATTGCCGTTGTTCGTGCCGGCCCCGCCGGATCCCCCTGCGCCATTGCCTCCGATGCCGCTATTGCCGCCTGCGTCCGATCCGCTCGAGCAAGCCGCCGCCGTGCCGAGCAGCAGCGTCAGGCAGAGCAATACGATCCAGTGCTTGCGTGCAGGCCCTCTCTTGTTCATCATGCTTCACGCTCCATCTAATAGGTGTAAGCGGATACAGCTTGCCGTGCCGCTTCCTCTTCATCGTAGGCGCCCCGCACCGGGGCGCACTAGAGACAATCGTTGACGCCTCGGGGCCTTGCCGCTCGTGGTCAATAATTGTCCCCGCCGCGCCGCCCTGGGGCATGCGATTATTGTGCAGGCTCTACTACTATGGCGTCGAACAGCTCCAAGGCCGGCACGCGAATGCGACTGTAAGCGGCGCTTCGCTCCACGCGGTACGCCGTTCCGTGCAAAAGCGAGCGGGCCTTCGCCGCCTCGCCCCGCACCTCCACCGTCAGCTCGCCCAGCGGCACCGTCTCGGTGAGCGGCTTGCCCGGCGTGCCAACGCCGTTGAGCAGATGGACGAGATAGCCGCCCGCAGCGCGCTTGCCGATCAGACCCTGCACGCCTGCCGGGGCGTCCGTCCGCAGCAGCGGCGTCCCCGTGACCGACCGCACCAGGTGGCCGATGAGCGCTCGGTATTCGGGCACACCGCTCGTATGATACAGCCGATCGATTGCCCAAGGCAAATACGTGCTCGTCCCCGCGCCCCAGCGCCGGCGAATCAGTCCGGGCACGTCGGTCGTATCCGTCCAATAGGCGAACTCCGGGGTCGTATTGCGCACGGCGGGGATGCCGTACAGGTCCTGCAGATCATGCAGCTCATCGCGCTCATCCCGCTCATCCCGCTCATCGAGAGCATCGAGTTCTTCCAGCCTGTCCAGTGCCTCCGACCTCTCGGGACGTGCCGGCTGCGGAGCTGCCGCCCCGGCCCCTTCCGGAGCTCCGGATCGATCCGCTCGCTGGAGCCCCTTGCCTGTGCGCAGCGCCTCATGCGAGGCGGGCCTCTCCGACAATGGCACGGTACGCAGCAGACCTCCCTCGGCCATCAGCAGATCGATCTCGCCCCCCAGCGCCGCCCGCAGCCGCGCGTCGCCGAGTTGCAGGTACGTACAGGCGACGGGCGGTTCGTCCGGCACGCGCCGGTCCAGACAACGCAGCGCCAGCGTGTCGCGCAGCCGGCCGCTCGCGTCGTAGCGGCCGGTCTCATGCGTCGCGATGACATGGCCGCCGGCGGCCACATAGTCGTCGATCAACCGCGCCTCGTCCTCCGTCAGCACGGCAATATTGGGCAGCAGCAGGCAGCGATAGCGCTGTAGCCGCTCCGCCGTCAGACTGCCCTCGTGCAGCACCGTGAACGGCAGATGGCATTCCGCCAGCATCTCGTACATGCCGCGGTAGTGGCTCTGCCAGCGACCGGCCGGGTCGTCGCGGCCATAGACGTCGGCAGTCCGCTGCGAATACAGGATCGCGACTTCCGCGCAGGGCGAGAGCTCGGCGTATTCGCGCTCGTGCCGCTGCAGATAGGTGAACAGCCGGCGAACGATCGGCAGGCCCTGCCGATCGTCCTGATCGAACTGGCCGCTCAGCGCCACGGCGGGCGAGCCGCCGCAGGCCGCGATCTGCATCAGATCGTAGCCGAGCTGGGCGGCCGGCTGGGCGGACCGGCGGCTGTAGATCGTTTTGCTGTAGCTCAGGATGATGCAGGTGTGCTTGATATGACTGCCCAGCATCGTCTCCTCTCCCGCCCAGTAGGGCCATCTCGGCGCCGGGCGGTCGTAGAAGTTGAACGCCTCGCTCGTGATGCAGGCGCTGCCCTGCGCGAACTGCGGCGCGTACCAGCCGCTCTCGCGAATGCCGCGGTACGTGTCCGAGGTCAGATTCGTATCGATCGTCAGCACCGTGCCCGGCGCAATCCGCTCGATATACGCGGCCAGACGACGATTGTAATCCGCGAAGCGCTCGTAGCGGTAGCGTACGTACGCCTGCCAGGCCGGATCGTCCCAGTCCTCCTCCTCGGGCAGCGCCAGCCCCGTCGTCTCGCGGAACAATCCCCGGCAGCGCTCGCAATGGCACTGCAAGTAATTGAACGCATTGAAGAAGAGGCCGTCCGCCGGATAGCGCCGCAGCAGCTCGCCGACCACCTCGAAATTGTACTGCTCCCAATACGGCCCGGTCGGACACGTCATCAGCATCTCCCAATGCCGCTTCACCTCGCCCTTCGCATCGCGGCGGAACCAGTCGGGATGCCGCTCCAGCACATGCGGGAAGCTCTTGCTCACGTCCATGCGCACCAGCACCTTCAGGCCTTGCGCATGTGCAGCGGCGATGACCTCGCCGAGATAATCGCCCTTCATCTCCGCATTGACGCTCTGGTACGGATGGCTCGTCGGATACCATGCGAGAATGCCGCCACCGTTGACCAGGATCGCATTGGCGCCATAAGCGGCCGTCTCCCGCACCAGTGCCTTCACGTCCAGCCCGCGCGCGTCGATGCTGCGCAGATTCGGCTGCAGCAGGCGGAACGGCCGGCTCCAGAACGACGCCTCTTTTTGACCATTTCGTTCGGAGCCCGTGCGGGCCTGCGTTTCACTCGGCCATATCGGTTCGCTCATCGTTACCCGTGTCCTCCTTTGTCCCTTTTCTCCTTTCTCATTGTAAAGAAAACGACGCCGGCCTCCTACGGACATTTCTTGTACAGCGCTGCGATCGCTGCCAGAGACAGAAAAAACCACAGCAGGGAGCGCGCTCCCTCCTGCGGTGCATATGCGGTGCGTATGCGGCGCTGCTGCGCCCCATGCCAAATTAATTGCGGCTTCCTACCGCTAGCTCAAGCGTCAGGCGGATATGCCGCTGTCTCCGCCAGTGTCAATGTTGCCATGCGATTATGGCTTGACGACTTTGGCTTGACGATTTTGGCTCGTGCCATCTTCTTGAGGCTTTAGGATCTTTCTCGAAATAACCAAAGACAGCTCATCCACCAGGTGGGCAAACGGACGCACCTCACCTCAGCTAACGGTTGCCAGCGCGCTTATTTCGATCGATTTCAGGCGATTTCCAGGCTAGCGGTTGCCACAGCGCTTATTTGGCCTCAATCGCGTCTTTTCAATGGATTTCAAGAAAATAAGACCTGTGGCAACCGTTACAATTCAATCGGCGCTTTTTTGGGCGCAATAGCCGCTGTGGCAACCGTTAGGTTCGTTGGTCGATGGTGAAGGGATAAGGACGGTTTCAATCGCACCAGGTTATTCTGTAATGGACACTTAGCCCAGCTAGCAACATGGTTCATTACGCTATAGCTCCGCGGGGGGGCCGACTAGCTCCGCGACTGCACGGCGTCCAGCCCAGCGACTTCGCGGCGTCGGCGTCTATGCCGAGACAGCGGCGATAACACGGCGACTAATCCCGTAATTGCACTGCGTCTACGCCGCGACCGCGGGGACTAAGCGGCTCGTAGCCCGGCGACTGGCGCAGCGACTGCACAGCAAATAGCGCGGCGTCTAATCCCGCGACTAGCGGAGCGTCTACGCCTCGATCGCAGCAACTAAGCGGCGATTGCAGCGCCCCCGAGGACTGGCGCAGCGGACAAGGGGCTCATAGCGTCCTTGTCCGCTGCCGTAGCGCCTCGTATAGCAGGATCGTCCCTGCCATCGCCACATTGAGCGATTCGGCCCGCCCCTCGATCGGGATCAGCACGCTCTCGTCCACCAGTTCGCGCACCTCTGGCGACATGCCGCGCGACTCGCTGCCGAGCACGAGCCACACCGGGCCCGTCCAGTCTGCGGCATAGCAGTCGCGTTCGGCGTCCAGCGCCGTACCGACGAGCCGGGCGCCCCGGCGGCGCGCCTCCCCCAGCAGCTCGGGGAGCGGCGCCTTGATCACCGGCAGATGCAGCAGCGAGCCCATCGTGGAGCGGACGGTCTTGGGATTGTACGGATCGGCGCACCCGCTGCCGAGCACGACGCCCGCCGCGCCCGCGGCGTCGGCGGCGCGAATGATCGTGCCGACATTGCCCGGATCGGCCACCGCATCGAGCACCACGACCGGCCGTTCCGCGCCGTAGAGCTGCTCCGGACGCAGATGCGGCATCGCCACGACGGCGAATACCCGCGGCGGGGTATCGGTACCTGTGCACTTGGCCAGGATCGGCTCCGTCGCGGCGATCCATTGCGCGGACGAGCCCGCCTGCAGCGGCTCCAGCTCGTGCGGCACGCCGCGCTCGGCATCATAGACGACACAGTCCACGGCCGCGCCCGAGAGCAGCGCTTCTTGCACGAGATGCACGCCCTCGGCGAGGAATTGGCCCTGCTTGGCCCGGCCTTTTTTGTCCAGCAGGGCAGCCCACTGCTTGACGCGTGGATTATGTACAGAGGTTAATTGCGCTTGCGCATGTTCGCCTGCCATGTCGATATCGTCACTCCTCGGAGTAGGCGAGCTCCAGGCCCGTCAGATCGGTATTTTTGCCGACGACGATCAGGATGTCGCCTTCCTTGATGACATCCTCGGCGTACGGCGAGATGTTCATTTTGTTGTTCGTCTTGATGGCCATGACGTTGCAGCGGTATTTGGCGCGAATATTGAGCTGCAGCAGATTCAGTCCGATCATCGCCGAGGGCGCCTTGATCTCGGCAATGCTGTAATCGTCGGACAGCTCGATGAAGTCGAGAATATTCGGCGAGACGAGGTTGTGCGCGACGCGCAAGCCCATGTCCCGCTCCGGGTAGACGACCTTGTCCGCGCCCGTCTTCTCCAGCACCTTGCCATGCAGCTCGTTCTGCGCCTTGACGATGATCGTCGGCACGCCCAGGTCCTTGAGGATCAGGGTGGTCAGAATGCTCGCCTGGATGTCCTGGCCAATCGCCACGACGACGACGTCGAAGTTGCGGATGCCCAATGAGCGCAGCGCCTCCTCGTCGGTGGAATCGGCGGTCACCGCGTGGGTGACGCGGGCAACAACATCCTGAATGCGGTCCTCGTCTTCGTCGATCGCGAGCACCTCAAAGCCCATTTCTGTCAGTTCGCTGGCTACGCTGGTCCCGAACCGGCCCATGCCGATGACCGCGTATTGCTTTTTGGCCATAAGTGCCCTTCCCCTCTGTGCATTGATCTGTCCTTAAGTATAGCAACGTCGGATGAAAAGGCCAAGCCGCGGGAATAGTAAGGCGACACCACAACATACGGAGGGATCGAATTGGACAATCTGGATCTGCGGCAAGCGATCAAGCAACGCGTACACAACAAGCCCGGCAATGAGCTGACCGAAGTGATCGAGGACTCGATCGACAGCGACGAGCGCGCCCTGCCCGGTCTCGGCGTGCTGTTCGAGCTCATCTGGCAAGGCAGCGACGCTGCAGCACGCCAATCCATGGTCGCCACGCTCCATCAGCAGCTGAGCGGCGCCGGCGCCAGATAACGATGAAGGCTTGAAGTGTTGTGCATTTCGACCACTCCCGCACTTTTTTCGCCGCACTTCAGGGCGCCGACCAATACATTCCGCTCTCATAGACCACGACGCCGTCAACGATCGTGTGCGTGGCCCCGGGGTAGCCGTCGAAGCAGTCGACGATGATCAGGTCCGCCTGCTTGCCTGGCTCGATCGATCCGCGCACTGCGCCTACGCCGAGCGCCTCCGCCGGATGCAGCGTGACCATGCGCACCGCCGCAGGCAGCGGGACAACCTGCTCATCAGCCAGCTTGAAGGCGGCCGGCAGCAGGGCGCCCGGGTAATAATCCGAGCAGATGATCGACGCCGCACCGTCTGCGATCGCATCGACCGCGCGCAGATTGCGGTCGTGCGAGGCGCCGCGCACCACATTGGGCGCACCGACGCAGACGCGCATCCCGCTGCGGCGCGCATGATGCGCCGTCTCGAGATTGATGGGGAATTCCGAGACGCTCACGCCGTAGGATGCAAATTGGTCGACGCGCTGCGGCGTATCGTCATCATGCGAGGCGACCGCGATGCCCTGCTGCGCCGCCAGTCTGGCCAGACTGCGCAGCTGCGTCCAGTCGACGCGTTTTTGGCGTGTCAGCAGGTCGTCCACGATGCCCCGCACCTCGACGACGTCGACGCCCTGGTTTTTCATGACATAGCGCTCGAATGAGCCCGGCTCGCGATACTGGCCTTGTCCCGGCGAATGGTCCATGTACGACAAATAGTCGATCTTGCGATCCGCGATATAGCGCTCGACGATCGGCAGCCCGTCCAGATGCGACACCTCGTAGCGCAGATGCACGCCGTGCCGCACCATCGCCCGACGGCTCCTGTAGCGGTGGATCAGCTCGATGATGCCGGTGAGCAGATGATCGCCCCGCAGGCTGATGCCGACTCCGAGCGACACGGAATGATACATCGTCGTGATGCCGTGCACCGGCAGCTTGCGCTCGAATTCGAGCAAGGCCATCTCCAGCGGAAGCAGCGTATTCGGGCGCGGTTGAATCTCCTTCTCGATCGCATCGCAGTGAATATCGATCAGACCGGGCAACACGAATCGCCCGCGCGCTTCGATCTCGCGAATCGCGGAGGATTTGGGTGACTTGAGCGACTCGGATGACTTCGACAACTCGGGCGATTGGGGCTCTGGCGATTCGGATGACTCCGGTAGCACAGCTGGCTGAGGCTCTGACGACAACTCAGGCGACGCTGCCAAGACTGCTCGGACTGCGACGCTGGACGTTACCCCCGCGGGCGCTGCCGCTTTTGTCGATTCGATATCGGTGCGCGCCGCTTCCGGCTCCATCCACTGCCCGAGCACGCGAGCCGGATCGCTGCGCAGCGCCGCTCGCTCTTCCTTGCCTTCGACAATTCGCACAATCGTATCGCCCCGCACCACCAGATCGGCCTCCGCTACCCGTTCTGGCAGCACGAGCCGGCCGTCCCAGATGATCAAGTATGCCATTTTGTCAGACTCCCCCTCTTCAATCCCGTATATACACGCTGTAATCTAAGCTTGACCATCTACCGATCTGTAATCCATGCTCTTATTGTAGCCTTCCTCCAGCCGCTGCACAACGCGCAAAAGCGGGAGCCGCACCGGTCCGGCCGGCACTGCTCCCGCTCTTTGAGTCAGAGACCTATGCAGAGTGTAGAATGGGCTGCGAATCCTCCGCTGTCAGTGCCCCTCCATGAACAAATAACGCGCCACGATCAGAATCGCCAGAATCCACATGAGCGGATGCACGGGATACTTCGCCTTGTCCGCCTTGCCCGTGAGGTTCGCCACGACGGCGAGGACGACGTAGAAGACGATGCCGAACGAGATGCCGTTGGCGATGTTGTAGGTGAACGGCATCAGGGCAATCGTCAGGAACGACGGAATCGCGTACACCATGTCGCCGAAGTCGATCTCCTTGACCGACTGCATCATCAGCACGCCGACGATAATGAGCGCCGCCGCCGTAGCCGAGCCCGGGATGAGCGCGATCAGCGGCGCCAGGAACAGCGCCAGCAGGAAGCAGACGCCGGTCGTTACCGCGGTCAGGCCGGTCCGTCCGCCCTGGGCGATGCCCGAGGAGCTCTCGACATAGGCCGTCACCGTACTCGTGCCGAGCATGGCGCCGCCGCTGACGCCGATCGCGTCGACGAGCATCGCCTTGCCGACCTTCTTCTTGCCCTTGTCCTTGTCCTTCATGAAGCCGGCCCGCGTCGCCGTGCCCACCAGCGTGCCGAACGTATCGAACAGCTCGACGAAGGTGAACGTCAGGATGACCGTGATCAGGCCGACCTCGATGACCCCGGCGAAGTCGAACGCCCAGAAATTCAACTCACCGAAATCCGGCACCCACGTCTGTCCGCTCAGCGTAGCGCCGACGTCTACGCCGCCCGCGATAATGGCCACCACCGTCGTCGCAAGAATGCCGAACAGAATGGCGCCCGGCACGCGCAGCACCATCATGACCGCGATCAGCAAGATGCCGAGCACCGTCAGCCAGACGTCCATCGTACGCAGATCGCCCATGTGGAACACCGTCTCGAAGCCCAATAGCGTCGTGTACGTGCCGCTCTCGACCGGATTGAGCGTCTCTACGGACACGGCGAGCAGACCGCTATTCTTCAGCCCGATGATCGTGATGAACAGGCCGATGCCGACCGTGATCGCGTGCTTCAGGCTATCCGGCACGGCGACGATCAGCATCTGCCGCACCTGCGTGACCGTCAGGATGAGGAAGATAATCCCCGAGATAAAGACCGCCGTCAGCGCCATCGCAGGCGAGATCGGCGTGCCGGTCGCCTGCGAGGCGAGCACCGTCGCTGCGAAGTACGCATTGAGCCCCATTCCGGGCGCCAGCGCGACCGGAAAATTGACGAACAGTCCCATCGCGATCGTGAAGATGCCGGCGGCCAGCGCCGTGGCGAGGAACACCGAATCCCAGCTTAATCCCGCGGGACTCAGAATGCTCGGGTTGACGGCGAGAATGTACGCCATCGTCATGAATGTCGTCAGCCCGGCCATGATCTCCGTGCGGACATTGGTGCCGTTTTCCTTCAAACGAAAAAAACGATCCATTGCTACATAACCCCTCTCATCAAAATGAAATCGAGTTTGCGCGTCAAGGGAAGCGTGCTGCGTCATCCTTTGGATGCGTCAGTTCGTTTCGTTCCCGAAGTCGAGCGCATGATAGGCGAACTCGCCTATGTGCGATCGACTCAAAAACGGCCGCCCTTTTTTGCACTGCAGGGCGGCCGCGAAACGCGGATGGCCCCCTGCACGCCGGCTTCATGCTGCAGGGTTCCATCGTTCGTAGCCAGATCATTTACGGTGATCTCGTAGAGACTCCCGGGCCGATTCCCGGGATTATACGACACATATTCGATTGTTTGTCACACTTATTCTAATGACAGGCCCGCCGGGTTGTCAATGATATTTTCTCTGATCGCCTTGTGATCTTACAACCGACAGGCAGTGCCAAAGCTTTAACTCGCGAAACACACCTAGTTATTTAGACAAGTACAAGTGAAAACCCACCGACTAGAAGTCAGTGGGTTAAGCCAAGCGCCTGCTCAGCACGCCTGATTTCCCATATATCACTATGATCAAATATCACGATGATCAAAGTTGCTTTGTTAGATCCATTTTAGCATACAGTATGCGGTGAACTTCCACAATCTGTTCCTTCACCACATAAAAGACAAGATAGTTCTTGACGGGTAAAATCCTGTATTGATTCTCGAAATCCCTGGACGGTTGATATACTTTGCATGAATAAGGAAACTGCGCGAGCCTGGATATGGATTCATCGAAGCATCCAGCAAATCCATTGCGGGCCTAGAGTTGCAAATTCTATTCCCACTCAATCGTCGCCGGCGGCTTCGACGTGATGTCGTACACCACGCGGTTGACGTTGTCGACCTCGTTGACGATGCGGTTGGAGATCTTCTCCAGCACCTCCCACGGGATGCGGGCCCAGTCCGCCGTCATGCCGTCAATCGATGTCACGGCGCGGATGCCGACGGTGTAGGAGTAGGTGCGTGCGTCGCCCATGACGCCGACGCTGCGCATGCCCGGCAGGGCGGTGAAGTATTGCCAGATGTCGCGATCCAGTCCGGCCGCCGCGATCTCGTCGCGCAGAATCTGGTCGGACTCCCGCACGATCTCCAGCTTGTCCTCCGTCACCTCGCCGAGCACGCGGATCGCCAGTCCCGGTCCCGGGAACGGCTGACGCCAGACGATCGCCTCGGGCAGGCCGCATTCCTCGCCGACCTTGCGGACCTCGTCCTTGAACAGCGCCTTGAGCGGCTCGACCAGCTTGAACTTCATATCCTCCGGCAGGCCGCCGACATTGTGATGCGACTTGATCGTCTGCGCGGTCGCCGTGCCGCTCTCGACGATATCGGTGTAGAGCGTGCCTTGCGCCAGATATTCGAAGTCGTCGAACCTGGCCGCTTCCTCTTCGAAGACGCGAATGAACTCGTTGCCGATGTTTTTGCGCTTGATCTCCGGATCGGAGACGCCGTGCAGCTTGTCCATGAAGCGCTCGCGCGCGTCGATCTTGACGACCTTCATGTCGAACTTGCCGACGAACGTCTCCATGACGCTGTCCGCCTCGCCCTTGCGCAGCAGCCCGTGATCGATGAACATGCACGTCAGCTGATCGCCGATCGCCCTGTGAATCAGCGCCGCCACGACGGACGAATCGACGCCGCCGGAGAGCGCGCAGAGCACCTTGCTGTCGCCCACCTGCTCGCGAATCTCGCGCACGGTATCCTCCACGAATGTCTCCATGCTCCACTCGCCCGCGCAGCCGCAGATACCGTACAGGAAGTTGCGAATCATGTCGTTGCCGTAGGCCGAATGGCGCACCTCGGGATGGAATTGCACCGCGTAAAAACGGCGCTCCGGATCGCTCATCGCCGCGATCGGCGCGTGTCCACTGCTCGCATCGATGCCAAAGCCTGCCGGCGGCTCGACGACGAGGTCGCTGTGGCTCATCCACACCATCTGGCGCTTGTCCAGGCCTTCGATCAGCGGACAATCCTCGCGGAACTCCACATCGGCGCGTCCGTACTCGCGCTTGCCGGCGCGCTGCACCTTGCCCTGGAGCTGATGCGACATCATCTGCATGCCGTAGCAGATGCCGAGGATCGGGATGCCGAGCTCGTATACCGCCGGATCGACGAGCGGCGACGCGTCGGCGTAGACGCTGGCCGGACCGCCGGAGAAGACGATGCCCTTGGGCTGCAGCTCGCGGATGCGCTCGACCGGCGTATTGTACGGCAGCAGCTCGCTGTAGACGCCCAGATCGCGGATTCGTCTAGCGATCAGCTGGTTGTATTGTCCTCCGAAGTCCAGGACGACGATCTGTTCATTCGTAATGTTCATTCCCGTGCCTCCCTCAATTCATAACGCTAATTATAGCTAACGGGATTTAAGCGAGTCAAGCAACGTTTGAGAGGAGGGAGTCGCCCAATAACGGCCTGACATCCGCCAATGCCGGCACCGGCAAGGCCGTCCTCCGGCACACAGACCAGAATCCATCCGCAGCAGTGGGACTAGGAAGCGTTCGTCGAGCTCCGGCCAATCGGATCTTTCGGGGGACGCCTGCGCCCGCAACACACGGCCAAGGCTCCTGCCCGGCTACATTAGAAGAGTAGCTGCTCTGGCGCCTTGTCTCCCCGGCTGCTCAATTCCCAGGTGCTCTGGCGACTCGCTGCTGGACACGGCTGCCTGATTCGTGGGCGCTCTGGCGCCCCGCCGTCTGCCACGACTGCTCGATTCGCGGGTGGTCTGGCGACTCGCCTGCCCCGGCTGCCTAATTCACAGTTGCTGCTTTTATCCGCAAGGCTTGCGAACTGTAAAAGTGCAGTTGTTTGAAGGCGAATAAAGCATTTTTAGCCTTTGAACTGTAAAAGTGCAGTTTAAATCAGCGAATTTCGGGATATTCGCGAAAACGAGCCTATTTAACTGTACTTTTACAGTTCAGCACGATGTACCAGGAGGCGCGCACAAAACGAACTGCACATTTACATTTGACGATTGAAATTTAGCAAATGGCATTTGGCATTCGGCATTTGACTGCTCCTCACTACCGCTGGCTACGGTGGATGGCTGGCATGCTATAGCACATTCTCGCCGTCCGTCCCTAGCCAGCCTCATCGTCACGCCACCCCGGATTCCCGGCACGCTTCCCCGAATTCCCGTCATGCCCCCCGCGGCTCCTCGTCACGCCTCCGGGATTCCCGTCACGCCACCCCGGATCCCCGGCACGCCTCTCGGATTCCCGCCGCGCCTCCCGGATCTCGTCGCCTCCAGGGGCTCACGGCCCTGCCAGGCCGCGCAGCTGTGCAAGCGTGTCGGGCTCCAGGCCGCCCAGGCGCCATAACGCGATGCGCGGCACGCCGGCGCGGCTGGCAGTCTCCGCCCAGCCGGTCAAGGTGCGTCCGTCCGCATACCAGACGGTACGCGGCTGCCCGTCTTCCGCGTCCGTATATGCGAAGTGCAGTGCCCCGCTCGCTTCGTCGCGCTGCGGCGTCGTCTCCGCCTCGGCTGCGAGCGATGCCGCCTCGCGTTCGGTCAGCGCCGCAGCCTGTCCGCCCGCCTGCCAGACGAAGCCGCCCGTCGCCAGCGCCATGTAAGGCTGGCCCGGCACATGGGCGAGCCGCTCTGCCAGCTCGGCGACGAAGGCGTGATCGGCCTTCGGTCCGGGTCCGCTGTGCGTGCCGTACAGATTGTACGCCATCATGACGTACACCGGGCCCTCCGGCAGATCCAGCCGCTCCACCGGAGCGCGCGGCTCCAGCACGACCCGCAGCTCCAGCCCGACCGCCTGCAGCCGCTCGTACAGCTCGGCGTAGAACAGGCACATCGACGGCCAGTCCTCGTCTTTGACACGCTCGTAGTCGATCTCCACGCCGCCGAAGCCGCGGGACAACGCAGCCTCCGCGATCGCGTCGGTATGCCGGGACCGGCTCTCTGCGCTCGCGACCAGACGCGAGAGCAACTCGGGGTCCTTTTGGACGGCAGTTCCGTCTGCGGCATAGCGGTCGTTGACCACCGTCAGGTCGAGCCTTGTCGACGGCTGCCCCCGCTCCTGCTGCTCTGACCGCTCCGCTGACTTCGACTGCCCCCGCTCCTGCTGCTCTGACCGCCCAGCTGGCTCCGCCTGCTCTCTATCCTGCCCTGCTGGCTGACCCGTTGTCTCCGACCGCCCCCGCTCCGCCTGCGCCGACCGCCCCGTTGTCTCCGACTGCCCCCGCTCCGCCTGCTCCGAAGACTCCTGCCGCTGCGCGGCCTCGTTCATTCGGGTCAGCATCGCCGGGAAGGCATCCGTAAAGTACAGCTCGTCATCCGGTCCGAAGTAGGCCGCAAACAGTTGCACGCTCGTCAGGGCGTCCAGCAGCGGCTCGGCGTCGGTCAGCCCCTCGTCCTGGTCCCAATCGGCCAGCCAGGCCGACAGCTCGGGCGCTCCGCCCGCACCCGGATCGCCGCCAGCGTGCGCGTCGTCCGGCTCGTCCGGGGCGCTGCGCATCAGCAGCACGACGAGCACGATCGCCGTCGCCGCGAGCACGATCGCTGCCGTCGCCAGCACAGCGATTGCGGCGGAATAGCCGCGCTTGTTTTTTCGCCTTCGTCCCAAGTACGCCCGCTCCTCGTCCTAAAAAGTCTCGATCGACCAATCAATGACTGCATTGTACGCCTTGCGCACCGCGGCGCCCACGCCTGCCAGCCCCGAGCGGCGCTGGGTGAAAAGCGGCCGGACGCCTTCGCCCCCCTGCTCGTCCGTGAGCGCTTCGATACGCACGTCGGCAAATACGCCGTCGTAGATGTCGTCGTCCGGATGCAGCTCGCTCGCCTCGGCGCCAAGTCCGATCCCGGCAGGCAGGTCGGACGCGAGCGGATGATCGGCGATGAGCAGGTCGCCGTCCACGCGCACCGACAGCCGGTCGCCGGTCAGGCGAATATCCAATTGACGCGTGTCGGCGATATTGGGCGGGTAGCCTTCGTCCTCCGTCTTGCCCCCGAGCGCCTGCTCCAGCGAATAGACCGAGGCTCTGTCGTAGGTGATGTCCTCTTCCTTCCACTTCACCTCGTCCAGCATGACCTCCAGAGCCGCCTGCAGCTCATCGTCCGGGCCGTCGCGCGTCTCCAGCAGCAGCACGTTGTTGTCCAGCGTCAGCCGCGCGTAGCGCTGCTGCGCCTCGTCCAGTCGCACGTATACGGATTGCCGGCCGACGACATTGCCGCGGAGCTCCGCGCGAATGCGCACATCGCGGGCCTCTGCGCCGTCCGCCAGCACCAGCCGCCCCTCCGCGCCGGGCGGAGCGGTCAGCACGAGCCGCTGCGCGCCGTATTCCGCCGCGCCCGCGAGCGTGCGCCACGCCTGCGCCTGCGCCTCGTCTCCAGTGACGAAGGCGACAGCTTGCCCGCTATCCTTGCGGATCTTCATCAGCAGGTGATTGGTGCTCCAATACGGCGAGACCTGCAGCCGGGTCAGATCGTACAGCTCGCCTTCGGGCCCGTTGTACGCCTCGCCCTCGCGGTTGAAGTGCATCTCGAACAGCTCCCGGATCGCCTCGTCGTTGGCCGCTCCGACGAGCGGATTCATGCCTTCGTAGAGCGCATTGGCATGCATGATCATATACAAGCCCGGCACCTCGCCGAAGCGGCCGGTGTAGATGCTGCGCATCGCCTCGTAGTCAGCGCCGATGCGCGCCTCCATCTCCTCCTTGTCCTCCGTCGGAATCATGTTCGCGTCGCGGACGAAGTCCATCAGATAATGGTTGTAATAGGCCATCTCCTGCTTGTTGCTGTCCACCTCATTGACCTCGCCGACGAATCGGCCCTCCCGGTCGAACACGTTGATGTAGCTGAGCCGGTAACCGCCGCTGCCGAGCTCCCAGTATCCTGTCTTCTTCATCCCGGTCAAGTCGCGCGGCTGCAGGAACTTGCGCTGGCCGTCGCCCATCTTGTCGGCGTAGGACAGCATAGTCGCCTTGAAGTTGTACTTCTCCAGCAGCGACTGGGCGAACAGAGCGGAGTCGTTGCGCCCGTCCTCGAAGGCAAGGAACAGCGCCTTGTCCGGCAGCGGTTGTCCGTCGCGGTAGTAGCGCACAATATCCGCCTGGCTGATCGTGCGATATCCTTGTTCATGCAGCGCGCCGAGCTGGCGCTCCAGCTCGCGCCGCGCGATCAGCTTGGCGGTGCCGCTGCGCCCGACGCCAAAATAAGAGAGCGCGACAAAGCCGCGGTCGCTCGACCACTGCGCCCGGTCCGGCTCCCGGTAGCTGCGAATATCCACGATCGCGTTGATCAGCAGCAGCAGCGCGCCGAGCAGGACGATCGCCTGCACGATCGTCTTGAAAATTTTGAAGCGATCCTTGCGGCTGAGCGCCTTGTGCCCGGTATGAATACGATCTCTACGAACCCGCATGCTCAACCATCACCTTCCAACCTGAATGAAATGCCATCAGAACGGCAAGCCTGTGCGCTTGCGCCGCATCGCCTTGCGGTTGCGCTCCTCGATATCCTGCGGCGTCTCGCGCGTCCCCCACGAGGACTTCCAGAACGTCACCATCGCGATCGGCATCTGCCACACGAGCACGAAGGAATAGAAGACACAGAAGATCAGACCGAACACCCAGAGCTTGCTGCGTCTGAACATCAGATGGGCGCAGCTCATCAGCAGCGCCATCAGCAGCAGACCGAGCAGGAAGGTGCTCGGAAAAACCTGGTGCACAAGCGGCACGTAAACGAGATTGTACGTCACGACCGCAGGGGCCGCGATCGGCACGATCAGCCCGACGTAAAAGAAGAGCGCCATCATCGGCTCCTTGCGCCAAATAAAGGCCCCGGCACGCAGCGACTCGCGCAGCCAGGAGCGCTTCCAGCGCATCTGCTGCTTGAAAAACACCTTCAGGCTCGACGGCACGATAGTCGAACAAATCGCCGTATCCTGATAGGCGGTGCGATGTGTCTTGAGAATAAAATTGGTCATGCTGCGGTCGTCTCCGAAGGTCGCCGGCTGTCCCAGAAACTTCTGATCCAGCCAGGCCGCGCCATGCTTGACGACCAGACTCTTCTTGTAACAGGAAAGCGGGCCGGAGAGGCAGGTGACGCTGTCGAACCACGATTCGGCGGCCTTCATGATGCGAAACGAGATGTAATAGCGCACCGTCTGCAGCTTCGTTACATTATTGGTGTACTTGTTCTCCACATCGGTGCGGCCCGCCACGCCGCCCATCGCCGGATCGCGAAACGGCTGCACCAGATTGCGGATCGCCGACGGCTCGAGAAAGCTGTCCGAATCGACGAATACGACCAGATCGTGCTTGGCGCGCGCGACGCCGCGCATGAGCGCTTCGCGCTTGCCGCCGTTCTCCTCCATCAGAATGAAGCTCACGCGCTCGCGCGTCCCGAAGCGTTCGACTTCCTTGTGAATGTTCGCCACGACCTCGCGGATGCGCGCGGGCGAATGGTCCGTCGAGCAGTCGTCGACGACGATCACCTCGAGCTTGTCGACCGGGTAGTCCTGATTGATGCAGCTGATGATCGTGCGCTGGATCCACTGCTCCTCATTGAAGCAAGGAATAATGAGCGACACCCCGGGCGTATATTCCGGATCAACCGGCACGGGTCGGTACAGGGCGCCGAAGAAATACCGCGACAGCAGGAAGGTGGCGGCAATCATGCTGTACAAATACAGCCAAAAATGAAACTTGAAGTAGATGATGCTCTCCACCCGCAGCAGCATGATCAGCCCGACAGCGATGAATAGCAGCAAGCTCGCGGTATAGACCGAATAGCCCCAGCGCTTTTTTTGAAAATAGCTGGTCAGCGGACGGTCGAATTCGAACGCATACCGCTGCACCCCCTCGGGGTCCTCCTCGACTGTAAAAATGCGCACCAACTTTGCGGTCGTATTGACATAGGACTCAAACCCCTCCGGCATCGTGCCCGGCGGAATTTTGAAACGCATCTGCGCTTGATCGCCGACCTGCAGCGGACAGTGGGTGACGTCCAGCTTCAGGAGAATGCCGGTGGCGGAAACGTCGATCGCGCGTCCGCGCCAGCGCTGCTTGAAGCCTTGTCCGGGCATGGCCACTTCGACGCGAAAACTCGCCATGTAGCGCAAGCTCAGCATCCGCTGCTTGTTAAGCTCCGTCATATCCGGGATATGCCCGACCTCGCGGTGCTCCAGGTGCTGCCCCCTGCGGTCCGACTGCACGCGGATGTGCTCCGGATCGGGCACATGCGACAGCGCGCGCCGATCCTCCCGGGGCAGGGTCAGCTTTTCCTCATTCGATTGTGGACGTTGCCGCCATCGCAGCAGCTTTTTGCCGACTCGCTTTTTACGTTTGATCACAGCAGCGTCTCCTATCGCATAACATTACAAGCGCCAGTAGTCTACGTCCAGCCTTACCAGCTCCGCCTTGTCGAGGGCGCCCTTCAGGTCCGCCACTACGCGTGCGCCCGACTGACGCAGCAGTCCGGCGTAGTGCGAGGACGCATGCGCGAGGTACGCCGCGTGCGGCACGGCCAGGATGACGGCGTCCAGCTCGGTCAGCGCGTCCGGATCGACGAGCTCCACGCCGTACGCTGCGCTGACCTGCGCGGGATCGGCATGCGGATCGGCCACCAGCGGCCGGATTCCGTACTCGGCCAGCTCCAGCAGCAGGTGCTGCACCTTGGTGTTGCGCGTATCCGCACAGTCCGGCTTGTAGGTGAAGCCCAGCACCGCGACCCGGGCCTCCCGCAGCGCGGCGCCGCCGCGCGCCAGCCGCTTGATCACCTGACGCGCCGCATAGCCGCCCATCTCCTCGTTCACTTCGCGGGCCGTGTTGATCAGCCGCAGGGGAACGCCCAGCGCTGCCGCGCGGTACGTCAGATAGTACGGATCGACGCTGATGCAATGCCCGCCGACCAGTCCGGGCGAGAAGGGCATGAAATTCCACTTCGTGCCCGCCGCCGCCAGCACGGAACGGGTATCGAGCTCCATGCGGTCAAAGAGCACCGCAAGCTCGTTCATAAAGGCAATGTTCATGTCGCGCTGCGCGTTCTCCACGACCTTGGCCGCCTCCGCGACCTTGATACTCGGCGCGCGGTGCACGCCCGCCTCCACGACGAGCCCGTACAGCCTCGCTGCAAACTCCAGCGTCTCCTCGTCCATGCCGGAGACGACCTTGACGATGTTGGCAAGCAAATGCTCGCGATCGCCCGGATTGATGCGCTCGGGGGAGTAGCCGATCTTGAAATCGGCGCCGCAGCGCAGACCCGAGCCCCGCTCCAGCAGCGGCAGACACTCCTCCTCGGTCACGCCCGGATAGACCGTCGATTCGTAGAACACGACCGCTCCCGGCGTCAGCTTGGCCGCGACGAGCCGGCTGGCGCTGCGCACCGGTTCGAGGTCCGGCACATTGCCCCGGCCGACCGGGGTCGGCACGGCGACGACGAACACCTCGACGCCGTCCAGCTCGGCCGGATCCGCCGTGAAGGCGACGCCGCTGCGCGCGACCGCGTCGTCGCCGATGTCGCCGGTGACGTCGTTGCCCTGCTTGTACGCCTCGATCTTGGCTGCGTTGACGTCGAAGCCGACGACCTCCAGGTGCTCGGCAAAAGCGACCGCCAGACGCAAGCCGACATAGCCCATGCCGATCACCGCCACCTTGGCGCGGCGGGCTCGCAGTTCATTCCATAAGTGTTCCATCTCATACCTCGCAATCTATACGAATCCATGTATACAAAATTCCGCTTGCCGCCCGTCGAGTCATGGCTCCAGGCCCAGCGCCTCGGACATGAGCACGAACCGGTACCCCTCTTGCCGGAGCAGCCGGATCGCCTCGGGGAGCGCCTCCAGCACATGCGTCCCGTCCAAGGCGTGGAGCAGGATGATGCTGCCGCTCTTGGTCTTCGCCATGATGCGGGAGACGATCGTCTCGGCGTCGTTGGCCACATCCCAATCCATCGTCGTCACATCGTACATCGCGATCCGGTGATAGCCGGTCGCCGCGATGATGCGCGCCGACTCCTCGCTGATCGCACCGGTCGGCGGCCGATACAGCATGAGCGGCTGCTCCTGGATCGCTTCGGTCAGCACCTGATGCGCCTTGACGACGTCCGCCTGGAGCTGCTCGGGCGTGAGCGTCGTCACGACCTCGTGATTGTATGAATGATTGGCCACCTCGTGGCCCGCATCGACGAGTGCGCGCGCCATATTCGGATTGGCCTCCACGCCCTTCATCCGAAGGAAAAAGGTCGCCTTGACGTCGTATTCGTCCAATATATCCAGAATGGCGGTCATCGTCTGATCGCTCGCCCAGTTATTTATCGTAAGCGCGACTTCCCGCTCCTCGGTCTCGAACTGGTAGATCAGCTCGTAGTCCTGATCGGCGTAGTCCGGATTGAGCCTGACGGCATCGTAGCCCGGGATCTCCTGCGGCGCCAGCCGCGTCTCCCCACCGGAGACGAGCTCGCGCAAGGTCACCAGCTCATAGCGCAGCTCGTGCGCGGCCTCGGCGATATAGCGGATGGCCGACACGATCTCCGGGTTGTAGTCGGTATGCAGCAGGACGATCCCGCCGCGCGACAAGTAGCGCTCCACATACGCCCCGATCTCCTCGGCGCTCTGCATATCGGTATCGCGGGGATTAATCGAATATCCGACGACAGCGTCGAGTCCGAGGTCCGCCGCCGCCAGCTGCATGTTCGCCGTGATATCCCCGGACCTGGAGCGTACATAGCTCGGCACGACGCCCGTCTCCCGCTCGATCACCTCTTGGCTGAGCGCGATCTCCCGATGCACTTGCGCGTAATCGAGCTCGCTGAGATTGACACTGCTCAGCGTATTGTTCTCCAGCTCGTGCCCGCGCTCGACGATCAGGCGGGCGAGGTCCGGCTCCTCCGCCACGCGCATGCCCGGCACGAAAAAAGTCGCCCGCAGCTCGAGCCGGTCGAGCTCGTCAAGCAGCGCGTGCATCGTCTGGGCATCGGCCAGCCCGTTGAAGGTCAGACTGAGCTGTCTCGACGACGTATAGACCGACTGGATCGCCGGACTCGGCTCGCCCGTGTACAGCACGGGCGCCGCTTCCGGCCCCGTCCCCCCTGCAGCCGGGCCGCTGCCGCCCTCGAACCAGCCGCAGCCGGCCAGCATGAACAATGCCGCGAGCATAGCGACGGCCGGCAGCGCATGCGCACCGGATCGTGCCGCCCTGCGCACCGAGGCGCCAGGTGTCGCGCGGGATCGCATCCTTGCAAGCAGAGCGTCGGCTAGCTGCCTGCGGAATCGCGCCATCGCAAGACCAGCGACACCCGGCCGTGTGCGGAATCGCGCCATTGCAAGACTAGCGTCGGCTAGCGGTCTGCGGGATCGTACCGGCTCCGAACGCATGCGGTCTTTTTGCTTCATTTGCAGCATGATTTTCGCTTCTCCCTTATCTCCGCAATTGGTATGAAGTCGACCATACGACCGGCGATTTTCTCGCTTGCTGGCCGCGACTTTGCTTTCAGTGTAGCGAAGCCATCTGTACAATATCTAAACACCGCAGCGTGTCAAATATGAGGCAAAACCGCTATCGTTCTCAGCTATCGTTCTCTATACCTATATAAATCGTATCAATCACCTATATACAACGTACTCAACGTAATTCTGGACCATAAAAAATGATATCTTGCGATTATACAGCATTTATGCTACCTATTGTGTCAAAATAAACGTGTCGAAACAAGAGATAATGGATGGAAATTCGAATCGTTTTGTCGAAAGTATAAAAATATTTGTTGTAATATGATGAATGTAATTATTATCCATTTATTTCCGTTAGCACGTCAAATTAGCACATCGAAATGCATGACCTGGGCGAATCCGTGAGGACTGCCTCCATTCGCTCCATTCGCGGTTCCGCGACACGTGGCTGTCTGCTGTAACGGTCATGAGCGACACTTAGCGGGGGAGATGGGGCGGAAATGACCGCTAAGCTTCGCTGGTGTCCATTAGAATAGCTACCTTTCACTTGCCGCTTGCCATCTGCCACCCCCAACCTGTGGCTTATCGCCTGATGCTCCCCACCTGTCACTTACCGCTGGCTATCTGCCGCCTGCCACTCGCTACTTACCGATTGCTACCTGCTTGCCGCCTACCGCTTGCCCCTGCCGCATGTCGCCTCGCCACTTGCCACCGGTCGCTTGTCGCTTGCCAGCCGTCTGTCACGTCTGTCACTTGCCGTCTGAGCTCGCCATCCCGCGACCCGCTCGCTCCGCAACGTGCCCAGCCGTTCTGCCGCTCTCTTCCAAGCCAATTGGCGTTCCACGCGAATGCAAAAAAACCGCCCTGAGAAGGGCGGTTTTAATGAATTATAGGCACAGCCTCGTGTATGGTCGTGTATAGTGGCTTACGCATCCTGCAAAGGCGTCGGGATCGTGTCGCGGTAAAGCCGCGCAATCTCCTCGTCCCCGAGCGCCCGGTCGTATACGGCCAGGCCGCCCAGCAAGCCTTCGTAAAAGTTGCCCGGCGTGCCCGAGCGATCTACGCCGCCGACCGTAAAATCCGATCCGCCGCTACCGCCGTCATGCAGCCCTTCCGGATACGGGTATGGATTGAAGCCCTCCCGCACGTCGAGCCGGCCGTCGAGATACACGCGCGCATTCTGGCCATCGTAGGTAAAGACCGCCAGCTGCCAGCGTCCGCTCGTCACCGGCGTCGCGCCGATCGCCGCGCTCATACAATACTTGTAGCCGGGTGTGGGACCGCCCTCGGCGGACACGTGCCCGCACACCTGATTGGCACTCTCCCAGATCCTCAGATCGAGGAACATGCAGTATTGGCGGCTGCGGCCGGTCTCGTTCCACATGCCCGCGACAGCCTGGCACTCGCCCTTCTCCTCGCCGCGCTTGATCCACGCCGCAAGCGTGAAGGCTGCGTTCCCGTGGAAGTCCAGCGCCGGACACTCGCTGCGCGGCACTGCCAGCCAATCGCCGTACACGAAGCGCGCAGCCCGCGGACCGAAGACGCCCTCCTCGGCGCTGCCGACCGTGCCGGCCATTTCGCGCAGGCGGTAGCGGCCGGGACCGCTCGACTCGCGTGGACCGCTCTGCTCCTGCATCTCCCACAGGCTGATCAGTCCGGGGACCTCCATTGCCGCTTGCCTTGCCTGCTTAACTTTCATGCTCATTTTGTCGCATCCTCCCGACCAATCTTTATTTGAAATAATGGCCCTGTGCCCGGTCCCCGCCTGCGCGGAAGCCGAGACTGTAGCGCTGATAGTGCTGATAATGCGCGCGGTACAACTGCCCCGCCGCAGCCGGAGCATAGGTCAGATAGAGCTGCCTGCGGCTCACCTCGGCCGTATTGGGCCCGCTCTGATGCGGGGTCAGCGAATGGAACAGGATGACGTCGCCCGGTTCCGTCTCGACGATCGTGCCGCGCTGCGGATCGATCTCGGCGATCTCGGCCTCATTCATATTGCGCAGCTCGCCCGGCGTCGTGCGGAAGCGGTCGTGGTAGCCGCTGAACAGCTCCAGTCCGCCGTTGGCGGCACTGGCGCCATCGATCGCGACCATCGCCGAGATCAGCTGCTCGTAAGGGAAGCCCTGCCAATACGGCGCGTCCTGATGCATCGTGTATCCGCTCACGCCCGGCAACTTGAAGATCAGCTTGTCCTTGAAGAGTTGCGGCTCGTCGAGATAGATGTCACGCAGAGGCGTCAACAAGCGCTCATCCTGCGTCAAGGCGGCGAATACCGGCGAGATATCGTGCACAGGGTCAAAGCGTTCGACCACCCGACTTTCGTCCTCCAGCTTGCGATAGCCGACGCGCATATTCAGCGGGTCGAGATAGTCCTCGAGCGTCAGAAAACGCGAGCATTCAGCCTGAACGACCTCCATCTCCGATTTTGTAAACACGCCGCGAAGCACCAGATAGCCATCCCGATTATACTGCTCCATCTGCGCATTATCAAGCATGCGCAGCGCTTGTTTTTCCTGCATCCCCTTCGTCTCCCTTCACTTTTTTGCGAATGATGAATCTTAATTCATTTTAGTATACCGAGTTTACAAAGGCCATGCAGTTGCTTACTATAATACATATACTTTTTTGTATTCCAGTCGGATAGCAGTCGGGACGTGAAGATACCAAGTACGGGAGGGCGCAGGCGATGCGGAATGAAGAGGCGATGGAAAGAAAGGCATCCGATAAGAAAGCCTTGGAGAAAGAAGGCTTGGAAAAGAACGAGATGTCAGAAACGGTGCGGATCATTCGCCATCACCATCAGAGCGGGGAGCGGCGCAAGCATATGCTGCCGCAGGACACGTATGCCTTCTGGGCGTTGCTCTATTCGGAGGAGCAGCCCATCGCGTATGCGCTGGGGGCGGACGCAATGGACGCGGATGAGCCGCATTGGAAGGAAGCGCAGCCCGGTGAGCTCGTGCTCTGTCCGCCGCAGACGACGCTGCATCGGCGCGCGGCGCGGCCGCTGCTGTTTCACTTTATCGAGTTCGATTGGCAGATCGGCGGCGCGCCCGTCGCGGCGGCGCGGACGCCGGCGCCTGACGGCAAGCTCGTCTTCCGTCATGCCGCGCGGGCGCGGTCGACGCTGCAGCTGCTCGAGGGCGTGCAGAGCGCGCCCGACGGCCTCTCGCCGGCCGCCCGGGCCTACGCCGCGCATCTGGTGCTCGACCTGCTGCGACTCCATCGCTACGAGCGCGACGCCGCCTCGGCGCGCGTCGTCGCCGACCCGCTCGTCCGCAGTGCGCTGGCCGAGCTCGAGCGCCGCTGCGGGGAGGACTGCTCGATGCGCGCCATCGCGGCCGCGGCCGGACTGAGCCAATCTCAGTTCACCCGGCGCTTCCAGGCCGCGGTCGGCATCTCGCCGATCGTCTATCTGACGCAGCTGCGGCTGCAGCGTGCCCGCACACTGCTGCTCGAGAGCGATCTGACGGTGGAGGCGATCGCCGTGCGCTGCGGCTACCAGAACGGCTTTTATTTCAGTCGCGTCTTCTCCGCCCATACGGGCGCGAGTCCGTCGGCGTATCGTCGTGCGAATCGGGTGTAGCCCGGTTGGCGCGGGGCTAGGCTTCGTCCAGCCAGCCCAGCCTCGTCAGGAAGGCGTCGATGTCGGCAACTGCGCGCTCGACCTGCGCCTCGGTGGCGGTATAGTCGTACAGGACAAAAGCGTGCTTCGCATCCGGGTACAGCACGAGCTCCGAATGATTGCCCGCCGCCAGATGCGCCTCGTGCATGCGCACCGCATGATCCGGTAAGACCACCGTATCCAGCAGGCCGTGCAGCTGCAGCATCGGCGGACCGCCCGGCCGACTGTGGAACACCGGCGACAGCCGCTTCGCCTGCGCATCGCGGCGCAAGTACCGCGCCACCTCGTCGCCGCTCGCGTCGCGGTCGGACTGCATCGGCAGATCGAGAAAGGCGCGCGTCAGGTCCACGACCCCGTTCATGTTGATCACCGCGTCGCCCAGCGCCGGCACCGACGTGTCTTCGCCCGGCTCGTCGAATTCATTCAGCGTGGCGAGGCAGGACGCCAGATGGCCGCCTGCCGAATCGCCGCAGGCCGCGATGCGCGTCGGATCGATGCCAAGCTCGACGGCATGCATGCGGATGTAGCGAACCGCCGAGCGGCAATCGGCGACGCAATGCTCGACGGTCGCCGTCTCCCCGTCCGCATCCGCACCGAGCGGCTGCCCGACGAGCCGGTAGCGCACGCTGAAGCAGACCGCGCCGCGCGCAGCGAAGCGGACGCTGTGCGGCACGAACCGCTCCGGGTAGCCGGACTTCCAGCCGCCCCCGTGAATCCAGACGATCGCCGGGAGGCCGGCGTCCGCGCGCCAGCCCTCCGGCTTCGTTACGAGCAGCTCCAGTTCATGCGCGCCGACCCGCTTGTAGATTCGTTTTTCTGTCTCTTTTTCCATCGTTGATCGCTCCCCCTGCCAGATCATTACTGGCTCCCCTGCCAGCTTGTTCAGTTACGCTTGTCTTTGCATTAGGATAGGAGTTGCCTTTCATCCCCGCGTTCGTGTGCTACTTCAGCTCGCTGGCCGCCTCCAGCACTGCCTCGATATGGCCCTTCAGCCGGACGCCGCGCCATTCCTGGACGAGCTTGCCCTTCTTGTCAATCAGGAACGTCGAGCGCACGATGCCCATGTACTCGCGGCCGTAGTTTTTCTTGAGTTGCCACACCCCGTACTTCCCGCATACCTTGTGCTCGGTATCGGCGAGCAGCACGAACGGCAAGTTGTGCTTGGCGATGAATTTCTGGTGCGAAGCGATATCGTCCGTGCTGATGCCGACGATGACCGTATCGGACGCTGCAAAATCGTCGGTCGTGTCGCGGAAGGCGCACGACTGTTGCGTACAGGTAGGCGTATTGTCCTTCGGGTAGAAATACAGCACGACATTGCGGCCGCGAAAATCGCGAATCGCCACCTCCTCGCCGCTCGAAGCGGGCAGCTTGAAATCCGGGACGACCCGCCCGACTGTCAGTTCCGCCATTGTTTTTCCTCCTTGTTGTCTAATGATATCGACTGGTTCAATTGGTACAGCTGCTCGCTGAAAGGATACAGTTGCTACAAGACGAAGGCTTGTTGCAGCGCTTGGGATTCGCTCCTCATTTTACCTCACGGCCAAAAGAGAGACAAATGGTAGAAATATTATTGAGCGTTTAGCAAGCGTGGAGTTCGTTTCTCCATTTTTCAGTCATAGCATCGAGTTGCCGGCTTAACGGCCTGTATTCAGGATAAGAATGAAGCGCTGGAATGGGGCGTTTTAAAAGCCGGGCGTGTCGGAATTTCAGGCACGGATTATGCGCCGCCGCTCCCGGTGAAGAGCGAGATCGAACAAGAATTGGCGGACTTGCTGGCTACGGACATGACCCTAACGGAGAAAGCCATCACTTCTTTCCTGTGGGGAGCGCGGCGGCAAATGTTTTGGGATGGAAACAAGCGAACCTCTCTTCTGCTCGCAAACAAGCTTCTTGTCGGCAATGGACATGGTATGCTAACCATTACAGAGAAAAATATGGAGCGGTTCAACGAATTGTTGTCAGCCTACTATACGACGAACGATATGAGCGAAATCAAGCAGTTTTTATACGAACATGCAATCAGCGGGATTGACTTTGAACCGGAAAAGCATCGTGAATCTGAGCGATCACGATAAAAATGTATATGTATATTCATTGGAACGAGGCTGCTCAAATCGTCAGTTTTTACTGACTTTTGGACAGCCATGTCTTTTTGGTATGTCAATGCGTCTATGACAGGGATCGCAGTTGCAAGTTGCGTTCACGAAAACGTTCATGGTGGGAAGAAACACCAGCCATTTTAGTCGCATTCGGGTCGATATAGCGCATAGCGCTATTCACGCCGAGTACCGCATCATTGAATGCACCGGCGATCAGGCGAACCTTGCTGCCATAGCTGACACAGTCTCCGGCGCCGAAGACACCGGGAATGCCGGTATGCATACTTTCATTGACGATGATGCCGTAATCCCCCATATGTAGACCCCATGCCTGCAAGGCGTCATAATTGCGCTTGTATCCATGATTGATCAGTACGGCATCGACTGTAAATTGCTGCATGCTGCCATTTTCGCTGTGGGACAAGCTCACATGTGTAATATCGTCGTTTTGTCCTTGCAATTGATGCAGCGCGTATGGGGTGAGGATGGCTGCATGCTCGTATAGTCGTTCGATGTTGCGTTCCAATGCGTCAAATTGCGTCCGGCGATGAACGATGGTCACATGAGCGCCATGATCGTGCAGATCGTTGGCCCAATCCACGGCAGCATTGCCGCCGCCGGAAACAAGAACATGTTTGCCGGCGAAGACAGCGCAATCGTTAACGGTGTAATAAAGATTGTTCCAATCCTGCTGCGGCTCGCCTTCGAGCCGTAGTTTCTCCAATTCGGTGATGCCGCGTCCTGCACACAGCAGCACGGTGCGGGTATAGTGAACAGCTCCGCAATTGCTGCGCACGATCAGTACGCCGTCTTCCCGTCGCGTCAGATCGTTAATCTCCTGACCGAGTACGACGGTTGGATCGAATGTGCGCGCTTGCTTCTCCAATGCATGGATCAGCGACTCACAGCGGGTCGGACCGACTGCTCCGACGTCCCAAACCATCTTCTCCGGATAGCGCCACATGAATCCGCCCAACTGTGGCTTGGCCTCAATCAGTTTGGTTTTCATCGCTCTGATCCCACTATAGAACGCAGCGTACATACCCGCGGGGCCGCCACCAATGATCGTCAAGTCGTAGATGTCTTCAGACATACGTACATCTCCTCCTTATTTTACCGAGATAATCGATTCCACGATGAAGTCGATCAGATATGCGGAGCCGATCGGTCCTTCTCCTTGTACAAGATCTTTGGTTCCCACAGGGAATACGCGATTGTTCTTCACCGCATCAAGGTTTTTCCACAATGAATTCCCCATCAGATCCTCCCATGACTGGTCGCTGTCGCCACCTTCCATCACACGTTTTTCAATAAAGATGTAATCCGGATTGATTTCTGGGAGAATTTCCAGGGAGAACGGATTGAACCAAGCTTCTCCGTCCTTGAGAACTTCAGGAATTTGCAGGCCTAACTGTTGATAGAACAATTCACTGGCGCCTTGACTCTTACTGCCCAGGAAACGATACTGATTGGGGTCGACCCGCAAGACGAGCACGGTTTTTCCTTCAGCGTAAGGGGCCAATTGCGCTTTGGCTGCTTCAACTTTTGCTGTAAAAGCGGCGGTCACACTTTCCAATTGTTCCTCACGTTCGAAAATGGCAGCCAAAGCAGGCATGGCATCGCTCATAAAGATCGTGCCGGGCACCGCGACAGTTGGGGAGATCTTACTCAGTTGCTCGTAGATGCCGTCTCCGACGGTCGCGCCATAGGCCACGATCATGTCACTGTTGAGCGTCAACAGCAGTTCATAGTTTTGCTCGTATTGCGGGTATTCGATTAATTCCACGCCATGATTGGCGAAGTAATCCAAGCGATAGTCCGGTTCAACATCAGCGACATAGAGTACGCCGGATGGAACGATGCCCAACTCAATCATATACTCGGCATAGCGTGTGTTCGTAACGATCATACGCTCGGGGTTCGTCGGAATTTCCACTTCTCCGAACATATCGGTGACGATGCGGGTTTGAGGTTCATCCGTTGTTGCGGGTACTTTGGATTCGTTATCCGCAGCTTCTGTCTGTTCATTTACTGATTCGTTGGAAGCGCAGCCCGCTACTACTAGCAGCAGTGCAAGTGTGACTCCTAACACAATGGACATTTTGCGAAACATAATGGTCGTTCTCCCCTTTAATAATAATGATAATCGTTATCGTTTAAGAGTATAGCAAATGCGGGGAGCCGTCTCCATGTTTGTCTGTGCGCAAGCGGATGGAGGATTGTGCGCGCTCAGGACAATTCGTTACCACTTTCGGACTGGATTAAGTAATCGACCATCTGATCGACAACTTGTTGATAACCAAATGCGCCGCAACCTGTAATCCAAGTGCGCGTTGTAATCGGGAATACCCGCTTGTGCCGGACTGCTTTGAGGCCTAGCCAGCGTGGATCTTCGAGCAAACGCTGCATGTAGGCATCCGATGAACCGCCTTCGAAGACGCGGTTTTCGATGAATACATAATTCGGATCAGCCTCCGCCAAACGAGCAATATCCAATGTGCTGCACCAATTGCTGGCGTCTGCCAGACCGACCGGCATACGCAGTGCCAGTTCATCATAGAGCAGGCTTGCCGGACTGATATGTGACTTGCTGTTCATATAGCGGTAGCCGTGGCCTTCGACTCGAATGATTAGCGCTGTCGCGCGGGCATCCAGATGCGGCGCCAATCGCCGCCGAGCTGACATGAGATAATGATCGTAGCTTTGCCGCCAAGCATCGGCTTGCGTTTGTCGACCGAGCAGCGGTGCCAGATCGGCGATGAAGTGTCGAGAATCGATATCGACAACGCTTAGCGTAGGCGCAATATCACGCAGACGATCCCTGTCGCTTTCGGGGATACGTTGGGTGATGATCCATTGCGGGCGATAGGGCAGCAGAGCTCCTGCAGGCAATGCATATTGCGGCACGGGAATGACGGGAACCTTGTACTGATCGAACAGTCGTTGCTGATGCTCGGCAATGAGCGGCGGGTAGGCCAGCACACAGCAAGGGATGATATCCAGCGCAAGGAGCGCTTCGGCTATACGCGGCAGACCCGCAGCGATCCTGCGATCTGCAGCGTGTTCGGCGAAGCGGGCGGGGGTAATGCCAACGGTGGCCTTGAACCGCTTGCTGAAGTAGAAGACGTCGTCAAATCCGCTGAGTCGCGATGCTTCTTGTACACGCATGCCCTGCAGCAGATGCTCCTGTGCCCGATTCATCCGATAGCGCAGCAAGTAGTCCATCGGCGAATAGCCGGATTGCTCCTTGAATTTACGCGAAAAATGCCAAGGACTCATGCCGGCCTGGTTGGCTAATTGTTCGCGTGTCAGAGTGGAGCGATAATGTTGTTTGATATGAGTCATCGCACGTTCGATCGCCGGTTGCTTCTCTTGTATGTTTTGTTCATTGTACAATTGCACCAATAATGTGCTGCCTGCGGCTTGAAGGAAAATATCACGTTCTGGCTGCCAGTCCTTAAGTTCGCTTAACTGCGCTTCTACTTGACACAAATCCGTTTGATCCAACAGGGCTGTACTGAAGCCGTAGCCGGAGGGGGCTTTCCACTGGACGCGAAGCGCTTCTTCACCAGGTTGTTGTAGGGCTGAAAGATTCAGCAGATCATAGGTCAGCTTGTAGCCTTGGAAGGCGGGGCTGTCCGGGCTGATCGATTCTATCGGACAGTATGCTTCTACAGCAAGCAGACTCCCGCGTTCGAGATGACAGACGCGGCGGTTAACTTGCCAGTCTGCACGTCCACCTGTAATGACGAACAGGGTATTGTCATCAAGCTGTGTGCCGGAGCCGATTGCTTGTTGCACCGTTTGAAAAGGCGTCAGTTGCCATTCCCAAACGATGCGCGGTTTGTGTTGCATCTTGATGAGGCCTCCTCCTACGATGAACTCGCTTCAAGTATATCAGATTGGGCTTTCTGTTGAAGAAAGGCAGCTTTTTCCCGGTGCACGGATTCCAATTTATGTTATCCCACAGTCGTCAATAAACCGGCGGCTTTTTTGGTATGATCACGTTGCTTGGAGGATGACATGCGACAGAATGGAGGGGGATGCCAAGCTCCAGGGATAGACGGGCCTCGAGCCCAATCCCTCCCGGCAGATGTGTCGATAAAAGGAAGGAAATCCCTGGCTACAGAATACGTTCGGCCTGGACGGCCGGATGCGCTTGCCGTTGGCCCAACGAAAGTCCGTCGAGCAGCCAGCGCAATTCGCGGGCGGTTATCCCCCTGATCACGCATCCTCCTCGGCAACACCAAGCGACTTGTTTCGTTCCTTGAAAATGCTGTTGTGAGAGGATACCCGGGCCATCCCCCAGGCCTCCGGATCGATATATTTCTTGGCGCTGTTCACTGCCAGCACAGCATCGTTAAACGCCCCGGCGATCAACTTTACTTTAGCAGAAAAATTAACGGAATCCCCAGCGACAAATATTCCAGGAAGCTTCGTGGACATATGCTCGTTAACTGGAATATCCCATTTCCCCACCTCTATGCCCCAATCGATAATCGGGCCAAAATCGCCGCGAAATCCGTGGCTTATAATGACCTCGTCCACTTCCAGCCGCTCTTTTTCAATTCCCAATTGTCCTTCCTCGTCAACAGGAGCAAGCGATACTGCCGCTATAGCGTCACCGACCTCGTTGCCATGCAATTGAGTTAATGCATAGGAAGTACGCACATCAATCGTCGATTCGTACATCCGCTTTACATTTTTTTCGTGTCCGCCAAATTGCTCTCGACGATGAACGATAGTTACATGAGCCGCTATCGGCCCCAACTCATTTGCCCAATCGACAGCGGAATCGCCACCGCCGGATATAAGCACCCTTTTCCCTCTGAAACAATCCAGCTCCTGCACCGTATAATGAAGGTTAGTCACCTCGTAACGATCTGCGCCTTCAATGTCCAGTTTGACCGGCTTTAATACGCCATAACCGATTGCTAGAATGAGCGTGCGAGTATGATGACGCTCCCCGTTGATTGCTGTCACAATCATCGTGCCGTCGTCCAAGCGTTCAAGGTAGCTTATCTCTTGCCCGAGGACAATCGCAGGATCAAACGTCTTCGCCTGCTGGATCAATTGACGGATCAATTGCTCACAGCGGATCGGCGTCACACCGCCCACATCCCAGATCATTTTCTCGGGGTAGAGCAGCAACCTGCCTCCCAGTTCTTCTTTCGCCTCAATTAACTTCACCTTCATATCACGCATTCCGCTATAAAAGGCCGAGTATAATCCTGCCGGGCCGCCGCCAATAATCGTCAAATCATATAAATCCAATTCCATATTCATACACTCTTCCTCCTCTTAATCTATCTATCTATCTGGCGCCACTTGGATACTTGCGCTTTCTATGTCCACATTGTACAATTCATATCGTTAAGAGGCCTGCGCCGAATACAAGCGGGCATAAATACCGCTGTGCCGTAACAGTTCCTCATGCGTACCGACCTCCGCGATGCCCGTTCCCTCCAACACCACGATCAGATCAGCATGTCGGATCGTCGACAACCGATGGGCAATCACCAGTGTCGTGCAATCCCTGGATATCTCATCGAGCGCCTGCTGAATCTCCTGCTCCGTCTTCGTATCCAGCGCCGAGGTTGCCTCATCCAAGATAAGAATCGGCGTATTGCGCAAGATCGCTCGCGCAATCGAGATCCGTTGCTTTTGGCCCCCCGATAGCCGCACACCACGTTCTCCGACGATGGTATCGTACCCTTGCTCCATCTGCGCAACAAAGTCATGGGCCTTCGCCGCCTTCGCTGCCGCCAGCACATCTTCGCGCTTCGCATCTTGCCATCCGTATGCGATGTTGTCGTACACCGTTCCGTCAAACAAGAACGTATCCTGCAGCACCATCGAGATGTTATTGCGCAAGCTGTTCAGCGTCACATCCCGTATATCGATCCCGTCCACCATAATTGAACCTCCTTGCGGATCATAGAACCGATTCACCAGGCTCGCCAGCGTTGTCTTCCCGACTCCCGTTGTCCCTATCAAAGCTACCGTCTGACCTGGACGCACTGTCAAGTTCACTTGTTCTAACACCTGTGTGCCGTCCTGGTACGAAAACGATACGTTGCTAAATGCGATCTCGCCTTGCACACGCGAAAGCACGGTCGCATTCCGCTTCTCCTGAACCTCCTCTTCCTCATCTAACACCTCATACACCCGGCGCAACCCCGCCGCGGCACGGCCGGCCATTTCCACTAATCCCGAGAACGAACGCACCGGACCGTAGAACATCCCCAAGTACGCGATAAAACCGACAATATCCGCAATCGTCGCTTCTCTGGTGCTGATCAAGCGTCCGCCAAAGATTACAACCAGCACCGTGCCTAACGCTGTCACCAATGCCAACACTGGAACAGACGTTTCGTAATATTTACTTGCACGCAAATACGTCTTCGCATGCTTCATCGCCAAGTGGTCCACCTTGCATTGTTCTTCTGCCTGACGGTTGAAGATTTGGATCTCCTTCATCCCCGACAAGTTCTCCTGCACTTTACCGGAAATCTCCCCGCGCACCCTCGAGTTCTCCCCCCACAACGGTGCTAAAAACTTGCTCTGCCACACGGTAATCGCCAGCAGGATCGGAATCGTGACCAAACTAATCAACGCCAGCTTCAAATTGATCGCCATTAGCAGCGCCCCGACCCCGAAAAACGTCAACACACTGACGACAAACTCCGGGATCGCATGCGCGATGAAAATTTCCGCCTCCATCGCATCATTGACCGCTCGTCCCGTCAAATCTCCGGTGCGGCTGCGGTTGAAATAACGCAGGCTCATCTGCTGGTACTTGCGGTACAACTGTTTCCGCAAATCCGCCACCACATGCAATGCGGTGTAGTGGTTCATATACCCCGACAAGGAGGACCCCGCCGCTTGCAAGGTGGTCGCACCCAGCAGCAATAACCCAATCGTTAACGCCTCTGCGGCAAAGTTTTCTGTGCCTTTGGTCGCCAGTTGGGTTAACGTACGCAAAGCCCACGGCAAGTAAAAGCCCGCGGCCGTTGCGATCCCCATTCCCAGAAAACCAAACGCATAATACTTCCAATACGGCCTTGCGCTTTTTAACACGCGCCATGCAATCTTCATGTCGCTACCACCTTCTGTTTTTGCATAGTTCGATGTGCAGACTCCCCACGCAGCAGTTGATACGTCACATACACCGGGCGTCCCGTGCGGGGCTCGTGCATAATATCCGCCTCTATGCAGGTGATGACCCCCGACACCTCGCGTGAGGATCAGCGCTGTATACGCCATGCAGCGCGTTCGACTAATTCTCTTTGGCTAATAAATAGAGAAAATACGGCACACTAATCACCGTAATCACAATCCCCGTCGGTACATCGCCGCCCAGACTCATCGTCCGTGTAATCGTGTCCGCCAAAATGACGATCAGGCCGCCGGCTAAACTGGCTGCTGGAATCAGCAACTTGTGATCCGGACCGACCAATCTCCTTGCCATATGCGGGGCGATCAGACCAATAAAGAAGAAACTGCCGCCGAGCGCCACACTTCCCGATGAGAGCGCCACCGCCGCGACCGACAACCCGAGAAACTCCGGCTTCACCGCCAACCCTAGCCCTTCCGCCGTCTGGTTCCCCAGATGAAGCGTATTGAGAATTCTTGCCTTGTAAAAAATATATGCTAGCAATATCAAAATCCACGGAGCCAGGATCGCAATGTACCGCCAGTCATCGCCCCACAGGCTCCCCGCCAACCATCGCAGCATGAAATCCATCTGTGAGTCATCGAGCTTGAGCGTTAAGAAGGTCGTCAGCGCCCCGTAGCCACTCCCCAGCGCTACACCGGTCAAAATCAGGGCAATCGGCGAGAGTTCTCGTCCCCGCCGATACGATAGCAAGAAAATCAGCGCAGTCGCCATCATTCCCCCGACAAATGCCAGCAGGGGCAACGCAATAAAGGAACTCGCCCCTGCCGAAGCCATATAGACCACAAAGAACAACACGAACAAACCAGAACCTGAGCTAATCCCCAGCGTTCCCGGACTTGCCATATCGTTGCGCAGCAAGCTCTGCATCACTACACCCGCTGCTCCCATGCCCATGCCGACTAAAATCGCTAATACGATGCGTGGCAAACGAAAGTCAAACACGATCAGATTCTGCCGCTCCGTACCGTTGCCCAGCAGCACATTGAATACTTCCATCGGCGATAAATTCATTTTCCCGGCGTTCACACTGATCACAGCGAAGACCGCAATCAACACCAACAGCAGCACATTGATGAAAATCCCGCGCTGCACGGTAAATCGCTGGTTGTTCATTCGAACTCCCTCCTTTGCTTCCGAGCCAAAAAGAGAAAGTACGGCACCCCGATAATCGAAAAGATAATCCCTATCGGCGTCTCAAAAGGCTTGTTGATCAAACGTCCAACCAAATCAGCCGACACCGTCAGCAACGCCCCATAGACCGCTGCTGCCGGAATGATGTAACGGTAATCGACACCGACTATGTAGCGCACGATGTGAGGCACGATCAGGCCAACAAAACCGACCGGTCCGACAACCACGACTGCAAGACCGGTCAACAGCAACACAATAACTGTAGAGAGTCCCTTGACGAGCCCGCTACGAATTCCCAACCCTCCGGCGACCTCTTCACCCAGGCTGAGCACTGTCACCGAAGGCGACAATGCCAATGCTAACAGTACCCCGCCGACAAAGAACGGTGAAATCAGCAGTAGCTCCCCCCACTTTGCTCCAGCGGTACTGCCCGCGGTCCAGAACGCCAGAGCACGACCAAGATTGTAGTTAATCGCCAAATATTGACTAAAGGCGCCAAACAACATCGAGATCGACAGTCCGGCGAGTACCAGACGCTGTGGAGTCATGCCGCGCTTGCCAAGTGAAGCAATGAAATAGGTCATCCCCGTCGCCAGCGCGGCTCCGAGGCAGGCAAACAGCATCATCTCACCGTACGTGTATCCCGGCATAAACGCCAGGCAAAGTGCAATCGCAAAGGCTGCGCCTGAGCTGATGCCCATTAGACCCGAGTCGGCCAGTGGGTTGCGCGTCGTGCCTTGCATAATCGCTCCGCAAACCGCAAGAGAACAGCCGACAATAAGATCGGCCACGGTGCGCGGCAGGCGAAGCGTTTGAATAATGTGATGATCAGTGAGCATTGGATCAAAGTGGAATATAGCCTCCCATGCAGTCGCTAATCGCATGTCGGCGGCGCCGAAGCTAATCGACGCCGCCGACATTAGAACCGTTAATCCAAGCCCGATCGCCATGTACATTGTAAAGGTAACCGCGCCACGGCGCTTTTGTGCAGGCTTGCTTCTCATAACGATATCCTTTCCATACGTTCAAGTTCAAGTTAACATGGATACGCGGAAGACATCTACATTCAGGATATGTTTTAATCCAGCGAACGAAGCAATTCCGTTATATAGGATAGTTGCGCAGTCATGCTCGCTACATCGGCGAAGAAAAATAAACCGTATTGCTCTTTTGGAACCGTCACAACATGTTGATTGGACACGGCGGGAATACTGCTCCAAAATGCTGTCTTCTGATATTCCGATTCCATCTGAGGATTTTCAATCCAGATTATATAATCGCCGAAATACTGATGAGCGACTTCATAACTAAGTATGTTCCCATCACCCTTTAATAATGACGTTACTTGATCGGGAAGAGTCATCCCCAAATATTCATACAACACTGTTCCACCTCGTGATTCTGTCTCAAATGCAATGCCTGCCCATTCGCCTGTAGCCCCCCAGTCCTGATTGATCGTGAACGTTTTACCGTTAAATCGCTCACTCGCAATCAATTTTTTGGCGTCTGCAAGCTCTGCTTCAAACTCATCAATCAGTTGAAGTGCCTTATCGCTACGTCCGGTAGCCTCTCCCAAAAAAAGCAGACGCTCCAACGCCGACTTTTCATCCCCTGTAATCACCAGAACCGGCGCGATCCCCTTCAGCTTCTCGAAGTCCTCCTGTTGATAGGTCACGATCAAGTCGGGATCGAGCGCCATTATCTCTTCAGGCTCCCACTTTTCAATAAAGGGGATATACTCTAGTTGTTCCGCGTAAGGTAATTTTTTGTATGAATCATTTTTAAGACCGATTGTCGATCCCACTACATTTAATCCTAACGTTATGACGTCTCCCGCATACCAATTCACTACCACGCGCTGCGGATCAGCAGGCACTTCAACATCCCCCATGACCGTGCTCACAGTTCGTGTGCGGGCAGCAGCTTCCGCTCCCTTCGACCCAGAATCGGCGGTGGTTTGAACCTGTTGGGTTGGCGTCGGCACCTGATTTGTCGCTCCCCCAGTATTTGATGGCGTTGCAGACGTACATGCCGATAGCAACAGCATCAAACTCATTGCCGCCGCCAATATCATTTGTTTGCTTCTTACTTGTCCAAACATGGTGTACTCCCCGTCTCTTTGAGATTTGGCTAGGTTTTCTAGTCCTATCTCATTGTAAAGATGATGATAATCATTATCAATTGTATAACCCTGCATCATGACCACTAATTTTTTCCGGTAGTCCCCCGGTGAAACTTTATAGTACTTTTTGAACATCCGAAACAACGTATTTTCATCAACAAGACCACATCCATTGGCAATTTCCCTAATTGTTGCAGTTGTATTCTCCAATTGGTGTCGAGCGGCTTCCAGCCTCTTCATAGTTAAATACTCCTGCAGGCTTTGGCCTTCTCTTTTTTTGAATAGCCTTGTCAATTGCCCTCCACTAATCGCAAACATACCCGCAATTTCCTGAAACATGATCGGCTGCGTATAGTGTTCATCCAAATACCGTTTAGCCGATATCACGGGATCTGGTTGAAGAAACATTGCCTGTTCTTGTTCCAAATCTTCATAAACTTCATACATGGATTGGTAAAACAAGTTTTTAGTGTGAAAATGATTAAGCGCTGTTGCACGTCTCCAACTGTCCATCATCTGTTCAAATAAATGAATCAGCCACACCGGATTGCTCGGCGCATATCCAAACTGCTGCACAAATGGATTCACCTGCTCCAGCAAGCGCTGCAAATCCCTCTTGAAGAAGTGCGGCGTCTCAGCCTTATACAACACCATGTAACTTCTGAGTACCGCTTCTTCAGGAGTGATACTCAGCATCGTTCCCTTTCCGCCATGAAATAGACCAAACCGCTCCATTGCAAAAGCTGTTTCGTTTAGTTGAACATGAGCGCTTCCACCGTAAGCATAAACCAGCGTGCTGCTCGGCATTTTATATTGCCTTAGCGGCTGATTCGGATAAATGGTTTGGTGACGCACATCCATGAATGAAATAGAGGAACGTGTCCATATATATGCCATTTTTTCGACCATCTCTGGTGTGAATACTTGATTGTTCCCTTCTCGCATCTGTCAGCACTCCTTTGCAAAGCCACTTACTCTGTATCGTAATCTAAATGAATTTGATTATCAATCTCATAAAGATGAAAATGACTACTACTTTGAAAGATCGGAGAACGATTGGACGCCTCCGGCCATTTAATCCAGTCGTTCTATTTGGTTTATACCGACTCACCAGGACCCGTCAGACGCAAGAAATGCCCGTACAGAAAAAAAAACTGCCGCAAGGACAGTCCAAAAAATAAGCTTTCCGTATAGGCCCGGATCTCCCGGTTAATTCCCACTTCTATCTGCCTCACTCCCAAGACAGTGTTTCCTTGCACCCAAAACCCGGTTCATCGTTCATCCATTGATTTATTTACAAAATACTTGACAGACCCGTTTAGCGGGTTCGCTCACTTTTCGGTTTGAAGGCTACTGGAACTTGATTTCTGCAATAATACGGATAGCGAAGACGCATAGCCCCAAACCGTTGGCTCAACGGCGAATCATGAGCGCCACTGATGCTCGTATGATAGGGCGAGCATCGTTATTCGTCTCGACGAATCCAATCGCCCCTGGACGCGCTCCACGCGAGCAATTGTTCCTTTAACTGCTGCCTGCGCGGGGCATAGGCTTCCAGCCTCGCCACATTCGTCATTTCCAGCGGGTCCTGCGACAGATCATAGAGCTCTTCTTCATCACGGGGATCGAAGATGTATTTGAACTGCTTCGTAATGACCGCGCGGCGGATGTCGCCGATCCGCTGGTTGCCGGAATACTGGCTGAACATCGACCGCTCCGGCAGCGGGGCCTCCCCGCGCAAGACCGGTAGCAGCGAGATGCCGTCCGCCTCCTCCTCCGGCAGCATCTCGGGTCTGCCCAGCCAGTCCAGTATGGTCGGGACGATGTCCAGATGCGACACCAGTTCGTCCACCGTTCGCGGCGGGCAAGAGGGCGCTTTGATGAGCATCGGGACTTTCACAGCCGGCTCGTACATTTCCATCTTCTGATACATATTATGCTGGCCGAGCAGTTCCCCGTGATCCGACATGAATAGCAGCATCGTGTCGTCGTAGATCCCGGCACGCTTCAATGCCGCCAGGAGCCTGCCGATGCAATCGTCCGCCAGACGGGTCAGACCCAGGTGGGCCGCCCACGTCTGCCGCCATTGCGGAGGGCTGATCCCCTCCGCAAGCCGGGCCGCGGCTCCCCTCCGCCGGTTCGCCGGCTCGCCCGCAGCGACTGCGCCTACATTCGCGGGCAACTCCAGCGCATCCGGATCGAATAGGGAATGGTAGGGCTCCGGGACAGCCAGCGGAGGGTGGGGCGCCCACAGATTCACGAACAGCGCGAACGGCTGATCGGCACGGGCCGCGGACTCATCGACGAATCGAACCGCCTCGTCGGTATAATATACGTCCCGGAATAACGTCAGCGGATGCTCCCACACATGCGCATGAGCGCTGGAGTATTGTCTCTCCTTGTATACGCCGCCGCACAGCTCCTCCACCTTCGTCTTGCCGCGCGGATGCTCCCGGACGGCGGCTCCGCCGCATGCGACATAGTCCGTGTAATCCCGCTGATCGATATACCGCTCGAACGAGACGCGCTCGTTCAGCTCCGGCTGCACCCGGATATGATTCATGCCGAAGTGCCCTACGCTGTACCCCGCCTCCGACAACATCTGATGGATTGGCTTATGATCTTCCCCGGGGTTATCCTCTCTCCCATTCAGGACGACACCGGTACGCGTCGGATATTTCCCGGTCGCGAGCGCTGTCCTGGCGGGCACACAGAGCGGTGTGCTCGTATACGCCCGACTGAAGACACAGCTCTCCTTCGCCAGTTCATTCAGATTCGGAGTAACTTCGATACCGCATTGCTTCATCTGCAGCGTATCTGCTCGCTGTTGGTCGGTTGTAATGAAGACGATATTCGGCTTTTTCTTCACCATTGCTATTCCCCCCGCATCCTCACTATTATGGGTACACCTCACCCGCATCCTTACTCCGGCTGCTGCATAGTCAGCTTGATATAGTCTATCGTCAACGCCAGTCCCGCGCTCTCTTCGTGCTGGCCGATCAGTGTGAAGCGGAGGATCTTGTCACCGGCGACGCCCGGCGATATCATCGGGAGATCGTCGATGACCGCGGCTCCCTCCGAAGCGGCATACAGATCGATCGGCTGTCCCAGATCGCCTCCGAGCGTCCACAGTTGCACGATCCCCTGATCTGGCCCTTTGCGTACGCCTAGCTCGATCAGCTGTGGACCTGCCTCCATATGCGGCACGAATTGAATGTAATCCTGCACCTGCTCGCCATACAGCCGCACGCCTGCACCGCCGCTCAGATTCGGATCGTGCACGATTTCATACTGACCCTCCGGCCACGACCCGCTCACGACCATATCCTCGAACTCCAGAAGCACGACGCCCGGCTCCGGTTGCGCCGCTCCATCGGTCACTTGTACAGTGATCGTGTCGCTCGCTGTGATTCCCGCCGCATTTTCCAGCTCTGCACGATATTCGAAGCTGCCAGAAGGCTTGCCGTAGATCTCCGTGACCGCCTGCTGGCCGGTGGGCGTATCGTCTCCCAGCTCCTGCGTATCAATCAGGATGTCGTCCTCATACAGCCGATAGATTGTGCCGTTGGTCCCCCACCACATATTCATCGCGATGGCGTAGCTATGGTCTCCGTCCCAATTGTCGTGTTCCAACACCGGTCGGCCCGGCTCGGCGTCGGTTATGGTCACGTGATGGGGCTCGCATACAGTCGTTCCGAAGCCGTTGCTCAATTCGCAGGTATACGTATATGTCCCGTTTTTCCGGCCCGTTATGTCCACGCTCACCGCTTGGGCATGTGGCGATTCGTCCGCCAGCACTCGCGTGTCGATCAGCGCTCCGTCCTCATACAGCCTGTATACGCTACCATTATTGCCCCACCACATATTCATCGTCAACGAATAGCTGCCGTCTCGCAGGCCGGTGCCATGACCGCTGTTATCACTCAGCACCGCCCGCGCCGGCGCACCTGTGGCGAGCGGCGGCACGGCTTGAATCGCGATGCTGCCCGTCACGCCCGAGCCGTCGTTCGCAGTGGCCGTCGCCCTCACCTCGCCTGCCGCATGGAGCGTCAACTGGCCGTCCGGATCGATCGACGCCAGTTCCGTCGCCTCGCCATTGCCCCCCGTCACCGACCAGGTAACCGACGGATTCGTTGCCGCGGCCGGCTCGACATGGGCTTGCAGCCGCATGCTGGTACCCGTCGCCACTGTCGTCAGCGGCGCTGCGACCTCGATCCCGCTCACCGGCTCGACGCCGTCATCGGTCGTGACCGTCAAGACGGCGCTCGGCGGCGACAGGTGGGCTCCGTCATCCTTCGCTCTCACCGTGAACGCGTAGCTCGTATCCGGCAGCAGATTGACCACCTCGAAGTCAGTCTGTCCGGCCGTCGAGCCGACCACCTGCGCCCCGTTATAGATTAAATATCCGTTCACGCTGCTGTCCGGCACCGCATCCCAAGTCAATTGCACGCGTGCATCCGTCACGGACGTTGCGGCAAGTCCGGTCGGAGCGACCGGCGCGACTCTGTCGATTGGAATTGTAGTGACAGGCACGCTGTAGTCATAATTGACGCCATTGTCGCTGACTGTATTGCCCGCCCGCTTGATCCCGCTTCCTGCCTCCAGCTTTAACCCGCCGCTATTGTGCGTGATGGTATTGTTGTATAATTCCGAGTCGTCCGGATTGCCCGGCGGAGAATCGTTGACCCCGTCGTCGCCGGCCAGGTAGATCCCCCAGGCATCCGCGCCCGTCAGACCCGTGACCACATTGCCGCGAATAATCGTGCGCGGCGCGTGCCCCAGATAGATGCCCGCCCCTGGAGAGCCAATCGCGGTATGGATCGTATTGCGCTCAATGAGCGTATCCGGCGTACCATACATTACATCGATGCCGACTTGTCTGGCGGCGGTATTCGTTCGATTGAACTGGCTGATCTCGTTGTCATGGATGTAGTTTTTGCGGCCAGTCGCATCGTGCGTACCCCCGAGATGCCCGAGGGAGATGCCGCCTCCCCCCGCTCCCGGGCCCAGTTGACCGGAGATCGTATTGCCGTACACTTCATTCAAGTACTCGTCTTGCCCGTGCATGTCTATGCCGGCGAGCTTGGTAGTTGCAATGGTATTGTTGCGAATGACATTGTTGTGGGTATAGCTCATCAGTAGAACGCCATGTCGTAAATGCGGACCCTGAAACGTATTATTCTGCACGACATGATAGGCGGAATCGTCCGGCAGTCCGTTTTTGTCGATTTTCATCGTCCCGCGGATATTAATGCCGTAGCCCATTCCTCCTCCGCCATTGTTCGTCGCATTTCTGAACAGGGAATTCTGGAGCACGACATCCCGCGTATTCGCAAAGCTGAAGCCGTGCTTCTTGTATTTCTCGACAATCAGCCGATCAACGGTAATATTGTAGGTGCTCGTCGTTCCGTACAAAAAATGCACGCCGAAATCAGGACCGCCTGCGTCCGGATTCGTCTGCGTCCCGACGGGATAATTACGGTCCCAGGTGGAGGTTACCGTAAAGTTCGTCAGCAACACGTCGAACACATCTCGTCCACGGATCACGGCGGAGTTCGCCACATTGTCGAAGTTGGACTTGAGCACCACCCCAACCTGGCTCTCTCCCCGCAAGTAGACGCCGCTCTTCATCAGCAGGTGAGTCTTGGCGTCGTTCGGATGCGCGGTGTTCAGGTTGTAGGTGCCCTCGGGAAAGAAGATCTCGTCCCCGGGCTGCGCATCGGCGATCGCCTGCCGAATGATCGCCGCGTCATCGCTGCCGTTGTCCGCTGGGTCGGCGCCGTAGTCGGCAACGATATCGATCGTGTTCGTCGGCTTGGGCAAGCTGTGAATGGGGCGCGGGCTACCGTCATTGTTATACAATCCCGGCGGCGGATCATGATCCGCCATCGCACTCGGCGTCGCAATTGTCGCCAGGCACGCTGCTGTTAACAAGAGCGTCCGCCACATGCTTCTCCTATTTTTGCTCATCCGTATCTCCTCCTATATGGGCCGCCCTCAAGCGGCCCTCCCGGATTCTAGCGATTACTGACTGGTATAACGGTCGTACGCCTGTTGATAGATCGTCACGTATTCTTCCACATTCATCTGCTTCAATTGCTCCGCATACGCGTTCCATTCAGCCTCGATATTCCCGTTGAATATCCACTGCGCCAGCTTGTCTTCCACATAGTTCACGATGTCCGACTCGATCAAGGCGAGCGTCTCGCTCTCTTCGTTCGACAGCAGCATGCCCGGTAAGATCTCCTTGGACTGATAAGGCCGGTACAGCTCTAAGAGCTCGAACTTCTCCGCCTCCGCCGGATTCGGAACGACCTTCTCCAGCATATCGCTTAGCAGAATCGGTACAGCGTTCGTGCCCGGCGCATCCGAATGCCGGAACTGCGGATTTGTCATCCCCTCCGGCTTCGGAGCGAAGTCGATCGTGCCATCCTCATTTCTCACCAGATTGATTCCGAACGGCCCCCAGAATGCCTCCATGCTGCTCTCTTCCGTCAGCATCTGATCCATCCACGCCAAGGAAGCTTCAGGATGCGAGTTGGCCCTTGTGATCGCAAAGCTGCCGATGGCCACCCTCGGCTCCACCCGATTCCATTCCTGGCGGCCAGCCGGCCCTTTCAGCGGCGCAACGGGGATATATGGCGATTGCTCCACCGACCCGAATCGACCTGTCACGTTCCAGCCGAACCAGACGCCGATTAGCGACTCCTCGGCTTCTATCTTGGCATTGTACACCTGGTTGTCTTGTGTAAACACTTCCGGATCAATTAGCCCTTCCTGATACAACGTTCGCATGTAATTCGCGTATGTCTTATACCCCTCCGTCATCGGCACGAAGACCAGCTTGCCGTCCTCGATCGCGATATGCTTGTGTTGTTGTTGATCGATAGGCCCGAAGGACCCCGACAAGGAGGCCGCGCTTTGGATGGCGCTCTGATTTTTCGCATTTTGGTAACGGAAGCTCATCGGGAGCTCATCCGCCTTGCCGTTGCCGTTCGGATCTTGCGTCTTGAACGCTCGCAGCACGTTGTAGAGCTCCTCCGTCGTCTCCGGTACGGCCAGGCCCAGCGCATCCAGCCATTCTTTATTGATGAACATCGCGTCCGGAGCCGTATTGACCATCGATTCATAGATGTGTGGAATCGTATAGATGTGACCGTCGGCTGCTGTAATGACCTTGCGAATGTCCGGGCGCTGCTTCAATATCTTGTTGAAGTTGGGAGCATATAGTTCAATCATGTCGTCAATCGGAATCAATTGTCCCTGATTGATCATCCGTAACATATCGTCGTTTTGGAGGATGCTTGCGCCATAAAAAATATCAGGTAAATCATTGCTTGAGAGCAGCAAGTTACGTCTTTCTACCAAGGAGGCTTGCACCGCCAGATCCCACTCGATACGGATATTGGTTTTTTCCTCCACATTTTTAAAGAAGGCCATCTCGTTGTACGCCTTGGCATCCGCATGCCGATTGGCAAAAGCGGTCAATGTAATCGGCTTCTCAAGCGGGAATGTCACCGCCTCGCGCAGCGCCTCCTCATCGGCCGGCTCCGGCTGCACGTTGTCCGTATCCGACGACGAAGGCGACGCGTCCTGCTTCGTGCAGGCGGCAGCCATCAGCATGGCGCCAATCAACACGACGAAGAGCAACGTCCGAACAGTCTTTCTTTTCAACATTCCAACTCCCCTTTTCATTTTGTAGCACGACTCGACCTACCCTTTAATGGAACCGATCATGACGCCTTTTACGAAATATTTTTGCAGGAACGGGTACAAGACCAGCATCGGCAAGCTGGCTACGATCACCATGCCGTACTTGATGGACTCCGCCAACTTTTGCTGCTCCGCCGTATCCTCGAAGTATCCCCCGCTCATGTCCGACGACTGGCTCTGGATCAAGATCTCTCGCAGCACCAATTGCAGCGGTTGCAATTCCCGGTCCCGCAAATAAATCAGAGCCGGGAAGTATGAATTCCAGTGGAACACCACATTAAACAATACGATGACCGCAATAATCGCTTGCGACAACGGCAGTACCATCCGGAAGAAAAACGTCGTATGATTGCAGCCGTCGATTGAAGCCGCCTCGAACAGTTCCTCCGGTATCGTCGCTTGAATGAACGTCCTGGCAATAATCAATTGATACACCGATACCGCCGGCAGCAGGACCAGCGCCCACATCGTATTCACCATCCCGAGCTCTCTCACAAGGAGGTACGTCGGGATTAAGCCGCCGCTGAAAAACATCGTAAACGTAATGGCGAACATGATGACGTTGCGACCGATCAAATCCTTGCGCGCCAAAGCGTATGCCGCCGTAATCGTCAAAGCGACGCTGATCGCGGTACCCAGTGCGGCGTACACAATCGTATTGCGATAGCCGGTCCAAATATACCCGTTAGAAAAGATGCGCTCGAAGCCGTCGAAATTCAACCCCTTCGGGTAGAGCCATACCTCGCCGCGACTGACTAAATTCGGATCGCTGAAGGCCCCGATCAGAATAAAGTAAAGCGGGTAAAGCACGATCAATGTGACGAGAACGAAGATCAACATATTGACGATATCGAAGAGGCGGTCTGCTCTGCTTCTGCTCCATTGTTCCAGCCCGGTTCCCTCCCTTCTACCATAAGCTAGCCTGCCTCGTTCGTCTTGCAATCGCATTCACAATGACAAGCAAAACAAAATTGACAAGCGAATTAAAAAAACCGATGGCTGCCGAGTAGCTGTACTGCGCGCTTTGCAAGCCGGATTTGTATACGTACGTCTGGATGACCTCCGACGAAACCGCATTGAGCGAGTTTTGCATCAAAAACGCCTTTTCAAATCCGACGTTCATAAACTGTCCCATATTCAAAATAAGCATAATCACGACCGTAGGCAGGATGCCCGGTATGTCGACATGCCGTATGCGCTGTAGCTTGGTCGCACCGTCAACGACGGCCGCCTCATGCAATTCGGGATGAATGCCCGCCAGCGCAGCCAAATAGATGATGGCGCCCCATCCTGCGTTCTGCCAGACGCTGGACAAAACAAAAATTGGCTTGAACCATTCCGCACTCCCCAGAAAAAAAACGGGTTCTCCCCCGAATCCGACAATGACATGGTTGAGAAGTCCGGTGTGCGGCGAAAGGAAGATGTACAGCATCCCGACCACAACGACCAGTGATATGAAGTGCGGCGCGTACGTAACCGTTTGCACAAACCGTTTGAATTTCGAGCTTGTCAGCTGGTTGATCAGGATTGCCATCGCCACCGGAATCGGAAAAAGGAGCAATTCATACAAGCCGATCACCAGTGTGTTTTTAATAACGAGCTCGAATTGATACGAGCGAAAAAAACGAATAAAATGGCTCCATCCAACCCATGGACTTTCCAGGAAACCTTTGACCGGTTGATAGTTTTTAAAAGCAATCTGAATCCCGTACATCGGCCCGTATTGAAACAGAGCAAAGTACAGGAGAGTCGGCAGCAGAAAGACGTACAACTCGTACTGCCGGGTAAGCTTACGTCTCATTTCATTCCCCCTCGGTTCGTAGACACAGGTTGTCGGTACGGCAGCGATCGCACTCTGAGTATGACAGCACGCGCGCCCCGCCATCAATATGTGATTCAGGAAGCGGACATGCGACAAGCCCGAACCGACGATATGCAGGCGCCACGCATATGGAATATGCAAAATCTCCGGCGCTGCCGGAGATTTTAGCGTCTTTCTTCAATTATCGCGCATGCAGCCTGCGGTATTCTCCCGGCGTCAATCGGACCTCCTGCTTGAACTTGCGGATGAAGCTGGACGAATCCGAGAAGCCGACCGCCATTACAACGTCTTGAATTCGTTTGTTGGTCGTCCGCAGCAATTCCTTCGCCTTCGCCAGTCTCATTTCATTCACATATTCGCTTACCGTCTGTCCCGACCGTTCCTTGAAGTAGCTGCTCACATATTTGCTCGACAACGACAGGTGCTCCGCCATTCGTTGTACGGAAAAATCATAGCTGCAGTAGCGCTGACCGATATACTCGTAGATTGCCTGCAGCAGCTTGTCAGCATCCTGCGAAGGCGTGTCTTCTATAGCGGCCGACAACTGTGCGCATACTTCTTCGGAAATATCCATGACCGTCTGTTCCAGCTTGTCGAATGTTTCCAGATCGGTCAGCGACAAGACGCCGGGCAGCACGACCGACTGCAGCCGGTTCGGCTGCACGGCGATTACCGTTTTCAGCAACGTATTCACAACCTCGTAGCACAGCGATCTGGCCATGAACAAGCTGCTGCTGTTCCGCTTGATGTTATCCAGACAAGCCTCCACCGACGACAGGATCGCTTTTGTGCTACCTTGCTTGATTGAAGCGGTTAGCAGCTCGAGCTCCTGCTGCGGATACCAGGTGATCGCCGGTTGATCCCGATCGATCTCACGATACATAATAACGCTGTGATTGCCTTTGATCCACCGATGCTGCAAGGCGGTAGACGCCTCGAAGTACGACTTGCCGATGTCGGACAGCTCCCGATACGGATTGCCCAGCCCAATGGCAACCTGAACGTTTGTCCGATTAAACACCGTAAGATGGCGGGACTCCCAGCCCGCCCTCGTACACGCCTCTGCCGGCTCTGAGACGATTAAAGCCAGCTTGTAGTGCTCGAATATTTCCACATAATAGCCTTCTTCTTGTTCCGTCAGTACCGCCAACCATTGCTTGGCATAATCGCTCGACAAGAAAGCCTCGTTAACGCCACCCGGGTCCCATTGCAGCACGATGACGTAATAAGACGCGCTGCGCAGCGTCATACCCGCTTCCACCGCGGATGCGTTAAACATCGCCCGACTGTCAAATTTCCCCTTTAACAAGCCTCTGGCAAAATACTGCTGCAGCGCCGGCAGATTCAACTCTCGCTGCTTGTCCAGTCTTCCCTTTACATCCTGAAATTGAAGCTTCAACGCTTTTACAGGGTTGTAATTCATATACATCATTGAATAGACGATTGCGCTGCCCAGAACCAAAATAAGAACGAAAATAACCGTGGACCGCTCTCTTAATTTACTGATCGGGCTCATCAATTGCTCTGCCGACACGAATCGGATGAATGTCCAGCCCGTCTCTCCCGAATGATTGGAAGCAACGATCAGCCTCCGGTCTCCGTCCTGCCATGGCTGAACCAATTGCTTGCCACTCTCGGGCAGCAGCTGTTCCGGCACGCCCTCGGCGACATAAGAGGTATCAGCCATCGACATGACGACTCGCCCTCCGGCATCGAGAATGACGACATCGCCGCCTTCCTCCCCTACCATCGGCGCGAACAGCTCGCGTACGCTTTGCTCGCGAATCGTAAATACTGCCGTGCCGTATGGAGAAGCGCTGTTATTCGGAATCGGGACCAGATACGTCACAACGTTTTCGTTCCTTCCGTCGATCACGGCCTCTTCCGAAGGGCGCAGGACGGGATGCTTCAATTCATTGATATCGCTCGCAAATTCAGAATAGCTCCAGTTTTTATACGCATGCAGCTGATAATAGATCGGCAGCGTATACGTCGTCCTGGCCGAATACATATAATCGGTATTTCTGACGTAATAGGTCACATTATAAAAAAATTCATTGTCCGTTGTATAATTCAACAATTTTTGCGAGCGGTATACATGATAAAACTCTTGCAGATAGTGCGGGCTCAGCTCTTCCTCCGCGGCAATTCTGGCAGCCATGTTGTAGGTCTCGTTTATGTTGGACTCGATGATATTTTTCATTTGGTTCAGATCGTTCAACGCAGAGCCGTACACCTGCTCGGTCTGCACCCGCTCGAAATGAGCATACAAAAAAAACCAGACGACCAAAAAGGGCAGCAGGAGAACAACCATATAGGAGACCAAAAATTTCGCAAATGTCGGTGTCCTGCTTTTGTTCAAACCGGACCGCCCCTTCAAAAGTTTTATAAGATAGCGCTTTCTCTTTCATTATCCCATACTTTTGGCCGCCGCGTAAGCATAAAAATAGCCCCTGCCTAATCAAAATAGGCAGGGGCAGATCTCAACGCGGATAAGGCAGAAGCGCGCCCAGAGCCGCATTGGCCCAGTAGTCGAAGCCGTCGAAGCCGTATTCGTGGCTGCGAATGTAGCGCCGGAAGCCCTCGCCTGGCCGCGGGTCCCAATCGATCGCGCCGCCGCGCTCCGTATTGCGGGCCGCGGAGCTCGGACCTTCGCCGTTGCCGTTGCATGCGCTGATCCGGTAGCGGCAGACGGGCGCGGGCGCGGCAGCATCATTGTCCTCATACGCACGCGCGGTCCCTTCGTAGACGAGCGTCTCCCCGTCGGTCCCGTCCACGCTGCGATACAAGCGGTAGCGGCCGGCGCCGAGCACCTCGCCCCAGGAGGCGCGAATGCCCCGGTCCGTGCGAGCCAGCCTGAGCCCCTCCGGGGCAGGCGGAGCGTCTGCGGTCGGACAGACCGGATACGGCGCGCTCCACTCGCCCGCGGCATCGCCATGCACAGCGCGCACGCGCGCATGGAGCTTGACGCCGTCCGCCAGACCGCTCAGCTCGCAAGAGCAGCCGCCGCCCTCCCAGGCGGGCTGCCAGCTCCGACCGCCGTCGCGGCTGAGCGCGACGGCGTAGCCACTCGCGCCCGCGGCCTCTGCCCAGTGCAGCCTTACCGCGCCGCTCGCCGATTCGCTGCCGGCGAAGCTCGTCGCAGCAGGCGTCGCTGCGCTATCCGTCCATGCCCAGCGGCAGTCGCCCGCTGGCAGCTCGAACACGACCGCGCCTTCCGGCTCGCTCCTCCGCTCGAACGGCACATCGGCGCCGTCCGCCACCAATCGGTACGACTCGTCCCGCAGGAGCGGCGGCAGCGTCAGCCTCACGCGCAGCGGGCTCGGCGAGCTGCTGCGGCCGTGCAGTCGGCCGCCGGCGCATTCAAAGGCGAACCCGCCCGGCGCTGTCTTCGTGCCAGCCGCATACACGGCTTGATTCAGCGATGCTTTCGTGGAAGCCGCACGCACGGCTCGATTCGACGACAATTCTATGCCTGCCGCATGCCTCTCTCCACCCCACGAGGTCTCGGAGACAGCCGCTTGCACACTGTCGTCCGGCGATACCGCTCCAGACTGGGCCGCAGCATCTCCTTCAGCTGACCAATCGCCAGCGGAGTCGAGCCTCGCCGGCAGCAGCTCGGCGATCACGCCGCCCGCGCCGATCCGCGTCCCTTCCAGCAGGGCCGCCTCGAACCGGCTCTGTCCATACATCCGTACGATGCCCGCACGCCCGTCGAAGCACAGGCCGTCGCGGTCGGCATGGCGGATCGGCGAAGCGTCGCGGAACACGTGGTCGATGCGGCTGCCCAGCTCCACGATCGCCCCGTACGACGTCCGCCGCACGTCGATCACCTGCGGCTGCCACCGCTCCCGATGGGTGACGATCGTCAGGAAGTCGCCCTGCCCGTCGTAGTAGACCCCGCGCGAGCCGTCGGGATAGCCATTGGACCCGCGGCCGCGATACGTGCCCGGCAGCATCGGCGCATGATCGATCGGCGCGGCCGGTACGACCGCCGCCGCCGGGGCGCCTGGCTTGATCTGATAGATGCCCGGCATCGGATCGTCCTTGTGGTTGAACCAGGAGAAGCGCCCCTTCACCCGCATATCCGCCACTTCGTCGTAGATGACGATATAGTCGTTGCCGGAGAGGATGACGCTGCGCGAGCGATAGCCTCGTCCGCCCTGGGGCCCGGCCAGCAGCTTGGCATACTGCGCGCATCCGAGCGTCTGCAGCGGTACGGTCAGCTCGTTGCGGCCGATGCCGCGGTATTCGTGACCGCACAGCACCCCGAAGGACGTGCTGCCCTCGCCGGTTCCCATATTGTCGTCGCCGACATCCTCGGGACGATTGTAGGAATAGCGCTTGCCTTCGGCGTAGTAATAAATGTTGCCGTTGCCGCCGTCGCTCGCACGGCCCCAGCGGTAATTGGGCCCCTCGTCGATCTGCTGCAGATAGACCGATAGCTCGCTCGGGGTATTCGCCGCGCCGCGCAGCACATAGCCATAGCCCGTGAACTTGCGCGAGCGCAGCTGCGGCGGCGTGCCGGTGTTGTCTCGCTGCGGACCGGACAGCATCTGCCGCCATACGTCGCCGCCGCTCGATTCGAAGCCCTTCGAATCCACCGGGCACACCGACAGCAGCTGCTCGCCCAGCAGCGGATCGTAGCGCAACAGCAGCTCCCCCAGCACGCGCAGCACATACGGCGGATGCTGCGGATCGTCGTGCACGCCGGAGTGCGCGCCCTGCGGCGGATACGAGCGTCCGCCTGACAGCGGCGCGCTCAGCGTCCCCAGCAAGTAGCGGCCGAGCGCCCGGAGATTCGGATGGAGCAGCACGTCCGCGCCATGCGCGCGCCGCAGCACCCACGCGGTGCGGACCAGCGGCACGAGCGCCGCCCAGACATAGCAGCCGAGATTCTCGGTCCAGCGTCCGCCTTCGGCGCCCCAAGCCTCGACGCTCGGGCGTGTGTGATACTTCAGATTGAGCGCGAACGACTGCTCCACGTCCGCGATCCAGCGCGCAGCATGCGGATGATTGGGGAACAGGGCCGCCATATAGCCGGGCACCGCCTTGATATCGGCGAGGAAGTTCGGATGACCGGCCAGCATCGTGCGCGTCGGCATCAGGTTCTCATCCTCCCGCATGTAGGCCATCATGGCGCTCGCCGCCTGGGCGCGACGGAATTGCTCAGGCGTCATGTCCGCGGCGGCCAGGTCGAGCATCGGCAGCCAGGAGGCGAACTCGCGGCTCGACACCGGCGCCGAATCGACCGGCCGGTTGAAGCTGTAGGACAGCTCATCCAGCATCGCGTCGATATCCGACGGCTGCGGGCGGCCGTGACGGGTGAAATACCACCAGTGCGTCGGCTCCGGCAGCGCCCCTGGATCGAACAGGCGCGGGTACGCCTCCCGCGGCTCGTCCCAGGCGAGCACCCAGTCCTTGACCTTGTCCAGCGGCAGATAGGCGTGCCACAGGTACAGCTCGTCGATCCGCGACTCGAAGTCGGCCCGCTGACCGCCGGGCGCTGCGCCCGATGCGCGCGGCTCATCCGCCTCGGCATACAGCGCGACGATCGTGCTGCGGCTGCCCGACGCCAGCGGGTAGATCCAGCTCAGCCGCGGTATAGCCTCGCCCATATCGCCGGTCGCGCCGATCCAGCCGCCCGCTCCGGCGTCTCCGGTCGCGCCGGAGCGGGCAGGTGCGCCCGATTGAAGCGCTGGCGGGAAGGCCTCGGCCTGCGACGCAGACGACGCGGTCGGCACCTGGAAGCGGAAGCGGAGCGCCAGCGTGTCGGAGGAGCGCCAGAGCGCATACTCCCCATCCTGCCACTGCGCCGCATCCGCGGCAAATACGCCCGCCGTCACACCGCGCTGCGTATCGGTGAACGCGGCGGTCTTGCAGCGGTGCCAGGAGCGCCAGCTGTCGAAGGGCAATACCGCGAAGGGCAGCATGCCGTCCGGCTCGATGTACGCCTGCGCCGCCTCGTCGCCCCGATAGCGGGCATAGCGCCGGTCCGGCTCGAGCCCGTCCCAGACGAGCTCGAGCCGAGCCGCCGTCGCGGTGCGCGGCACCATCGAGGGCGCTGCTGCGGCCGGCGCCGGGGTGCTGGCCGC
>NZ_JACXIZ010000100.1 GCF_014705605.1 Paenibacillus sabuli
ACGCACCGCAACAAGGAAAATCGGGACAACAGCCCGTCCAAGAATGACGCCAAGGATGCGCTGGTCATCGCGGAGTCGGTCAGCCGCGGGTTCTACAGCGAGTACGAGCCGCTCTCCCCCACCTATGACCGGTTGAAGACGCTCATGAGCGACCGCGAGTACTGGGTCAGTCAACAGGGCAGTCTGGGCAACCGCATCGTGCGCTGGATCGACGTGTACTTCCCGGAGTTCCAGCAGGTGTTCAAGGCATGGGATGGGACCCGGGCGCTGGCGACGCTGCGCGCGTTCCCCTCACCCCGAGCGCTTCGCAAGCTCACGGCGGAGGACGTCATCAAGGGGTGGCAGGAGCAAGGCATGAAGCGCGCCGCCGGCGCCTTGGGCCAAGCCAAGGCCGAGCAGTTGCTGCAGTGCGCCGCCCAAAGCGTCGGCAAACGCGGCACGGAGTCCGAGGCCCAGCGCGACCTGAAGCGGCTGGTGGAGCTGTACGATTCGATCACGAAGGCGCTCCAGGAAGGGATGGAGGAGGTCGAGGCGCTCTTCGGCGATCTGCCGCTGGTCGAGCAGCTCCGCAGCATTCAGGGCCTGGGCAGCGTGGCCATCGCCAGTCTCTTCAGCTACGCTGGCGACCTGCGCCACTATGCCCACGGCGACCAGTTGCTGCGCCGCGCCGGCCTCAACCTGGCCGAACGCACCTCCGGACGCTACAAGGGACAGATCAAGCTGTCCAAGCGCGGGGACAGTGCCTTGCGCAAGCATTTGTTCCTGGCGGTCCTCAGCCTGGTGCGCCAGCACCCGGACTTCAAGCGCTGGCACGCTCACCATGTAGCGCGCGGGATGACGCGCATGAAGTCGATCCTGAAGCTGGTGGGCAAGCTCTGTCGCATCCTGGTCGGGATGGTGCAGCGCGGGGAGGACTACCGCAGACCGGGGATCGCCGCCGCCGCTTGATTCACGGCCACCGTCGTGTCGTCGCCAGTCAAACGAACCACCCAGCTTGATCCGCTTACGAATGCTCAGGCATTCGCAGGAGGCCCGATTCCAAAACGCACAAGGAACCGAGTATCGCAACCGTTAAGGGCTACGACCCGTCAGCTAAACGAAATCGGACTCCACCGCTTGGACAGGTGAAACGAAGGAATGGCAGGGCATAGACCCGTTGATGCATGGGAGGGTGAGCCTCCAAGATTCAGGTGGAGCATGTGCGACAGAAGAAGCGTTCTACGTAAGTGGCGACCACTCGCCCCTTCTGTTCCCGCATGCCCGAATCCATCCACGACGCGTCCATTCCCGTCCATCTCGTCGTACGCCGCCAAGGTGCGACTTGTGCAAAATCTCGAAATCCTGCGAATGCGTGAGCATTCGTGAGCAACCCTCTTAAATACGAGGGA
>NZ_JACXIZ010000101.1 GCF_014705605.1 Paenibacillus sabuli
AGGATAAGCCCTCGACCGATTAGTATTCGTCAGCTGCACGTGTTGCCACGCTTCCACCCCGAACCTATCAACCTGGTCGTCTACCAGGGGTCTTACATACTGGGAAATCTCATCTTGAGGGGGGCTTCGCGCTTAGATGCTTTCAGCGCTTATCCCTTCCGTACATAGCTACCCAGCGATGCTCCTGGCGGAACAACTGGTACACCAGCGGTACGTCCATCCCGGTCCTCTCGTACTAAGGACAGCTCCTCTCAAATTTCCTGCGCCCACGACAGATAGGGACCGAACTGTCTCACGACGTTCTGAACCCAGCTCGCGTACCGCTTTAATGGGCGAACAGCCCAACCCTTGGGACCTACTTCAGCCCCAGGATGCGATGAGCCGACATCGAGGTGCCAAACCTCCCCGTCGATGTGGACTCTTGGGGGAGATAAGCCTGTTATCCCCAGGGTAGCTTTTATCCGTTGAGCGATGGCCCTTCCATGCGGTACCACCGGATCACTAAGCCCGACTTTCGTCCCTGCTCGACTTGTAGGTCTCGCAGTCAAGCTCCCTTATGCCTTTGCACTCTTCGAATGATTTCCAACCATTCTGAGGGAACCTTGGGGCGCCTCCGTTACACTTTAGGAGGCGACCGCCCCAGTCAAACTGCCCACCTGACACGGTCCCCGAACCGGCTTCACGGTTCCAGGTTAGAACTCCGATACGATCAGGGTGGTATCCCAACGGCGCCTCCGCGGACGCTTGCGCGCCCACCTCTCAGGCTCCCACCTATCCTGTACAGATCGTACCACAGTCCAATATCAAGCTGCAGTAAAGCTCCATGGGGTCTTTCCGTCTTGTCGCGGGTAACCTGCATCTTCACAGGTACTAAAATTTCACCGGATCTCTCGTTGAGACAGCGCCCAAGTCGTTACGCCATTCGTGCGGGTCAGAATTTACCTGACAAGGAATTTCGCTACCTTAGGACCGTTATAGTTACGGCCGCCGTTTACTGGGGCTTCGGTTCACAGCTTCGGGCTAAGCCCTAACCGCTCCCCTTAACCTTCCAGCACCGGGCAGGCGTCAGCCCGTATACTTCGCCTTGCGGCTTCGCACAGACCTGTGTTTTTGCTAAACAGTCGCTTGGGCCTTTTCACTGCGGCCCCCTCGGGCTATTCACCCTACCGAGGCACCCCTTCTCCCGAAGTTACGGGGTCATTTTGCCGAGTTCCTTAACGAGAGTTCTTCCGCGCGCCTTCGCATGCTCTGCTCGCCTACCTGTGTCGGTTTGCGGTACGGGCACCTTCGCCTGGCTAGAGGCTTTTCTTGGCAGCCGGAGCTCATGACCTTCGGTACTGCAATTTTCCCTCCCCATCACAGCCCAGCCTTAACG
>NZ_JACXIZ010000102.1 GCF_014705605.1 Paenibacillus sabuli
CCTCCCGCTCCGCCTGCCGCGCGGCCAGCCCGAGCAGCTGCGCGGCCAGCGCCTCGGGCTGCCGCTCGGGCACCGTCCAGCCGCCGCCGGTCGCCTGCAGCAGCCGGCCGATCTCGCCGCTGTCGGTGCCGACGACCGGCAGGCCGCAGGCCATCGCCTCGACGATGACGCGGCCGAACTGCTCCTTCCAGCCCGGCATCGTCAGCGACGGCAGTGCCAGCACGTCCATCGCATTCATCCATTCGTGCACCTCGCCGTGCGACACGCCCTCCCGCACCGTCACCGCGCGCGGATGGCGGCGTTCCAGCTCCCGCAGCTCGCCGAGCAGCGGCCCGCCGCCGACGAAGAGGAAGCGGCAGCTCGGCGCGCCCAGCTGCCCCGCGGGCTGCGCCGCGAGCTGCTCCGCCGCCGCGCAGAGCACCCGGATCCCCTTCTCCTCGACGAAGCGGCCGACGTAGCCCACCACCAGCTCATCGCCCGCCCCCAGCTCGGCGCGACGACGCGCGCGCGTCTCGGGCAGCGGCCGGAATTGGCCCGTGTCGACGCCGAGCGGGAACGGCAGCAGTCTGCCGCTGTATTGCTTGGCTCGCAGTACGGCGCCGACATCCTCGCTGACGACCGCCGCCGCGTCGGCGGCGCGCAGCACGTATTGCTCCATCCAGCGGAAGGGCGGCGGATAAGACTTGCGAATATTCTGAGCCGAATAGACGACCCGGGTCATCGGCAGCCCGCGGCTCGCCCGCATCGCCTGCCAGGCGCTGACCGCGTACGGCTCCTCCTCCACGAACAGCACCTCGGGCGCGTACCGGCGCATGAGCGGCCGCAGCGGCGTCAGATAGCCGTGCAGCGGCACACTGCCCGAGGCAAAGACGCGGCGCTGCTCGAGCGTCCCGGCGTAGGCCGGCCAGCGCTTCACCTGCACGCCATCCGGGGCGTAGGCCGTGCGCAGATTGGCGGGGACGAGCACGTGCACCTCGTGGCCCAGCGCCTCCAGCTCGGCGTAGAACTGCTGATTCACATCCGTCGTGCACGGGTGGCTGACCGCCAGGATCCGCATCGCTCATCCTCTCCTCTCACGAGTGCTGCAGCTCGGGCGCGGCGGCGCCGAGGCCGATCCCGACATATTCCAGCTCGCCGCGCCGATGCGGCGGGTACGCATTGCGCCCGTCGATGAGCAGCGGCCGCGCCATCGCCTCCCGCAGCAGCTGCGGCGGCAGCGCGGCGTAGTCCGGCCACTCGGTGAGCAGCAGGGCCGCCTCCGCGCCGCGCAGCGCCGCCTCGGCCGACTCGGCCAGCCGCACGCCGGGCGGCAGCAGCGGCGCGGCCTTGGCTGCCGCGACCGGATCATGCGCC
>NZ_JACXIZ010000103.1 GCF_014705605.1 Paenibacillus sabuli
CCATAGCTTCGGTGGTGTGTTTAGCCCCGTTACATTTTCGGCGCAGCGTCACTCGACCAGTGAGCTATTACGCACTCTTTCAATGATGGCTGCTTCTAAGCCAACATCCTGGTTGTCTGTGCAACGCCACATCCTTTCCCACTTAACACACACTTGGGGACCTTAGCTGATGGTCTGGGCTGTTTCCCTCTTGACCATGGATCTTAGCACTCACGGTCTGACTCCCGGATTGATGTCGATGGCATTCGGAGTTTGACTGAACTTGGTAACCCTCGCGGGCCCCGCATCCAATCAGTGCTCTACCTCCACGACACACCATCCGAGGCTAGCCCTAAAGCTATTTCGGGGAGAACCAGCTATTTCCGTGTTCGATTGGAATTTCTCCGCTACCCCCACCTCATCCCCGCATTTTTCAACATGCGTGGGTTCGGGCCTCCAGTGCGTGTTACCGCACCTTCACCCTGGACAGGGGTAGATCACACGGTTTCGGGTCTACCATGACGTACTTATGCGCCCTATTCAGACTCGCTTTCGCTGCGGCTCCGGCTCTTCACCTTAACCTTGCACGTCATCGTAACTCGCCGGTTCATTCTACAAAAGGCACGCCATCACCCCTAGATCGGGCTCTGACTTGTTGTAAGCGCACGGTTTCAGGTTCTCTTTCACTCCGCTCCCGCGGTGCTTTTCACCTTTCCCTCACGGTACTGCTTCACTATCGGTCACCAGGGAGTATTTAGCCTTGGCAGATGGTCCTGCCGGATTCCGACGGGGTTTCACGTGTCCCGCCGTACTCAGGATCCGTCTCGGAGGGGATTGACTTTCGGTTACAGGGCTTTTACCTTCTTTGGCCGGCCTTTCCAGACCGCTTCGCCTACCCAACCCTTTTGTAACTCCGTGTGAGACGTCCTACAACCCCAGAGGGCAAGCCCTCTGGTTTGGGCTAATCCGCGTTCGCTCGCCGCTACTGACGGAATCACTGTTGTTTTCTCTTCCTCAGGGTACTTAGATGTTTCAGTTCCCCTGGTCTGCCTCCGCGCCACCTATGGATTCAGTGGCGGGTGACTGGGCATGACCCCAGCCGGGTTTCCCCATTCGGACATCCCCGGATCAACGCCTGCTTACGGCTCCCCGAGGCATTTCGCTGTTCGCCGCGTCCTTCTTCGGCTCCTGGTGCCTAGGCATCCTCCGTGCGCTCTTA
>NZ_JACXIZ010000104.1 GCF_014705605.1 Paenibacillus sabuli
TGAATATTTCAGTGCGGCGGAGCCGCTGAGTTAATGAGTGAGAGCCACGATGTTAATGAAATAGAGCCACCGTGTTAATGGACAGAGCCACCTCGTGTGAGGTGGCTCTGTCGTGCAATTTACGACGAAATGCCTTTTCGCTTGCGCATGGAATCCTCGCCGTCGATCAATATGTGATACGAATTATGAACGATGCGATCGAGAATGGCGTCAGCCATCGTCTGCTCGCTGATCTTCTCGTGCCAGCCTTCAGGCGCAAATTGCGAAATGAAAATCGTGGAGGCGTTCTGATGGCGCGCCTCGATGATCTCAAGCAGGTCGCGGGATTCGGTAGCCGTGAGAGAAACGAGCAACCACTCATCAAGGATGAGCAAGCTGATCTTTTTGTATTGGGTAATCACTTTCTTGTACGTGCCCTCGCCGCGAGCGACAGCCAAATCGGTCAATAGTTCCGGCAGCCGAACGTATTTGGTGGCCAGAAACTGTCGGCATGCAGACATGCCCAGTGCGCAGCCGATGTAGGTTTTCCCGGCACCGGAAGCGCCCATCAAGACGACGTTGTGTTTCTCGTGAACAAAGGTGCCGGTAGACAGCCGAAGAATTTGAGCTTGATCCAGACGCCGATCGGCGTGGTATTCGATATCTTCAACGCAAGCATTGGGATAGCGAAGCGTCGCCTTTTTGATGAGCTTATCCAGCTGATTATTTTTTCGCCTGATCCACTCCGCGTCGACAAGAAGGCCGAGCCGTTCTTCAAAAGTGAGCGTGTTAAAAGACGGCTGTTGCAGTTGTTCCCGGAATTGTTCGGCCATAACGCTAAGCTTCATGCTGATGAGTTTGTTGGCTGTCGTTTCGTTAACCATGATTATTGTTTCCTCCCATAATAGCTCGCGCCGCGCGTGAAACCGTGCGGGTTTGCGGGACGCGTAGTTGTTTCTGCCTCAATTGTTGCGGTTTGTTCATCCACTGCCCGGTCTTGGCCGGATTTCAGAATGGTGCTGATGTGTTTAAAACCGGGATTCGGGGTGTAGCCAAGCGCTTTGGTACAGGCCGCTTCAACGCGAACGAGCGAATACCGATCTGCGAGCTTCAGCACGCCCATACAAGCTTTGTAGCCTTGCTGTTCGACCCGGTGCCCGGTCAAAATGGCGCGAATGGCAACAGCTGTGCTGGG
>NZ_JACXIZ010000105.1 GCF_014705605.1 Paenibacillus sabuli
TTCCTTTTTTTCTCCAGAGAATAGCGGAAGGTGTGATAAAATGGAAGTAGGAGTTTCGAGAGCTACCGCGCAGCGGTTTCGTTCAACAACGGGTGCATGCTGCACGGCTTTCGCCGCTTGGTCCGGACCGGAGCTGAGAAGCGAGGAAGCGGAATCAGCCGGACACATCCGACTTCGTCGGACGTCGTGAACCCTGAACGTTAGACGAAATAACGAAGAGATGGTGAGTTGGAGGTAATTCAATGAAGTATGCTGCTGTTGTCCTTGATCTTGACGGAACATTGTTAAATTCGCAAAAGAAAATATCGGAAAGAAATCGAAAAGCAATTATCGATTGTTACAGTAAAGGAATGAAAATTATTTACGCTACTGCTCGGCCTCCGAGAACCGTGAAATATTTATTACCGGATGAGCTTTATCAACTTGGATCGTTTATTTATTACAACGGTGCATATGTAGATTGTAAATTCACTGAGACTACACTCCACTTTCCCATTCCCGAGAATATTTCAAAAGAATTTCTTGAGTATTGTTCCTTTGGAAAACCTGATTGCAACCTTGGAGTAGAAGTTAAAGACCATTGGTTTAGCAATAAAGAAGTGGATTATTCGGCAGTTACGAATGTCAAAGAGAGTCCAATAGTAAAGACAATCCAGGAATTAAAACAGTTTGAAGTAACAAAATTTCTGGTAGCAGATATTCCAGATTTCAACGCAATCCTTGAAAGATATTCTTCTAAATTGAATTTGATAATTACGGACAATGGCAAGCTATTACAAGTAATGTCCAAAGAAGCTTCTAAGGAGCAAGCAGTCCGAATGTTATGTGATAAATACGAAATTAGTGTTGAAGAAATCATTTGTTTTGGTGATGATCATAATGATCTTGGAGTTTTTAAGGTTTCCGGTTATTCTGTGGCAATGGGAAATGCTATTAATGAATTAAAGGAAATTTCACATGAAGTTACAGGAACAAATGATGAAGATGGAGTAGGACAAGTTCTTGAAAGATTAGTGGGGGTTACTCAAAGTTACTTCGGCTAACACTCTGGATTGGTTGCGAAGTGGCCCAGAAAAAAAGACCTTCGGGGCGGGAAGCGAAGGTCAGAGTGGAACGGTCATGAGGAGCAG
>NZ_JACXIZ010000106.1 GCF_014705605.1 Paenibacillus sabuli
TGTTGCCGCTCAGTTTCCATGTCGGGAAATGAGCGGCTTTTTCTTGCCAAGGATGACGGTAATGAGGGACAATGAATGGCGGATACAGCCGGAGGCTGTACCGCCATTCATTGTCCAAGGAGCGGCGAAAGCGAAAAAATAAAAAAGGAAGACGTTATGGGTTGCCGCCCCGTCTTCCTTTCCCCAAGCTTTCGCTTAAATTAAGCTTAATGAAAAGGAAGAGAATTGTAAAGCCCCTGCCTGTGCTGGAGGAGGCGGTGGAAGTAGAGCGCTTCTACGCTAGTTTAGAGAAGGGCCGTCTGCAGCGCCATGGCGGGCTTATTCGTTTACAGGACATGACGATTCGAGTTCGGAAGGGAGGCTACCGCTGCCCCTGCTGCAGGGACGTTGTTTCAGCGTGCACGTCTGCATCTGGGCAACCATCCTTGCCCTCTTGGCATCACGATCTGACGCTCTACCTGGCACTTGTCAGTACGCACGGAATACCGGAGGAAGACCGCCCGAGACAATGTCCGAAGTGCTGCCAGAGCAAGCGTAAACCTCATCGCCACAGCCATTATGAGCGGCTCGTGATGACCGTTACTTGCTCAGAAAAAATTTGCATCTTCCGGTTTCGCTGTCCCGATTGCGGATACGTTCATTCCGTCATCCCCGCCTTCCTTGAGCCGTATATGCAGATGGCATTAGACCTTCAAGAAGCTCTGGTCGAGACGGCTCATCAAGGGGCTACAGTGGAGCAGATCGCAGAGCGGACACAAGCCCTGCCTTGTGGCAGCATCGACGAACGCACCCTTGCCAGCCTGATTCGAGGATGGAACCAGCGGCTCGCGCAGCTCGAATTCGGCTTGTGGGCGTGGATGCTCACTCGCATCCCCCATTTGGCACTTCCTCGCTCGTCATCCCGCTGGGGCGCCTTGTCCACCGCATGGACGATGATCCGAGAACGATTCCCGGAGCTTCGAAACATCCGGTTCCTTCATGGATTAAACGGCCTTCATTTCTCCATGACGGTGGCATCGCACGGATAAAATACCACAGAGCCTGTCCTGTCGATTCAATTGGCGGTGTCTCACAATGGAGGCAAGGGGAGTTTAGCACCCCATTTCATCTCCAAAAGGAGGCAAC
>NZ_JACXIZ010000107.1 GCF_014705605.1 Paenibacillus sabuli
CGCACGAGCTGGACGAAGACGTTCTCCTCGCTCGGCACGTTCCAGATCCGGCAGGTCGTCTACGACTCCAAGGGCCAGATGGATCAGGCGACGCGCCAAGTGACGGTGCTTAATCGCAAGCCGGTGGGCAACGTCACGACGCCGAGCAGCAGCAACGAGCATGCGCCGACCAAGTTCGACATGTTCCGGCCGACGTTCCGCTTCACCTACAGCGACGCCGACGGCGACGCGCAGCAGCAGTACAACGTGCGCATCAACCGTTATGACGGCACGCTGGTGCTCGACTCGGGCATCAAGAACGGCAACGCGCTGGCGTGGCAGCCGACGGCCGACCTGCCGGAAAACGTCAACTTGTACATCCGCGTCCGCGTGCATGACGGCTATGAATGGGGTGGATGGAGCAGTATGAAATACTTCTATATTGAGACGAACCGGCCGCCGGTAGCGGCCTTCGACTGGACGCCGAAGCCGGTGTGGGAGGGCGATACGCTGCAGTTGCTCGATCGCGCCAGCGACCCGGACGGGGATGCGCTCACGTATGCCTGGACGATCCGGGCGCCGGGGGGCGCGGTGACGAAGGCGACGGCGCAGGAGCCGCAGATCGCCCCGAGCGTGCCGGGGACGTATACGGTGACGCAGACGGTGAGCGACGGGCGGGAGACGAGCCGCGTCACCCATGCGATTGCGGTACGGCCGCTGACGCTGACCGGGCAGGTGCATCACACGCCGCAGTGGCTGGAGATCCACGAGGCGGCGGGGCACGAGACGGTGACGGCGCCCAAGGACTTCTACACCGGGGAGATCCTCGTGCTGTACGCGCGGACATCGGAGGCGCCGGTGGCGTGGGTGCGGGCGGGGCTGGCCGGGGCGCGGCGCGGAGGCGGCACGCTGGAGACGGAGGTGCGGCTGCAGGCGGGAGGCGAGCCGCAGACGTACGAGGCGGAGCTGTACGATGAACGGTGGCAGGCGCTGGACACGGGGCTGGCCGAGGGCGAGCAGACGGTGGTGTTCACGGTGCGCTATGCCAATGGCGTGGAGAAGACCGACGCGGTGCCGATCCGGATCATCGGCCATGTGCTCGAGTCGGTGCAGGTGCACCGGCGGCAGTGA
>NZ_JACXIZ010000108.1 GCF_014705605.1 Paenibacillus sabuli
AAGCGAGCCCGGCAGTAGAAAAGCTGTATCGAAGTGAAGCGGTGAAGCATGCCCGGCAGTGGAAAAGCTGTATCGAAGTGAATCAGTGAAGCAAGCCCGGCAGTGGAAAAGCTGTATCGAAGTGAATCAGTGAAGCGAGCCCGGCAGTAGAAAAGACGGATGAAAGCGAGACGGCGATGCCTGCTCGCGGTTGAAAGGGTGTATGGAGTCGAGGCGGCAAAGCCTACTCGACAGTCGAGAAAACCGATTGAAAAGAATAGTCGAAGAACTATTTGAAGGCAGATTCGATGAAGCTGATGGTTGTTCAAGAGGTCAGGGGCATCAGTTAACAACGGGTGCATGCTGCGCGGCTTTCGCCGCTTGGTCCGGACCGGAGCTGAGAAGCGAGGAAGCAGAATCAGCCGGACACATCCGACTGGCGTCGGACGTCATGAACCCTGAACGTTAAGCGAAACTTCTGAAAGACGATTGGAAAAGCGAAGACATATGAAGGCAAAGATAGATAAAGGACGGGACGAAGTAAACTCGGAACCGAAGCCTGCCCGGCAGTAAAGGCTAGAAGAAGCGAGCTTGAAAAGGCAGCTCGCTTTGTAGAAGTGGAAGAACCGAAGCAAATTCGAAACCGAAGCCTGCCCGGCAGTAAAGGGCTGGAAGAAACGAGCTTGAAGGGCAGCTCGTTTTGTAGAAGTGGAAGAACCGAAGCGAATTCGAAACCGAAGCCTGCCCGGCAGTAAAAGACTGTCATGAAGGCGGGGCAAGGAGTTTTGAAAGTAACGCAAAGGGGTCAGAAGCGTCGCTTAACAACGGTTTCAATGCTGCGCGGCATTCGCCGCTTGGTCCGGCCGGAGAGTAGAAGCCAGGAAGCAGAATCAGCCGGACACATCCGACTGGCGTCGGACGTCATGAACCCTAAACGTTAGATGAAACTGCCTAAATCTAAATTGAAAGTAGGTGCATTGAAGTGGCAGAAGCTAGATTAATACATATAGATGAATTAGAAGATTTATTACTACTGTACAAGTTCCTTCAACCAGATGATCCAGAACTGATTAGGGGCCCAGAATTGTCTGAACA
>NZ_JACXIZ010000109.1 GCF_014705605.1 Paenibacillus sabuli
AACATTTGGCCAAGCCTTTTCGTTGGACGTTTGACGGCAAATTGCTCAATATCTAAGATGTGATCTTGAATTTAAGCTATTGTGTACTAGCAGGATTCATGTGATTAACATAAGTACCGGATTGACTATACCCATAAATAACCACGGCATGGCCTCCCCCTGTGCTCCATCCCCAAGACACATAAATTGGACGTCCGTTATCAATTTCAGTTTTTAATTCAGACCAAGTAAGACTACCGGTGTATTTATAAGCGCTCACGCCGTAATACATTACGAATCCATCAAGTACATTATCAATGTTTTCAGATGTATTATCGCATGTGACTTCTCCAAACCTAATGTTTATTGCAAACGCACATTGCAATTCATCTATCCCAAAATGTTTAAGAATACTAACACTTGAAGCTGCCCAGACCAATTGCTTTTTTTTTGTTTGACAGCTGGATAAGAGGCAATATTACCTGCAGATACTTGAGATGTAAAAGAAATTAAAAATACTCCTATAAACACCGAAAGAATTAAAAGTGTCTTTGTTTTACCACGTCTGAAAGGATTCTCATTTTTTCACCCCATAATCATTTTACTATATTATGTATTAATTTTAAAAAAAATAAATAGTTATAAATATCTAACTATTGTCGGAAATTGTATTTTTATTCTCCCTCCAGTATTCACTTGTATTCACTGAATGGACATCAGGCTGTGGGTTTTGGCAAGTGCGATATGAAAAGACGAGTAACACCGAAATCGCTTGGATAATACCCAAATAAATGAAATAATAAAAACAAAAAAGGAGCCATTCCTGTAATGAAGTAATTTGCTCTTTGAAAACAGAAAGCGCCTCTTGTTATACTGGGAACCGTTCGGCCAGAACAAATCCCAAAACGAAAGAGGCGCTCACTATGAAGTATAAGATGAAGCAGAAACAGAATCAACGGATTACACGAATTACCGAATCGACATTGGTTGTCGGTGCGGACATTGCCAAGAAAGTGCATGTAGCTCGGGCGGTAGATTTTCGCGGGATTGA
>NZ_JACXIZ010000011.1 GCF_014705605.1 Paenibacillus sabuli
GCAGCGGCTGCGCCAGCCGCGCGGGCGCGGCGCCGGCGGCCACCGCGGCGGCCACCGCTGCCAGCGCATTGGCGGCATTGTGGCGTCCCGGCACGCCGAGCTCGCCCACCTCCAGCAGCTCGTCCTCGCGTCCCGCTGCATCGCGACATACAATGACGCGCCGGGAGGTGTCCGGTCGCGCCGCCGGCTGAGCCGGATACGGCGGCCGGACGAATACGCCCGCCGCCAGCTCCTCCGTGAGCGAGAACGACAGCAGCCGCGCCGGCGTCAGCGCCGCCAGCTCGCGGCAGCGCGGATCGTCCCAATTCAGCACGGCCGTATCCTCGGGACGCTGGTTGACGAGCAGCTTCGCCTTCGACGCCACATAATCGTCCATTGTACCGTGATAGTCCAGATGCGTCTCCGCCAGATTGAGCACGACCGCCACGGCAGGACGAAAGTCGGTCGTTCCCTTGAGCTGAAAGCTGCTCAGCTCCGTCACCAGCCAATCGTCCGGCTCGGCCTCAAGCGCCGCCTCGATCATCGGCCTGCCGATATTGCCGGCTATCAGCGGCCGAATCCCGGCGGCGCTGAGCAGCGCGCCCGTCCACGTCGTGGTCGTCGTCTTGCCGTTGCTGCCGGTGATGCCGAGGATCGGCGCGCGGCTCAGCCGATAGGCGAGCTCGACCTCGGTGACAATTTCGACGCCGGCCGCCTCAGCCCGGACCACCGGCGGCGCGCTGTACGGGATCCCGGGATTTTTGACGAGCAGGGCGGTATCCTCGTCGATCAGATCGTCCGGATGATGCCCGCAGATGACCGGGATGCCCAGCGCTTCGAGTTGCTCCGCTTCCGGACTTTGCTCGCGCGGCTTGCGGTCGTTGACTACGACGTCGGCGCCGAGCCGGTGCAGGGCCGTCGCGGCGCTCACGCCGCTTTTGGCCAGACCGAGCACGACGACGCGACGGCCGCGGTAGGATGACGGATCGTTCATCGCTGCCAGCTCCTTCTTTTTGAGTGTGCATTGCTGCGTCTAATCATTCGTCAGAATCCGCGGTACAGCAGCAGCCCGGCGCCGGCCAGCAGCAGCCCGACGAACCAGAAGGTCGTCACGACGCGCCACTCCGACCACCCCGACAACTCGAAGTGATGATGAATCGGACTCATGCGGAAGATGCGCTTGCCGCGCAGCTTGAACGACCCCACCTGGAGGATGACCGACAGCATCTCCACGACGAACACGCCGCCGATGATGACGAGCAGCAGCTCCGTCTTGGTCAGGATCGCCACCGCCGCCAGACCGCCGCCGATGCCGAGCGAGCCCGTATCGCCCATGAATACCTTGGCCGGATGGGCGTTGAAGACGAGGAAGCCGAGCAGCGCGCCGATCATCGCCGCCGCAAAAACGGCCGATTCGTGCTCCGTCAGATGCATCGCCACCAGCGTATAGGCGCCGAACGCCAGCGCCCCCGTGCCGGAGAGCAGCCCGTCTACGCCGTCGGTGAAATTGACGGCGTTGCTCGTGCCGAACAGAATGATGACCACAAACGCATAATAGAACCAGCCGAAGTCCAGACCCCAGTCGGTGCCGGGCACGTAGACAACGGTGCTGTGATTCATCGTTGCCAGCAGCCAGCAGACCAGGGCGGAGAACAGCAGCTGACCGAGCAGCTTTTGCCGGGCCGTCAGACCGAGCGAGCGCTTCAGCACAATTTTGATATAATCATCCAAAAATCCGATCAGGCCGAAGCCGAGCGATGCCGTCAGCAGCACCCAGAAGTCGATCGACTTCTCCGAAAAGTTCAGAAACGCAATCGTCATCGCCAGCATGATGATGATGCCGCCCATCGTCGGCGTTCCCTTCTTTTTCAGATGACTCTGCGGACCGTCGGTGCGGATCTCTTGGCCGAACTTGAGCCTGCGCAGCAGCGGAATGAACAAAGGCCCAAGCAGTACGGCAAGCATAAACGAAACCCCGATCGAAATAAAAATGGCCTTCATGTCCATCGATTCCACCCCCTTACTGCGCGCAGATGGCCTGCACGATGTGTTCCATGCGCATGCCGCGCGAGCCCTTGACCAGCACCAGATCCTCCGGCTGCAGCTGCGTCTTCAACCAGTCCGACAGCGCCGCCTTGTCAGCAAAATGCCGAAGCGCCTTCTCCCCGTCCGGATAAGCCGGAGCCGCCGCGGCGATCAGATGCCGCGACAGCGGACCGTACGCCAGCACGCGCTCCGCCTTGGCCGGACTCAGGTAGGCGCCGACCTGCTCGTGCAGCTCCCGCTCCTGCGATCCCAGCTCCAGCATATCGCCGAGCACGAGCCAGCGGCAGTCAAAGCCGTCCAGCGACTCCACCAGATCGATGCAGGCGCGCATCGCGGTCGGCGACGCATTATAGGCGTCATTGAGCACCAGCGCGCCATTGAAGGCCCGCTGCTGCTCGATGCGCATCGCGCTCAGACGCAGCCCGGCGAACCCTTCCTGAATGCGGGAAGGCGCTTCGCCGAGCGACTGGGCGGCTGCGATGGCTGCCGTCGCATTCAGCACATTGTGGCGGCCCGGCACCGGCATCGCATAGGAGGCGAGCTGGCCGTCCACGGCCCGGCGCACCCGGAACGTGCTGCTATACGCCGTCATCTCCATATCGAGCGCCACCCAGTCGTTGTCTTCGGCGCAGCCGAATGACTGGGCGCGGGCGCCCTCCGGCAGCATCAGACGCGGCACCGCCTCGCGCAGCAGCGGTTCGTCGCCGTTGTAGAGCAGCAGGCCGCCGGGCTGCAGCCCCTGGGCGATCTCCAGCTTGGCCTGGGCGATGCCTGCACGCGAACCCAGCTGGAGCAGGTGGGCCTCGCCGATATTGGTCACGATCGCGACATCCGGCCGCGCGATCGCAGTGAGCAGCGCGATCTCGCCATAGTCGCTCATGCCGAGCTCCAGCACGAGCGTGTCGGTGTCCGGAGGCGTCTGCAGGATCGTCAGCGGCAGACCGATATGATTGTTGAGATTGCCGGCCGTCTTGCGCACGTTGCCCGCTCCCTGCAGCGCGGCGGCCGTCATGTCCTTCGTCGTCGTCTTGCCGTTGCTGCCGGTGATGGCGACGACGCGCGCCGTCAGCGAGGCGCGGTACGCCGCCGCCAGCCGCTGCAGCGCGGTCAGCGGATTCTCCACCAGGATGAGCGGCCAATCCGCGAGCGCTTCCGGCACCGGACGGTCCAGACGCCACAGCGTGCCTGCCGCGCCTGCCGCGCGCGCGCGCTCCGCATGATCGTGCCCGTCGTGATTCTCGCCCGTCAGCGGTACGAACAGCTCCCCTGCCCGGATGGTCCGGGTGTCCGTCGACACCCCCGTCACCAGCGTCTCCCGCGCCGATTGGCCGGCTCGGAGCGCGCCTTCGCATCGCTCGGCGAGCGCGCCGATTGTAGTCTCCCTCACGTCTGTATGCTCCTTATCGCTTCTTTGGCCACTTTGCGATCGTCGAATTCATGCGTTTCCTTGCCGACGATCTGATAGGTTTCATGGCCTTTCCCCGCAATCAATACTACATCGCCGGGGCTTGCCAGTTCAATCGCTTTTTGGATCGCGGCGCGCCGATCGATAATCAGGCTGTAGCGCTCGGGCTCGACGCCGTCGGCCCTCAGCCCGGCCTCGATATCGTCCAGGATCCGCTGCGGGTCCTCCGTGCGCGGATTGTCCGAGGTGACCATGACATGATCCGCGTGGCGCGCGGCGATCTGTCCCATCAGCGGCCGCTTGGTGCGGTCGCGGTCGCCGCCGCAGCCGAATACGCAGATCACTCTGGCCTGGGCCAGCTTGCGTACGGCGCGCAGCACATTGTCCAGACCGTCCGGCGTATGGGCATAGTCGACGACGACGCCGAACGGCTGACCGCCGTCCACCGTCTCTACTCGACCCGGCACGCCGGGCACGGCCGCCAGCGATCGGGCCAGCGCCTCCAGCGGGATGCCCTCGATCAGTCCGGCCGCGAGCGCCGCCAGGGCATTGTAGACATTGAATTTGCCGACCATGCGCAGCGCGATGTCCGCTTCGCCGCGGAAGGTACGGACCCGGAACGAAGTGCCCTTCGCCGTGATCCGGATCTCGCTCGCGCGCACATCCGCTTCCCGATCGACGCCGTAGGTGACGACCTCGGCGCCCGTCAGCCGGGCCATCGTCGCCGAGGCGGGATCGTCCGCATTGAGCACGGCGTAGCTGCCCGCCTCCGGACGCGCCTCCTCGCCATTGCCCAGACGTGCGAACAGCAGCCCTTTGGCTGCGGCATATTGCTCCATCGTGTGGTGATAATCGAGATGATCCTGCGTCAGATTGGTGAACACCGCCGTCCGGTACCGGCAGCCCTTGACGCGGCCTTGCTCCAGTGCGTGCGAGGACACCTCCATGACGCAGTAAGACGTGCCCTCCGCCGCCATGTCGGACAGCGAGCGCTGCAGCTCCAGCGCCTCCGGCGTCGTCCCCGACATCGGCAGCCGCCGGCCGGCATAGCGCGTCTCGATCGTGCCGATGACGCCGGCCGCCCGGCCGGCGTCCAGCAGCATCCGTTCGATCAGGTACGTCGTGGTCGTTTTGCCGTTGGTGCCGGTCACGCCGATCAGCCGCATCCGCTGCGACGGATGGCCGAAGAAGTGACTGGCGAGCACCGCCATCGCATAGCGGCTGTCCTTGACCACCAGCTGCGGCAGCGCCAGCTCGAGCGGGCGCTCGACGACGAGCGCCGCGGCGCCGCGGCGTGCCGCCTCCGGCGCGTACGCGTGACCGTCCTGCGTATGACCCGGCAGACACAGGAACAGATCGCCTTCCTCCACCTTGCGCGAATCGGTCTGCATGCCCTTGATGGGCGTCGTGCCGGCTCCTTCCAGCCGCGCGGTCAGCAATAGTCCTGCCAGATCTTCCAAGCGCATGCGTTCATCCCCCTTTTCTACCTTTATTTCCATTATTGGAATTGTCAATGCCTGTGCGCATCCGCCGAACCTTCGGACAGATAGACGCGAATCGTCGAGCCCTTCTCTACCCGGGCGCCGGCCTCCGGCGCCTGCCGAATCACGGTGTTGCCCGTCCCGGCACTTGAGAGATTGAAATTCATGTTCATATCCTCATAGATGTCGGATACCGTCTTGCCGACCAGATTCGGCACGGTGACGATCGGCACCTCGCCGTATCTGTACTTTTTGTCGATCTGCTGCTCGCGCGGCTCCACGCCGAGCGCCGGCAGCGCATCGGTCATGATCGACTTGACGATCGGCGCCGCGATCAGGCCGCCGAATTGCAGGCCGACCGGATCGTCCACGGCGACGTAGACGACGAGCTGCGGATCGTCCGCAGGCGCGAAGCCGATGAACGATACGATATGCTCGCTTGCCGAATACCGGCCGTTGACGACCTTTTGCGCCGTTCCCGTCTTCCCGCCGACGCGATAGCCGTCGATGAAGGCGTTGCCCCCGGTGCCCTGCGCCACTACGCTCTCGAGCGCCTCGCGCACCTGGGCCGAGGTCTGCTCCGAGATCACGGTGCGCACCAGCTCCGGCTCCGCCTCCTCCACGGTCATGCCGGTGACCGGGTCGATCCAGGCCTTGGCGACATGCGGCGTATAGAGCTTGCCGCCGTTAATTGCCGCGGAGACAGCTGCGACCTGCTGGATCGGCGTCACCGATACGCCCTGGCCGAAGGCCGTCGTCGCCAGCTCCACCGGGCCGACCTGATTCAGCTTGAAGAGGATGCCGTTTTCCTCGCCGCGCAGATCGATGCCCGTTTTTGTTCCGAACCCAAAGCCCTTTATGTATTCGAACAGCTTCTCTTTACCCAGTCGCTGCCCGAGTGTAACAAATCCCGGATTGCAGGAATTCTCGACGACCTGCAAAAACGTCTGCGAGCCGTGCCCGCCCCGCTTCCAGCAGCGCAGCTTGGCCCCGCCCACCTCAATGAAGCCGGGGTCGTAAAAGCGCTCGTTCTTGAGATCGACCTTGCCTTCCTCGAGCGCCGCGGACAGGGTAATAATCTTGAAGGTGGAGCCCGGCTCGTACGTCATCCAGATCGGCAAATTGCGATTGTAGATTTCGGGCGCGACCTCCCGATACTTGTCCGGCTCGTACGCCGGCCTGCTGGCCATGCCCAGCACCTCGCCGCTCTGCGGATCCATCGCAATCGCGAGCATGCTCTTCGCCTGAAACTTCAGCATCGCCTGGTCGAGCTCGCGCTCCATGATCGTCTGAATCTGCTTGTCGATCGTCAGCTCGAGGTTCAAGCCGTCCCGCGGCTGCTGGTACGTATCGGCAGAGCCCGGCATCTGCCGGCCGGCTGCATCCGACAAAAACGAAATGCTGCCTTGAATGCCGCTGAGTCGCTCGTCATACATCAGCTCGACCCCGGTAAGCCCCTGGTTGTCGATGCCGGTAAACCCGAGCACGTGCGCGGCCAAGTCCCCGTACGGATAATAACGCTTGTTGTCCTCGGCCACCACGATGCCCGGCAAATTCAAATCTCGCACTTGCTGCGCCTTTTCCAATTCGATCTTGCGTCCCCCGGGCTGCAGCTTGACCGTCGATTGCTTTTTGGTCAACAACGCCTGCAGCGCATCCTCGGACATGTCCAGCACGGGCGCCAGCGTCTTGGCCGTCGCGCGCGCATCCTTGATCTGCACCGGTATGGCAAGAATCGTCGGCGAGCTGACGTTGTAGGCTAGGCGCGTGCCATTGCGGTCTTGAATTTCGCCGCGCTTGGCGGAGAACGGGATATTGCGACGCCACGAGTCCTCCGCTTTTTCGGACAGCTCCGGCCCCTCCACGATCTGAACATAGGCCAGGCGCAGCAGCAGCGCGCCGAATACGGCGATACCGCCCAGCAGCACGATAAAAAGCCTGCGGCGAACGGTGCTTTTGGATACCTTCACGCAAATCCCCTCCCGAAAGCGGCCGGGCGGCGCCGATTGCACGCAACCGCCTCATTTTCAGCCTATTCGGGACAACCGTGGGATAGAACAAGCACCGCCTCGCCGCCTTAAGGCGCCGCTTCGCCGTCCGAGGAACCCTCGCCCGGCGCTTCGCTGTCTTCTTCCCCTCCGGCGGCCGCCTCGTCGTCCTGCCCCTCGCCTTCGCCTTGCTGCACACTGTCCGCGGCGGTGTCTGACGCTTCTCCAGTTTCCTCCAGAGCCTCGCCTTGCGGCAGCAGCGTCAGGGTGAGCACCGTCTCGCCATCCTGCTGACTCTGCGTCTGCTTGGCGACGTAGCCCTCGCCTTCCGTGACGCAGCGCACGTCGAGGATGGAGCAGACCTCGAGCACGTCGCGCAGCGCCAGATGCGTCATATCCGGAATCGCCAGCTGCTTGCGCTCCTCGGTAATCAGGTAGACCCGCTGCGTCGTCGGCACGATCGTTTTGCCCGACGGGATTTGCTGCAGCACCGTCTCGCCCTTGCCCACCACCTCGTAGGTCAAGGCTTGCTGCTTGAGCTCATTTTGGGCCTTCGTAATTTTGAGGCCGGTCAGCTCCGGAATTTCAACGGTGCGCGGCCGCCGCTCGCCCGCATCGGTCTCCTCCGTGCGCGGCACGGTGGGGAGGACGCCGAGATGACGCAGGCTCTGCTGCACGATCTGCTTGAAGATCGGAGCGGCTACCGTGCCGCCGCCCGCGTATTGGTCGGCCGGCTCGTCCACGACGACATAGACGACGATGCGCGGATCCTCCACAGGTGCGAAGCCGATGAACGAGACAACGAATTTATTGGCCGAATAATTGCCGTCGATAACCTTCTGCGCCGTCCCCGTTTTTCCGGCCACGCGGTAGCCGTCGATGTAGGCGTTTTTACCCGTGCCGATCTCCTGGTCGGAGACGACCTGCTCCAGGTACTCCGCCGTCTGACGGGCCGCCTGTTCGGAGACGACCTGGCGAACGACCTCGGGCTGCACGGACGTCTTCTCCTTCGTGATCGGGTCCTCGATCGCCTTCACCAGGTGCGGCTTCATCAGCTTGCCGCCGTTGGCGACCGCCGCCACCGCGGCGACCTGCTGAATCGGCGTGACCTGCACCCGCCCCTGGCCGAAGGTCGCAGTAGCCACCTCCGAGGGCCAGTAAAAGTCGATCAGGCCGGCGTATTCGCCCGGCTGCTCAATGCCCGTCTTCTGTCCGAAGCCGAAATTGGTGATGTATTGCATCAGCTTCTCTCGCTGCAGACCTTCGTAACCGAGCTTGACAAAAGCGACGTTACTGGAATGCTTCAGGCCCTCGAGATACGTAATCTGGCCCCAGCCGCGCCCGCCGTTGTGATCGCGGATCGTCTCGCCGGTCACATTGATCGAGCCGGACTGATAGGTATCGTTGGGATGGAAGATGCCCTCCTCGACCGCCGCCGCCAGCGTTACGATCTTGAACGTCGACCCCGGCTCGATCAGTTGCTTCACTGCGTGATTGTAAAATACGCCTTGGTCCGATGTCTCCCAATACTGATTCGGATTGAAGTCGGGATAACTGGCCGTACCAAGAATCTCCATCGTGCGCGGATCGGCGGCAATCGCGGTAATGCTCTTCGGCTGATACTGCTCGTAGGCCGATTTGATCGCTTCTTCAATATAAAACTGGATTTCCGTATTGATTGTCAACTGGACGTTTTTCCCATCCACCGCAGGCACGAACTCCACCTCGCCGTCGGATAGCTGGACGCGCTTGCCGTCCTTCTCGTAACGGATATAGCCGGGAGTCCCGCGCAGCGTCTTGTCCAGATAGGCCTCCATTCCGCCAATCGCCTCGTCGTCCTTGCGAACATAGCCGAGCAGGTGCGAGGCTCTGGTGTTCTTCGGATACGAACGCGTCTGTTCCTCCGTGATGAGGATGCCGACGTCGTTTTGGCCGACCTGTTTTTTGAGCGCATCGCGGAAGGCAATGATCTGATCGGCCAGCTCCTTGTCGATCTTGGTGCCCTCGTTGCCGATCTGGCGATGAATGACGAACTCGCCATTGTCGCGCTTGGCCGAGACGTCCGCCTGCAACCGCTCCAGCGACCGCCCGAGCACCTGATGCAGTTTGTCGATCACCTGCTGCTGCACGCCGAGCTCGTTGATCTTCATCGGATTCAGCGCGATCGTGTAGGCCGGCGCGTCCATCGCCAGCACATTGCCGTCGCGGTCGGTAATCGTGCCGCGCTTGGCCGGGATCGCTTCCGACGCCGCCCACACTTCGCGCGCCTTGCCGAGGTAAAAATCCGCTTTTACGACCTGGACCAGATACATCCGCCCCACCAGAACAACAAAAAGGAGGGTGATGAGCCCCCCGATCAGCAATGTGCGCAGCTTGATTCGCTTCGTCATGAAGTCATCCCCTCTACTCGTTCAGCACTGCTGCGCCGTCCATCATAATCTGAATGGAAGCGTCGGGATCGGATTGCACCATCCCCTGCTCGATCGCCTTGCCGCGCAGCACTTGAGGGTCGCTCAGCTGTTCCACTTTCTTCTTCAGCTCCTGGACCTCGATGCTGAGCGCGTTCTGCTGTCGATTCAGGTCCTGTATATTGACATTCATCTGATAGATACTCGCATATCGGAAAATGATGGTTCCTGCAACGATGACGCAAACGGCGATCGTAAACAGATACAGCAGCTTCTCCTGGACAGGCATAGTTTTGCGTTTGACGATGACACGCTTTTTGGGCTTCGGAGCGTGCTGCGGTTCTTTTTTTGGCTGGAGCGCCAGATTGCCGTGCATATAGGCCATCGAATTTTCCCCTCCCGTGTTGGTTACAGCTTCTCGGCGATCCGCAGCTTGGCCGAGCGCGCTCTCGGATTAAGCTCGAGCTCGCGCTCGCCCGGTACGATCGGCTTGCGGTTGATCAGTCTGAGCGTGCCCTCCGATCCGCACACACATTGCGGAAAGTCCGGTGGGCAGGTGCACTTGGCGACATATGAAGCAAACAGCTGCTTGCAAATTCGATCCTCGAGCGAATGAAAGGTAATCACGGCGACCCGGCCGCCCGGCGCGAGACAACGCACCGCCTGATGCAGCGCCTCGCGTTCCGCGCCCAGCTCGTCGTTGACCGCGATGCGCAGCGCCTGGAAGGATCGCTTCGCCGGGTGCGGCCCGGTGCGGCGCGTCGCCGCAGGAATGGACGACTTGATCAGCTCGGCCAGCTCGCCGGTCTTCTCGATCGGCGCTTTCGCGCGCGCCGCGACGAGATTGCGGGCGATGGCGCGCGCGAACCGTTCCTCTCCGTATTCGGTCAGAATCCGAGCCAGCTCACGTTCTTCCCATGTGTTGACGATGATGTGCGCCGTCAGCGTCTCCTGCCGGTCCATGCGCATATCCAGCGGCGCGTCATGGTTGTAGCTGAAGCCGCGCTCCGCTTCGTCGAGCTGCGGACTCGACACCCCCAGGTCGAACAGGATGCCGTCCACCTGCGGCTCGCCCCGCTCGTTCAGCGGCAGCTCGAGCTCGCGCAGCCGTTCCTGCAGCTCGCGGAAATTGCTGCGCACCAGCGTGACTCTGCTCGCGTAGGGCGCAAGCACCCGCCGGGCGTGAGCCAGCGCCTGCTCGTCCTGATCGAAAGCGATCAGGCGTCCGCCCTCTCCCAGGCGCGCGGCAATGTGCGCGCTGTGTCCCGCCCCGCCCAGGGTACAGTCCACATAGGTGCCGTCCGGACGCAATTTCAGGCCGTCCACCGCTTCTTCTTTAAGTACCGTTATGTGTTCGAACAACGCTTCATCCTCCAAGTATCCGTCATGTTTATGCAGCCGGCTCAGAAGTTGAAGTCCATGTCAACGAGCTTTTCGGCAATCTCGTTGAAGGTTTCCTCGGATTGCTGAAAGTAGCCTTCCCACGTCGCCTTGCTCCAAATTTCAACGCGATTCGTGACGCCGAGCACGATGCAGTCCTTCTCCAATCGGGCATGCTCCCGCAAATTGACCGGTAAATTTACCCTTCCCTGCTTGTCCAGGTCGCATTCGGTCGCGCCCGAGAAGAAAAAGCGCGTAAAGGCCCGCGCATCGGATTTCATCAGGGGCAGGGATTTTAATTTTTGCTCCAAAATCGCCCACTCTGCCGCCGGATAGACGAACAGACAGTGGTCGAGACCGCGCGTGACGATAAACTGGGAGCCGAGACCGTCGCGGAATTTGGCAGGAATGATCAATCGGCCTTTTTCGTCGACGCTATGCTGATATTCCCCCATAAACATCCGGACGCTCCACCCCCCCACCTATATTCACCACAATCCCCCACTTTGCACCACCGATGAAAAGTTATTCGCCACGCAAAATAAAAATCCTGCTTCATGAGCAGGATTTTCATCAATTATTTTATGGGATTAATGAATTCTCATCTGCGCCCTACCTTTTTTGGAGGCCGACGAAGTACCAGCTGCCTTCCCGAATGACCGGCTGGCGCCGCTTAACGACCAAGCCGTGCGCCGACGCCGTCTCCTCGAGCTCCCGATCAGTGGGAAAGCCGTGCAAGTTGTCGTGCGCCGACATGTAGCTGTTGAAGGCCGCCGAGAAGGCTTGACCGCTGCCGCTCATGTAGAGCGGCGTAATCAGCGAGACCGAGCCCTTGTCGCTGAGCAGCTCGCGCGCCCGTTCGAACAGCAGGCCCCTCGTATCCGGGTGGAAGTAATGCAAAATGTTGTTCATCATGATCAGGTCGACAGGCTCTTTCGGTCCCTCCCAGCGGCTGAAGTCGCCATGCACAAATTCGATTTTGCATCCAGTTGCGCTCTGCAGGCCGGTCCGCGCCTGCTTGACCACATCCTCGTTTTGCTCGATCCCGATCAGACGCAGACCGCGGATCTTCTGCGACAGCCGGCGCAGGTAGCCGCCGTGGCCGCAGCCGATGTCCAGCACCGACCGCGCCCGGTTCAGACGCACCCAGTTCGACACCCGGGGGAAGGCGATGCGCTCCAGCAGCGACGAGGTCGCCGCCACCGTCGAGCCGTAGCGTTCGTTCTCGAACATCGGCCGGTGCTCGCCCTTCATCAGACGCGGGAACTCGAGCAGCGTCGGAATATGCATTTCCATCATCTCGCGCAGCAGCGGACCGACGCTGTGCGTACTGGAATCGGACACGTAGGTGAGCATTTCTTTGTCGGCATGGATGCGCCCCTCCCGCTCATGCAGGTGGCCGAGCACGATCCCGGTGTCGACCCAATTGCTCAGCAGCTCCTCGTCCAGTTCCTGCGCCTCGGCGATCTGCTCCACCGTCGCGCCGTCCGCGAATGCGTCGAACAAGTCCATCGAATAGCCGACATACGCATGCCACGCCGGTAGAAACGAGGCGTTCTGTTTCATCCATTTGCGGGCGTGCAGCAGCCTCTTCCATTCATTAACGGCTTCCATCATGCTGTGATCCTCCCATCGCATTCGCAATTTGGCTTCGTATGACTAAGAGTCGACCAGCCCGCTCCACCGTCCTTTGATACGGAGCCACGGCGCGTCCTGCTCCTTCATGAATCGTCTGGCTTGCTTCTCCTCCGGCGTCGGCGCTCGCCCGGCAGGCAGGACGCCGAGCTGCCTGAGGCGGTCGATCCAGTTGTCCGGCCATGCCCCGAGTCCGGACACGTTCAGCATATATTTGAAATGTAAATATTCGGATTCGCTGATCCCGCGCAGCACATGACGCCGCATGGCGCTCCAGCTGCGTCCTCCGTGAGCGTAGGCGAGCGCGGACAGGTGACTGAGATCGGAGATCAGGTCGACCCGCGGTCGCCGGATCGCCTCGTACGTATTCAGATCGGCTGCGGCGCTCTGCCCGGTCGAGACGTTCCAGCCGATCAGGCCGGCCAGGATCGCCGCATCCTGGATCGCCAGATTCATGCCCTCGCCCGCCATGGGATGCACATTATGCGCGGCGTCGCCGATCAGCACCACATTGCCTTGCACATAGCTCGAGGCGTGATGACGGAACGGAATCATCAGCTGAATATCCTTCCATTGGCGGATCGTCTGCACGGCGCCGTCCATCTCCGGCATGAGCGCCCGATAGGCGTCGTAGAAGGCCGGCAGACCGGCCTTGCGCATGCTCTTGAACTCGTGCGGCTTGATCAGGTAGACCGTGCGCACGCGATCGTCCGGGAGCGGGAACATCCCGAGGAAGCGCGGCCCTTGCGAGATGATGGTGGCCTCCCGCAGGCCCAGCGGTCTGCGGAAGGAAACGGTGAGAAAATGGTGGTTGTACTCCTGCTTCGGCGCATCGACACCCATCTCGGCCCGCATCGCCGAAGCGCGCCCTTCCGCTCCGACGTAGACGTCAGCCTTGACGAGCAGGTCCTCTTCCCCCGCTTTGACCCGGGCGCCCTCGATATGCCCGGCTGCGCTGCGCTGCAATCCGGCAAACGATCCCGGCTGCACCAACCGGAAGGACGGGTAGCTTTGCGCCCTTGCCAGCAGCGTCTCCTTCAGTTCCTCATGCGGATGCATGAGCGCGTAATTGTAGGGCTGCCCGAGCACGCCGTAATCGAACACGATGTCCTCCGGCGTTTTGGCTGTTTGATGAGCCCCGGCCTGCCGCTCTTGCATGCGAATCGTCGGTACAGTGTATCCGCCGGCTTCGATTCGCTTCAGCAGCCCTGCCCGGTCGAGAATTTCCAAGCTTTTCGGCTGCAGCAGCTCGCCTTTATATTGCTTTTGCAACCCGCCGGTACGCTCGGCCACCACGACCTCGACACCTTGCTCGGCGAGCAGCATACCCAGCGTCAGACCCGCGATTCCGCCTCCGGATACAAATACCTGGCAATTCATGCAACGCCCCCCTGCTTGTTCGGCCGGCGCCGATTCGTCGTCGTAAGCACCAGATTCTCTTTCCGGCACGCAACGGCGCTGTGTGGCTGTGTTATGGCTATTTACCGCCGCGGACCCTGATTTGAAACGAAAAGCAAAAAACCGACAGGGACGGCCCCTGTCGGTTTTTTGTTCAAAATTATAGAAAGTATAGGTTGCCGCATTCCTCACGATTAATGCTCCTGCCAGCTCTCCAAGTACGCCGCCTGCTCGGCGGACAGCTTGTCAATGCCCGCGCCGAGCGATTCGAGCTTGAAGCGGGCGACCTGCTCGTCGAGCTCGTACGGCACGTTGACCACCTTGCGGCCAATCGCTTCGTACTGGTCGTTGACGTATTTCAGCGACATCGCCTGCAGAGCGAACGTCATGTCCATGATCTCGGCGGGATGGCCGTCGCCGGCGGCCAGATTGACGAGCCGTCCTTCGGCCAGCACGTATACCTTGCGCCCGTTCTTGAGCTGATATTCCTCGATATTGCGGCGCACCGTCCGCTTGCCGGTCGAGCGCGCCTCCAGCTCCGGCTTGTTGACCTCGATGTCGAAGTGACCGGCGTTGGAGAGGATGGCTCCGTCCTTCATAACCTCGTAATGCTCGCCGCGAATGACGTCGCGGTTGCCCGTAACGGTGACAAAGAAATCGCCGTGCTTGGCAGCCTCCAGCATCGGCATGACCGCGAAGCCGTCCATATAGGCCTCCACCGCCCGGATGGCGTCCGTCTCGGTCACGATGACATTGGCGCCGAGCCCTTTGGCCCGCATCGCCACGCCTTTGCCGCACCAGCCATAGCCGGCCACGATCACCGTCTTGCCGGCCACGACCAGGTTGGTCGTACGATTGATGCCGTCCCACACCGATTGTCCGGTGCCGTAACGGTTGTCGAACAGGTACTTGCAGTACGCGTCATTGACCGCGATCATCGGGAATTCAAGCTTGCCTTCCTTCTCCAGCGCCCGCAGCCGCAAAATGCCGGTCGTCGTCTCCTCGGCGCCGCCGCGCACCTTGGCCAGCAAATCGCGGCGCTCGGCGTGCAGGATCGTGACCAGATCGCCGCCGTCGTCGATAATCAGGTCGGGCTCGGTTTCCAGGGCATGCAGCATCAACTGCTTGTATTCCTGCGGATCGGGATTGTACTTGGCGAAGACGCGGATGCCGTCCTCCACGAGCGCCGCGCACACGTCATCCTGCGTAGACAGCGGATTGCTGCCGGTAATTGCCACCTCCGCGCCTCCGGCCTGCACCACCTTGGCCAAGTAGGCCGTCTTGGCTTCCAGATGCAGCGAAATCGCCACCTTCAATCCTTTGAAAGGCTGCTCGCGCTCGAATTGCGCGCGGATCCGGTTCAATACCGGCATATGCGCCTGGACCCAATCGATCTTGAGATGTCCCTCCGGGGCGAGCGCCATATCGCGCACAATGCTTTGTTCGGTCACACTCATGCTTCTTTCAACCTCCATTATGCTAGATATAGACAATGCTGTGGCCGCCGCGCGGTCGGAACGGCTGCGCGGCCAGCTGCCGCAGCCAGTCGACGCCGACGCGGTTCCAATAATACACGGCGCTCAGCACGCGCTCCTGCGGGCCGGCGGCGGGATGCAGCGTCAGACGCAGCAGCTCCAGCTGCCGCAGCGCGGTCTCTTGCCTTCTTTCCCTTTCCTTGCCTACGGCCTGCTCCATATACGCGACCTGCTCCAGCAGCTTGGCCCGGTTCGTCTCGGCGATCGGCGACAGGCCGGGCCAGCGAGCGGTCAATTCGGCCAGCAACGGCTCGTAGGCGTCCAGCATTCGGCCGCGGGCGCGGGCGAATGCCTCTTCCGGGAGCTCGCCCTCCGCCTGAGCCAGCCACTGTGCCTTGATCTCATCCATACGCTGCGCTACGTCTTCGTATGTCAGTCCATAGCGAGCCAGCAGCTTGCGTTCTTGCTCGTCGATCAGCGTAAACGAGGCCCGCGGCACGACGAGCGGCATGCGCATGCCGAGCAGACCGAAGGCATCGCCGACCATCGCCCAGTACGCAATCTCGGCCGGACCAAGCACCGTCGCGAGCACCGGCAGCGCATAGTCCTGCATGAGCGGCCTCGTCAGTACATTATTGCTGAAGCGCTGCGGCTCGGTCTCGGCCAGCTTCGCCAGCTGCCGCTCCTCGAAGCGCAGCTGCCCCTTGCGGTCGGCATAGCCGTCCGCCTCCCGATACAGCAGCAAGCGCTCGCCCGCACCGCGGCCGGGCCCATCGGCATAGACGAATAGATGCGCGCAGTTCTCCTCCGTCTCCACCTGCGGCGCGTACCCCAGCTCCCGCAGGCGGCGCGCCGCGTCCGCGTAGGCCTGACGAAGCTCCGCATTGCGCGCGATCAGGCGCGCAAACATCGGCGCTTCGAGCCGGCGCAGCTCGGGGTCGTCGGCGTCCAGCACGACCAGCCCGTCCTCGGCAAACAGCTGCAGCAGCAGCGCGCCGAACACCTCGCTCAGCGTCTCCCCGCTGGCCGCCGCCGTCTCCATCTGCGCCAGCAGCGTCGGCTTGTGCTCCGTATCCGGGAGCGCCTCGGCCAGCTCCCGCAGCGCGCGCCGCCAAGCTCCCTCGTCTATAAGCGTGCGGCTCACCGACGTGCGCGCGCCGCGCGGCCGGTCCAGATGCAGCTTGGTCAGGGATGGCTTGCTGTCCACGACATAGGTATGTGCGGCTTCCTCCCAGTCGTGATCCTCGCCGGCAATCCAGAACACCGGCACCACCGTACGGCCGAGCAGCTCCGAGGCGTGGCGCGCCGCGGCGATGACGGACACCGCCTTGTGCAGCGTCATCATCGGCCCGCTCCATAGTCCGGCCTGCTGCCCGCCGACCACGACCTGCGCGCCCTCGCCCAGCGCCGCGATGCTCTGCCGCGTAGCGGCAGAGGCTCCGAGGCGGACATTGTAGCGTTCCAGCACGGGCGCCAGCTCGCCCGGCGCGATCCGCGGAGCTTCGCCGCATTCGAGCGCGGCGGCTCTGCGCCGCCAGTCCTCCGGCTCCTCCGGGTGCCCGCCATACAGCCGAGCCACCCGAGCGTCGCTTCGTTCCACGTATGCGGCGGTGAGCGGCGACGCATGCGGCAGCGCATAACGTTGTATGTTCATCGTAACAGCCTCATCCTCCAGTTGCTGAGCACAGCTCTCGAGTAGATTGTACACAACGCCGTCAGCAGCGTCAATGAAGGGCGGCGACCAGGCCAAGCGCAGGAGGCTGATCCTGGCCGGGCGAGCCGACTGGTCAGTCGAGACAGGAAAAAAGCGCCCGCGGACCTGCATCCGCTAGCGCTCTTCTTGTTTGTATGATGACGCCTCGTCACACCCTCCCGCACCGGCCGTCTCAGATTCGCCACAGGCTTCCGATGACGCCGATCGCCATGAGCAGCACATACATCGCGCTCATCGCAAAAAAACCGATTCTCCACACCGCCCGGACGATGCGCCGCGCATCCAGCTTCCCCTTGGTCCGATACTGGAGATTGCCGAGCAATCCCCCGCCGAGCAGCATGAGCAGCAGAATGCCGTAAAATCCGAAGCCGCTATTGAAAATCTGATTGAACAGCACCGACACGCAGCCGATCAAAAGCGGCGTCGTCACATCCATGGCCAGCCGAATCGCTTTTTTGCGATCTCCGACATAAGCGGCGTATCCCGCATAAATCAAGGCAAAGGGAACAACGGGCACAATTGCCAGAATCGCGTACGTTTGCACCAGTCCGTCCCACAACCATTGCACACCAGCCAGCCCCCTCTATGTACTTGGCCCGTCCGCCGCGCCCTCGAGCGTCCGCACGAGCGTCACCATCGCTTCGTGGAGCGGCGCCGCCAGCCCGTACTGCCGAGCCAGTGCGACGATTCCACCATTGATCCAATCGACCTCGGTTCGTCGGCCGCGGCGAATGTCCTGCAGCATCGACGATTCATTATCCGCGGTGGCGCGGCACACCTCGTGCAGACGCGCCCAGGCTTCTTCCCCGCCGCTCATCCCGTCTGTATGCAGCACGAGAAACGCTTCTTCGTGCAGTCGCCGCATCAGGAGCGCCCGCGCGGGGTCATCCGGCAGCCGGCCGTTTTTCACGCCGTAGAGGGCAGTGAGCGGATTAATCACCGCGTTTAACAGTAATTTCTGGTAGATTCGGTCCTTCATCTTTTTCGACAAAACGGCGTCGATTCCTGCATTTTTCAACTGCCGGACCAACATTTTTTGCGTCATGTCACCCTCGCGGATCCTGATAGGGCATTCCAGCCCGTCCGTATCCTCGATCCACAGCCTCCCTGTCCCTGTGTGCCGCACGGCGCGCCCGCCGAGCCGCAGGGCGCCGTCCGTCGTCACCACCGCCGCCGCTCGCCAGCCTGGCATAGCGGCTCGCAGACCGGGCATGTGGCCGATTCCGTTCTGCAGACAGAGCAGCAGGGCGCCGGGACGGCCCGCTCGCATCACCGTCGAGATGAGCGCGTCGTCGATGTCAGGCTGCTTGACGGTCAGCAGGACCACGTCCGCCGGGGCGCCGGGCGCGTCCGTCGCAGCGCGCGCCGGAATGGCAATCTCGCGACTGCCTTCCCGATCGATCAGTTCGATGCCGCGGGCGTCGAGCTGCGCGGCCTGCGCGCGCGAGCGGGCCCACAGCTCCGTCTCTAGTCCGGCCGCCGCCAGCCTTGCCGCATACAGCATGCCTATCGCTCCCGCACCGACGACCACGAATCGACTGCTGCGCGGCGCTTGTCTTGGTTGGCTCATCGTCTCCCTCTCCCTTCCCCCGTCCCTGCCAGTCCTGCGATACCTCCATTATACAAAAAATTCATACAAAGCATTGCATTTGCGCAAAAACCGCCCGAATACCGGATTCCGGCATATGCGCTGCCGGATTTCCGTGCGTTCGGGCGGTTCTTGATAGATCGCTGTGCTATTCGATTCTCTCCAGGTTGCCGTTGGCGTCCATCTTGAAGCGCGGCTTCGCTTCTTCTTCCTCGCTGATGCTGGCCAGACGGCGTGCGCGATCCATAATTTGAATCAAGGTCTTGTAATCGTCGTTTACCGTACGATAGTCCGTTTGGGCGTCGCTAACCTCGGAGGAGAGCTGTTCATTGTGCGTGCGCAGCTGTCCCAGTTCCTCCTCTTTTTCTCTCAGGCCCTTCTCCAGCAGCTTGATCTGCCGGTTCATTTCCTGATAGGTACTCTTCCAGTTGCGCAGAAAACGAATCACGGCGTCGATCGTAATGCCTTCTTCCACCGCGGCTTTTTCCCGCACGTCACTGTCTGCTTCGGCTACCGCCGATACGTGCGGCATGCTCACCTTGCGCAAATAACTGCGTTTTTGCCGCTGCTGCTTCGCCAGTTGAATCGCTTCCTCGTGACGCTTGCGCACACAGCTGTTCCACCGGAATCCGCAAGCGGCCGACGTGCGGCCGATCCGCTCTCCCACCTCTTCGAACGCTGCCAGTTGCGTGCTGCCTTCCCGGATATGGCGCAAGGTTACCTCCGCCAGGATCAGATCGTCCTCCGTACTCCAGGCATCTTGTCTCACTGCACTCATTCAACCTATACCTCCTAACTTGAAAAGGGCGCTCCTTTATCTCTATGCCCGTGGTAGAGTTCATAGAATCTATCGGATACTAAATTGTATGTCCAAATCTTCGCGCCGTCATACATGCATGAATCCAGATTGGTGCAAACTGATCGCAGGGCCGGTAAAAAAAGAAGCCGCGCAAAGTTTGCGATTTCGTCACGGATGGCAGTTTACAGCCCAAATGGTTGACGGTATAATGAGGTTTAGCGAAGCATGAGACCTGTTTGGTTGAAACAGAAGAGAGGGGGGTGCACCAATGGCGCGTATGTTCCGGGTACTCGGGTTTTGGACGCTTGTCATCGGATTGATGGCCTTTGCCGGCCACATGATCGAGATGGCTCTGTTGTTTTTTGCCCAGACCGCCGTGTTCGTTCTCCTCGGCTACCTGAATTTCTCCGAAAGAACGTATATTACGATGTTTTGGGGATACATGATCGTAGCCTTTTCCGGCTTTACGTATTGGTCCGTATTTGTAATGGGTATTCCGTTCTGATGATCCGCAGCGCCTTATTGTGGACGAAGCCAAGCGCCGCGCCTTCTTTTGCGAAGGTGCGGCGCTTGGCGTTTAGGGAGCCTGTCGCGACAGGCGGAGCGCTCCGCGAGTCAGCACCAGCACTCTGAACCTCGTGCTCATCCCTTCGTCCAGCAGCAGCTGCCGGATCGCGCGATTGCGCCGGGTCAGCGGTCCGAAGGGATCAAGCTCCGCATGCGGCGCCAGCAGACTCAGGATGCCCCGATCCACAGCGAAGCGCTGCTGCGTATCCTGATAGGCCGTCTGCCAGCCGCTGGCGGCGGCCAGACGCATGCAGGCGCTGAAATTGACGTCCGCAGTCAAGTCCTGCTCGCCCGGACGCGCCAGCGGATCCGCCAGCCGATGACCCGCATAAGCGCGCAGCGTCCCGGCCCGCCGATGCGGCGCCGTCAGAGGCGATGCGAGGTCGCCGTAATCGAGCAGGACGATCGCCCTCGTCGCTGCAGACGCAAGCAGGCGCGACAGCCAGCGCGCCGCATCCAGGCCGACCTCCGCCTGCTGCCCCTCCTCTAGCGCGATGCCATCCTGCTCGAGCGCGGTCTCCAGACGCTCGTCGCTCAGCGGCATCAGGCATTCCCGCAGTCGGCCCGAGTCCGGAGCAAGCGTCACACCGAGCTCCATCAGCCTACCGGCAGCCAGCGTGACCCGGTGCACCGGCATCGCGTCGAGCAGTTCGTTGGCCAGCACGATCTCTAGCCTTCCCTCGCGATCCGCCGCTTCGGCCTCCGCAGAGCCGAGCAGCTCCAGCTCGCCGAGCGCGCGCCGCCACGGAGCCAATCGGACCGCAGCCGCTTCGCGATGGGCGGGGTGATCCTCGATGAAGCGGTACGCCACTCGTTCCAGCCAGCGCGGCGCTCCGGCCTGCCAGACGGTCAGCATCTGCTCCGCCAGTTGACCGGTCCCCCCGCCCCACTCGGTAATCCGCACCGGCGCCTCCAACTGCTCGGCCAGCTCGCGGACCGCCCCTGCCACGAGCTCCGCCAGGACGGTACCGATGCCGGACATCGTATAGAAGTCGCCTTGCCGCCCGACCCGCGCCGGGCCGCTGCGGTAATACCCCGCCTCCGGATCGTACAGGCACATCGCCATGTAATCGCGGAATGCGATGCAGCGCATCGGCTCGCCTTGCGGCGCATCGGCGAACCGTCCCGCGGCAGGCGCTCGGCCGATGGCCGCGAGGATGCGTGATAGCAGCGTCATGCTTCCCCCTCCTGTCCGATATGAGATATAATATGAACCAATGCCGCATATACATTACTCCCGTCAGAGGCTAACGCGCCAAGGAGGTGACTGCTATGCGCCAGCGTCTGTGCCTGCCGGCCGTCGGCCTGGCCCTGCTGCTCGCCCTCGTCGCCGGCACATGGCCCGCCTGGGCGACCGCCCAGGCGCCGACGGACGAGCATACCCGGCAGCTGCTGGAGAAGGGACTGTCCGTTGTCGAGATCGACAAGGAAATCGGCCGCATCCAGGCCCAGCAGGCCGAGCTCGGCGACACCCTTGCCGGCCTGTCGCGCCAGATGGTAGTCAGCGAGGCCGAAGCCGCCAAAAAACGCGAGCAGGCCGGCGAAGTGCTGCGTGCGTATTATACCGGAGACCGCGGCAGCCTGCTGCAGACATTGTTTGCCTTTCGCAGTCTGTCGGATCTAATGGCCGTGGCGGACTATTATGATTATCTGCTCTCGCGAGACAAGCAGACGCTGGACGGCTACCGCCGCGAATACGCCGAGCTGAGCCAGTCGCGCCAGCAGTTGACCGCCGAGCAGGCCAAGCTGGCGGCGATGGAGCGACGTCTGCTCGACCAGCGGGCGCGTGTAGCCGCGCTCCAACAGGAGATCGATACGGCGATTGCGAGCAGCGACGACGCCGCGCGACTGCGGCTGATGCTCGAGGAGATGACCGCCTATTGGGAGAATGTCGGCTTGTACGAGGTGCGCCGGTATTTTTCCGCGCTCGCCTCGGCCATGCGCGAACTGCCCGATTGGCTCAAGGCCCACGACCAGTATATGGCCTTTGCCGGTCTTACGTACGAAATTACGCTCCCCGAGGAGGCGCTCAACACGTTTTTGCGCGAGCAAAACGAGCTGTTTGAGGCCTTTGCCTTCACCTTCCAGGACGGTCGAATCGTCGTGAGCGGAGAGCGCGAGGGCATCTCGGTCGAGATCGCGGGCGCCTATGGCATGGTAGAGTCGCCCAAGCCGGGCATTCTCTTTCAGGTCGAATCGCTTGTATTCAACGGCCTGTCCTTGCCCGATACGACGATGCAGGCGCTGGAGGAGGAGTTCGATCTCGGCTTCTACCCACAGCTGATTGTGCCGCTCGTGCGCGCCAAGTCGGTGGAGATCGTCGACGGCGAGCTGCGTGTGATTCTCGAGCTTGATCTGTAGGCGTTACTCATGACGCCCGGTTCGCGGCTTCATTGTAGCAGACGTCCGTTGTGCTGTCGAGAGATAAGGGAAGGACAGGAGGGATAAGATGAAAGTTGTAACCGGAATTGAAATGCAACTCCCCGCGGACAAGCGCCCCGGCTTTTATGCCCAGATCGTCAAAGGCATCGCCGAGGCCGCGGCCGGATTGCTGGATCGCAGCGGCGAACTGCTATTCACAGAGCAGGAGCAGGCCGATGCCGTAGCCGGCGTGCTGACGCATTATCGCGTGCCGTACATCTGCGGCGACTGGGCGCAGCTCGGCGAGGCGTGGACGACGGATGCGCTTTGGAGCGACTACGGCCTCGACGCTCGCGCCGGCGGGCGATTCGTCGATCTGCGGCTCGCGGCCGCCGGCGCCTTGGAGCCCGCGACAGACAGAGCCGAGCTCGAGCAGGCCTGGCTACAGCTGCTGGAGCACCAGCTCGCGCGGCTGCAGACCCCAGGGGCTCGCCAACTGTTGATCGACCGCCAGCTCACGGAGCTGGCGGACGGCATCGCCGCGGCATACGGCTGCCGCATGCGCTGGCTGCTGTGACTGCCGGCGCAATCCTCGCTCTCCGAGGGCCGCATCCTGCTCCTTCTATACGATCCAGCGACAAGGCGCGTCCCGCAAGCGGGACGCGCCTTGTCGTATGCGGCAGATTGGCCGCTCGGGAGCGGCTCGCTACAGCAGATCCGCGGCCAGCTGGGCGAGCCTGGAGCGTTCGCCCTTCTCCAGGGTGATGTGCCCGCTTAGCGCTTCTTGCTTGAAGCGCTCGACCACATAGGTCAGCCCGTTGCTGACTGCATCCAGGTACGGATGATCGATCTGCTCGGGATCGCCCATCAGCACGATTTTGCTGCCCTCTCCGACGCGCGAGACGATCGTCTTCACCTCGTGCCTGGACAGGTTCTGGGCCTCGTCGATGATGATGAATTGCCCCGGGATCGAGCGCCCCCGAATGTAGGTGAGCGCCTCCACCTGAATGCTGCCGAGCCCCATCAGGATTTTATCGATGTCCCCGCTTTTTTTCGTATCGAACAAATATTCCAGGTTGTCGTACACCGGTTGCATCCAAGGCCGCAGCTTCTCGTCCTTCTCGCCCGGCAAGTATCCGATATCCTTTCCCATCGGCACGACCGGTCTTGCGATCAGCAGCTTTTTGTATTTGTGCTCGTCCTCTACCTTGAGCAGGCCCGCAGCGAGCGCCAGCAGCGTTTTGCCGGTGCCCGCCTTGCCGGTCAGCGTCACGAGCGGCACATCATCGCTGAGCAGCAGCTCCAACGCCATGCGCTGCTGGGCGTTGCGCGCCGTGATGCCCCACACCGCGTCGTTGCTCAGATAGAGCGGCTCGAGCCGCTTGCCGTCGAGCGATACCCGGAGCAGCGCCGACTTGGAAGAGCCCATCTCATCGCGCAGAATGACGAATTCGTTAGGATGCAGACGCAGCTTGAGCTTGAGCGCCGACACGTCCAAAAAACGATACGTGTAAAACTCGTCGATTACCGCGGGATGAACCTTGACCGTCGTGCAGCCGGTATAAATATCGGAGGCCTCCACGGTCTGATCGGACAGATAGTCCTGCGCCAGCAGGCCGAGCACGTCGGCCTTGATCCGCACCAGCACGTCCTTGCTGACCAGCGCCACCTGACGCGGCTGCTCGCGCGACTGCTCTTCCATATGATAATTGAGGGCCACCGCCAAAATCCGATTGTCGTTGGACATATCGCCAAACATTTCCTGAACCTTGACAAAGCTCCGATGATTGAGCTCGACCTTGAGCAGGCCGCCTTGCTCCAGTCGAATGCCTTCGTGCAAATGGCCTTGCCCGCGCAGTCCGTCCAGCAGCCGCGAGACGTGGCGGGCATTGCGCCCGAGCTCGTCGGCCATTCGTTTTTTCGAATCGATCTCCTCCAGCACGACCGCCGGAATGATCACTTCGTTGTCTTCAAACGCGTAGATCGCCAGCGGGTCATGCAGCAGCACATTCGTATCGAGCACGAAAATTTTGGTCATGGTAAGCCCTCCCTGGGCGCAAGTCAGACTTGCAAGCAATCGATGTACATAGCTTCAATCCTGAACGGTTAAACTACACACGGAAGTTGTTACGCGAATTAGGAAAGGTTGGGATAGCATATGACGAATAAATGGCTGGTGTCAATCGCCGTGCTCGCGACGCTGCTCTCAGGCTGCGGGACGAACAACGGCAACGGCGCATCACCCTCTCCGCAAAATAATGACGGACTTCGTCAGCAGGCGCAGCAGCTGCCGGAATCGGCCGGTGAGGAATTGGATGCCGCCGGCAGACTCGAACAACTCGCCAAGCATGTGCCGGGCGTCGAAAATGCGCATTGTGTGCTCCTTGGCGACACCGCAGTGGTGGGCATCGACGTGGACGCCTCGCTGGACCGTTCCCGGGTCGGCACCTTGAAATATTCCGTCGCCGAGGCGCTCCGCGACGATCCGAACGGCGCCAAAGCAATTGTCACCGCCGACATGGACCTGGGAGAACGGCTGCGGGAGATGCGTCAGGACATCCAGGCCGGCAAGCCGGTCGCGGGCTTCGCCGAAGAATTGGCGGACATCGTAGGCCGCATCGTGCCGCAACTGCCAAGAGACACTCTGCCGCGCGATACGACAGACGCACCTGCCTCCCCGCAGGTCGACCAGCAGCTCTGAACCTGCAAAAAAAGCCTAGCGGAATCGCTAGGCTTTTTTGCAGGCTGCGGCCAGCCCTATCCAGCCCCCGAACGGCAGCACGGGCACACGGCGACACGCATGTCATGTCGGCACGAACGGAGCGCGAGGCAGCGAATGGTCGCACGCTACGCGACAGATGTGCTATGAGCATCCGCATCGCCTCCTTATTTGCCATTATAGCATAGCCTATTCGGCCAATCCAAGCGTCATTCGGCCAATTTGCGCTGTAAGGCGGCGCGGGCTTGCTCCACGGTTTCCGCATCGAGTCGCACATACGGCGAGCGCCACGTCCCTTCGAGCGGGACCGATTCAATGTCGCTGCCGCCGATGCCGAAATACGTCGTCATCAGCCGTTCGATCTCCTTGGGCGGCATATCCACCTTCAGGTTGCTGCCGACCGCGCCCAGCAGGCCGTCCACGCGGGTGACGACCCCCAGAGAGGTGACCTCATCCATTACCGCTTGTATGACCTGCGTCTGACGCTTGTTGCGCTCGAAGTCGCTCGACTCCTTCGTGCGCGGCGAGCATTTGCTCGACGACTGGCGATACCGGACGTAGTCCAGCGCTTGCTTGCCGTCCAGCTGCTGTGTGCCGGCAGTCAGCTGGATATTGGTGCCGTCGGCGTTGTCGATATAGCACATGTCCATATCGACGTCGACGGTGACGCCGTCCAGCGCGTCGACGACATCGCGGAAGCCGTCGAAATTGATGACGGCGGTATAGTCGATCGGAATATCGAAATACTGGCCGAACATCTCCCGCATCTCCGAACGCGCATAGGCGCGCGCATCGTCCGGCGACTGCTTATCGCCAATGGCCTGCATATAAAATTTGGCGTAGTACGCGTTGGCTTTGTGACTTATGTAGCCGTCCATTTCGATCAGCGCGTCGCGCGGCACCGATACGACCGTAGCCGACTTGGTGTTGGGGTTCATCGACACGATTTTGATGACATCGGTATTCAGTCCGCCGCCCTTCTCGCGCGAATCCAGTCCCAAAAGCAAAAAGGTCACGCCCTTGACTTTGACCGACTGCTCCGGCGGCACCTCGACAATCGTCGGATCGCCGATGACCTCGAGCGCATCCCGCGTTTGGGTGACCAGATACCCCAGATACAAGGCGACGCCGACCAATACGATCAACAGGCTGAAAAAAATGCGTCTTCCCCAGCGCGCCGGCTTACGCGGCTTTTGCGGCGGTTTTTTTTGCCTTCCCTTGGCGTGCGAAGCGCTTCTCGGTCCATAGGATGCTTTTTCACTCATGGCTCTCACCCGGCATTTCGTTATATTTGGGATTGGCGTTGATGTCATGCAGCAGTTGCTCGGCCTGCTCGCGCGGATAACGCCGCGCGAACGGACCGGCCTGCTGCTCGCCTTGCACGTCAATCCAATCTTCGCCGGCCGCATGCGCAAGGTGCAAATCAACGACGCCGTGATCCTCGCGCAGCATGTCGCGGAAGAAGTCCCGCGTATCCGCAGCAGGCGCATCCTGTGGACGCGCCCGCGCGACAAGCTCGATCTGCAGCCAATTGAACAGCGCATCGTGAAATTGCACGCCCCTGACGCCTCCTTGTCGTGCGATGCCCGCCTTGACGGGCATCGCACGCTATGATCGGTCTATTGCGCCGGCTTGTTCTCCTTGCGGTCGCGCCGCTTGTCGAACAGCAGACGAATGCGGTAGATCAGCATGAGGACGACGGCCACGCCCATGCACTGAATAATCGGCAGCTTGTCGATCTGCAGCACCAGCAGCACGAGCGAGCCGAGCGCCATCGTCACATAGACCAGAATTTCTTTCAGGATCGGCAGCTTTTGCTGCGGCCGGAACACCTTGTTGAAGATATAGATCGTGCATCCCAAAATTAAGACGTAAGAAACGAGCCAATGGTTGCTAAGCCATTCCTGCACAGTGCCGAGGCCTCCCTTGTCAAATGCCCGATTGCGCAATTTTGCGGTGCTTCTCCGCCCGCTCGCGTTCGTTCTTGTTCAAGATTTTTTTGCGCAGCCGGATCGTCTTCGGCGTAATCTCGCAATATTCGTCATCGTTCAGATACTCGAGCGCCTGCTCCAGCGAGAAGAGCAATGGTGTCTTCATCTTCACCGTGTCGTCCTTCGTCGCCGAGCGTACGTTGGTGAGCTGCTTTTCCTTGCAGATATTGACGATGATGTCGTTGTCGCGGTTGTGCTCGCCGACGATCATCCCCTCGTACACCTCGGTGCCCGGCTCAAGGAACAGCGTACCGCGGTCCTCGACGGACAGCATGCCGTAAAACGTGGACGAGCCGTTCTCGCTCGAGACGAGCACCCCTTGATGACGTCCGCCGACTGCCGTGCCGGCGAGCGGTCCATAGCTGTCAAAGGCGTGGTTCATGATGCCGTAGCCGCGCGTGAGGGTCAGGAATTGCGTCCGGTAGCCGATCAGGCCGCGCGCCGGGATGGTGAATTCAAGCCGCACCTGCCCGTTGCCGTTGTTCACCATGTTGACCATCTCGGCCTTGCGCGTGCCGAGGCTCTCCATGACCGCGCCCATGCTCTCCTCGGGCACGTCGATCAGCAGCCGCTCGTACGGCTCCATGCGGGCCCCGTCGATTTCCTTGACGATGACCTCGGGCTTGGAGACCTGCAGCTCGTATCCTTCGCGCCGCATGTTCTCGATCAGGATGCCCAGATGGAGCTCGCCGCGTCCGGAGACGACGAAGGCGTCGGGGCTATCCGTCTCGCCCACGCGCAGCGCCACGTCTGTCTCGAGCTCCTTCATCAGACGATCGCGCAGGCGCCGGGAGGTGATCCATTTGCCCTCGCGACCCGCGAACGGGCTGTTGTTGACGAGGAACGTCATCTGCAGCGTCGGCTCGTCGATCTTGAGCACCGGCAGCGCCTCCGGGTTCGCCGGGTCGGCGATCGTCTCGCCGATATTGATCTCGCGGATGCCCGCGATGGCGATGATGTCGCCCGCCCCGGCCTCGGGGATCTCCACCCGCTTCAAGCCTTGGAAGCCGAACAGCTTCTCGATGCGTGCCTGCTTGAGTCCGCCCTCGCGGGTCATGACCGCCACCGGCTGGCCTTGCCGGATGATGCCCCGGTTGACCCGGCCGACTGCGATTCGGCCCAGATATTCGTTGTAGTCCATCAGCGTCACGAGGAATTGCAGCGGCTCCTCGACGGCTTCGGTCGGCGACGGGATGTGCGAGACGATTGTCTCGTAGAGCGCCTGCATATTCTCGTCCTGACGGTCTTCGTCCAGGCTCGAGGTCCCCATCAGCGCCGATGCGTAGACGACAGGGAAATCCAGCTGCTCGTCGTTCGCCCCCAGCTCGATGAATAGGTCCAGCACCTCGTCCACGACCTCCGCCGGGCGGGCGTTCGGACGGTCGATTTTGTTAAGTACGACGACCGGCGTGAGCTGGTGCTCCAGCGCTTTGCGCAGCACGAATTTGGTCTGCGGCATGCAGCCCTCGAATGCGTCCACGACGAGCAGGACGCCGTCGACCATTTTCATGATGCGCTCGACCTCGCCGCCAAAGTCGGCATGACCCGGCGTATCGACGATGTTAATCAGAAATTCCTTGTACGTGATGGCGGTGTTTTTGGCTAGGATCGTAATGCCGCGTTCGCGCTCCAGATCATTGGAATCCATCGCCCGCTCCTGCACGACCTCGTGCTCGCGGAATGTTCCGGATTGCTGCAGCAGCTTGTCTACAAGCGTAGTCTTGCCGTGGTCGACGTGCGCGATAATCGCGATGTTGCGCAAATGTTCTCTAGCATGCATAATATTCAGTTCTCTCCAGTCCAATTGGGAAATGTTAACGCCGAAATGATCTGCGCTGCAAGCCCAGGCGTCTGCCGAACACCATCCAGGCTCCCGCGGCGATCAAGGCGGCGGCAATCAAGTAGATGCCCCAGCTCCACAGCAGCATAAAGCCGATGCAAACCGCCGCGGCTGCAGCCAGCACGATGGCGGCTACCTGGGCGCCGTGTGGACGGGTCAGCTCAAACATGTAGTACTCGTAAAGACCGACCGCAACGCCCAGTATAAAAAACGGCCATAAGTACTGCAGGCTCTGCCAGCCAAACAGGTTGCAGTACAAAAAGACAAGCGCGTAGGTGGAAAGCATGCCGCCGGGAATGAGCGCGATCGCCGGCAAAATGCGTCCGAAATACAGCACATGCAGCAAAACGCCCGGAATCAGCACAATCAGCGGCCAGAATACTGAGCCGATAAAACTGAACAGGCCGAGCTTTCCGAGCAAAATGACGATGCCGGCAATAAGCATCAAAATGCCGACGGAGTATTGATTCCTGGACATGCGGTTTCCCCCGTTCCTTGCAACTGGCGCCGATAAGCTTCTACGTGAGCAAGCGAAAAGGGGCTGCCGCCGTATTGCCTGCGAGACAGCGCCCTGTTTCACAACATACACAGGTATGACGTTTGCGTCATTTCTTATAGTGTATAGGAACCGCGTCCAAAAAACCAGTCCATCAGCAAAATCGTCAAACTTAAAACTTTTTAAGATAACTGTCTGCGCCGGAATCGCGGCAGCAGGGCCAGCACGATCACGAGCGGCACGGCGAGCACCGGGAGCGCCTCCGCCGCGACAGGCGTGAGGTGCAGCGCCCGGACGGCTGCCGAGTCGTTCACGAGCATGCTGCCCGCCGCATGTCCGAGCATGCCCGCTCCGGCAAAAACCAATATCGGATAACGGCGCAGCAGCGCGCCTAATAACTGACTGCCCCACACAATCATCGGAATGCTCAGCCCGATGCCGAGCAGCATCAGCACGGGCGCGCCCTTCGCCACTGCCGCTATAGCCAGCACATTGTCCAGGCTCATCACCAGATCTGCGGCCACGATCGTCCGGATCGCGGCTTGCAGCGAGCCGGCGCGCCGGATATGCGGGCCCGCTCCCTGCTGCGCGTCGCGCAGCAGCTGCACCGCAATCCATAGCAGCAGCAATGCGCCGACCGCTTGAAGATATGGCACCTGCAGCAGCGTGATGGCGGCCAGCGTGAGCGCGCAGCGCAAGATCACGGCGGCCGCCGAACCCCATACAATCGCTTTTTGCCGCTGACGCGGCGGCAGATGCTGGCTGGCCATGGCGATCACGAGGGCATTGTCCCCGCTGAGCAGCACGTTAATGAACACAATTTGCAGGAAGATGAGCAAGCTCTCCATCATGGACTCCCCCCTTCATCAGAGATGTATGACGGAGCGCGAAGGGATATGTCCAAAAAAATCGGAATCTGATATAATGGCTACCAAGCTCTCAATTTTCCTACACCAGTAGAAAGAAAGGTACTGATAAATGGATTTTTTATCGCTGGATTTTTTGTTTGATTTGCTGAACATCGTATTTATCGATCTGATTCTCGCCGGCGACAATGCCATCGTGATCGGGATGGCGGCGCGCAATCTGCCCAAAGACAAGCAAAAATCGGCGATCTTCCTGGGCACCGGCGGCGCGATCGGCATCCGCATCGTGGCGACGATTCTCGTCGTCAATCTGCTCCACGTGCCATGGCTGCAGCTGATCGGCGGACTGCTGCTCGTCTGGATCGCCTACAAGCTGCTGGTACAGGAGGACGCGCACGGCGACATCAAGGCGGGAGCAACGCTGTGGGCATCGGTGCGGACGATCGTCATCGCCGACGCCGCCATGGGCCTCGACAATGTCATCGCCGTAGCCGGCGCCGCGCACGGCGAGACGATTCTGGTCGTGCTCGGCCTGCTGATTAGCGTACCGGTCATCGTGTGGGGCAGCACGTTGTTCATCAAAGTCATGGACAAGCTGCCCTGGATCGTGTACATCGGGTCCGGGGTGCTCGCCTACACCGCATCCAAAATGATCACGCATGAAGCCAGCTTTCACGCCTTCTTTGACAATTCGCTGATTTACTGGTCTTTCATCGTGCTTGTGATCGGCGCTGTAATCGCCGCCGGCTATGCGACCAATGCCCTGCGCAAGCGCAACGCATTGCCGCATTCGCCCAGCAGGGAGTCGCATTGACGCCCTGCTTTTTCTTTTAGAACCAGTCCGGCTCGTCCTCGTCCATGGCGGCGTCGCGCTCCGCAGCATGGCGGGAGGATTCCGATTCGCCGGCGCGCAGCTCCAGTGTCTCCGTCTGCGCCAGCGCTGCCTCCAGCAGCCCTTGCAGATCGGTCATGCCGTGCTCGATGCGCTCGACGATGCGCAGGTTCGGATTGGTGCTCGGCGACCGCGGCACAAACAGCGTGCAGCAATCCTCATAGGGCAGAATCGACGTCTCGTACGTACCGATTCGCACCGCGAGGTCGATAATCTCCTGCTTGTCCTGCATCACCAACGGGCGCAGCAGCGGCAGCACGGCGGCGCGGCCGATGACATTCATGCTTCCCAGCGTCTGCGAGGCGACCTGGCCGAGACTGTCGCCCGTCACGAGCGCATGCGCGCCTTGGCGCTCGGCCAGCCGTTCGGCGATGCGCAGCATCGCGCGTCGCATGAGCGTGATCGTCAAAGACGGCTGACCGGTCGACGCCAGGGCCGTCTGAATGTCGGTGAAGGGCACAATATGCATGCGCATTCGTCCGTCCCCGCAGCCGGCCAGCTTTCGCGCCAGCGTCAATGCCTTGTCCTTCGCCTCGTCGCTCGTGTATGGCGGGCTCGCGAAGTGTATCGCTTCGAGCTCCAGCCCTTTGCGCATCGCATGCCAGCCCGCTACCGGACTGTCAATGCCTCCGGACAACAGCAGCAGCGCCTTGCCGTTGGTGCCGTAAGGGAAGCCGCCGACTCCCGGCAGCACCTCGCAAAAGACATAGGCCGCGTTTTCTTTGATTTCCACGCGCAGCTCCAGCTGCGGGCGGTGGACGTCCACTCGCAGCTTCGGATACTGCTGCAGCACATGGCGGCCGACGAGATGATTCATCTCCTGAGAAGTATGCGGAAAGGCCTTCCACACCCGGCGCACCGTCACCTTGAATGTCTGCTCCGCTTCTCCCCGATGCCGAAGCACGGCCAGGGCCGCGCTTCGTATCCCCTCCAGCTGCGGCTCTGTGCTGCGTACGGGACTTACCGAGCCAATTCCGAATACCCTCCGCAGCTTGTCTGCCACCGGACGATAATCGAGGCCGTGCAGCGCAATATAAATTCTGCCGTATTCCTGCAGGACTTCCGATTCGGGAAAAGCGGCAATCGCCTGCTTGACCTGCTTGGCCATCCGCTGCTCGAATCGTCTCCGATTGCGTCCCTTCAGCGTAAATTCGCCGAGTCTTACCATGAGCAAGTCATAGCTGCCCGTCTCTGTCAATCGAGGCCCCTCCTTTAACCTTACCTTTAAACCAGCCGCCGCAGCGGCTTTAATTTCGCAACTGTCATACGTAATCGTTCCACAAGGCTGTCTATAGCCGCTTCCGTGTGCTCGTCTCCAAAGCTGATGCGAATGCCCGCCAGCGCCTCCACCTGGGAGTGCCCCATCGCCAGCAGCACCGCGCTCGGACGTTCGTCGCGCGAGGAGCAAGCCGATTTGGTGGAGACGATGACGCCGTGCTTCTCCAGCATATGGACGATGACCTCTGCCTTGAGACCCGGATAACACAAGGCGAGAATATGCGGCGCTGCCCGCCCTTCGCTCACCTCGCTCGTATCGCCGCCGATGAGGTGCAGCTCGGGAATAGCGCTGACGCCGCTCACCAGCCGGGCGCGAAGGCGACTCATCTGAACGTGCCGCGCTTCTTGCTGCTCCACTGCCAGACGCAGCGCCTTGGCCGCCGCGACAATCGCAGCGGTGTTGGGCGTGCCGGCACGCAATCCGGCCTCCTGCTTGCCGCCGCGCAGTTGGGCGTCCAGCAGCTTCGGATTGCGGACGTAGAGCCATCCCGCTCCGCGCGGGCCGCGCAGCTTGTGCGCCGACACGCTGAGCAGGTCGACCCCCCATTCCGCCGGCCGGACCGGCAGCTTGCCGACGCTTTGCACCGCGTCGACGTGATACAGCGTCTTGGGGCGGTCCTTGAGCAGCGCCCCGATTTCGGCGATCGGCTGCACCGCGCCGACCTCGTTGTTGACATGCATGATGCTGACCAGGATCGTGTCGGCGGTCAGCGCTTCGGCCACTTGTCCGGCCTTGATCCGCCCTTGCCGATCCACCGGCAAATACGTCACCCTGTAGCCCTCTCGTTCCAACTGTCGGCACGGCTCCAGCACAGACGGATGTTCAATCGCCGTCGTGACAATATGCCGGCCGCGGTGCCGCGCGGCGCGCGCCGCCCCCAGCAGCGCCAGATTATTGCTTTCGGTCCCCCCGGACGTGAAGACCCACTGTCTGCTCTCCCCGCCCAGCTGTGACGCAGCCGCCTCGCGAGCACGCTCGATGAGCTTGCTCGCCTCGGCGCCGGCGCGGTGCAGCGCGCCCGGATTCGCGTAATGGCGCGTCATGACCTCAGCCATTGTCCGCACGACATCCTCGCGAGGCGGCGTGGACGCGCAATGGTCGAAATATAACATTCTTTCCACTTTCCTCCTTCCTTGCGGTGCTGAAAAAAGAAAAGGACCTGCGTGGGGCAGGCGTGCGCCTCCCTCGCAGGTTGGGTCCTCCTGCCCGTCTCCGGGCGGCCAATCGGCAAAGCCGATTTTCGTCACGATGCGTCGTATTGCCGGTAAGCGTCCATGACTTTGCCCAAATAATTCCGAGTTTCTTCCGGAAGACGCGAGAGACCTGCCTGTATGGCCTGGTCGTCGTGCAACCCGAGCCGATCGACCCTGCCCGGACCGGCATTGTAGGCCGCGAGCGCTGTCAACGTATTGCCGTCGTATTTGCGCAGCAGCTCACTCAAATAACGCGTACCCCCATTAATATTCTGCACCGGATCGTACGGATTCGTCACGCCAAGTCCGCGCGCCGTCCCGGGCATCAACTGCATCAAGCCTTGCGCGCCTGCGGACGATACCGCATCCAGACGAAATTCCGACTCGACGTCGACGACCGCTTTGATCAGCGCGGCATCCACGCCGTATGTACGAGCAGCTGTGTCGATCAAGCCGTCGAACCGGTCTCGGCCCCAGCTTGGCGCAAGGGCCGTCGAATCGGAGCTCGCGTCGCTTGGCGCCGCTGTCGAAGCAGTAGCAGCAGGGACCCCCGCAAAGACGCTCGGCGCCGAGGTTCCTGATGAGAACAGCTCCGTCACCGGACGAATCCGCGCGATCGGCAGCTCCGTCGAGCTGCTCAGCAGCTGCTGCAGCAGCGAATCGAACGATGCGCCGGCGCTCGTCCCGACGGCGGTGCGCTGTGTGACAGTTTCTGCCGGACGCCAGTCCAGCTTCAGCATGCTCGAGACCATGCGGGGATCAATCGACATCGACATTATGGGCCTCCTTCCGATTCGTTTACATTTCTTTCATTGTACACCTTTTGCATGTCCGCCGCCAGTCCCATAAAACAAGCCGGCGGCACTGGGATGCCGCCGGCTCGCATCTAGAGCAGGCTGTAATAAAGAGGGACTACTACCAGATTGACGACGAATGCAATCAGTCCAAGCGCAATTGACCAGACGCCGAGCCGCCTCCCGCCCTGACGATAAGCCATCGCCCCGAGCACGACAGCCGCCGCCCCCAGCAGCAGAGGCCAGACGAACCAAGAGGCGATGGCAAAGCCCAGCGCCGTCCAGCCGAGAGCTCGGCCGGCGTCGCGCAAGTCTGCCTCGCCTTTGGCCACCCGTTCGCTGCCGGATTGCCCGGGCGCAAACGGGGCCAGCTCGGCCGATGCCTCTACTTCATCCGCGGATCGTCGCGGCGGCCTGCTTCCATGCTTGTCAGCAGCCACAGCTTTCGTCCTTTTGCTTGAACGTGTGGCAGCAGGTTACGGAGGAAGAATTCGCGGCATCCCGGTGCTCCGCACCGAGTCCTTCGTCGGCAAATTCCGTATCCATGTCGGCATGCTTGTCCACGTCGATCATAATCTGATCCGCCGCGCACTGATTGCCATGCTCCCAGAATGAACAGTTGGACACGCTGCATTTTACGCCCTTCGGCATATCGATCACCTCCGTTAACAATTTTCCCGTTACGGAGGTCGGCTATGCCGCCCTATTTCTGGCGCTGCATCCGTTGCTGCGTCATATAGTCGCTTTCGTAATACGACAGATCGTCGCGCAATTCCTCAAATACCTTGGACAGACCAAGCACGATATCGCGCGCCGGGCGAACCGGTTTGAAGAGAAACCGGATCGCATCCTGACCGGTATATGCGTATCTTCCGTCCTCGGAATAGCCTTCATTTTTGGGATAAAAATATCCGTTTACGCAATTGTGATACACATCGTACAAGGCGCGTTCGCCGAATTGGCCGTCAAAATTCGGTCGGCGCAGCGTCACCCCGAGCTTTTCGTACGACACCTCGGAAAACACCAGCAAATGGCGAAGATCCGAAAGCAATCCTTTATAAAAAGGTTCCGCGTTGTCGCCTTCTTGGCCTGCGGCAAGTGCAGGAATGGAATATTCATTCAAAAAAGCTTCCAGCTGGCCGATCACGAGCTTTAATTTTTCCCGAGTCGTTTCACACAGCTGTTTCACGTTGGCAGATGGCATAAGATGCTGTCCCCTTTCATTTCCCCAAACACATGTTACGTTTATCACCCCAATGGTACCACAAATTGCATCGAAGTGATACTGCTGTTTGACCCGGCCAGACGTATATTTTCGATTCGTCAGCCTGATGCTAAACGTATTTCCCAGCGAACCTGACGATCATGGAGGTGCACGTACAAATGCGACGAATGAAATGGATGCTGTGGGCCGCGCCGCTCGCTCTCGCAGCGCTGCTGCTGCTGATGCGGCCGGCTGCCGCGCCGCCTACCCAGGAGGCGGAACCGCCTCCAGCCGGCAGTGATACGGCCCGCGAGGAGAGCCGCTGGAAAAGCGCTGCGGTCCAAACCGATATGGCGCTGACCGCCAAGCTCTGCGCCGCCTCGTGCGACAAAGCATTGCAGCAAGCGCTCGCGGATATGCGGCAAGGCGACCAGGATGCGGTCCGCCGCATGATGAAGCGTCATCCGCATATGCGCTTTGTCGCAAGCCATAGCGGCGAGACCGGCACACTGGCGCCGGAGTTGCAGTCGCTCTGGCGCACACACTACAAGCAGGCTCAGCTAGCGATGCAGCAAGGCAAGCCGTACCGCTCCGAGCTGATGGAGCTGAACGGCCGTCACTATATGATCGTCGGCGCCCGCGAAGCGCCGGACTCCGGCTCCAAGGACGGACACGACGATGGACTTGTCGCGCTGGTCCGTCCCGACATCGTCACCGAGGTCGAGCGCCATCAGCGCCGCAACCTGCGGCTCGTCCCCTATCCGGAGGAAGGCCGTTACCGGACCGAGTCGATCACGCCCGGCACGATGCACGATATGACCGTCGACAACGGCGAGGCCAACGGCAACGCCAGCCATTATTACGACAACGAAGTAGTCGTGCGCTTTCGCGAGGACCCGGAGCCTTCGGAATTGAAACGGATTCAGCGCGAAATTGGAGCCCACAGTGTCCGCAAGCTCGGCTACACTTTTGTTTTCCGTTCGCATGCGATGGATACGAAAGCGCTCGTCGATTATTTCGACCGCAAGTGGCAACCCCACTATGTCGAGCCCCACTACCTGTACATGACGAACGACTCCGCGGGTGGAGGCGATAGCGCTGCGGATGCCGGCGCGGGCGCCTCGGTCGTACCCAACGACACGCTGTACTCGGACTATCAATGGAATCTGCCAAAAATTGAGACGGAGCAAGGGTGGGCGGTCGGCAAGGGCAGCGACGACGTGGTCGTCGCTGTGCTCGATACCGGCGTCCAGATCGATCATCCCGATCTGCAGGATCGGCTCGTGGCAGGCATCAATATTGTTGACAAATCAGCGCCGCCTGACGACGATGTCGGCCACGGCACTCATGTAACGGGCATTATCGCCGCGACGGTGAACAATCACGAGGGCGTAGCGGGCTTGTCCTGGTATAATCGGGTCATGCCCGTCAAGGTGCTGGACGGCTCGGGCGCGGGGACGACCTATTCCGTGGCGGAAGGCATCATCTGGGCGACCGACCACGGTGCCAAGATCATCAATATGAGTCTCGGCAACTACGCCTCGGCACAATTCCTGCACGACGCTATTCGCTATGCGTACGACCACGACGTCGTCCTGATTGCGGCCAGCGGCAACGACAATACCGAGCGTCCGGGTTACCCCGCCGCTTATCCCGAAGTGTTCGCCGTCGCCGCGACCGATCCGCACGACAATCGTGCCAGCTTCTCGAATTACGGCGATTACATCGACGTCGCGGCGCCGGGACTGAGCATCGCCAGCACCTATCCGGGCGACCAATATGCCGCGCTGTCGGGCACCTCGATGGCCAGTCCGCACGTCGCGGCGCTGGCGGCGCTGATCCGCTCCCACAATCCGGAGCTCGACAATGAAGCGGTGATGGAGCTAATGCGCGCTTCCGCGATCGACCTGGGCGCGCCGGGGCGGGACAGCTACTTCGGCTTTGGTCAGATCGACGTCGCCGGCGCGCTCGGCTTTTCTGCCCAAGGTGCGCTCGCGACCTCCGGGGCCGACCGGGTCGGGCCCCTCGAGCGCTTGCTGGCGCAGCTGAGACGACTGATCGGCGGGTAGCACAAAAAACCGCAGCAAGGCGCGAGCCTTGCTGCGGTTTCGTTCGTTCGCGGGAAGTTTGCCGTAAGCCGGGTTCTGTACTTCGCGTGGTCCAAGCGGGAACGACCCTCCCACGGATGAAGCGACAATCATCTGTCTAGACCGCCCATTGCTGAACGGTTCCAGCGACCAACCCGGACGCGCTCCGGTGCCAGAGCTGCGGCCGTAGCCGCCGCGTCCTCTCGGTCTTGCTCCAGATGGGGTTTACCAGCCGTACTGTCACCAGCACCGCTCGTGGTCTCTTACACCACGGTTCCACCCTTGCCTGTGGCCGCACTTGGCGGCCCATCGGCGGTCCGTTTCTGTGGCACTATCCTTCGGCTCGCGCCGACTGGACGTTATCCAGCATCCTGCCCTGTGGAGCCCGGACTTTCCTCCCGCAGCGCGATCGCTGCCGGCGATTGTCTGTCAAACTTCCCGGTTGTATCGTCCAGTATACTAGGAATTGACGTAAAGTCAAGTAGGCATGTCGGTCAACAAAACACGAACGGTTCGGTGTCGATCTGCGAAGCGGCTGCCACGGTTGCGCTGCCCCGCTTTTGCAGCTGTGCGTTGAGCCATTCGGCCACGCGCGGCTTCATCAGCTTTTCGATATTGTGGCCGGGATCAAGCAGCGCCAGTCCCGCCGCCGCCGCGTCATGCGCCGTATGGTAATCGAGATCGCCGGTGACCAGCACATCGGCTCCGCTCATCAGCGCATGCCGGACATATCGTCCGCCCGAGCCGCCGAGCACCGCAATCCTGCGCACGAGCCGCTGCGGATCTCCGGTCAGCCGCAGTGCCGGCACGCCGAATGCCTGCTTGGCGCGCTCCGCCAGCTCGCCCAGCGTGATCGCTTCGGCCAATCGGCCGACCCGCCCCAAGCCATAAGCCTGCCCTTCCTGCTGCAGCGCAATCAGATCATAGGCCGGCTCTTCGTACGGATGCGCCTTGCGCATCGCTTGCACGACGCGACGGTGGATGCTGTGCGGGACGATCGTCTCGATGCGCGCCTCCGCCACGCGCTCGAGCTGACCCGGCGCGCCGATATGCGGCCGCGCCTGGGCGCCGGGCAAAAAGCTGCCCATCCCCTCGGACACATAACTGCAGCAGCTGTAATCGCCGAGCGCGCCCGCGCCGGCCTGCCAGATCGCTTGCTGAAGCGATCTCTGGTGCTCGGCAGGCACATAGCAGACGAGCTTGTACAGCTTGTCGCGCTGCAATTCGTCCAGCACCTTGGTCTGCTCCAAACCGAGCATCTCCGCCATCCAGTCGTTGATGCCACCCGGCGCCACATCCAGATTCGTATGCGCGATATAGACGGCGATGTCATGCTTGATCAGCTTCTCGTACAAGCGACCGGCAGGCGTGGAAGTGTCGAGTCTCGCCAGCGGACGGTAAATGATCGCATGATGGGCAATAATCAGCTCCGCGCCTGTATCGATCGCTTCTTCCACGACAGCCTCGGTCACATCAAGCGCGACCAGCACCTTTTGCACTTGCTTTTGCAGCGTGCCGAGCTGCAGCCCGATTTTATCGCCTTCAACCGCGTAGTGCTTGGGCGCCAGTTGTTCCATTAGTTGAATGACGGTTTGTCCTTGCTCGTACAAGCCAGCACCTCCTTGATGGTCTCGATTTGTACTTGCACCTCGCGCGCTTTGTCCTTGGCCTCCGGACCCGAAGCCTTCCCCAGGCCTGCCGCGACTCGCTCCAGCTTTGCCTGCTCGCTCTCCCAGTGGCGACGCCACACCGCGCCGGCTTCACGCAGCAGCCACGGCCCGAGCCGATAGAGCTGCCGACCGGGCAGCGCGCGGCCGCCGCCGAGCACGAGAGCGCCGTCGGCGTACAAGCGCGCGTTGAGGCTCCGCGACTCCGCAGGCCGGCTAGCCCGCAGCACCTCGTATATTTTTCCGTCCTCTTCCAAAATCCGTTCGGCATCGAGGTACCAGTCGTGCCGGACCAGCCAGGCACGGACGAGCTCCGCGCCGATATTCGGCTGCAGCACGAGCTCCCGCACCCCTTCCAGCTTGCCTTCCCGGCGCCCCTTCTCCAGAATGTCCCGGATCAGTCCGCCGCCCATGCCGGCCAGGCAGATCGCTTCGACCTCGCCCGGAACCAACACTTCGAGGCCGTCGCCGCCGCGCACATCCACGCGTCCGCTTAGCCCGGCCGCCTTCACCTGCCTTCGCGCCGCCGCCAGAGGGCCTGGATTGTATTCGCCCGCGACGACCGCCGTCGCCAGCTTCTCCCGGATGAGATAGACCGGAAGCAAAGCATGGTCCGAGCCGATATCGGCGACGCGCTGCTCGCGCAGCAGTTCCGCAACGACAGACAATCGTTTTGATAATTCCATTCCCATTTACACAACCCACGCAATCCATTTTTTTCGGAGGAAAAACATGACCGCGCCCCCGATTGATAATTTGATCACCAGCTGCAAGGCCAGCTCGTCAGGCATCGGCAGCAGCAAGGCATGATAGACCTCCGGCATGAACCACAGCATAATGCTGGTCAGCAGCAGCACTGCCCCCGCCGGCTTGGACCAGCGCTGAAAAAACCAGCTGCCCCAGGCAAATACAAACGCAGCCGGCAGCCAAAAAAGCTGAACGTCGTACCAGGCCGGACTCTCCGTCCCCGCTGCCAGCATCGCGGCATATACCAGAATTGCGCCGAGCCAGCCGCACAAGTGAAGCAACGGAATGCGCAGCATGCAGCCCAGACCGATCCACAAAAGCGCGCAAAAGGCCAGCCACCCGGCCGCCGCACTCCAGCTCTCGTACCCGGCCGCGCGCAGCAGATGCAGACCGCCGATCAGCAGAATCAGCATGGATGCCCCGATCAGCGACAGCCCCGTCGCTTCGCTTCGCGACCGAATCCGCACCCCGTAGACAAACAATAATAACGTCGATGTCAGGACGATGAAAATTTGCAATATTGGATGAAGATCATTAAAATAAAGCAAGATTAACAAAATCAAGGAAGTTACGCCAAACCCTAAAAGCCAAGCTTTTCCGCTCGATCGCTGCAACGCGTCCGTCGTTTTGCCTAGCCAGCCGCCGGCCTTGGACGGATCGTCCACATACAAGTTCAACAAAAAATCGCAGTATTGGTCGGGCAGCAGCTTGCTACGCTGCCAATGCTCGATTTCATTTACAATGACCTTGCGGCGTTCCGCATCCATATTTCTATGAGTTCCCCCCATCCGTCTTTTATATCAAGAACTTATAAGTTCGATATATTGAACAAAAGGACCCTGCTGCCGTGTGCAGTAAGGTCCGATTTGCGGGGCTTTGGCGCCGAGCGGCTCGCGCCGCTATTCCAAAAAGTCCTTGAGCCGTTTGCTGCGACTCGGATGGCGAAGCTTGCGCAGCGCTTTGGCTTCAATTTGACGAATCCGTTCGCGGGTGACGCCAAATACTTTTCCGACTTCTTCCAACGTGCGCGTCCGTCCATCGTCCAGACCGAAACGCAGGCGCAATACGTTTTCCTCGCGCTCGGTCAAGGTGTCCAGGACATCCTCCAATTGCTCCTTCAGCAGCTCATACGCAGCCGCGTCGGCTGGGGCCAGCGCTTCCTGGTCTTCAATGAAATCGCCCAGATGCGAATCGTCTTCCTCGCCGATCGGCGTTTCCAGCGACACCGGCTCCTGCGCGATTTTCATAATTTCGCGCACCTTGTCGGTGCTCAGGTCCATTTCCGCCGCGATCTCCTCCGGCGTAGGCTCGCGTCCGAGCTCCTGCAGCAATTGGCGCGAAACCCGGATCAGCTTATTGATCGTTTCGACCATATGCACAGGAATACGAATCGTGCGCGCCTGATCCGCGATAGCCCGCGTGATCGCCTGACGGATCCACCAGGTCGCATAGGTGCTGAATTTGAAGCCTTTGTCGTGATCGAATTTCTCGACCGCTTTGATGAGCCCCATGTTGCCTTCCTGAATCAGGTCAAGGAACAGCATGCCGCGGCCGACATAGCGCTTGGCGATGCTGACGACGAGCCGCAGATTGGCCTCGGCCAGGCGGCGCTTCGCCTCTTCGTCGCCCTTTTCGATACGCTTCGCCAGCTCCACCTCGTCGTCGGCGGACAATAACGGCACGCGTCCGATCTCCTTCAGGTACATCCGCACCGGATCGTTGATCTTGATGCCCGGCGGCAGAGCCAGATCGTCGTCGAAGTTGAAGTCGTCGTCTCCCGCTTCATGCTCCTCGCTCGGTCCGCCCAGCGGCATATCCTCTTCGCGTTCGTTGACGACCTCGATGCCGTTGTCGTCAAGGAGCTCGAAAAATTCATCCATTTGCTCCGGATCCTGTTCAAAAGGAGCCAGCTTCTCGACGATCTCTTTATATGACAAGGAAGCTCTCTTTTTGCCCTGCTCGATCAGCTGCTCTTTGACCAGCTCCAGCTTTTGCTCGGTTTCTAGTTCAGTATGTTGATCATTGGCCATCGTCCGACTCCCTCCTCCCTAGAAACGTTCATCCGGTTCAGCCTTCAGCTGTCTCTCTAGGGCGTTGATCTCGATAAAAATTTGTGCGGCCAGCATATGATCGCCGGCACGTTCCGCACGTATGAATTCCTCCTTGCGCTCACCGAGTGTGCGCAGCTCCCGTTCGCGGCGAATGACGCGAACATAGCTGGAGACCAGGCGCTCGTCGAGCGGAGAAAGATCGTCCATCATGAGAATTGACGCCGCGGTGCGCTCCAGACGATCGTCTTGCAGCGATGCGATGAAGCGGCTGGCGTCCGGCTCGTTGCCTTCGGCATAATAAGCGTATAAATAAGCAGCGAGCGCTGCATGATCCTCCGCCACAAAAGCGTCGCCGAGCTGTTGCATCACAATGCTCGCGGCCTCCTCGCTCTGCATCATTTCATGCAGCAAGTGGCGCTCGGCCTTCCGATAAGCAGGGATTACGGGCGGGGGCCCGCCGCTGCGGCGCTTTTCATTCCTACCATTATTCCACGAATTATTGTTATTATCCCCTGTCTCGCTTGATTTTTGCATCTGCATGTGCATACGGTGACAATCCTGCTTGAGCGTCTCCAGCGACATGCCGAATTCGGCGGACAGTTCTTTCAAATAAAATTCACGCTCGATTGGCGAGTCAAGCTCGGCAATGAGCCGGACCGCATCCTTCACGTATCGCATGCGTCCTTCTTCTTCTACCATTGTATGGCTGTTTCGCGAATATATAAGCTTAAATTTGACGGCCGATACCGGGTGCCCGATTATTTCTTGACGGAATCGCTCGGGACCGTTCTGCCGAATGAAATCGTCCGGGTCCTGCCCCTTCGGGAGCACCGCCACCCGCGTCCCAAGACGCGCCTTTTCCAGAATCGGCATCGCCTTCAGAGCCGCTGCTTGCCCCGCGCGATCGCCATCGTAGCAGATGAGCACCTCCGACGCATTCCGCCTGAGGATCGCCGCGTGCTGCTCGGTCAGAGCCGTCCCCATTGTCGCCACCGCTTCTTCCACGCCGGCGCTCCACGCTTGAATCACGTCCATGTATCCTTCGCACAGCACTGCTTGTCCGCTTTTGCGCATGTTCGATTTGGCTGCGTGGAAGTGATAGAGACTCCCGCTCTTGTTGAATAGCGGCGTTTCCGGAGAATTGAGATACTTCGGCTGGCCCTCGCCGAGCACCCGCCCCGCGAAGGCTACGACCTTGCCGTCTCTGTCCCATAGCGGGAACATGATCCGGTCGCGAAAGCGGTCGACGTAGCCGCTGCCGTCGTTTTTAGCCGATACGAGCCCTCCCTTCTCCATCAGCGCCATATCGCACTCCCGCCTTGTCAGGAACGTGACCAGCGTATCCCAGCGGTCCGGTGCGAAGCCGATGCGAAACTGCTCGATCAGCTTGTCCGTGATGCCGCGCGACGCCAGATACTGCTTGGCCGCGCGTCCGAATTCGGTATTCAAAAGCAGGTAGTTGTACAGCTTGGCCGTCAGCTCATGCGCCTCGAGCATCAGCTCCCGCTCCCGCTGCTTCTCCGGCGGAATCGTGGATTGCGAGCGCGCCCACGTGACGGACATTCCCGCTTCCTCAGCCAGGGCCGTGACGGCTTCGGGAAAGCTGTACTCCTCCATACGCGCAATGAACTTGATTACGTCTCCGCCTTCTCCGCAGCCGTAGCAGTGAAAAATCTGTTTTTCCGGCGTCACGGTGAAGGAGGGCGTTTTTTCGGAATGGAAGGGGCACAAGCCCTTCATATACTTGCCCTGCTTGGTCAGGTGAACGTATTTGCCTACGGTATCCACGATATCGTAACGACGCAGCACTTCCTTGATTACGTCCTCGGGAATACGTCCTGGTGCCACCGTCTATCACCTTCATCCTAGTAACACGTAATAACTATTCGCTACGGTTCACCGAACTCCTGCAAATTTTGCAAAACTTTTGTCAGCTTTTGCTGGAAACGGCGCCGGTCCTCGGCCGTCATCGCGCGAGGCCCCTTCGAGCGCTTGCCCTGACGCCGCAGACGCGCCTGCTCGTGACGCCGTTCCATCAAAAAATCAATCGACGACTGCTCGTAGCGCTGGCCCCGATTCGACAGGACAATCGCGCCCTTGGCGAGCACGACCGAAGCAAGGCCAAAATCCTGCGTCACGACGATATCGCCTGTCCGAACGCGGTTGAAAATGTAAAGGTCCACCGACTGGCTGCGGCGGTCGACCTGCACGACCGCTACAGCCGGCTCCGCCTCCATGCGGTGGTCGTAGGACGCGACAAGCAGCACGGAACAATCATATTGTCTGGCCGTATCGATAATTTCGCGTTTGACGGGGCAAGCGTCGGCATCCACGATTATCGTCGGCCCTGGCTCCTGCTCCATGGCACTCCCCCCTGTAATCTCGTCGTCTATGAGCGCCGGATGCAGGATGACAAATGCTGCCTGTCATCTCTTATTACGAATACGATGCAAGGCGCCAATTTCCTGCCGCTGACGGCTTTTCAATTCGCGCCGATGAAATGTCGAAATGTGAGGTGCGATTTTTCTTGACATTCAGCTCCGCACTTGTTCCATAATCAAGCTCGCCGTCTCCTCAACCGCGCGCCGCGACACGTCAATGACGACGCAGCCGAGCCGATTCATAATTCCGGCCGCATATTCAAGCTCCATCTCAATGCGTTCTGTCGTCGCATAAGAGGCGCTGTCCGGCAGTCCGAGCGCCTTCAGACGTTCCTTGCGGATCTGATTGAGATAGCTCGTGCCGATGGTAAGGCCGACGATTTTCTTTTTGGGAATGGCGAACAGTTCCTCCGGCGGCTTGAGCTCCGGGACAAGGGGGACGTTGGCCACCTTGAACTTGCGGTGGGCCAGGTACATCGACAACGGCGTTTTCGACGTCCGCGAGACGCCGACGAGCACGATGTCCGCCTTGGACACCCCGCTCGGATCCTTGGCGTCGTCGTAACGGACGGCGAACTCCACGGCCTCCACCTTGCGAAAATAATCTTCGTCGAGCACATGGTTCAACCCCGGCTCCTGGCGCGAGGCCTTGCCGGTCTTCTGTTCGAGGCTGCCGATCAGCGAGCCGAGCAGATCGATAGCCACGACCTCACGACGCTCGCCGAGCTCGGATATATGCCGTCGCAGATGCGGACGCACGAGCGTATACAAGACGATCGCATCCTGTCGCCCCGCTCTAGTCATCAGCTCGTCGATCGTGCCTTCGTCCTGGATGAACGGCACGCGCCTGATTTCGTGATTGACCGGATGGAATTGGGCGATCGCGGCTCGTACGACCAGCTCCGCGGTATCGCCGGCGGAATCGGACGCGACATAAATGATGACGCTTTTCAAGCTGCCGTTTTTGTCATGCACGGAACATGCCCCCTCTGCGGTCTAGGCTTGCCATACCAGCTTGGAAAAGTCCGCAAGCTTGGCGATATCCGAAGCCACGGCAGCCAGCAGCGCCAGCCGATTGGCTCGCACGGCCGCATCCTCCGCCATGACCATGACCCGATCAAAATACGCCGTCACCGCCGAGCGCAGCGAAGCCAAACGGAGCAGCGCCTCGGCCGCGTCGCCTTCGTCCAGCGCGGCGTTCACCTGCTCGCTTGTGCTCTGCCAGCGCGTATAAAGATGCCGCTCCTCCTGCTCCACGAACAGCGCCGGGTCGACAGCCGCGCCCTCGTCCTTGGCGGCCAGATTAGCCACGCGGTTGAACGCATCGACGACCAGCTTGAACTGCTCCCGTTCCTCGCCGCTCGCTTGGGCAAACACGGCCGACGCGCGCTCTACCGTCATGCGCAGATTGTCGAAGCCTACGCTCATCACCGCGTCCACGACGTCGTATCGAATGCCGTGATCGGCCAGCATCGTCTTGACGCGAAGCCCGAAGAAGTCGTGCAGTTCCTTGGCAATGTCCGTCCGCTCGCGCTTCAAGCCGCGCCCGGCATGAACATCCAGCGCCAGCTCGAACAACGCATCCAGCCGGAAAGCAAAGCCGTGCGTGATGATCGTCTGCACGATCCCCGCCGCCTGGCGCCGCAAGCCGTAAGGGTCCTGCGAGCCGGTCGGTACAATGCCGATGGCAAAGCATCCGGCAATCGTATCCAGCTTGTCCGCGATGCCCACGATGGCGCCGACGACCGAAGCCGGCGCCGAATCGCCGGAGAAGCGCGGCTGGTAATGCTCGAACACCGCGCGCGCGACCGCTTCCCGTTCGCCGGCCTTGCGCGCGTAATCCTCGCCCATGATACCCTGCAGCTCGGGAAATTCGTAGACCATTTGGGTGACCAGGTCGAATTTGCAGATGGCCGCAGCCCGGTGGATGTCGCTCGCCTGTGTCTGATCCGCTCCGCTCAGTTCCGCCAGACGGTCCGCGATCGCCACGACGCGCCGCACTTTGTCTGCCGTCGACCCGAGCTCCTCGTGGTACACGATCGACTCCAGCTTGACCAGCGCATCCGCGATCGGCAGCTTTTGATCCTCCGCATAGAAGAACTTGGCGTCCGACAGACGCGCCCGGAGCACCTTTTCGTTGCCGCGCGCGACCGTCTCCAGCGCCGTGCGATTGCCGTTGCGCACCGTTACGAAATACGGCAGCAGCGCGCCGTTGTCGTCCTTGACCGGGAAGTAGCGCTGGTGCTCGCGCATCGAGGTGATCAGCACCTCCTGCGGAATGTGCAGGAACGACGGATCGAACTGGCCGAACAGCACGCTGGGCGTCTCGACGAGGAAGAGCACTTCCTCCAGCAGATCCTCCTTGATCTCGATATGCCAGCCCTTCTCCTGCGCGAGCGCCCGGATCTGTTCCTGGATCAGCGCCTCCCGCTCGGCCACATCGGCGATCACGTGCTGCTGACGCAGACGCTCCACATAGTGCGAGGGGCGATCAATTTTCGTCTCTTGGCCGAGGAAGCGGTGGCCACGCGTCACATTGCCGCTCGTGACGCCTGCGATTTCCAGCGGCACGATCGTTTCGCCGTACAGCGCGGTCAGCCAGCGAATCGGCCGTACGAAGCGGAGCTCGTTGCTGCCCCAGCGCATATTTTTGGGAAAGGACATGCCGCGAATGAGCGAAGTCAAGCCCTCCGGCAGCAGCGCCTCGCTGGCCAGCCCCGCACTACGGCGCCGCGCGTACACATACTCGACGCCTTGCAGCTCCTTGAAGATCAGCTCGCCGGGCTCCACGCCTTGACTGCGGGCAAAGCCCAGCGCCGCCTTGCTCCAAGCGCCCTCGGCGTCCACGGCGATTTTGCGGGACGGTCCTTTCACCTCCTCGTCGATATCGGATTGCTTGTCCGCGACCTGCCGGGCAATGACGGCAATCCGGCGCGGCGTGCCGAAGGCCTCGAGCTCACCGTGTCCGATTCGCGAATCGGACAGCCAAGCTCCTACCTTCTCCTTCAGTTGGTTCATCGCGCCGCGCACGAACCGGGCCGGAATTTCCTCCATTCCGATCTCAAGCAGCAAATCGTTAGCCATTGCCGGACACTCCTTCCTTCAGCAGCGGGAAACCTAGCCGCTTGCGTTCTTCCAGGTATGCAGCAGCGCATGCGCGCGCCAGATTGCGGACGCGCATGATGTAGCCGGTGCGTTCCGTGACGCTGATCGCACCGCGCGCATCCAGCAGGTTAAACGCATGCGAGCATTTCAGCACATAGTCGTACGCCGGAAAGACGAGATGCTGATCCATCGTCTTTTGCGCTTCCTTCTCGTACATCGCGAACAGCTCGAACAGCATTTCCGTATTGGACGTCTCGAATGTATATTTCGAGTGCTCGTATTCCGGCTGCAAAAAGATATCGCCGTAGGTCACGCCGTCCACCCACTCCAGCTCAAAGACATTCTCCTTGTCCTGAATATACGAGGCGAGCCGCTCCAGCCCGTACGTAATCTCGACGGAGACCGGGGACGCATCGATGCCGCCAACCTGCTGGAAATAGGTGAATTGGGTAATCTCCATGCCGTCAAGCCAGACCTCCCAGCCCAGGCCCCAGGCGCCGAGACCGGGATGCTCCCAGTTATCCTCGACGAACCGAATGTCGTGCAGGAGCGGATCGATGCCGAGCTCGCGCAGACTGTCCAGATACAATTCCTGAATATTGTCCGGGGAAGGCTTCATGATGACTTGGAATTGATGATGCTGATAGAGCCGGTTCGGGTTTTCCCCGTACCGGCCGTCTGCCGGCCTTCTCGACGGCTCGACGTACGCCACGTTCCACGGCTCGGGCCCGATCGACCGCAAAAACGTCATCGGATTGAGCGTGCCCGCTCCCTTTTCCGTGTCATACGGCTGGACGACGATGCATTTTTGCTGCGCCCAATACTGCTGCAGCGTCAAAATCATACTTTGCACATTCATTGCTCGTTAGCACCCCTTCTCACGAATCCACAAGCCAAAAACTCCCGTCCCTATGTCTTGTGCGCACAAGACATAGGGACGGGAGAGATTCCCGCGGTTCCACCCTACTTGGCCATCGTTCGCCGCCCGTTTCGCAATGCAGGCAGCGGCCTCACGGCCCGCTTTTCATGAAAGGCGTCTCGCCTTGTTCGCATGCCTGCTCCGAAAAGGCCGTTCGCTATAGGCCCGCCCGGGCTCGCACCATTCCCGGCTCGCTAATTACGCAAGGTTCCCTATACCTACTCTTTTCTTCATCGCAACGAATGCAATAATACATTATCTTAGTCCTAATGGCGCGAATTGTCAACCCCTGATCCGTCCGCCAAATTCGCCAGCCCATAGCGGTCCAGCTGCTCCAGAAAGGCGCGCGATTTGAGCTGCAGGCCCAAATGCGCGTCGGTCAGCCGCCGCATCGCCTCGCGCAGCGCCCGCTTCGTATCTGGCGAGACCTGGACATTGCCGAGCCTGCGCATGTCCATGCCGCGAAACAGGCGCAGCAGCTTGAGCACGCTCTCGGGTACGGCCAGATGCTCCGGGTCGCCTTGGCGGCAGCGGCGGCATAGCACACCGCCCGAGCGCCAGCTCAGCACGAACGGTCCTTCTCCGCCGCCGCATGAGAGGCACTGCTCCAGTTCGGGCGCGTAACCCGCCAGCTCCAGCACCTTCATCTCGAACAGATGCGCCGTCACCTGAGGGTCCTTGCCCGCCTGGATGGCTTGCAGGCAGGCGTTCAGTTGGTTGAACATCGCCCCGCTCGCCTCATTGTCCTGCGTTGCGCGATCGGCCAGCTCCACGGCATACGAGGCGTACGCTGTCATATCGAGCTGTTCGCGCAGCCTTTGATTCGCCTCCAGCACCTCGCCATGATTCAGCGTCCCGAGGCCCTCGCCTTTGCGGTAGAACGAATAATCGCCATGCGTGAAGAGCTGGCCCAGCGAGCCGTGCCGGCTGCGCGGCTTTTTGGCGCCGCGAATCACGACGCCGATTTTGCCGTGCGTGTTGGTGAGCAGCGTCACGATCTTGTTGGCTTCGCCATAGTCGACGCTGCGGATCACGATGCCTTCTACGCGGTACTGCATGTTCATTCTCCGCCCTTTCTGCAGCGCCCGCCGCGGACTCCTTACTCCCGCTCGGCGGCAGCGTCCTCCTCGTCCGCTTCGCCCGGCTGCGCGTCGCCCGGCTCGGTCTCGCCGACCTCTTTGTACAGCAAAAACGATTCCACATCGCCACTGAGCGTAAAATAGGTCCATGAAAAATTCCGCATTCGAACACTCGTCCTTCCCCTGTGGATTCATATGCCCCAGTCGTTAGGATGCGATAATCGGATGCGGGTTATCCAGCCCGCCGCGCTACTCGTCGCGGAAGCCCAGATCCTTCAGGACGCGGTCATGATTGCGCCAATCCTTCTTCACTTTTACCCAAAGCTCGAGGAAAATGCGCGAGCCGAGCAGATGCTCGATATCGGTGCGCGCCATTCGCCCCACTTCTTTGAGCAGCGCGCCGCGTTTGCCGATGACGATGCCCTTCTGCGAGTCGCGCTCGACATAGATGACGGCGCCGATCTGCACGACGTCGTTGGCCCCCTTGCTCATGCTTTCGATTTCGACCGCAATCGAATGCGGGATTTCCTCGCGCGTCAGATGGAGAATTTTCTCCCGGATCAGCTCGGCGCAGACAAATTGCTCGGGATGATCGGTGATCTGATCATCCGGATAATATTGCGGGCCCTCCGGTAAATACGCGGTCAGTTCGTCAAGCAGCGTTTGCACGTTGTTGCCCTCGAGCGCCGAGACCGGAATGATTTGATCAAAATCGTGGAGCCCCTTGTATTGCGCAATGATCGGCAGCAGCTCCTCCGGATGCACCTTGTCGATTTTGTTCAGGACGAGCACGACCGGCGCCTCCGACTGCTTAAGCATATTGATAATGTAGCGGTCTCCGCCGCCCAGTCCCTCCGAGACGTCGACGAGCAGGAGGATCGCGTCGACCTCGCTGAGCGCGCTTTCCGCCGAGCGTATCATATGTTCCCCGAGCTTGGAGCTCGGCTTGTGGATGCCCGGCGTGTCCAGGAACACAATTTGCGCGCGCTCCGTCGTATAGACGCCGTGGATTTTGTTGCGCGTCGTCTGCGGCTTGTCGGACATGATCGCGATTTTTTGTCCGATGATGCGATTCACGAGCGTGGATTTGCCTACGTTCGGCCGACCGACGATCGCGACGAAGCCGGAATGGTAGCTCGCTTGCTTGCCGCTTGGATGGTTCGTGATGATGGTCCAGCTCCTTTCTTTATTGTGCCTTGTCCGGCGGTTCTTTCAAGGCAAACGCGCCCGGCAGCAGCTGAGCGCCCGTCTGTGCGCGCCACTGTCCCTGCAGGTTGCCCATCCAGACCGGCATATCCGGTCCGCACAGCTCCATGATGACTTGACGGCACACCCCGCAAGGGGAAATCGGACCCTCCGTATTGGCCACGACGGCCAGCGCGCGGAAGCTGCCAGGCCGCCTGCCGTCGGCAATCGCCCGAAACAGCGCGGTGCGCTCCGAGCAGTTGGTCGGACCGTAAGCCGCGTTCTCTACGTTGCAGCCCGCATGAATGATCCCATCCTCATCCAGCAGGGCTGCGCCTACGGCAAAGCCGGAATACGGGGCGTAAGCCCGCGCCCGAGCCTCGCGCGCCGCCTGCTGGAGACGCTCAAGCGCTTCGGGCTGCAATTCATACGGATCTTGCATGTCGACATCGCTCCTTTGCCGTTGCGGTCAATTGTTGAACTCCAGCCAGCCGAGCCGCTCTGCCAGCGGCGGCCCGAGCACCAGCAGCCCGATGACCGCCGCGCCCAGCGCCATGATCAACACCGCCGCTGCGGCCGTATCCTTGGCCGCCTTGGCCAGCGGATGCAGCTCCGGCGATGCGAGGTCAACGAGCCGCTCGATCGCAGTATTGGTCAGCTCCGCAGCGATGACGATGCAGCAGGCCCCGATCAGCAGCGCCCAGCTCTGCCGGGATACGCCCAGCACAGCCGCGGTTGTTAGTACCGCGGCGGCGGCCCCCAGATGAAAGCGCATATGACGCTGCGTGCGCACCGCATAAGCGAGGCCCGACACGGCATATTTGGCGCTGCTCAGGAAGCGGCGCATTACCGATGCAGACCCGCTTGCTGCAGCACCTGCTCCTGCTTGGCGGTCATTATCGCTTCGCTCTGCGTGTCCTGATGGTCGTATCCGAGCAGATGCAAAAAACCGTGCACGAACAAAAACCCAAGCTCGCGCTCGAAGGAGTGGCCGTATTCCTCGCTTTGGGCGCGGGTACGCTCCACGGAGATGATGATGTCGCCCAGCATGTCCGGCAACGGCAGCCCTTCTGCGAGCTCGTCCGCTTCGTAGACGATCTCCAGCTCGTCCGCCCCATGCTCCTGCATCGCGAACGACAGTACGTCCGTGGGACGGTCGATGCCGCGGTAGTCGCGGTTCAACTGATGGATCGACTCATCGTCCACCAGGGTGAGCGCGACCTCGCCCTCGTTCACCTGCTCCGCAGCAGCCGCCAGCTGCAGCAGCTCCCGAAGGCGCCCGATGATTGCTTCGTCGATCGGCTCGATCGTTTGTTCATTGCTCCATTCCAGTTTTATACTCATGCAGGACGCTCCTTTGTCGCGCTGGGCTTGACGTCTTCCGGGTATTCGATGCGGGAATGGAAGATGCCGATGACGCTTTCCTTTAGCGTCTCCGCAATTTTGTCCAGTTCCTTCATCGTCAGATCGCATTCGTTGAATTGATTGTCTTCCAGCCGGCCTTTGATAATTTTGTGAATCATCGACTCGACCTGCTCCACCGTCGGATTGCGCAGGCTGCGCACGGCCGCTTCGATACAGTCTGCGATGCCGACGATCGCCGCTTCCTTGGACTGCGCCTTCGGTCCCGGGTAGCGGAAGTCGTCCTCCGTGAAGTCGGGCTCTACGCCGTCCGCCTCGGCCAGCTTAAGCGCCTTGTGATAAAAATATTTGAGAAATGTCGTGCCGTGATGCTGCTCCGCGATATCGCGCAGCGGCTTCGGAATATTGTGGGACTTGAGCATCTCCACACCGTCGCGCGCATGCGCGATGATGATCGACTTGCTGAGCTCTGGCTCGATGGAATCGTGCGGATTCTCGATGTTGCTCTGATTCTCGATAAAATAGCTGGGCCGCTTCGTCTTGCCGATGTCATGATAGTAGGAGCCGACGCGGCATAGCAGCCCGTCTGCGCCGATCGCTTCCGCCGCCGCCTCCGACAGATTGCCGACCATCACGCTATGGTGATAGGTGCCCGGCGTCTCGGTGAGCAGCTTGCGCAGCAGCGGGTGATTCGGATTGGACAGCTCGACCAGCTTGAGCGCCGACAGGATACCGAATGTGACCTCGAAGAACGGCATCAACCCGATGACCAGCACCGCCGTCAGCAGGCCGCTGGCGAAGGCAAAGCCGATCGAATACAGCAGCTCCGTGCGATCGAACGGCTGGCCGATCATCAGCACCGCCAGCGCAGCCGCCGAGCCGAACAGGCTGATCATGATCCCCGCCTTCAGAATCGTCGAGCGCTGACTGGCCCGATGGATGGAGAAGATCGCGGCGAAGGACACGACAATGATGACGAATCCGAAGTGGAAATCGAAAATTTCGCCTTGATGCGTATTGAACAGAATGCTGCCGAGCATAGCGAATAAAATCGAACTGATCATTGCCAAATGAACGTCCAGCAGCAGCGTGATCAAAATCGTCCCCATCGCAGCCGGCGCCAACAGACCGATATAGGCATCCGTTTGCGTCTGGATCAGGCCGATAATTTGCATCAGACCGACGTTCAGCACAAAAATCAGCAGCAGCATCAGCAGCTGCGCATTGGTGTACTGTGTCCGCTTCGGATGATTGGAGACGCCGGCGGAATACAGCATGAACTGGTATACCACGAGCATGAACAGGCCCGAGAGCAGCAGCACGCCCAGCTGCGGCCAGTACGATTTTTTGCTGTCGAGCAGCCCCAGCGCCTGCAGCTTGTCGTAGGCGTCTTGCGTGATCCGCTCGCCCTCGCGGACGACGATGTCGCCCTCGCCGATGACGACCTTGGGCGTGTTTTCCTTCGCCAGCCTGCGCGCTTCCTCGGTCGCCTGGGTGTCGGCGAATTTGTTGGGCATGATCGCGTAGCGCGCCAGCTCCTGCACAATTTCCCGTTGCGTGCGGTCAGGCAGCGAGCTGGCATTGACCAGCTCCGCGACCTTGGTGCGCGCCGTCTCGGCTTCGCGCAATTGATCGTTCATCAGCTCGCGCACGATTTCGCGGGCCACGACCCGCATATCCTCGAGCTGATCCGAGTCCATGCGCGGCAGCTTATAGAAGGTCTCCTCAGGGATGGTATACTGCTGCTCCTTGACCGTCTCCGCCATTTCCTCGAGCAGCCCTTTGTTATAGGTGTCCTGTACGCGGTTGGCGCGCACGAAGTCGTCTACGAATTGGGTGTAGCGGCGCGGAATTTCGGTCCGATAGATATCGACCTTATTCTGCTGCGTGACCTGTGCGTCCTGATTGATCTGGTCCATTCTGGCGAAGATCTGATCGATCAGATTCTCGTTGCGCAGCGCCACAATGTTGTATACCGTCTCGACGCGTTCGGACGCTTCCTCCTGCGCCTGGATCGTCGCCTTCTCGTCCGCCCACTCCTTGGGCGCGCGAATATCGCGGTCGGCCGTGCCGCCGAGCTCGACATTATATGTCTTGGGTACGAGGTGAGGGGCCATGGAGAAGTAAAAAAGCAGCACGAACAGCAGCAGCAGCGCCAGTCGCACGCCCTTGCTTTGCTTCCAGTTCGTCAGCTTGAAAGGCCGGGGGCCCGTCTGCTTTTTTTCCTGGCGTTGCGTCATGCCAAGCTCCTCCTCTATCGTAGGTTGTTGAGGTCTTGCTCGTATGCCGTTATGATGCGCTGCACCAGCGAATGGCGCACGACATCGGATTCGTTGAATAGAATGAAACCGATTTCTTCAATGTCGCGCAAAATTCGCGATGCTTCATTCAGACCGGAGCTTTTGCCGCGCGGCAAATCGATCTGCGTCACGTCCCCGGTAATCACCATTTTCGAGCCGAAGCCAAGGCGCGTCAAGAACATTTTCATCTGCTCGGGCGTCGTGTTCTGCGCTTCGTCAAGGATAATGAACGAATCGTCGAGCGTGCGGCCCCGCATATAGGCGAGCGGCGCCACCTCAATCACGCCGCGCTCGAACGCTTTTGCGGACTGATCCGGGCCCATGATTTCATGAAGCGCGTCATAGAGCGGCCGCAGATACGGATCGACCTTTTCTTGCAGATCGCCCGGCAAAAATCCAAGATTTTCGCCGGCCTCGACAGCGGGACGCGTCAAAATAATACGCTTGACCTTGCCTTCCTTGAGCGCGGCGATGGCCAGCACGACGGCCAGATACGTTTTGCCCGTGCCGGCCGGGCCGATGCCGAAGACGACATCCTTTTTGCGAATCGTTTGTACATAGTGGCGCTGCCCGATCGTCTTGACGCGCACCGGCTTGCCCCGATACGTCGTTGTAATTTCCGCCTTGAACAGATCGAGCAATTGCTCGGCCTGCATCGTGCGGGCCAGCTCCCACGCATACAGGATGTCGCGTTCGGAGGGCAGGTAGCCGCCTCTCACCAGCTCCAGCAGCACGGTGAACAGCTGCTCCAGCGAATCGACCTCCGCCTCGGCTCCGGTGACGACAATCTCCGCGTCGCGCGAGCGTATGGACGCTTCGCACTGCTGCTCGACCAGCTTCAGATACCGGTCCTGCGGACCGAGCACGGCCAAGCCTTCTTCCGCGCTTTGCAGCGGGATTTTGACGGTTTTCGTATTTTCCTGCAACCAGCCTCATTCTCCTTGCATTTGGACTATTGGCATCTCTGTTACAATCGATTGTTCCACCTCAAAAAATACTTTCATATAAACTTTACCATTCTCCGTCTTTTCATGCAAAATGTTTTGCCCGACGACCTTGGTTTCGTTCCCGTTCTGGGCCAATATATCCGCCTTCGCCTGCAGCAAGCCGACAGCGCGTGCTTCCTCGGCGGTCAGCTGCCGCCGGTCCGTCCGAATTTCCAGCTGCCGCTCCTCCACCGTGCCCAGCCGCAGCCGGAAGCCTCTCCAGGCCATCTGGCTTCGCGACTCGACGGTCTCGTATTGGGCATACGGCGCCGCGCCGTAGCCGCTGATCTGCAGCGTGCGTTCCCCGATCAGCAAATGCCGCTTGAGACGCGAAGCGCCCGTGTAGACCTTGACCTCCTGCGTCAGCGGCACCTCGATGTCATATTCCTTCCACACGAGTCCTCTGACCTCTCCTTTGGCGACGACCGTGCGCGTATGCTCGCCTTCGCCGATCGTGCCGGAGATGAGAATATCCCCGCGTTTGACCTTGGTGTTGCGCTTCACGACGGGCCGCCCGTTCTCCGCCTCGATGGCCGTGACGACTGCGTCGGCGGCCGCCACCAGATGCCTCGGCGTATAGAGTGGCTGCTCCTCCGGCATCGTATTCTCGACCACCTCGATTCGGATCGTCGTGCCTTGCCGCTGCACCCCTACCCATGCGGCGCCGGGCAGGCGCCGCGCCAGGTTTTTGGACAGCACATCCGCCTCTTCCATACGCCACGTCCACTGGTGCTCATAGATTCCCTCTGCGCGCGCGGCAGCCAAGATGTCGTCCTCGGTCAGCTTGTCGTTGCCGGCGACCTCCACGCGCCACACGAGCGAGGAGAGCACGTACAACCCGCACATAAAGAGAAAAAGACCGGCCGCAAAAAATTTGCGCCGCTCCAATCGAACGAGCCAGAACGGAAGGCCCCGACGCGCCGCAACATGGACCCGGCAGCCTGTCCGCTTCAAAAGCGGCCGAAGCCGAAAAAAATCGCTCACGCTTATCTCGCAGACCATCTGCTCCGGGCTTGTCCGGCGAATGGCCCAGAGTCGAATGCCCGCCGAAGCCGCCTCGTTGATCAGCATCTCCTGCCGCCCGCCGCGAATCGTGACGGTCACCATTCCCTTGACCGTCTGCAGCCACGATGTATTCATCCCGCACGCCTCCTATTCTACCATATGAATCTTGGAGATGACCCCTTCAATGAACACTTCCTCCGTCCAGATCGCGCGAATGGCCAGATCGCTGCCGATGACCTCGAGCTCGCCTTTGCTGAGCGCGAGCCGCAGCCTGTCGGTCTCGAAATGGAGCACGCCGCGATGGTTCTCGATGTAGAGCTGACGGTCGCCGATCATCGTCAGACGAGGAAGGTCAAAAACGACATCCTGCGGCAACTCGAGCAGTTCGGCAGTCAATTTGCGTAGCTTGCGGCTGATTAGGCGCATGTCAGAAGAAGCCCCCTCCCCTGTATGTAAAAAGCTATGCGAAGGGACCTGGAAATATGATAAGGCCCGCACGAGCGGCTGCTGCAGCTGCAGCACCGTCATGCGGGCCTGAATCGGTAAGACATCCGGCTTGTAGGGCGAACCGGCTTGCGCCGCCCTTCGGCGGCAGAGCAAAGGCAAAAAACCGCTATTTGCGCATACGTCGGGCGCGAGGCGGCCCCAGAATCTCCGCCCATAGCACCGCGCTGCGCAGTTCCTCCGCGCCCGGCTCGTCCTGGCCGGGCCAGGCCAGACCGCCATCTCGATTCGTATCACGCGAGCGAGGAGGTTCGGCGCCAAGCGCTTCCGTGAAGATCGGATTATCCGTGTCGGCATCGCGCAGCCGCTCCCGGCTCTTCTCCGTCACGCGTCTCAGGCGCTCTGCTGCTTCCTCGCGGCGCCGCCGGACTTCGCGGACCTGTTGCGCCTCGCGCGGCTCCGGCGCGGGCGGCGGCGTATACTCGGGCCGTGCATCGTACGCCGGCTGCGGATCGTAAGTCGGCTGCGCTTCATACGCCGGAGGGGCCGGATACGGCTCCTCCTGCTCACGGCCGCTGTGCGGCCGTTCGACGCGTTGTGCCTGACGCGGCTGCGGCTGTCGTCCGTCGCCGCTGAAGTCCGGCATCCGGTTGTTCGGCCTGCCCTTTCCCTTGCTTTTGTTGAGCAAGGACAGGATGAAGCCGATGATGATGACGAAGATGAAAAAATTGTCAAAAATCAACCCAATCAAACGATCCATGCATTGCCCCCCTTACTCGCAGTCAGGGCTTTGACCGGAGACGGCCTCATTTGTCCGAGTTGCCCCGCGTTTCAGGCGGCTTGCCGATGGAGCCGCGCATCTGCGTATCGGATTCGATATTTTTCATGTTCAGGTAGTCCATTACGCCGAGTTGGCCTTTTTTGAGCGCTTCGGCCATCGCCAGCGGCACCTGGGATTCCGACTCGACCACGCGCGCGCGCATTTCGACGACCTTCGCCTTCATTTCCTGCTCCTGCGCAACGGCCATGGCGCGACGCTCCTCGGCCTTCGCCTGGGCGATCTGCTTGTCGGCGTCGGCTTGTTCGGTTTGCAGGTTGGCGCCGATATTTTTGCCTACGTCGACATCGGCGATATCGATGGAGAGAATTTCAAATGCCGTACCGGCGTCCAGCCCTTTGTCCAGCACCGTGCGCGAGATCAGATCCGGATTCTCGAGCACGACCTTGTGCGATTCGGCAGAGCCGTTCGTACTGACGATGCCTTCGCCGACACGGGCCAGAATCGTTTCTTCGCCGGCCCCGCCGACGAGGCGATCGATATTGGCGCGCACGGTGACGCGCGCTCTGACCTTGACCTCGATGCCGTCCTTGGCGACGGCGGAGACGAACGGCGTCTCGATGACCTTCGGATTGACGCTCATCTGCACAGCCTGCAGCACGTCGCGTCCGGCGAGGTCAATCGCCGCGGCGCGTTCGAATTCCAGATTGATGTTGGCGCGCTGCGCCGCGATGAGCGCGTTCACGACGCGGTCGACGTTGCCGCCCGCCAGGTAATGGCTCTCCAGTTGGTTAATTGACAAGCCGAGTCCGGCCTTGGTGGCCTTGATCATCGGATTGACGATACGCGACGGCACGACCCTTCTGAGTCGCATGGCGACGAGCGTGATGATGCCAATGCGTACGCCCGAGGAAATAGCAGCGATCCAGAGCATGAACGGAAAGAAATTGAAAAATACGACCAACAGGACAAATGCGACGACACCGATAATTAAATACGTGATAATCGGATCCATAGGCTAGTGCAATCCCTCCATCTTTTGGTATGTGAAATGGTTAACCGTTTATTCCTCGATCGAAGCAGGCGGACCGGCAGCCGCGCGCACGACGACGCGCGAGCCCTCTACGAACAGGACCTGAATCGCCTGGCCGCGATCGATGTATTCCCCGGAGGTGACGACATCGACCCGCGCATCGCCGATGTCGGCGGTGCCCGACGGCCGCAGCGGGGTCAAGGCAGTCCCCTTGAGCCCGATCAGGAGCTGCTTCGATTCGTTGGAATTGTAGCCGCGGTCGGCGGTCATCCGATCACTTAGAATGAATCGGTTCCAGATGCCGCGCTTTTTGAAAATGACGGCGACGATGACCACAATGACAATCGCGATCAAAAAGGCTTGCCCTAACGACACCAGTGTCTCCCCCTTGTCGAATGCCGCCGTCATGATTCCGAATATGAGCGCTGACGTTCCCACCAGGCCCAAGATGCCGAAACTGGGAACAAACACCTCGGCAATCAGCAAGCCGATGCCGACGACAAACAGCACCACCGATTCCATTCCGGCAAAGCCGGCCACGTAATGACCGAAAAAATAAAGCCCGAAAGCAGCAGCGCCGAGAATTCCCGGGACGCCAAAACCCGGCACGAACAGCTCGATGGCGACGCCCGCAAGTCCGACGATGAACAGCAGCGTCTTGATCAGCGGCGAGGTAATCCAGCTCGCCAGCCGCTCGGCAAAGGTCGGCTCGAATTCAACCAGAGCGCGGCCGTCCAGACCCAGCCACTGCACCGCTTCCTCGACCGAGCCGGCGATATGCTCGGCATAGCCTACCTCGAGGGCCTCCTCCGCGGACAGCGTCAATATCGTGCCGCGCGGGTATTTGTCCGCCAGCGGACCGCCCTCGAGCGTGGCGGACGGGTCGACCATTTTGACGGCGTATGACGGATCACGGCCGCTTTGCTCCGCTGCCGTCTGCATCTCCTTGACCCAGTACGAGACCGTCTTCGGATTGTCGATCAGCGTGCCGGTGCCGTCCACCACGGCCGCGGCGCCCATCGTACTGCCCGGCTGCATAATAATTTGGTCGGCGTTCAAGGCGATGAACGCGCCGGCCGAGATCGCCTTGGCGTCCACGAATGCCGTCGTGGGCACGGAGCTGTTCTGGATGCGCTCGCCAATGTTCTCCGCGCTGATGACCGCGCCGCCGAGCGTATTGATCTCCAGCACGACCATCTCCGCCTGCGCTTCCTCCGCTTCGCGGTAAGCCCGGTCCAGAAAAGCTTCAAGACCGGATTCAATCGTCTGCTTGACCGGTACGACGTAGACGGCGGGACCGGTGCGGGCCGGACGGGCTCCATCCTCCTGCGCCGCAGCGTAGATCAGGCTCGGCAGCAGCGACAGGAGCAGCAGCGCCAGCAGGCTGACTGCCGCGGCTTTGCGTAGGAAAGGCATCTTTTCATCCCCTCCTTTTCGTTATGTATTCCCTAATACGTATGAAATCACCGGTCCGTTGCAAAATGTTTCACAATGCGTCATACCGGCATGGAAGCGCTGCAGCTGTAAATGGTAAAGAACGCTCCCGTTTGGGCGGGAGCGCTCGTTTTATCTATTCTAGCAATTGCTGAACAATGCGATTTACTAGTTTACCGTCTGCACGCCCTCTTACCTTCGGCATCAAGGCGCCCATCACTTTACCCATCTCGGCTTTGGAAGAAGCACCGGATTCCTGGATGGTCTGCTGCACAATCACTTTGATCTCTTCTTCGGTCAGCTGCTCGGGCAGGTATTCACTAATAATATCTATTTCAGCTGCGGTCGTTTCCGCGAGGTCTTCGCGGCCCGCTTTTTTAAATTCTTGGAGGGAATCTTTACGCTGTTTGATCTCACGACCGACAATGGCAAGCACTTCCTCGTCATTCAGCTCGCGCTTCAGATCAATCTCCTGATTCTTGATGTTGGCGCGTACCATGCGAATGGTAGCAAGTTTGAATTTGTCTTTGTCTTTCATCGCTTGCTTCATATCGTCGTTCAATCGTTCGCTCAAATTCATGTGGGAAGGCTCCTCCTAAAACTTTCTTTTGCGCGCAGCCTCGGACTTTTTCTTGCGCTTGACGCTTGGCTTCTCGTAGTGCTTGCGCTTTTTAACCTCAGCGAGCACGCCATCCTTTGCAATGGAACGCTTGAAACGGCGTAATGCAGCGTCGATCGTCTCGTTTTTGCGAATTTTCGTTTCAGCCACCAGTTTTCCCTCCCTCCAAAACAGACCGTCCAGAAGTAATACACGGTATATCACATTTCATTATAAAGGAACGGGAAACGCAGTGTCAACTTCTAGCTTTGGGCAATTGGACCTGCGATGCGAGCAGCGGTCCCAGCTTTTGGCCCCCGAGCAGGTGCACGTGAAGATGATAGACGACTTGGCCGCCATCGGCGTTGCAATTGTTGATCAGCCGATATCCGTCTTCGGCGATCCCCAGCTCGCGGGCGATTTCGCGGGCGGCGGCGTAAATGCGGCCGACCAGAATCGCGTCCTCCTCGGCGACGTCGTTGATCGTGGCAATATGTTTTTTGGGGATGATGAGCACATGCACCGGAGCTGCCGGCTCGATGTCATGAAAGGCCATCACATCCTCGTTTTCGTACACTTTTTTACTCGGTATCGTTCCCTCGACAATTTTGCAAAACAGACAATCCATGCCTTTTCCCGCCTCTCGTAGTGTATGTATGGCGAATGCGCGCCGCATCCGCCAGCCTCAGCTTGCTCTCATCATAGCAGAAAGCGTGAACTCGTCCAACCGAAAAAGCAGGAGACGCGGCCGGTCGGCCACACCTCCTCTCGCGACTCAATAATAGGGCAGCAGCGTCAGGCCGAGCAGCACGGCCAGCGGCAGCACCTGACGCGCAAAGCGTCTGCGCGGGTAATAGGGATACGGATACAGCGGCGGTGTCGCGAACGGCGTCCCCGGATACGGATAAGGGAAAAAATTGCGCACGCCCCACTGCCCGCCGCCGTCTCCGACCGGCACGGCCAGGCAGACCACTTCGTCGTCGATATGCTCGACGATGCCGTCGCAGCAATAGCCGTCTTTTGTCTGAGCCAGCACATAGCGGTGCATATGATTGGCACACCATTGCTTCATTTGCGCAGTATCCATCTGAGCGGTTTCCATTCTCGCATCTCTCCTTCGGCGCTTCTGTGCCCAGTATATTCAGTCATGGGCGCGCCGTGCATCGAATGCGAAATTGACAGCCGTCCCGGAGGCGAGGACACCTATGGATCGGCGGAAGAAGCGAACGGGGTCGGTCAATGGCTGCTCAGGCGCTGGGCCGCGCCTTCAAGCAGCAGCTGTTCAGGCCCGTTCATAATCGCCAGCAGGGCGTGCGCCGTCTCCGTCCAAGGCCCGCCGTGCGCCGTCTGCAGCGCAAGCTGATCGGTCGTGCGTTCGATCTCGAGGCGCCCCAGTTCCGTATCCAGATCGGCGTAGATTTCCTCCAGCATCGTCACGTAGCCCTGCTCCGTCTCGCCGAGCGACTCAGCCGTATTGCCGACCGCGCGGAGCGACAGCTCGACCTCTTCGACGAACCGGGAAGCAGGCCGCGCCGGCGCAGGGGCTCGCGGAGCGACCGCCTGACCGGCCGAGGCGAAATCGGCAAGCGCCTTCGCGTCGTCCAAGGCGTAGCCGAGCTCCGACTTGGCGGCGATGCGGCTGTTCGCGTCGTCGCTGGCCGCCAGCGCGGCCAGCGCGGCGCGCATCGCTTCCACGTGCTGCTTGCTGTTCCGCGCGTCTTCCAGAATCCGCGTCCCGGTGGCGATCCGGGTCTGCTGCGCTTGCTGCAGCTGGATGCTATACAGATAGACATTCCCGATCGCGCTCAGCACGAGCAGGACCAGGACGATCGGCGTGAACCAGGATCGTCTGGGGGCTGGGGACTCCTTCATGCATGCTCACTCCCGTATGAATAATTAGCAGAGACGCACTGTGTGCGCGCCATCGAAAAAAAACACGTGGCATTCGTCGATGCGTCGACCGAGAATGCCGGCCGCCGCCTCCGCGTACAGCTCCAGCTGGAACCGATGACGCTCGGCGGCGCGCGTCCAATCGCGATCCGGGACGCGGTCGGTCTTGTAATCGAGCAGCACGAGCGTGCCGTCCGCTTCCTCGAACAGGCAGTCGACAACCCCCTGGATCATGACCGGCTCGGCGCCGATCTGAGCCTCAGCCGCCGCCCGATGCACGCGCGCGGCAGGCAGCAGGCAGCTGAACGGCACCTCGCGGCGCACGCGCGGCGCACGCTGCAGTCGGCCGCCGAGCGGCGTCTGAAAAAAAGCCTCCACCGCGGCCGCATCGACCGCTTCGGCCTGCGCCGCAGTCAGCAGCTGGCGCTCGCGCATGCGCTCGACCGTTCGGCGCAGCACAGCAGCATCGACCACGGCTGCGCCGAGCGGCACATGCTGCATGACGAGATGGCTCACGGTGCCCCGCTCGGCCGCGGTCAGCGCCGCCTCCTCCATGAAGCGCGGCCGGCGCAGGCGCAGCTGCGACGAGGAAGGCGCGGCAGCGGATCGCGGCGGACGCCTGACGTCCTCCAGCTGCGCCGCATCCTCCAGCTCTTGCTCGCTGTAGAGGCGCTTCAGCTCCGTCGCCGACGTCTTGGCCGGGATCTCGGTCGCGGCAGCGTGCGGATACGCCCAGCCGAGCCGCGCGACAACCTCGCGCGTATGCGCGGAGGCCGCCAGATCCGGAATGCGATGCAGCGCGCTCACCGCCTCCAGCCGCTGCTCGCGCACCGCCTCCTCCAGCGGATCTGGCGCAGCCGCGACGGCGGCCTCTGCGGCGTACCACGACGCTTGCGCGATGCCGAGCCGCCACTGCGCAGCCGAAGCCGCGTCGTCCTCCGCGGGCGTCGGCTGCGCGGCAGCGCCGCCGCGCAGCGCCACCGGCAGCAGCCAGTCCAGGTATGTACGGGCCTGTGAGAGCGTATAGTCCGACGGCTCTGTCTCTGCCTCCGCGCGCTTGTTCTCCAGCAGCTTGGCCGCATCGGCCGCCGTGCCGACGAGCACGAGCTTCTCCTTCGCCCGCGTCAACGCGACATACAAGACCCGCATCTCCTCGGCCAGCTGCTCCGTCTTCATCGCGCGCCGGATCGCCAGCTGCGGCAGCGTCGGGTAGGCGATCCGCAGCTGCAGGTCGACCTGTCGGGGGCCATAGCCGAGCTGCTTGTGCATCAGGAAGGCGCCGTTGACGTCCTGCATATTGAACCGCTTGCCCAGTCCGGCGACGAACACCACGGGATATTCCAGCCCCTTGCTCTTGTGGATCGAGAGGATGCGCACGACATCCTCCTGCTCGCCGAGCGCGCGCGCCGTCCCGAGGTCGCTGCCGTTCTCGCGCATCCGGTCAATGAAGCGCAAGAAGCGGAACAGACCGCGGAAGGAGGTCGCTTCGTACTGTCTGGCGCGATCGTGCAGCGCGCGCAGATTGGCCTGACGCTGCAGGCCGCCCGGCAAGCCGCCGACCAGATCGTAGTAGCCGCTCTCGTGGTAGATCGCCCATAGCAGCTCGGAGAGCGCGCCCTGACGCGCTTCGGCGCGCCAGCGCGCGAGCTGCCGCAGGAAGCGCCGCACCTTGTCCGTCAGCGCCTGCGGCAGCCCGGCGTCGTCCGCCGCCGCCGCGACGGCCTCGTAGTACGAAGCCCCGGGCGGCGCGTGGACCCGGAGCAACGCGAGCTCATCCGCGCCCAGCCCGAAGAGCGGCGAGCGCAGCGTGCCGGCCAGCGGGATGTCCTGGTGCGGATTGTCGATCACCCGCAGCAGCGCGATCATGATCTCGACCTCCGTCGCGTCGAAGTAGCCCGTATTCAGCTCGGCATAGGCCGGGATGCCCGCGGCCTGGAGCTCCTCGATGAGCAACGGCGCCCACTGCTGCGTGGCGCGCAGCAGGATGACGATGTCGCGCCATTGCAGCGGCCGCTCGCCGCCGCGCCGCCCGTCATAGACGCGCATGCGCTCGCGCTCGGCCCCGTCGCCGCGCATCGCGCGGATGCGGGCGGCGATGAAGCGCGCCTCGAGCTGCGCCGCCTGCAGATCGCCGGCATCGCCGGACGGCTGGCCCTCACCGTCCTCGCCTGGCTCCGCGTCCGATCGCTCCTCCGGCTCCGCTGCCGGCGCATCGGCCCGGTCGAGCAGCGTCAGCTCCACCGCCAGACGCGGATCGGCCGCCCCGTCCGCGCGGGCGGGATACGCGGCGCCGTGAATCAATTCCGCGCTGCGGTCGTAATCCAGCTCCGCCACGCGCTCTCGCATAATGAGGCGGAAGACGTCGTTGACGCCGTCAACCACCTCGCGCCGACTGCGAAAGTTGCGCGCCAGATCGATGCGTTGCCCGTCGCTGTCGGCAGCGCCGTAGCGCTTGTACTTGTCCAGGAATAGCCCCGGCTCGGCCAATCGAAAGCGATAGATGCTCTGCTTGACGTCGCCAACCATGAAGCGGTTGCCATTGCCCGGCCGGGCAATCAGCTCGACAAGCGCCTCCTGCACCATATTGGTATCCTGATACTCGTCGAGCAGCACCTCGTCGAACTGCTCCCGGTAATCCAGCGCCGCGGACGACGGGACCGTGCGGCCTGGCTCCGAGTCCGCACCGCGCAGGATGCGCAGACAATAATGTTCCAGATCACCGAAATCGAGCAGGCCCTTGGCCCGCTTCTCGCGCTCGTACGCCTCGCCGAACGCAATCGTCAGCTCCGAGAGCTCCTCCATCAGCGGTGCGTTGTCGCGCAGCTCCGCCAAAAACTCGGCTGGACTGCGGCCAAGCAATTCGTCCTGCAGCTGCGCCACGACCGTACGCGCATTGTCGCGCAGCCTCTTCGTCCGCTCCTGCAACGCCTGGTCGGCCTCGCCCGCGCGCACCGCCTTGAGCCGCCCGAAGGCCACCTCGGCGAACGCCGCCTGCCACGTCGTCCAGGGCGCATCCGCCATCCGCAGCGCCAACTTCCGCACCGCAGCAAGTTCGGCCTCCAGCGTCGGCGCGTACGCGTCCGGACCGCCCGGCTGCCGCGTCAGCTCGAGCGCCTGCTCCAGTTGGGTCTGCGCTGCCGCCAGCGCGCCCTGCGCGTCGCCGGCGAGCCGCCGCACCCAATGCGTGTCGCCCAGCTCGATCTCGTCCGCCACATGGAACGTCGCCGCCGCCGCGCGCAGCCAGTGCTCCGGCCACGGATGGCTGCGCGAAAAATCGTACAGCCGCTGAACGAGCCGCTGCAGCGGCTCGTCGTCCTTCTCTCCGCCGAAGCGCTCCGCCAGTTCGGCGAAGCCCGGATGCGCCTCCAGCTCGGCGTATCGCGCCTCGAACAGCTGCTCGAGCACATCGAGCCGCAGCAGCTCCGCCTCCGTCTCGTTGGCGATGCGAAAGCCCGGATCGAGCCCGATCAGCGGATAATAGCGGCGAATCACTTCGACGCAGAAGGAATGCAGCGTCGTAATCGAAGCGCGCGTCATGAGCGCGAGCTGCCGCCGCAAATGCTCGCTGTCCGGATCGGCGGCAAGCTCCTTCTCCAGCGCGATGCGGATGCGTTCCTTCATTTCGGCCGCGGCCGCCTTGGTGAAGGTGGCGACGAGCAGCCGGTCGACATCGGCGCCGCTCGTAATTTTGCGTATGATGCGCTCCACCAGCACGGCGGTTTTGCCGGAGCCCGCCGCGGCGGCGACGAGGATGTCGCGGCCGCCGGCGACGATCGCCTCCCATTGCTGCTCCGTCCAGGTGCTGCCCGCCGGACGCGCCGGTTGATTCGCCTGCTTATTCGGCTGCATCGTCATCTGCCGCCCCTCCTTCCTCGGCCTGCCGCGTCAGACCGCGCCACACCTCGTCCTTGGTGGATTTGCCCAGCTTGACGTAGCCGTTGCCCTCGATCATCGGATCGAACTGGCAGACCGGCTTGTACGCGCAATGCGTGCAAGGCGTCTTGCCCCCCATCCGATACGGCTCGATGGCGATCTCGCCGCCGGTGATGCGCCTGCCGATGCGGCGGATCGTGCTGCGCACCGAGCGCCGCAGCACGTCCCACTCCTCCTTGCGGGCGACGGAGGAGGCGCTGTAGAAGCTGCCGTCCTTCTTGATCGCCACCGGCAGCAGATCGGAGTGCCCGGATTCGAGGCTGCCGTCCATCAGCCGCACGGCCTGCTCGTCCGCCAGCAGCAGCCCTTTCGGCTTGAAGCGCTTCAGCCGCTGGCGATGCGCCTCGGCGCCGTCGATGGCCCGGGTGGCGGCGAGCAGCGGGTTGTGCACGTGGAAGTAGAGCACGCCCGCCGGCGCTGCCGGCTGGCCCAGCCATTTGGGCGCATGGGTCAGCAGCACGTCCAGATAGGTCAGCATTTGCAGCGACAGCCCGTGCATGACCGCCTCCAGCTGCAGCGAGGTCGCCGACGACTTGTAGTCGAGCACGCGCAGCAGCAGACCTTCGTCGGTCTGCGCCGCGTCGACGCGATCGATCCGGCCGACGATCTCCAGCTCCCGGCTCCCGGCGAGCGGCAGCACGAGCGGCGGCAGCGCGCCGTCTCCGCCGAAGCCGACCTCTACGCCGACCGGCCGGAACGTCGCCCGCCGCGCATGCTCGCCGAGCATCAGCGCCGCCTGCGCGACGATCTCGCGCAGCTTGGACGCCATATAGCGGAAGCGGCCGCTGCTCAGCAGGATCTGCGATTGCAGCCGCGGCGCCAGCGCGTCGACGACCGCGGCGGCGCGCCGCCGCAGCTCCGGCTCCGGCAGCGTCCCCCAGGCGTCGCCCAGCTCGGCGGTCAGCCGGCTGAGCGCCGCGTGGAACAGCTGGCCGATGTCCGGCGCGCCCAGCTGATGCCGCTCGCGCTCGCGCAGCCGCAGGCCGTGGCTGGCGAAGTGCTGGAACGGGCAGGACACGAAGCGCTCCATGCGCGATACGCTCGTGCGCAGACGCTCGCCGTACAGCTGATCCGCCAGCGGACCGGGCAGCGGCGGCGCCGCATTGGCGAAGCGCTGGGAGAGAGCCAGCAAGGCCAGCCGGTCGCGCCACTGCGGCTCGCCGGCGAACCAATTGTAGACCTCCCACCAGAGCGGAGCGAGGTTCGCGCCCTGCCGCCACGCGCTCAGCTGGCCGAAGAGATGCGACAGCGTCCGTCCGGGATGGCCGATATACGCCTCTTGCTCCGCCTCGTCCGCGCCGGGTCTGGGCTGCGCCTCTGCGACCCGCTCCGGCACACCCGGCAGCAGCTGACGCAGCTGGCGCAGCACCTCCGACGGCCGCAGGCTTTTGCCCTCGTCGTCGGCGAGCGGATAGCTGATCCACAGATGGCTGCGCGGCACGGTCAGCGCCGTATAGATCAGGAAGCGCTCGTCCAGCAGACGACGCCGGATGCCGGGGGCCATGACGAGCCCGTCCGCCGCCAGCCGCTGACGCTCCTGCTCCGTCAGGATGCCATCCTCCTCCATGCGCAGCGGCAGCACGCCGTCGCCCGCACCGAGCAGGTAGCACACCTCGACCGCCTCGGCGCGCGTCCGCTCCATGCTGCCGACCAGCACCTGATCGAGCGCAGGCGGCACCGTCGCCAGCTTCAGCCCGTCCAGGCCCGCCTCCACGATGCCTGCGAACAGCTCCGGGGAGAGCGGCTGCGTCCCCATCATCTCCGCCAGTTGGTCGAGCGTGCCCATCACGCCCTCCCACAGCTGCACATGCTCGCGCGCGCGCCGCAGCTCGCCGCCCGCCGAAGCCTCCGCGCTCCACTGCTCCAGCCGGTCGGCGGCGCCGACATGCTCGAGCAGCCGGTAGAGCGCCCTGCACATGGCCTCGGCATCCGCCGCGCCGCGCAGCGCCCGCTCGAAGCGGCGCAGCGGCGCTACGACCGCCTCCCGCGCATCCAGGATGCGCGCGTGCGCGGCCAGCTCCGCCCGGCCCGGCTCCGCCGGCAGCTCGTCCTCGAGCGAGGCGCGCTGCAGCGGTCGCCAGCGCTTGGCGTCGAGCCAGCGGCGGCGCCCGTCGATGCCCGCGGCCAACACGTAATTCTCCAGCCGGTCGAGGTCCTCGCGGCTCAGCTCGCCGTCCAGCGGCAGCAGCAGCTCGCTCTTGATGCAGCGGAAGACGGCATCGTAGCGCCAGCCCTGCGTGACCGTCTCCAGCGCGGAACGGATGAATTCGAGCAGCGGATGCTGCCGCATCGGGCGCTTGTGATCGAGGAAGTAGGGAATGTCGTAATCGCCGAGCACCTGCTCCAGCAGATCGTTGTAATCCCCGCCGGTGCGCACCAGGAGCGCCATGTCGCGCCAGCGCAAGCCCTGCTCGCGCACGCGGCGCAGCATGTCGCGCGCCGCCGCCTCCACCTCGGCGCGGCGATGGACCGCGCCGTGCACCGACACGCCGCAGCGCGGATCGGCCGGATCGCCATGCGTCTCTCCGGCATAGGCCTGCGCCCCCGGCCGCTCGTAGCTGCGCTCGATATGCGCCAGCATCGGACTCGCGGCGAAGCGCGGCGGCGAAGCGTCCAGCCTGACGACCGGCTCCAGCTCGACACCGGACGTCTCGGCGAGCGCGCGCAGCGCGATGTAGGTCTCGGCCGTCTTGTGGAACAGATCGAGCTCGTGCGGCCGCGCATCTCCGTCATATGGCCGGTCCAGGCAGAGCGTCACCGTGACCCGCCCCACGGTGCGCAGCAGCGCCCCGAGGGCGAGGTATTCGTGCGGCGTGAAGCCGTGGAAGCCGTCGATCCACAGCTCGGCCTCGCGCAGCGCCGACGTCTGCTCGCAGCCGGCGGCAAGCCGGTGCAGGTAGTCCTCGGCCTCGAGGTAATGCCCGTCCAGCTCGCGCTCCAGCGCCGCGCCGATGAGCTGCAGATCGTGCAGCTTGCGACCGAGCATGCCGCTGCCGCCGGCATGCGCCTCGGCGTACTCGCGTACTGCCGGCGCCTCGATACCGTAGCGCTTCCACTCGGTCATCAGCTCGCTCAGCCGCTCGATGAAGCCATGGCCCTGCGCTGCGCCGCGCAGCAGCTGCAGCTCGTCCTCCAGCCGCTGCACAATCTTGTACAGCAGCATCTGCTTGCCCGTCTCGCCGATTGGCGTCAGGGCTGCGCCGCCGGTCTCCTGCATGACGCGATACGCCAGGCGCCGAAAGCTCAGCACCTGAGCGCGCATCGTGCCGGTCAGTCCGGCCTGGCGCAGCAGCGCATATTCCGTCTGGAAGGTCGCCTGCTCCGGCACGAGCAGCAGGAGCGGACTGCCCTGCGCCGACGCGTGCAGCCGCTCGCGGATCTCGCCCAGACACCGAGTCGTCTTGCCCGCCCCGGCCCTGCCCAATACAAATCGAAGCATGCCTGTCCCCCCCTTGAAACACTTGATTAAGCCCGGCTGCGCACCTCAAAAATGGCAAACTTTAAATAATTCCCTTCGCTCGCCGCGAGCAGACGGGGATGGTCCTTGCCCGCGCCCTGCCAGTGCACCATACGCAACAGCTTGCCCGCATCGCGCGCCGCCTCCTGCACCGTCTCCAAAAACAGCTCCGGCTTCATCGGATACGAGCAGCTCGCAGTGACGAGATAGCCGCCTTCGTTGACCAGCTTCATGCCCTGAAGATTGATGTCCTTGTAGCCGCGCCGCGCGCCTGCCAGCGCGCCCTTGCTCTTGGCAAAGGCCGGCGGGTCGAGAATGACGACGTCCCACGTACGGCCCGCCGCCGCGAGCGGCTTGGACGTATCGGCCTTGTCCGCCGCGCCCGGGGCGCGCCGTCTGCGCTCCTCCAGCCCCTTCACTTGCTCGCGCAAATAGGCGAAGGCGTCGGCCTGGACGAAATCGATGCGATCCGCAAACCCGTTGGCCCGGGCGTTGCGGGCGGCCGTCTCGAGCGCGTGCGCCGATACGTCGAGACAGGTCACCCGCTTGGCGCCGTAGCGGCAAGCATGCATCGTGAAGCTGCCGGTATGGGCAAAACACTCCAGCACCGTCGCGCCGTCCCAATAGGGAAAGGTCACTTCCTTGCCGCTGCGGTTGACCGGTACGAGCGCCGAGGACGCAGGCTCCCGCTCCTCGCTCGCTTGCGCATCCGCCTCGGATCCCGGACGCGGGGCCAGGCGAATGCCGCTGCGCGCGCCCCAGCCGAGCATCAGCGGCGCGATCGCCGCCCGATTGTCGCGCTGATCGTAAAAATAGCCGGTCTTCTGTCCGCTCTCGATGTCGACCTCCATCGTCAGGCCGTTCTCGATAATCGTCACTTCGCGCGGCGCTTCACCGTAGAGCGGCCCGGTGCGCGCCTCCAGCCCCTCCAGCGCCCGCACGGGGAGGTCGCTGCGCTCGTAGATCGCCTCCGGCCGGAACACCTCGATCAGCGCCTCGACGATTGCTGCCCGGCGCTGATCCATGCCCAGCGTGACGATCTGCACGACGAGCACGCCGCCGTACCGATCCACCGTCAGGCCGGGCAGGTCGTCCGCCTCGCCATAGACGAGCCTGCAGTCGGATACGCCCGGCAGGAAGCGGGCCCGGTGCTCCCGGCAGCGCACCAGCCGCTCCTCGAAGAACGCCCGATCCATCGCCTCCAGCGGCGTGTACGCGACGATGCGCACCTGAATCTGCGAAGCCGGGTTCCAATACCCTGTCGCCAGATAGCGCGCCCGGTGGTCGTACACATCGACCAGATCGCCGGGCTCCGCCGCCCCCTCCATTCGCTCCGTCTCGTTCTCATAAATCCAGGGATGTCCCTGCTCCAGCCGCGGCGCGCGGCCGCGCTTCAAAATGACGCTAGCACGTTCGTTCATTGTCCGTTCCTTTCCCGGTTCGCACCCGGCGGCGCGGATCGTCATGCCTGTCCGCTGCGCCGCATAGATATCGTAGAAGTGTAATGGTGAAGGGGGAAGCGAAATGCTGGCCATGCTGCTGCCGACATTGCTCGGCTTCGCCGTGTTCATGCTGGGCATGAAAATTATGGAGCTGGCGCTGTATCGCTGGGCCGGTCCCTCGCTGTCGGTAGCGATCCGCAGCGGCACCGCCACGCCGCTGCGCGGCATGCTCGTCTCGGCGGGCGCGACCGCGGTGCTGCAGAGCAGCACCGCGGTGACGGTCATCGCCATCGGACTCGTCAACGCCCGCCTGCTGAGCTATCGCCGCACGCTCGGCATCATCCTCGGCACCAACATCGGCTCCTGCGTCACGACCGAGCTGATCGGCCTGCGCCTCGATCGGCTGGCGCCGCCGCTGCTCGCCTGCTCGCTCGCCGCCTGGCTACTCACCGCGCTGCTGGACGAATACGGCCTCCATCCGGCGGCGCGCGCGCCTGCCTGGCTGCGCCCCATGCGTTACGGCGCAGTCGCCTGCGCCGGCTTCGCGCTGCTCGTCCAGGGGATCGGCATCATGCAGTCGATCGCGCCGCATCTGGAGACGAGCCCGCTGCTCGGCGCTCTGCTCAGCCGGGCGAGTGAGCGCGCGCTCGTCGGCCTGGCGCTCGGCGCCGTACTGGCCGCCCTGCTGCACAGCAGCGCCGCCGCCATCGGACTGGTCATGGGACTTGTGCTGCACGGCACGATGCCGCCCGAGGCCGGAATCGCATTTGTGCTCGGCGCCAATGTCGGCACCTGCGCGACCGCACTGCTCGCCTCGCTCGGCGGCAGCGCCTCCGGGCGTTTCGTCGCCTGGACCCACACCCTGCTCAATGTCGGCGGCGCTGCGCTGTGCCTGCCCTTTTTGGGGGCGCTGCAGACCGTGTCCGCCGCGCTCGCCCACGATCCCGCGAGCCAGATCGCCCATGCCCAGACGATCTTCAACGTCGCCAGCTCGCTGCTTGCCCTGCCGCTCTGTTACTTGCCCGCCTTGCGCAGCCGCGCGGCCGCAGACTGACGCTTGCGGAGGAGCTCCGCGCGCCGCAAGCCGCCGATGCGATTCCTGCTAGCGACGGATGCCGAGCAACCGCAAGGCGCCCGCGACGATGCGATTGTTGTTGCTGTAGCCGGACTTGCGTTGGCGCCGCCATGCCTCCTGCGGCTCGAACCATTCGACGCCGCGGATCTCCTCCACCTGCGCCTGCAGTCGTCCGCCGGTGGCCTCGACCAGGAAATAGTGCACTTCCTTGTCGACCATGCCCTTCGTTTCATGCTTGTAGGTATATTTGATCAAGTCGATTTTGGCCACGATCCGGCCGGTGAGACCGGTCTCCTCGCGAATTTCGCGCAAGGCGGTCTGCTCGACCGTTTCGCCCGGCTCCCTCTTGCCCTTGGGCAGCGACGTTTTTCCATAGCGGTCCTGGATAAGCTGAATTTGCAGGCGATCGCCGTCGAGCCGCTGGAAGACGACGCCGCCCGCAGATATTTCTTTCATCTCTAATCGCCCCCGTTTCGCATCGCCGATAAGCGGCAAGGATTCCGCCCGGACGGCTGCATGCCGGACGGACGAAATCCCTGCTTTTGTGGTCCCGCTATGTCCTGCTCCTACGCAGGGTAGAGCCGCTATGAAGCGATCAAATCGTGCAGCAGCCTGCATGCTGGCCAAGTCCGCCTGGCGTCGCCGTCAGCGCGCCCCCGCAGCCGCCGGCTGCGCGGCGACGATCGGCTTCGACTCCAGCACGCGCACCAGATTGCCGCGGCATTCGTTGGCGCCGGCTTCCGTAATGTGCACCCGGCAGAGCTCCCCGACCAGGGACGCCGCGCCGTCAAAAACAACCTGAATGTAATTGCCCGAGTATCCCATCAGCAGGCCGGTGCCCGGCGCGCCCTTGTAGTCCCGCTCGGGAATGACATCCAGCACCTGGCCGACGAACCCTTCGGCATAGCGCAGCTGCATCCGCTCCGAGAGCTCGATCAGCCGGTGCACGCGCGCGTGCTTGACCTCCTCGTCCACCTGATCCTCCATGCGCGCCGCCGGCGTGCCGGTCCGCTTGGAATACGGGAAAACATGCATCTCGGCGAAGCCCAGCTCCTCCATGAAGCGGTAACCGCGCTCGAACATCTCCTCCGTCTCGCCCGGAAAGCCGACGATCACGTCCGTCGTAATCGCCACGCCGGGCATCGCCTCGTGCAGCAGGCGGATTTTTTCGGCGAACTCGGCTGTCGTATACTTGCGCCGCATGCGTCTGAGCACCTCGTCGTCGCCGGCTTGGAGCGGGATATGCAGATGGCGGCACATCTTGTCCGAACGATTGAGCACCTCGATCACGCGTTCATCGATCTGACTCGCCTCGATCGAGCTGATCCGCACCCGCTCCAGTCCGTCGACCTCGTCGAGCGCCCACAGCAGATCGGCCAGTCTGTAATTGTCCAGATCGTCGCCATAGCCGCCGGTATGAATGCCGGTCAGCACGATTTCCTTGTACCCCGCGGCGACGAGCTGCCGCGCTTGCGCGACCACGCTCTGCGGGTCGCGGCTGCGCGAGAGCCCGCGCGACCACGGGATGATGCAGAAGGTGCAAAAATTGTTGCAGCCCTCCTGAATCTTCAGAAACGCGCGCGTGCGCTCGGCAAAATCAGGTACGTCCAGCTCCTCGAATTGGCGAGTTTTCATAATATTGCGCACCGCATTGACCGGCTCGCGATCCGCCTGGATGCTGCGAATATGCGTCATCAGTTGCTCCCGATCCTGCGTGCCGATGACGAGATCGACACCTGGAATCGCCAAAATCTCCGCCGGCGACGTCTGCGCGTAGCAGCCCGTCACCGCGATGACGGCGTCGGGATTGCGACGCACCGCGCGGCGAATAATCTGGCGGCTTTTCTTGTCGCCGGTGTTGGTCACCGTACACGTATTGATCAGATAGACGTCCGCCGTCGCTTCAAAATCGACCTGCTCGTAGCCGTCGTTTTTGAACAATTGCCAGATCGCCTCGGTGTCGTAAAAATTCACCTTGCAGCCCAAGGTGTAAAATGCTACGGATGGCATCTTGTTAGGCTCCTCCCATCTCTCCGGATTCGTACATCAGGCAGGTCAGCGCGGCCATGCCCGCCGTCTCGGTGCGCAGGATGCGCGCGCCGAGCCCGACCGATACGGCCCCTGCGGCCTCGGCCTGCTCCGCTTCCTCGGGCGTGAAGCCGCCCTCCGGCCCGACGATGACGAGAATGTCCGCCTGACCGGCGGCGCGGGGCTGTGCGCCAAAACGCCGCAGCGCGGCGCCGATGCCGCGCTCGGGCGCCCCGCCCTGCGCCTCGTAGCACAGCAGCGCCAGATCGCAGGACGGAATGCGTCGCAGCAGCGCGCCCCAGCTCTGAACCTCCTCGACCTGCGGCAAGCGGCCGCGATGGGCCTGCTCGGCGGCTTCCTTGGCGATGCGGGTCCAGCGCGACCGGCGCTTTTCTTCCTTGCGATTGTCATACCGCACGACCGTGCGCGCCGCTTCGAACGGCACGAACGCATAAGCGCCCAGCTCCGTGCCCTTCTGGATGACGGTCTCGAGCTTGTCGCCCTTGGGCAGCGCCTGCGCAATCGTGACGCGCCAGCGCGGCTCGCGCGCGCTCGCCGGACGTTCCTCGACGATCCGCGCCACCACGCGGTCCGCCCCGATCTCGCTCACCTCGGCGAGCGCCTCGCGGCGCTCGCCGTCGCAGACGACGATGCGTCCGCCCGTCTGTATGCGCATCACCCGTGCGAGGTGATGCGCGTCATCTCCGTCAATCGTGACGCGGTCCGCGTCAAATTGCGACGGAGCGATAAAATATCGCTGCATCTGCTTCAACTCCAACCTTCATCATAGCATGTTTTGGGGGCGCTGCGCTACACGCAGCCTCACGCGGCCAGACGCCGCCAGACTCGGCCGCTGTCTGGGCCGCTACCGCTTGCGCGCCACGAAGGCGAGCCAGTCGTCCTCGCGCGCGATCCGTTCGATCGCAAAGCCGGCAGCCGTCAAGCCTTGCTCGACCTCCTGCTCCTTGTTGCTGTAGATGCCCGACACCACGTACGTCCCTCCGGGCCGCAGCGCCTGATAGGCGTCGTCCACGAAGCTGAGGATGATGTGGGCGAGAATATTGGCCACGATCAGATCGGCCGGCACGGCGTCGTCGTCGGCCTCGAGCGCAGTCAACAGATCGCTGTAGCGCACCTCCACCTGCTCCTCCAGCCCGTTGAGCGCCACGTTGGCGGTCGCGCTGGAGACCGCCACCGGATCGAGATCGAGCGCCAGCACCCGCCGCGCGCCCAGCCGGCAGGCGCCGATGGCGAGCACGCCCGAGCCGGTGCCGACGTCGATGACGCGTTCTCCGCCGCGCAGCTCCTCGTCCAGCGTGCGCAGGCAGAGCGCCGTCGTCGGATGCGTTCCCGTGCCGAAGGCCATGCCCGGATCGAGCTCGATGATCCGCTCCTCCGCCGCAGGCGCGTACGTCTCCCACGTCGGCTTGATTGTCAAGCGATCGGAGACGCGCAGCGGCTTGAAGTACTGCTTCCACGATTCCGCCCAGTCCTCCTCGTCCACCATCCCCGCGGTGATGCGGTAATCGCCCGGCTCCAGTCCGAATTCGCGCAAGCCGTCGATCGAGACGCGCAGCCGCGCAATCAGCGGCTCGATCTCCGTCCCCTCCTGGAAGTAGCCCTTGATGACGGCTTCCCCCTCCGGGATATCGTTGAGCGGATGCTCGTACCACTGTCCCAGCGACGTGTCGCGCGGCCGATTCAGCGTACCCGACTCCTCAATGGATACGCCGTCCGCATCGCTTTCATGCAAAAAGTTCGTAATCATCTCGATGGTCTGCTCCGATGTCGAGATTGTCAGCTCATGCCATTTCAACCTGTACGGCCTCCCCGATCTTCATAATCTTCATTGCCTATTTTACCTCATTCGTGCGTCTGGAGGCAAAGCAAAGAGGCGGCCCTCGCGGACCGCCCGTTCGATGTCCGCAGCTGCGCCAACGCTAATCGCCGCGGATCGCCTTTTTCATTTTTTCGAAAATCGACTCGTGATGCTCCTGCACCGCCTCGCCCTCGGCGCCGGACAAGCGTCGCAGCAGCTCCTTTTGCTCGTCCGACAGCTTGGTCGGCGTGACGACCGTGACCTTGATATGCTGATCGCCCTGCCCATATCCACGCAGCCGCGGCACGCCTTTGCCCTTGAGACGGAAGTACGTGCCCGTCTGGGTGCCCGCCGGAATCTTCAGCTTGACCTTCTCGGTCAGCGTCGGAATCTCGATCTCGTCGCCGAGCGCCGCCTGGGCAAAGGTCAACGGCACCTCGCAATAGATGTCGTCGCCGTCGCGATCGAAAAACTCATGCGCCTTGACCCGGAATACGATGTACAGATCCCCTGCCGGACCGCCGCGCACGCCGGCCTCGCCCTCGCCGGAGAGGCGAATCTGCGACCCTTCGTCGATGCCCGCCGGAATGCGGACATGGATCTTGCGCTGCTTCTTCACCTTGCCCGAGCCGTGACAGTTCGAGCAGCGATCCTTGATGACCCGTCCCGTACCGCTGCAATTCGTGCAGGCGCGCCGATTGACGATCCGTCCGAACGGCGTATTCTGCACGACCTCCTGCTGGCCGGAGCCGTGACACACCGAGCAAGTCTCCGGCTTCGTGCCGGGCTTCGCGCCCGAGCCGTGACAGGTGTCGCAGGATTCGGTGCGCGGAATCTGGATATCAGTCTCCTTGCCGAAGACCGCGTCCTTGAATTCCACGCTCATCGTATATTGCAGATCGTTGCCCCGCTGCGGCGCGTTCGGATCGCGCCGTCCGCCGCCGCCGAAAAACATGTCGAAAATATCGCCGAATCCGCCAAAATCGCCGGCACCGCCGCCGCCGAACCCTTGGTTTGGATCGACATGCCCGTATTGATCGTACGTTGCGCGCTTTTGCGAATCGCTGAGCACATCGTACGCTTCCTTGACTTCCTTGAATTTGGCCTCCGCATCGGCCGCTTTGTTGACGTCCGGATGGTACTGGCGCGCGAGCTTGCGGTAGGACTTTTTAATCTCATCCTCCGATGCGCTTTTTCCAACCCCGAGCACGTCATAGTAATCCCGTTTCTCCGCCACGATTTTCACCCCCGTCTATCATCGATCTAGGCCTCCGAACGCAAGCGAAGGTCAAAGTCAAGCCCTGCCTGACTTTGACCTTTCGCGTTCGACGCTGAATCAGGATTTTTTGTCGTTGTCCACAACCTCGTAATCCGCATCGACTACATTGTCTTTATTCTTGTCGTCGCCGGAGGGACCTTCCTCGGCTCCTTGCTCCGCCTGCTGCGCTTGCGCCGCCTGTTCATACAGCTTGACAGACAGCTGCTGTACGATTTGCGAGAGCTCTTCGGTGGCCGCCTTGATGTCTTCGGCGTTGTCGGATTCCAGCGTTTGCTTCAGCTTTTCCTTCGCCGCGTTCGCCTTTTCCACCTCGCCGGCGTCGGCTTTGTCGCCCAGATCCGAGATCGTCTTGTCGACGGTGTAGATCAATTGATCGGCGGCGTTTTTCGCTTCCACCAGGTCGCGGCGCTTTTTGTCTTCCTCGGCATTCAGCTCGGCGTCCTTGACCATCCGATCGATTTCCTCGTCCGAGAGACCGCTCGAGGACGTGATCGTGATCTTCTGGCTTTTGCCCGTGCCTTTGTCCAGCGCCGAGACGTTGACGATGCCGTTGGCGTCGATGTCGAAGGTCACTTCGATTTGCGGCACGCCGCGCGGCGCCGGCGGGATATCGCCGAGCATGAACCGGCCAAGCGTTTTGTTGCCGGCCGCCATCTCGCGCTCGCCCTGCAGCACGTGAATTTCGACGCTGGTCTGATTGTCGGCGTACGTCGAGTACACCTGCGATTTGCTCGTCGGGATCGTCGTGTTGCGCTCGATCATTTTGGTGAACACGCCGCCTGCCGTCTCGATGCCGAGCGACAGCGGGGTGACGTCGAGCAGCACGACGTCCTTGACGTCGCCTGTCAAGACGCCGGCTTGAACGGCCGCGCCGAGCGCGACGACTTCATCCGGGTTCACGCCTTTATGCGGGTCCTTGCCGGTCAGCTTTTTGATCGCTTCCTGCACCGCCGGGATGCGCGTGGAGCCGCCGACCAGTACGATTTTGTCGATCTCGCTCGTCGAGAGGCCCGAGTCCTTCATCGCCTGGCGCGTCGGGCCGAGCGTGCGCTCGACCAGACCGGCGGAGAGTTCCTCGAATTTGGCGCGGGTCAGGTTCATCTCCAGATGCTGCGGCACGCCGTCGGACATCGTGATGAACGGCAGCGAGATCGTCGTCGACATGACGCCGGACAGCTCTTTTTTGGCCTTTTCGGCCGCATCCTTGAGCCGCTGCACGGCGGCCTTGTCTTTGGACAGATCGATGCCGTGCTCTTTTTTGAATTCCGCCACGAGGTGATCGATGATGACCTGGTCGAAGTCGTCGCCGCCGAGCTTGTTGTCGCCGCTCGTTGCTTTTACTTCGAAGAAGCCGTCGCCCAGCTCCAGGATCGAGACGTCGAACGTGCCGCCGCCAAGGTCATAGACAAGAATTTTTTGATCCTCGGCTTTTTCGAGACCGTAGGCCAGCGCCGCAGCCGTCGGTTCGTTGACGATCCGCAGCACCTCGAGGCCGGCGATTTTGCCCGCATCCTTCGTCGCTTGGCGCTGGCTGTCATTGAAGTACGCCGGGACGGTAATGACCGCCTGCGTGACCGTCTGGCCGAGATAGGCCTCCGCATCCGATTTCAGCTTTTGCAGGATGATCGCCGAGATTTCCTGCGGCGAGTACTGCTTTTCGTCGATTTTTTCGGTGTGGTTCGTCCCCATGTGGCGCTTGATGGAGATGACCGTACGGTCGGGATTGGTGATCGCTTGACGCTTGGCGGATTCGCCGACGATGCGCTCGCCGTCTTTTTTGAAGCCGACGACGGACGGCGTCGTGCGGTTGCCCTCCGGATTGGGGATGACGACCGCTTCGCCGCCTTCCATGACGGCCACGCAGGAATTGGTGGTACCAAGGTCAATTCCGATTACTTTGCTCATGCCTGATTCCTCCTTATTCATATACAAGTCCGGGGATCATGCCCGGACAATGATAAACGCCGGATCGGCAAGCGGCGTCAGCCGCTTACTTTGACCATGGCCGGCCGAAGCACTTTGTCCTTCAGCATATAGCCCTTCTGCACCTCTTCCACCACGACGCCTTCTTCATGCTCCTCGGACTCGACCTGCATGATGGCTTGATGGTAATCCGGATTGAACGGCTGTCCTACCGTCTCCATCGCCTTCAGCCCTTCCTGGCCGAGCACCTGGTCCAGCTGCCGGAAAATCATATCCACTCCTTTGACGAGGGATTGTTGATCGCCGCTGTCCTGAGCCGCTGCCAGCGCCCGCTCGAAGTTGTCCACGATCGGGAGCAGCTCCGTAATCAGCTTCATGGAAGCGTAACGGGCCAGCTCTTCTTTTTCCTTTTGCGTACGGCGCCGATAGTTGTCAAAATCGGCCTGGGCGCGCACCAGACGCTGCTGATGCTCCGCGGCCTCGCGCTCCAGCGCGGCGATGCGCGGATCCTCGGCTGGCGCTTCAGCTTGCTGCTCATGTGCGTCCTGCTCCTGATCGGCGTCCGTTGCCGGCTGCGCCTGATCGGTTGCCTCGCTCTCCGCCTGCCCCTCCGGGGCCTGCGTCGTCTCCTGCTCCTCGGCGGCTTGCTTTTGCGCCGTTTCCTGAGCGGCTTCTTGCGGCTCTGATTGACGATTTACATTCACGAATGCTTCACCTCCTTCGTCAAGTTCAATGCTCTATTTATACCATTTTCCAAGCAGCCTTGTCATATCCTTGGACAGCACGTCGAGCAGGCTGATGACCTTGCCGTACTCCATGCGGGTCGGTCCGAGGATGCCGATCGTGCCGAGCGCCTGCCCCTCGAACGAATAGGTCGCGGTAATGAGACTGCAGTTGCTGATCGCCTGATGCCCGTTCTCCGCCCCGATCTTGACCTGGATGCCGTCGGGCAGCGAGGACACGAGCCGCAGCAGCGTCGGCGTCTCCTCGAGCAGATCGAGCAGCGTCTTCACCTTGTCGACGTCCTTGAATTCGGGCTGGGTCAGCATATTCGTCGTCCCGCCGAGCACGACGTGATGCCCCTGCTCGCCCGCCAGCGCATCGTCGAGCACATCCATCAGCTGCTCGCAATGGGTCACGTAGCGGCCCAGCTCCTGCCCGACCTCCGAATAGAGGCGCGAGCGCAGCCGCACCAGCGGCACCCCGGCCAGCTTCGCATTCAGAATGCGCGTCACCTTCTCGATCTCGGAGATCTCCATCCCCTTCGGAATCGAGACCGTGCGATTCTCGACATGACCGGTGTTGGTGACGATAATTGCCACTGCGGTCTCGTCGTTCAGCGGCACGAGCTGAAAATGCTTCAGCGAGTTGCTGAACGTCTCCGGACCGAGCACGATCGAGGTGTAGTTGGTCAGGTTGGACAGGATCGTCGCGGCGTGCTGAATCATCTGTTCCATCTGATTCATCTTCTCAGCCAGGAACAGCCGCACCCGGGCCAGCTCCTCCTCGTTCACCTCGCCGAGCTTCACCAGGTGATCGACGTAATAGCGATAGCCCTTGGTCGACGGGACGCGTCCGGCCGAGGTATGTGGCTGCTCCAGGAAGCCGAGCTCCTCCAGGTCCGCCATCTCGTTGCGAATCGTCGCCGGGCTGAAGCCCACGCCTCCCCGCTTGGCAATGCTCCGCGAGCCTACAGGCTCGGCGGAGCGGATATAATCGTCCACTATCGCATTCAGAATCAATCGCTGCCGGTCGGTCAACATACGAGCCCCTCCTTGCCTGTCTCTCTTGGTCATGCCCGGCGGTTGCGCGGCCGTGCCTCAGTGTAGCAGCAGGCCGTTAGCACTCAATAGCATCGAGTGCTAATCATTACTACAAAAATACCAAACCGACTTGCCGATTGTCAAGTCAGTTCAGCTTTTTGAGGACCGCAATTTCGTCGCAGCAATGCTGCTTGGCGCAGTTGACGCAATCGGTCCAGACCTTTTCCGGAAAAATTTCCTTTTGCACGACCTCGAAGCCGTTTTTTTGAAAAAACGCGACCTCGTAGGTCAAAGCCATCACCTTGGTCAGATTTTGCGCGCGCGCCTCGGCCAGCAGACAATCCACCAGCTTGCTGCCGATGCCCTTGCCCTTATGCCCCTCGGAAATGCCGAGCGATCGAATCTCCACCAGGTCCGCTCCAAGCTGGCAAAGCGATCCGCAGCCGACGATGCGGTCCTCGATCTCCGCCACGACGAAGCTGTCGATCTGCCGCTCCAGCACAGCGCGCGACCGCGGCAGCATAATGCCCTTTTCCGCATATCCCTTGATCAGCTCGTACAGCTCGTCCACATCGTCCAGCGTTGCCTTGCGGCAGCTGGTCTGCACTGTTTTTTGCACTGTTCTCCCTCCACCTGCGTTGCCCGGCCGCGCCACGCTCCGCGGCTGGCGCCGGTACGGATGCGAGGACGATCACGTTAGATTACGAATAAATATACACGATACCGAATAAATCTGCAATCCTGTCATACCAACACCCCGATAAAAGCGCCGAACACCTCGTTGCCGAGCGGGATGCCGCGCACGCTCAGGCGATGCCCCGTACCGCCGTCAACCGGCTCGAGCAGACCGTCGCGGGTCAGCCTCTCGATGACCGTGCCGAACGCATCCATATAGCCGATGCCGAACTGACGCCGGAAATCCGCCTCGCGCACCCCGTCCAACAGGCGCAGACCGACCATCATGAAGTCTTCCATCGCCTCCTCCTGCGAGACGGCGTGCCCTTCCAGCCGCGGCAATCCGGCCTGCGCCGCATCGATATAAGGCTGGACGCCCTTGACGTTGACGTGACGCTCGCGGCCGATGTAGCCGTGCGCGCCCGCGCCGATCCCGTAATAGGGCGCGTTGCGCCAATACGTGATGTTGTGCAGGCTCTCGCGGCCCGGCAGCGCGAAATTGCTGATCTCGTATTGACGGCGTCCCGCGTCCTTGAGACGCCGCATGATATAGCCGTACATCTCGAGCTCTTCTTCTTCGGCTGGCAGCGGCAGCTCGTTGCGCTCGTAGAGCGTGTGGAACAGCGTGTTCTCCTCGACCTTGAGGCTATACAGCGAATAATGCGGCAGGTCGAGCGCCAGGGCGCGATCGACGCTGTCCGCCAGCGCCTTTGTCGTCTGGCCGGGCAGGCCGAACATCAGGTCGATAGACAGGTTGTCGAAGCCCGCCGCACGCGCATTGTCGAGGCTGCGATAGACGTCGTCCACGTCATGGATGCGGCCGATTCGCTCGAGCAGCCCGTTGTCGAAGGACTGCACGCCAAAGCTGATGCGATTGACGCCGCCCTCTCGCATCGCCGCCAGCTTGTCCGGATCGGTCGTACCCGGATTGGCCTCCATCGAAAACTCGGTCTCGGCCGTAATCGGAAAATGACGGCGCACGGCGGCAAGGAAACGCTCCATTTGCGGCGGCGTCAGCACCGTCGGCGTCCCGCCGCCGACGAACACGCTGTCGATGCGCTCCGGCGGCACAGCGGCGACTGTCATCGCCATCTCCCGTTCCAGCGCCGTCAAGTACGCGTCGACCGGCTGGCCCTTGAGCACAAACGAGTTGAAGTCGCAGTAAAAGCATTTATTGGTGCAAAACGGGATATGAATATATAACGCGTGCGGCTGCATTTGAAGCATCGACTTTCCCTCCCTTGCACGTCTTGTTGGTTTTTGAGCCGTTGTGCCCGGCATGCAGCTCCGGCCCACGGCAAGAGGGGAGCGCGCGCGCTCCCCCTGTTGTGCATCGCCGGCAGACCTATTCGTCGATTTTGAGGACGGCCATAAAAGCCTCCTGCGGCACCTCGACGCTGCCGACCTGCTTCATCCGCTTCTTGCCTTCCTTCTGCTTCTCCAGCAGCTTTCGCTTGCGGCTAATGTCGCCGCCGTAGCACTTGGCCAGCACGTTTTTGCGCATCGCCTTGACCGTCTCGCGGGCGATGACCTTCGTGCCGATTGACGCCTGTACGGGCACCTCGAACATCTGCCGCGGGATCAGTTCCTTCATTTTCTCGCAGATGATCTTGCCGCGCTGGTAAGCGCGGTCGCGGTGCACGATGACCGACAGCGCGTCCACCTGCTCGTTGTTGAGCATGATGTCCATCTTGACGAGATTGGAGCGGCGGTAACCCGCCAGCTCGTAATCGAAGGAGGCGTATCCCTTCGTGTTGGACTTGAGCTGATCGAAAAAGTCGTACACGATCTCCGACAGCGGCATCTCGTAGACGATCGTGACGCGGTTCGTGTCCAGGTACTCCATGTTCTTGAACTCGCCGCGCTTGCCCTGGCATAGCTCCATGATCGGCCCGACATAGTCATTGGGCACGATGACCGACGCCTTCACGAAAGGCTCCTCGACCTGCTCCAGCTTGCCCGCCTCGGGGTAGTTCGACGGATTGTCGATATCCATCGTCTCGCCGCTGGTCAGCGTGACGCGATAGATGACGCTCGGCGCCGTCGTGATGAGCGGGATGTTGAACTCGCGTTCGATTCGCTCCTGGATAATCTCCATATGCAGCAAGCCAAGGAAGCCGCAGCGGAAGCCGAAGCCGAGCGCCGACGAGGTCTCCGGCTCATAGCGCAGCGAAGCGTCGTTGAGTTCCAGCTTCTCCAGCGCTTCGCGCAAATCGTTGTAATCCTGCGTTTCGATCGGATATAGCCCGCAAAAAACCATCGGATTGATTTTGCGGTAGCCCGGCAGCGCCTTCGGCGCCGGCCGCTTCGATTCGGTAATCGTATCGCCGACGCGCGTGTCCTTGACGTTCTTGATGCCGGCGACGACGAAGCCGACATCGCCGACCGCAAGCTCGTCCACGATCGTCATGCGCGGCTTGAACGCCCCGACCTCGATGACCTCGAATTCGGCGCCAGTCGCCATGAAGCGAATTTTTTTACCGGCCGAGATGCTGCCGTCGAGCACGCGGACATAGACGATGACGCCGCGGTACGGATCGTAGTGCGAGTCGAAGATTAGCGCCTTGAGCGGCTCGTCCGGATCGCCGGTCGGCGCCGGCACCTTCAGGACGACCTGCTCCAGAATCTCCTTGATGCCGATCCCCGCCTTGGCCGAGGCCAGCACAGCGTCGCTGGCGTCCAGACCGATCACATCCTCGATCTCGCCCTTGACGCGCTCGGGCTCCGCACTCGGCAGATCGATCTTGTTGATGACCGGCAAGATCTCCAGATTGTTGTCCAGCGCCAGGTAGACATTGGCGAGCGTCTGCGCCTCGATGCCCTGGGCCGCGTCGACGACGAGCAGCGCCCCCTCGCAGGCGGCGAGACTGCGCGACACCTCGTACGTAAAGTCGACATGCCCGGGCGTGTCGATCAGATTGAGCAGATACTCTTGTCCGTCCTCGGCACGGTAATTCAGCCGCACGGCCTGCAGCTTGATCGTAATGCCACGCTCGCGCTCCAGTTCCATCTGGTCCAGCACCTGGGCCTGCATCTCGCGAGAGGTGAGCGCGCCGGTGTATTCCAATATGCGGTCGGCAAGCGTTGATTTGCCGTGATCGATATGTGCAATAATCGAGAAATTGCGGATCATTTTCTGTCGGTCGCGAACGTCTGTCATCGTTAACCCCCACACCCATCCCATTTGCGAATTAATCCTATTATTATATCAGCAGGCGTGCGCCGTTTCAATGACTGGAATGAGCGGGCGGACGAATCGGACAATCCGCCCTCCGAAGCTACTCGGTGACCGTATCGAACAGGCCGACAATGAAGCGGATGCCGCCGCTGGAGAGCGACTGCAATACGCCGGCCGTCCGGTCCGCGACCTGATTGACGGAGGGCTCGCGCTGCGGCGCGCCGCCCTCCGGACGCAGGGGATCGGCGGCGGCGCCTTGCACCGCGGCGGCGGCCGCCTGCAGCCATTGCTCGCGCGCCGCCTCCTCCCGCTGCGCCGCCAGACGTTCAGCCACCTCCTGCGCCGCCGCTGCGGCTTGCGCGGACGGCGACAGCGGCGTCTCCTCCCGGACGCGCTGCGTGTTGTCCAGCGGACCGTGTACATTCTCGATACCGGTCGTGGCCACCTCGATGCCGTACAGCAGCAGGAATACGAGCGCGCCTCCGATCAGCGACCATTTCAATGCGTCCCGCTTCATGTTATCGCCTCCCTTATTATTCGGCCGCACCGTCGACCTTGTCGGCCTGCCAGTACAGCTCCGCGATCACCTCGGCCAGCGCGTCCGCCGTGCGGTTCGACTCCGCGAGCGTGTTGTCGACGCCACCGATTTCCACCAGCACGCTCTCCGGCGCGAGCGACTGGTTGTACTCGCCATTGCCGGTGGAAGCGTCCTTGCCCCAGATGCCGCGCGACAGCCCGGGATAGCGCGCCTCGAGCATTTCGTGAATCTGCGTTGCGAAGGCCTCGTTCTCCCGCCAGTCCGGATTGCGGTGACCGATGATGAAGAATACCTGCGCGTAATCCTCGCCGTCGATGGTGACCGTCGTGTCCTTGCGGCGCAAGGAATCGCGATGCAGATCGAAGATAAAGCGCACCTCCGAATTGGCGAGCATCGCTTGCTTGACCGTCGACCGGGAGTATGTATAGAGCAGCTCCCAGCGGTAGCTCGCCACCTCGGTCGGATAATCGGTGGCGGAATGCTGCGCCCCGACGCCCAAGCGTTCCAGCGACTCGGCGAGCCGCTTGCCGACCATCGTAATATTGGTGTCGGCGGAGCTGGGATCTTTTATACCCTCGCCGAGCTCCGGATACCACGATTCGCGATTATGCGTATGATAGATGAAGACCGGCTTGCGGCTGCCGGTGGAGCGCTCCGGCAGTCCGGACTCGCCGTCCGGCGGCGGCGCTTGCTCCGAGCCTGTCCCGCCGCCTTCGCTCGGCGGCTGATCGGGACCGGTCGGCTCGGACGCGCTGTCCGGCCGCTGACCGGACGGCGCGCCTGTCTCTTGCGGCGCCTGCGCTACGGGCGGCGTATCCCGCGGAGGCGGCCCGACCTCAGGACCGCTGCCGCCCCGGATCAGGAAGGACTCGTCCCTTCCGAGACCGGGCAGCTCGCCCGCGATGAGGCTGCGCGGATCCTCCGGGTTGATATCCGTCAGCAGCCGCATGACGAATGCCGCGGTCTGGGTGCCCAGGAGCGAGCCGTCCGGCGGCTGTTTTCCTTCGAACGCCGGAATTTCCATGCCCAGCATTTGACCGAACCAGCCCCCGGATATGCCGGCCGCCATCCCCTTCATTGAGGACAGGGGCGAGGACTCGACCTGCTTTTGCAGCATGCCCCCCAACCCGAGCACAATAAAAAAAATACTTGACGCCACCGACAGCCAGGCGAATGTTCGCCCCGTCGTCAGCAATGCCTTCAGTCTTTCGACTCCCGCGCGGCGGCCTTCCCCGAATTGCAGCGTTTTTTTCATCGTCTCAGCCTCCAGATGGTTGACCCTGTATACCCCATCCTATGAAGCGAGCAAAAATGATAGAACGCCATGCCCCAAAAAAAGTAGACTGCTAGACATCGAAAAAGCGGCCGAAAGGGCAGACAAGCTGCAGTTCGGCCGCTGCGGGTTCAGGCGCCTGTCAGTGCGTATATGCCCCGGCATTGGAAGGGTCGACGGCGCCATGCAGCGCCGCGTTGAGGCCGCTGGCAATAATGTTGGCCATGTCCTCGATGAACTGGTCGACCTCCTTGGGCGTGACGAGCAAGTCGTGCCCGATCGGTTGCAGCACCTCCTTGACGAGCTGGAGACGCTCCGTCTCGGGCAGCTCCGGCAGCATCCCCATGATCGGACCGGTGTTGCCTTCGTGCCGCTCGAAGTGGCGCGCCATCATGTCGATGCAGCCGTTGACGATGGTCGAAGCGTAGACGACGGTCGGCACCCCGATTGCGATCGTCGGCACGCCCATGATCTCCCGCGTAATGCCGATTCGCTTATTGCCGATGCCGGAGCCGGGATGAATGCCGGTATCGGCAATCTGAATGGTCGTATTGACGCGTTCGAGCGCCTTCGAGGCCAGGGCATCAATGGCGATGATCAGATCGGGCTTCGACTGGCCGACGATGCCGTGCACGATCTCGCTGGATTCGATCCCCGTCGTCCCCAGCACGCCGGGTGCGACCGCGCTGACCGGCCGGTACCCCGGCGCCACCTTGTCCGGCATTAATTCAAAAAAATGCCGCGTAATCATTACATTTTCTACGACCAGCGGCCCGAGCGCGTCAGGCGTCACGTTCCAATTGCCGAGTCCCACGATCAGCACCTTGGCCTCGGGCGAAATGCCGACGCGTGACAAAAACGCTTCAAACTCGCGGGCAAACTGTTCGGTCACGCGATTTTGCAGCACGGTGTCCTGCGTGCGCAGCTCCGGTACCTCCAGCGTCACGTAATGGCCGATCATTTTTCCGATTGCGGCCGCCCCTTGTTCGCTGTCCACCGCCAGTCGGGTGATCCGGATGCCGTCCTGCTCGTCCACCTGCGACGTGATGCCGGGAATGGCGCCGCCAGGCCGCTCCGCCTCCTCTTTGGCCTCCAGGGCCAGGTCCGTGCGTACGGCATATTGTTGAAGATCCAGTTCGCTCATGGGCATAGCTGCTCCTCTCGATTCTAGTCATGCTTTACGCTACTAGTGTGCGCTTGCGGCCAGCGATTTTATACCGCCGGCGCAGCGCCTCGCGGAAGCGGCGACGCGGACAAGAAGTATTGCATTTTATGGCTGCGCATGCTAATATATTTTAAGTTGTGTTGCAGCGACTGCAAGACTGTTCCTGTACAGGAGGTGAAAGCCATGCCAAACATTAAATCCGCCATTAAACGCGTCAAAACCGGAGAAAAACGCCGTGCCTTGAACGCTTCGCAAAAGTCCGCGCTTCGTACGGCGGTCAAAGCTGCCGATCAAGCAACCGCCGGCACTGACGTAGAAGCGGCCAAAGCGGCCTACGCCGTCGCTTCGAAAAAGCTGGACAAAGCGGTTACGAAAGGCCTGCTTCATAAAAACGCGGCTGCCCGCAAAAAGTCCCGTCTGGCGAAAAAGATCAACACGCTTTCCGCTCAGGCTTAACCCGGACTTTACGCATGCGTTCCGCGAAAAATAGACAAGTATAGGCCAATTCATATACTTTCTATTCTTAAAAAAACGACCGCCAGTGGCGGTCGTTTTTTTTAGCTGTGTGCTGACAACCTTGCCGTTTCGCCAGCGGAGCCTGGATGAGGTCAGGTCATCCCATTACGTACGAATGCCAACATCGTGGCCTTGGGCGCATATTTCCAGCAAAAACAGCTCGAGTCCCAGCGCTTTATCAAGCCGGCCGGTTTTCATTTGATAATCCAGCTCGGCCAGCTTGGCCAAATGGGCAGCCAGTACGCCACGTGCAAACCGTCTGCTTTTTTCGGCCGCAAGCTTGACGGCATAGGGATGCAGTCCGAGCTGTGCAGCGATTTGCTGCTGACCGTATTGCTGCCCGTCCAGCTCCTTGATCTGCAGCATGATCCGAAATTGCCGAGCCAGCAGCGCGGCAATCTTGATCGGTTCCTCGCGGCGCAGCAGCAGCGCCCGGTAGATCGCGATCGCCTTGCCCGCCTCCAGGGCGGTAATCGCGTCTACTAGCGCAAAAACGTCCTCGTCCACCGTCGCCTCGGTCAATGCCTCGACGTGATCCGGTGCAATGCGGCCATCCGGACCGGCATGCAGACAGAGCTTGTCCAGTTCCTGCGCGACCCGCTGCAAATCGCCGCCGCAGCGCACGGCCAGCAGCTCGGCTGCGGCTTCGGCCAGCTCGCGCCGCTGCTCCTGCACGCGCCGCTGCATCCAGCGCATGAGCTCGGCGCCCTGCAGCTCGGCGAAGGGCAGCAGGGCATCCTGATCCTTCAGCCGCTTGACCAGCTTGCGCCGTTCGTCGAGCTTGTCCGCCAGCACCATCAGCACGATCGTGCTCGTCTCGCTTGGCTGCTTCAAATACTCGAGCAGCCGATCCGGTTGATGTTCCAGCTTGGCCGTCTCCTTGCCGCCGGCGGCCAGCAAGGTTTGGTCGCGCACGATGACAATTTTGCGCGGCACAAAAAACGGCACCGTCTCCGCCTCCAATACGGCTTCTTCGATCGGCGCATCGGCGGTGTTGAATTTGACGACGCCCAGCTGCCGTTCATCCGGCTGCAGCAGACATTCGGTCATAAACGCGACAAATTCCTGCATTCGAAAACGATCCTTGCCGTATAGCACATAGACGGGACGAGGCTGTCCCTCCTTTAATTCCTTGGCCGCGGTACGCTGGTTCACGGGCGCCGCCTCCTTTCGATATTCAGGCACAACGGAGGGATGAAGCCACCTGCCCGGCTTCATCCCTCCGCCCTTGATCATCTATATAAACATTCCCGGCAAAGGTCCATGGCCGCTTCGCCGAAAACGGTCATACAAAGTCAAGGCTCACAACTTGTAAGGCCAATGCGTGCACGTTGCTTGACGGCCTCCGGTGATACCTTACTATACGCAGCGCGGGCCGCAAGTGTGCATTTACCCGCGCCTATTGCGCGCTTTCCGACAGGTTCGCAATATTCACCACATATTGCCGGCTCTGCTCGCCCGCTTCGACCTCGTAGGCCAGCGTAGCGCCGTCATCCGACCAGACGACGTTGACGATGCGTCCATCGTCCTTGCGGCTCTCGAACAGCAGCGCTCCGGACTCCGCGTTGCGCAGCTGCAGCGTGCTGCCGGAGACGACCGCCTCGTACGCGCCGTCCGGCGAAGGCACGCCTGGCGAGGCAAGCGCATCGCCGGAGGCGATGCCGATCGTCTGCGATTTTTCGGGCACGTAGCCGCCGGCCCCGCCCCGGGGCGCATCAGACTGCGTGTCATCGGCCATGTCGCCGCTCGCGTCGGCCTCATCTTGGCGTGCCGGAGCGGCTGTGTCCGTATCCTGCTCGGCCTGAGGCGCGCCGTCGCCTGCGCTTTGGGGCGCCTGCAGCTGCTCCGCACGCGTCTCGTCGGCATCGGCAGCAGGCGCTGCTGCGCCGTCCTCCTCCGCGGCCGGGGCCGCAGGCGTCTCCTGCGGAGCGCGACCCTCGCTTGCCGTCGGCGCCAGCGGCGCTTTGGCCGGAGAGTCGGCCGGAGCAGCGGGCGCCGACTCAGTGCCTGACGGCAGCTCTTCTGCTTGCGACGCATCCGCATTCTGATCCGCATCGCTTGTGGACGCCGCATTGTCCGCAGCCGCCCCTCCGGCAGGCTCTGCATTGTCCGCAGCCGCGGCGCCATCGTCGCTCGAATTCGCCGCTCCGCCGTTCGCCTCCTCCGTCTCCTGAGGCGCTGCGCCGCCCGAGGCCGTGCTCCGGTCTGTCATGCCGGCTGCGCCGTCCTCCGGAGCAGCCGACGACGATTCATCGCTGCCGGAGGCCGTCTCATTATGTTCCATACGCTGCGCCATCGATTCGTCCGCAGCTGTGCTCTGGTTGGCCATTTTGGAGCTGAGCGGGGCCTCGTCGGCGCTGTAGCTCGCATTGTCGCTCGCGCCGGGTCCGCCGATGAGCGCGGGGTCGAACGTGACGATGAACAGTCCGACGACGACCGCCGCCGCCAGCGCGCCGCCGGCAGCGCGGGTAGACCAGCGCTTCGTCCAGGGCAAGCGCCTCGCGCGCGTCGGGCTCGTCTGTGCAGGGGCTGGCGCATCGGCCTGCGCAGCCGGTGCCGCCGACGTCGCGGGCGCGGCGATGCGCTCGGCCCGCTCCAGCTCCTCGAGCTTCGGCAGGATGGCATCGACCAGGCTATGGCTGGGCGAGACGCGCGGCAGGTTTTCCAGATCGGCAGACAGCTTGCTTAATCGTTCGTACATATCGGCGCAGTCCGGGCATTGCCTCGTATGGCTCGTCAAGATTTCGGATTCCCGCTCGTCGAGATCTCCGTCCAGCTGACGTTGCATCAGTTCCATCACCTCTTGACAGTTCATCCTCGGACACCACCCTTCTGATAATCTTGGAGCAACGATTGCAGCTGTTGCCTTGCGCGAAACAGATAAGATTTGACCGTGTTGAGCGGCAAATCGAGCGAATCGGCAATTTCATTGTACGAGAAATCCTGCATGTATCGAAGCACCACGACGGTCCGATGATGCTCGGGCAGCTTGTCGATCGCCTCGCGGATATCCTTGGCCACGTAGCCGGACATGACCTCGTCCTCGACGTTCTGCTTCTCCCGAAACACCATATCGTGCTCGTCGATCGATACCGTCGGCTTGCTGCGCCGAAACTTGTCGATGCAGATATTCGTGACAATGCGCTGCACCCATGTTTTGAACTGGGCTTTTTCCTCATATGAACCGATTTTGGTATATACGCGGATGAGCGCCTCCTGCGCTGCGTCGAGCGCATCCTGTTCATTATTGAGTATATAATAGGCTGTCCGGTAGACATGGGTTTCAATCTCCCGCAACAGAGTGATCAAGGCGTCGCGATCGCCCGATTGAGCGGCTCTAATGAGACCAGGCTCCACCACCAAGGGTCCCCCTCTCTTGCAACCTTTCAGACGGAAAGGCTGTTCAAAATGTTGCAGCACTGGCACTTGAAACGAAAAAAACGAGTCCTAATCCATCCTTAAGAATAGCAGAAAAGCCCCCCCTCGTATAGCCTTGCAGCCGGCCAGGCCCGCTGTCATTCCTTTCCTTGTGCAAGCGCGCTGCGCCACTGCATGCGTCCGGGTCCAATGCGCAGCTGAACTTCCCCGTCCAGATCGGTGCGCAGGCTGACAACCCCGGCGGCGGCCAGCTTGCCGGTCACGTCGGGATGCGGGTGCCCGTACGTGTTGGTGCGGCCGACGGAGATCAGCGCAACGGCAGGCTGCCAGTAGGCGAGCCATTCGTCGCTCGTCGAGAAGCGGCTGCCGTGATGGGCCACCTTGAGCAGATCGATAGGTGTCAGGGCTTGCTCCTCTGCCGGCATTTCATTTGCAGCGTCTTGAAGCTGCTCTATAATTTTGCGTTCCGTATCGGCGCCGATGTCGCCGGTCAGCAGCAGCTTGCGCTCGTATAGCTGCAGCCACAGCACGACGCTGCGCTCGTTCTGCTCCTCCGCTACAGGCAGCCCCCCCTCTGCCGACCCGGTGCATTCGTTCGTGCCGGGAGAGGCGGGCGCAGGCCACAGCACCCGCAGCTGGACGTGAGGCTCCATCTGCCAGCTCTGGCCGGCGCAGCCGGCATAGACCGGGACCCCCAGCCGTAAGGCGGTCTCCAGCAGCGCGGTCGCGTCCTCCGACGGCTTGATCGTCCCGGCCAGTAGCAGCCGCTTGACCGGGATCGCTTCCAGCACGGCCTGCATGCCGCCGATATGATCGGTATCCAGATGCGTCGCCACGAGCAGATCGAGCTGCTGCACGCCGCGCTGCAGCAGCAGCGGCACGACCACCTTGCGGCCGATCTCGAACGGATCGCGCCGACGCCGCCACTGCTCGTCCTCGCCGAGATAATCGAAGGTCCCGCCGCTGTCGACCAGGATATGCCCGCCCGTCGGCGTCCGCACCAGGATCGCATCCCCCTGTCCGACATCGAGCACCTCCACGTAGGCGGCGCGATCGAAGCGATCCGGCGCGGCGGCATAGATCAACATGGCGCCCAGCAGCAGCGCGCCCAGCCCTGCGCCGCGCACGAGCGCGCGCCGGCGCATCGGCACCCGGGCCACGCTTGCCGAAGCGGCGCCTGCCTGCGGCCTGAGCGGCGCGGTCTGCGCCCCGCCGTCGATGCCGAGCGGCACCGTGTCGTCCGGCCGTGCCGGAGCGGCGCCATTATCGGGATGAGCCCTGGCCGCCGCCCAGCGAAATCCCGCCAGCAGCAAGCCATAATACAGCACAATCCACCATACGGGCGGCGAAGGCCAGATGGTCCGCATCTGCATGAGCCGATTCGCCTCTTCAATCAGCGTGAACATCCCGCCGCTCAGCGCCGATACGCCGTCGGCGAGCCCTTGTGCGCCGGCCCGCCACACCATGGACAATAGCAGCGATAGCGTGCCTGCCGGCAGCACCAGCATGGAGATCAGCGGCACCAGCACGATATTGGCAAGCAGCGAGAGCAGATTGAATTGATTGAAATAATAAATGGTCATGGGAAACGAAACGAGCTGCGCCACGACGGAGACCGAGAGGAGATCCAGCGCCGCGGAGAAGCGCTTCGTGCGGGGCAGCAGCTTGCGAAGCGGCGACACGCCGACGATCAGCCCGCCCGTAACCAAAAACGAGAGCTGAAAGCTGACGTTCTCCAGCATGTACGGATCAACGATTACCATCGCCAGGGCGGCGGCAGCCAAAACGTGCAAGCCGTCCTTCAGCTTGTGCCGCTTGGCCGCGTAGAGGCCGAGCATCGCCATCAGGCCGGCGCGGATGACCGAAGGCGCCGCCCCCGAGAGCAGTACATAGCAGGGAATGGCGCCGAGCAGCACATTCAGCTTGCTCTCGCGGGCCAGCGGAAGCGGACGCATCGCCAGATTCAACCCATAGAGCACGACCCCGACGTGCAGACCGGAGATCGCCAGGATATGGGTCAAGCCCAATAAAGAAAATTGCCGATACTGCTCGGCGTCGAGCTCGTCTCTCAAGCCGACGAGCAGGCTCTTCATAAAACCGGCGTACGGCTCCGCGTACAGCGACGCGAGCCGCTCGGCCATCGCGGCGCGCAGCGCGTCGATATAACTGAGCAGGGCTGCAGGCGTCCAGCCCGATCCCTGCGAGATGGCAATGTCGTCCGTCCCCTCGGCTTGCAGCACCCAATGAACGCGCTGCCTGCGCAAATAATCGCGGTAATCGAAGGCGCCGATATTGGTCGCGGCGCTCGGCGGCGCGAGCTCGCCGGAGATGACGATACGCGCCCCTCTCCGCCAATCGGCAACCTCGTCTGCTTCTTCCGGCGCCGTCAGCTTCAATTGGACGAGCATGCGCTCCTTCTGTGGTATAACGTCCTCTCCCACGCTGAATGCGAGCGTTTCTGCGCGCACATGCAGGCTCGCCCGATCCCCGTCCGTCTCCACCGGCGAGACGATCGTTCCGGTCAATTGCACCGGGTACGCGGCGGCCGGCATCTGGGCGGCTGCGGCGCGCCACGCCTCACCGAGCGCCGACTCGTTGTGCACGTCGCTCCAGATTCGCTGACCCGCGGCCAGGACAAACGCCGTGAGGCAGAGCGCGCAGTCCCGCCGTCTGGCGCCTCCGAGCAGGAGCAGGGTCAGCATGACGGCGGCCAAGGCGCCGCCCGCCAGCAGCGTTCCCATCGGAGCGAGCGCAGCTGCGGCGGCCGATCCGCCGAGCCAGCAAGCGGCGAATGCGAGCAGCGGCCGACTAGTTATGATCATTTCGGGATGCACCTCCGAAAAATTTAGAAAAGGATAGAGGAAATCATTTACTTTCTATTATTTTAAAAAAAAGAACCTTTTCACATCGAAAAAAAACGATGTGAAAAGGTTCTTCCTTTTCGCAATTAGATTCGGTTGCAAAGAGCCGGCTCGGCAGAAGCAATCAAGGCGCCGGCTCCATACGCGTCTGCTCCGGCGGCTGATAGCCGCCCAGCTGCCGGAATCGCATTCCCTTTTTCTCCATTAATTGCAGCACTTTATCGTGATCCTTCAGGTAAGGGCGATGATACACGATCTCCTGTACGCCGCTGTTGGCCAGCATGTTGGCGCAGGTCCAGCACGGCTGATCGGTGACATACACCGTGGAGCCCTCCCGATCGACGCGGTCGGTGAACAGCAGCAGGTTCTGCTCGGCGTGGATCGTGCGGATGCAGCGCTCCTTTTTCACCATTTTTTCTTGCTCGCCTTCGCGCACGAGCTCGTATTCGCCGACGATCATGCAGCCCGCCTCCGAGCAATCGGATACGCCCATCGGGGCGCCGTTGTACGCTGTGCCGAGCAGCTTTTTGCCCTGCACGAGCACGGCTCCGACATGGCGTCTCGGGCAGCGGGATCGCGTAGAGACCATGTAGGCGATATCCATGAAGTACGTGTCCCAATCCTTGCGGGACGCCTGATGCTGCGCCATCGTCACCCTTCCTTTCGTACCGGGGCGCTGAGCGCGCCTTAGCCCTGACTGACCTGCAGCGCTTGCTCGAGATCGGCGATGATGTCCTCGATGCCCTCGGTGCCGATCGAGAGGCGCACCATGCCCGGCGACACGCCGGCCGCCGTCTGCTCCTCCTCGCGCAGCTGCTGATGGGTCGTGCTCGCCGGGTGAATGATCAGCGACTTGGAGTCGCCCACATTGGCGAGATGCGACAGCAGCTCTACCGCGTGGATCAGCTTGCGACCGGCCTCCAGCCCGCCCTTGACACCGAAGGTCATGATCGCGCCCTGTCCCTCCGGCATGTATTTCTTCGCCAGATCGTAGGAAGGGTGGCTCGACAGACCAGGGTAGTTGACCCACTCCACCGCCTCATGGCCTTCGAGGAATTGCGCGACGCGCAGCGCATTGGCGCTGTGCCGCTCCATCCGCAGATGCAGCGTCTCCAGCCCCTGCAGGAACATGAAGCCGTTGAATGGCGACATCGCCGCGCCCATATCGCGCAGCAACTGCACCCGGGCCTTGATGATGAAGGCGATCGGACCGACCGCCTCGGTATAGACGACGCCGTGGTAGCTCGGGTCCGGCTCGGTCAGGCCCGGGAATTTGCCGCTGGCCTTCCAGTCGAAGCTGCCGCCGTCGACGATCAGACCGCCGATCGAGGTGCCATGGCCGCCGATGAATTTGGTCGCAGAGTGGACCACGATGTCGGCGCCGTGCTCCAGCGGCCGGCACAGATACGGCGTCGGGAAGGTGTTGTCCACGATGAGCGGCACGCCGTGCGCATGCGCAATGTTCGCCACCGCCTCCAGATCGAGGACGTCGCCCTTCGGATTGCCGATCGTTTCGGCGTACACCGCCTTCGTCTTGTCCGTCAGCGCCGCGCGGAAATTGTCCGGGTCGGACGGATCGACGAACTTGACGGTCACGCCCAGCTTCGGCAGCGTCGTGGAGAACAGGTTGTATGTACCGCCGTAGAGGCTGGCCGAAGCGACGATCTCATCGCCCGAGCCGGCAATGTTCAGGATCGAATACGTAATGGCCGCTTGGCCGGACGCGACGGCCAGCGCCGCCGCCCCGCCCTCCAGCGCGGCGATCCGCTTCTCGAGGACGTCGTTGGTCGGATTCATGATGCGCGAGTAGATATTTCCGAATTCCTTCAGACCGAACAGGTTCGCGGCATGCTCGGTATCGCGAAATCCGTACGAGGTCGTCTGATAGATCGGGACGGCCCGAGACATCGTCGTCGGATCGATTTCCTGGCCGCCGTGAACGGCAATGGTAGCAAGCGATTGTTTTTTGGTATCAGACATGGATAAGGTTTCCTCCTCTTCCCTAATATGATTCATTCCTCTTCCTTTCTATTCTCGCACATCTACCGGGTACACGACAATGTCAGCTTTCAAATTTTCCAAAGTTTTCTCGCCGATGCCCGTCACCCGCAGCAAATCCTCCGCTTGCGCAAAAGGTCCGTTGGTCTCGCGATCGTCCACAATCGCTTGCGCCTTGGCCGGCCCTATGCCCTGCAGCGCCTGCAGCTCGGCCGCGCTCGCCGCATTGAGATCGACGGGCCCCTCAGGCTCGCTCGCAGCGGCGGCCGCTTCCTGGGCGGCGGCCATGCCCTCCAGCGCCAGCGACACTGCGGCGTCTACCCGCTGCCAGGGCACGTCCTCGTCGGCAGGACGCTCCAGCGTGACGGCCGCGACGGCAAGACACAGCGCGGCTGCGGCGAGCAGCGCTGCCAGTCCGCGCCCCCCGGAGCGACGGCGCTGCCTGCCTTGCAGTGATCGTTTCATCTCTTGCACCTTCCCTTCGTCGAAATTTTTCCCGGATTCGCTCGAATCATGCGGTATTTCGGGCAAGCCGCTCTGCATACGCTAGGAAGAGCAGCCGCTACGGTATTTCCCCTATTAAGTAAGAAGGAGGGATTCAGATGAAAGTCGGATTCATCGGCACCGGCAGCATGGGCAGTCTGCTCATTGATGCGTTCATTCGCTCCGGCGCTCTGCAGCCCCAGCAAATCCGCGCCGCCAATCGAACCCGTGCAAAGGCGGAGCGGCTGGCCATCCGGCATCCCGGTCTGCAAGCGGTCGCGTCCAACCTGGAGGCTGTGCTCGGCTGCGAGCTCGTCTTCCTGTGCGTCAAGCCGCTGGAGTATCGCCAGGTGCTGGACGAAATAAAGGCCAGCATGCAGCCGGAACAGATGATCGTCTCGATCACAAGTCCAGTGCTTCTGGCCCAATTGGAAGATATGATGCCGTGCAAAGTCGCCAAAATGATTCCGAGCATTACGAACGACGTGTTCAGCGGCGTCGTCCTGTGCACCTACGGCAGCCGCGCTTCCGCCGCCGACTGCGAGCGGCTGGAGGCGCTGCTCGGCTCCATTGGCCGACCGCTGCAGATCGACGAGGCGTACACGCGCATTGCCTCCGATCTGTCGAGCTGCGGTCCGGCATTTTTTGCTTTTTTGCTGCAAAAGTACATTGACGCCGCCGTAGAGGAGACCGGCATTGCGCGCGAAGAGGCGTCCCGGCTTGCCTCGAGCATGCTGCTCGGCACCGGCAAGCTGCTTACCGACGGCGCCCTGTCGCCCGAGCAGCTGCAAGCCCGCGTCAGCGTCCCCGGCGGCATCACCGCCAAGGCGCTGCGCATGCTCGATACCGAGCTCGACGGCGTCTTCAACCGCCTCATCCGCACGACGCACGCCAAGTTCGCCGAGGATGTGGAAAAGGTCGGCATCTCGCTGTACGGCGAAAAAATCAACGGCTCTTAATTCGCAACAATGTTGACGAGCTTGCCTTTGACGGCAATGATTTTGCGGACGGTTTTGCCGGAAATGGCCGCCTGCACCTTGTCCAGCACCCGGGCGGCGCGCTCCAACTCCGCCCCTTCCAGGTCGGCCGCAACCGCCAGGCGCTGCACGATCTTGCCGTTGACCTGGACGACGATCTCGACCTCCTGGTCGACGGTCAGCGCCTCGTCGTAGGACGGCCAGACGGAGTGGCTCACCGATTCGGCATGGCCCAGGCGCGCCCACAGCTCCTCGGCGATATGCGGAGCGACCGGCGCGAGCAGCTGGACAAAATGCGTCATCGCCTCCCGCGGCAGCGCGTCGGCCTTGTACGCTTCATTGGTGAAGATCATCAGCTGGCTGATCGCCGTATTGAAGCGGAGTTGCTCATAATCGTCCGTCACTTTTTTGATCGTGCGATGCCAGGTGCGGCGCAGGCCTTCCTCGCCGGGAACGTCCGCGATCTTCGAATTGAGCGCGCCGTCCTCCGCGACGAACAGCCGCCACACCCGGCTAAGGAAGCGGTGCACGCCTTCGACGCCGCTTCCGTTCCACGGCTTGGTCGCCTCCAGCGGTCCCATGAACATCTCGTACATGCGCAGCGTATCGGCGCCGTACGAGCCGACGATTTCGTCGGGGTTGATGACGTTGCCGCGCGATTTGCTCATTTTCTCGTTGTTTGTGCCGAGGATCATGCCCTGGTTGACGAGCTTTTGGAACGGCTCCTTGGTGGAGACGACGCCGATGTCGTAGAGCACCTTGTGCCAGAACCGCGCATAGAGCAGATGCAGCACCGCATGCTCGGCGCCGCCGATATACAGATCGACCGGCAGCCACTGCTCCTGCTTGTCCGGGGCGCAGAGCTGCTCGCTGTTGTGCGGATCGATGTAGCGCAGATAATACCAGCAGCTGCCGGCCCATTGGGGCATCGTATTCGTCTCGCGGCGCGCCCGCTGGCCGGTCTCCGGATCGACCGTCTCCACCCAGTCCGCGACGACCGCCAGCGGCGATTCGCCCGTCCCCGACGGCGTGATCTGATCGACGTCCGGCAGCAGCAGCGGCAGCTCCTCCTCGGGCACCGGCTTCATCGTGCCGTCCTCCAGATGCAGGATCGGGATCGGCTCGCCCCAGTAGCGCTGGCGGCTGAACAGCCAGTCCCGCAGGCGATACGTGACTTTGCCGCGACCCTTGCCCTGCTCTTCCAGCCAAGCGATCATACGCGGGATCGCTTCCGCATTGTGCAGCCCGTCGAGGATGCCCGAGCCGACGTGCGGACCGTCTCCCGTATACGCCTCCTCGGTCACGTCCCCGCCCTGCACGACCTCCACGATCGGCAGCCCGAATTGGGAGGCGAACTCCCAGTCGCGCTGATCGTGTCCGGGCACCGCCATGATGGCGCCGGTGCCATAGCCCGCCAGCACATAGTCGGCGATCCAGATCGGCACGCGCTCCCCGCTCACGGGATTGCGCGCGTAGGCGCCGGTGAATTCGCCCGACTTGGTCTTGGCCAGATCGGTGCGCTCCAGATCGCTCTTGCGCGCCGCTGCGTCCCGATAGGCGATGACTGCCTCCCGGCGATCGGCGGTGACGATCGCGTCGACCAGCTCATGCTCCGGCGCCAGCACGCAATACGTCGCTCCGAATAATGTGTCCGGGCGCGTCGTGAACACCTCCAGCGCGCGGTCGGTGCCGTCGATCGGGAAGGTCACCTCGGCGCCGGTCGACTTGCCGATCCAGTTGCGCTGCATGTCCTTGATGCTCTCCGCCCAGTCCAGCTCCTCCAGGTCTTCGAGCAGCCGCTCGGCGTAGGCCGTGATCTTGAGCACCCATTGGCGCATCGGCTTGCGCACGACCGGATGGCCGCCGCGCTCGCTGAGGCCGTCGATGACCTCTTCGTTGGCCAGCACCGTGCCGAGCGCCTCGCACCAGTTCACCGGCACTTCCGCTACATAGGCGAGTCCGCGCTTGTAGAGCTGAATGAAGATCCATTGGGTCCACTTGTAGTAGTCGGGATCGGTCGTGCTCAGCTCGCGATCCCAATCGTACGAGAAGCCCAGCGATTTAATTTGCCGACGGAAGTTGTCGATATTTTTGAACGTAATGTCGCGCGGATGCTGCCCGGTGTCGAGCGCATGCTGCTCGGCGGGCAGGCCGAATGCGTCCCAGCCCATCGGATGCAGCACGTTGAAGCCGCGCATCCGTTTGTAGCGCGCGACGATATCCGTCGCCGTGTATCCCTCGGGATGCCCGACGTGCAGCCCCGCTCCGGACGGATAAGGGAACATGTCCAGCGCATAAAATTTCGGCTTGTCCGCATCCTCCGTCGTTTTAAAGGTTTTATGTTCTTCCCAGTGCCGCTGCCATTTCGGCTCGATGACAAGCGGATTGTATCCCTGTTCCTGACTCATGTGCGAAGCCTCCTCAACTTGCTTTCCAGTATAGCACCATGCCGGCTTGATTGGCTATGTATTTAGCGGCGGGCGACGAAGAAGAGACGCTGCGCATCGGCGTCCGGGGCGCTGAGCTCAAAATCCGCAAAGCAGCGCGCATCGGAAAAGCCGGCCCGGCGCAGCGCGCCGACCAGCCATTGCGCCTCGTATGCGCGCTGGACGTGCACTTCCTCAAACCGGATGAAGCGCTCGCCCGACTCCCGCGCAAAAATCGTCAGCCGGTGCTCGATCTCCATCCGGCGGCTGTCGAGCTCGCTCGTCCAGATATAAGCGACGTCGCGCTCGTCCAGCACGAACGGCTGCTCCTCGGCGTAACGACGCAGCTGGGACGGCGCATGCGCGTCAAAAAGAAACAAGCCGCCCGGCTTCAGTCCGCGGCAGGTGGCGCGAAACGCGGCCTCCACATCCTCTTCTTCGGTCAAATAATTGATGCAATCGCAAAACGATATCGCCGCATCGACAGGCTCCGGCAGCTCCCAATCGCGCAGATCCTGCTGCAGCCAGCGGATGGAGCCCGCGCTCGACGGCATCGCCCGCTGCGGCGACGTCTCCCACTTGCTGCGCGCCACGGCGAGCATATCCGCCGACAGGTCGATTCCGAACACCTCGAAGCCCGACTTCGCCAGCGGAATGGCAATGCTGCCCGTACCGCAGCCCAGATCGGCCACGGTGCGCGGCATTTCGCCGCGTTCCCAGACCTGTCTGGCGAAGCGCAGCCACGCCGGGTAAGGCATATCCTCCATCAACCGGTCATAGACCGACGCGAACTGGCGATAAGCGCACATATTGTTCTCTCCTATATTCGTCTATTCGGGGGCCTCTTCAGCTGCGTCCTGCGCCTTGTCTTCCGCCAGGTGCGTCCAGCTGCCTTTCTGGGTGACCGCGCCCTCGCGCATGAGCTTGCCGAGCGCGCGCTTGAACGCCGCCTTGCTGATGCCGAAGCGCTGCTTGATGACCTCCGGCGGCGTCTCGTCCGAGTACGGCATCGCGCCGCCGGGACGCTCCCGCAGGAAGGCCAGCAGCCGGGCCGCATCCTCCGTGCGCCCGATCTCCTTGGGCGGGGTCATCGCCAGATTGGCGCGGCCGTCCTCGCGGATGTAGGTGACACGGGCCCGTACGCGCTCGCCCATGCGCAGCGGCCGCGTGCGCGCCTCGTCCGGGATCATGCCGTACGCGCCAAAGCCGACATCGCCGCCGTCGAGCAGCACAAAAGAACCGAGCTGCAGCGTCTTGGTGACCCAGCCCTCGACCCAGCTGTTGCGCCATGCGTCAGGCACCGAAAAAACGAGCGGCGCCAGATCCTCCTCGCGCGCGACAGCTGCAATCAGCCGCCCGGCCTTGTCCTGCTCCATGCGCACGAACACTTCATCGCCGCGCTGCGGCCGATACTCGCGCTGCTCCGGCAGCTCGGAGAGCGGCAGCAGCAGCTGGCGTCCGAGCCCGATCTCGAGGAAGCAGCCGAGCCGCGGATGGATATCCGCCACCACCAGGCGTCCGAGCTCGCCCAAGGCGAGCAGCGGACGCTTCATCGTCGCCGCCGGACGGTCCTCCGTATCGAAGAACAGGAACACCTCGATCGCGTCTCCGATCTGCGGACGGTCGCCGACAATCTCGCTATAGTGCAGCAGTACTTCTTGATCGTCCTCGCCGACATAGTAGCCGTTAGGCTCCACCTCGCGCTTGACCTCGAGCGTGCGGTACGTGCCCGCGACCAGGCTCATGCGAATTCCTCGACCTTGGCATCCGACCACAGCCGCTCAATGTTGTAATACTCCCGCTCCTCGCGGTGAAACACGTGCACGACGACATCGCCCAGGTCCATCAGCACCCAGCGCGCCGTGTCCATCCCCTCGACGCCGCGCATCCGTCCGCCCGCTTCCTCGACCCGCTTGCGCACCTCGGTGACGATCGACTGGACCTGGACGTCCGAATTGCCGTGGCAGATGACGAAATAGTCCGCCACCAGCGAAACGTTCTCCAGATTCAGCGCGACGATATTTTGTGCCTTCTTTTCCTCCGCCGCATGTACGGCGATCTGCATGAATGCTCTCGAACTTACGGTCATCGCTTACCCTCCTTCGGTCATCAAATCGTTTCTTGCCAATACAGTCAATGGATAAATTCTTTTCTTCTTGGCTAGCAAATATGCAATCGTCGTATCGAAGCCCTCGATCAGCGCCCCCCGCAAATCGTGCTCGGCCAGCGTCCGAATCTGCTCCACGCCCGGGAAATTGCGACCCGGCTCGATCAGATCGGCCAGCCATACGACCCGCTCCAGCAGCGACATCCGCTCCCGACCCGAGGTATGATAGCGAATCGCGTCCAGCACCTCGGGATCGCGGACGTCATAGTCGCGGCCCGCGGCGTAGGCGCCCGCGTGGGCATGCCAGAGTTCCTTGTCGTATGCCAGAACGTCCGTGTAGCGATTTTCCTCCACTATGGCCTCGCGCATGCGCTCCACCGGCCAAAACTTGGCTACGTCGTGCAGAATCGCGGCCAGCTCGGCGCGTTCCGGCTCGGCGCCGAAGCGGCGCGCGAGCACGATCGAGGTCTGCATGACGCCTTCGGTATGCTGCCAGCGGCGCTCGGGCATCTGCGTCCTGACCGCTTCGATCAGCGCTTTACGCTCCATATAGGCCGTTCCTCAAAATAAACTGGCGCACCTTGTCCGGCACGAGGAAGCGAATCGAGCGCCCGGCGGCGCAGCGCTCGCGGATTTCGGTCGAGGATACCCCCATTTGCGGCATGTCGCAGATCCGCAGCCGCTCGCGCAAATAAGCCGGCAAGCTGGCGCAGTCCAGCTCTACGCCCGGACGACGCAGCGCGATAAACGACACGCCCCGGGCCAGCTCCTCGATGCGATGCCATTGCGCCAGATCGTTGACCCGATCGGCGCCGATAATGACCGCAAATTCCCGCTCCGGGTACTGCTCGCGCAGCGCGGCCACCGTATCGATGGTGAAGGAGGTGCCTTCACGCTCCAGCTCGATCGGCATCGCCCGGAAATGAGGTTGAAAGTCGATGGCGCGAAACACCATTTCGAGCCGCTGTTCGCCCGATGCCTGCGGCGCATGCGGCTTGAGCGGCGGATGATGGCTCGGTACGAACCATACCTCGTCCAGCCCGAGCTGCTCGCGCGCCGATTCGGCAGCCAGCAAATGGCCGTAATGAATCGGGTCGAAGGTGCCTCCCATCAATCCGACTTGCAGCATTTTTTGTCCTCCTTTGCGGCCGTTCTAGGCCCGCGGCAGCTCAATCGTTTTGTGGTCTTTGGATTCCTTGTAGAGCACGATCGTTTTGCCGATGACCTGCACCAGCTCGGCCCCTGATTCACTGGCAAGCTGCTCGCCGAGCGCCTTCGGGTCGTCCAGGCAGTTGTTCAGCACGGAGATTTTCATCAGCTCGCGCGTTTCGATCGCTTCCTGAATGTGGCGCACGAGGTGCGCGTTGTAGCCGCCCTTGCCGATCTGGAAGATCGGCTGCAGATGGTGCGCTTCTCCGCGAAGATAGCGTTTTTGTTTTCCGGTCAGCATAGGTATATACTCCTCTTCGATATGAATGAATCCTGTCGCCGCGACCAGGCCTTCACGTGAAGGCGCGCAGCACGACCTCGCGCATCGCAGCCACCGGAGCGGGACGGCCGGTCCAATATTCGAAGGCAAGCGCGCCCTGGTAGACGAACATGCCCAGTCCGCCGTGAATGCGGCAGCCGCGCTGCTCCGCCTCGCGCAAAAATCGCGTCACCATCGGGTTGTAGATGAGATCGCTGGCCACCGCGCCCGGACGCAGCCATCCGGCGTCGAGCGGGACTTCATCCGTTGACGGGTGCATCCCCACGCTCGTCGTATTGATGACGATATCCGCGTCCGCGCACAGCCGCGCCAGCGCGCCGCTGTCCGCCGCGGCGACCGTGCCGTAAGGCGCCAGGTCGCGCGCCAGCGCCTCGGCCTTGGCCAGCGTACGGTTGACGACCGTGATCGCGCCGGGCCGCTCCTTTGTCAGCGCGTAGAGCACGCCGCGCGCGGCGCCTCCTGCGCCCAGCACGACAATGCGCTTGCCCGCGAGTTCCGGCTCGACCTCCTCCTTGAGCGAGCGCACATAGCCGAGTCCGTCGGTATTGTACCCGGTCAGCACGCCGTCGTCGTTGACGATCGTATTGACTGCGCCGATCGCCCGGCTGCTCTCGTCGATGCGGTCAAGATGCGGCATGATGTCGAGCTTGTGCGGGATTGTCACATTGACGCCCCGTACCCCCATGGCGCGCACACCGGCGACAAAGTCGCCCAATTGCTCCTTTTTGACGTGAAACGCCGTGTATACGCCGTTGATCCCTGCCTCTGCGAACGCCCGGTTGAGCATCAGCGGGGACTTGGAATGGCGAATCGGATCGCCGATGACGGCATAGAGCACCGTATGGCTGTCCACCTGAATAATGTCCTGCATATGATCGAAGTCTCCTATATGTTCCATACTTTCTATTCTTTTTAAATTAACGCGTCGCGCAGCAGCACCTTGACGCCCTTCGGCGCATGAACGTCCAGCAGCGCGCCGCCGCTGCCGTTGACGGCAATCCAGCCGAGGCCGGAAATGTACACATCCTTGGCCGCGCCGGCGGGCACGCGCAGCGAATGGCGCGTCCAGGCCGGCAGATCGGCCAGTTCGTCCCGGGTCGGCGGGGTCAGCAGTTCCCCGCGATGCTCCTCGTACAGCGCGTCCGCGCGCTCGAGCTTGGTCCGATGCACCTTGACCCCGGCGCCGGCATAGACCGTGAACGATTGCCGCTCGCCCTCTGCAAAATCGAGCCGGGCCAGCGCGCCGAAAAACAGCGTCTGGCCGCTGTTCAACTGATACACGAGCGGCTTGATTGGCTTCTCCGGCATGAGCGCCCCGAGAATGCGGCGCGGCACCAGCTCCGTCAGACGCGACGGGTATACGATGCCGGGCGTGTCGACGATGCTCGCGCCGTCTTCGAGCGGAATGCGGATCTCGCCCAGCGTCGTGCCGGGGTAACGCGACACCGTCACTTCATTGTCGAGGTCGCTGTAATCGCGGATCAGGCGGTTGATCATCGTCGACTTGCCGGCATTGGTCGCGCCGACGACGTAGACGTCCCGGCCAGAGCGCTGGCGCTCGATCGCATCGATCAGCTTGTCCATGCCGAGCCCGCGCTTCGCGCTGAACAAAATCACGTCCACCGTGCGAATGCCGGCCAGCTTGGCCTGCTGCTGCACCCAATTGCGAATTCGGTTCAAGTTGACCGCCTTCGGCAGAAGGTCCACTTTGTTGACGGCCAGCAGAACCGGATTGTTGCCGACGAAGCGGCCGAGGCCGCCGATCAGACTGCCCTCAAAATCAAAAACGTCCACAATATGGACGACCAGACTGCGCGTGGCGGCAATGCCGCCGAGCAGTCGCAAATAATCGTCCTGATCGACGGCCACCGTAGCGGCTTCGTTGTAATTTTTGATGCGAAAGCAGCGCTGGCACACCGCCGGCGAGCGCGTCAGCGCAGACGCCGGCACGTAGCCGGGTCGCGCTGCATCCAGCGTCTGCAGCTCGGCGCCGCAGCCCGAGCAGACAGGCGCCGTATCCGTTCCATTCACTTCTTGTCCTCCTCCGGCCACAGGCCTTTTTTGCGCAGCCTGGCAAGCGCGATCTTTTCGATTCCGCGATTGATCTTGGTCATGATGCCCTCGTCCTTGGGCGCGATCGGCGTGACCAAAATCGTATGTAGCCCCATCCGGCTGCCGCCGAGCATGTCGGTCAGCATCTGGTCGCCGACGACCGCCGTCTGGTCGGCCGGCAGATCCAGCACCTGCAGCGCCCGTCTGAACGCCTTGGAGGCGGGCTTGCGGGCCGCGTGGATGAACGGGATGCTCAGCGGCTCCGAGAAGTTCGAGACCCGCGTCATGTTGTTGTTGGACACGATGACGACCTTGAAGCCGAGCGCGCGCAAATCGTCCAGCCAGTCAATCAGCTCGGGCGTCGCGCTCGGGTCGCGTGCGCCGACCAGCGTATTATCCAGGTCGGTAATGATGCCGCGCAGCCCAAGTTCATGCAGTTTTTGCAAATCAATATCATAAATCGTGTTGACGATCATTTTCGGCAGCAGCCGCTTAAACATGTCCCCGACCCCTTTGAATCCAACCTTTCATCATAGCAAAAACTATACCATAATCCGTGAATTTGTTGCAAAGAAAAGCCGGAATCCGCTGTTTTCGGATTCCGGCGTGCGAATCGCTAAAGCTTTTCTCTGAGCTGCTTGATGCGCGCGGCGGCCAGCTCCGCCTCCTCGCTCGTCACCAGTCGCCCGCTATACTTGGCCAGTTCGAACGATTGCAGCACCGCTTGAAAATCGTCAAGCAGGTAGCTGCGCTCGCCTCCCCAGCGCCGAATCGCTTCACGCAACGTCTCGTGCTCTGCGTATTGCAGCCCTTTGCGGCGACAATCGCGCAGCAACCGCTCCATCTCCCACACGATGCGCTGATTGGCCGTATAATGGCGGAGTCTCCAATTGCGCGCCGAGGCAAGCAGCTGGCGGCGCCTGAGCACCGTCCACGCGGCCAACAGCGCGACCATGGCCGCTCCGACGAAGGGCATCCAGTTCGTCCGCCGATCCGGCGCCGTCTCCGGCGCGGACTCGACCGGCGCGGCCGGTTCGACTTCTTCCACCGACACCTCCGGCTCTTCCTCGGCATAGCTGTACGGGAAGCTGAAGCCCGCGGTCGGCTCGAAGGCAATCCAGCCGTAGCCTTCAAAGTACGCCTCCACCCAGCTGTGCGCATCTGCGTTGCGGACTGTATAGGTGCCCGAGCCTTCCGGGTTCAGCTCCAGCTCGTCCGGCATCGATTCCATGAACGGATCGGCCGGCAGCACCCCCGGGGCATAGCCCTTGACCCAGCGGGTCGGCACGCCGATCGTGCGGCCCATGACCGCCAGCGCGCTCGAATAATAATCGCAGTAGCCCTCCTGCACCTCGAACAAAAACGCGTCGACAAAATCGTCGCTCTCCCGCCGCGAAAGATCGGGCGTGTTCGTATAGGGGAACGTGAGCTTGAGATAATCCTCGAGCGCGCGCATGCGCTCGTAATCCGATTCGGCAGCGGCCGTAATCTCCTCGGCCAGATCCATGACGCGCTGCGGCAAGCCGTCCGGCAGCTGCAGGTACGTCTGGCGCTGCTGCGAGCTGTCCAGCTCGGCAGCGGCCGCGCGCAGGCCCTCCTCGTCCAGGATCGGAACCTCGGAGACGATCGAGTAGACCTGCGGATAGGCTGCGCGCTCATCCTCCTCCGGCCAGCGCAGCTCCCACGAGTAGGGCAGCCATGCGACACGGCCGGGAATACGCACCTGAGCCTCCCCGTCCCCCAGCGACATCAGGCGAGAGATCGGCGCCGCGCCGAACAGCACCGGCAGCGCGTCTTCTCTGAGCATCGTCACCGTCTGCGCGACCTCGATCGTCTCCACGTCTGCGCCTGGGCCGCCCAGCCTCTGCAGCTCCTCCTCGTTCATCAGTCCGATCACCGACGATTCCCGGCGCTCGGCGGATCCGTCTTCCCAGCCCGTACCGGTATACAGCCCCTTCGTCTCGCCGCGCCAATAGCTGCGCCGGGTCGTCGTGATCTCCATGATCGGCGAATAATCGAACTGAAAGCCGTCGCCCAGCTCGCTGTCGCCCCGACTGTAGCCGGAGCGACTGTCTCCCGCGTTGTCCGCGGGACTGCCGCTAAGCCCTTTGTCGCCTACGAAGGAGGGCACCGTCTCGCCGCGCGATTCCTTCCAGGCGGTATAAGGGTCCTTGAACACGGGGGCGATATTCGGAACGAACAGACCCGAGGCCATGACCAGCGCCAGCACGAGCAAGGTCGGCATAATGAGCGACACCGGGTACTGCAGCAGATGCTTCCAGCTCTCCGGATGCTTCGACTGGAAGCGCCACAGATGCTCGGCAATCAGCCACGCGAGTCCGACGAACACGGTCCAGGCCACATTGTCCCAGAGCAGCAGCGGGCTGAAGGAATCCGCTACGAGCAGCGTGAGCAAACAGATCGAGACCAGCATAAGCACCTGCATGCGGGTAATGGTCCACAAGGCGGCAAATTGATACAGCAGCCATACCCCCAGGCTGATCCAGAGAAATGGCTCCAGTTGCGTAAGATTGGCGGAGAACCAATCGCGCCACGCCACACTCTCCCGCCAGGGCTCATCCGATCTCGGCACCCAGGCATAGCCGGTATAATGGATATTGATTGCGATTAGCGCGAGCAATTGGAGCAGCAGCCGCACCCATCGTCGTCCGGCCAGGAGCATTTCGGCCGCCGTGCTCAAGGCAAGCACGACAAACACGATCTGGAAGGTCTCCTCCCACCAGTAGTCCTCCAGGCTAAAAAACCACTGCCAGAGCAGGATGGCAACAAATAAATATTTCAGCTTGCGGTACCATTCCTGCGCCAAATATCGGCGTACAGCGTCAAACACTGGATGCATGGTGCGCGCCTCCTTCCAGTGCGGCAGGAAGCTCTTGGAGATGCCCGATCGTATAGAGGGGCCAGCCGTGGCTGCGCACAAGCCGCTGCCAGTGCAGCGCTTCTGGCGTCTTGTCCGCAGGCGCCTGCAGATGAATGAGACAGGGAGCAAGGCCCTTGCGGTCCAGCCATTGCATCGTGCGCAGCATTTCCTCGCCGCCCTGCGGACTGACGATCACGGCGATCGAGCCGGACGGCAGCAGCTCCGCGGCCTGACGCATCGAGCTATACAGCGCAGACTGCCCGTCGCAAGCGACGCCCGTCAGATGCTTGGCGATCAAGCTGCGCTGCTCCTCTGAGGCACGCGGCAAAAACCCTTCCTTCGTCGCCCCGGACGACACGAGGCCCGTCGCCGTCTCGCGCCGCAATCCGAAATCAGCCAGCGAAGCCGCCGTCGACACGGCCAGCTCGAAGAACTCCGGCTGCGGGTAAGCCGCCTCGCAGCGATCCAGCACGATAACCGACCTCGGCATCGCCTCGCGTTCGAATTCCTTTGACTTCCATTCGCCCGACTTGGCCGTCGCATTCCAATGAATGCGCGAGAGGCGGTCGCCGTAGTGATAATCCCGCACCCCGTTGAGCTGGGTCGTTTCCTTCATTGAGCGCAGCGCCGTGGCATGCGAATAGGGGCCCTTCATGCCGCGGTGCAGCTCATTCCAGTGGCGGATGCGAATTTTTTGGGGAAGCACGCTGAAGCGGTGCGCGGACTCAAATGTCCCGTCGTGCTCGAACAGCCCAAATACGTCCCGTGTGGAGCATACCGTCGGCGAAAAGCGGTAGTGCCCGCGGCTAAGCGGAGGCGTCAGGTACGTAATCGAGCCGTGGCGCCGGAAATCCGGCACAAACGAGACCTCGAACGGCATATCCTTGCCGCCCTGCCGCACGAGCCGCTCGCGCACCAGCACATAAGGAATCGGCCACAGTCCGGGGATGCGAAATTGGAGCTCGATCTTCAGCCGGGTGCCGGCCTCCAGCACAGTCTGCTGAGCCCCGCCGGCCTGAACCAGTCTGCGCTCGCCGCTGATCTTGCTGATGCCGCTCCAGCGTCCGAGCAACAGATACAAAAAAAGCACGTTCACAATCATAAAAAGCATAAGAGCCGTTTTGCCGCCTTGGAACAACATATATAATGCGCTGCTGGCGTACACTCCAGCAGCCAGGCGCCAGCGAAAGGCCGACAAAGGCGCGCGAGTCATCAATCAGCGCTCCAGCCGAACTGGAGCGTTCGTCTGTTCCACGACCGCGTCGATAATTTGGAGCGGCGTGGTGCCGTTCATGCGTGCTTCCGTATGCAGCATCAGTCGGTGCCCCAGCACCGGCTGCGCCAACTCCTTGATGTCGTCGGGAATGACATAGTCGCGCTCGGCAAGATAGGCGTGCGCCTTGGCAGCGGCGAGCAGCGCGATCGCGGCGCGCGGACTGGCGCCCAGCTGCACCGCATCGTGTGTACGGGTACTGCGCACGATGCGAATCAAATAATCGGCGACCGCTTCGTCGACGTGCACATGCCGGACCTGCTCTTGCATCCGCGCAATGTCGTCGATTTCGGCGACCTGCTCCAGCCGATCCGCCGGTTGGCCGCTGCGGCTGGCCAGCACCATTTGCAGTTCGGTTGCTTCATCCGGATAACCGAGCGTCAGCTTCATCATGAACCGATCGAGCTGAGCTTCGGGCAGCATGTAAGTCCCTTCGAATTCGACTGGATTCTGGGTCGCAAACAGCAGGAACGGCACCGGCAGCTCATGTGTGAATCCGTCGACCGTTATGCGCCGTTCTTCCATCGCTTCGAGCAGGGCGGATTGCGTTTTGGTCGTGGCCCGGTTGATTTCGTCCGCGAGCAAAATATTGGAGACGACAGGGCCCGGACGGAAAATGAAGGTTTCTTCTTTGGGGTGATAGATTGAAACACCGGTAATATCGGTTGGCAGCAGATCCGGATTGCATTGAATACGTCGAAAATCGCCGCCGATTGTGCGGGCCAGCGCTTTGACGAGCTGGGTTTTTCCGGTGCCCGGCACGTCCTCCAGCAGCACATGGCCGCCTGCCAGCAACGCGGTAAGCAAACGGGAGATCTCGGTCTTTTTACCCAGGATGCATGATTCGAGGTTGCGGCGTATAATGGTGCAAAGCTGCATATCTGCATTGCGGATTTCCATGGCGATACCTCCCGGAGGTGAAATAAAACAGGCAGTGTACCTCTATTCTACAAGAATCCGGAAGGCGAGTACAAGCCGGAGGGGGCTCCAAAAAAAATTGGAGGATCCCACAGGGACCCTCCTCAGCCTTTAGGCCTGACGACAAGCGCCGCCAGAAACGAAAAAATGATCGCCGCCGAGATTCCGGCACTGGTTACTTTGAAAATTCCGGTCAATATGCCGATCCAGCCCGTACTGTGCAGCTCTGTCAGCGCGCCGTGCACGAGCGCGTTGCCAAAGCTGGTAATCGGGACGGTGACGCCCGCGCCGGCGAAATCGACGAGCGGCTCATACCAGCCCAGCCCATCTACAATCGCGCCTGCCACGACAAGCGCGGACATCGTATGCGCCGGCGTCAGCTTGACGACGTCGAACATGAGCTGACCGAGGACGCAGATTGCGCCGCCTACGACAAATGCCCATACAAATTGCATGTCAGTTCGCCTCCTTGCTTTCGATAGCCACGGCATGGGCGATACATGGAATCGTCTCCCCCTGCTGGTACGAAAGCGGCGAGAGCAGCGCCCCCGTCGCGACAACCAGAATTCGCTTCAGCTCTCCGCTCGCGATACGCTTGAGCAGGTGTCCGTAAGTCACGACCGCGGAGCAGGCGCAGCCGCTGCCGCCGGCCTGCACCTTCTGCTTCTCGACGTCGTAGACCATGAGTCCGCAATCGCCAAATGTCGTATCCCGCATCGGCACGCCTCCGCGCTCCAGCAGATCGCTCGCGATACGATGGCCGACGTTCGCCAGATCGCCGGTCACGATCAGATCGTAATCCGACGGTTGCCGACCGGTATCGTTGAAGTGCGACTGGATGGTGTCGACTGCCGCCGGCGCCATGGCTGCGCCCATGTTGAACGGATCGCTGACGCCGAGGTCGACGATTTTGCCGATCGTCGCACAGGCCACGACAGGCCCGTCGCCCTCCGTCGCAATAATGGCGGCCCCTGCGCCGGTGACCGTGTATTGCGCGGTCGGCGGCTTCTGCGCGCCGTATTCTGTCGGATACCGGAATTGTTTTTCCGCCGTGCAATTGTGGCTGCTCGTACCGGCGAGGGCGTAGCTGGCCGAGCCGGAGTTGACCAGCTGCGAGGCCAGCGCCAGCGTCTCCATCGAGGTCGAGCAAGCGCCGAACATCCCCAGATACGGCACGCCGAGATCGCGGGCGGCGAAGCTTGAGCTGATAATTTGGTTGAGCAGATCTCCGCCAATGTAAAATTGCAGTTGTTCCTTCTGTATGCCCGCATGGCGAATCGCAAAATCAGAGGCCTGCTCCATCAGTAGCCGCTCTGCCTTCTCCCAGCTCTTTTGCTGCATGTCGAGCTCGGGATGAATCAGGTCAAAATCGGACGCAAGCGGGCCTTCACCTTCATCAGGACCGACGACCGACGACGCCCCAATAATGACCGGCCGCTGCTCAAACCACCACGTCTGATTGCCGCGCAGCATCTTATTGCCCCCCCGTGCCGAGAATCCAGTGCACGATCCCGACAAAAAAAGCGGCGACTGTACCGAATACGATGACCGATCCGGCAAGCTTAAACATATTGCCGCCTACGCCCAGTACGAGGCCCTCACTGCGATGCTCCAGCGCGGCCGAGGCCATCGAATTGGCAAAGCCCGTCACCGGCACGGCCGATCCGGCGCCAGCCCATTGCGCCAGCTTGTCGTAGACGCCCAGACACGTCAGAATGACGGACAGCAGGATGAGCACAGCCACAGTGGGGTTGCTGGCTTCGGTTTTGTTCATGCCCATATAGGCGACAAATAAATTCTGAATAAGCTGGCCGAACGCGCAGATTGCACCGCCGACCAAAAAGGCCCGCAAGCAGTTGAAACCGATCGAACGCGACGGCTCGCGCGTTTTGGCGAACGCTTTGTACTCCTTGGCGGATAGCGCCATTTTTTTATATTTGCCCGATTCCGCTTGTTTCGTAGCCACTTTGGCATCCTCCTTCTCGCCTCGCCTTGCTTTCCCAAAGTATTTGTACTTTGCGCTCGCATTATGCTGCAACGACAAAAAACTCACGCCTCTTTTGGAAAGGCGCAAGTTTTTTTCGAAATATGATACAACGAAATTCGCATCCCGCCGGCGCGGCACCCCAGCCTACTGCTGCGGAAGGAGACGATGGGCCTGCAAAAAAGGCTTTAGCCTGGCGGCCAGATTCATGCCCATGACCGCGTGTCCGTATGCGGTCGGATGCAGCAAATCGGCGCTCAAGCCATTCACCTCGCTCAACACGTCGTAGCCGTGCATCAGCTCAAGCGTCGGGCTGTCGGCCTGGCGAACCAACCGGATCAAAATCTCGTTAAAGGCTGCTTCCTTCGCCGTCACCTCGTCCGGACCAAGGGCATAACCATCCGTCCGGCTATTCGGAAACGTGGTGATGATCAGAGCGGGCTTTTTTAATTTGACCAGGCGGTTGATCAAATAAGAAGCGCGCTGCTCAAAAACTTCCGGCGTATAGGCGCCGCGCATATTGACCCCCAACTCGCAGGTCATCACGTCCGATGCGCAATCATCGAGCAAGTAGTCGACTAATTCTTTCTCGATATGGCATGCGCCGCTGAAGCCTTTGTTTTGCACTTGCACGCCGAGCTTGGCAGCAGCGACATGCACATAACCGTCCAAGTCGGCATTGGTGATGGACGAACCGTACGCGAGCCAATTGACCGGCGGCAGCTCGTCCTGGCGCGGCGGCCGAATGTCATGGCCTTGAGTATCGATGCCGTGCACAGCAATTGGAGCGCGACCGCAGATCACGCGCCATACGTTCGGGGCGTAGCCGCCGTCGCGCATCAGCTTTTCGTTTCCTTTTTCGAACGCAGGCGGGGGCACGAGCCGATGGAAGGTCGTCGCGCCGCTCTGCAGCTCCAGGGTTTTCACCAGGAAGTTGCCTTTATACACGCGCACCGCGGCAGATACGCTGCCGTGTTCCTTTTGTGCAGACAGATAGAGATCGATATTGGGCGCGTCGGTCACGAACCGAATTTCTACGCCGATCGATTCTTTGCCGATGAAGCGCGCGCGCTCGTTGAGCCGGTGTCGAATCGCGGCCGGCACGCGCACCATGCCATGCTCGCCGATACCTGGAATTTCTTCAAATGCGCCAAGATTGTAAAACTGTACCCGATCCAAATTCATCTAAGCGTTCCTCCAGCATATGTAAAATTTATGAAATCCGCTTACATTATAGCACAGTAGCACTTGGCCGCACAGACCTTGCTTCAAGGAATTGGACCTATGACGGACTGATGAAGACCGTCTTGATCGAAGTGTAGAACTCGATAGCGGCGGAGCCTTGCTCCCTGGAATGCGAGCTCGATTGCTTCATCCCGCCGAATGGCGCTTGCAGTTCAACTCCGGCTGTCTCCGCATTGACCCGCAGCAGCCCTGCATCCATCTCCCGGGCAAAGGCAAGCGCATGGTGAATATTCGTCGTATAGAGTGAAGCGCTCAGACCATATTGGGAATCATTAGCTACCTGCAGCGCTTCAGAGAGCGATGCTACGCGTATTAATGCAAGAACTGGACCAGCTTATGACCACCGCACAATAACCTCGCCCATTCTTGCTTGCCAATCTCGATGATACTTGGCTCCACGCTTCAGTGCGGTCTGTCCTCCCTACATGGTTCGAACCGGTAAAGGTAAGACCTGCTACATCTGGATGCTCCACTACGGCTGCACCGACCACATCCCCACGGCCGAACAGCTTGCCATTCAGACGAGCATGAAAAAATAAGCACCCCCTTACAATAGGTGCTTATCCTCAATTCTTGATTATTACTTTTTCGCCTTATAAAACTCATGATATAGCTTCATGAGCGCCCTTTTCTCGATTCGCGACACATAGCTGCGCGAGATCCCGAGCTCCTTGGCAATTTCGCGCTGCGTGCGCTCATCGGTACCCGCTTCCAGGCCAAAGCGGCCGATTACGACCTCCTTCTCCCGCTCGTCGAGGATGCCGAGATTTTTATAAATTTTACTTTTTTCGATTTTTAATTGCACTTTATCGACGACGTCGTCTGCCTCGGTGCCGAGTATGTCGATCAGTGTGATCTCATTGCCTTCTTTATCCGTTCCGATCGGGTCATGCAGCGAGACATCCTTGCGCGTTTTTTTAAGCGAACGCAAATGCATCAAAATTTCGTTCTCGATACAGCGAGCGGCGAAGGTCGCCAGCTTTGTGCCTTTGCCGGTCTGAAAGCTTTCAATGGCCTTGATCAATCCAATCGTGCCGATCGAAATGAGATCCTCCAAGTCTTCGCCGGTGTTGTCGAACTTTTTGACAATATGGGCAACGAGCCGCAGGTTGTGCTCGATCAGCACATTCCGGGAATGCGGATCGCCCTCCGCAAACAGCCGCAGGTGTCTGGCTTCTTCTTCCTCCTGCAGCGGCTGCGGAAAAGCGTTGTTCTTCACATACGAGACAAGCAGCGTCAGCTGCTTGATCAGCAGCGCCGCCGCCGCTATCAATCCTGGCATGTAATCGGCCACCCCCACGCTGAATTGCCAAAAGCCGCGCAAGCCAAACATAAGCTTTTGTTGCCTTTGGTCGAACATTGAAGTCTGTTCTGTAGTGTATGTGGGTGTACGCCTATTTGTGCCTGTACGGAAGGAAAGTCGGCTTTAATGACATGTTTGCGCGACCAGACGTTTCCCTTGCCCGGATCCCGATTGTCCTTTCCGGATGCCTGGATCGTGTCGGGCCATTTTTATATTTCCTGGGAAATTAGACTCGGGGTCATCCGACCCGGACCATTGAAATTGTAGCTGCAGTTGATCCTGCGGCTAAAGTCACCGACCCTGCCAGAGCGGCAGTGGCGGTCACGCTAATTGTATTGCCAGCGGTAACATTAATGATGACCTGATTTTGTACAATTCCAATGCCGACCGCCGCGCTCACCTGCGTGCCGTTGACGCCGGTCCCATTAAGTCGAAGCTGAAAAGTTGTCAGTAACGATAAGGTGGGGTATAGCACGTACGTAATCAAGTATCTGCCAGTCGTATTGATCGTAAATAGTGTGCTAGCCCCGTTGACCGTAATGTCTGCTGACAAATTTTGCGCGTTTGGAAAAGGGACTGGAACAGGAACGCCGATGAGCAGGGCCAAGGTCGCACCCGACGTATTCGCCGCAGAGCCAGATGTAGTCGGCGCTGTGCCGGTTGCTCCGGTCGCCCCGGTTGCTCCGGTCGCCCCGGTTGCTCCGGTCGCCCCGGTTGCTCCGGTCGCTCCGGTCGCTCCGGTCGCCCCGGTTGCTCCGGTTGCTCCGGTTGCTCCGGTCGCCCCGGTCGCCCCGGTTACTCCGGTTGCTCCGGTTGCTCCGGTCGCCCCGGTCGCCCCGGTTACTCCGGTTGCTCCGGTCGCTCCGGTCGCCCCGGTCGCTCCGGTCGCCCCGGTCGCTCCGGTCGCTCCGGTTGCTCCGGTTGCTCCGGTCGCCCCGGTCGCCCCGGTTGCTCCGGTCGCTCCCGGCGGGCCGGGCGGGCCGGGCGGGCCCGGCGGGCCTTCCGGACAGCAACAAGCGCTCTGGAGGTAAGACTGGTTGCAGGATTGACATGCGCCATATACGACATTTTCATTTACGCCTTGTGACCGCCATGTCCCCACGTTGTCTTCACCTCCGACGTTTAATCCGAACGACTCCCTATTCTATATAATGTGGACATCCCATCATTTGACAGTACTCTTGCTGAGTAACGGGCCCTAAATCTGAAATCCTCTCAAATGTTCGCAGCTCGTCAACGCATCGTGCCTAGGCATTCGTCATAAAATGGCATTGACCGGCACGTTTGCCGGCCGCGGGAATCCGCGGTCTACGCCCAGGAAGGAGAAGCCTCATGAATATGGCAACCAGCAAAGTGCTTGTAACCGGAGCAGGCGGGTTCATCGGCTCTCACCTGACGGAGCGATTGGTTCGCGCCGGCGCCCGGGTGAGAGGACTTGTGCATTACCGGTCCAGCGGCAGTCTGGGCTGGTTGGACACACTGCCCGAATCGATCCGTTCGGATCTCGAAATCGTCCGCGCCGATATTCGCGATTATCATGCGGTCGCCGCGGCCATGCGCGGCTCCGACGTCGTTTTTCATCTAGCCGCACTAATTGGCATTCCTTATTCGTATTTTGCCGCCGATGCGTATGTGGAGACCAATATCAAAGGGACGCTCAACGTGCTGCAGGCGGCGCGCGCGCTGCAGACCCGCCGTCTCGTGCAAATGTCCACGAGCGAGGTATACGGCACGCCGGAGGCTGTGCCGATTGTCGAAACGCATCCCCTGCAGGCGCAATCGCCGTATGCTGCGACCAAAATCGGAGCCGACCAGCTCGCCCGCTCCTTCCACCAGGCCTTCGGCACACCGGTGGTCATTGCTCGACCGTTCAATACATACGGCCCCCGGCAATCCCCCAGAGCCGTTATCCCTGCAATCATCGAGCAGCTGGCCTCGGGCGCCACGCATATTCAAATCGGCGCCACGCATCCTACCCGGGACTTTACCTTCGTGGACGACACGACAGCAGCTCTCGTAGCCGCTGCTGAGACGGACGAGGCGATCGGCGACACCGTTCACTTCGGCAGCGGCTACGAGCTCGGAATCGGCGAGCTGGCGCGACAGATTGCGTCGCAAATGGGCGCGCCGGGGGTCGAGCTGGTCGAAGAGAAGGCGCGCTTGCGCCCGCCATCCAGCGAGGTCGAGCGGCTATGGGCTAACAATGCCAAAGCGGAGCGTTTGCTTGGATGGAAACCGCTCTACACCGGAGCGGATGGCCTCAGACGCGGACTCGAGCAGACGATCCAATGGTTCACCGCTCCGCAGCGGCAGCGCGGAACAGCAGCTCCCGATTCCGAGTATCGCATATGAGGTCGGACGCTGCACAGACCGCCGGGCGAATCGTCGAGGCCGTCCGTCGCAGTCTGCCCCGCGATTGCGGCAACGTCCAGCTTCACGAGCCGCGCTTCGGACCGGGCGAGCACGCCGCAGTGCTGGCGGCGCTGGCGGCCAATTATGTCTCATCCGCAGGTACGGAGGTCAAGGCATTCGAACGCGAGCTCGCCGCGGCCGCAGGCGCGCATCACGCCGTTGCGCTATCCAGCGGGACGGCCGCGCTTCATCTCGCTCTGCTGCTGAGCGGAGTCGAGCCGGGCGATGAGGTACTCATGCCGTCGCTCACCTTTGTCGCCACGGCCAATGCAGCCGCCTACTGCGGCGCAATGCCGCATTTTGCCGATTGCAGTCCGCACTCGCTCGCGCTCGATTCGCATCGCCTCGCAGCCTGGCTCGAACAGATCGCCGTCCCTTGCGGCGATGGCTACCGCAATCGGGTCAGCGGGCGCCCGATGCGCGCGCTCGTGCTCGTCCATCCGCTCGGCCATCCGGTCGATACCGCTCCCTACGAGGCGCTCTGCCGCCGGTATGGGCTGGCGCTCGTAGAGGATGCCGCGGCGGCACTCGGCTCGCGCCTGTACGGGCGCCCTGTCGGATCGGCCAGCCGGCTGGCGGCGATCAGCTTCAACGGCAACAAGCTGGTCACGACCGGCGGCGGCGGCGCCATCCTGACCTCTGACAGCCGTCTGGCGCAGACAGCCCGGCACGTATCGTCCACCGCCAAGCTGCCCCATCGCTGGGCATCGCGGCATGACAGGCTCGGCTACAATTACCGCATGCCTGCCTTGAGCGCCGCACTGGGCCGGGCCCAGCTGGCCAGGCTGCCTGTACTGCTCGCGGCCAAGCGTAGCTTGGCCTCGCGCTACCGCGACGCCTTTCGAGAGCTGACCGAGGTGGAGCTGCTGGAGGAACCCCCTCATGCGGAGAGCAATTATTGGCTGAATACCCTGCTGCTGAGCCGCCCCCATCCCCGGCTTCGCGAGGCGGTGCTGGACGCCCTTCACGCGGCCGGTCTCGGCGCGCGACCGCTCTGGACGCCGCTGCACCGGCTGCCGATGTACCGGCGCCATCCGCGCATGCCGCTGCCCGAGACCGATCGCCTCTGGTGCCGGGCGGTGCACTTGCCCAGCAGTTACTTCTTAGCCGGAGAGGAGCCAACGCCGTGAGTGCGACGCGTATATGCATGGTCACCGGGAGCCGGGCAGAGTACGGTCTGCTGCACACCCTGATGCAGCGCATCGCGGCGGAACCCAGACTGTGCCTGCAGATCGCCGTGACCGGCTCGCACCTGGCGCCGGAATACGGATCGACCGGGAGCGCGCTTGCAGCCGACGGTTTTACGCCCGACGGACGCGTGGAGATGCTGCTCTCCAGCGATTCGGCGGTCGGCGCGGCCAAGTCGATCGGGCTTGGCGTAATCGGCTTCGCCGATCTCTTCGAGCGGCTGCGGCCACATCGGGTCGTCCTTCTGGGGGACCGCTTCGAGATTTTTGCCGCAGCGACGGCGGCCTATACCGCGCGCATTCCGATCGCCCATATTGGCGGCGGCGACATTACCGAGGGCGCGCTGGACGAGGCGTATCGCCACGCCATCACCAAGATGGCCGATTTGCATTTCGTGACCAATGCGAGAGCCGCACGCATTGTCAGGCAACTGGGCGAGACCGAGCGCAGCATTTTCAATGTCGGGCACCCCGGCATCGACCGGATCCTCGAGCTGCCGCTACTCGCTCGCAGCGAGCTCGAACGGACACTCGGCTTCGCGCTCCGGCCGCGCAATGTCCTCGTCACGCATCACCCGGCCACACTGGGCGAGCGCAGCGCCGACGACGAGCTGGAGGCGCTGCTGCGCGGACTCGACGAGCTCGGCTCCGACGTCGGCGTACTCTTCACGCAGCCCAACAGCGACCCGGCCGGTCGGCGCATGCACGCAACGATCAAGCGCTATGCGGCGCAGCGTCCGCATGTGCACCTCAGCGGCACGCTCGGCCAGCTCGTCTATTTCAGCGCCGTCCGGGCGTGCGACGCCGTCGTCGGCAACTCATCCAGCGGCATCTGCGAGGTGCCTGCGCTGGGCAAGCCGAGCGTCGACATCGGAGCCCGCCAACGCGGAAGATTGTGCGGGCCCAGCGTCATTCGCTGCGAGGCGGACGGGACGGCCGTAGCGGCGGCGATCCGGCGCGCGTGGCGCCTGGACTGCCGCGCGCTCATCAGTCCGTACGGGCACGGCGGCAGCGCCGACCGAATGGTGAAGATACTGCTGCGTCGATCCGCCGGCCGCACGTCCGCCAAAATCTTCGAGGAGGTCAATCCTTCATGAGCCATGGAGCGATCCGCATCATTGCCGAAATCGGCGTCAATCACGACGGTTCGCCTGACCGCGCCGCCACTCTGATCGATGCTGCCGCCTCAGCCGGCGCCGACATCGTCAAGCTGCAGCTTTTCGACGCCGAGCAGCTGGCTGCCGAACAAGCCCCGCTGGCTGCATATCAGCAGCGCGCGCACGCGACAGGCACGCAGCGCGAGCTGCTGCGTCGGCTCCAGCTCGCGCCCGCCGATGTGCGCGCGCTGGCACAGCGCGCGCGGGAGCGCGGCGTCGAATTCACGGCCAGCCCGTTCGATGCCGCCAGCGCGGCCTTTCTCGCCGGCGAGCTCGGCGCGCGCCGCATCAAGATCGCCTCGGGCGAGCTCACCAACGATCCGCTGCTCGTGCAGTTGGCGCGCAGCGGCTGCCAGCTGTTGCTCTCGACCGGCATGAGCACGCTGGCCGAGATCGAGCATGCGCTCGGCGTGCTGGCGTGGGGCTTCATCGCTGACCCGTCCGCCCGTCCGGGACCCGCTGCGCCGCGGCGAGCCCTGCTCTCGTCGGAAGGGGGGCGTCTGCTCGCCGAACGCGTCGTCCTGCTGCATGCGGTATCCCTCTACCCTGCGCCGGCCGAGACGACGAACCTGCGGGCGCTCGATACGCTGGCCGCCGCGTTCGGCCTGCCGACCGGCTTGTCCGATCACTCGACCGGCATCGCCATTCCCATCGCCGCCGCTGCACGGGGCGCCTGCATGATCGAGAAGCACTTGACGCTGGATCGCACGGCCCCCGGCGTCGACCATGCCGCTTCGCTGGAGCCGGCCGAATTCGCCGCCATGACGGCGGCGATCCGCGAGGTCGAGCAGGCGCTCGGCAGCGGTCGCAAGGTGCCTTGCCCGGCCGAGCTGGACACGGCCGCCGTCGCGCGGCGCAGCATTGTAGCCGCGCGTCCGATCGCCGCGGGCGAGCGCTTCACGTCGGATAATCTTGCGCTCAAACGACCGGGAGGCGGCCTCGCCGGCGCTCACTTCTGGCGCTTAATCGGCACATCCGCGACTCGCGCCTACGCCGCCGACGAGCGGATCGAATGAAGCTGGCCCTGTTCGGCGCGTCCGATTTTGCCCGGGAGCTGGGCCACCTTGCGCTGGAGCTCGGCTGCGCGCGCATCGCCTTGCTGCGCCGATCGACGGGGCGGGCCAATGCGACCTCACCCCAGACCGTGGACGGCTTCGCGGTGCTGGATGAGTCCACAGTGCACACGCTGGCAGCGGACGACTGGCGGTTCGCCATCGCCATCGGCGCATCCGCGCTGCGGCGCGCCGTGGCGGAGCGCTATCCCGAGCTTCCCTATGTGAATCTGATTCACCCGCACGCCACGCTCGCGCGTGGTCAGGCGGAGGCAGTTGCCGCATGCCGAGGCAGCGTCATTCTGGCCGGGGCGCGGCTGAGCAGCTCCGTGCGCTGCGGCAGCTTCGCCGTCTACGGCGCCAATTGCACGATCGGACACGATTGCCTTGTCGGGGACTGCGTCACTGTAGGTCCGGGCGCGCATATCTGCGGCAACGTCCATCTTCAGGCAGCTGCCACGATCGGCGCCGGGGCTACCGTATTGCAGGGCACCTCTGCACGGCCCCGCCGTATCGGCGCGCGTGCAGTCGTCGGCGCCGGAGCGGTCGTGACGCGCGACGTCCCTGACGGCGCTGTCGTCAAGGGCGTGCCTGCACGCTGAGACCCGTCCCTCTCGCCGCCGAACAAGGACGACATGCGCTCCCCACGTGCTCATGCGCCCGTCGTCACCACACGCTCAATCCCCCGTCCACCACCAGATTGTGCCCGGTCACATACGAGGAGGCGTCGGAGGCCAGATAGAGCGCCGCCCCGACCAGCTCGTCGGCGCTTCCCATCCGCCCGAGCGGCACCCGCTCCGCATAGCGCGATTGAAAGCGCGCATTCTGGCCGCTCTCGACGCCGCCCGGCGTCAGCGTATTGACCCGGATTCCATGCCGGGCCCAGCGGGCTGCCAGGTAGGCGGACAGTCCATTGACCCCCGCCTTGGACGCCGCGTAGACCGCCGGCGTATTGATCGCGGCATCCATATAGCGCGCCCCGTCATAGATCCGGTCATCCGGAGCCAGCATGCCGTAGATGGAGGAGGTAAAGATAACCGATCCGCCCGTGCGCTGTGCGATCATGCGGCGACCCGCCTCCCGGGCGACGAGGAACATACCATCCAGATTGACTGCCATAATCTGTCGCCACATCGCCGTCGAGTACGTCTCGAACGGGGCAAAAAACGCCTCCGGATCGTCGCTTTTGCCGGCCGCGTGATTGAACAGAATGCGGAGCTCCCCGAGCGCAGCCGCCTGCTCGACCATCGCTTGCACCGAAGCCGGCTCGGTCACATCGCAGGCTATGCCGATACTGGGCGCGCCCCACTGCGACTCCAGCTCCGAGGCGAGCGCACGGGCCGCGTCGCCGCGCACGTCGACGACGGCCACCCGGGCGCCGTGCTCCGCCAGACCTGCGCAGATCCGGCGGCCCAGAATGCCCGCCCCGCCTGTCACAATTGCGCAGCGTCCGCTCAGATCGAGCAGACCGGCGGCTCCTGCTCCTGGCTCATGCATTGTCTCGCCGCCCCCTCTCCAGAATCGCTGCCACCAGCTCCCAATCCAGCTCCGTATCGATATCCAGCGAACGTTCCGGCGGCATCACATAGAGCCGGGTAGCCGCGTCCAGCAGCCGGCCTCCGGCCATCAGACGCGACCAGCGCCATACATAGATCGAGGCATTCATATCGTAGGTCGGCGGCGTGTCCTGTCGCCTCGCCACTGCCACGGACGGCGTCTTGACGAGCCGCGGAGCGCCGTCCGGACCCAGCTCCACCATATTGAAATAGGGCGATCGGCGCGACGGCGCCGCCGTAATGACATTACCTGCCCGTTCATCCTCCTCCAACAAGCGCACCGCGCCTGCGATATCCTCCGGAAGGCGCAGCGGGGCCGTAACATCAAGATCGACAACCGTATCCCAGCTACCTCCCAGTACCCGCGCCGTCTCCGATGCGCAGTGCCGAATGGCGGGCAGCTTGGGGGCGGTGGCCGTAGCCAGCGCCGCAGGGCGCGCGATCGTGCAATCCGCGCCGTATCGGCTGGCCGTCTCCAGTATGGCCGCACTGTCGCTGCTCACGGCAATGGCGGCGAACAGGCCGCTGTCCTGCGCCTGGGTCAGGGTATGGAGCAGCAGCGGCACGCCGCCGAGCGGGCGCAGATTTTTGCCCGGTACGCCGGTCGAGCCGCCGCGGGCGCAAATGGTGCAGAGTCGGCCGTTTTTCATCGCTTCACCCACCTTCGTTCGGCAGCGGCACGCTCCGCCGCCTCGATCATGTGCACCGTCTCGGCTGCCTGAGCAGCCGTGCATACACCTCTGCCGCCGCGCAGCATCGCGCGATGCTGCGCGGCGTACGTGCCCTCCATCGTGCCCGTCCCCCCGCAGTTGATCGTCGCGTCACGGTCGATCTGCAGCTCGCCCCGAATGAGATCGAGCGCATACGTATGCGCCTCGGTATGCACGAGGAGGAACCGTCTGGCGCGGCGATCGAGGTAATTCAAGTGCAGCTGCAGCAGCGGACAGCGCGCAGTCTCCGCCATCAAGCCGTACACATCGTCGCTGTCGATCTCCAGCCCGCTGTAGTGTCCGCCACGCGCCGTCAGGGCGCGCCATGGCCCGAATAGCCAGCATGCATAATCCAGCTCGTGGCTCAGATCGCGCAGCACGCCTCCGCCCTGCGCACGGGAGGCAGAATAGCACGTGCGGTAATCGCGCTCTCGCCAGTGCGGCAAGTGTTGCCCGACATAGAGCGTCGCAGTCAGCACCCGCTGATGCCGCAGCCTCCAGCGCAGCTGCCGCAGCAGCGGGTGGAACCGCAAGTTGTAGCCCACGTGTACTCCCTCCAACTGCTCGGGAGGCAGCTCCCCCGGCTGTGCGAACAGCGGCTTCTCGACCAGGACCGGGCCGTCGTATCCGGCCTCGCGCAGCTCCCGCAGCGCCGATCCATGCGCGCTTGTAGGCGTCGCCACTACCGCATACGCCGGGGCCCAGTAGCGCATCGCCGCGCCGATATTGCCGTATACGCCGGGCGTGCCGGCTTGGCTTCGGCTCACCGCCGCTACGTCGCAGCCTATACGAGCGAGTATACGGGCATGTCGCCGACCGATTGAGCCCAGCCCGATCACAAGGGCGCGCATGACGCGCACTCCCGACCGTCGCCATATGCTTGGCGTGCCCGCTCATAGTCTTCGATACGCCCGATATCGTGCCAATGCTCGCGGATCGGATAGACAGCCGGCTGCCGATGTCGCGCCGTCAAGCGTTCCAGCACTTCGGGCATATCGAGTCGGCGGTCGCGGCCGAGCCCTGCCAGTATTTCGCGCTCCAGCACGTAGATTCCGGCACTGATGTCCGCGCGCACGAGCGGCTTTTCGCGCATCCCCTCATATTGCCCTTCGCGCAGCGTCACGACGCCGTACGGCACCTGGTGCCGGTATTCCGCCACTGCGACCGTTGCACCGCGTCCGCAGCGCGCATGATAGTCGAGCAGACGATCATAGCGGAGGTCGGTGAGCAGATCGCCGTTGATGACCAGCACCGGTCCGGGCGCGTCTTCGGGCAGCAGCGTGAGCGCCCCGGCGGTGCCGAGCGGACGGCCCTCGCGCACATACCGAATTCGCAACCCCCAGCGTTCGCCGGAGCCGAAGTAGCGCTCGATCATCTCGGCCTTGTAATGGACGGCGATATAGCAGGTACGCAAGCCGGCGGCGCTCAGTCGCACCAGCGTATGCTCCAGCAACGGTCGATCTCCGACCGGCAGCATCGGCTTCGGGCAACGGTCCGTCAGCGGCGCCAGGCGACTCCCGCGCCCGCCTGCCATGAGCAAGACTGTCGCTTCAGCGGTAGACGGCGCCGGCAAGGGCTCGACCGCGCAGCTCGGAATCCGTCCGACGGCCACTTCGGAGCCGTGCCCGCTCAGCAACGCTCGCCGAAGGTCGTAATCGGTCAGCAGCGCCGGGGCCTCTCCATTGGCAGATTCCACTTGCAAGCCGGCCGCCGACGAACGATTCAGCACTTCGATCGCTTGGCCGATCGGCGTCAGCCGAGACAATACGGGCCAGTCATCCCCATTCATTTCGTCCTCTCCTTTCATGAAGCGAGCCGCCCCGCGCCAGCCGCGAATCGCGGACGGCGCGGGGCGGCTCAGGGACGTCTAGACGGCAGGCCGGAAAAATTCAGTCATGCACAGGTTCGTGATGCCTGCAGCCGACGAGGTCGGCGTCGCGCTGATCGTGGTGAACCCGCCAACGGTGAAGGCGCGCGATTGGCCGGGCGCGATGGCGCTGAGCGTGGCGACGACCGCACTGCCGCGATAGAAGGTAACATCCAGCACAGCAGTGGTAATTGAATCGTTGCTAATTACACCAGAAGCGGCGATCGAAGTCGGGTTGGGCCCGAACAGCGTGCTGCCCGTGCTGCTCACCGGAAAGGTTTGCTGGGGTAAACAAACACTGACAAGCGGCTTTTGGCAGCATGAGCTAGTGGAAGACGAACAACTCATGGATCAAACTCCTCCTTATGCATGGGGTACTATAAGCTATGAACAAGAAGGGGTGCCCAATATGGACAGTTTTCCATTTTTATTCATTTGTGCGTTTGCCCTGCTTCTCCAATCGAAGGAGCGCGGCCTCGAATTGGCGCTGCATCAGCGCCAGGACACGTTGCAAGCGAGCGAACAGCTGCTCATGCAGCCGCACGTCCTCCTCCACGGCAGTCAGCGTGTCGAGCGCGGCCGAGCGGCCGAGCCGCCGCAAATAGCTATAGACAAGCGGCTGAATATAAATGGACACATGCGGGTCGTCCGTGTAGCGCCGGAAGCGCTCGCCCAGCTCGGAGAAGCGTTCGCCCAGCCAGCCCGGCAGCGCGGGACCGGGATGAGACCGGTGCAGCCGGCACGCTTCCAAAAGAAAGCCGCAGCGCGCCAGATCAGCCCGGCATTCCGACTGCAACTCGCCCGTCTTGCGAACCAAATGAGCGAGCGCAGAGCCCAGACGCGCTGCTGTCTTTTCCCAGGGAACAGGTGCGCGGCGATACGCGAGCAGCTCGCTCAGGCGCGGCACCGGATGCGCACGCGGGACATGGTCGAGCGCATCCGCCAGCGTCATCACCTTGGTCCCCTCAATATGCGCTCCGCCCTCTGTCGCGTTGATGAAGGAGACACCGGGATGCCTGCCGATCTGATGCTCGAACCAGGTCTTGAAGTCCAGCCACAGCCGCGTGGTCCGAACCGGGCGGCCAGCGCTCCCCATGACCGTCAAGGGCGGCTCGGAGCGGAGCCGCTGCACCTGCTCCGCAAGCACGCTGGTGGCATACAGCGACGCATCGCTGTGCGTCGTGCGGCCATCATCGGCGAAGGCGAGATCCTGACCGACAAAAATGATCGGGTCGGCGCCGCAATACAACGCCAGCTCAAAGGCAAGATGGGCCGAGGACATGCCGCCCTGCAAGCCTGCCGAGGCCGGCTCGAGCGCCTCGCGCAGCCAGGCCGTCGACGATTCGCCGATTCGAAAAACCGGTAGCCAGGGCCCCGGCATTGAAGCCGGAATACGCGGATCGAGCGAACTCAGTCCGACCAGCGCTACGCCTTCGGGCAGCGTCGCAGGGGCGAAATGGTAGTGATAAACATCAGGAGAGCGCTCGGTCACGCAGATCGCATGCGGCTTGACGCCTCGTTTGAGACAGGGCAGCAGCGCCGATTCGGCCGTCAGGATCAGCGCGTGGCGATCCATGCCAGCGAGCCGATCGAGATTGCGATCCAGCGAGGGGCCGCTCGCCACGACAAAAGCCGGCATGCCGGCGTACACGCCTTTCAGCTCGGACAACGGCATACTTTCTTGGATGGAACGCGCGTTATCGAGTGAATTATGCAGCCCGAACAGCGTATCATGCACCGAATTGCCAATCGATTGGGTTAGCATCGTCAGTCGATCCAGCAGCCATTCATGCAGCTTGAGGTAGAAGGCCTTGTCGACGCGATGCGCCGGCGGCGTGAAATGGACGGCAAGCCGGGTGCAATGCAGCAGCACCTCCCCGCCGAGCGCATCGCCGATCCGCTCGAGCATCTGAGCGTGGTCGCCGATGACCCATCGCACCGAAGGATCCGCCAGCAGCGGGGACAGATCGACACCATCCAGCAGCGCGCGAAACAAGGCCGGCCGACGCTCGAAAATAATCGTTAGCGTATCCGGCTTTTTGCGCGCCTGGTACGCGAGCAGCGGATAGCCGGAGCCGCAGCCATAGATAAAGCAGAGCCGAACGTTGTCCACCTCCAGCGTTCGCGCCCAGTCGGCTGCTTCTCCGAGCGGATCGATCAAGCTGGCCGTCGGTAGCACATGACCTCCGGTTCGGACAGCCGACACGACCGAGCCGTCCGCGGCGTTCAGCATTTCAATCTCACCGGTAGCGTCGCCTGGCACCGGCGTCTCGACATCGGCTAACAGATAGGCGGGCAACGCAGCCAGGTTGCGCTGCCGGATGTCCTCATTGCGCATCGGCGTCACCTTGCCGGTCAGTCTCGGCTTGGCGCAAAAGCGGCAGTAGCCGGATGTCCAATTCATCGGCGGCGCGCTCCCAATCGCCGCGGCGCTGCAGCACGGCAATCCGCAAAATACAGCCGCGCGTTGCCGACAGCCAGCCGCGCTGCTCGGCTGCCAAAAACGTCTCCCCTTGCAGCTGCACCAGCCAATGCACAATCCCTTGCTGCAGCATTGCCAATGCCCGGCTGTCGTCGCCGCGCCGCCAGGCCAGGCACGCTGCCTCGATGTGCCGGATTACGTCATCCCGCTTATTCGTAACAGTCATAATTCCCCTCCTGCAACCGTCTGAGCAGCAGCGCGGCGCCAATCTCCTCGAACCAGTCGGCCTTGACAATCGCACTCTCGCCGATAAAAGCGCTCGTCTGGGCTAGTCGGCTCACTGCAGCATGCATCCGCTGCTCTTCCTCTAGTGTGAACCGTGCTGCGTCCGCTTGCGACACCGCCGCATACCACAGCTCCAGCGCGCGTTGCAGGCGCGCCTTGCACGGATCGCTTGTCGCCTCGTCCATCACACATTCCTCCTGACTCTCCTCAATCTCGCGCAGACCTTCAGAGCTCGCGGCGCAGTTGAATCTGATAGGTGCCCCGTCCTATACCGCCTTCTCCAGTGCAGCGTATTCGCAACACCTGCAGACCCTGGACATCATAGCTGATTTGTTGACCTTGATTGACCGTACCTGTGAGCAGGCTGCCGTCGGCCATGACCAGCTCAATCTGCATGCTGCAGGCCGAGTCATTGCCTACTAGCACCAATGCCGCATCCGGCGGGATCGCAGCTCGATAATATATGGTCTCCGTCCCGTCGCACGGCTGGAAGATGCGCCCCTGCGCTTCATCGGTCGCATAGCAGCGCTCCCGCACCGAATGGGCCGGCGCACATCGTACGACGACCGGGAACGGGCGGGGCAGGGACATGATCCGGCGGTTGCCGCAGCGCTTCGCGCGCTTGTTCATCCTGCGTCGGCATCGTCGGCATATTCGTCCTCCAACTACGATACAGCTACACACAGACAGAGCCGTTTTCTTTACGCGGCTTCGCTTTTGGCGCCTGCAGCAAGCGGACTTTGCACAGCTCCGCCGATGACGCGGCCTTTTTCGTCGTCGTCGCAGCCGGGCGTCAGCACATCGTCGTTTGCTCATCCTTCCAGCTCCCTATCGACATCTCTACTCCAAGTGTATGGGTGCACCGGGCGTTTTGCCGTGGTCATCCGCTGATTTTCTGCATAATCGGGCTCCTGCCCGCTTTGGCGGGTGCGCCTCTCCGTGCAGGCGCATATCGTATAGCAATGTTTGGATAAGAGAAGCGTATTCTACGGGGAGGTGGCAGCTTTGTCATGCCATACGACAATGTCCGCACGCCATGAGGCGCATTTATCGCCGGTCCAGTGCGTGCAATCGGATTGGACCGCACTGCCAGATGCGCCCGGGCAGGGGAAGAGCGGTATTCTGCTTTATGCTGCGAACACGCTGGTCTACGGCTCCGGCATGCTTGCCTGCGAACCGGTCGCCGCAAGCGGAGCGGCGGTGCGCGTCAGCTTTCGCTTTCGCGAATTTTTGGTCATGGAACTGATGGTCAGGAGCGGTGATTCCGTCGCATTTACAGTAGTCGGGATTGACAGCATACGCCTCGAGACGGCAGCGGAACATACCATGAGCGGCCATTTTTCTTTTTTTCCGCACTATAGCAGCTCGCAAAACTGATGCTGTCTAGTCTGGACAAGCCGCCGCGGCAATTTGGTGAGACGTTTCGGGTACGGATGCGTAAGCAAAACCGGGTCAATCGCGCCATCCCCGAGCGCGTGCACCAGGGCGTGACGACGGCTGTAAAAGGCATGGTGCCTCGGCTTGGCTGATTTCCCGCTTTTGCTCGGCATCAAAATGAAATTTTTGTTCAAGCTGGCGCATGTGTACGGCTACCGTTCATCACGGCTGCAAGAGCGCATGTTCATTCTGCATGTCTTCCAGCTCGCCTTCTCCGGTGCGGACAAACGCCCCGCCCTGCTCGACACAATCAAGCGATGGCCAGCCTCGTCCGACGCCGAGGAATCGGAGCCCTCGCCCGCTGCGATTGACTGGCGGCAGCTCCAGCAGGAATACCGCGACACGATTGACTTGCGCAAAATGCTGCAGCTCCTGCCGGGGATCGGCGCGGTCGTCGGCGCCTGGGCCAACTACGGCCTGCTGGAGGAATTGGGCGAGGTCGGCATGAACTGCTACCGGCTGCGCTGGCTCCGGTCCAATTCCGCGGCAAAAGAGCCCGAGGCGTAAGCCCCGGGCTCTTGATTGTGCGTGCAGGCCGGTCCATCCGGTCCTGACGCGGCGGGCGCTACGCCAGCCCCGCCTCCTCGCCGGTGGGCATACCGCCTTGCGCGCCAAAGCGCCGTACCGACAGCGACGCACAGCGGATCGCCAGCTCTACGGCCGCAGCGAGCGACGTGCCGCTGCCGAGCGCATACGCGAGCGCCGCATTGAACGTATCGCCAGCGCCGGTCGTGTCGACCACCTCGGTCGCCGGGGCGGGGACGGTCACGAGCCGCTCCTCCTCGAGATACGAGCAGCCATCTTTGCCTCGCGTGACGACGACCTTGCTGCCCAGCCTGCGCTCCCACTCCAGCATCGAAGTGCGCAGCGCCTCGTCGTCACGGACACGCGTCCCGCTCAGCAGCTCCCACTCCGATTCATTGGGCGTGATATAATCGGCCAGCCGGAGCAGATCCTCCGGGAGCGCCTGCGCGGGCGCCGGATTGAGAATAACCGTCGCATCGCCACCGCTGGCGAGGCCCATCGCCGTTCTTACCCCTTCCAGCGGAATCTCCAACTGCACGAGCAGCACGTCCGCCCGTTCCAGCACGCCGGCATGCCGGTTGACAGCGGCCCCGTCGCAGCGGCCGTTGGCGCCATCCACGACGATGATGCAGTTGTCCTCGGGCGTGCGCGTGATCGAGGCGATCCCCGACGGGACATCCTCCAGCACCGCGATCGCTTGGCTGTCGACGCCATTATGCGTCAGATTATCCAGCATCCGCACGCCAAAGTCGTCGTTCCCCACGCAGCCGATCATGGCGGCATGTGCGCCGAGTCTGGCGCAGCCGACGGCCTGATTGGCCCCCTTGCCTCCAGGGACCTGATCGATCGAGCTGCCCTGGATTGTCTCGCCGAGCTTGGGCTGGCGATCAGCCGACACCACCAGATCCATATTCAAGCTCCCCGCTATCGCAATGAACGGTCGTTTCATTTGCTCTCCCCCTGCTTTCTCCTATTCTTTCTTTCATTGCTGGTCCATTTCTCACCCAAATTATAGTATAATTCGATTAGAGACAACAGCATATTTTACCAAGCTTGACGAAGGACACAACTTGAGGTGAGCCCATGCAATTGGATGACATTACGGTTCTGGACTTTGAGACCAGCGGTCTGAATCCGCAGCGCGACCGGGTCATCGAGCTCTGCGCCATTCGTTGCCACGACGGCGAGATTGTCGGTCATTTCAGCACGCTGATTCAATTCAAAGGCACGCTCGCGCCAAAAATCACCGAGCTGACGGGCATTACGTCCGACATGCTCGTAGGCGGCATGGACGAGGAGACGGCTTTTCGGATGCTGAACCGCATGATCGGGTCGAATACGATCGTTGCGCATAACGCCGCATTCGATCTTAGCTTCTTGCATCACACGCTGCTTCGACTGGCCGGGCGCTCGTTTACCAACGACTTCATCGACACGCTTACGATCAGCCGGCTGCGCCAGCCCTATCCGCACACTCTCAAGGACATGTGCGCGCGCTACGGCATTGCGCTCGATCAGGCCCACCGCGCCGATTACGACGTGCTGGCCTGCTGGGAGCTGCTGAAGCGGTTGAACGAAGAAGCGCCAGTCGACGATCTGGTCAATACGCTCGGCTACTTGGCCAAGCACGGTCCGCCCAAATGGTACCCCGCGCACGCCAAGGCACGCAGCGTGTCGCTGCGCTATGCGTGAGCCGTTGTGCGCGCGCTAGTCCCGTTGAGCGTGCGCATCGACCAGCTTGCCCATGAGGCGGGACAGCTCCTGCAGCTCTCCCTCCTCCAATCCGACAGTCAACAGCTCCATGATTTCCAGCTTCCGGCTGTTGATATCCTCGACCAGCTTGCGCCCTTCCTCCGTAATATCCAGCATCACGATGCGCCGATCCGTCTCGCTGCGCTCCCGGCTGACGAGCCCCTGCTCGATCAGCTGGTCGGCCATGCCCGTGACCGCTCCCGAGGTTACGGCCAGCATCTCCGCGAGCGCCGACACTTTTTGCGCGCCTTGCGCTGACAGCTTGAACAGCAGCTTCGCTTGGGTGACGCCGAGTCCGGCGACGCCGCGCTTGTTCCATTCCGTCAGCAGGAGCTTGCGCAGCTGCCGGAAGGCTTCGTCGAGCCGATTCAGATGCTGCCAATGGCGCTCTTGCTCTTCTCGAGTGCGCACTGCCCAGCCCTCCTTCCGCCACTTATTTTAGTTTTAAATATTTTATCACGTAAACTAATTTTCGTCAATCTTTAAGAATACGGCAATAGGACATGGACCACATACAGACAGCCGGCCGTTCAGGCTGTCGGACTGCGAGGAACTGACATGAACCAATACGATCGAACAGCTTATGTGCGGTTAAATTCTTATCAACGCCAATCCTTGCTGGAGTCTCTCACAGCTCTCCATCCTAATTTGAAGTTCAAACGGTTCGCCTGTTTTGAGCGGTTCGGCATGCGGACGGATACCGCTATCTATGAACTGGAAGGCAGCGAATTTGTATTTGTGCCGGGCGACAGCGTTACGTTGGGCTGGTCTTCTTTCGCTGTCGGACCGGATGAGAAAACAAGCCGTGAATTCGAGGATACGTTGGCCGAATACGGAGCGGGCGAGCTGCTCTCGTTGCTGGCTGACACGTTGTCGCCTGAGCGTACGGCAACCGTCGGACCGATGCTGGCGGAATGCCGGCTGCGCGAGATCGGCTGGCACACTGTAGCTGCCGACAGTCCGAAATTGACACCACGTCAACAGGAAGCCATAGAAAAGTTTCAATCCCGCTCCGGCCGTATGCTGACCATCCACAAGTCATTGCGGCTGACCCGAACCGACGGCGGCACGCTGATTGAACTTTACGAACCGCGGTCCTATGAGCAACTGCTTCACGGATTGAGGCGGGATTGCTTTGCTTTGCCCACGGAGGACGAATGGGAATACTTGTGCGGCGGCGGCAGTCGCACGCTATGGCGTTGGGGGGACAGCTTCGATTACGGGATGCGCATCCGTCATTTCGATGACCCTGAGTTGGCGGGCAAGCCATACGAGCTGGAGCTGCCCAACCAGTTTGGCCTGAGCATTGCCTATGATCCATACCGGTATGAGGTCGTGGACGCGCCGTGTCTGCTGAAGGGCGGCGACGGCGGCAGCAACATTTGCGGCGGGCTTGGAGTGGCTATGGGATATTTGCCTGTCGCCACTGCCTTTCGCTGCTGGCCGGACGACAATATGCTGAAAGAATACAAGCTGGACATCGGCGGCGATCACACGTTTTATCGCCGGATCATTCGTTTGTCGGAGAACGCCTGATGGGTCGCGTGAAGAACCGGTCGCGTTGCTCAACTGGCAGGATCTCGAGTTGACGATCATCGCGCAGCATTTCAGCTCTTAAAACCCGCAGCCTCCCGAGGCTGCGGGTTCTACTTGCGAAATTGCAGCGGCGTTAGCTCCAGGAGCGCCGCGCGCGCCGCGGACCAGGCGCGATGGAGCGCCTCTTGAACCGCCCAGGCCGAATCGCCCAGCACCGAGACCGTCAGGCCGTGCCGGTAGGCCGGCGACACGCCCCATCGCAGCGACCGGTCGCGAACGGGCAGCTCGCCGAGCGCTTGTCTGACCGCGCCGGCATGATTCGGCTGCACGCGGTCGCCCATGCAATAGAACATACCGGCATGCGTCGCGTCTCCCCACGCGCCAGGCGCGCCGAGCCGCTGCTCCTGCGGCACGATTAGTTGGCGCTGGGCAAAAATCAGCTCCTCGCCGAGCTGCACGCGCAGCCGATTGTCGAGGCGCCGGTACGCAAAGCGCTCGCCGCGCAGCGCCCGCCCCGGGCAGAGCACCTCGCTCTGCATCCAGACTGCGCCCGGTGCGAGCCGCACCTCCGTCCGATTGTCGAGCGCCGCCTCCCGGTACAGCATGAGCGGCTCCATCATCGCTTCGCAGACGGCGTCCGGGCCGAGCACATAGCGCTGCCGCAGCATCGCAGGATGCGCAGGCTCGCTCGGATGCACCTTGGTATAGCTCTGATTCGTCACATACGCGTGCGTGCCGGCTTCGCACACCCATTCCAGCTCATAGCGATCCCCGGCCAGCATGCCGGGGGAGACGTCCATGACGATGACGCCGAGCTGCCGCTCGCGCAGCGGGAAGCTTTTGGCGATCTTGAGCGGCGCGCTATGGTAACGCTCGGCCAAGGCCGTGCGTTCGCCGTGCCGGACGAAGCGGGCGCGCAGCCGCGCGGTCAAGCCGACCGCCGCCGGCTTCGCCGACTCAGGCGTGGCTATGTTCGATGCCTTTGGCATGGGCCAGCTCATGCTCGATCCAGGAGATGATGTCGTCTACCCCTTCGCCGCCGTGCAGATTGGAGAAGACGTACGGCAGCTCGCCGCGCACCCGCGCCGTATCGGACTTCATGACGTCCAGGCTGGCTCCGACATGCGGCGCCAGATCGATTTTGTTAACGAGCAGCAGATCCGAGCGCATGATGCCCGGTCCGCCTTTGCGCGGCAGCTTCTCGCCCTGCGCCACGTCGATAATATAGATGAACCGGTCGACCAGCTCCGGACTGAAAGCCGCCGCCAGGTTGTCGCCGCCGCTTTCGATGAAGATGACATCCAGCGGCTGGAAGCGGCGCTCCAGCTCCTCGACCGCCTCAAAGTTCATCGAAACGTCCTCGCGAATGGCCGTATGCGGGCAGCCGCCGGTCTCGACGCCGATGATGCGTTCCTCCGGCAGCACGCCGGTGCGCAGCAAAATCTGGGCATCCTCTTTCGTATAGATATCGTTCGTGATGACCCCGATGCTGAATTTTTCGCTCAGCGCCCCTGCGATGCGTTCGAGCAGCGCCGTCTTGCCCGAGCCGACGGGCCCGCCGATGCCGATCCGCATCGGCCGGTTCCCCTGCGGCTGCGGCTGCTCCCAGCCGTGATGATGATGTGCTCCGCCTTGTCCTTGACACATGGTTGACGCCTCCGTTTCGTATGGTCTTTTTTATGACATGAACAACCGCGCATCCAATGCTTCGTGCTGCATCGTCGCTTGCTCCGCCTCGGGCATATTCATCCAGGCGTCCTCCGGCTCCTGGTCCTCGACCGCGCGCCAGGCCGCCGCCGCGGCCGGCAGCAGCCGCGCTACGATCGCCTGACCCTCGGTCTGGCCCATCCGGATCAGCCGCAGCGCGCTGTTGACGCAGGTGACGAGATTGCTGTACAGATAGCCCTGCACCGCTTGGTCTAGCGGCACGCCGAGCCTGTGGCAGATCCAGCCGAGCACGAGCGGATGGGTGCCGTCGCAGCGCCCTGCGCGCATCGCCGCATGCAGCCGCGGCAGCGGCAATTCCGGGTAGATCGCATCGTACAGCTGCAGCAGCCGCCGTCCCATCTTCTCCACCCCCGATCGCGTCTCCAGCCCGAGCCGCTGCGCGTGCACGAGCCGCTCGACCGCCCAGATACGCGACAGGTCCTCACGCCCGGCATCGCGGTAGACCGCCTTGAGCACCATCGCATCCGCCGGCGCCCACGACTGATCGAGCATCGCTTCGGCATAGCGCTCCAGCTGTGCGCTCGTGACGACGCGTCCGCGCTGCGCCAGCGCTTCCAGGCCGAAGGAATGCGCGAACCCGCCGATCGGCAGAGCCGAATCGAGCAGCTGCTGCAGCCTCAGCCACGCCCATGCGCCGTCCTGGCCACCTTCCTCGCGTGCCATCAGAACAGGAAGTAGCGCTGTGCCATCGGCACCACGCTGGACGGCTCGCACGTCACATGCTCCCCGTCCACGCTCACCTTGTATGTTTCCGGATCGACCTCGATGCGCGGGGTCTCGCTGTTATGAATCATGTCCTTCTTGCCGACGGTGCGGCAGCCCTTCACCGGCTCAACGCGCTTTTGCAGCCCCAGCTCGGAGGCGATGCCGCGCGCATGCGCGGCCTGCGAGACGAAGGTAATGCTGCTTTGCTGCACCGATTTGCCGTAGGCTGCGAACATCGGCCGGCCGTATACCGGCTGGGGCGTCGGGATCGAGGCATTGGGATCGCCCATCTGAGCGTAGGCGATGCTGCCGCCCTTGAGCACCAGGTCCGGCTTGACGCCGAAAAACATCGGATTCCACAGCACCAAATCGGCGAACTTGCCCGGCTCGACAGATCCGACGAGATGCGAGATGCCGTGTGTCAGCGCCGGATTGATCGTGTACTTGGCAACATAGCGCTTGATCCGGAAGTTGTCGCTCTCCTGGTCGGGCGCGAGCGGACCGCGCTGGCGCTTCATCTTGTCCGCCGTCTGCCAGGTGCGCATGATGACCTCTCCGACGCGTCCCATCGCCTGGGAATCGGAGCTGATCATGCTGAAGACACCCATGTCGTGCAGGATATCCTCGGCGGCGATCGTCTCCGGCCGGATACGCGAATCGGCGAACGCGACGTCCTCGGGAATGCGGCTGTCGAGGTGATGGCACACCATCAGCATATCCAGATGCTCCTCGATCGTATTGACTGTGAACGGGCGGGTCGGATTCGTCGAGGAGGGCAGCACGTTCGGCTCCGCCGCCGCGCGGATAATATCCGGGGCATGTCCGCCGCCGGCGCCTTCCGTATGATACGTGTGAATCGTGCGCGTGCCGATGGCGCGCAGCGTATCCTCTAGGAAGCCCGCTTCGTTGAGCGTATCCGTATGAATCGCGACCTGCACGTCGTATTGGTCTGCGGCCTGCAGACAAGCGTCGATCGCAGCCGGGGTCGTGCCCCAGTCCTCGTGCAGCTTGAGTCCGATCGCACCAGCTTCGATCTGTTCGATCAGCGGCGCTGTAGCGGAAGCGTTGCCCTTGCCGGTGAAGCCGATATTCATCGGAAAAGCTTCCGCAGCTTCCAGCATGCGCCGCATATGCCAGGCGCCGGGCGTACAGGTGGTGGCGTTGGTGCCGGTCGCGGGTCCCGTGCCGCCGCCGATCATCGTCGTCACGCCGGAGGCCAGCGCCGTCTCGATCTGCTGTGGGCAGATGAAGTGAATATGGGCGTCGATGCCGCCCGCCGTCACGATTTTGCCCTCGGCTGCAATGACCTCTGTACCTGCGCCGACGATCATGTTGGCGTCGACGCCGTCCATGATTTCCGGATTGCCGCCCTTGCCGATGCCCACGATCTGGCCGTCCCTAAGGCCGATATCCGCCTTGACGATGCCCCAATGGTCGATGATGACCGCATTCGTAATCAGCGTATCCAGCACGCCGTCGGCGCGCACGGCGCTGCCCGACTGGCCCATGCCGTCGCGGATGACCTTGCCGCCGCCGAATTTGCATTCGTCGCCGTAGACGGTGTAGTCCTTCTCAACCTCGGCCCATAGCTCGGTATCGGCGAGCCGCACGGCGTCGCCGGCTGTCGGGCCGAACATTTGCGCATAGCTGGCGCGATCCATTCGGCTCATCGGCCCGCCTCCTGCCAGCGCTCGAGCCGCTGGCGCACCTCGGCTGGCAGCGGGCCGTCACCCACCGGTCCTTGCGTCAGATTATTGAGCCCGTACGCTTGCCGTGTGCCGCCCAGCGCGACGAGCCGGACCGGCTTCTCCTCCCCGGGCTCGAAGCGGACGGCCGTGCCCGCCGGGATATCCAGCCGCATGCCAAACGCCGCCTCGCGGTCGAAGTCCAGCGCCCGGTTGACTTCAAAAAAATGATAATGCGATCCGACCTGGACCGGTCGGTCGCCTGTATTGACGACGATCAATTCCGATCTTCGACGCCCCGGGCTGAGCGCGATCTCGCCCGGGCCTGTCCGATATTCTCCAGGAATCATGCGCGTGACTTCACCTCCATTAAGAACAATTTACGTGGCAATCGGATGATGGATTGTGACGAGCTTGGTCCCGTCGGGAAAGGTCGCTTCGACCTGGACCTCGTGAATCATATCCGGCACGCCCTCCATGACTTGGTCGGCCTTGAGAATCTGCGTGCCCTGCGACATCAGCTCGGCGACGGTGCGTCCGTCGCGCGCGCCCTCCATGATCTCCGAGGTAATCAAGGCGACGCTTTCGGGATAGTTCAGCTTGACGCCCCGCCCCAGCCGGCGCCTCGCCAGATCGGCGGCTACGGTGATGAGCAGCTTTTCTTTTTCGCGCTCGGTCAATTGCAACAGCTTCACCTCGTTATTTTCCAGTTCTGTAGTTACATTATAATCATGCCGTCCGCTGAAGTAAATCCCGAATGTCACATAAGGTGACATAAGGCAAGAAACAAAGCGCAAAAGCCAAGACCTGTATCAGCGAATAGCTTCTCCTAACCGCTAGTCAGGGCTTGTATGGTATGTTACACTGATTGTTACGGACGAATGCGCCGCAGACGCTGGATTATTCTGCGCAAGCTTATTTATTCTTAGGAGGGAACAAGGCATGGCAACCAAAAAAATGCGGTCAGACATGATTAAAAAAGGCTTTGACCGCGCACCGCACCGCAGTCTGTTGCGTGCGGCCGGCGTCAAGGAAGAGGATTTCGGCAAGCCGTTCATTGCGGTCTGCAACTCATATATCGATATTGTGCCGGGTCACGTGCATCTGCAAGAATTTGGAAAAATAGTAAAAGAAGCCATTCGCGAGGCAGGCGGCGTGCCGTTCGAATTCAACACGATCGGCGTTGACGACGGCATCGCAATGGGACATATCGGCATGCGCTATTCCCTGCCGAGCCGCGAGATCATCGCCGACTCGCTGGAGACGGTCGTCTCGGCGCATTGGTTCGACGGCATGGTCTGCATCCCGAACTGCGACAAGATTACGCCGGGCATGATGATGGGCGCGCTGCGCGTCAATATTCCGACCGTATTTGTCAGCGGCGGGCCGATGAAGGCCGGCAAAACCTCGGACGGACGCTCCATCTCGCTCTCGAGCGTATTCGAAGGCGTCGGCGCTTTTCAATCCGGCAACCTCGACGAAAAAGGGCTGACCGAGCTGGAGCAGTTCGGCTGCCCGACCTGCGGCTCCTGCTCCGGCATGTTCACCGCCAACTCGATGAACTGTCTGGCCGAAGGCCTCGGCCTGGCGCTCCCGGGCAACGGCACGATTCTCGCGGTCGCGCCGGAGCGCAGGGAATTCGTAAAGCGTTCGGCCGCGCAGCTGATGTCGCTGATCGAGCAGGACATCAAGCCGCGCGACATCGTCACGATCGAAGCGATCGACAATGCCTTTGCGCTCGACATGGCCATGGGCGGCTCCACCAACACGGTGCTGCATACGCTGGCACTGGCGCATGAGGCCGGCTTCGAGTATCCGGTCCAACGCATCAATGAAGTCGCCGAGCGCGTGCCGCATCTGGCCAAAATCGCGCCCGCATCGGACTATCATATCGAGGACGTGCACAATGCCGGCGGCGTCACTGCCATCCTCAACGAGCTGTTCAAAAAAGAAGGCACGCTCAATGGCGATTGCATCACCGTCACCGGCAAAACACTCCGCGAAAACGCAATGGGCCATGAGATCGTCGACACGGACGTCATCCATACAATCGCCAATCCGCATAGCGCCCGCGGCGGATTGGCCGTCCTGTTCGGCAATCTGGCGCCGGACGGCGCGATCATCAAGGTCGGTGCGGTCGATCCTTCCGTCGGCGGCTATCACAAGGGGCCGGCCATCTGCTTCGAGTCTCAGGAAGAAGCACTGTACGGCATTGCCAACGGCAAAGTGAAGGAAGGCCACGTCGTTGTCATTCGTTACGAAGGACCCAAGGGCGGACCAGGCATGCCCGAGATGCTCGCCCCGACCTCGCAGATCGTCGGTATGGGCCTGGGCGCCAAAGTCGGCCTGATCACGGACGGACGTTTTTCCGGAGCCTCTCGCGGCATCAGCATCGGACATATCTCGCCGGAAGCGGCGGAGGGCGGACCGATCGCGTTTGTCGAAGACGGCGACGAGATCGAGCTCGATCTCGAAAATCGCAAGATCGAGCTGTTGATCAGCGAAGAAGAATTCAGCGCCCGGCGCGCGAACTGGAAGGGCTTTGAATCCAAAGTCAAAACCGGATACCTTTCCCGCTATTCCAAGCTCGTCACCTCGGCCAGCACCGGCGGTGTCATGAAAGTATAAGCAGATCTGTCCCGACGGTTGGACAGGCTTTAGCGAAATTAAGTATAAGGGACGGACCAGCGATCAGTTTTCACTGATTTTCTGGTCCGTCCCTTTTTATTTTAGGACTTAATTGGAGATCCTAGGCCTGGCCATAAAAAGACAGCCAGACTGTGTCGCCTACGTTTCATTTATGCCATTTTTGTGTAATAGGTTGACAAAAGGCTTTGTGCTCAAGCAGACGTGAGCGGGGCGCTAAGCACGATCGGACCGCGCGGTTCGTTACCTTGCGCGTCCGGCTCGAGCGTAATGGCAATCGTATCATATTCGCTCTCAGCAGCGGCAATCGTATGATACAGCGCGCCGGTGCCGTCATGCGTCAAAAACGTGCCCGCACTGGCAGGCTGTCCGTCCTTAAGAAGCCAAACCTGAAAGGCTTCTTCGTTTTGCAGAGCCGGAAGTTGCTCGGCTTGAATGATCAGATGGGTCCCCGCACTGTCAATGACGATTGTAGCCAGTCCGCGTGCGACAATGTCCGCTGTGCCTGCGTCAAGCGAGACGACATTCTCGACCTGAAGCGGACCTGTAGCGTCAGTTGGAGCCGAGATGGCGAGCTGCTGCTTGAGATCCGCGACCTGAGCGTTCAACTGCGCGTTTTGATCGTCCATTTTTCGTACCTCCGATACCATTGCTCCCGAAAATACGGCTAAGCCGGCAATCATTGCGACCAATCCGCCAGTCAGCCATCTAAATCGAGTCGGCGCCGGTTCACCATCTCGTGAAGGCGGTTCTTCCGCCTCCTGAATGCGCCGCTTAGCGACTGTGCCCAGCTCGGGCTTCGAGTTGTCAAAGACGCGCGCCATAACCCGATCCTTCATGCCTTCGGGCGGGTCAACCTGCTGTACGGCAAGCGGGAGCGTATCCAGCAACGGCATCAGTTCGTCCACTTCTTTTTTGCAATGCACGCAACTTGCCAAATGCGCTTCGAATGCGAGGCGATCTTCTTGCTCCAACCCGCCGAGCACGTATAATTCTACATCTTCGCAACGATTGTGCTGCGCCATCATTGCCAGGCTCCCTCCTTTCGCCCATGATCGAACCGCTTTCTCAGTTGCTTCAAAGCGAGTCGCACCCGGCTTTTCACCGTTCCGAGAGGGATGTTTTCTCTGCTGGCGACCTCCTGTTGCGTATACCCGAGAAAATAAATCCAATTCAGCACCTGCTGCTGATCCTCGTTCAGATCGCCAATTGCCTGCTGCATCTCCTCGCCCAGCATCCGGCGTTCCACCGCCTGCTCGGTCGAAACGCCGTCGGCGACGCGCTCCCAGGCTGCCTCCTCCTGGGTCTCCTGAGGCCTTCTCCCCTTTTTGCGAAGCCAGTCAATCGCCAGGTTCCGTGCTACTGCAAACATCCAGGTGCTGACTTTGCCCTGACTGCCACCCGTATGTACGCGTTCGGCCGAATGCCAGATCCGCATGAACAGTTCCTGAACCACTTCTTCAGCAGCCATCGGATCCTTGACCATACGGAACACAAAGGAATACACCGGCCGCTCGTATCGGTCGTACAGTGCTTCCAACGCCTCGTTGTCACGTCCAGCGATACGGCGCATCAGACGTTCGTCTCCAGCCGGGTCCTGCAAGGCAAGTCCTCCTCTGAGCGTCCGGTTCTCTTTAGTTTCAATCATAGCGTGCCCACTCATCATTGTCCATTCCCCCGCACGAGCTTTACGCTTAATTATTTTTAATGCAATTTTGGTGATCCAACCGGCGGCATTTCACGTTATATCTCATTAACCTAGTGCATCGTAGGCGAAACGTCGCAGGGTCCTGAACGCGCAAAAAACCGCTCAGGGCGTCATTCCCCTGGCGGCTTTCTCGTTCTCGTATCGGGCGGACGATTTGATTTTGGCATCGGTTCTTGAAGACACCGCCGGATCGATCGACGACGCGCCGCCCGAACCGCGCGCGCCCGGTTCGTAGCGGGACCTGAATTCATCGATACCCATTGCAATAATTTTCGGCGCAAGCGAATCGGATTTGCCGTTCAATCTGCGGCGACCGGAGGGATGAAGGATGCGCAACAACAGCTTAAGGTATACGCCGGTCAAGCGGCTGAATAGCCCCCCCGGAAGATCGATTACCTTGAATCCGAACGCTTCGGAGCCGCGATTGATCATGCTGATCCCGTACAATGCGCGAATGTCGCGGTACTCGGGCCTACCGGCCAGGTGAGCGCCTAGCTTAGGCAAGGCTTGCTCCACTTCGCGAATGACAAGCAGCGCGACCTGCACGATCGATCTGGAGCGCCGCATGATGTCGAGCAGCCGGCTATTGTCGAAATGCAGCTCGATAACCGGGTCGGACGGTCGGACGGTCAGCCCGTTGGCCAATTGAAGCGTTGGCCCTTTGTACGGACGCACGCGGTAATAAAAGATGGCTTCACCGCCATCCACCGCCTGCAGCCGAAAGAGGAGATGAAACAGCTTTTCCCAGCCCAGCCAAAGCGCCACAAGCATGCGCTGAAAGACACTGGGCCCCTTCGCTTCTCTCGCCTTGTCAGTTGCGGCAATCATCTCCTTGATGGTCACAAAGCGAAAGCCGCGCTTGTCGCCTTCCTGCAAATAAATGCGCAGTGCGGCAAGCATGTTTTGCGGGGCGTCGGCATCCGCGCCCAGCGTGCTTCCGCAATCATGCAGCAGCAGGACTTCGCCGGGCCGCAGCTTGCGCAGCATGCGCTTGGTCAAGCGGCCTACCCCTACACGCTTCCGCCAGTCATTGAACATCGAGGACCATAGAATGATTTGCAAGTAACCCAGGTTGGAAAAGTCAAACAGATTGACGATGCCCCATGGCGGTCGGTAGTAGATCGGATGAAGCCCGGTTGCCTTTCGAATGACCGCCGCCGTGCGATGGATTTGCTTGCGCACCGTTTTGGGGCGCATCAACCAATTCGATTTGTGCACGTAATTGTGAATGCCGATCGTATGGCCTTCTTGATGCATCCGCTGTAGCAGCTCGGGATGACGCTCAGCGTTGGCGCCAACGACGAAAAAAGTAGCCTTTGCCTTATATTCGGCGAGCAGATCGAGGAGCTGTCGCGTATAGACCGGATCGGGACCATCGTCAAATGTCAAGGCAATTTCGCGCTTGGCCACACCCTTTTTGAACACGCGAAACCCAAAGGTGCGGCTGATAATGCCGGGCAAAAAAGCGTAAAACGTCAAAATGTAGAAGCTCCAGAGCAGCAAATTTTCCATCACGCCATTCCCCGCTATCTATCTATACTTGCATCGATTCTTGCATAGCATCTGATTGTAAAGCCGGTTGAAACGCCGACTTTATTATTGTACCATACCCCCTTGAAATTAGGGCATTTATTTCCCCTCCTGCGCTGCGACTCTCTCGAGCACACCTGCGAACAATTGAGTCGCTAGGTGGTTGCTGTCCGGCGGCCGGTTCTCGGCCAGTACGGCGACCGCATACCTCGGGCGAAGTGCCGGCCCATAGCCGACGAACCATTGATTGACACGAGGCTTCCCGGCGACCAGCGTCTCTGCCGTCCCGGACTTGCCCGCAGCCGGCCATGCCGTTCGGATCGAACGTCCGGTGCCGCTGCGCACGACCGCTTCCATGCCTCGCAGCAGCGTGCGCGCCGTCTTGGCCGAGATCTGGCCGTAGGCTGAGGACCCCGTCCGAGCGGGGAAGCGAGCTAGACGCTGCCCGTTGGCATAACGGATATCCGTCACGATCCGCGGTGCGCTGACGCGCCCGTCATGAAGCAGCGTGACCATCAGGTTCGCAGCCTGCAACGGCGAGAGACGCACATCGCGCTGGCCGATTGCCGTCTGTGCGAGCAGACCGCCGTCCCGCTGAGCTGGCAGCGCACTGAACACGCTTCCTGCTTCTTCCTCGCCGAGCAAACGCAATCGCGCTTTGAGCGGGCCAACGCCGTCCGGGTCCGCCCAGCCGATGCGCCGCCCCAAGCCGAGCTGGTCGGCGGTCGACTGAAGCTGCCGCGCAGAGAGCCGCTCGCCTAGCGTGGCGAATACAACATTGCAAGACTGTGCCAGCCCTTCTTCCAGCGTCAGTACGCCATGCCCCCCTCGTTTCCAGCAGCTCAGCCCGTAACGCCCATATTCGCCGTTGCATGTAAAATGCTCGTCCGGCTCGACCACACCGGCCTCCAAAGCCGCCGCCTCGGTCACCAGCTTGAAAATCGAGCCCGGCGCCGCTGCGGCCAGCGCGTGATTGCGGGTATCGCTTCCCCCGGCGCCGATATGCGCAGGATCATAGGACGGCCTGGAGAGCATTGCCGCAATGTCGCCGGTCGCCGCGTCGAGCACGACAACCGCCCCTTCCCGCAAGCCCTGTTGGTCAATATATTTTTCCAGCGAGGCTTGCAAGCCAAGGTCAAGCGTCGTCCGGACCTTGAGCGGATAGTATGGATTGTCCGGCTTGTCCAGCCGGTTCGCCGGGCCGTGCAGCGACTTGCGTCTACCGCCGTCGGTATAGCGGTGGATGCGCGTCGCGCCCAGGCCGCGAATGAGCGAATCGAGCGACTTTTCCAGCCCGGCTCCGCCGATCAGATCGTTCCGATGTCTGCTGCCGCGACTGAGCTCGAGCGAATAGTCGGCTTCCAGACGCTCCGGATGCTGACTGATGTAGCCCAGCACATGCTGCGCGAGATGGTCGTCGCGATAACGTTCCCGGTAGGGCACTGCCGCGACGCCCTCGATGCCGAGCTTGTTTATCCCGTCAGCTTGCGCTTGTGTCAGGGCGTGCGGGCGTTTGGCATTCGCGCGCCAAAAAGCCGGCTCGCGCAACTGCGCAAGCCACACGCGCAAGCGATCCGGATCTGCTGCCAGTACATCCGCCAGGCGCTCAAGCACTTCCGGCCGCATGCTGTGGGATCGGTCCGTTACCGGAAATGCCGCCAACGCCGTAATCGTCATACCTGTCCAGGCTCTGCCGGATCGATCCTCGAAATCCGCGCGTCCGCTGTCCAGTTCAAGCACTTGCTCGCGTTGCCGAACCGAAGCGCTCCGATAATGGTCGGCATCTGCTGCTGCCGGCAGATGAGGAAGCCACTGCAGCCAGGCCAGCCTCAGCACCAGCAGGCCGAGCCCGAGCGTCAACGCCACTCCAGCCCGATATATTCGTTTGCCTCTTCTCGCGTCGCCTGCTTTTTCCATATGCCCTCCCGGTCGTCAATGCGGCTTTTGGTAGGTCCTCTAGTCATTATGACCGGATCGCCTGTTAGGCATCCATTTACGACCAAACAGGACTGGCTTGGCACTTGAACGCCAAACCAGTCCTGGACATGTAGGAAGGCGAACCAAGGCCGCCGACTTAGGTTGTGAATCGTGAGAGCGAGTTGCGCAGCTCCTGCGATACCTCTTCCAGCTTGCTCGAGAGACGGACGAGACCGTCGCTGATGTTCAGTTGCTCGTTGCTCAGCGAGGCAACTTCCTCCGAGGTAGCAGAGGATTCCTCGGCAACCCCGCTCACGTTCTCCATCGCTTCGCTCAGGACGGACTGCGATTGATCGAGCTGGGTGATGGAATCGGTCACCGAGCCGAGATGGTTGACGAATTGCGTCATCTGGTTGCGTACGGAATAGAACAGCTGATTAGCTTCCTTGACCGACTCGATCTGCTCCTGGAAGATCGGATAGGCCTCGGACAGCACGCCCACCGTCTCGTCGATTTCCCGCTGAATCGACTCCGTGATTTGCCCGACGACGTCGATGGATTGACGCGACTGATCCGCCAGCTTGCGAATTTCATCTGCGACGACCATGAAGCCCTTGCCTGCCGCGCCTGCCCGAGCGGCCTCAATTGTCGCGTTGAGGGACAGGATGTTCGTTTGCTTGGTCAAGTTGTTGAGCACTTCCAGTATTTTACGAATTGAACCTGTGCTTTCCTTCAGCTTGTCGACCTTTTCCACCATCGAGCGCGTCATTTCCTCGGTCATACCGGTCTTTTCGATCAACACCGACATGTATTCCGTTCCGCGCTGGCTCGCTTGCTCGACCTCTCCCGCCGACGTGACCATCTGTCCGCTGGAGGCTTTTACGCTGCCCATTTGAGTCGCGATATTGGCGGTAAGATCGGCGCCTTTCTCCGCTTCCATAGCCAGGCTGGTGGCGCCGGTGGCGATCTCTTCTGTCGCTACGGCGATTTCTTTGGCGGCTACCGCAGTTTTGCCGGAGGCTTCCGTCAATTCCCCGGCGGTGCCCAGCACCAGCTGCGCGGACTGGTTCGTCTGATTGACGAGGATCGTGATCTGCCCCATCATCTGGTTGAAGCTGTTGGCCAACTGCCCGATTTCATCCGATCTGCGAATGTTGGAGCGTACCGCGAGATTGCCCCGTTCCCCTTCATTCATCAGATTGCGCAGCCGCATGAGCGGCACCGCAATGGTTCGCAAGACGAGATAGCCGATCCCGATTGCGAGCAGCGCGGCCAGGATGGCTGCGATCACCGTAATATCGCGGATTTGCTTCGCATCGGACACGAGCTCATTGACCGGAATTTCCCCGACCAGACGCCAATCCATCAGATTAAACTTTTTATAGACGGCCAATACCTGCGTTCCCTCGCTGTTCTTCGTGCGGAACGAGTTCGGATCCGTCGTCTTAATTTCGGCGGGCAGGACAACCCCGTTAGCGGCGCCGAGCTCTTCGTCGCGCTCCGAATAGAGGATGGCGCCCTCCGAATCGACGATTCGAACGCTGCCGCCGTTCCCCAGGGCCAAGCCGGTCAACTGCTCCTCGAGCTGACTGTATTTGATTTCAAGCAGCAGCACGTATACCGATTCGTTCGTCGATACACTTTTCACCAGCCTGGCCAATCCGTAGGTTTTTTCGCTGCCACTGGAAGCGAATCCGCCCGACTGCGTCGGCAGCCAGAGCGTCTTGCCCTCTTGCTCCACTACCTGCTGGAACCATTCCTCTTCCTTGATCGTCTCGTAATTCAATGTTGTTCCACCTGCGCTGATGCCGGTATAATTGGGAAGCAGCGGGATCAGATGACCCGCGGCGATCGTCTGATTGCTCATGATCAGCGACTGGAATTTGGACTCCATCGTTTTGGTGGCCTCGAATCTGGCGAAGGCCTCCGTTTCCTTGCGCATGACCCCCATTTGGGATTGAATCTCGTTGTCGAACAGCAGCTGCAGCGTCAGATCCTCGTAATTTTGGAACATGATATTCAGCTTTCCTGCCGATTGATCGATCGTTTGCTCCGTCGATTGGGCCACTTTGTCCTCAATAATATCCTTTGAGGTGTTGTAGGAAAAAATACCTACCGCCAGCACGCAAACAAGAATACTGAAAAAAATCATGACGAACAGCTTGATGCCTACCGAGCGGGTCAAAAGATTTCCCTTTTTGGCGCTCGAAACGGCAAAATCTGAACTCCCTCCTTTACCACTTTCATGTTCGCGGCCGGAATCCTGCTTCTTCCATTTGTCCGCGCCTTCCTTTACCTTATCCAGCCATTTCATTGACTTGACACCACCTGTTCATAGTTGTCCGCTGCATCGTTTCAACCCCGCAAATGGGCCGACCTTGCGGTTGACCAGCAGGCCAGCGAGGCCATTTCTGAAATCATTAGGTATGTAGGGGGACTTTTCTATACAAATTATCGGTCAAATTGACTAAAAAATGAACAGCAACATTCAAAATAAATAAAATTTTGCAAGAAAAAACCCTTTGTTCGACAATTTCGAACAAAGGGAACAGCGCAGCGTCATCGCCCGCCGATGCGCTTGCGCATCATGTCCATCGCCTTGACCGGTTGTTCGGTCCGCATGCGCACGTGCTGCAGCGGATGCCTGGCCGCGTCGAGCTGCTGCCCTTCCTCGTCGAGCAGCTCCCCTACCGGCTGTCTGAAAAACGTGCCGCCCGGTCCGAAAAACTCAACCTCTTGGCCGGGCTTGAAATGATTACGCTGCTGGATCGTGGCGATACAAGCAACTTCGTCATAATCGAGTACGACGCCGGCAAAATCGTAGGGCGCCGCCTTTTCCTCGGGCTCGTATATATGCTCGCCTGCGCCCGGCGTGCCAAAGAAAAATCCGGAATTCAACGGCCGATTGGCGGCCTTGTTGATCTCGTCGAGCCATTCCGGCTTGACCCGGTAGCCCTGCGGATCTTCGAAGTACGCGTCAATGGCCTGGCGGTAGGCATTGACAACGGTCGCGACGTAATGCAGGCTTTTCATCCGTCCCTCAATCTTGAAGCTGTCCACCCCGGCTTCGATCAGGGCGGGCAGATGCTCGATCATGCACAGATCCTTCGAGCCCATCGTGAACTTGTCCTGCTCCTGCTGTCCGAGCGGCTCGTCCTCCACGAACAGATCGTACTTCCAGCGGCACGACTGGCAGCAACCGCCGCGATTCGAGTCCCGATCGGTAAAGTGATTCGAGAGTACGCAGCGTCCGGAATAGGAAGAGCACATGGCGCCGTGAATGAACTGCTCGATCTCGATATCGACATGCGCCTTGATCTCCGCAATTTCCTCGATTGAGGTCTCTCTCGCCAGCACAACCCGGGGAAGGCCCTCCTCCTTCCAGAATTGCACCGCTTGCCAATTCAAGGTCGATTGCTGGGTACTCAGATGCACCTCCAGCTTGGGCGCGACGCGCATCGCCGTCTCGACGATGATCGGGTCGGCCGCGATGATCGCCGCCACGCCCGCTTGCTCCAGTCGGCGAAGATACGTCTCCAGGCCGTCCAGATCCTCATTATGCGCATAAATATTCGTCGCCACGAATACCTTTGCGCCGTATTGCGCCGCGAATCGCACCCCTTCTTCCATTTCTTCGAAGGTGAAGTTGTCGGCATTGGATCGCAGTCCGTATTTTTGGCCGCCGATATAGACGGCGTCCGCCCCGTAGTGGACGGCGAACCTCAGCTTCTCCAGGTTGCCCGCCGGCGCCAGCAGCTCCGGTCTCTCCAGCCGATGCCGCTTGCCCTGCGGACGCGTCTTGGCTTGTGTGGCCACGTCGATCCCTCCTCTAGTAGACTTGTTCCTTGAACATGAAGCCGAAGCTCAGCTCGCGCCCCGGGTCCTGAAGCGCCCGGATGCCATCGAGCAGCGACTCGTCGAAGCGATAGGCGGCCGGATCAGCGCAGTAGGCGTCGATCGCCGTGCGGTACGCCCTGACGACCGCTTCGTTGTAGGCTTCGGAGTGGAGCAATCCGTCGATCTTGAAGCTATCGATGCCGCCTTCCAGCAGCTCGTCGAGGCATTCCAGCAGACAGATATCGTCCGCGCTCATAATATGCGTGCCTCCGGCGTCCTCATAGATCGGGAAGCGCTCCTCCGGCCGCTCCGGCTCGATCAGATATAGCCCGCGCTCGCTGCCGGTCTCCAGCTGCGCCGCGCCGTGTCCGGCTCGGCTGCGGTAATCGGCATAGCTGCTCAGCAGGCTGCGCTTGGAATGATAGATGTTGGTCATGCCGTGCACTTGCACCTCGACCTGCAGCGCGCTCTTGCGCTTCAGCTCCAGCAGTTCCTCCATATTGAGCTCGCGCGCCGCCACGACGCGTGTCGCCCCACGTCTGCCCCAGAAGTCCGCAGTCGCATAATTGGTCGACGTCATCTCGGCGCTCCAGTGCAGCGCCAGCTGCGGCGCCTGCGCCTTCGCCTGGACGAGCACAGCCGGATCGCCGAAGACGATCGCGTCGACGCCGGCTCTGGCCACACCGCTGATGTACGCATCGAGCGCATCGGCCGCCTTGTTGTCGATCAGGTTGTTGACGGCGGCATAGATGCGCACGCCGCGCGCATGTGCCAGCCGGCATGCATCGGCCATCGCCTGCGGATCGAACGCGCCCGGCAGGCGCATCGCATAGCGCGGCTCACCGAGCACGAAGGCGTCGGCGCCGGCGTCGATCAGCCGCTCCAGCTCCGCCAGCGAGCCCGCTGTCGCCAGCAGCTCGGGACGATAGGCGCCAGTATGCGTACTCACGGCTTTCACTCTCCTCCCGTATTGCGGTTGCTCTCCTCGATGTTGCGCAGATGCCCGTTGTAGGTCTCGGCGAACAGATGCGTTTGCGAGCCGTCCTTTTTGGTCACATAGAACAGGTAATCCGTCGCCTCGGGGTAGATCGCCGCTTCAATCGAAGCATAGCTGGGACTTGCGATCGGCCCGGGCGGCAGCCCTTGGACTTGATACGTATTGTATGGGCTGTCGACCTCGAGATCCGCTTCCAGCAGCCGCTCCTTGGGCGTCTCCAGCGCATACTGCACCGACGCGTCGATCTGCAGCGGCATGTTGTCGTCCAGCCGATTGCGGATCACGCCCGAGACGAGCGCGCGCTCCTCGTCGACGACGACCTCGCGCTCGATCAGCGATGCGATCGTCATCATCTCGTGGAACGACAGCCCCCGCTCCGCCAGCGTATCGCCCCACCCTTCCGGCAGCTGCTCCAGCTTGCGGTCGAGCTCGTGCAGCATACGGACGATGACGTCCTGTACCGTGCTGTCCACCTCGATCTCGTAGGTTTCGGGGAACAGATAGCCCTCGAGCAAAAATTGAAGGTTCGCCTCGTCCTTCGGAATTTTGAGCGCGGATTCCGAGTGCGCCAGCAGCGTCGGATTATTGGCCAGCTCGACAAATTTCGCGCGGTCCACGACACCCTCCGCCGCCAGCTTGTCCGCGATCTGCGTCACGGTAAAGCCCTCGGGAATCGTAAAGCGCACTGTATTCGGCGCAATGGTATCGCCGCTGTTCAGCTTGGCAATGATGGCGTCGCGCCCCATACCCGGAGCCAGCTCGTAGGTGCCCGCTTGGAAACGGGCGCCCTCTTCAGTGAGTCGAACATAGTACTTGAATAAAAAAGCATTGCGAATAATGCCCTCGCGCTCCAGATGATCCGCTACGCGATACGGCGACGTTCCCGAAGCGATCTCGAAGGTGACAGGCGGTCCGGCCGGCGCCGGACGCAAGCCGTTCCATACATAAAATGCCGCGCCGCCCACCGCTAGCGCCATGATGCCGAGCAGCGATGTAATGACATATAGCGTAATTCTGGCCTTGCTTACCGGTTTGCCCAAGCTGCAACCAACCTTTCAACTCTGAAGATTATCCGTGACATCCCACTGCGCCGCAAAAGGGCGGTAAGGCACCGCCCTTTTGCGCAAGTCCTCTATAAGGTTGCTCTTTCCCGGCGCAGCCGCATGCCGCCGGCTACGGCGTATCCTCGCCGCCGAAGACCAGATCGTCGTAGGCCTCGGACACGTTTTCCCATTCGTCGTCACTCGCCAGCGGCAGCAGCTCCGGCTGTCCTTCGGGCGAACGGCCGATTCGAAAAAACGCGATTTCATCGGCTTTGCGCATCGCTTTTGTCTGCAGGCCGGCATAGGCCGTTCCCTCGTACTCGAATTCAGCCGCGATCCGGTACGCTTCCTCGGCGCCCTGCTCGTCGACGAGCAGGACTTCCTTGCCGTATTGCTCGGCCAAAACGCGAATGCGCTTGACGGCCTGGTGCATTTTGCCCGCCTCCTTGCCTGCTGCTCAGTCTTCGTGGTCCATTTCGCCGAGCAGGGTGTTGAAGGTCTCCTCCACCATATTCCACTCTTCCTCGTCGTCGATCGTATACAGCTTCAGATCGTCGCCGTCCTCCTCATAGCGGAAGGCATAGACCTCGTCGGCGTCTTCGTCTTCGACTTCCTCCACATTGAGCGGCACGACCATCATGTATTTCTGATCGGACTCGTCCACTTCGAATTTCATGATGACTTCGAATTCTTCCTCGTTGCCTTCCTCATCCGGAATATAAATGATTTCCGGCTCTTCGAACTGCATGTCGTCATTTGTCATCGTCGTCACCCTCACCTTTTTGATTTTGCGTCCAGGTAATTTTGCAAAATGAGCGCAGCCGCCATTTTGTCAATGACCAGCTTTCTTTTCTTGCGGCTGACATCCGCTTCGAGCAGCGTGCGCTCGGCGGACACGGTCGTCAGCCGTTCATCCCAAAGGTGAACGGGCAATTGTAATTTTTCGCGCAACGTCTGCGCGAAGGCGATGCAAATTTCGCCACGCGGGCCCACCGTGCCATTCATATTTTTCGGCAGGCCAACAACGATTTCGGTGGCTTCGTGCTCTCGGGCCAGATCAGCCAGCCGGTCGAACTCGCGACCGCTGCGCGACGTCTCGACGACGCCGACGCCTTGGGCGGTCCATCCCAGCTCGTCGCTGACTGCCACGCCAATTCTGCGGTCGCCGTAATCCAGTCCCATGATTCGCATGCCTGGTCCGTCCTCATTTCCGCTTGTATGCTAGGTTCTGTGCTGACTGAGATAGCTGCGTACGAGCTCCTCGATCAGCTCGTCGCGTTCTTTTTTGCGGATCAGACTCCTGGCGTTGTTGTGGCGCGGGATGTAGGCCGGATCTCCGGACAGCAGATAGCCGACAATCTGATTGATCGGATTGTAATCCTTCTCCTTCAGCGCGTCGTACACCTTCAGCAGAATTTCCTCCGAGGAGGTCTTCAGCTCATCCGGGTTCACATCGAACTTCATCGTCTTATCCATGGAACTCATCGCCAGCACCTCACTTTCGACGTAAAGCAGTTACCTGCTTCTATCATATCACATTTTGGTGGCTTTGAACCAGTTCTTCCGCAAGGTTTAGCGCCTCCGCCAGCTTTTCCGGCTGCTTGCCGCCGGCCTGGGCCATATCCGGACGGCCGCCGCCGCCGCCGCCGCAGCGAGCGGCCAGCTCCTTGATCAGCTTGCCGGCGTGGAAGCCGCGCTTGACCAGATCCGGCGACACGCTGACGATCAGGTTGACCTTGCCCTCCTGCACGGCGCCGAGCACGATAATTGCCGATTCCAGCTTGGCCTTGAGCTCGTCGGCCATGCCGCGCAGCGCGTCCATCCCGCCGGCATCGACCTGGCGCGCCAGCAGCGTGACGCCGCCGACCTCCTTGGCCGCGCCGGACAGCTCGCCGGCCTCGATGCGGCTCAGCTTCGCCTGCAGCGACTCGTTATCGCGCGCCAGCTCGCGCAGCTGCGCGCCGAGCCCTTCGATGCGGCGCGGCACCTCGCCCACGGACGTCTTGAGCAGCTCCGCCGCTGCGCGGAGCGTCTGCAGCTGCGCATCCATGTGCGCGTAGGCGTGGCGCCCGGTCACCGCTTCGATGCGGCGCACGCCCGAGCCGATGCCCGATTCGCCGAGCAGGCGGAACAGTCCGATCTGGGCGGTGTTGCCGACGTGGCAGCCGCCGCACAGCTCGATGCTGTAATCGCCGACCTGCACGACGCGCACGACGTCGCCGTATTTCTCGCCGAACAGCGCCATCGCGCCCATTGCCTTCGCTTCAGCGATCGGCTTGGATTCGATCGCCACCGGCGTACCGATCCAGATCTGCTCGTTGACCTTGCGCTCGATCGTCTCCAGCTCCTCGGCGGTCACGGACCCGAAGTGGGAGAAGTCGAAGCGCAGCCGCTCGGCCTCTACGAGCGACCCGGCCTGATTGACATGCTCGCCGAGCACCTCCTTGAGCGCCTTGTGCAGCAGATGCGTCGCCGTATGGTTGCGCACGATGTCCTCGCGCGCGCCGCGCAACACCTCGGCCCGCACCCGGTCGCCGGTGCGCAGGCTGCCTGCCTGCACCGTGACCTGATGCACGTGCTGGCCTTGCGGCGCCTTGCTGACGTCCTCGACCGCGGCCCGCACGCCGCCTTCGCCGCTCAGCGCGCCGCGGTCGCTGACCTGTCCGCCGCTCTCGGCGTAGAACGGCGTGCGGTCGAGCACGACGAGGCAGTGCGCGCCTTCGCCGACGATGTCGACGATCTGATCCTCGTGGATAATCGCGGCAATCTTGGCTTCCGTCACCAGCTCATTATAACCAACGAAGGTGCTTTTAACCGCCAGCTCGGCGAGCGGCCCGCCCTGCACCTTCATGCTGCCTCCGTCCTGACGCGCAGCCCGCGCGCGCGCCCGCTGCTCCTCCATCGCCGCGTCGAAGCCGGCGCGGTCGACCGTCAGGCCCTGCTCCAAGGCGTAATCCTCGGTCAGATCGAGCGGGAAGCCATAGGTGTCGTACAGCTTGAACGCGCTGGCGCCGCCGATCTCGGTCTTGCCGACGGCAGCAGCCTCGCGGGCCAGCTCGCCCAGCATGGCCAGGCCGTCGGAAAGCGTCTCGTGGAAGCGCTCCTCCTCCATGCGGATGATGCGCGCGATGAATTCCTGCTTGTCGACCACCTCGCTGTAGTAGACCCCCATCACTTCGCCGACGACGGCGGTCAGCTCGTACAGGAACGGCCGGTCGACGCCGAGCGTCTTGCCGTAGCGCACGGCGCGGCGCAGCAGGCGGCGAATGACGTAGCCGCGGCCCTCGTTGGACGGCAGCACGCCGTCGCCGACGGAGAAGACCACGGTGCGGATATGGTCGGCGATGACCTTGAGCGCTACGTCCTGCGCGGCGTCGGCGCCGTAGGTGACGCCTGCGAGGTCGCAGGTGCGCTTGATGATCGGCTGGAACAGATCAGTGTCGAAGTTGGAGTCGACGTTTTGCAGGATCGACGCGAAGCGCTCCAGGCCGGCGCCGGTATCGATGTTTTTGTTCGGCAGCGGCGTGCGCGAGCCGTCCTTGTTGTGATTGAATTGCGAGAACACGAGATTCCATACCTCGAGGAAGCGCTCGTTCTCGCCGCCGGCGTAGCACTCCGGATCGCTCAGGTCGCCGTATTGATCGCCCCGGTCATAAAATATCTCGGTGCACGGGCCGCACGGGCCCTCGCCGATGTCCCAGAAATTGTCCTCCAGCTTGACGATGCGCTCCTCCGGCAGCCCGACCTTCTTGTTCCAGTAATCGAACGCCTCCGTATCGTCGGGATAGACCGTGACGTGCAGGCGCTCCGGGTCGAAGCCGATCCACTGCGGATCGGTCAGGAACTCCCATGCCCAGACGATGGCTTCTTCCTTGAAATAATCGCCGATCGAGAAATTGCCGAGCATTTCGAAAAACGTATGGTGCCGGCGCGTTTTGCCGACGTTTTCGATGTCGTTCGTCCGAATGCACTTCTGGGAATTGGCGATGCGCGGGTTGTCCGGCGCGACGCGGCCGTCGAAGTAGGCCTTGAGCGGCGCCATCCCGGCGTTGATCCACAGCAGCGAGGGATCATTGTGCGGCACGAGCGGCGCGCTCGGCTCGATGGCGTGACCCTTGCTCTCGAAAAAAGCGAGCCATTTGGCGCGAATTTCACTTGCTTTCATGTTCATCTTCCCCTTTTTGAATGTGCCGGAGACGCGTTCGGCGCTCCGGTTGTCCTGTTCCGCGCACCGCTTGTCGCGGCTGCGTGCCGGCCAAGACGCAAAAAACGCCCCTGCAATGTGCAGGGACGAAATCGAAGCATTTCGCGGTACCACCCTGGTTAATGGCCGCTTTCCGAACTGCGGGCGGCGGCGCAATCGCCTCTGGCGGACGGTAACGGGTCCTCCCGGCGGACTTGGCATCCGCGCTCCGGAACCAGCGTTCGGCCGCCCTTCGCCCCCGCGCCCTCTCAGCCGTCCCTGCCGCCCATTAGGGGCTCTCCGGACGAGGCGCAATCTCTGATCGGCGGTGCTGCGGCTTACTCCTGTTCCGTCACAGCTTTGCTTGCTATGCATGCATATAGCCACAGTATAGCGTCAGAGGTCGACCGGTGTCAAATGGTCTTGCGCCTTACATAGTAGGCGAATACATGCTGCAATACGACCTTGAGCGCGGCGAAGATCGGCACGGCCAAAATCATGCCGACGATGCCGGCCACCTGGCCGCCGACGAGCAGCGCAAAAATGATGACCAGCGGGTGCATGTGCAGCGTGCGGCCGACGACCTGCGGCGAGATCACATTGCCTTCGAGAATCTGGCAAGCCGTATTGACGACGATGACGAGTATCATCATTTTCGGCGACACCGTCGACGCCATGAGCAGCGCCGGCGCCGCGCCGAAAAACGGTCCCAGGTACGGAATGATATTGAATACCGCCACCAGCGACGCCAGCAGCAGCGCATACGGCATGCCGATGATCCAATAGCCGAGATAGGCGAGGATGCCGACGATAAGACAGACCAGGAACTGGCCGCGAATGTAATTGCCGAGCGCTTCGTCGATGTCCTTGAGCAGCCGCACCGCGCTCTTGCGATGGGAGCGCGGCACGTAGGCGATGACCGCCCGCTCGAACAATTCGAAGTCCTTCAAAATATAGAAGGCCAAAAACGGAATAATAAACGCGATGAACACCACGCTCAGCATCGCGCCGATGTTGTTCAAAAACGACACCGCCGCCGTGCTGACCCGCTTCTCCAACGCCTGCAGCGCATGGCTGATCGCGGTGCGGACGCTCTCGGGCAAAAACGAGTTGTTGAAGTCGTTGACGAGATTCTGCGCGCGCATCGTCAGCTCCGGGGCGTGCTTGTTAAGTTCCTCGATCTGGGTAATAAACATAGGAATCATATTCATCAGCAGTACGGTTACCGCGCCGCAAAACACGGCATAAATCAGCAGCACCGCAATCGCCCGCGGCACGCGACGGCTCGCCAGAATGTTGACGACGGGGTGCAGCACATACGAAATAATCATGGCAATCGCAAACGGCGCAAGCACCGCCTTCAAAAAATCATAGACATGCACAATAATCGGCTTGACGAGCAGCAGCAAATACAGCGCGAGCAGGCCAAGTATCGTATAGACCAATACGGCAAACGGCTTGCGGCTTGTAAATTTGTCCATGGCACGCGCTCCCTTCCGTAAACAGTATATGCCCGGAGCGGACAAAACATCCTTGCTTGTCTGACTGAACGCCATACTTGTCTGACAGCGCGGCACAAACGTTACAATTTCGAAACAATAGGCCATACATGCGAAACAACCGGCTGTTAATCTGATACCCTAAGACAAAGACCGGCAGGAGTGAGCGACATGAGAACCTTCTTGGCCACACTGGCAATCATCATACTGGTAATTGGCGGGATCGGCGCGGCCCATCTGCCGTCGCACGCCGGGCAGCACGAGGAAGTGGCCGACACCGCTGCCCCGGATGCTGCCCCGAACGGAGAGCCTGGTCACGCCCAGGCCCATCACGATTCGGACGAGCAGAGCCGGGACGACAACCAGGCGCAGGATGAAGCCGACGGTGCCGATGACGCTGCCACTGGTGAACCCGACGGGCCAACTGACGTACCTGGCGGCGCAACTGACGAGCCTGATGTGGCAACTGACGAGCCTATGGAACAAGCCGATCCCGATGCGGACGATCCGCAAGGCGGGCAGGTCGGAGACGAGGCGGCAGCGGACGGCCAGGACGAGGCGAATGAAGAGGCCCCCGCCAGTGAGAGCTCGGAAGGATCCGCGGCAGACGCAGAGCCGGACAAGCCAGAGTCAGAGGCTGGGTCGGAGTCGAATTCAAATTCGGGCAATCCTGGCCAGGGGGAAGCGGGCGTAGCGTCCAATGCGGGCGATGGCAAGGACGAGGAACGTCCCGCCTACAATACCGGGGACAGCGTGGAGGCCATCGCCGAGCCGTCGGCGCCGGATGCGCTGATCAACAAGCACAACAAGCTGCCCGCCGACTACGCGCCGGACGACCTCGTCTATCCCGACGTGCCGTTCATCTTCGGCGAATACATCGACAAGCGCATGCTGCGCAAGGATGCGGCGGCGGCGCTGGAGCGCATGTTCGCTGCTGCGAAGGATGACGGCGTGGCGCTGGCCGGCGTCTCGGGCTATCGCTCGTACGCGCGACAGCAGGAGCTGTTCGACGCGTATGTGGAGCGCGACGGCGAAGCGGCGGCACGCACGTACAGCGCGGAGCCGGGCACGAGCGAGCATCAGAGCGGGCTGGCGATGGACATCTCCGGAACCGACGGCGCCTGCGCCGCCTCGAGCTGCTTCGCGGGCACGCCGGAAGCGGAGTGGATCGCCGAGCATGCCGATGCATATGGCTTCATCGTGCGCTATGGCGAGGACGAGCAGGCGATCACCGGCTACAAGTACGAGCCGTGGCATGTGCGCTACGTCGGCGAGTCGATCGCGGCCGAGGTCGCGGAGCGCGGCATCACACTCGAGGAGTACTACGACGCGGTGCCGGTATCGGCGGGCGGGCAGTGACAGGCTGCGCTCCTGCACTCCATCCGCCGCCAATAGCGGCTCGCCGGTGGGAAGGCAGCCGTCCCGATTCTCGATCGGGCAGCTGCCTTTTTTGATTTGGGCGAGGCGGGTATATAAAAAGAAAGCTTTTTGGTTCCAGCATTGGGCACCGTCGAAATGCGTGCCAATTGTTCATCTGAACCTCCCCGTCCTTTGAGCGAACGGATGAGCGAACGGACGCTGCTGAGCTAGGGCTAGCCGACTATTGCAGGCTAACGGTTGCCGCAGCGCTTATTTCGATCCATTTCAGGCGTTTTTTAGGCTAACGGTTGCTGTAGCGCTTATTTGGTCCCAATCGTCTCTTTTTTAGTGATTTCACGATATTAAGACCTGTGACAACCGTTACAATTTGATCGGCGTTATTTTAGGCCTATTAGCCGCTGTGGCAACCGTTAGGTTCATTGCGGGTAGATGAAGGAAGGGGCGGAACGTTGCAATTCAATCAGGCTACTCCATATTGAAGGCTTGGCCAAATTGTAAGATTGGAGGCGATCCTATTTTAACCAATGGACTTGTCGGATTGACAGGCTGTATATCATCGGCACCTTGATCTACTTTTTCACCAGCCATCAGCACAAAAAAAGCTACGTCAACATGGCGCTATTTTACAAGCTCTTTTTTGTTTTAACCAGCATCACATTGAGCTTCGCAGTCATCTATTATGTGTTGGCGTTCAATCAAGTTGTACTGCGTGTAGCTGACCATACGGGCGATCCGGCACAAGACAGCTTTTGGACGTATTTGTACTTTAGCGGTGTCACCATTCTTTCGATACGGCGATCTGGTACCGGTTGGAAACGCGCGTTTTTTCGCGCTGATCGAGGCCAGCCTGGGGCTGCTGCTGCCGACGGATTTTTTCGTCCAAGCCTTGAATAATCGGGGGCATTCCAGCGGAAATAAATAGCGAAAACCTGGATAATCGGTCGCCAATCCTATGTCACGTTATGTATGAGGCGTTGATGGACGAGAATCATGCTTAATTGAGTCGTCCAAATAAAAACATCTGTTTTCCTCCAGGAGCTTGATGCAAATATTATCCTAAGGTATCTTCTACAGGATGCCGAACCGTTCATCGAACAAGCCACTGAAAAGATGGAACGCTTCGTGATTTATATCCCAAATGAAGTTCTCGCAGAAGTTGTGTATGTGCTTGAAAAAGTCTATCAAGTCGAGCGTACAAAAATTTGCTCGGTACTACAAGGTTTAATCAGCTACAAAAATATCTCCACTCATGATTATGCAGTATTGTTCGAATCACTTCAGGTTTACGCAGAGATCAATATTGAATGGATGCCCCATGGAATGGTTTGGGAATTTTCTTTGATGTCGGCATCGACGATTGGCTCCTTGTTCGATTCGGAGATTTCAATCGGTCGATCCGGTTCTACCGAAGCGACGAGCTTCTGCTGGAGCAGCATGTTCACTTGTTCCGGGGCCAGATCTAGCGCGAGTGCGCGTAATCTGTCCAGCGGCTCTGCGCGATATGTACTTCGATTCATGCCGGCTTGCTCACTCATATCAGTGGCAGCATGCAAGCGAACGATATACCGTTGTTTCTCATAGGTTTGATCTTCTGCAAGCATGGTGTCGAGTTTCCACAATAACTGGTCAACGGACAACATGCCGTATACGCTTTTTGTTACGCTGCTTTGGGGAGCGGCATCATAGGTGCTGCCGGCCACCGTTGCCGAATATGGGTATTAATCAATGCTAAATTTCATTTAATTTGGATCAAAAAAAGAAAACCCATAAAAGCGATCGCGCTTTTTTGGGCTTTCTCTATGAATGATCGAATCTGTTCCCCTTAGCAACAAGCCGGTACCTTGATCGACCAATCGCCTCTGGCTTACTTATTCCTCCATGCTCTCCATGCCCTACTCTACAAAGGTCAGCTCGCAGGCGTCAGCGGCATAGACGCTGAACGTGATCGACGTCCCGTCGGACGGAATGGCGAGCGTCAGCGGCTCGATGTCGCCTGCGAACGTGTCGATCGGCGCTCGCAGCGATGCATTCACCGTAGTCGGCCACTCAAACACAATGGCGTGATCGTCCAACACGAAGGCGGCCTGGCCGTTCGCCGGCCCGACGATCTCCGCGTCCGGCTCGCGCATGAACAGCGGCAGATTGAGATACGCCTCCGCGACGTCCGGGCTGTCCAGCGTCACCGTCACGTCCGTCTGCTCGTCGCCGAGCGCATAGCGCCAGACGAGCGTGCCGGCCGGGCTGGTCAGCGTGCTGCGAATCTCGAAGATCTCGTCCTGGACGATCCAGTGGAAGGTCGAGCGCTCGCGTCCGGTGTGGAACATGGCGCCGCCAGTGAGCTCGCCGTAGATCGCCGAATGCGTCATATCCGCCGGCGTCGTCACCGTGCCGCTCTTGCGGTTTTTGGTGGACAGCAGCGCAGCCCCGGTACCCTCGCTCCAGAATGCCGACGGGCCGCCGCCCACCTTGGACTGCGGACGGATGCTGGACGCGCCCTCCACCTCGTAGAAGACGACGCCGTACAGCCCGCCCCGCTTCCAGGCGACGTGCCCGGGCAGCGTCCAGGTGCCCTCTTGCTCATAGACCGGCAGCGTCGCCGCTTGGGCCTGCTGCGACTGCGAATAGATATGGTACAGATTGCTGATCCAGCCGCCGCTCGTGTTGCTCTCGGCGAACTGCTGGTCCTCCAGCGGCAGCGCCCACTCCAGCAGGCGCAGCGCCCAATCGTCGTTGTTGATCAGATGGGCGAAGGTCATCGCGTCGCCCGGTCCGGTGAGCGGATCGTTGATCATCTCGTACTTCGCCCGCCCGAGCGGGAAGTCCGGGTGCGCCATGTACATGCCCGGATACGAGGCGATGCCCAGCCGCGATTGGGTGCGCGTACTCATCGCCGATGGCGCCATGGCGCTGTTGTTGGCCGTGCCCGACGGCTGTGGCAGCCAGTAGTATTGCTGGAACTCCAGCGCCCGCTCGATCGAATCGTACAGCTTGGCGGTCAGCACCGGGTCGGCGCCGGGCAGCTCGCGGTAGCGATAGTAGATGCTGAGCATCATCGTATCGTTCATCGCGCCGTAGTGACCGTCCGCCCCGTACTCCTCCAGATAATAGCCTGCCGGATGCTGGCCGAACTTGGAGGCGGCGCCGTGCGTGCCGTCGACATAGGACGTGATCATCCGCTCGAAGTAGCCGAGGAAGCGTGGCTCGCCGGTCGCCATGTACGTGAACAGATGCCCTTCGATCGTATGCAGCCACTGGTTGCTCTGGTACCCCTTGTAATCGCCCATCCGATCGCCCGCTGCGATCAGCGCCTCGCGGAATACCGCATCCACCGCCGGGTCCAGGCTGTCGTGCAACAGGTAGTAGGTATGCGCAACCGTATAGTAGGCGAAGAACGCGTGCGTCAACGGATTGGCCGTGCTGCGCAGGTCGTTCTCGCGAATATAGTCGTCGCCCTGCATCATGACGAGCCGATGCAACGCGCCCAGCGTGGCCCGATTGCGCAAGCCCTCGTGATCATAGGCCGGATTCAGCTCGCCCGGAATCGAGACGGCCGCCGCCATATTGAGAGGGTCCCAGGTGGAGAAGATCTTGGGATACAGGGAGCTCTCCCATGTCGGCGGCAAGGGACGCGGCTGCCCTGGATTGTCCGGGTCCCAAGGCGTGATCGCACCGTAATACGGATTGCTCGGATCGAGCACCTGCCGGCTGAGCGGCGAAGCCGAGCCCATGATGAACCCGTACTTGCCGTAATGTAGCGCTTCCAAAATTGGATGCTCCAGGTCGTCCGGCACCTCGTCAAAAAAGTCCAGGTTGACCGCTAGCGGTTCGGTAGCCAGGTCCACCATCGCCTCGCGCACCCGCGCCTGCAGCGGACCGGCGACGAGCAGGCCGTCGGCCTCCGCCGTCCCGCCCTTGAGCGCCAGCGCCGCCGCCGGAGACGGCGTGAGCAGACCCGGCACGCCGTCGAAGACGATGGCGCCCTTGCGCGGCGCGTTCAGCTCCAGCCGCCACACCTCGTCCGCGGCCGCGGGCTCTACCGTCAGCAGGCGCCGGCTCCCGGACGCCGCGGGCGAGCCGAGCGACTGACCGAGCGCGTCGAACAGCTCGACCGTGGCGCCGCCCAGCGCCTCCAGCACGACTGCCTCGGTCGTGCGCGGCAAGTACACGTACGCCGGCGAGGGCAGCGTACTCCCGAGCGAGAGCGCCATCTCGCCGCGCACGCCCCAGATCGGCGTATCCGGCAGGCCGATCTCCAGCACGTCGCCGGAGCGGCCGCCCGAGAGCGACACGCGGTAGATGCCCGGCTCGCCGCCCGGCGGCAGCGCGATGATCGTCTCCGTCGTACCGGCCGACTGGTCGGTCAGCTCCTCCACCGCGAGCAGTTCGCCATCCGGGCCGAACACGCGCGCCAGCGTAATCGGCGCGAAGGGCTCCGTGCTTGCGGGCGTCGTCGTGCGCCGAATTCGGACGCTCTCCGGCCCCTCGTCATCGTACTTGGCCAGCATACCCACGCCGCCGATCAGGCCGGGCAGCAGCCGGTTCACGACCGTTTGCTGCAGCGGGTAATACGTCTCCTCCGCGACGGTCGGCTCCGCCGAAGCGCGCTCCCCGGGGAGCGCAGGCAATCCCGTCCAGGGCCAGCAGCCGATCACCATCAGCGCGGCCAGCCAAGTACTGAGTTGTCTTCGCATCTATCATTCGCCTCCTCAATTTATACATGGTAGACCGTGTATCCTGCTTATCTGCGTTTTGAAGCCTGTTTGCGGCTCCGAGGGCCATGCCCTTACAGAGCAGGCCTGCCTATCATACCTCCTCACCGGCAAGCCTGCTCTGGTTCAAGCGGTACGCCTTACTCTCCTGCTCGCTCCAGTTGCGTATTATACATCTCGACCAGCTCCGCTGCGCCGAGTTGATTCGCCTCGCGCACGAATTGCGAGATCGACTCGTCGTTGATCGCCGTTTTGCCCATGACGAATTCCGTCAGCTTCTGCTCCAGATGCTTGGTCAGATTGGCGAGCCTCTCCTTCTCCAGCTCGGCCTCCTCCTCCGTCGCCACCATCAGCGGCACCGAATCGACGATATACGGCTGCTGCAGCTCGTCGATCGCCGCATCCTCCGGCGACAGGACGCGCGCCTGCCGCGACTTGTCGAAGGCCGCCATCCGGATGCTGTCGTAGAGCACGCCTTCCTTGCGCAGATTCGGCACGAGCAGGTCCGGCTCTTCCTCCAGATAGCGCACCTCGCCGCCATTCACCTCGTAATTCTTGCCCGCGATGCCATAATTCGTGTAGTCCGTACCCTCGTCGCTATACAGGTAATCGAGGAATTGGACAGCGATCTCCGGCTGCTTCACATCGGCGGCCAGCGCGATACTCTGGGCGTCGAAGACGACCGGCTTGATGAACTGGAACGGCTTCACCCCTTCGGCGGCGAACGGCGCCATCGGCACGAGCCGATAATCGGTCGAGGCATCGGCCTGTCTCGCCTTGGAATTGAACTGCGACACCCGCCCCTTGAAGTGATGGGTCACCAGCGACTTGCCGCTCAGCATGCGCTCGTCGAATTGATTGGACTGCAGCAACGCGAATTCCGGGTCCATCAGCCCCTCCTCGTACAGCCGATGCAGGTAGGTGAGCATATCGACGAAGCGCGCGTCCTCCGCCGCAAAGCGATATTCGTCCGCCTCGCGGTCGTAGCCGAGCATGCCGTCGATGCCGGTGAACATCTGCGCGAAGTCGCGGTACAGCCCGATGCGTCCGATCGGAGCCGTGCTGATCGGCAGGAATGGATATGCGTCGGGATAAGCGGCCTTCATCTGCTTGAGCATGTCGTAGAATTCATCCGTGTTCCCGGGCTGCTCGATTCCGAGCTCGTCCATGACGTCTCCGCGCGCCATCCAGGAGAAGCTGATGTAATTCTCCTCCGAGAACGTCGGCACGCTGTAGATGCCGCCGTCGGCTGCCGTCGAGACCACCGTGGCGTCGGGGTACTTCTCGTACCAGGCCTTGATGTTCGGCATCAGTCCCTCGTCCATGTACGGCTTGAGATCGAGGAAGACCCCGTCCGGGCCATACTGGCGCGCCAGCGAGCCGGTCAGCGAGCCGAAGAAGTCGGTCACCGACTGCGTGGCGAGCAGCAGCATGCGCTTCTCCTCGAAGCCTGCGCCGGGCGCGGGCTCGAAGCGAATGTCGACGCCCGTCCGCTCCGCCATCGCGCGGAAGATCGGCCAATCGCTGCTGACCGCCGCGTCGGCGCGCTCGGCGATAAAAAAGCTGTACGTGATCGGCTCCGCCGACAGCGGCAGCTCGAGGCCGCCGGTGCGGGCCGGGTCGTATTCGATAGCGCTTGCAGGCGGCGTCGAATTTCCGCCGTCGACAGCTTCCTTGCTCGTCGTGTTCGTCCCCCCGCCGTTCTGGGTGCAGGCGGCCAGCATGACCGCCATCGTCACCCCCCCGACCAGACGCAGGGTCCGGCTCTGATAGACCGCTTTCATTTTTTTCATGTCGATCGTCCCCCTTGATGGTTTAAGCTCTACTTGCTAACCCTTGATGCCGCCGATCATCGTTCCCTGCACGAAGTATTTCTGTATGAACGGGTATACGCACAGGATCGGCAACGCTGCTACCATGATCGTCGAATACTTGACCGTCTCCAGCAGCATGATCTCGTCGTCGCCCGCCGAGCCCTGCGATTGCGCGGCCGCCGTGCCGGCGATCACGATATTGCGCAGATGAATCTGCAGCGGATAGAGCTCCTTCTGATTCAGATAGATCAATGCGTCAAAGAATGAATTCCATTGCGTCACCGCGGTGAACAAGCCGATCGTCATCAGCACCGGCTTCGAGAGCGGCATCACAATGCGCAGCAGCGTGCCCATCACGCCGCAGCCGTCGATGCGCGCCGCCTCCTCCAGCTCCTCCGGCAGCTGCTCGAAAAACGTCCGCATGATGAACAGGTACCACGTATTGATCAGCGTCGGCACGATGACCGCCCAGATCGTGTCGATCAGGCCGAGCTGCTTGACGACGAGGAAGGTCGGGATCAGCCCGCCGTTGAACAGCATCGTCGCCGCCGCGAACAGCAGGATCGTCCGCCTGCCCAGAAGGCGGCGCTTCGCCAGCGGATACGCCATCATCGAGGTCACGAGCAGCGTCGCCGCCGTCTGGATCACCGTGTAGCGAATCGTATTGCCGTAGCTCAGCCAGATGAACGGATCGGCGAAGACTCGCTCGTAGGCGATGAAGGTAAGGTCCCGCGGCCACAGCTTGACCGTACCGTTCACGACCAGGCCGACATTGCTGATCGAGGCCGAGGCGACGTAGACGATCGGATACAACATGACAGCCGCCAGGATCAGCATCAGCGTCACATTGAAGGCGTCGAAAACGCGCGAGGCCATACTTGTTTTGATTTTCACAGCGCGCCTCCTCCTACCATAGACTGCCGTGCGCCGTCTTGCGCGCCAGCTTGTTGGCGGCGACGACCAGCACGAACCCGATGACCGCCTGGAACAGTCCGACCGCGGCGGCGAAGCTGAAGTCCGCGTTGATCAGTCCGCGCCGGTAGACGAATGTGTTGATGACATCGGCGGTGTCGTAGAGCGTCGGATTGTACAGCAGGATGATTTTCTGATAACCGATCTCCATCATCTTGCCCAGATTGAGCACGAGCAGGATGATCACGACCGGCAGCATGCCGACGAAGGTGATATGGCGGATCTGCTGGAAGCGGTTCGCCCCATCCATTCGGGCCGCCTCGTATAGCGTCGGATCGACGCCCGCGATGGCAGCCAGATACAGGATCGTGCCCCAGCCGAGCGTCTGCCAGATCTCCGAGGCCACATAGATCGTACGGAACCAGCCCGGCTCGGCCATGAACATGATCGGCTCGATCCCCAGCATGACCAGCACATGATTGACGATGCCTGAGGACGGGGACAGGAAGTTGACCACCATGCCGACGATGACGACTGTGGACAGGAAGTGCGGCAAGTAGCTGACCGTCTGAATGAAGCGGCGGAACAGCACGACCCGCAGCTCGTTGAGCAGCAGCGCCAACAGGATCGGCGCCGGAAATGCAAACAGCAGCTCGTATACATTAAGAAGCAGCGTGTTGCGGATCAGTTGCCAGGCGTCCGGCGTTCGCGTGAAAAAATCGATGAAATGCTTGAAGCCGACCCACTCGCTTCCCCAGATGCCCTTGCCGATCGAATAGTTCTGAAAGCTGATCAGCACCCCGTACATCGGGACATACTTGAATACAATATAAAACAAAATGCCCGGCAGCATCAGCCAATACAGCGCCTGATCGCGGCGCAGCGCGCGCCAATGCTCCTTTCTCATGCTGCTAACCCTCCGTTTCCTTGCCAATCGCGCGAAGCGTGCACCGACTTCGCGGCTTCGGACGTCCGTACCTACGCTTTCCATGCTAAGGGCCGGCGCCGCTCGGCGCCAGCCCTCATATTTTCCGCGATCACTCATTGTTGCAAGCGTGATGCACAGCCACAAAGCTGCGTCTGCAGACCATGCCCGTTCCGTACCGGAATGGTAACCGAGGCCAAGCAACGGCCGCTCGTGCGCATTTTTTCGTCGATCACTACTTTTTTCTGCATGTGTGGGTCGCCGCGACTCAGCCGCCGGCGGCAGCGGATGCGGTCGAAGCGGCCAGCAGTCGCTCCAGCCCGGACTTCACCGCAGGCCAGTCCGTCCGCTCGGGCAGCACGCCCTGCGCAGCCGAGGTCGCCGCCAGCACGCCGGCCGCCTGTCCGGTCTGCACCGCGTTGCCGGTGACGCGGTAGCTCGAGTGCGCCAGGAAGTCGCCGCTAATGCAGCGACCGGCCAGCACGAGCCCGCCGACGTCGCGTGCCACCAGCGCCCGCAGCGGGATATCGTAGGGTTGCGCCCGCTCCCGATATTCCTGATTCGCCGATTCGAAGCTCTTGGAGCCGGCGCCGTGCAGGGCATGGACGTCCACCTTGAACGTGACGCGGCAGACGGCGTCCGGATGCCGCACGCCGCTGAGCAAGTCTTCCTTGGTCACAGTGTACAAGCCGTGAATGCGGCGCCCCTCGCGCACGCCGATCTGCGAGGCTGTCGAGACGAGTCGCAGCCGCTCCCAGATGCCGCCGATCCCGCGCAGCGCCGCCACGACCTCATTCACTTCACGACGTGCCTGCAGCGTCGCAGCGGTCAGATCGTCCGCATTCAATCCGGAACGGCCATATTGGTGATTGGCCATGAGCATGTACAGTTCGTCGCGGATATGCCAGAGTCCCGGGCTGCGATACGAGGGGGAATAGCCGCCGCGCTCGATATCGGCGAGCAGACGCAGCCGCGAGGCGCGCTCGATGAGCGTATACGGCCGGCTCGCCTCGGGATCGACGCCGGCGACGAGCGCAATCAGGCTCATCGGCTGCATCGCCCCGCTGTGCTCCTCACCGAGGCTGTAGCCGCAGCCGGCCTGGGCGGCGAGATCGCCGTCGCCGGTCGCATCGACGAATACCTCGGCTCGCCATGCCTCGCGGCCCGACTTGGATTCGGTCACGATGTGCGTGAGCCGCTTGGCCGCATCGCAATGCGCCGCCGCGACGCGGGTATGGAGCCGCACGGTGACGCCTGCCTCGGCGCACATCGCTTCGAGCTCGAGCTTGAGCGCCTCCACGTCGCAGACGAAGCCTTGTCGTGCATCGTGCCGCTCCAGCCGTGCCAGCAGCTCCGGCAATAGCCCCGTCTTATTGGCGCCGTCGATGATATAGGCGAGCTGCCCGGCTGTCCAGATGCCGCCGAGGCAGCCGTGCAGCTCGATCAGGCAAGTACGCGCCCCGCTGCGTGCGGCGGCCAGTGCTGCGGCGATGCCGGCCGGGCCGGCGCCGCAGACGATGACGTCATAGTGCGCCGTGACGTCGAGCGCGCGCTCCTGTTCATGGAGGGTCTCCTGGGGGTTGGGTGAAGTGTGCATTTCGCTATCCTCTCCTTGGTTAGATGTGCTCGCGTCTAGCGCGGGCCGGGATAGCTCCAGTATAGCGGGGCTATGGGGGGAAAGGCTTGCGATTCCTTGACTGCGGGGATGCGATTAGTTGACCTCTTGGCCGGATGCTTCGCGACGATAGTCGCGCGGCGCCTGGCCGGTGAGCTCGCGGAAGACGCGGCTGAAATGCGAGGACGAGGAGAATCCGCACATCAGGCCGATTTCCGTAATCGAAGCGCGCGGTTGCTCGCGCAGCTCCTGCTTGGCGCGGAGCACGCGCTGCAACAGCACGTACTGATAATAGCTAAGGTGCAGCTCCTTCTGAAACGAGCGCGTCAAGTGCTCGGAGCTGACGCCGAAGTGCTCGGCCGTGGCGCGTAGTGACAGGTCCTCGTGCAGACGCTCTTCCACATAAGCGGCGCAAGCCGCAATCAGCTCCGTGACGGGGCGCTGCGTCGTCTTGTCCAGCCCTGCGACGTCCGCATCCCGCGCGGCGCGACTGCGCTCGAGCAATACGGTGAGTTCCAGGAACAACCCCAGCAGCATGCGCTCCCAGCCCGGCCTGCGAATCTGCTGCTCGCGCTCCATACGGCGGCAGAGCGACGCCGCCTCCGAATACGCCTCCGGCGTCAGCATTAGACTCTCCCACGGCTCCGCCGGGAGCCATCCCACGTCCGGTCCTTCCGTACCGGCCGTAGCTGCTGTCCATGCCGCACAGACGACGGTGCGCCGATAATCGCTCGCCGGGTCGGCGATGGCCTGATGCGGCACCCGGTCGCCGACAAGCATGACTTGCCGCGCCGCCTGTCGGATCATGCCGCCCGGGGTGACGAACACCGCTTCGCCCCGATGCGTCAAATGAATTTCGATGCCCGGCTGGCGGTGCAGCCGCCGCTTGCTGCGATCTGCCAGGCGATCGCTCTGCACGTAGATCGGGCTGTCGCTCAGACGGGCCGATACGGCGGCGTTCCAGCGCGGGTTGTAGTCGATGTCGTCGTGCAGCGCTCTTGCCGGCTTTTTGTCTTTGTTAGGCGCCATCGTATGTTTCCCCTCCATTTCGCCAGGCAGACCGCTCTGCCTGGCCCGCTGTCCCCGGCTTGCCGCCCTGGTGCAGGCTACGGTATTTGCCGGGCGTGAGGCCCTCGAATTTCTTGAACAGATTGATGAACGAATTGCGTCCGACATAGCCGACCGCTGCGGAGATGTCGTCGATGCGCATATCCGTGCTCAGCAGCATATCCTTGGCCTTACGCAACCGGTAGCGCGTGAGATAGTCAATGTATTTCTCGCCGACCGCCTCCTTGAAGGAGCGGCTGAAATGCCCCATGGACATGCCGTATTGCGCAGCGTAATGCTCCAGCGTCAGGTCCTTGTCGTAGTTCGCGTGAATATGTGTCAGCACCTCATCGAACATGCCAGGTCGCGCCGCGTCGTCCTGCGGTGAACGAACCAGCGCCTGGCATACCTCTTTCAGAAGGGAAGCAAGCTCCGACTGATCGCCGCATTGCTGGAGCCGATCATACCACAAGCGGCAGCGCTCCAGCGCGAAGTCTGCCCGCTGCGCGCCTCCGCAGCTGCGAATCAGCGTGTTGATGCAATCCAGTCCCCAGGACTGCGCCTCGGGCGCGCTCAGACCGCGCAGCAGCGCTTCGTCCAGCAACTGCGCGACGAGAGCAGCCGTAGCGCTCGCATCCCGGCCCTGGACGCTGAGCGCCACCCGGTTAACCTCGCTCTGCGTCAGGCAGCTCTCGCGCGATCCGTGATCCGAGTCGCCGTCACTTGGCGCGATCCTCTCGTGCAGACGTCCCAAGCGCCGCTTCTCCAGCAGCTTGGACGCCTCGTCATATGCCCGCGACAGCAACGCCGGACGCACTGCCGCACCGCTCTCGGCAATGGTCGCCTTGAAGTAAGGTTGAAAAGCCTCGGCAGCTTGAAGCAATCTTGTTCCCCATACGCTACGCCCGCCGCTCTGTTCGCTCCCGTCCGCGTCGGAGCTGCATGGCTCGGCGATCACCGCCAGCCGACGCGGCTCGACCTGACAGACCCAGCCCGCCCCGGCGAGCATGCGCAGGATGGCGTGCTTGAGCTCAATGATCTGAAACGCCTTCGCCGTCTCGGAGAGGGAAGCGGCGGCGTCACCGTGATAGCGAAGCTCCACCGCCAGAACCTCGTGCCGCGTCCGCTCCGGCAGTCGCAGTCCGATCTCGCGCGCATAGATCGAGATAGCCAGATCATCCTTGTACTCGCCGAGCAGCACCCGGCTCAAAAAATGCTCCTGGATCATCGGGCGCATGCCGTCGATCTGCTGATGCATGGACCGGTTGTTCGTGATCAGCGCCTGCGAGCGCTCAGTGATGACATCGTAATCATTGTCCCCCTCTCCAACTGGAGAGCCCGGTAAATGATCCAACCTCTGACGAATCGTGCGAATCGGACGATACATCCTCCGGCTGAAGCCGTACGCGATCAGCAGCCCGGCGATCAAAAACAACAGCAGCAGCCCGCCGAATACCCGCGTGATGACGGTCATCGGATAATGCAGCGCTTCCAGATCGAGCAGACTGGCGTAGGTCCAGCCATTGTAGCCGGAGGCGATGGACTGCAAGCGATACAACCGGCCGTCCAGCTCAATCTCGCCCGGTTGGCCGAGCAAGTCCGTCAGCTCGCGATTGACGTTGTTGCGGAGCAGCGCTGCCGCCGCCTCGCCGAGCGCACCGCCTTGCGTGATAATCTGACCGTCCTCCCCCAGCACCACTATGTGGCGCGAGGCCTGCTCCACCGGCAGCATCCCTTCCCGCAGCTTGTCCTCGCGCAGGTTCACGACCAGATAGCCGTCCGGATCGCGTGCATGCAGCGGGAATCCGGTTATCACCATGACACGGCGCTCGCGGCTTTGGAGAGTACCCAAAAACGCGTCATAGACGCCGATCTCCGTCGCAGGCAAAATATACTGCAACCGTCTGCCGGTAAATAGCGCTTGCTTCGCCGTGTCAGACGACATCGGATCGCCAAATTCGCCAGACGCATCCTCGATGCGATTGTGGGTACGAAAGTAGGCTTCCGCCTCGTAGTACCCGTTGGCATCGAGCACCTTGCCCGTCGAAGCAAACAACAAATAGGCATGTCCGATCGCCGGCTTGTCGTCGTAGGTCTGATAGAGCTGACGCATCAGCTCCTGCAGCAGCGGCACGCGGTCCGGGTTGCGCGCCAGGTCGCCTTCCCGCGCCAGCCGCAAATACGTGCCGATCGACGCGGATTCAACCGTCTGAATCATATCTTCCTGCAGCAGCGCCAACTGCTCATCCACCGATTCGGCATAATGGGTCAGCCATTGCGAGGCCGAAGCTTCGGCCTCCTGTTCGGCGGCGCGCGTCAGATAGACGTAAGTAAAGATGCCTACGACGATAACCGGCACGAGAAACAGCAGAAAATAGCTGATGAAAAATTGTGCGAATACCGAGCGCTTCGTACGCAAGGCGAGCCCCCCCCTTCTGCAACCGTTTCCTTTCTTAAGGATACCCGATTGCAAACGGCCGTGCATGTTCAATTTTTGATGCCTGAGCCTCTATTTTTTGATCCGCTCGCGCGTGCAAAAAAAAACGGCCCATGAAAGGGCCGTCTAGCGCTTTGCTACATCCCGTTGGCTTGGATGTGCTGCATTTCTTCCTCAAAAAACAAATCGTCCAGCGAGCTGAGGGTGCCGTCCTCTTCCACTTGGTAGACCGACATTTTCTCGCCGCTGACGTTCAGTTCGATAAAGCAGCCCCAGCAATAAAATTGATGGGATCCAATTTTGCCGATATCCTTTGAGTTGCAATTTGGACATCTCATTTGCATTTCTCCCTAATCACCGATTCGAAGTGGCCTGCTCCAGGTCTTGTTCAGCGCGCGCCGGTACGAGAATCGCATCCTCGCCGAGCGTGACTTGATCGGGGTACGCTGCAATTCGCAGCCACCTGCGCCCTTCCCTAAGATCCGAAATAAAACCATCCGTTAATTCATAGCCTACTATAGGTGTACCCTCATCCTGGTGAAAATAAACATCGGATACGCGTCCGAGCTGCAGGCCGCCCAGCGTCATCACCGGAAGGTTCCTGAGCCGGACAAGCCCGGTGTGGAAGCAACGGACGATCTCTCCCTCCGGGAGCCGCTCCTCGAGCGCCTGCTCGTGCAGCAGCACGGCATCCTCGCCGCATGCGGCGACATGACGCCAGCGCAGCACTGTCATGCCGCGTCTGCCCCAGCGCGATGCGCGAGTAATCATACCGGCGAGCTGCCAATGTTCGTCGAACCAGATGTCCTGGATGGTGCCGGCGCGCCTGCCCGAAGCCTGGTCAATCATCGGCAATCCAATCAGCGATTGCAGCTTAAGCACGGTCTGTGAAGGCCTCCTAGTGCGTAGTACGAATACGGGCGCAAATGGTTGCAAGTTTATCGGCCGCGTATTCAATCTCCTCCACAGTATTCCCAATTCCGAAGCTGACACGCACAGCCGCGCTGGCGCCCAGCTCCGGCATGCCGATTGCTTGCAGCACATGCGACGTACGCAGCGAGCCGGAGCTGCAGGCCGAGCCGCTCGCCGCAGCCACGCCCTCCAGGTCGAGATTCATCAGCAACGATTCGGTGCCGACGCCCCGCAGCCGCAGATTGACGATATGCGGCACCCGCTCGGCGTCCGCCCCGTTAATCGCATATTCGATATCATCCCGCTCCGCGAGCCGCTCGAGCAGCGTCCGCTGCAGCAGCTGCGCATGCTGCCAGGCTGCTTCTCTGCCTGCCTCGGCCAGCTCCAGCGCGCGCGCCATGCCGACGATCCCGGCCACGTTCTCCGTACCGGCGCGCCGGCCGCGCTCCTGCGTCCCGCCCAACAGCTGGGAATGCAGCGAAGTGCGCGGCGCGACATACAGCACGCCGACTCCCTGCGGCCCGTTGATCTTGTGCGCCGACAGGCTGAGCAGATCGACCGGCAGCTTGCGCAGGTCAAGCGGCAGCTTGCCGAGCGCCTGCACGGCATCGACGTGCATGACCACCCCGGCGGCGCGCACCCGCTCTCCGATGTCCGCGATCGGTTGGATCGTGCCGAGCTCGTTGTTAACCATCATCACACTGACGAGGCCCGTATCGGGGCGCAGCGCCGCCGCGACCTGCTCCGCGTGGATGATGCCTTGCGCATCGGGCTGTACCCGCGTGACGTCAAATCCCTCCCGTTCCAGCCGCTCGCACGTATGCAGCACGGCGTGATGTTCGATTGCACTGGTTACGATATGCCGACGGCCGCGTCCTCGCATCGCAGCAGCTGTGCCGAGCAGCGCCAGATTGTCGCTTTCGGTGCCGCCGGAGGTGAAGACGAGCTGCTCCGCCCGGCAGCCGAGCCGCTCGGCCAAGCTGTCGCGCGCGGCCGTGACGCGCGCCCGCGCGCGCCGGCCGAAGGCGTGGACGCTGGAGGGGTTGGCGGGCGGACCTTCCAGCACCTCCAGCATCGCCGCGAGCACCGACGGGTGAAGCGGCGTCGTGGCGGCATGATCGAGATAAATCTGTCGCACTTTGCTCCCTCCCGCGCTTAGATGTAGAACATGTAGCTGTCGAGTTCCTTATCCCCGTTGAACGCGATCAGGTCGGCCAACGTGGTCGAGTCCAGCACGCCGGCGATACTGTCGCGAATGCGCAGCCACAAGTCGCGCTTGGCAGGATCGTCCTCCTCCGTGAAGTCAACCGGCGAGATCGGACCTTCCAGAATACGGATGATGTCGCCGGATGTGATTTCCTCCGGTTCCTTCGATATGATATAGCCGCCATAGGCGCCGCGAATGCTTTTGACCAAGCCCGCATTGCGCAGCGGCGCAATCAATTGCTCCAAATAATGCTCCGAGAGCTGGTTGCGTTCGGCAATGCTCTTGAGCGAGGTCGGACCTTCGCCGTGCTTGCCGGCCAGCTCCATCATGATGGTCAGGCCGTAGCGGCCTTTTGTGGAAATTTTCACGCGTTATCCCTCTTTTCCAGCCTTCTGCTTACGTTGCAAAAAGCGCTGTTGTAATAGGTTCGGTATCGGTATCCAAAAACCTTTAGCTTGTTTGCGCTTTCTCGCTAAATCTCTTTATTCCCATTATCCTTATATGTTAGCATATTTGATCCGCTTTTGCGAAAAAAGCTTTTACATACGCATAATAATTTTCAACACGCTCATCCTTATTTTCAGATATGGTATAATGAACCTTGCGCTCGAATCGTATCTCGACCAGGCACAACGCAAAGGGGGCACGACCATGTCCAATTCAAATGCTTCGACACGCGTCGTCGTCGGCATGTCCGGCGGCGTCGATTCCTCGGTTACCGCCCTGCTGCTCAAGCGGCAAGGCTATGATGTAATCGGGATATATATGAAAAATTGGGACGATACCGACGAATTCGGCCATTGCACGGCCGAAGCCGACGCCGAGGACGTGCGCCGCGTCTGCGACCAGATCGGCATCCCCTGCTATACCGTCAACTTCGAGAAGGAATACCACGACAAGGTATTTGCTTACTTTCTCGACGCCTACCGGCAAGGCCGCACGCCGAATCCCGATGTGATGTGCAACCGTGAGATCAAGTTCGGGGAATTTCTCGACAAGGCGCTGGAGCTGGGCGCCGATTACCTCGCTACCGGCCATTATGCGCAGCTCGGCAGCAGCCGGAGCGGCAGCATGCTGGAGCTGCGTCGCGGCGTCGATGCCGGCAAGGACCAGACGTATTTCCTGCATGCGCTGAATCAGCAGCAGCTGGCCAAAGCGATGTTCCCGATCGGCCATCTCCCAAAACGCGAGGTGCGTGCGCTCGCCGAGGAAGCGGGACTCGCAACCGCGCGCAAAAAGGACAGCACCGGCATCTGCTTTATCGGGGAACGCAATTTCAAAGCCTTCCTCAGCCAGTATCTGCCCGCCCAGCCGGGCCGGATGATCGATATTCGTACCGGCGCGGACAAGGGCAAGCACGACGGTCTCATGTATTACACGCTCGGGCAGCGCCAGGGTCTGGGCATCGGCGGCTCGGGCACGGGCGAACCCTGGTTCGTCTGCTCCAAGGATCTGGCCGACAATACGCTGTACGTCGTCCAGGGCGAAGCGCACCCGAGTCTATATTCGACCGGCCTGCACGCCAGCGGACTCAACTGGATTGCCGGCGCGCCGCCCGAGGGCGAGGTGCGCTGCACCGCCAAATTCCGCTACCGCCAGCCCGATCAGGGCGTGTCGCTCGTCTGCGATGCAAAAGGCAATGTTGACGTCCGCTTCGACGAGCCGCAAAAAGCGATTACACCCGGACAAGCGGTCGTCTTCTATGACGGCGACGTCTGTCTCGGCGGCGCGACGATCGAATGCGCCGATCCGCTCGAGCCGCTCGTTTTGCCAGCGACGCTTAGCGAGTAGTTTGGGCCATGGATGTGGAGAAAATGACCGCTAAGCGTCGCTGGTGTCCGTTAAAGTTGTTCGTCCTTGGCGAGCGGCTCCCACGACCATGGCGCTCCCCCGTCCGCGAGGGTTGCGCCAGTCGCCAGTCCATACAGCTGCAAGCCATACGTTTTGTTCTTTGATTTTTGCTCAATCATATTCAAAAGAAACGGCGTCCATGCCCGGTCAACGCAATGACCGGCTTGGACGCCGAATTCGTTTAGTTCGTTCCTATGAATCCGTGCAATCGGGAAAACGGCTGATCTCGTACCCTCATGGTACTCTGTATCCCATCTCCGCACGCGCTCTTTATCCCGTCTCCGCATGCGGCTCCAGCTCGAGCGGCACTGCGCTCGCCGCCTTGGCCAGCATCCGCACCTCGATGCGCGAGATGCGCATGTTGTCCGTCTCCACGATAACGAAATCATGCGAATCGCGATAGCTGATTTTTTGATATTCGCGCGGCGGAATTTCGATCTGCGAGTAGATCCAGCCGCCTATTGTATCGTAATCTTCGTTCGGAATCTCAATCCCAAAAAAGCTGTTGACTTCCTCGATCAGCAGCAAGCCGTTGATCGAATACGTCGAATCGTCCTTGCGCTCGATATCCGGACGCTCCTCGTCGAATTCATCCTGAATCTCCCCGACGATTTCCTCCATAATATCTTCCAGCGTGACCAGACCCGACGTTCCGCCATACTCGTCAATCAGAATGGCCATTTGCGTCTTTTTCTTCTGCATCAGCTTGAGCAGCGTGCTGATTTGCATCGACTCCGGCACCGACGTCACCGGCCGGCCGATCTCGGTAATGCTGGCGATCTGACGGTCTTCAATCTTCAGCAGGTCTTTGATATGGACAAAGCCGATAATGTTGTCCTTGTCGTTTTCGCAGACCGGGAACCGGGTGTGCATCTCCTGCATCGCGATCTTGCGATTCTCCTCGAACGGCAGATTCGCGTACAGGCAGACCATCTCGGTGCGCGGAATCATAATCTCGCGCGCCGTCGTCTCCGCGAAGTCGAAAATATTGTCGACCAGCGTCAGCTCCGTGTTGTCGATCAGCCCGCTTTTATGGCTTTCTTTCATCAAAATGCGAATCTCGTCTTCCGTATGCGCCGAGTCGTGCTCGGACGCAGGTTCAACACCGAAGCGGTGCAGCAGCCAATTGGCTGTCCCGTTGAGGAACCAAATAAACGGATACATGATCTTGTGAAACAACACCAGCGGCGCCGCCGTAAGCAAAGTAAGTTGCTCCGATTTGCGGATGGCCAGCGTCTTCGGCGCAAGCTCGCCCATCACAATGTGAAGAAACGTAATGATGGCAAACGCAATGAAAAACGCAATGGTGCTGATGACGGTGTCGTTCAGTCCGAACCATGCCTTCAGATACGGCTCGATAATGTGCGCGATGGCCGGCTCGCCGACATAACCCAATCCGAGCGATGCAAGCGTAATGCCGAGCTGACATGCCGACAGATACGCATCCAGATTGTTGGTCAAATGCGTCGCGAATTTCGCACGCCGATTACCTTCTCCGACCAGCATATCGATGCGGCTGCCGCGCACCTTGACCATGGCAAATTCCGCCGCCACAAAAAATCCGTTTAAAAATACCAGAAACATAATCAGTATCGCATTGAACAATAGCGTGATTATCGGTAACGGGTCGCCTTCCAACGATTCCCTGTCTCCGCACTTCCCGCCGGGCGGGCGGCGAAGATCAGGTACACCTCCTTCGGGTACATAAATTTAATTCAAAATGAAAACCATTTCAACAGCCGCTTTACTTAGGGGTAAAGCGTAATACTACTAGCATAGATCATCGCGGTCACCCGCGTCAAACCGGGGAAAATCCGGCATATCGATAATTATTCGGCACAGGCTGGCCTTTATGAATGTTTTTTGACCGGATTCGCCCGATTCATCCGAATAACTCGTCTTATGCGCCATTTACCCCGCATGGCGCCGGCTTGAATCAGCGCTCGCCCTTGTCGCGCAGTCGCCGATTGTGCCGCAGCTTGCCCTCGGTCCCCTGCGCGCTCGGCTGATAGAAGGACGCGCTCCGCAGCGAATCGGGCGCATACTGCTGGTCGACGTAATGACCCGGATAATCATGCGGATACTTGTAGCCGCCATGGCCGAGCTGCTCGGAGCCGCGGTAATGCGTGTCGCGCAGATGCAGCGGCACCTGCAGCGTGCCGGAGCGCTCGATCGCCTCCGTGACTCGGCCGATCGCCTGCGCCGCCGCATTGGACTTCGGACTCTCCACGGCGAACAGGATCGCTTGCGCGATGTTGTACTTGGCCTCGGGCCAGCCGATCTTGTGATAGGCGTCCATCGCCGTGACCGACTGTACCATCGCCTGCGGATTCGCCAGTCCGATATCCTCGCTGCAGGCGACGATCAGGCGGCGAAGAAACACCATCGGGTCCATGCCCAGCTTCTCCACCGCGTACAGGAACCAGAGCAGCGCCGCGTCGCTCGAGCCGCGCACGCTCTTGTGGAAGGCCGACAACACGTCGTACTGCGTCGATGGATCAGCCTGCACGGTTGGCTTGCGAATCGACTCCTCGGCGACCTCCATCGTGATCCGCACCGAGCCGTCCGGCTCGGACGGCGTCGTCACCGCGGCCAGCTCGAGCGCGTTGAGCGCGCGGCGGATATCGCCGCCGGCCATCGCTGCCAGATGGGCCAGCGCCTCCTCGTCGGCGCGGATATCCATGAAGCCGAGCCCGCGCTCGCGATCCGCCAGCGCGCGGCGCATCGCTTCCAGTGAATGGGCCTGGGTCAGCGGCTCGAGCTGGAACAGCGTGGCGCGAGAGAGCAAGGCGCCGTTGACGTGGTGGAACGGATTCTCCGTCGTGGCGCCGATGAAGACGATGATCCCCTGCTCCACCGCCGGCAGCAGTGCGTCCTGACGAGCCGTATTGAAGCGGTGCACCTCGTCGAGGAAGAGGATCGTCTTGCTGCCGTACATCGACTTGTTCGTCTTGGCCCGCTCGATCACCTCGCGCACATCCTTGACTGTCGCGTCGACGGCGTTGAGCTTGACGAATTCGGCCTGCGTGCCGAGCGAGATGATATGCGCCAGCGTCGTCTTGCCGCTGCCCGGCGGTCCGTACAGCAGGATCGAGCTGACCCGATCGCCTTCGATCGCCCGGCGCAGCAGCTTGCCCGGGCCGACGAGATGGCCCTGGCCGATATATTCCTCGAGCGACTGCGGACGCATGCGATCGGCCAGCAGTCGGCTTTGCGGCTTTTCTTCATTAGCATAGGAAAACAGGTCCATGGTGCCCACCTTTCTCTGGCAGCAGCTTGTCCTCTCATTTTACCATGCAGGAATGCACGTTCGCCACTAGGATGGCAGAAATGCTCGCGGAGGCTGATAAACAGAGCGGCGGCCCGACGGAAGCTCTTCCGACGGGCCGTCAGCCTTCAAATCGTACACGGCGTGCTTATCGCGCTGGTCTCACTTGCCGTACATGTCGAACTTGTCGTGCTTATCGCGCTTGTCGTGCTTATCGTACTTGTCGCGCTGGTCCCGCTTGTCGGGCGCTTGCGCACCGCCGACCTCAGACATCTACGCCGCCTTGCTTCAGCAGGTCGCGCACGACCTCGCCGACCATGATCAGACCGGCGACCGGCGGCACGAAGCTGTTGCTGGCCGGCGGCTGCTGCGCCTTGCGGATCTCGGGCGCATTATCCGGTACGATGCGCTGCGTCACGTCGGCGCGCGGCTTCTTCGGCTCCTCGGTGGAGAAGACGACCTTGACGCCCTTGCGCACGCCTTCCTTGCGCAGCCGCTGCCGCACGACGCGGGCAATCGGGTCCATCGACGTCTTGGAGATATCCGCCACCTGGAACTTGGACGGGTCCATCTTGTTGGCCGCGCCCATGCTGCTAATGACGGGCACGCCGCGCTGCAGGCACTGCAGAATGAGATGAATCTTGTACGACACCGTGTCCGAGGCGTCGATCACATAGTCCGGCTTGCAGGCGAACAGCTCCTCGTGCGTCTCCTCAGTATAGAACATCCGCAGCGCGACGGCGTCGCATTCGGGGTTAATGAGCCCGATGCGCTCGCGCATCAGCTCGGCCTTGGGCTGACCGATCGTCGTGGTGAGCGCGTGAATCTGCCGGTTGACGTTGGTGATGTCGACGACATCCTTGTCGATCAGGATGATGCGGCCGATCCCGGTGCGCGCCAGCGCCTCCGCGGCGATCGAGCCGACGCCGCCGATGCCCAGCACGACGACGGTGCTGCGCTTCATCACGTCCAGGCCCTCCGGTCCGATCGCCAGCTCGGTGCGAGAAAATTGATGCAGCATCGATTCACTCCCTTCGTAGGCTCGTTCGCAGTGAACGACCTCTGGTTATACGCCGTCCTTGACCGAGGTCTGGGCTGCCGGCGCAGGTCCGCCCGCCTGCTGCTTCGTCTGCGGCTTCGGCACGGTGCGTACATGCAATTGCTCCAACTGCGCCGCTTCCACCTGCGACGGCGCGTCGACCATCAGGTCCGAGGCGCTCTGCGTCTTGGGGAACGCGATCGTCTCGCGCAGATTCGTGCGGCCAGACAGCAGCATCACCAACCGGTCGAAGCCGAAGGCGATACCGCCATGCGGCGGCGTGCCGTATTCGAAGGCGTCCAGCAGGAAGCCGAATTGCGCATGCGCCTCCTCCGGCGTGAAGCCAAGCGCAGCGAACATCTTCTCCTGGACCTCACGGCGGTAGATCCGCATCGAGCCGCCGCCGACCTCGTAGCCGTTGAGCACCAGATCGTACGCCTGCGCCCGGATCTGTCCCGGATCGCTGTCGAACAGATGCAGATCGTCGTCATGCGGACGCGCGAACGGGTGATGCTCGGCGACGTAGCGCTTCGCCTCCTCGTCCCATCCGAGCAGCGGGAAGTCGACCACCCAGGCGAACTTGAACGCCGATTCGTCGATCAGACCGAGCTGCTTGCCGACCTTCAGCCGCAGATTGCCGAGCACGTCGGCGACGACCTTGAGCTTGTCCGCGGAGAAGAGCAGCAGATCGCCCTCCTCGACCTCGAGCCGCTCAGTCAGCGCCGCGATCTCCTCCGGCTTGAAGAACTTGACGATCGGTCCGCGCCACTCGCCTTCCTTGACCGTTACCCAGGCCAGTCCCTTGCCGCCGTAGCGCGCCGCGAACGGCTGCAGGTCGTCGAGCTCCTTGCGGCTCCAGGTGGCGCAGCCCTTGGCGTTGAGCGCCTTGATCACGCCGCCGGAGCCGGCCACATTGGCGAATACCTTGACATCGCTGCCCGCCACCAGGTCCGTAATGTCGCGCAGCTCCAGGCCGAAGCGCAGGTCCGGCTTATCCGAGCCGTACTTGTGGATCGCATCAGCATACGTGATGCGCTGCAGCGGCGCTTCGATCGTGACGCCGACCGTGCGCGCCATCAGCTCGCCGACGAGTCGCTCCATCAGCTCCAGCACCTGATCCTGCGACAGGAACGACGTCTCGATGTCGACCTGAGTGAATTCCGGCTGACGATCGGCGCGCAGGTCCTCGTCGCGGAAGCAGCGGGCGATCTGATAATAGCGCTCCAGGCCGCCGACCATCAGCAGCTGCTTGAAGATCTGCGGCGATTGCGGCAAGGCGAAAAATTCCTCCGGATGCACGCGGCTCGGCACCAGATAGTCGCGCGCGCCCTCCGGCGTGCTCTTCGTCAGGATCGGCGTCTCCACCTCGAGGAAGCCCTCGCCGTCGAGGAAGTCGCGGAACACCTTGGCCGCCTTCGAACGCAGTCGCAGCGTCTGCTGCATTTCCGGACGCCGCAGATCGAGATAGCGGTACTTCAGCCGCAGCGATTCATCGACCTCGACGCCGTCCTCGATCGGGAACGGCGGCGTCTTGGCCGCGTTCATGATCTCGATCTCGGTGACGCGTACCTCGATCTCGCCCGTCTCCAGGTTCGGATTGAAGGTCTCGGGGTCGCGCTCGACGACCGTCCCCTTGACCGCCAGCACGTATTCGCTGCGCGCCCGGTCTCCGATCGCCAGCGCTTCGCCGGAGAAGTCCGGGTTGAACACGATCTGCATAATGCCGCTGCGATCGCGCAGGTCGATGAACAACACCCCGCCCAGGTCGCGCCGCCGCTGCACCCATCCGTTCAATACGACCGTCTGGCCGACCTCCGCCTTCGTCACCCGTCCGCAATCATGCGTCTTCGCTATCATTGTGCATCCATCTCCTTCAATTGGGTAATTACTTGCGCCTCCAGCTCCGTCAGTCGGACGGTCTGCTGCTCCCCGCTCGCCATCGCCTTGAGCACCGCCTCGCCGCGCGCCAGCTCATCCTCACCAAGGATGACGGCCAGCCGCGCCTCATAGCGGTCCGCGCTCTTGAGCTGCGCCTTCATCTTGCGCCCGCCGTAGTCGCGCTCTACCGCCAGGCCTGCGCCCCGCAGCCGCTTCGCTACGCCGGTCGCCGCCTGCGCGGCGGATTCGCCGAGTCCGACCACATAGACATCGGCGCGCGTCGTCTCCGGCAGCTCGGTCTGCTGGCTCTCCAGCAGCAGCACCGTCCGCTCCAGCCCGATCGCGAGCCCCACGCCCGGCTGGTCCGGGCCGCCGATGTCAGCGACCAGCCCGTTGTAGCGGCCGCCGCCGCCGACGGTGTCGATCGAGCCGATGCCCTCGGCCTTGTATTCGAAGGCCGTATGCGTGTAATAGTCGAGTCCGCGCACGAGCCGGGAGTTGATCGTGTACGGAATCTCCATTGCATCCAGATGCGCTCGCACCTGGTCGAAGTGCGTCGCGCACGACTCATCCAGGCTGTCCAGGATCGAAGGCGCCCCCTCGAAATGCGCCTGATCGTGCTTGCAATCGAGCACGCGCAGCGGATTGCGGTCCATGCGCGACTGGCAATCCTTGCACAGCAGCTCGCGCTTCGGCTCGAGGAAGGCGAGCAGCCGCTCGCGGAAGGCCGCTCGAATCTCGGGCGTCCCGACCGAATTCAGCTCCACGCGCACGCCCTTGAGGCCGACCGAGGTGAAGAAATCATAGCCGAGCGCGATTACTTCGGCGTCGAGCGCCGGATCGAGCGCGCCGAGCGCCTCGATGCCGAATTGGTGAAATTGCCGGTAGCGCCCGGCCTGCTGCCGCTCATAGCGAAACATCGGCCCGATGTAATACAGCTTGGCCACCTCGGGCTCGCTGTACAGCTTGTTCTCTACATACGCGCGCACCGTGCCGGCCGTCCCTTCCGGGCGCAGCGTCACGCTGCGGCCGCCGCGGTCCTCGAAATTGTACATTTCCTTCTCCACGATATCGGTCGTCTCGCCGACGCCGCGCTGGTACAGCTCGGTCGACTCGAACATCGGCGTGCGAATCTCGCGGAAGCCGTAGCGGCGACACAGCTCGCGCGCCGCTGCTTCGACGTACTGCCAGGTGCCGATCGCGGCGGGCAGCAGATCCTGCGTTCCTTTTGCCTTCTGAAAAGCCATCGTCCATCCCTCCGTCGGGTAAAATGTAAAAAAAGCCCTCGTCCGAGGCATCGTCTGCCCGGGACGAGAGCTCGGCTGCTCTCGTGGTACCACCCATCTGTTCCGGTCCGGGCTCAGTCGCTCCGGTCCGCTCGGGCGGGTAACGTCCGCTAGTCGCGCGACTGCTAATGCGGCGGTGCTCCTCCTCAGCAGGCGGCGAGGGCGACAAGCCGGTTCACTGTCCGTTCTCGGGGAGGTCCTCTCATCCGTTCGCCATAAGATCGCTTGCAGCCGGGGCGATCCTCTCTGGGTAGGCGGGGGCGAATTACAACTGTCCCGTCATCGAATCGTCGTTATGCGCTGCCTCGAACGGGCAGCATATCGATAATTGATTGTACCCGGCAGCACGTCCGATGTCAAGCAGACAGAAAAAAAACCTACGACAATTCGCAGGTCCAAAGAAATTATATTAAAAAAAGGGGGTCGACTATTAGTATAGGCGACGGACATTAAAGAATGATGTTGCACACGTTACAGTTGCATTACAAAAAATAAAACGTTATCACACCTATAACCTGCCGCTTCCTCGCCCGGTCGATTAGCCGCTTTCCGAAGGTCCAAGTGCACAGACGCCTCGCAGACGCGCTTGCTCGGCCGGTCCGCCGCCGCGCTCCGCGGCCTCGACCGCGCAGGCCTCGCCGCGCTCCTGCTGCTGCAGGCTCGATTGGCCGCGCAGCACGCATTGCTCCTTTGCCCCGCGCCGCATGGCGCCGCCTCCTTTGGAACCCGAATGCACATCTTGGGCTTAGTGTGCGCCGGAGGCGGTTCGTCTACTCACGGCCTAATCACGGGAAGGAGGGCTCTCCAGCATGAGCGTCACCGGCCCCCAATTGGTCAGCTCCACGTCCATCATCGCGCCGAAGCGCCCGGTCTCCACCTGGAGGCCGGAGAGGGCGAGCTGCGCGTTGAACAGCTCGTACAATGCGGCGGCCTGCTCCGGTCGCGCGGCCTGCATGAAGTTCGGGCGGCGTCCCTTGCGGCAATCGCCGTACAGCGTGAATTGCGAGACCGACAGCAGCTCGCCGCCGATCTCGCGCACGGAAGCGTTCATCTTGCCCGCTTCGTCCTCGAAGATTCGCAGACCCGTGACGCGTTCGGCCAACTGCCGGACCTCCCGCTCCGTGTCGTCATGCGTGAATCCGACCAGCAGCAGCAGGCCGCTCCCGATCTGGCCGACGGTCTCGCCTCCGACCGTGACCGCCGCATGTTTACAGCGCTGCACCAGCACGCGCATGTTGCGTCACATCCTTTGCCCTTCCGTTGCCTTGTCTGTCGCGGCTGCCTTGCTGGGCCGCTATTGCATGATCCGCTGCACCGAATACACGTCCTGCACGCGCTTGATCTTCTCGACCACGGCATGCAGATGCTCAATATTACGAATGAGGATCGTCATATGAATCATCGCCAGCTTGTTTTTGTCCGAGCGGCCCGAGACCGCGGCAATGTTGGTCTTGCTCTCCGCCACCGATTGCAGCACCTCGTTGAGCAGGCCGCGCCGGTCGTGTCCCGTGATCTCGATATCGACGCTGTAATTCGCCTCGACGGCGTCCTCCCACTCGACCTCGATGACGCGGGCCGCCTCCTCGCCGTCGCCGACAGCCGGAATGTTATTGCAGTCGGAGCGATGCACCGACACGCCGCGCCCGCGCGTGATATAGCCGACGATGTCGTCGCCGGGCACCGGGTTGCAGCAGCGCGCGAAGCGCACGAGCAGATTGTCCACGCCCTTGACCCGCACGCCGTGCGTCGGCCGCCGCTTGGCCTGCGCCGCGGCCGAGCCGGACGCGCCCTTGACCTCCTTGACCTCCGAGGAGAGCTGGAGCTGACTCGCCTCCTCCGCCTCCCTGCGCATCTTCTCGGTCAGGCGAGTCGTGATCTGGGCTGCGGTAATGCCGCCAAAACCGATCGCCGAGAGCATGTCCTCGATGTCGTTGAACGTGAATTTGCCAGCGACCTCCTGCAGCTTGTCATCGACGAGCCACGCCGACGGCTCCAGGCCGAGCCGCTTGATTTCCCGCTCGAGCAGCTCGCGCCCCTTGGCCACGTTTTCCTCGCGCCGCTCTTTTTTGAACCACTGCTTGATTTTGCTGCGGGCATGCGAGGATTGGGCAATCTTGAGCCAATCCTGGCTCGGGCCGTACGAATGCTTGGAGGTCAGGATCTCAACGATGTCGCCGGTGCGCAGCTTGTGATCGAGCGGCACGATGCGGCCGTTGACCTTGGCGCCGATCGTCCGGTTGCCGACCTCGGTATGGACGCGATAGGCGAAGTCCAGCGGCACGGATCCGGCGGGCAACTCGAATACCTCTCCCTTGGGCGTGAACACGAATACGAGGTCGGAGAAGAAGTCCATCTTGAGCGATTCCATGAATTCCGCCGCATCGCGCGTCTCGTTCTGCAGCTCCAAGATTTCGCGGAACCACGACATCTTATCGCCGAAGCTGCCCTCGGGCACGACCATGCCTTCCTTATACGCCCAATGCGCAGCGATGCCGTATTCGCTCGTGTGATGCATCTCCCACGTTCGAATCTGCACTTCGGTCGGCTCGCCGTTCGGTCCGATGACCGTCGTATGCAGCGACTGATACATATTCGCCTTGGGCATGGCGATATAGTCTTTGAAGCGGCCCGGCATCGGCCGCCACAACGTATGAATGATGCCGAGTGTGGCATAGCAATCCTTGATATTGTCCACGATGATGCGGATCGCCAGCAGATCGTAGATTTCGTTGAATTGTTTGCTGCGGCTCGTCATTTTTTTATAAATGCTGTAGATATGCTTCGGACGTCCCGATATGTCGCCGTGAATGCCCATCTCCTCGAGCTTTTCGGCGATGCCGCCGATGACGTCGTCGATGTGCTGCTCGCGGTCGGCCCGCTTTTTTTTCATCAGATTAGCAATACGGTAATACTGCTGCGGATTGAGGTAGCGCAGCGCGATATCCTCCATCTCCCACTTGATCGCCGAGATGCCGAGCCGATGCGCGATCGGACAAAAAATTTCCAGCGTTTCGTATGCGATGCGGCGCTGCGCTTCCTCCGATTGGAACTTCAGCGTCCGCATGTTGTGCAGCCGGTCCGCCAGCTTGATCAGAATAACGCGAATGTCCTGGGCCATGGCCACGAACATTTTGCGGTAATTTTCGTTTTGTTGCTCCTCCTTGGAGCGAAACTTGATTTTTTCAAGCTTGGTCAAGCCGTCCACGAGCATGGCGCATGTCTCGCCGAAGCGCACGCGGACTTCGTCCAGCGCCACGGTCGTATCCTCGACCACGTCGTGCAGCAGCGCGGCGATGATGGAGATGACGTCCATGTGCATATTCACGAGGATGTCCGCTACCGCCACGGGATGCAATATATAAGGCTCTCCGGACTTTCGGACCTGGCCGTGATGAGCTTGTTCGGCAAAATCGTAGGCTTCGCGGATGTGCTGCAGATCATGTTCTTTTAAATAAGCCGATGCCTTTTCCAATAACTGCTCAATACCCATGAAACGTCCCTTCCGAAAAAGTCCGCGCGTTGGCGTCGCCGTAATTTCCGAGTTTTCTTCATATTATGCCTGTTCCTGCCGCCTGTCGTCAACAGCTGGCCGGGTCGATTCGCGCGCGCGAGCGGGGGATCAGTACATAATCAGCGAATGGGTCGGAATGCCGGCCAGCTTGTCCCGGCCGGAAAGATAGCCGAGCTCGATCAAAAAAACCGCCCCTACGACTTCGCCGCCCAGTTGGCGAACGAGGTCGATCGTCGTCGCAATCGTGCCGCCGGTGGCGAGCAGATCGTCGGCAATCAGCACCTTCTGTCCCGGCTGGATCGCATCCTTGTGCACCGCAAGCCGATCCTTGCCGTATTCGAGCTGATAGGCGGCCTCGACCGTCTCGCCCGGCAGCTTGCCGCTCTTGCGGATCGGCACGAAGCCCACGCCCAGCGCCAGCGCCAGCGGCGCGCCGATGACGAAGCCGCGCGCTTCGGGCCCGGTCACGACCTCCGCCCCCAGCCCGTCGGCCATTTCCTTCAGACCGTCTATGGCGGTTCGGTATGCCGCCCCATCCTTCAGCAGCGTCGTAATGTCCTTGAAGCGAATTCCCGGCTCCGGGAAGTCCGGAATGACGCGAATATATTCCTTTAAATTCATCGGTTAAGCAGCTCCTTTGCTCTATTGTCCGTGACATCCGTTCCCGCTCGAGGGCTTAGCTGGCCGGCCATCCATTCGCGCAATTCCGCGGTGCTCGCATGCAGCAGCCGGTCGTCTGCGTGCCGGCGCTGCGCGGCCTGATACAGCGGCGACTCGCCGAGGTCGCGCTTGCGCGGCGCAGCAGCCACCTCGATCCCTTGCGCACTCAGCGTAAGGAATCCCAGCTCGGCGAATACGTCCAACATCATGCGGACGATCCCCGTACTCCAGCCGGTCCGTTCGGCGAGCCGGATCGCCGCCGTCTCGGGTGCGCACCGCTGCCAGTCTCCGCTGCGCAGCTGCTGGTAGACGGCGATGAAATGACTGCGTTCCGGAAAACCGGCGCGATCGCTGCGCCCTGACGGATACAGCGCCGCTATCCGCTCCAGCTGCGGACAGCGCTGCAGCAGCTCCGCCAGGCGGGCCGCGGACGGCGGACGCCCGACAAGCAGCAGGTCCGTACAGCGGAGGCGCTCCGGCAGATCGGCATAGGCGAGCCGCTCGACTGCGGGCCCGCCCGCTCCGCGCACAGCGGCTGCCGCGATATCCTGCCGCGGCTCCGGCGCGCCCACCGCGGCAATCACGCGCCCCGGCGCGGCATCCTGGAGCCAGCGCTCGAGGCCCGCTGCGTCCCCGCGCCAATCGAAGATCTGGATCTCACGCACGCTCAGATCATTCACGAGCAGCTGCGGCCGGCGCGTGCCGTTCCATTCATTGACAGCCAGTTCGCCGACGAATTCGGCCGCAACGCCGGGCGCCAGCTGCCGGGCCAGCTCGCCCGCTCCGAAGCGCAGCGCCTCGAGCCGCCTACCGCCGCCGCCGAGCGTCAGCTTGAGATGCGCCCCGCTCTTGCCGATCGCGCGGCTCTCCTCCACACATGCCCCGCGCAGCCAGATGCGCGGGGCCGGATTGCCCGCGCCGAACGGCTCGAGGGCGGCCATCTCCGTGATCGTACGCAGATTCGCTTCCTCCAGCGTGCATACGGCGTCGACCTGTGTCGTCGGCTGCCACTGCTCCGGTCGCAGCTGCGCCAGCGCAGCCGCGCCGAGCCGGCGCTCGAGCTCGGGCACGCCCTCCCGCGAGAGCGTCATGCCTGCGGCGGCCTGATGACCCCCGTAATGCTCGAACAGCTCGGCGCAGCTCTGCAGACCGGCATAGAGATCAAAGCCTTCGATCGAGCGCGCGGAGCCCTTGCACAAGCCGGTCGCTTCATTGAGCGCGAGCACGACGGTCGGCCGGTAGAAGCGCTCAACCAGCTTGGAGGCGACGATGCCGACGACGCCGACATTCCAGTGCGGCGCCGTCACCACGATCGCCGCCGGCGCCGCTTCCCCTGCCGCCGAGCACGCCTCGAGCCGCTGCTGCCACAGCTCGGCAGCCTCCTCGGTCATATCCGCCACCATGCGCTGGCGCTGCTTGTTCAGCTCGTCGAGCCGCGTAGCGGCCGCAATCGCCTCCTCGGGATCGTCGCCGACCAGCAGGCTTACGGCCTCGTCGGCATGCGCGAGCCGGCCGCTCGCGTTGATGCGCGGCGCCAGCGCAAACGCGACATTCGTCGACGTCAGCTCCGGGAGACGCACGCCGGCTACCTCGGCGAGCGCGCGCAGGCCGCTGTTGGCACTGGCTTGCATCCGTTGCAGCCCTTGCCTGACGAGCCAGCGATTCTCCCCGACGAGCGGCATCAGGTCAGCCACGGTGCCCAGCGCCGCCAGATCGGCCCATTCCAGCGGCGGCCGCCCGAGCAGGGCGTGCGCCAGCTTGAATGCGACCCCCGCACCTGCCAGCCCCTTGAACGGATAGCCGCAGTGCGGCAGCTTGGGGTTGACGATCGCGCAGGCCTCCGGCAGCACCTGAGGCGGTTCGTGATGATCGGTGACGACGACGTCGACGCCGCGCGCGCGGGCGAGGGCGATCTGCTCCACTGCACTGATTCCGGTGTCGACCGTGACGATCAAGGTCACGCCGCGCTCCGCCGCCTTTTCGATCGCTGCGGCATTCAGCCCGTACCCCTCGAGCTGGCGATGCGGAATATAATAATCATAGTCTAGACCGAGCTCGGCAAAAAGACGGATCATGAGCGCGGTTGAGCTGACGCCGTCGGCGTCGTAATCGCCATAAATACGTACGCGCTCGCCCGTATCGACGGCCCGGCGGATGCGCCGGACGGCCTGCTCCATGCCGGCGAGCAGCAGCGGATCATGCGGCGCCTCGCCTTCTCCGTACAAAAAAACGCGTGCGGCAGCGGCATCGCTGATGCCGCGCCGCACGAGCAGCTCGGCGACGAGCCGCGGCAGCGGCAGCTTCGTCAGCTCGTCGCACTGCTGCTGCTGCGCCTCCGTCAACGGCTCCAGCCGCCATGTCGTTCTGGCTTCAATCAATGGTTTTCCTCCCCGGTCCTCTTGCGCGATTATTGACGTGCTATTGCAGGAGCGTCGGCATCGGCTGCTGATTCGGATCGTGATTGGACTTGTACGGGTAGCCCGGATCGTACGGATCGACCGTGACCGTCACGTCCGTCACGTGAAGGAAGCGCCTGAGCAGCAGCTCCTTGGTCCGCTTGGCGATCTCGTGCGCCTCCAGCACCGTAATGCGAGGATTGACACTGATGCGCATCTCCACTGCGACATAGTGTCCCCGCTCCCAGGCATGAATCTCTTCAATCGTGATAACGCCTTCGATACGCTGCACGAACGCCGTCATCTCCTCCGGGCTCTCCTCGCGCAGCCCCGCCCCGCGCCGCTCCAGCAGCATGCCGCTGATGAGCCGGTAGCCCCCGGCCACGGTCAGGGCAGCGATCGCCAGCGCCGCCGCCGGATCGAGATAGAGCAATTGGCGCAGCTCCAGTACTGCGCCCAGATAAGCGCCGCCGGTCCCGATCAAGGCGATCAGCGCCAGCACCTGCTCGACACGCCTGCGCGAGCGCGGCAGTACGAGCTCGCCCAGCGCGTAGGCGCCGAGCACGATCAAGGCCGCCCACCAGCGCGGCGCGGCCGGCTCCTCGCTCAGCAGCATGCGGATCGCCTCGAGTCCCAATTCCAGGCTGAGCACCATGATGATCAGCCCGGCAACCAGCGTGACCGCCGCCATGCTCCTCCCCCGCTCCCGGTCGCTTCGATTCGCGCGCTTCAGACGCTGCTCCCGGCGCATCAGCGCCGGCGCGGCCCCTTCCGCAGCTTGGGCGCCGCTGCGGATCGCGTCCGCCAGCAGCGCCGCGCTCCCGGTCGCCGCAGCCGCGACCGCTTTGAGCAGCGCCAATCCGGCGCTCCCGGCCGCTGCGCGGGCGGACGATTCGGCTTGTTCGTTTTGCGGCAATTTCGCCATTGCAGACACCCCGTTTATGTAATCCCTGCATTTTTAACAACTCGCTCTTTATTATAGCGACCCTGCAAAATGACGTCAAAAAAAAGCCCCCATCCGTTTAGAAATGGGTGCCGCGATAGGCGCTAAGCGTCATGAAATTCATAAATGCCGTCGGCTTGAGCGACAAAATATCGTTGACCAGCTGGTAGAGCGGCGGCTGTCCGCTTTTGGCGTACTTGCTGCTCACGCAAGACCAGATCTCTTCCCCCACGACATGCTCGTAGCCGATCATGCGGAATTCTTCCGCCTTGCTGGCGCACAGCACCTCGATATCTTGGCTCAGCTCCTCCAATGACACGCTCCGTTCCTCTTGTGCCCGCTCCTCTTCTTCGTCCACTATGCGCGCTTCCCCTTTCGCGGTGTCTGGCTCGTTCAACGTTTTAATCCGACACGGGGTAATTCGACACGCCCCCCCGCAATTCCTGCTTGCAAAAACGTGTGACATTTAACCGGACATGCCCGGCATATGCTGTATAAGCGAAGGCAAGCCCTGCCTCATACTTTACCGCAGAAAGTCGAGGGACCCGTGACGTGACCAAACAAACCTTTATGAAAGGCGCCATGATACTGCTCGCAGCCGGCATCGTGACCCGCATTCTCGGTTTCGTGCCGCGGATCGCCCTGCCGCGCCTCATCGGCTCGGAGGGCGTCGGTCTGTACCAGCAGGGCTATCCGTTTTTAATTGTGATGCTGACACTGATTACCGGCGGCATTCCGCTCGCCGTATCCAAGCAGACCTCTGAGGCGCTCGCACTTGGCGACGAGCGGCGCGTGCGCCATATTTTTCGCACCGCGATGACGCTGACGATTGGCCTCGCACTCGCCTGCACCGGACTGATGCTGCTGCTCGCTCCTTGGATTACGACCCATCTGCTGCCTGATGCTCGGGTTTATCGCAGCTTTTTGTTCATGACGCCGATGCTCGGCATTATCGCCGTCTCCTCCGTCTACCGCGGCTATTTTCAAGGCCGCCACAATATGCTGCCCACCGCATACTCGCAGATTGCCGAGACGGTGCTGCGCATTGTGTTCGTGTTGTTTTTCGCCCGCTGGATGCTGCCCTGGGGGCTGGAATGGGCAGCCGCCGGCGCCATGCTCGGCGGGGTGATCGGGGAACTGGGGGGGCTGGCTGTCCTGCTCGGACACCGGATGATCGAGCGCAGGCGCGAGACGGGCCGTCCCACTGCCCTCCCGTCCGCGTCTGGCGGCAGAGCCGAACCGCCGGTGCTCGGGGGCCTGCTCCGATTGTCGGTTCCGGTGACCTTCAGCAAGCTCGTCGGCTCGCTTTCCTACTTGCTGGAATCGATCTTTATTGCACGGGCGCTCGTCGCGGCTGGCGTGGCGACTGCGCTGGCGACCTCCCAGTACGGCGAGTTGCAGGGCATGATTATTCCGATTGTACTGCTGCCGACGGCCTTGACCTATTCGCTCTCGGTCTCGCTCGTGCCCTCGCTCTCGGAGGCCGCTGCGCGCGGCGATCATGCCATCATTCGCAAGCGGCTGCATCAATCGATCCGGCTGGCGCTCGTCAGCGGCGCGCCGTTCGTCGTAGCCATGCTGCTGCTCGCCGAGCCGATTTGCCGCCTGCTGTTTCATCATGCCGAGATCGCACCGATGCTGCAGCTGATGGCGCCGCTTGCGCTGTTTATTTATTTGCAGAGTCCGCTGCAGGCGGCGCTGCAGGCGCTCGACAAGCCCGGCGTTGCGTTGCGTAACACCTTCTTCGGCGCCTGCGTCAAGCTGATTCTGATCGCGCAGCTAGCGAGCAACCCGGCGCTCGGCATTTACGGCGCGCTGCTCGCCATCAACGCCAACATTATGCTGGTCACTGTGCTGCATTATTTTAGCGTAGCCAAAAGCACCGGCTACCGCTTCAAGCTGCCGGATCTGGGCAAGGTCGCAGCGGCGATGCTCATTATGGGCGCGGCGCTGCGCTGGTGCTTCACCAGCTTGCCGCTCGACGCTGAATGGCTGCGAGCGGGAATTGCCTTCTCCGGCGCATTGGCGGTTTATTTGCTGCTCATGGTGATCATGCGCATCATCGACCGCCACGATGTGAGCCGGCTTCCTCTGATTGGACGTTGGTTCGGCTGACGCGATGAACCGAACCGGTTATGCGTTGGCCCGGCGGTTGCATTGGCTCGGGCTATGCAATGTCGGGTCCGCTGTCTCAGCTATCCCTACGATCGACGAACAAGCGCCCGCGATGGTCCAGCGTGCACAGCAGCACGTCCCTCAGGTCGGTAATGCCAAATTTGCGCATCTCCTTTTTGAGCCAGAAGCGCGTCTTTTCGAGCTTGACCAGCGACTCTTCCTGCACCTTGCCGTCCATAATTAGCGGAATCGGCAGCGTCTCGTATCGAAAGCGCGGCGGAATTAAAGTGTCGGAATCGCCTTCATCCGCCTTGATTCCCTGCTCCTTCGTGCTAGTATCGTCATCCTTTTTGATGACGGACAGCTTACCGCTCGTTTCGAGTACGGCGAATTCAACATCCGCAATCGAGGCAATCTGATTTTCGCGCAGTTGAAGCATCAGATCGTCGAGATTGTACCGCTGCTTGCGCATCACGTCGTAATTAATGCGTCCTTTATCGACAATGACACTGGGCTTGCCGTCGAACAGCATCCGCACCACTCTGCTCTTCATCGACAGGTAGGCCAGCAGGATCTGCACGAGCAGCAGCGCCGCCATCGGCACCAGGCCGTCTGCCAGCGGACGCTCTACATCCTCGATCGCCAGCACCGCAATCTCCGCGATCATGACGGAGATGACCAGATCGAATACGGTCAGCTTGCCGATTTCGCGCTTGCCCATCAGCCGCATGACGACGAACACGACCACATACATCAGCAGCGTCCGAATCAGAATGCTCGTCATATCCACCATCCCGCCCGTCGCCCCCTTCCCTAACGATCATCCCTCGTGCCTATCTGTACCCGTTAGTGTGACCGCTGGTATTGCAATCGATGCACATATGCGAATGCACAAAGCAGGTGAAATGTGCCGAGGTTGTACTAATTCGCCTGTTGCCGCCATATGCTTGATAGCACAAAGGAACCTGCCGCTGCGAGTAGCGGCCAAAACGTTCCGTATCGAGGAAGGGGAATTGCAGGTGAAAGCCATTAAAGAAGTGCCCCGCCTTCGCATTGCGTCGCCGCTCCTGTCCGGGCTGATGTATGCCGCGCTATGGCTCCTCGGCTGCACGCTGTTGATGGCCGGACTGCTTTATTTCAGCGGCATGCAGGAAGCACAGCTGCCCGGCTACGTAAGCGGTGCGCATGCGCTTTGCGCGCTGGCGGGCGGCTTTGTATCCGGGAAGCGCGCCCAGCGCAAGGGTTGGTCGCACGGCATCTCGGTCGGTCTGGTTTACGGACTGGCCATCGTTCTCATCGGCTTTTTGGCGATGGACGCGGCGCTCACGTTGCGTACGCTTATCACGCTGGCAGCCGCCGCGCTGGCCGGTGCGGCAGGCGGCATGATCGGCGTCAACGCACGCGCCTGACAATGCGAACTTGCTGCGCCGTCCATTGACGCGCAGCAAGTTTTGTTCTTCGGGTGTGCAGCCTCACATTTTACGCTTATTCCCGCCGCTGGAGCTGATTCTGCCGTGCAGCCTCACATTTTACGCTTATTTCCACCGCTGGAGCTGATTCTGCCGTTGCAGCCTCACTTTTTACGCTTATTCCCGCCGTTGGAGCAGATTCCGCCGTGCAGCCTCACTTTTTACGCTTATTCCCGCCGTTGGAGTGGAGCCGATTTCAGTCTATCTCCTCAAAATTATCTAAGCTCTAATGATGAAAAACGTCTCTGCCCCGAGAGGGGCAGAGACGTTTTTAATGCATCCCGTACCTGTTCGTGCATCCGTACCTGTTCTTGCGGGCCGCAGTTGCACTGCAGCGCTATTCTCTTTGCCGCTCGCGTTCGTGCGGCAGTTGGCCGTCGGTATGCTCGCGCAGCTGCGTATCGGTGTGCGGCGCGTGCTTCAGGTCGTCCTGGACCGTCCGGTCGCTGAGCGGCGCTCCGGACTTGTAGGCTGCGCGACCGATCAGATGACCCGCCACAGGGGCGGTGATGAGCACGAATACGATGCCGAGCAGCAGCTTGGCGCTGACATAGTTGTCGTAGGCGACAAAATACAGAAACGCGCCCAGCAGAATCGACATCACCCCGAGCGTTGTGCTTTTGGTCGCCGCATGCGAACGCGTATATACATCCGGCAAGCGCAGCAGTCCGAAGGCGCTTAGCGCGCCGAGCAGCGCGCCGCCCAGCACGAGCAAGCCAATGATCCATTCAACGATGGTCATCCCGATTTCGTGCATGCTCCATCACCACCCCCTTCTCGATAAATTTGGAAAAGGCCACCGTGCCAAGGAAGGCCAGAATTCCCATCAGCAAAATAATATCCAGATAGGCAGTCGTGTCCTGTAGCATGCAGACGACAGCCACCAAGCCGATCAGACAAATGCCGATCGTATCGAGCGCAATGACGCGATCCGGCATGGAAGGTCCCCGTATGATGCGGTACAGACCCGCAACGACGGACAGCGACAGCAGCACAAGCGCCGTGTAAAGCACCACCTGCAGCATCAGCGCGTCACCTCCTTGATCGCTTTTTCGAATGTACTGCGAATCTGCGCAGACAGCTCCTCGGCATCGGCGATATCCATGGCGTGAATGTAGAGCGTGCGCTGATCCGGCGACACCTCCAGCGTCAGCGTACCGGGGGTCAGGGTGATGAGACAGGCCAGCGCCGTAATTTCCCAATCGCCGCGCAGCTCGGTGTCATAGGCAAAGATCCCCGGCCGGATCGCCAGCTTGGGCCGCAGCAGCTCGCGAATGACGCTAATATTGGACATGATCAGCTCCCGCAAAAACAAGACCAACAGCAGCAAAAACGCCCATACCCGCCGCAAATAAAAATCATGATTGAAAAACCGGCGCAGCGCGAGCATGATGAGCGCGCCCAGCGCGTATCCGACGATCAGCTGCACCGCCGTCCATTCGTTGTTCAGAAACATCCAAACGACGGCGATGATCAGGTTGAGAACAATCTGAAGTCCCATATGCTTCTACTCCTTCATCACCGCATCGATGTAGATCTGCGGGTCGGTCAGCGCGTCGGCCGCCATTGCGACATAGGGCATCGCCCACTGCGCGCCGACGCCCAGCGCGAGGACCAGCACGGTCAACGCGCCGATCGGCCAGTAGACGCCGGTCGGCACGCGGCTTGCCGACGGAGGTCGATGCAGCGGCTCCTCGCCCCAGAAGGCTGCCATGAAGAGCTTCATCATCGAATACAGCATCAGCAGCGAGGAGGCAAGCGATATGCCCGTGATCCAATACCAGCCCTCTGCCAGTCCGCCCTGCACGATCAGCAGCTTGCCGACGAAGCCGCTCGTGGGCGGGACGCCGACGAGCGCCAGCGCCGCCACCAGCAGCAGCCAGCCCAGCAGCGGAAAGCGGCGGATCAGGCCGCCCATCTCCGCGAGCCGAGACGTCCCGGCTCCCGCAATCAGCGCGCCCCCCAGCAGGAAGAGCAGCGCCTTGACCAGCATATCGTGCAGCAAGTAGAACGTCGCGCCTTCAAGCGCTTCGCGGCTGGCAACCGCCAGGCCGAATGCCATAAAGCCAACCGCGGCGACAATATTGTAAATAAGAATGCGATGCACATCCCGGTATGCAATCGCGCCAATGACGCCCGCACTCATCGTAATCGCGGCGAGCACCCCGATCAGCACATGGGTCACCGCCTGATCATGATAAAAAATTAGCGTAAACACGCGAATGATCGCGTAGACGCCCACCTTGGTCAGCAAGCCCGCAAAGACGGCGGCCACAGCAGGCGGCGGCGCGCTGTACGATCCCGGGAGCCAGAAAAAGAGCAGCAGACCGGCCTTCAAGCCAAAGACCAGAAGCAGCAGCACGGACAGCAGCGTCAGCAGCCCGTCCTGCCCCGCTTCGGCGACCCGCATCGAAAGATCGGCCATATTGAGCGTGCCGAGCGTGCCGTACAGATAAGCGACCGCCGTCACGAACAGTGCGGAGGAGACAATGTTGATCAGCAAATACTTGATCGATTCGCGCAGCTGCCGCTTCGTGCCGCCCAGCACGATCAGCGCATACGACGCGATCAGCATGACCTCGAAGCAGACGAACAAATTGAAAATGTCGCCGGTCAGAAACGAACCAATGACTCCGACCAACAAAAAGTGGAAAAACGGATAGAAATAATGACGCTCGCGCGGTTCGCCGATTGTAAAAAAGGCAAAGAACAGGCAGCATGCCCCGACAATAGCAGTCGTCAGCACGAGCAGCGCGGCGAACATGTCCGCTACGAACACAATGCCCTGCGGCGGCGCCCAGCCGCCCAGCTGCAGCGTGGCAATGCCATTTCCACGCACGTGCAGGACGAGCCCCAGCGCCACGGCAATGTTGATCAGCGCGCTGACGGCGCCGAGGATACGCTGCGCTCTGAGGCGCTTGTGGAAAAAAATAAGCAGCACCGCCGTCACAAGCGGGACGAGCAGCGGCATGATTACCAGATTACTCATCGCCCTGCCCCCTTAACTGCTCCATATCGTCCGTGCCGAGCTCCTTGTACGCCCGGTACGCGAGCACGAAAAAAAACGAAGTGACCCCGAAGCTGATGACGATCGACGTCAAAATGAGCGCCTGCGGAAGCGGATCGGTATACGCCTGCGCTTCCTCGCCGAGCAGAGGCGGCGCCCCGCGTTTGACGCCGGCCATCGTGAGCAGGAGCAGATGCACGCCATGGCTGATCAGTGACGTGCCGAGGGCGATACGAAGCAGGCTTTTCGCCAAAATCAAGTAGGTGCCAACCGTAAACAACATCCCGGCCGCGATGCAAAGCAATACTTCCATATCAGCGATCCTCCCCGATGGACAGGATGATCGTCATCGTCACGCCGACGACAGCCAGATAGACGCCCAGATCGAACAGCACGGCGGTCGCAAGCTCGGTTTTGCCCAGCAACGGCAACGTAAAATAATCAAAGGCGTGACTGAGAAACGGTCGATCGAACAGAAAAGAACCGGCCCCCGTCAAGATGGCAAGCAACAGACCGGTTGCCGTCACTATGCGATAATTGACCGGCAGCACCGAGCGAATCGTATCCAGATCGTAGGCCAGCGCCAGCAGCACGAGCGCTGCGGCGGACATCAATCCGCCGATGAACCCGCCTCCCGGCTCGTGATGCCCTGACAGAAATAGATAAGCCGAAAAGGTCAGGATGACGAATACGACCAGCTTGGCGGCACTTTGCAAAATGACGTCATTTGTTTTCAAGTCGCTCGCCCCCTTCCCCGTCGGCCAACCGCAGCTTGATCAATGCATAGATGCCGAGCGAAGCGATGCCCAGCACCATGATTTCGAGCAGCGTGTCAAACCCCCGAAAGTCGACCAGAATAACGTTCACCATATTGCGCCCGCCCGCCAGCTCGTAGCTCTGAGCGATAAAAAAATCGGAAATGGAATCGAACTTGCGCGCCCCCGAGACCACCAGCGCGATCGTCGTCACGACAAGCCCGACGCCGACGGAAATCAGCGCGTTGCCGAGCTTGAACGGCAGCGGCGCCATTTCCTTGCGCAGCTTGGGCAAGTGGTAAAAGCAGAGTAAAAAGAGCGTGACGGAGACCGTCTCTACTATCAGCTGCGTAAGTGCCAGATCCGGAGCGCGCAGCACGACAAACAGCAAGGAAACGATATATCCGACCGCGCCGGTCAGTAGAATCGCCGTCAGCCGCGAGGCCGCCAGCGGAACAGCCAGCGCGGCGAGTACGATGACCGCCACCAACACGACCTCGTAAAAGGACAGCTCCGCATAAACCGGCGAACCTCCGCCCAGCACGTCAAGCCTGAGCATCATCCAGCCGAGCAGTCCGATCATGAACGCAAAAATATAAATCAGGTAATGCCGCAGCGATCCGGTCATGTAGCGTCCTGTGAGAAACAGCGAGCCGCGGTCCAACACCCGCAGCAGTCCGTCATAAACCCGGTTGAACGTGAGCCGGCCGGGAAGCAGCGCATAGATGCCTTGCCAGTAACGCAGCGTCAAAAACAAGGCGATGCCGACTGCGACGACGCCGATCGTCATAAACAGCTCGGTCGTCCATCCGTGCCACATCGTAATCTTGACGTGATACGCGTCGGCCTGCGCAGGCAGCACGGCAGCCAGGGCGGGCTCGATCAGACTGCCGGCGACCAGCCCCGGAAAAAGCCCTACCACTATGACAAGCGAGGCCAGGACAGCCGGCGGCACGAGCATGAGCAGCGGCGCCTCATGCGGCTTGTGGTCGAGCGCTTCCGCCTTGAATCGTCCGGCGAACGTCTTGAACACGACAATCATGCAATAGATGAACGTAAAGACGCTCGCGGCCCAAGCGATGATCGGAAAGAGCGCCGACCAGCCCGGCACGCCGAATAGAGACAGCTCCGCGGCCTTGAGCGCCCCGGTGAAAAACATTTCCTTGCTCAGAAAGCCGTTGAACGGCGGGATGCCGGCCATCGAAAAGCTGGCGACTAGCGCGAGCGCAAACGTCACCGGCATCAGCGCCATCAGCCCGCCAAGCCGGCGCAAATCGCGTGTGCCGGTCTCGTGGTCGACGATGCCGACCACCATGAACAGCGTCCCCTTGAACGTCGCATGATTGAATAAATGAAACAGGGCGGCGGCAATCGCGCCCGCGTAAGCGGCTACCGCATCTTCGGCCATGCCCTGATGCGCGGCCGCCGAGCCGATGCCCAGCAGCGACATGATCAGCCCGAGCTGGCTGATGGTGGAATAGGCCAACACCGCCTTGAGGTCGGTCTGACGCACCGCGCAATACGAGCCCCAGAGCAGCGTAGCCAGGCCGACGCCCGAGACCAGCCAGAACCAGACGGCTTCGCCGGCGAACACCGGACTCATGCGCGCAACCAGATAAAGGCCGGCCTTGACCATCGTAGCCGAATGCAAGTAAGCGCTGACCGGAGTAGGAGCCTCCATCGCGTCCGGCAGCCAGATGTGGAAGGGGAACTGGGCGGACTTGGTAAAGGCGCCCAGCAGCACGAGCAGCATTGCCGGGACGAATAAAGCGTCACCCGAAAATCCGTCGAGACCGGCAACCAATTCCCGGATGCTGAAGGTGCCGCCCATCACGTACAGCAGCACAAATCCGCCAAGCATGGCGAAGCCGCCCGCGACGGTGATCAGCATCGACTTGAGCGCACCGTAGCGCGAACGATCGCGCTTGTACCAAAAAGCGATCAGCAAAAACGACGACAGACTCGTCAATTCCCAAAAGCCATACAGCACGATCAGGTTGTCGGACAGCACGACGCCGAGCATCGCGCCCATGAATAAGAGCAGGTAAACGTAAAAGCGGTGGATCGCTTCCTTGTCCCGGGACAAGTACGAGATGGAATACAGCACAACGAGCGCGCCAATGCCGGTAATCAGCAGCGCAAAAAGCAACGACAGGCCGTCCAAGACGAGCGCAAACGAAATGTCGAGCGCAGGGATCCATGGAATCGCGGCGCTTTGGGCGCTGCCGCCGTTCATTTGCCCCGGAATTTGCATGACAAAAAAGACAAACAGCACAACCGGTACGGCAAGCACCGCCCAGCCGGTGTGCAGCTTGGGAAAGGCTTTGTACAGCAGCGGCACAAATATGGTAAACAGCAGTGGCAGCAATACCGCGGCATGCAGCAACATCAGGCCCTGATCTCTCCTTTCAGTATCCAAATCATAGGCAGTATGAAATAACGGGGGGGCTGGCGATGCTAGAAAGAAACCAGTCTAACGGAGGTACTGATGCAAACCTTAACAAAGGCGCTCATTTGCAGCGCAATCCTGCTCTTGCTTTTGGCCGGCGCTTGGGTGGCCGATCAAAAAATGAGCGTCCTGAGCGAGGCGCGCTCGGCACAGCTCCGCATGCAAGAAGCGCATCCAAACAAACCGCAGCATCGGCCGCGAGAATATGTACGAATCGTGCAGCATCCCTCGTAATACGTTCGAAAGGCAAGGATGGTTTCAAAAAAATTGACGAGTCGGCGGCGAATCGTCCCGCTGCGCCTCATCCGCTCCCCGCAGACGCAAAAATTCGCTGACCATGGCTAGGCGCCACGGCAAAATCATGCCCAGTGCCAATAAATAAAACAGCGCCGCCGTTTGCGTCACGGTCATGTAGGCTTCGGCAACCCCGTGCAGCATTGCCCGGATGGCAAGCAAAACGGCCATAATCAAAATAAACGCTTTGGAACGTATGACATAAATGTCGGCTTCGCGGCGCTCGAGGCGTGTGGTCACGATGAGCGGAAACGAAAAAATCAACAAGCCGGTGCCGAAGGCGCACAAGCCCCATAGCGGGTGGATGCGCATCGCGGGAATGGCAAACATGGCGAAGCCGCTGCACATCGCCACAGGCGGCAGCACGATCTTGCGCAGCGAGGTCGGCCGCCGGGTCGCACGAATCCGCAATCGAATCAAAATCAGCCCGCCGGTCACGGAGACCGCCAGCGCCAGCGCCTGCAGCGGGTGCATGCCCAAAATAGTCATAATTCTTGCATTTCTCCTTCCGCATAGCGTACGGGCTTCCCGTTGAAATATCGACAATCCTCTTCATGATCGTACTCCATTCTTCCTGCCCCTGCAACCCTGCCCGCACTACCTAAAGTCGTGCGCTACACGCACGGTAACGCTGATGCGAGACACGCCCTTCATTGCAACGAATGCGGCTCGCTATCGGCCGGCATCTCCTCCTCAAGCGGCCAGCCCGTCAGCTCCGGCGAATGCTCGTATTCCGGCGCCGTTAAGGGGATAGAAGGGCGCGTCTGGACCCGCAGCCAGCGTCTAATCCAAGCATTCACCGCATGCGGACTTTTGGTTGGCAATTGATGCTCTTCCTTGTCCAGGATGACGGAGTCGTATTGCTTTAGCCTTCGTTGCAGGAGCAGCCGATAGCGCCGAAATGCACGATCCTTGCCGCCGTACAGCAGCAGCACCGGCACCTCAATTTCCGCTAGCCGCTCTGTGGCGCGATACGCGAGCGAGCTTGCAAAATAGCGCTGCACGTCCGGTAAATTGGCGCGCCGCGCTTCACGCATCAATCGGATAAACGTGCTCGCGCGATCGGCATTTCCCGAAACAATGCCGAGCCGAAGCAGCCGCGCGCTCGCCTTGCTTGCGGCCAGCCGCATCGCGAGCGCGATTTTGGCGCGCAGCAGCGGATCGCCCGCCTCGGACATGGCACTGATCAGCACCGCCCCGGCGAACCGGTCCGGATAGGCAAGCAGCGCCTCCAAGACGACGCCCGCCCCGGTCGAATACCCGCACAGGTAACAGCTCGCGAGTCCGAGATGATCCACTAATGCCGCCATGTCGGAGGCAAGCAACGCATATGAGAGCGGCACCTTCGACTGCCCGCTGTGACCGTGTCCCCTTAGATCAAGCGTGATAATCTGGAATTCATCGGCCAGCGCTTCCTCCTGGTAATGAAAGCACGCCCTGCTCAGCAGCGGCGGATGCACCAGCAATAATGGCGGCCCGCTGCCCCGCACGCGATAGTGCAAGACCGCCCCGTTCAAGCTGCATAACGGCATACGCCCCATCCTTTTCCTATGCCCGGCGATCGCTGCCGGTTCCTATCGGATAGTGTCTGCCCAATTTGGGATAAATATACAAAAGCCGAACGGGAACCCGTCCGGCTTTGGCGCTTATTGGCGTATCAGGATTCGCTGACTTGCGTGCTTGTGCTTACGTTGTTGACCGAACTGCGGTCAAATGTCAGCTTGGTCGCGTCATTGACGCGCAGGACGACGATATCGTCCGTGATTTCATGAATCGTGCCGTGGATTCCGCCGATCGTTACGACGCGGTCCCCTTTCTTCAGCTGAGTCAGCATGGAATTGCGTTGCTTTTGCTTTTTTTGCTGCGGGCGGATCAGGAGGAAATAAAACACCGCAAACATTAAAACAAAGGGCAAAATCATCGTCAAAAGGCTCCCGCCTCCAGCTGTGTCACCGGTCGCAATGTATGCGCTATCTGCTAGCATCATCGTTTTCTCACCCCTTTTCTAAAATCCTTTCTCATTATGCAACAGGCCGTAGCGCGCGAAGAAATCGTCGCGAAAATCGAGCAGTCGATCCTCCGCAATCGCCTGGCGCACGTCCTTCATGAGACGAATCAAAAAATGCAAATTATGGATGGTCGTCAGTCGGATGCCAAACGTCTCGTCGGCATGCAGCAAATGACGAATGTAAGCGCGCGAATAATGGGTGCACGTGTAGCAGTCGCATGCAGAGTCGAGCGGACCGAAATCCTCTGCGAACTTCGCGTTGCGCACCACAAGGCGCCCCGCGCTGGTCATTGTCGTGCCGTTGCGCGCGATCCGCGTGGGCAACACGCAATCGAACATGTCAATGCCGCGAATCGAGCCCTCCAGCAGCGCGTCGGGCGACCCTACGCCCATCAGGTAGCGCGGCTTGCCCGCGGGCAGCAGCGGCACCGTATAATCCAGCACCTCGTACATGAGCGGCTTGGGCTCGCCTACACTCAGCCCTCCAATAGCATACCCCGGGAAATCCATGGAAGTCAACTCGTCCGCGCTCTGCCTGCGCAAATCCTCGTACATGCCGCCCTGGACAATCGCAAACAGCGCCTGTGTATCGGTCCGGTCGTGCGCCCGCAAGCAGCGCTCGGCCCAGCGCGTCGTGCGCTCCAGCGACTGCTTCACATAGCCATGCTCCGCCGGATGAGGCGGGCATTCGTCGAAGGCCATCATGATGTCGGAGCCGAGCGCGTGCTGAATTTCCATCGCTTTTTCGGGCGAAAGGAATTTTTTATCGCCATTCAAATGGGAGCGGAATTGCACGCCCTCTTCGGAAATTTTGCGCATGCCGCTCAGACTGAACACCTGAAAGCCGCCGCTGTCCGTCAAAATCGGACGATCCCAATTCATAAACCGGTGCAAGCCGCCGGCGCGCGCGATCAGCTCGTGGCCCGGGCGCAAAAACAAATGATACGTATTGCTCAAAATGATATGAGCTTCCATCGTCTTGAGTTCTTCCGGGCTCATCGTCTTCACCGTCGCCTGCGTCCCGACCGGCATAAAGGTCGGGGTGTCGATCACCCCGTGCGGGGTATGGATGCGGCCAAGGCGGGCGCCGGACTGCTTGCAAACCTTAATTAATTCGTATCGTATCGCCATCGTCAGATCCGTCCATTCTCTAGTAAATAAGCATTGCGTCACCGAAGCTGAAAAACCGGTATTCCCGCTCAACCGCCTCGCGATAGGCGCGCATGATCGCTTCCCGCCCCGCCAGCGCGCTGACCAGCATGACGAGCGTCGACTTGGGCAAATGAAAATTCGTGAGCAGCGCATCGACAAGCCGGAACTGGTAGCCCGGATAAATGAAAATACCGGTCCAGCCGCTGCAGGCTGCGATCGACCCTTCTCCAAAGCGCGCGGCGACCGTCTCAAGCGTGCGCGCCGAGGTTGTGCCGACTGCAAAAACACGGCCGCCCGATGCCTTCGTATCATTGAGAAGCCTGGCGTTCGCTTCGTCTAGGGCGTAATATTCCTCGTGCATGACATGCTCCTCCACCGTCTCGGCGGACATCGGCCGAAACGTGCCCAGCCCGACGTGCAGCGTCACATATGCCAGGCGGACGCCCTTGCGCTGCAACCGCTCCAGATAGGCCTCGGTAAAATGAAGTCCTGCCGTAGGCGCCGCCGCCGAGCCTTCGTGGCGGGCGTATACCGTCTGGTAGCGCGACTTGTCCGAAAGCTGCTCGCGAATGTAGGGCGGCAGCGGCATCTCTCCGAGCCGGTCGAGCAGCTCGTGGAAGATGCCCTCGTACTCGAACTGCACAGTCCGCGCTCCCATCTCGCCGGCGTCCAGCACGCGGGCCCGCAGCAGCGGCCCGCCGCGCTCGTCCTCGCCGAACCATAGCTCGGTGCCTGGCTTCAGACGCTTGGCCGGCCGCGCCAGCGTCTCCCAGCGATCGCCGGACAGCTGTCTAAGCAGCAGCAATTCGGCGCGAGCCCCGGTATCGGGCTTGTGTCCCAGCAGCCGAGCCGGCAAGACGCGCGTATCATTAAGCACTAGCGTATCGCCGGGACGCATATAGTCTGCCAGTTCGGCGAATCCGCGATGCGCCGTCGCACCGCTACGCTTGTCCAGCGCCAGCAGGCGCGATGCCGTCCGTTCGGCCAGCGGCGTCTGGGCGATCAGCCGATCCGGCAATTCAAAATCAAATTCGCGTACATCCATCGTCTCTCGTCATCCCTTGCTGATCGTTATGCCATTGTAATAGTGTGTCAGAATTTCCCTGTAGTCATACCCGTCTTCGGCCATGCTGCGGGCCCCGTATTGCGACAAGCCGACGCCATGGCCGTTGCCCGTGCCGACGAAGCGGAACTGGGCATCCTGCGTCGCGGCGCGAAGGCGGCCGCTGCCGTCGAGCACATAATACGTGCCGCCGGCCTGCTCCACGCGATCGGCGCCGGCCGCATGCAGCGGCGACGCGTCATACGGCCGCTCGGTCTTGGCCCCGCCCGATCCCAGCACGGTCACGCGACCCGTCTCATCTACGGTGAAGCGTGTGCTCGGCAGGCCGCCCAGCGCCGAGCGCAGGCTGTCCGGATATCGAATATCCACGGTCTGCCCGTTGACCTCGATCTTCAATGCGCGTCCCGACGGGCCGCTCTCGGCGATAGTCAAGGTACGGATCGGTCCGCTGATCGGGGTCGACAGCCGCTTGTTGATCGCCGTCAGCAGCGCCTCGGCGTCCATCGGACCGCGCACCCAGCTCATGGCATTGGACTGCACGGCCTGCTCCACCAGCACGACCCTTGCGCCGCTCTGCAGCTTGGCTACCGGCTCGACATCGCTCTGGACGAGCGGGATCGGCCGGACCATCACGTCGCTGCCGACGATGCGCAGGATCGCTTGACCGCCGCTCGTCTTCGTGCCGGTATCCTCCAGCAGGTCCTCGCGCGTATACCCGGTGCGTCCGTCCTCCAGGGCGATCCGATACCAGGCGTACAGGCCCTGCTCGGATACCTCGTCCGGACTCTCGACGCTGCGCAGGTACGCGACCTCGTTGCCCCACACCTCCGACGCATCCGCAGTAGCCCCTCCCGCACTCGAGGAGAAGAGCGCCTCGATCACTTGCCCGTTATACAGCATGACCTCGCCCGCGGTCGCATCGACCGCGGCGGTGACGGACGCGCTCTCGGAGGCGACGCCGCTGTACGCTTGGCTCAGCACCGTATCGACGACGTTGGCGATCTCGAACGCATCGCCGTTTTTGTGCAGCGCATAGGTACGCGCCGCGACTGCTTGCGCTTTGAGCGCCTCGGCCGACCACGAAGCGGGCATTTCTGCGCCGACCACCGAATACAGATAGTGCTCGAACGGCAGTTCGTTCACAGCGGCCAGCATGCCATTGTGCGCGCTTAGCTCGAAGCCGCCGCGATACGAGCGCCCGTATCGCTCGTCGAGCTTGATTCGGCCGCTCTCTGGCCCCCCGAGCCAGAGCTTGGTCCCGGTGCCGCCGATCAGATAGAGTGCGTCCGAGGCTGCCGCCTGCGCTGTCCGCGTGTGGTCGCGCAGCAGCACGACCACGGGCTGTGCGCGGTCCAATACAGCCAGTTCGCCCAGCGCTTCGACCGCGCTTGCCTGTTCGCGCAGCGCGGCGAGCTGGGCTTCGTCAGCTGCAGCGCCGATCACCGCTACATAGCGGACGTCGGCGCCGCTGCCGATTACGGCCGGGTACGCCTCCAGCCCGGCTGCGACTGCGACGGCGGCGGCAGCCCGCGCCTCCTGCAGCGTCGTGTATGGAGCCGACGCCAGACGCAGCGGTCCCGCCAGACGCGGCGCCAACGCGCCCGGGAGCGACTGCAGCGCGGCATCGCCGCTCCACTTGGAGACGGCAGCCTGCGCGTCGGCTGCGCTGGCATATGCGCCTTCCAGCACGCGGTAGGTCAAGGCGCCTTGCCCGCCCTGCGCCGAGACGAGCCATGCGGCCGAGGATGATTTTTTGACTTGTTCCAATACCGCTGCTGCAGCGCGATAATCGGCGCTCTCTCCGACCAGCACCTTGTAATCGTCGAGCGCCACGCGTGCGTATTCTCCCGCCGCCAGCTGATCCCAGGCGGCCGAGCCGCGCAGCTTAACCTGCAGGCCCTCGGATCCGCTCAGCGACGCCGCTGTCGCATTGTTCGTATACGTGCCGGGCAGATTGACGAGCAGCGCCACCCGGATGCGCTCCAGAGCGGGCGCTGCGGCCTGCGCCGTCTGCGCCTGCAGCAGCAGCGGGACGACGAGCAGAGCCGCTGCCGCAAGCAGCGCGACAGCCCTTGCGATTAACACCATGCGCCGACCTGACGACAAGCGCTTGCCTACGTTCATTCGTCGTGCCTCCCCTTGTCCGAATCCGTACGCTCCGGCGTCTGAGGCAGCGGCAGCCCGAGATGGGCATAGGCCGGCGGGGTGACGATGCGGCCGCGCGGCGAACGCTGCAGGAACCCGATCTGCATGAGATAGGGCTCATAGACGTCCTCGATCGTTTGGCTTTCCTCTCCGATTGTAGCCGCGATCGTATCGAGCCCGACGGGCCCTCCGCGAAAGCTGGTGATCATCGCGTGCAGCATTTTGTGGTCGATCTGATCGAGTCCCTTGGGATCAACCTGGATCAGGCCGAGCGACGTCTCCGCCAGCTCGCTCGTGATCATCCCGTCCCCGCGCACCTGCGCAAAATCGCGCACCCGCCGCAGCAGCCGGTTCGCAATGCGCGGCGTGCCGCGCGAGCGCATCGCAATCTCGTCCGCCGCCTCGCCGACCATGCCTACGCCGAGCAGCTCCGCTGTGCGCGATACGATGAAGGACAGCTCCGGCATCGTGTAGAACTCGAGTCGCCCGACGACGCCGAAGCGGTCGCGCAGCGGCGCCGACAGCAAGCCCGCGCGCGTCGTCGCGCCGATAAGCGTGAACGGCGGCAGATCGAGCCGCACCGAGCGCGCGCTCGGTCCCTTGCCGATCATGATGTCCAGCGCGAAGTCCTCCATCGCGGGGTACAATACCTCCTCCACCGTGCGGTGCAAGCGGTGAATCTCGTCGATGAACAGCACGTCGCCCTCCTGCAGATTCGTCAGCAGCGCAGCCAGATCGCCCGGCCGCTCGATCGCAGGCCCCGACGTCGTGCGCAGGTTGACGCCGAGCTCATTTGCGATAATATTCGATAGCGTCGTCTTGCCCAGGCCCGGCGGTCCGTAGAGCAACACGTGATCCAGCGCTTCCTTGCGCAGCTTGGCCGCTTCGATGTAGACCTTGAGATTGTCCTTGACGGCGGCTTGCCCGATGTATTCGCTCAGATAGCGCGGCCGCAGGCTCAGCTCGGCGGCGCGGTCCTCCATCATCAGGTTGGCCGATATGATTCGCTCCTCTTCCACGCCCGATTCCTCCCCTGCTTCAGCCTTGGAACAGCAGCTGCAGCGCTCGCTTCACGAGCGCGTCCGTGCTCAGCCCCGACTCGGCGGCCTCGCGCAGCGTGTGTCCCGCCTTGTCGATCTCCGCGTCGCGATAGCCGAGCGCGGCCAGCGCCTGCGCCGCTTCGTGCCAGGCGGCGCTGCCGCCGGACGCGCCTGCGGCGCCGGACGACGCGAGCGGCAGCGTCTCCTCGGCGCCGGCCTGCGCGCCGAGCTTGTCCTTCAGATCCAGCACCATGCGCTGCGCCGTCTTGCGGCCGATCCCCGGCAGCTTGGTCAGGAACGCCAGGTTCTCCTGCCGGATCGCGGCAATGACCGCCTCGGGCGTCCCGCCGGCGAGGATGCCGAGCGCGACGCGCGGGCCGATGCCCGAGACGTCCAGCAGCATGCGGAACAGCCGCTGCTCGTCCCGCGTCGCGAAGCCGAACAATTGCACGGCATCCTCGCGCACATGATAATGCGTGTAGACCTCCACCTTGTCGGTCAGTCCCGCGAACGCATACGGATTCGGCGTATGCACCCGATACCCGATGCCCTGCACGTCGACGACGATGCCGTCCTCGTCCCACAGCGCGAGGCTGCCTTTGACATAATCAATCATCGCCGCGTCACCTCGTCTACTTTGCCTTGCAATACGGCCGAGTGCGCATGACAAATGGCGACCGCCAGCGCATCGGCCACATCGTCGGGCTTTGGCACAGCCGCCAGCTTCAGGAACATCTTGACCATCTCCTGCACCTGGCGCTTCTCCGCCTTGCCGTAGCCGACGATGGCCTGCTTGACCTGCAGCGGCGTATATTCCGCCACCGGCAGGCCGCGCTGGGCCGCCGCCAATATAATGACGCCGCGCGCCTGCCCGACGGCAAACGCGGTCGTAACGTTGCGGTTAAAAAATAGTTTCTCGACGGCCACCGCATCCGGCTTGTATTTGTCCATGAGCGCGCATGCGGACTCGTAAACTTGACGCAAGCGCGTCTCTTGCGGCGTATGCGCAGCCGTCTCAATGGCGCCGTATTGCACCGGCTCCAACTTGTGTCCGAGCTTGTCGACGAAGCCGAAGCCCGCGATCGCAATGCCCGGATCTATGCCCAGTACCCGCAAAACGTCCTCTCCCTTTTCCCAAAGCTTCACATCATTATACCAAATGTTCGCAGTCATGAGAACAGAAGCGATCGACGCATTCGCAGGGAGTCCTGCAATGCCGCGGTAATGCATTGGGGATGCTGTGAGGATGCTGCGAAGGTGCTCCGGGGTTGCTGCTGGAATGCTGCAGGGTTACTGCTGGAATACTGCGGGGTTGCAAGGGAGCAGTAGGAGTAGCTAAGGGCAGTTGGAGCAAGTGAGAACCGAGCAGCGGGAGCCACAAGGGGGCTGAGACACGGCAGCGAGGGCAGTAGCGTAACTTTTTCACTCTATTGCCATTGCCATCATCCGACGCATGCGATCGAGCAATAGCCTGACTATTGTCTACTATTTCACTCTATTGCTCCATCCGACACTTTCGACCAGTTAGGTTTTCTGGTTTCTTATCGCTACTTCCACGCACGAAAAAACCGCAGACAAGAAATCACGCCTGCAGCTCAAACTGCGCTGTCGTGGCGACGTAGCGCATATTCGCTGAACATGGACAATACGCTATTGTATTCCACGACGTCGGTGACTTCAATGCCACGATGCAGTCGCTTTAAATGCGCTGCCGGCAGCCGGCTCTCCAGCAACCCTACATCGAGCTGATAAAACGTACGCATCAGCCGCTCCTCTCGAGGCGGGCCGTCGTAAAGCGACAAATTGCCGCTTCGATCGACACCGAAAAAGGCGCCGTGGCTGCAGGCTTCGGACAAATCGTCGATGCGCTCACTCACCAATAATCGGCCTGGCTCCACCGAGGCCGTCCAGCTCGGATGGCGCACAAGCAGCGCCAGCGCCTGAGCCCCGGTCATGCTGCCCAGCTCAGACGTCTCCTCGCCACACAAGTAGGTGCGCTGGAGCCGGACCTCCAGCAGCCCTTCTGTCTGGGCAAGCTGCTGCTGAAGGCCTCCGGATGCCGATGACGATTCGGGCGGCAGCGTCTCTGCGACATGCCAAGCCGTTGCCGCCGAAGGCACAGCGGTGATTACCGTCAACGCCAATGCCAGTTGTGCGAGCAGCGGTCGTCTGCGGCGGCGCAGTTGCTTTTTCAACTGCTTCCATAGGCTGCGTTTCATAGTTAATCGGATCCCCTTCTGGATGTTTGACCCTAGTGTGCCCGGCCAGAAGGGGATTATACTTGGTTTACGCAGCGCTGCGCGTGCGCGTACGCGACCCTAGCGGCCGATCCACGGCTGGCTGCCGCGCCGGGTCTTTGCACTCACGCGCGCGGTTTTGCGAGCCGAAGCGGAAGCCTTGCGCGCAGGCGGCGCTGATTTGCGGCTCCGGCTTGCGTCGCCTTTGACGGATTTCGCTGCCGCAGTGGTCGCCGATGATTTGCCGGAGTTCCCCGCAGCGCTTTTTTCAGGCTCGCTGCGCTTCTCCTTGCATCCGCAATTGCATGGCTTCTCCGATGCTCCGCCTACATATGGTCCGTACGGTGCGCCATAAGGCATGCCGTACGGAACAGGGCTGGCGTAGCCTTGATAACCGCCGTAACCGCCCTGCTGCTGCATCCCGCTTTGCGGCGGATAGCCAGGCGGCGGGCCCCATTCCGCGCCAGGCATCGGGAATCCGCCATAGGACGGGGCGCCTCCGTGCATGCCGCCTAGCTGCGTGCCACCCAATTGCAAGCCGCCAGTCTGCATGCCGCCCATCTGCATGCCGCCCGCTTGTGTGCCGCCGCTCGTCTGCTCGTAGCCAGGCATGCCATAGCTTTGTCCGGGTAGCTCCTGCGGCGCCGCGTACGTGTAGCCGTGTCCCGGGCCGTAGCCCTCGCCACAAGGCAGCATGGCGCCCATATCCGCCGCGCCTGCCTGCATACCCTGTGCGGGATAGCAAGGCCACTGCTCCGAGGCGCCCAGAACGGACGGTCCGATACCGTACGGCATCTGGCCGGCCGAATGCGCTTGTGGCTGCAACTCCATCTGCTGCATCGGCATCTCCGGCATTTGCGGCATTTGCGGCATTTGCATATCTGTCATCTGCGACATCGGCATCTGCTGCATCGGCATTTGTTGCATCGGCATTTGTTGCATCGGCATCTGTGGCATGCCATAGCCCGATTGCGACTGTTGCATGCCATAATGCGATTGCTCCGGCATCCACGGCTGCGGCATGACATTCATGCCTCCCACCTCGGTAGCCGGCATGCCGTAGGACTTGAACAGGTCCGTCTCAGGCCCCGCCGGGGTCGGCTGCGGCATCGCAGGGACCGGCGCTGCTTGCGGCGTGATGATATGCGTCGGCGTTTTGCCGGGCGGCGTCTGCATTTGCCAGTTATCCATTGGCTCAGGGATTGAGACGTTCGGCCCGCTGCCGGTTTTCGGAATATTGACAATTTCGCCGGTCAGCAGCACATTCGGATTTTTCAGCTGCGGGTTGGCCTTGATCATATCCGCGAGCGGCACGCCCCACGCCTTGGAGAGCTTCCAGAGCGTATCGCCCTGCACCACCTTGTGCTGATGCATCATCCCTTCGCCGGACGGCTTCTCGCCGCTTGACGGGACTTTGACCTTCATGCCGACGTCGATGACGTTCGGATCGGCGATTTCGGGGTTGAGCTTGATCACTTCCTCCAGCGTCACGCCGTATTTCTCGGCGATGCTGTACAAGGTGTCGCCCTTTTTGACCATATGAATTTTCACTCGAACATTTCCCTCCTGTCACGGACTCGTATCCGGCAGACCGCGGAGTGCAGCGGTCCGCCAATCCATACATCCTATGCAGCAGGTGGGCGTATGTCCCCCATTCGCGCCAAAAAAAATCCCGAACCTTACCGGTTCGGGATCACAAAGCCGCGCCATGCGGCAAGTTCAGTCGATGGACACGCCCTCGACTTCGACAATTTGACGATACGCCTCCAGCAGCCGGCTCGTGATCGGACCGGCCGCGCCGGAACCGATGACGCGTCCGTCCACCTCGCGCACCGCAATGACCTCCGCCGCCGTGCCGGTGAAGAACACCTCGTCCGCCACATACACGTCATGCATCGTGAACGGCTCTTCCTTGAGCGTGTAGCCGAGCTTGTCGCACAGCTCAATGATCGTTGCCCGCGTGATGCCCTCCAGCGCACCGATGTAGCAAGGCGGCGTGTAGACGATCCCGCGCTTGACGATAAAAATATTGTCGCTCGAGCCTTCGGCGACATAGCCTTGGGCGTTGAGCATGATGGCCTCGCCGACGCCGGCCAGATTGGCCTGAATTTTCACGAGTATATTGTTCAGGTAATTCAGCGACTTGATTTTCGGATTGAGCGCGTCGGGAATGTTGCGCCGCTGCGACACCGACACCGAGACGAGCCCGTTGCGATAAGCTTCCTCCGAATAGATCGCCAGTTGCTCCACGATAATGATGACCCAGGCCTCCGGGCAGCGCTCGGGATCAAGCCCCAGGTTGCCAGGTCCGCGCGAGACGATGAGCCGGATATAGCCGTCGCGCATCTCATTGCGTCGAATCGTCTCCACCAGCGCCGCCTGCATGTCCTCGTACGACAGCGGAATATTCAACATGATCGAGCGCGCCGAGTCGTACAGCCGGTCTAGATGCTCCTTGCACTTGAAGATGTTGCCGCCGTAAATGCGGATGCCCTCAAAAATACCGTCTCCGTATAAAAATCCGTGGTCGAATACGGAAACCTTTGCGTCTTCCTTCGTTACATAGTTGCCATTCATGTAGATCCACTGCTGCGCCATGCGTTGCTTCCACCTCCGAATAGATGCCGGCTCCCTGTCAAGAGCCCGAACCACTGCTGATTAAGGGTTATACGTAAAGCTCGGATACGAGCCAAGAATACGGACCTGGCAGCCGATCGCCTCAATTTCGCTGATTGCGGCCGGCAGCAGCACAGTATCCAACGACATCTCGATATCAATGTAAAAATAGTAGCTGCCCAGCTTCTTTTTGGTCGGCCGGGATTCAATGCGCGACAAATTGATGCGCCGCCAAGCGAACGCAGACAACACCTGGTGCAGCGCGCCCGGGTAGTCCTCCGGCAGCGTGATCTGAATGCTCGTCTTGTACGTATCGGACGTACGCTCGACAAACGGGCGCTGGCCGAGCAGCAAAAAGCGCGTAAAATTGTTGTTGTGGTCGGTCACCCCGAGCTGCAAAACGTCGAGGCCGTGCAGCTCCGCACCGGCCTGTGTGCCGATCGCCGCCCAGCCGGAGCCCGGGTTCTCCTTGACGAGGCGCACCGCTTCGACTGTACTGCTCACATGCTCCCACTGCGCATGCGCCAGATTGGCCCGCAAAAATTGCGTACACTGCGCCATTGCCACAGGGTGACTGAGCACTTTGACAATCCGGTCGTATTCCAGCTCGCCTCGCTCGCCGACAAGCTCCGTGCGGCGGCCGATCAATGTCTGAATCGACGGGTAGACCCATTCCGCGCGAATCGGCAGATCGACCTCGTGAATGATCCAGTCCAGGTGGAGGCTGACCGAGCCCTCGATCGTATTCTCGATCGGGATGACGCTGTAATCGGTACGCTCGTCCGCCGTGGACAAAAACACATCCGCGATCGGCTTGTAATACGACATGCTGACGGGGATGCCTGCGAACAGATGTCGGGCCGCCTCGTCCGAGGTGCTGCCTTCCGGCAGCAGTGCTACTTTAATCATGCTTGACTTCTCCTTTGATCCAATCCATAAGCGGCACATCCTGCATGCTGCGATCCAGCAGCTCGACCTCCGGCCCGAGTCGGACCGGCTGCAGCCAGCGCAGCTCGGCCCGGACGCCCGCCGACTCCAGTGTATCCAGCAAAAAGCGCTCCAGCTCCTGCTTGCGCGTACTATGCGCGTCCACCAGCGTCAACAGCGTCGGTCCGGCGCCGCTGAGCGCCGCCCCGAGCGCGCCATGCGCTGCGGCGCGTGCCAGAATATCGGCCATGCCCGGAATAAGCGGCGCCCGGAAGGGCTGATGTATGCGGTCTTGCATCGCCTTGCCGATCAGATCCAGCCGTCCGATCGCCAGTGCAGCGGTGAGCAGCGAGCTGCGGCCCACATTGTGGACCGCGTCGGCGAGCGGCAGGCTGTCCGGCAGCGCATGACGCGCCTTTTCGGTCGCCAGCTGGAAGTCCGGAATCGCCACCAGCACCTCCAGACGCGCGTGCGGCTCCAGTCGGATACAGTCGACGCTGCCTGCAGCTCCCGCGGCCGCGACGACGATGCCGCCCAGCAGCGAGGCTCCGACATTGTCCGGGTGACCTTCCTCGGCCGTGGCCAGCTCCAGCAGCCGCTGGTCGCTCAGCGGCCGCCCGGCCAGCACGTTGGCGGCTGTCAGCGCGCCGACGATTGCCGTCGCGCTGCTGCCCAGCCCGCGTGTGAGCGGGATCTCGCTGTACATCGCAATTTCGAGCTCGGGCAACGTATAGCCCGCCTCGTCGTAGACCAACTGGGCCATCTTGTAGATCAGATTGGACTTGTCCGTCGGGATGCCCTTCAGACGACCGCCGAGCAGCTCGATCCGTGTCGGACCGTCCGTCGCGGCCATATCGATCCAGGTATAGAGGGACAGCGCCATCCCGAGCGTATCGAAGCCCGGGCCGAGATTGGCCGTGCTCGCCGGCGTTTTGACGATGATGCGGCGTTCGTTCATCAGCCTTCCACCCGGTACACGCTCTGCACCGTCTGAATCACGTCCAGCGACTCGAATGCTGCCAGCACTCGCTTCATGGCTGCCAGGTTCGCATCATGCGTAATAATGATGATTTCCGCCTTCGGATTGGACGGGTTCGGCTGCTGCAGCACCGATTCCAGGCTGACCTCGTGATCGGCGAAGATTTGCGTGATTTGGGAGAGCACGCCCGCCCGGTCCTCGACATGCAGCAGCAAGAAGTACTTATTCGAGATCTGCTCGTCGGACTTGAGCTTCTTGGGCTTGTAGACGGTCGAGCTATGCAAGCCGTTGACGCCCAGCCGCAGATTTTTGACGACGGCCACCAGGTCCGCCACCACAGATGTGGCTGTCGGCAGCTCGCCCGCCCCGGGCCCGTAGAACATCGTTTCGCCGACCGCTTCGCCGTATACATAGACCGCGTTGAACACGCCGCCGACCGAGGCCAGCGGATGGGTATGCTTGACCATTGTCGGCTCTACCGTGATGCTAATATGCTCGTCCTGCCGTTCGGCAATGCCGAGCAGCTTGAGCGCGTAGCCCAGACGCTTCGCATACCGTATATCCTCCAGCGTGACCGAGGAGATGCCTCTCGTGCTGACATCGGCCAGCTCGACCTCGGTGCGAAAGCCGAGCGTGGAGAGGATCGTCATTTTGCGGGCCGCATCCATACCCTCGACATCGGAGGTCGGATCGGATTCCGCATATCCGAGCTGTTTGGCTTCGCCGAGCACATCCAGATAAGATGCGCCTTCCTCCGTCATTTTGGACAGGATATAATTGGTCGTCCCGTTGACGATGCCCATGATTTTGGTGATGCGGTCCGACGAGAAGCCGTCGATCAGCGTCCGAATAATCGGAATGCCGCCGGCCACGCTTGCTTCGTACATGATATCGCATTTGTAACGGCGCGCCTGCTCCATGAGCTCGGGACCGTGCAAGGCCATCAGATCTTTGTTCGCCGTGACAACGTGCTTGCCGCGCGCCAGCGCATCCAGCAGATATTGCTTGGTGCGCGCTACGCCGCCCATGACCTCAATGATGACGTGGATGGACGGATCGTCAATGACCGCATACGGATCGTCGGTCAGCTTATCCTCCGCCACCGAGACGCCGCGCGGCTTGTCGAGATCGCGCACGAGCACCTTGGCGATTCTGATGGGCAGACCGACCTGGCTGCGCAGGTCGTCTTGATGATTTTCGACAATACGGACGACACCCGTCCCTACTGTTCCGAATCCGAGCAAGCCGATATTTACTGCTTCCATTTGTTTCTCCTCCACACTCCGAATAATTTGAATCGAGCCGGGCCGATTCCGGACGTTATGACAGGCTACTCGCTCACCCTTGGCCGATGATGGCCGCCTTGCGCACGCCGGGCTCCATTCGCAGCTGCTCGATCAGCGCGGCGATCGGCTGCGTCATAGGCGACGTGTCGACGGACAGCACGACATTGGCCTGTCCCTGCAGCGGAATGCTCTGATTGATCGTCAGCACATTCGCCTCCAGCCCGGCGACCAGTCCCAGTACTTTGGACAGCACGCCGGAGCGATGCTCCAGATCCATCGATACCGTAATGAGGCGTTCGCGGTCAAGCTGATTGACCGCGAAAATGCCGTCCTTATACTTGTAGAAGGCGCTGCGGCTCAGACCTGCGCGTTCGGTCGCCTCGTGCACGGTGGCCGCTTCGCCGCGCTGCAGCATATCCTTCACCAGCAGCGTCTTTACAATCGCCTCGGGCAGGATGTCCTCGCGGACGACAAAATAACGATCCGTCATCTGACGTCCTCCTGTGATAGACAAATGTTTTTATATAGTGGACATTATAACGAAAAACCGACGCCACGGCAATAGGTTAAGCCGAATTGGGCGACGGAATTTCGACAACATTCTCCGACTGGCCGCCTATCGTGTCGCTTGCCCGATTGTGGTACGATAGAAGGGATCGCGTTAGCGGATAACTGACACACTTGGGAGCTGGACATCATCGACCCGCACTTCAAATCGGCGCCCCAGCGGGCCCGCTCGCGCCTGCAAGCGCCCTCGCGCAGACCCGGACAGGCGCAGCCAAAACGAAAGTCAAAAGCCGGCACGCTGCTCGTGCTTCTCGCATTGCTGGGGGCGCTGGCTTATTATACCCATCTAGAATCTCCCGCCTGGGAGCGTCACGTGCCGCTCATCGAGCCTGCCGAGCCCCGGATTGCCGCTGGGCTTCATCCCGAGCTCGCCGACAAGCGCGACACGCTTGTACGTCTGGCGGATCAGGCCGGCATTGACGTGCTGATTACCGACGCCTTCCGCAGTCACGAGGAGCAGGAAGCCATCTACGCGCAGGGGCGCACGTCTCCGGGCAATATCGTCACCCGTGCGCGGGGGGGCGAGTCCTACCACAATTACGGTCTCGCCATCGACTTCGCGCTGCGCACGTCATCGGGCGAAGTGCTGTGGGACCTCGAATACGACGGCAACGGCAACGGCGCCTCCGATTGGATGGAGGTCGTGGAGATGGCCAAGACGCTCGGCTTCGCCTGGGGCGGCGACTGGGAGCGATTCCCGGACTATCCCCATTTGCAGATGGATTTCGGTTATACGCTGGATCAGCTGCAGCGCGGATTTTTGCCGCCCGGGCATGTAACGGTTATACAAGAATGAAAAACACGATGACCCGCCTCAGCTTAAGCCGTAGCGGGTCTTTTTCTTTACCTCGTTTTTAAATCGATAATTTCTCTTATATCCTTGATATCGAGCGCTTCTGCGATGCGCTCGATATGTGCAAAGTTTATACTCTCCCGTTTGCCGTTCGCCAGTTCACTTAATGCAGCATGCCGCACATCGGACAATCTCGAAAGTTCGCGCAGCGACAGATTATACTTTTGGGTCAGTGCTTTTATGTTTATTACAACCTTTTTCGTCATTTCAAGTCACCTGAATTCAAGGAGATTGACTATACGCATTAACGTACCATATAATTAACTTTAACTTGGTACGCTTATGCGTATGCTCGATCGTTCTCAGGAGGGTAAATGAGTATTCTAAAAGAACTGTACGACGGAAGACTTAAACCTGACGAAAAAATTATTCCTACCGATCCTAAATATCGAGAAATCAGCAATGACATCTCGAGGATCCTTAATCAATGGAAAACAACAAACGATGCAAAAGTAGTGGAAGATCTTCAAAAATTAATGGACTTGTATGCCCAAGTGCACGAAATGGAATTAAACACTGCTTTTTCTTATGGATTTCGCATGGGAGCAGGTTTAATGGTTGAAGTTTTAATGGGGGAAGAACGGCTTGCGACCGACATATCAAAATTTGAAGTTTAAATAACATAATTCTTCGAGCCTTTACGGGCACGACGATTTCAAAAAAACCCTTGCCGCTTAAGGGCAAAGGCTTTTTATCAGCGCTATGCGCCGCCTATTCGAATATATAGTCGCTGCCTTCGAAAAATTCGAAGCCGTAATCGCCGATCCGGACGAGATCGCCATCCTTGGCGCCGGCTTTGCGCAAGGCCGCGTCTACCCCCATTTTGCGCATGATGCGGGCAAATCGCATCACCTCGTCGTACGAGTTCAAGTTGTTGCGATCGATGAATGTTTCGATGCTCTCGCTCTCCACGACGTAAATGCCGTCGTCGAAGCGCACCTTGAAATCATTCTCCTGCTTGCCCGAAAAGGTATAAACTTTGCGTTCCTGCGCCGTCTTGACCTCCTCTACGCCGGCCGTCTCCGGCAAGGCGTCCAGCAGATCGGCCGCGCGGAACATCAGCTCGCGCACGCCCTGCTTGGTAAGCGAGGAGATCGGCAGGACCGCTTCGATCTTCGGTCCGCCCTCATGGGCGGCCAGTTGGGCGCGGAAGCGCTCCAGATGCGCCTCGGCGCCCGGCATGTCCATCTTGTTGGCGGCGACGAGCTGAGGGCGATCGAACAGCTGCGCATTGTACCTGTGCAGCTCGTCGTTGATTTTCAGCCAATCCTCGAACGGATCACGCTCCTCCGTGGCGGCCATGTCGACGACATGGACGACGACGCGGGTGCGCTCGACGTGCCGCAAAAATTCATGGCCAAGTCCCACGCCCTCATGCGCGCCCTCAATCAGACCGGGCAGATCGGCCGCAACGAACGTGCGTCCCTCGCCGACATCCACGACGCCGAGATTCGGCGTAATCGTGGTGAAGTGGTAGGCGCCCACCTTCGGCTTCGCCGCGGAGACGACCGACAGCAGCGTCGACTTGCCGACGCTTGGAAAACCGACAAGCCCCACATCGGCCATCACCTTCAGCTCCAGCACGATCCAGCGTTCTTCGCCGCGCTCTCCGTTTTCCGAGATATGCGGCGCGGGATTGTTTGGCGTCGCGAATCGAATGTTGCCGCGCCCCCCGCGCCCCCCGCGGGCGACGACGATCTCCTGCCCGTGCCGGGTCAGATCGGCTATCGTTTCTCCGGTATCGTCGTCGACCAGCATCGTGCCCGGCGGAATACGCACGACCATTGCTTCGGCGCCGGCGCCGTGCATCCCCTTGGGCTTTCCCTTTTCGCCGCGCGGAGCCTTGAAATGCTTCTGGTAGCGAAAATCCATCAGCGTCCGCAAGCCTTCGTCCACCCGAAAAATAACGTCCGCGCCCTTGCCGCCGTCGCCGCCTGCCGGCCCGCCTTCCGGAACGTAAAGCTCGCGCCGAAACGAGATAATGCCGTCGCCGCCGTCGCCGCCCTTGACGAATATTTTTGCCTTGTCTACAAACATGCTTTTCCTCCGTTCCTACTGCCAGTCCGCCTGCAGCCGGACACGCGTCATTGCCGGATCCAGCTCCAGCAGACGCAACGGCGCGCGCTCGAGCTTGTCCTGAACATGCCGGTGCAACTGCTGAGCCGCCAAGAGCTCACCCGCGAACTGCAGCGATACAAACAATATCTTCTCCTGTCGCTGCATCGCCAGGGTCAGACAGGCAGGCTCGCCGTACCCGGGCTTGACCCCCGTGCGGTAAGCCTGAATGAGCGCAATCAGCGATGCGCTGACCGCCGCCGCGTCAAGCGGCAGCTCTGTCAGATCAATGTCCTCTTCAATCTCCACCTCGAGCCGCAAGCTTTGGGTCAAGGTGCGAAACGACTGCAAAAAAAGGACAAGCGAAGGCTCGCCCAGCCGTCCGATCTTGCTGTCTACCGCCATGCGCTGTCTAATATTGTCCACGTATTGCATCATTCTATCCGGCTTGTTCATACGGATGTACCCGTAGAGCACCTGCAGGTCGTTCATCCAATCGTGACGATGGTGATTCAAGGTGCGAATCGACGTTTGCTGCAAGGCTTGCAGGGCACGCTCGAGCATCTGTGCTTGCTGACGCCGTTCCAGCACGAAGACAATCGCGGCCGCAGCCGCCATCCACAGTGCAAATACGACCGCAGACCAGTTTGAATTGTGTAGTATGAGCATTGTCGCTGCCGGAAGCAACACGGAAGCTGCCGCCGCAATTTGCATCTTACGCATCCGAACCATCCAAATTCTCCATTTCTTTAGCATTCCCAACCTTTAACAGTATAGCACGGATAGCTTGAGCCGGTCATCATTTCGCGGCCATTCGGACCAATTCCGCAAGCCCCCTCACCCTTGGGGATTGCCGCCTCGATCGACGAAGCCGCCATTTCGTTGAAAAAACCCCATCCTGAAGGGGATGGGGTTGGAATGGCTTGATTTTACAGCTCAGCGGCAGCCGCCGCCGGAGCCGCATCGACCGGATAGACGCTGACTTTTTTGCGATCGCGTCCCCAACGCTCGAATTTGACGATGCCTTCGACCTTGGCGAACAGCGTATCGTCCTTGCCAATGCCTACGTTATTGCCCGGATGAATTTTCGTGCCGCGTTGACGCACGAGGATGCTTCCTGCCGATACGGTTTGGCCGTCTGCACGCTTCGCGCCCAGACGCTTGGAGCGGCTGTCGCGTCCGTTTTTCGTCGAGCCGACACCTTTCTTGGATGCGAATAGCTGAAGATCCAATTTCAACATGGTATTTCCCTCCCTTTTCAACCCGTATGCTGCCGGATGACGACATGCTCGGCATAGCTGCCAGCGATCGTCTCCAGCATGACAATCATCGATTCGAGCAGCAATTGCACCCGTTCGTCGACCACGGCATCCCCTGTAGCGGGGATGTCCGAACTGAGCCAGCCGCCCTTCATGGCCGCCGGAAGCTCCAGTCCGGCGAGCGACTCGATCGCATTCACCGTCCCGACCGACACGGCCGAGACGCCAGCGCACACGATGTCCTCCCCGACAGGGGCGAACCGCGCATGGCCTTCGATTGCGAACGAATCGACCCTTCCGCTCTCGCCGCTTCGCCTGATCGTCACCCTAATCATATCGTGTGCCGTTACGCCTGGATTTTGCCAATCGTGACTTTCGTGTACGGTTGGCGATGTCCTTGCTTGCGGCGATAATTTTTTTTCGGCTTGTACTTGTATACGATGATCTTCTGGCCGCGGCCATGCTTCTCGATCGTTGCCGCCACGCTTGCGCCTGCAACGAACGGCGCGCCGGAATTCAGGCCATCGCCACTGGATACGGCCAGAACGCGATCAAACGTTACCGCGTCGCCCTCGGCGCCCTCCAGCTTCTCGATAAAAAGAACGTCGCCTTCTTGAACTTTGTATTGCTTGCCACCTGTTTCGATAATTGCGTACATTGTGCTGCACCTCCTCATGTCTCAGACTCGCCTGATTCGGGTGGCGTAACGCCATGATAGCCGACACGCGCTTGCAGGAACCCGGTCTGTGCGGTTGTAGCATGTAACAGCACAAAGCGATACTGCTGCACATACCAGAATACTATATCATAATCCCCGAAATGATTCAAGAAATAAATGAAGACGCCCCCGGAGCATCCCCGCTCTTGTCCAGCGCGGCCCGATGCGCAGCCGACTCGGCGACGCGGCCCGTCCCGTCACAAGCGGGACAGCAATCGGGCAGTTGCGTCATGCCGCTCGCGCGCACCTTCTTGCGAGTTAGCTCCAACAAGCCCAGTCTTGTCCAGCCGACGACGTGACACTTGGCGCGATCGGTACGGGTCCGCTCCTCCAGCTCCAGTCTGACCCGTTCGCGATGCGCCTCCTGGGTCATATCGATAAAATCGACGATGACGATGCCGCCGATGTCGCGCAGCCGCAGCAGCCGCGCAATGACGACAGCGGCTTCAAGATTGGTGCGGTACACCGTATCCTCCAGGTCGTGTCCGCCGATGAAGCGCCCGGTGTTGACATCAATGACGGTCAACGCTTCGGTCTGTTCCAGTACGAGCAGCCCTCCGCTTGGCAGACGGACCCGCTTGGCAAAAGCCGTCTCCAACTGGGCATGGATGCCGAAGCGCTCGAATAGCGAATGTCCGTCGGCGGCGGCATGCAGCCTGACGCTCGCCTCCAAGCCGGGCGCCAGCTCCCTCACCATGCGCACCGCCTCCTCGAAGCGGCCCGGCTCATCCGTCCACAGCTCGTCCGAGCGCATCGTCAGCATGTCGCGAATCATGCGCTGCGGCAACCCGGCCTCGCAATGAATCTCGCATGGCGCCGTCCCCTCGCGGGCCGACTCGCGAATACGCGCCCAGAGCTCGCGCAGCGCGGCGACATCGCGTTCCAGCGCTCGATGCTCCGCCGCCGCGGCGGCTGTGCGCAGGATGAATCCTTCTTCACCCTGACAGAGCTGCTCGCCGAGCGCACGCAGGCGCGCGCGCGCCTCCTCCGGTTCGATTTTTTTGGATATGCCGATGTAGCCGGCGTGCGGCATGTAGACAAGGTAGCGTCCCGGCAGCGAAAAATGCGTCGTCACGCGCGCGCCCTTGCTGCCAAGCGGCTCCTTCATGACCTGTACGAGCAATGGCTCGCCAGATCTGAGCAGCGTTGCAATGGACGGCTTCTTCCCCTGCCGCCGCTCCGGATTGGCAGGCAACACGTCGTCAACATGCAAAAATGCATTTTTGCCTTCGCCGATATCGACAAAGGCTGCCTGCATGCCCGGCAGCACATTGACCACCCGGCCCAAATAAATATTGCCGACCCACTGCCTGCCCGCTCCGCGCTCCACATAAAATTCAATGAGTTCGCCGCCGTCCAGCACAGCGGCCTGGGTCATATGCTCTTGATGGTGCAACAAAATCTGTCTCATCCGCGCCTCACCTGCCCCGATCGGCCTCCCTGCAAGCTGCAGAGGGCCGTGCTGCTCTCATTTTACCGCAAAAGCTCGTCGACTGCACTGCCCGGCTTGCCGGATTGCAAATACTTGTCGATCAACTGCTCTTCCGGCAGAATCGCACGCACCGCGCCCCGGCCTTCGGTAATCAAGACAAGGTGGTAGCGTTCACGCTTGAAGCGGCGCAGCGCCCCTTGGATCGAATAGCGGGCCGGGACAATCAGCGGCTCCGCCGGCCCCCCCCGCCGCACGTGACGCTCCGCAAGTCGAGCGCGCCCCATCAGGAAGCGCAGGAACAAAAATGGGATGTTGCGATAATATGTCCAGTTGGCCGAGAGCAGGAACAGACCGATCAGCAGCAAATTCGCGCGCGGTCCGGTGCCGGCTGCAAGCGGCGCGAGCGCATAGCCCAGCAGCAACGCGCTGACGGCGAGGCTGACTCGCCCGCCCCACACGAGCGTCGCATGGTACGGCAGGCGGAGGCTGAACAGCGCCTGGAGCAATCGGCCGCCGTCCAGCGGAAGCGCGGGCAGCAGATTGAACAGACCCAGCATGACGTTGACTTGGACGAGGTAGGCCGCCCATTGCTGCGAGCATAATCCGCTCCAGCCGAGCAGCAAGGCCGCGCCGCCCATCCAGACATGCTGGAGCGGTCCGGCCAGCGCTACCATGATCTCCTCATGGGCCGGCAGACGACCGGCTTCGTCACTCTCGGCGACGCCTCCGAACGGCAGCAGCTTGACCTCTCGAATCGTCCAGCCAAAGCCGCGCGCGGCCAGGACGTGACCGAGCTCGTGAATCAGGACGATCGTGAACAGCGTCATCAGCTCGGCGATATAGCCGGTCGCCACCGCCGCCAGCATCATCAGGACGAATAGCGGATGCACCGACCAACGGATGCCGAATGCCCTAATCAAGCGGAATCACAGCCGCGGGATCGATATAGCGATCCTGCTGCTTGATCGCCAGATAGAGCGTGCTCTGCCCCCCATTCGGGGCATCGGCGAGCGTACCGATCGATTGGCCCGGCGTGACCCAGTCGTTCATCGCCACCGCAGCGTCCCGCAGCCGGCCGTACACGGTCATTCGATCGTTGGTGTGCTGGATCACGACCGTCATCTCGCGCTCGCCCGCCGAGACGTGCAGCACCCGGCCGGCGCCGATGGCATGCACTTCCGCCAGCGGTGCGGCAGCAATCTCCACGCCGCTCAGCAGCTCCGCGAACGGCCGCACGACGACACCGCCTTCCAAGGGAGGCTGCAGCGGCGTCTCCGGCATGCCCGATACGCGCGTCGTCTGCGGCTCGCGCTCGCCGATGAAGGGGATGAAGACCGGCGTATCGGCGAAGGTGTCGGCGTACCAGGCCGCCGCCCGCGCGAAATCCATCTCGTCCGTCAAGGCTTGCGCAATCACAGCTTGACTGCGCCTGGCCCATGGCGTATCGAGCTGGAACAGCATCCACACCGCTACGAAGACAAGCGCCCCCGTCAGCAGCCTCGCCAGCCACGTCCGGGCGAGCCCGCCGTCTCCCCCCGGCGGGCCCTCCGGCTCGCCCGGACCCTCCGGACCGGAGCCCGGATCGCCGCTCCAGCCGCGCCACGGTCCGCGCTGCGCCTTCCACAGCGCTTCGGGATCGCGATCGTCATCTGCCCGAGCCTCTCTCCTGATCGGCTGTAGAGTCTCTTTCCCGGGCGCTCCTCTAGTCTCTCTGTCGGACTCTTCTCGATTGGCCTCTCCGATGGCCGTCCGCTGCACAGCTCCTGGTGGTCCCGGGTTGTAGCGGGGGACCAGCCTGCTGTCAAGACCGGCCTGCTCGCCAAGCTTCCCCGCCTTCAGGGGGGGCGGCTGCGGCTGCAGGCGCTCGGACGCTTGCCCCCTCCCGCCTTGCATGCGGAGGCTTCGAATGCGCGCCTGCTGGCGCTCATACACGCTGCTGTGCTTTTTCATAGCCGCCTACTCTCCTTCGCTTCCGGACCGCTCGACAGGCCGCGGAGTGCTTGTTCATCTGCTAATACTTATGAACAAGCCCCCCGCATTATGTGCCAAGGCGAAACGTCGGGGCGGACTTGAGCGACGCGTGCGTTTCGTTCCGCGAAATCGAGCGCCTCGTCGTGATCTGGCGTGGCCTCCAAGTGTATCGCAGCGTCTTAGACACGTACCAATTCCTGCTGCGAAATTTTGGGAGCATAGTGGGTCAAGCATAGGTGCAGGCGCCTTAACAGGACTTCCGTAGTCTTTCGTAGTCCTTTGCCTTGCCTTCTCAAACCCCTTCATGGCTTAGGTCCATAACGTCCAATCGTCCTATGACAGCGCGGGCCACGGCATGCCGTGGAAAGAGCAACAAAAAAACCCGCCATAATGAGCGGGCTTCGTCATGTGTTTCGCATGTGTTTCGCATGTGTTTCGTTACATGCTTGGTCACGTATTTTCATCACATGCTTCGTCATCTGTTACGCCACTTGCTTTGTCATCTGACATCTGTCATCTGGCATATGTCATCTGCGACTTTGTTACTTGTCTTGTGCGATGTCATTCGTCCTCGCTCATATGCTCGTATTGATGCGCGCGTATGCTGAGCACGATGCCGATGCTGAGCATATTCAGCATGAGCGAGGTACCCCCGTAGCTGACGAACGGCAAAGTGATGCCTGTGATCGGCATAATGCCGATCATCATGCCGATATTCTGGAAGATCTGAAACACAAACATCGACGCAATGCCGATAATGATATAAGAAGCTCGTATGTCGTAGCATTGAAAGGCGATAATAATCATGCGGTAGACGAGCAAAAAATAGACGAGCAGCAGCACGGCCGAGCCCTGGAAGCCGAACTCCTCGCCGATTACCACGAAGATGGAGTCAGAGTAGGGATACGGAATAAATTTGCGATTTTTGGAGTCCCCTTGCAGATAGCCGTCTCCCGTCAAGCCGCCCGAGCCGATGGCGATCATCGATTTTTCGGACTGGTGCTTCTCGTCGGCCGTCGCCATCTCCGGATTGATAAAGGTGTTGATCCGCGTGTGCCAATGCCCCTTGCCCTGGTCCTCAAGATAATCCTTGATCTCGGTGCTGTACGTATTGAACAGCGTCACGGACAGCACGAGCACACCGATAATCGCAGCCAGTCCGATCAACACGTGCAGGTAGCGGACATTGCCGATCCACAGCATGCCCAGTACGATGAACAGATAAATAATGGCATTGCCCAGGTCCGGCTGCGCCATGACGAGCAGGAACGGCACGAACGAAAGCACTGCGATCAACAGCACGTCGGTCTTGAAGGACAGCGGCTCGCCCTGCCTGCGGCCGATGACCGCGGCCAGCGTAATAATCAGAAAAATCTTCTCCAGTTCGGCCGGTTGAAACATCAGCGAATCGGTAATGCGGTACCAGCTGGTGGCGCCGTTGATGGTCACGCCGAAAAACAGCAGGCCGACCAGCATCAAAAGCCCGAGCCCGTACAAATACATCCATGTTTTGAGCAATATGCGATAATCGAAAAAAACGCAGGCAATCATGACCAAAAAGCCGGCGCCATAAAACACCATCGTTTTAACATCGTAATTCTCGTAAGCCGGTCCCTGGCCGATCGTCGCGCTGCGCACGACGAAGGTGCTGATCACCATCAGCACGCCCATCAGCAGCAGGATGCCCCAATCCAGCTTTTTGAGCTTGTTCAGAATCCATGACATTGCGCGTTATCCAATTCCCAGAAATTTGCGGAAGCGCCGCAGCATGCCCGGCTTATCCTCCAGCGTCATCAGCGGCACCATATCGCCGAGAATGCGGCGGGCAATATTGCGGTACGCAATCGCCGCTCTGGATGAGGGGTCCAGCACGGTCGGTTCGCCGCTGTTGGCCGCTTTGATCACCCGCTCGTCGTCGGGGACGATCCCGAGCAGATCGATCGCCAGCACCTGGCAGATCTCGTCAATTTCCAGCATGTCCCCGTTTTTGACCAGATTGGGTCGAATTCGGTTAATGAGCAGCTTGGCGGCAATGCCGTCTTGCTCGAGCAAGCCGATGACCCGGTCGGCATCGCGTACGGCGGCATTCTCAGGCGTCGTGACGACGATCGCCCGGTCCGCTCCGGATACCGCATTGCGGAAGCCCTGCTCGATACCGGCCGGGCAGTCGATGATGACATAATCGAATTCCTTTTTGAGCTCCAGCACGATGTCCCGCACTTGCTCCGGCGTCACATCATGCTTGTCCTTGGTCTGAGCGGCAGGCAGCATATACAGCTTGTCCTCCATCCGCTTGTCCTTGACCAACGCCTGCGCGAGCCGGCAGCGGCCATGCGCGACGTCGACGAGGTCATAGATAATCCGGTTCTCCAGGCCCATGATGACGTCCAGGTTGCGCAGTCCAATATCCGTATCGACCATACATACCTTCCGGTCCTGCAGCGCGAGTGCGGTGCCGATATTGGCCGAGGTCGTCGTCTTGCCGACGCCGCCTTTCCCCGAAGTGACTACAATGGCATCTCCCATGCGTTTTACACCCCTTTAAACACGATCGGCTCTTTGCGCATTCGATGCAGCTGCGAAATCTTGTCGACCTGCATCCGTCCGTCGGACAAATAGGCAAATTCCATCGCTGCGTCTTCACTCACCCATTCGTCCGAAGGACGGCTGATGACATCGCCGATGCGCAACTGAGTGGGGCGCATCAGCGCAGCCGCGATAATCGCCAGCTCGCCGCCCTCGTCTCCCGCATGCGCAACGCCGCGCAGCGCGCCGAGCACATAAATATCGCCGCTGCAGGAAATCGTGCCGCCGGGATTGACATCGCCGGTCAGCAGCAGATGGCCGTCATGACGAAGCGTCTGCCCGGAACGCACGACGCCGGAGATGATGCGCAAGCCCGGCTGCTCCTGCGCCGCGCAGGCCGTCTCCAGCTGCTCCGCCTCGATCGACTGCACGAGCAGATTGCCGCGTTCCCGAATGATTGCCCGCAGTTGGGCGGTCTGCTCTTCGCTGATCGTCCGCTTGCCGAGTCGGATATGAATATGGATTAAGGGACCGGTCAGCACCTGATGATGCGATTTTTCCAGCTTGTATTTCAGCTCGCGCAGCAATTCGTCGAATTCGCACGCATCGTCCAGCAGGAAGAGCAGGCCTTCCTTCACACCCTTGATCGTAATGTGCTGCTTTTCGGTCACGAATGGCCCACCTCCACCGTATACAATTCGCGCCATGCCTTCCAATATCCTGCCGCGGTCACGATTCGTCCTCCTCCGCACCGCGGAGCGAGCCGATCCGCTCGAACCAGCGGCGGGCCGGAATGTATACGGCCAGTGCAAAGACGAGATTCACAAAAAAGCTCGGCATGATGGTCTGCATCAAAACCCAGTCGTACGGATCCGCCGTCAGCCGAAAAACCCGATAAATCAAATAAATCAACGATTCCAAGAGCAGATAGACGATGCCGATGACCGACAGGGACGCCAGCATGGGCGCGCGGCGATGCTCGAGCAGCAGCCCCGTCACATATCCGCAAAGGCCCATCGTAAAGGCGTGCACGCCGATCAAATGGCCGTAAAAGACGACATCCTGCAGCATGCCGAACAAGATGCCGAGCAGCAGCGCGCGATGCCGGCCGGCGTACAGCGCCGCATATAGTACAAAAACAAACGTAAAGCGGGGGACGATCCGGCCGGACCATTCGAGCGGAATAAGCCATTGCGCCAGCGTTCCCTCCAGAATAAAAAGCATGAACATGATAAGCAGCACCCAGCGAAATTTCATTGGCCCGGCGCCTCCGCTCCGCTCGCTTCGCCCTCTTGCTCGGCCAGTTCCTCCGCCAGCTCCGTCTGGGACAGCGGGACCTTGACGACGAAGACATCCGTAAGCTTGTCGAGCTGCGCGGCAGGCTCGATGTAGGCGGTGTGGGTCAGACCGAAATCGCCGACCTGGCGCGAGACGACCTCGCCGATGACGATCCCGTGCGGGAATACCGTCGCCAGCTCGGACGTAATGACGATATCGCCCTCCTCGAGCGGATCGTTCTCGGCGATCCGCGTCATGAGCAGCTGCCCCGTCTCCCGGTTGTACGTCTCGATAAAGCCGTAGGACTCGCTTTCCTTGCCGTCGACGGTAGCGGGGATCGACTTGACGTCCGGCGCCTGTCCGTTCAGCTCGGTGATCGGCGTGACCGTCGAGGAGAGCGGATAGACACGGCTGATATACCCGACCAGCCCGTCCACCGTCGTGACCACCATATTTTCGGTGATGCCCTGCTTGGAGCCGACGTCCAGCTTGATCGTACGGTTGTATGGATCCGGGCTGGCCGAGATCACGTGCGCGAAAATATACTCGTAGTCGTTTTTCGTTTTTTGCGCTTCGGTAAAATCAAGCCGTTCCATCAAGCGCTCATTTTCCAGTTTCATCCGGTCGTACGCGTTTTTGTCGCGGGCGTAAGCGGCCAGAGCGGTCCGCAGCCGCTCGTTTTCGTCATAAATCTGCCCCATGGTGCGAACATCTTCAAACAAACCCGCAAAATAGCCGGCGGGTCGGTAGAACCACTGCTGCACATAAGCTACCGTGTCATTGACAAAGCGCTCCGGCCAGGTGAGGTTGCGGCGCTCGCCCAGCGAAAAGCCCATAATGGCAATAAACAAGATCAGCCCGATCAACAGCAAAAAAAGCCGCTTGTTGCCCATAAATTTAAACAGCCTGGATCACCCGCCTCACTCTTCGTCCTCGATCCTGCAGCGGGGCCGTGCGGGCAGCGCCGCGCGCCGCCGGGCCGGGCTGCCTGTGGGGGCCGGCGGAATGCGTCATCGCTTGCCGCGCGAGCTGGAGCCGCGGCCTTTGAACATATGAATATTTTCGAGCGCGCGGCCGGTGCCGATCGCCACGCAATCGAGCGGATTCTCCGCCACAATGACCGGCATGCCCGTCTCACGCGCCAGCAGCCTGTCCAGATTGCGCAGCAGCGCGCCCCCGCCGGTCAGTACGATACCGCGGTCCATGATGTCCGCCGAGAGCTCGGGCGGGCACTTCTCCAGCGTCACCTTGACCGCCTCGACGATCGAATTGACCGTGTCGGTCAGCGCTTCGGTGATCTCCTCAGCGGTAATCGCCAGCGTCTTGGGCAGGCCTGTGACCAGGTCGCGCCCGCGAATCTCCATCGATTCGGCCGCGCTTGTCGGGAGCGCCGACCCGATATCCATCTTGAGCTGCTCCGAGGTCCGCTCCCCGATCATCAGGTTGTACATGCGCTTGATATATTGAATAATCGCGTCGTCCATTTCGTCGCCGGCCACGCGAATCGAGCGGCTGGTCACGATCCCGCCGAGCGAGATAACCGCCACCTCCGTCGTCCCGCCGCCGATATCCACGACCATGCTGCCCGTCGGCTCCCAGACCGGCAGATCGGCGCCGATCGCAGCCGCGAACGGCTCCTCGATAATGTAGGCCTCGCGCGCGCCGGCTTGCTTCGTGGCATCCTCGACCGCGCGCTGCTCCACGGCCGTAATGCCGGACGGCACGCACACCATCACGTTCGGATGATGCGGCAGCAGCGTACGCTGCTTTTGCGCCTGACGAATGAAATGCTTGATCATTGTGGCCGTCGTTTCAAAGTCGGCGATGACGCCGTCCTTCATCGGCCTCACGGCGCGAATGTTGCCGGGTGTGCGGCCGATCATTTTTTTGGCTTGCTCGCCGACAGCCGTAATGGTCTTGGTGTCCGTGTGCAAGGCGACGACGGACGGCTCTCTGACGACAATGCCTTTGCCTCTGACGTAGACAAGCGTATTCGCCGTCCCAAGGTCGATCCCTAGATCCTTCGAGAAACTGCCAAACATGTTCGATCTTCCTTTCGTTAGGTAGCGAATTCTCCGCTTTCAGAATACGCCAAGCTCTAGTATATTACATGCTTCCTTGCTCCTTCAAACTGACAAACCCGTGCTCGCCGATGATCAAATGGTCAAGCACGTCAATGCCGACGAGCTCGCCGGCTTCGACCAGCCGGGCCGTCATGCGAATATCTTCAGGACTCGGCGTCGGATCGCCGCTCGGATGATTGTGCACGCAAATGAGCGAAGCGCTGCCATGCTGGATCGCCGCGCGAAATACTTCGCGCGGATGCACCAGAGCGGCGTTCAGCGTGCCGATCGAGAGCGTTTCCTGTCCGATAATCTGATTTTTCGTATCTAAAAACAGACAAACAAAATGTTCTTTTTGCAAATAACGCAACCGCTCGATCACGTAATCGGCGGCATCCTGCGGGCGCCTCACGACCGGCCGCTGCTCGCGCGTGCTGCGCGCCATCCTGCGTCCCAGCTCGATCCCGGCCTGCAACTGCAGCGCCTTGGCCTGTCCGATCCCGCGAATGCGCGTCATCTCCTGCACGCCCAGATCCGCGAGCCCGCGCAGGCCGCCGCCGATGCTCAGTACGCGACCGGCCAGGTGGACCGCAGACTCGTCTCTTGTACCCGTGCGAAGCAAAATGGCCAACAATTCGGCATGACTAAGCGCTTCAGCCCCGTGCTGCAGCATACGTTCTCGTGGTCGTTCATCCTTGGGGACATCGCGCAAAACAAGGCGATGCGTCTCCATGTGTAAGGTACCTGCTCTTTCTGCACCGGGACATCGCCCGCATGCCGTTGGATAGTGGATGTGCGTCTAAACGGTATCGATCCCGAATTCGGCAAGCATGTCCGCCAGCAGCGACAACGGCAGGCCGACGACATTGAAATAGCAGCCCTCGATCCCGTCCACGAAGACGGCGCCGAAGCCCTGAATCGCATATGCGCCGGCCTTGTCCATCGGCTCTCCCGTCTCGACATAGCGCCGGATGCGATCCGGCGCCAGCGAAAGCATGCGCACGCGTGTCGAGCGCGAAGCGACCCGCTCCGAGCCGTTCGACCCGAGGCAAGCCACCCCCGTCAACACGCTGTGCTCCCGGCCCTGGAGCATGCCGAGCATCTGCTCGGCATGGACCGGCGATTCCGGCTTGCCGAGCACCTCGCGGCCCAGCGCCACAATTGTATCGGCGCCGATGATGAGCGGGCACTGCCCGCCTTCCTCTGCAGCGAGCAGTCCGCGGGCGGCCCGCGCCTTGCGCAGCGCGAGCTGTTCCACGACGCGCTGCGGAGTCCAATCCTGCGGCGTGCACTCGTCGGCGTCGGTGGGCAGCATCCGGATCGGAAGCTTCATATTCATCTGACGAATTAATTGCTGCCGGCGCGGCGAGCCGGAGGCCAGCACCACACAGTCATAGCTTGTCCCCCGCTTGCGCATTTCGTTCTGCACGCCGGCACCTCGCAATCTACATTTTTCGATACAACCATACTGCGACGATAGCGCCGATAATGCTCAGCAGACTGATTTCGATCCGAATAGACAGCTCAAAACCGACAACGAGCAGATCCGCCGCCGGCGACCAGCTCAAGTCGGCAGTACGGGTAAGAAACGACAGTCCGGGCACGCTCTCCAGCCACATGGCGACCAGAGCGCCCCCGACAAGCCCAAGCACGATAAGCAAAAGCAATACCCAAGCGTTTTTTTTCATCATCAACGTCCCTCGCCATGCTCTGGCCGCAAAACGCGACCGTTAATCCTCATTCCTCAATCAGGGCATGGACCATGAAAGTTTGACTCCGTTTTTTATTATACGTTGCTTGCACGGTCTTTACAATGCTTCCTCCAGCCATTGTTTTTGGGCCAGCACCGCGCCCATCAGCGCGCTCTGCGCGGACCAAAGATGCGCGCGGGACGGGCTGGCTTCATAGGCCTCAAGCGATTTCGCAACGGACGACCATGCGGCGGCAGTCTTTTCCTGCGCCTTTTGTCCCGCGTCGTCAAGTCCGTCAAACACCGCTGCGCGGGCTTGCTCCCAATCGCTTCGCGCCTCCCGCCACGCCGCGCGCTCCTGCTCGCTGAGCGGCTGCGGCTCGGCCTTGCTCAGATGGGCAATCGTCAGATCGGCCGTCAGCCGCACCCATTCGTCAGTAAGCGCGGCATAATCGCTCAGCGTAGCCGGACTGCCTGCATAAGCGGCCTCGCTCAGCGACGGCAACGTCAGTGGCTTGACAAAAACCTCCAGCCCCGAGAGCTGCGTCGCGAGCAGCTTGGCGTCCTGCTCGCCCGAGCCGATCCCGGCGTAGACCCGGTAATCGCCCGGCTCGTCCGCCGCGGCGGCGTAGCCGCGTGCGCGCAGCTGATCGAGCGCAGCCTCCATGCCCTCGCTCTGGCTGAACACGCCGAACTGCAGCAGCTGATACGTCTGGGCCGGCACTTGCACCGCCACCGTCAGCGGCGCACCCGCGTCCGCCGGATCGTTCGCAGCGCTCGTCGCTTCTTCCGCTGGGGGCTGCTCCGTTCCGCTCGCGGGTGCGGCTGCGTTGTCCGGCTGCCACATACCGCCGCCGAACAGCCAGAGCACCATATAGCCGAACAGTGCGCCTGTGGCGATGGCGCCGACGATCGAGACGGCAACCTTGAGCCACGAGCCCGGCGCTGCAGGCGCATGGCGATAGCCGGACGACGGCCTCCTCCCGGCGCCGCCGCCTGATGCGCCGTGGACGGGATATTCGGACAGTGCGGCATAATAATCTGGATGGGCGGCGTACGCAGTCTGCCCATCATACGGCACGCCATTCGTCTCGCCATGCGGTTCACCATACGCCGCCTGTGCGCCTTTCAGCGTCTCCGGCGGCGCGTCCTTCGTATGATGAACTGCGCCGGGCGACTCGCCCAGCGCGACTTCGTCGTATACATCGGCGGCCGTCATCGGCCGCTTGTCCGAGGACGCCGCTTGCTGCGGCTCGGGCCGCTGGCCGTCCGCCTCCCGAATGAGGCGCTCCAGCGCGGCCGGATCGTCCTGGAACGGGCTGATCCAAGGCTGCGGTTCGGCAAAAGTCAATTGTTCTTCAAACAAGGAGACGACTTTGGGAGGCTCGAGGTTCACGGCTTTCCCTTTTTTCTCCGGGCGCTCCTCGCTCCGAACCTCCTGCAAATGCGCCGTCCGCGAACCTTCCAGCGGTGCGGCGGACTTGCTCTTCATCTGGGACGACGGCCGCTCCGAGCGCTCGACCTCGATAGCCGGGCCGGCCTCCGGACGCGAATCAAATCGAAACGTCATGCGCGCTTTGGCACTCATTTGTATCGCTCTCCTTGCCTTCTGTCTTATACTACTACTCTATGAAAGGCATAAGAGAGATATGAGTATAAACGCGAAAACGCCCGCTCGGTCCAGTAACCGATGCAGGCGTTTCGTTCCGCGAATTCATTTGCAAAAAATCAAGGTGCAGTGCCGGTACCGGCGCCGCTGCGTCCCCGCAGCGTGTCCGCCAGCTGCACGGCAACGCGCCAGATGTCGCCTGCGCCCATCGTCAAGACGAGATCGCCCGGCTCGACACGGCCTTCCAGATGCTCCAATACCTGCTCCTTGGTTGGAATATGACGAGCGGCGGCATGGCTGTTGGTCCGAATCAGCTCGACCAGCCGCTCCGCATTGACGCCTTCGATCTGACGCTCGCCGGCGGGCGAGTAGATGTCGGTGATGATGACCTCGTCGGCCTCGCCGAACGAACGGCTGAACTGCTCGAGCAGGAAAAAGGTCCGCGAGTAACGCTGCGGCTGGAATACCGCAATAATGCGGTGCCCGGTCGCCTTGGCCGCGCTGATGGTCGCCTGAATCTCGGTCGGGTGATGAGCGTAATCGTCGATGACCAGGATGCCGTGCTCCTCCCCGAGCACCTGAAAGCGCCGTTTCGCGCCGCGGAACTCGCGCAGTCCGGCGGCAATGTCAGCAAAAGCGACGCCCGCCTCGAGGCAGGTCGCAACCGTAGCCAATGCGTTGTACACATTGTGCCGGCCCGGAACCGGCAGCTCGATCGTGCCGAGCAGCTGCGCGCCGCTGCGGACGTCGAAGCGCACCCTGCGATCGCCGAGCACCAGATTCGCAGCCGCGTAGTCCGCGTCCGCGTCGATGCCGTACGTGCGCACGCCGCCCAGCAGGCGCTCGCGCAGCGCCGGCAGGAGCGCGCGGATATTCTCGTCGTCGGCGCAGACGATCGCCCGACCGCCCGATTTGATCTGCGCGAGGAACTGCACGTACGCGGCCTTCAGCTTGTCGAAGCTGCCCTCGTAATTCTCCAGATGGTCCGCTTCGATGTTGGTGACGATCGCTAGCTCCGGATGGTATTCCAAAAACGAGCCGTCGCTTTCGTCCGCCTCCGCCACCACGTATTCGCCCTTGCCGGCCTTTGCGTTCGTCCCGACATTGACAAGCTCGCCGCCAATGATATAGGTCGGATCGAGCCGGCAATTCTCCATCACCAGCGCGATCATCGACGAGGTTGTCGTCTTGCCGTGCGCGCCCGCCACTGCGATGCCCCGTCCCGCGTTCATGAGCCGGGCGAGCATCTGGGCCCGGTGAATAATCGGAATGTTATGCTCCTGCGCCGCGCGGCGCTCGACGTTGTCGGCCGCCAGAGCGGTGGAATAGACGACCAGGTCGGCGCCTTGCACATGCTCCGCCTGATGTCCGATATAGATGCGTGCGCCGCCGGCGGCCAGCTTTTGCGTGAGCTCCTGGCTAGCCACATCCGATCCGGTCACCCGGTACCCCATCTCTAGCATGACTCTGGCGATTGCGCTCATGCCGTAGCCGCCAATGCCAATAAAGTGAACGTGCTCCGCCGTGTTCAAAGACGTTTCACCAACCTTTTTCAGATTCCGTATTATTCAGCAAACGGGAACGAACATCAGCGATCAGGTAAAGCGTCCCGGTCACGACGGCCAGGTCACTCGGCGCGGCAATCGCCTCCAGCCGCTGCAGTGCGGCGCGCCAATCCGGTTCCACGATCAGCTCGAACGCATGGTTGCCCCTGATCTCCTCCGCCAGCTCGCCCAGCGTTTCGGCGCTCAGACGCTTGCGGAAATCCGGCTCCGTGGCAATGACCGTCTTCGCTAGTGGTAGTATATGCTTTAACGTCTCCCGATGATTCTTATTTGCCAGCATTCCCAGCATTAGGTGCAGCTCGCCGTATTCGTACGTGCTGCGCAGCGCCGCAGCCAGCGCCTCGGCCCCTTCGGGATTGTGGGCGCCGTCCAGCAGAATGCGCGGCTCCTGCCGGATCATCTCCAGCCTCCCGGGCCAAGCGGCGTCCGCCAGCCCCCGTGCCATGGCCTCGTCTTCTACAATCAGCGCATTGTACTGACGCAGCACCTCCAGCGCCATGACCGCCACGGCTGCGTTGTCGATCTGATGGGCCCCGCTGAGCGAGATGCGCAGCGGATCGAGCGCGCGGAACGGCCCCTCGAAGCTGAATACCTGCTCGCCCGGACGCGCCTCGCGCAGCACCGTGCGGAACTGCTCGTCCTGCAGATAGAGCGTGCTGCGGCGGGCGGCCGCCGTCTCGCGCATCAGCTCGCGCACCTCCGGCTGACTGACCGCGCTGACGATCGGGACGCCGGGCTTGATAATACCGGCCTTCTCCTTGGCGATCGCGAGCAGGCTGTCGCCGAGAATGTCCATGTGGTCGTGCCCCACGTTGGTGATCACCGAGATTACCGGGTTGACTACATTGGTCACATCGAGCCTGCCGCCCAGGCCGGTCTCCCATACGACATAATCGGGGTACGCGCGCCTTGCATAGAACAGTATCGCCAACAACGTCGACACTTCAAACATCGTCGGCGAGCCAAGCTCGGTGGCCGCCACCGCATCGACATGCGGCTTGAGCTCGCAAGCCAGCTCCAGCAAATCCTGCTCCCCGATATCGCTCCCGTTATACTGATAACGATTCGTAAGCCGGGTCAAATATGGGGAGGTATAGGTGCCGACATCGTAGCCGGCCTCGCGCAGCACGCTTGTCAAATACGCGCACACCGAGCCTTTGCCGTTGGTGCCGGCGACATGAATGAACTGGAGCCGGCGATGCGGGTTGCCCAACCGATCGAGCAGCAATTCGATTCGTTCCAATCCGGGACGGATGCCCAGCGGCACCAAGCCCTCGATCCAGCCGCTCGCCTCCTCGTAGGAGCCGAAAGGCCGGCCGCTCTCGCGTTCTTTTTCCGTTTCTCTCATGGCCTCTTCCTTCTTCCGTTGCCGATTCGACTAGCCGCGCAGCTCGGCGATCCGCTTGACGACTTTGCCGCGCTTGTCCGCATAATCCTGCATTTTCGCTTTTTCTTCCTCGATGACCCGGGCCGGCGCCTTGGCCACAAAGCCGGCATTGGCCAGCTTTTTCTCCACGCGCTCGACCTCTTTGCTCAGATGGGCCAATTCCTTCTCCAGCCGCTCGATCTCCTGGCCGATGTCGATCAGTCCGGCGAGCGGCAGATAGAGCTCGGCGCCGGTCACGACGGCGGTCATCGCCTTTTCCGGCGCAGCCTGCGCCCGATCCGTCTCCAGCAGCGAGGTGCCGCAAAAACGGCGTACGTATTCGGCGTTGCGCATCAGAATCGCTTCGCTCGCTTCGTCCGAAGACTTGATCAGGAGCTCGATTTTTTTGCTCATCGGCACATTGACCTCGGCCCGGATGTTGCGCACCGCGCGAATGACATCCATCAGCAGCTCCATCTCCGCGACGGCGTCCGGCGACTCCAGCGCCGCCTCGTATTGCGGCCAGGCAGCGAGTGCGATCGTCTCGCCCTCATGCGGCAGATGCTGCCAGATCTCCTCGCTGATGAACGGCATGAACGGATGCAGCAGGCGCAGCGTGCGATCGAGCGTATACACCAGGACCGACTGCGTGGCGCGCCTGGCCGCCTCGTCCTCGCCGTACAGCGCCAGCTTGGCGAATTCGATGTACCAGTCGCACAGGTCGTCCCAGATGAAATTGTAGAGCACGCGGCCCGTCTCGCCGAAGTCGTAGCTGTCGATGAGCCGCGTGATCTCGCGCGACGTCTCGTTCAACCGGTGCAGGATCCAGCGGTCGGCCGTGCCAAGCGGCACCGCAATGTCGATCTGCTCCGCAGTCACGCCCTCCAGATTCATCAGCACGAAGCGCGAGGCGTTCCAGATCTTGTTGGCAAAGTTGCGCGCCTGTTCGACCTTCTCCCAGCGGAAGCGCAGATCTTGTCCCGGCGTGCTGCCGGTCGAGATCATGAAGCGCATCGCGTCGGCGCCGTAGCGCTCGATCACCTCGAGCGGATCGACGCCGTTGCCGAGCGATTTGGACATTTTGCGGCCTTCGGCATCCCGGACGAGCCCGTGCATCAGCACATCGCGGAACGGCACGCTGCCGGTGAACTCCAGCGCCGTGAAGATCATCCGCGCCACCCAGAAGTAGATAATGTCGTAGCCCGTTACGAGCAGGCTCGTCGGATAGAAGCGCTGCAGATCCGCCGTCTGCTCCGGCCAGCCGAGCGTGGAGAACGGCCACAGCGCCGAGCTGAACCAGGTGTCCAGCACGTCCTCGTCCTGCGTCAGATTCGCCCCTCCGCACTGCTCGCATGCGGCGACAGCGTCGTGCGCGACATGGATGCGTCCGCAATCCGCGCAGTGCCAGGCCGGTATCCGGTGCCCCCACCAGAGCTGACGGGAGATGCACCAGTCGCGCACGTTCTCGATCCATTGCAAGTATATTTTCTCGAAGCGATCCGGCACGAAGCGGACGCCTTCGCCGGCCTTCTGCGCCTCGATCGCGCGGTCCGCGAGCGGCTTCATGGCGACGAACCACTGCGTCGACAAATACGGCTCGACGACAGCGCCGCTGCGCTCGCTGTGTCCGACCTGATGCACATGCTCTTCGATGCTCGTGCATACGCCCTGCGCCTGCAGGTCCTGGACGATTCGCTTGCGGCACTCGGCGCGGTCGAGCCCTTGATACGGCCCGGCCTCCTCGTTCATGACGCCGCCTTCGTCCATAACGATGATCTGCGGCAGCTCGTGCCGCAGCCCCATCTCAAAGTCGTTCGGATCGTGCGCAGGCGTGATCTTCACGGCGCCGCTGCCGAATTCGCGCTCGACATATTCGTCGGCGATGATCGGAATCTCGCGGCCGACGATGGGCAGCACGAGCTTCTGGCCGATCAGATGCTGATAGCGGTCGTCCTCCGGGTGGACGGCTACCGCCGTGTCGCCGAGCATTGTCTCCGGGCGCGTCGTCGCCACCGTAATCGAGCCGCCGCCGTCCTTGAGCGGGTATTGCAAGTGGTAAAGACGGCCTTGCACTTCCTTGTATTCCACCTCGATATCCGACAGCGCCGTTCTGGCGGCCGGGTCCCAGTTGATGATTTTTTTGCCGCGGTAGATGAGCCCTTTTTCGTACAGCTTGACGAACACTTCGCGGACCGCCTTGGACAGCCCTTCATCCAGCGTGAAGCGCTCGCGCGAATAATCGAGCGAGAAGCCCATTTTGGCCCACTGGGCACGGATGGTGCCGGCATAGGTTTCCTTCCAATCCCAGACGCGCTCCAGGAACGCCTCGCGGCCCAGATCGTAACGGCTGACTCCCTCCTCGCGCAGCTTTTGCTCCACCTTGGTCTGCGTCGCGATACCCGCGTGGTCGCTGCCGGGCAGCCACAGCGCGTCGTAGCCCTGCATGCGCTTGGTCCGGACCATAATATCCTGCAGCGTAAAATCGAGCGCATGCCCGATATGCAGCATGCCCGTCACGTTCGGCGGCGGGATCACGATCGTATAAGGCTGCGCGTCCGGACGGCGGCCCGCCTCGAAATAGTTGCCCTTCATCCAATAGTCATACCACTTCTGTTCTGCCGCCTTCGGATCGTACGTGGTCGGCATCGCGCCGGTCGCATTCGGTTCCGCCATTTTTTCAGCACCCTCCATCATCTCAAAAAATAAAAAAAGCCCCTCGCCCAAAGGACGAAAAGCTTCAGCTTCCGTGGTACCACCTTTGTTCCGCCACCGGCAAAGCCCGATCTCGGACCTCCTGGCGCGGCACTTCAACAGATAACGGCTGCAGCCGGCCTGCTGACACGGATCGACATCCGCTGAAGCAAGCAACTCCGGGGCGACCGGCCACAGCTACATCCTGCAGGACCTCACAGCGTACCGGTCCCGCTCTCTGAAGGCTTCGCTGCGCACATTCCCCATCAACGTCGTTAGCCAAAATGAGCAATAATTAGCTCTATCATACCCGTCTTGGGAGCAAGAGTCAATGGGAAGCGACGCTCCCATCGACTCATAAAAAAAGCAGACCCCTGGCGGCGTCTGCGGATTCGACGAAACACGGCGATAGACTGCGCTTGCCGGTTAACCGGAGCGCGGGATATACAAAATCTGTCCTTCGTTGACCGTCTGATCGTCCAGTCGATTGTACAGCGCGATTTCGCGCGGGTTCAGCTCGTAACGGGTCGCAATCGCGTCCAGCGTCTCCTCGCGCTGGACGATGCACAACCGCACGGTGCGGAATTCATTCTCCGGCTCGCGTCCCAGGAAGAGACGCTTCCACTCCACTTCTTCCCCGCCGGGCAGCGCGGCCGCTTCTTCCTCCACCTGCGCCGCCTGCGCCTGGGCCTCGGCTTGCTGCGCAGTCGAGCGCGCCTCTTGCTCGCGGCGATTGGAATGCAGCAGCGTCATGATGCCGACGCCCTCTTTCTCCTGTTGGCCGGACTCGGGGCGCTTGCCGGAGAACGCGATTTTCATACCCTGCGGCTCCGACTCCTGGGGCGGCGCGTCCTCGGGAGTCGCTGCCGGGGCAGGCGTTGTCCATTCGTTCGGCGGCTCGGCCGCCTCTGCAGCCTGCACGGCCTCCGCAAGAGGCTGCGCCGTCTCGGCCGGCGGGTCCTCCGGCGCTGCGGACGGGTCCAGGCCGGGGATGCCGCCTGTCGGCGGAAGCTCACGCTCGTCCCGCTCGCCGAAGGCCGTCCAGGCCATCGGACCGGAATTGGCTTGAGCCGCTTCTTTCGGCCTGGACGAAGCGGGCGGCGGCGCCTCGGTTGATGGCCCGTCCGGCCTGCCGTCAGCGGGCTCGCGCAGCGACGGCGCCGGGTCTTCGTGCGGAGCCTCCTGCGGAGCGCTTGCCGCAGGCAGGTCCCGCTGTGCCGTCGGGGCTATTGGTTCGGCGGCAGCCGGCGGCTCCGAGCCGGAGGCGGCGCCTCGCAGCTCCGACTCCGGCTCGGGTGCGGGAGGCGCTTTGTATTCCGGCTCCTCGCTCGTCTCGGACGCCTCTCCGGCTCGCGCATCGTCCGCTCCCACCGCTTCGGATTCCGCGGGCTCGGCGGTGTCCGCCGCGGCAGCGCGATGGACAGCGGTAATCGGCTCCTCCTGCCAGATCGGCTCGACCGCCGTGTTCTCGACCTGCAGCCCTCCCAGCGACAGCACTCCGGTAATGTTCAAGGTGCGCGAAGACAGCAAGTCGACGTCAAAATTATCGATCTCGACGGTGATGTCCTCCATGCGGTGCACCCGGCTCATCGGCAGCGTAATCTCGACCGGAATCCAATGTTCCAGCGGCTGGGACTCCCCCGCTTCGCCTTGCGGCGCATAGAGCCCCGTCAAGAGCAAATTGCCGCGCAGCAGCACCTGCTGCCCCCGGTCGGTGGCTTGAATATGCGGCGTCAACTCGATCTCCTCCAGCTCTTCGATGGCCGCTACGTCGTCAGGCAGGTGCACGCGTTCATATACGTCAAAACGCAAACCGTTCGATTGATTCAGCACCTCTCGTCCTCCCCTCTCAGCGTTCGCGGCGGACCGCTGCCCGCGGTCCGCCGGCGGTTCACTATTATCTATATGGCCGGGAAAGAGAGAGCATGCCTACTATTTAGAGTTCGCTACCGGCTCAAGGCAGCCAGCCAGCGCGGCGAGGCGGCGCATACCGTGATGCGTGCGCCGCTCCACGGATGCGGGAAGCGCAGCACTTCGCCGTGCAGCGCTTGCGCACGTATCCCCTGCCGGGGTGCGCCGCCGTACAGGGCATCGCCGACAAGGGGATGGCCGAGCGAGCTGAAATGCACGCGAAGCTGGTGCGTGCGCCCGGTCTCCAGCCAGGCCCGCACGAGCGTCGTATCGGCATAGCGCTCCACTACCTCGTAATGCGTCGTCGCCGCGTCCCCCGAGGAGGAGACGCGGCGACGGGCGGCGTGATGACGGTCGCGGCCGATGGGGCGATCGATCGTGCCACGATTCGGACCGATTCGGCCGTGCGCGAGCGCCAAATACACGCGGTCGATCTGTTTGGCGCGCATCGCTTCGTCCAGCTTCCACTGCGCCAGGTCGTTTTTGCTGTACAGCACCGGCCCCGACGTATCGTCGTCGAGGCGGTGGATGTGGCGTGTGCGCACGCGTTGTCCGGTGCGCAGCATATGGCGCAGCGCCTGCTCGTCGAGCGTGCCGCCATGCGCCGGCCCGCTCGGATGGACGGCCATGCCGGCCGGCTTGTCCAGGACGAGACAGTAGTCGTCCTCGTGCAGGATCGGCACCAGCGTTCCCGCGGCTGCCGCAGCGCGGCCGTAGAGCGGCTCGGCGGAGAGCTCGCTGTCCGCAAAAACACGCAGGCCGATGCAGCCCTCGCCGACGCGAATCCCGCCGGCGGCATACAGCCGATTCAGCCATTTGCCCGGCAGCTCCCCCGCCGCCAGCAGCGTCAGGCGCGCCGCATGCGCCGACTCCGGCGTCCGGCTGACGCGGAGCTCCAGCCATTCGCCTTTGCGTCTTGCTTCGGTGGTCTCCATTGCGGACGCCTCCTGTTCGCGCGGTTATAGCCGGCGCAGCGCTTCGTCGTGCACGGCGATCGTATGGGCAATGTCCGCCTCGGTATGCGCCGTAGAGACGAACATCCCTTCGAACTGCGACGGCGCAATGTTGACACCAAGCTCAAGCATAGTGGCGAAATACGCCTTGAAGCGCTCCAGATCCGCCGTCTTGGCCGAGGCGTAGTTGATCACGTGCTGCTCGGTAAAAAACGGACACAGCATCGAGCCGACGCGGTTGAAAGTGCACGGTACGCCGTGCTTGCGGGCATTGTTCTCCAGGCCGAGCTGAAGCGCTGCCGCGAGCCGTTCCAATCGTTCGTACGCCTCCGGCGTCATCAGCTTCAGGGTCGTGTAGCCCGCGGCCATCGCGATCGGATTGCCGGACAGCGTACCCGCTTGGTAGATCGGTCCGGACGGCGCCATCTGTTCCATAATCTCGCGGCGTCCGCCATAGGCGCCGACCGGCAGGCCGCCGCCGATCACCTTGCCCATGCAGGTCAGATCCGGCGTGATGCCGTACAGCCCCTGGGCGCTGGCGTAGCCGACGCGAAAGCCCGTCATGACCTCATCGAACACGAGCAGGCTGCCATATTGGGCGGTCACATCGCGCAGGCCCTGCAGGAAGCCCGGCAGCGGCGGCACGACGCCCATATTGCCCGCCACCGGCTCGACGATGACGCACGCAATCTGCTCGCCGAGCTGCTCGAACACCGCCTTGACCGCCTCCAGATCGTTGTAAGGCACCGTAATCGTATGCTCCGCCACCTGCGCCGGTACGCCGGGACTGTCCGGCAGACCGAGCGTGGCCACGCCCGAGCCTGCCTTAATCAGCAGACTGTCGGCATGGCCGTGGTACGAGCCCTCGAACTTGACGATTTTGGTGCGGCTCGTGTACCCCCGCGCCAGCCGCAGCGCGCTCATCGTCGCCTCCGTGCCGGAGTTGACCATGCGCACGATCTCCACCGACGGCATCCGCTCCACGACGAGCTCCGCCATCTGCGTCTCCAGCTCGGTCGGCGCGCCGAAGCTCGTGCCATCGGCCGCAGTGCGCTGCACGGCTGCGACCACTTCCGGATGCGCGTGCCCGGCGATGAGCGGTCCCCAGGACAGGACATAGTCCAGATAGCGGTTGCCGTCGATGTCGTCGATATGCGCCCCTTCGCCGCGCGCCACATAGACCGGGGTCAGGCCGACCGATTTGAAGGCGCGAACGGGGGAATTTACGCCCCCGGGGATGAGCTGCTTCGCCCGGGCGAACGCTTCCCGGGATTTGGCGGTCTCACGCCGTTCATGGTGTTGCTGCGTCATTTTTCATCACATCCATCTGTTTATTGTCGAATCGTTATGATACACTACAGTCAAACATTGCCATATGGACAAGGAGCGAGTCCTCATGATCGAGCTGTTGAAAATGAATGCGCTGTTCGAGCGTCTGACCGACGCCCAATTGCAGCACATCCTGTCAATTGCCCGGCAATCCGTACACAGAGCCGGCACTATGCTGTTCTATGAAAAAGACCACGGCGCTACCTTCTATATCGTGCTTAAGGGCTCCGTCAAAATCTTCACCCGCGTCGACGGCGCCGAAAAGATGATCGCCCTTATTCGGGCAGGCGACAGCTTCGGCGAGCTGTCGCTCATCGACGGTCTTCCCCGCTCAGCGTCGGCTCAGACTCTGGAGGACTGCACGCTGCTGGCGATCACGGAGGACAGCTTTCACCGCCTGCTCAAGGAGCACTTCGACATCGCCCGGGGCATCATGGCCGAGCTGTGCCGGCGCCTCCGGGATACGAACGAGCACGTCTCCGACCTGACCTTCCTCGACGCACGCACCCGCGTCATCAAAAGTCTGATTCGCCTGATGAACCGCTACGGCGCGCGCAGCGGCGCACGCATCACCATGTCGCTGCCGCTTAACTTCGACGAGCTGGCGCAGATGGCCGGCGTGCCCGAGTCGGCCCTCCGCCAGGTCGTGCGGGACTGCCAAGCGAAGGGCATCCTCCTGATCGACCGCGCGGGCGTCGTCCTCGACCTGGCCCGTCTCGCATCGGCGCAGCAAGCGAACTAGCAGCGCCGGCGCATCCAGCGGGCCGCATCCTTGGCAAAGTACGTAATGATCAAATCCGCTCCCGCGCGCTTCATGCCCAGCAGCAGCTCCATCGCCACCGCCTCTTCGTCGAGCCAGCCGTTGCTCGCGCCTGCCTTGATCATCGCGTACTCCGCGCTAACGTTGTACGCCACCAGCGGCAGCTCGAAATGCTCGCGCAGCGTCCGCAGCACGTCCAGATAAGCCATCGCCGGCTTGACCATCAGCATGTCGGCGCCTTCCTCGGCGTCGGCGCGGGCTTCGCGCAGCGCCTCCCGAAGGTTACCCGGGTCCATCTGATAGGTGCGACGATCGCCGAATTGGGGCGTCGAATGAGCGGCGTCGCGGAACGGACCGTAGAATGCCGAAGCGTACTTGACCGCGTAGGACATGATCGGAATATGCGTGTAGCCGGCCTCGTCCAGCCCTTGCCGCAGGGCATGCACGAATCCGTCCATCATGTTCGACGGCGCGATGATATCCGCGCCCGCCCGCGCCTGCGACACCGCCGTCTTCGCCAGCAGCGCGAGCGACTCGTCATTGTCGATGACCGCTCCGCCGCCTCCCGGATCCTGATGCACGACGCCGCAGTGGCCGTGATCGGTGAACTGGCAGAGGCAAGTATCCGCCACCACGAGCAGGTCCGGCGCCTGCGCCTTGATCGCGCGCGTGGCCCGCTGCACGATGCCGTCCTCCGCGTAGGCCGTGGAGCCGACCGCGTCCTTGCTGTCCGGCACGCCGAACAGCAGCACCGCGCCCAGGCCGAGCTCCGTGATCTCGCGAATCTCATCCTCCAGCCGATCCAGCGACAGGTGATAGACGCCCGGCATCGAGGCGATCTCTTCCTTTACGTCATGGCCTTCGGTCACAAAAATCGGCGCGATCAAATCGAGGGTGTCCAGCTGCGTCTCCCGCACCATGCTGCGCAGCGCAGCCGTGCGGCGCAGCCGTCGATGGCGTACGACAGGGAATTTCATCAGGCTTCCTCCTTTGTTCTCGTGCGGGCCACATGCCCGATCATCGCATGAATCAGTCCGTCAATCGTCGCTTCTGCCGCTTCCACATCTACCTGAAGTCCGGCCTCCAGCGCCGTCTTCGTCGTCACCGGCCCGATGCTGGCGATTGCGGCCGCGCGGAGCGGCGCAGCCGGGTCGGAAGCGCCTTGGCGACGCAGCAGCTCCAGCAGATTGGTCACCGTCGAGGAGCTCGTGAAGGTGACCAGATGGACCTCTCCGCGCTCCAGCATCTGCAGCGCATCCTCGTCCTGATGCTCGGCCAGTACCGTCTCGTACACATGCAGATCTACGACCTCCAGGCCGCGGGCGCGCAGCGTATCGGGCAGCACCGCGCGCGCGCGGTCGCCGCGCGGCAGCAGCACGCGCTGTCCCGGAGTCAGACGATCGCCGAGCGCCTCCAGCAGCCCCTCCGCGTCGTATCGGCCCGGCAGCACCTCGGCGAGCACGCCGCGCAGCTGCAGCGCCTCTGCCGTAGCCGGTCCGACCGCCGCCACAGCCGCCGCGTGGAAGCGGCGGATATCGAGACCGAGCCGTCCGAGCCAGCGGAAGAAGTACTCGACACCGTTGACGCTGGTGAAAATCAGCCAATCGTAGGCGCGCCGCTCGCGCAGCCCCGCCTCGATGGCAGCGGCGCTCGCGGCATCGGCAGGCGCGCGCGTCTCGATCACCGGATATTCGAGCGGCTCGCCGCCCAGTTGCTCAATGCGCTGGACGAGCTCGCTCGCCTGGGTGCGGGCGCGCGTGACGAGCACGCGCGTGCCGAACAGCGGCTTGCGCTCGTACCAGGCCAATTGCGCGCGCTGGCGCACGACTTCGCCGACGACAATAACGGCCGGCGGCCGAAAATCGGCGGCCAGCACTTGTGCTTCGATCGTCTCGAGCGTCCCGGTCAGCGTCTCCTGCTCCACGCGGGTCCCCCAGCGGATGAGCGCGACCGGCGTCGCGGCCGGCTTGCCGTACTTCATCAGCTGCTGTGTGATATAGCCGATTTTGGCTACGCCCATGAGGAAGATCAGGGTGCCCGTCGCATTCGTCACCTTGTCCCAGTGAATCGACCGGTCCAGCTTATCGGGGCTCTCGTGTCCGGTGATGATCGAGAGCGACGAGGCGAGCTCGCGATGCGTGACCGGAATGCCCGCGTAGGCCGGTACGGCAATGGCCGAGGTAATGCCCGGCACGATCTCGTAGGGAATGTCGTGGACATGCAGCAGCTCGGCTTCCTCGCCGACGCGGCCGAAGATCGTCGGGTCCCCGCCCTTGAGCCGCGTGACGACCTTGCCTTGCAGCGCCAAATCAGCCAGCAGCCGGTTGATTTCCTCCTGCTTCATCGTGTGCCGGTCCGGCAGCTTGCCGACATAGATGCGCTCCGCGCCCGGCTTGAGATAGCGAAGCAGCCGCGGGCTGGCCAGCCGGTCGTACACAATGACGTCACAGGCCTGGATGCATTCCAGCCCGCGCAGCGTGATCAGCTTCGGGTCGCCGGGTCCGGCCCCTACGAGATATACGATCCCCTTGTCCACTCTCTCATCCCCTTACTTCGGCCAATATGCGATCCGCGCCGCGCGCGATGAGGCGCTCGGCCACGCTGCGCCCGAGCGCTTCGGGGTCGTCGCCTTCGCCCCGCTCCTTGAGCAGCTGCGCGCCGTCCGGCGAGCCGACGATCCCCGTCAGCTCGAGCTTGCCGTCCTCGCCTACGGTCGCATACGCGCCGATCGGAATCTGGCAGCCGCCGTTCAGCGACCCGAGATAGCTGCGCTCGGCCCGCACCGCGCGTTCGGCGATCGGATCGTTGTACAGCGCCAGCAGCTCGCGCAGCCGCGTGTCCGCTTCGCGGCATTCGATGCCCAGAGCGCCCTGCCCGACAGCCGGCACGCAGAGCTCCTCCGAGACGTATTCGGAGATTCGCTCGACCCAGCCCATACGCTCGAGCCCGGCGGCGGCAAGCACGATGGCGTCGAAGCCCTCGGTCTCCAGCTTGCGCATGCGGGTATCGATATTGCCGCGAATCCAGTGGACCTGCAGGTCCGGGCGCGCGTGCTTGAGCTGGCTGGAGCGGCGCAGCGAGCTCGTTCCGACCTTGGCCCCTTGCGGCAGCTCGGCGAACCCGACATTCCCTCTCGTGATCAGGCAGTCGCGCGCGTCCTTGCGCGGCGGCACCGCGCCGTTCGTCAGCCCCTCCGGCAGTTCATAGGGCATATCCTTCATGCTGTGCACGGCGCAGTCGATCGTCTCATCCAGCAGCGCCTGCTCGATTTCCTTGACGAACAGCCCTTTTCCCCCTACCTTCGACAAGGTGACATCGACGATCCGGTCGCCTTTTGTGACGATTTTGCGAATTTCAAAGTCCAGGTTCAGCCCGTGCGCCTCGCTGAGCTTTTTCAGATCGGCGATGACCTGCTCGGTCTGGGTAAGCGCCAGCGCGCTTTGGCGCGAGCCGACGACGATGGTGCGTTTGGGTTGCTTGTCCATAGTTATATCCTCCTGTTCAGACCATCCTGCAAGCGTTCGATGACGCGCATCCAGGTCGTCTCGTCCTCGGGCATGTCCCGCCATAGCTCCGGCGGTGCGTCCAGCGCTTCGCGCAGCAGGCGGCGGCGTTCCTGCTCCGGCATGTCCGTCATGCGCACATGGGCGCGCAGTTCTCCCAGCCAGCGCGCGAAGCAGCCGTAAGCTGCGCCGTAGCGCGTCTCCAGCTCTCCGGCAATGCGCGCGGCCAGCGCCGGGCTGGCGCCGCCTGTCGTGACGGCCAGCACGAGCGGTCCATGCCGCACGACCGCGGGTGTGACGAAGCTGCCAGCCGGGCCGTCATCGGCCACGTTGACCCAGAGGCCCGCGCCTCTGGCGTCCTTCGCCACGGCGGCGTTGACCGCGGCATCGGCAGTCGCCGCAAAAACGAGCCCGGCCCCTGCCAGATCTCCTCTCTGGTATTCCCTTTGCGAAGCGGTCACAGACCCTTGCCGCAGCAGATCCGCTAGCGGCGCCCCCAGCTCCGGTGCGATCAGATGCACGGACGCCCCGGCCGCCAGCAATCCGCGAACCTTGCGCGCGGCCACCGCGCCGCCCCCTACCACGACGCAGCGGGCCCCGCGCACATCCAGCATCATCGGATAATAGTCCGGCAACTGTTATACCCCCTCTTAAGAAGTGCGGTGATAAAGTGCCAGAGTGGCCGAAAATGCGTTGGAGAAGCAAAGCGTCCGCCCTTTTGCTCCTCAATTTCTTCCTCTGAGTGGTTACAGTTAAGAAATTGGGGAGGAACGGCGGTCGGAAACGTATTTCGGACACGGCGGCTCACTTTTTCACCACACTTCTAGGACCAATCATGAAACCGGGAGAGCGAATTCAAAAACAGATTGACGACCAGCACCGAAAACGCAATCAAATTCCAGATCGCGGTCGGACGCCCCGTCTGCAGCAGCAAGGTCCGCCTCAGCAAGTAGGCGACGTAGACGCCGACGCCGATCATCGTCGTGAATACTTTCCAGTCGAGCAGCAACAAAGCCCGGCCCTCGACCAGAATCGACGTGATGGCAACCGCCAGCGACAGAATCAATAGCGGAGTGCCGATTAGCACGCAGCGAAAGGCGTAGCGGTCAATCGACTCCAGGCTTGGCAAGCGCCGCATCGGCTTGCTCCAGTGCTTGCGCTTGAGTTGCTGGTGCAGGAACAGGTACATGGCCGAAAAAATAGCGCCGATGGCGAGCACCACGTAGGCACAAGCAATCAAGCTGATATGTACATAGAGCAGCTCGCGCACCAACGCCCAAGTCGCCAGTTGGATCTGTGCGTCCGGGCGGCTAAACAGATTCAAGGTCACAATCGCAAAGCCGAACACGTTGACAAAAAAAACCAGGAACTCAATTCGAAAAAAGCGGCTCATGACAAGCGATACCGTCACGAGCAGCCAGGAGACGAAAAACAAATAATCGAAGAGCGTGACCACGTTAGCGCTCATATCCATAATCATGCGCTGCACGAGCAGGCCGGTCTGCATGATCCATACGAAAATAAGCAGCCCTGTGCCGGTCCGTTTTGCTCTCCCGCTCGCGTCGACGACATCGGAGAAATAAAACAGCAGGCTCAGGGCGTAGATATAAATCATCATGTGATAAAGAATCGTTTGCAGATGCATGGCGGCCTCCCCAATTCCTTCGCGCCAAAGGCCAATCTCTCAAGCAATCGGCTCAAATGTGTACGGGCGCAGCCCCGCTTACCACGGTATGCGGGCGTTCGCGGCCGGCTTCTGTTCTGGGCGGCTGCGCCGCGGGCTTGGCCGACCGTTCGGTCTCGGCCGCTTGCGCCAGCGGCTCCTCGAGCGCAAACAGCTTCACAAACATGTCCATCGCTTCCTTGGAATGCTTGTCGTCCGCCATTTCCTTGATGCGCAGAATCGGATCGTGCAGCAGTTGATTGACAATGCTTTTGGTCAGCTTGCGAATGACCTTCTGCTCGTGCTCGCTGAGCTCGGGCAGCTTGTTGAGCAGGCTCGCCATCGTATCCTGATGCACGGTAGCAGCCTTGTCTTGGAGCGTACGGATCAACGGGATGACGCCGAGCGTCTTGTACCATTGCTTGAATGCGGCCAGCTCGCCTGCGATCATCGTTTCAATTTTGGCCGCTTCCTTGCGACGCTGCTCCAGGTTGCTCTCCACGATGCCTTCAAGATCGTCGATATCGTACAAAAAAGCGTTGTTGACCGCGCCGATGGCCGGATCGAGATCGCGCGGCACGGCAATATCGATCAGGAACAACGGGCGCGATTTGCGCCGGTACATCGCCTGCTCCACCTGCTCGCGGCTCAGCACATAGCCTTCTGCACCGGTAGAGCTAATGACGATGTCGACCTCGTGCAGCTGACGCACGGCCTCTTCCATCGACCACGGCACGCCGTTGAATTTGTCCGCCAGCATGACCGCGCGTTCGTAGGTCCGATTGACGACGATGACGCGCTTGGCGCCGCCCGCATAGATGTGCTTCGCGGTGAGCTCGCTCATTTTGCCTGCGCCGAGGATCATGACCGACTTGTTGGCGAATTGACCAAAAATGCGCTTGCCAAGCTCGACGGCCGCATAGCTGACCGATACCGCGGATTCGCCGATCATCGTTTCGGAATGCGCTCGCTTGGCCAGCGTCACCGCTTGCTTGAACAGCATGTTAAAAATCGTACCTGTCGTGCGATGCTGCTGGGCGAGCAAAAATGCGTCGCGCACCTGTCCCAGAATCTGCGTCTCGCCGATGACCATGGAGTCCAGACCGCTCGCTACACGCATCAGATGCTCGATGGCGCCATCATCCTCGTACATGTACAGGTGATTCGTAAATTGTTCGCGCGGTAAATGAAACCATTGCTCCATGAAGCTGCGAATGTAATGCCCGCACAGTTGATGGCGGTCCACAACCGCGTAAAATTCCGTCCGGTTACAGGTCGCGACAATGACACATTCCAAAATGCTGGTCGTCTGCTTAAGCTGCTCGATGGCGAGCGGAAGATCCTGCTCGGCAAACGTAAAGCGTTCGCGGACCTCGACCGGTGCCGTGCGATGATTCAGCCCGACTGCAATGATGTGCATGCGCGTTTCACCTGCCTCTTGTTTGTATTCTTCAATCATTATAGCATAGACAATCCTGCAATTCGGTTTCAAATATGAAAATTATGAAAACAATCCCGAATTAGTGTGCGCCCAAACCTGCAGCTGCTATACGCCGCTTTGACATTTTTTGCGCTTGTCCGTCCAAACATGAAAAGAAAGGCCATGGAACGCTCCATGGCCAGTCATTTTTTCATTGTCGTTATCGCAGCGCGGTACTAGACTAGCTCCGCGTGCTTCATCGTCGGTTCTTCAACCTTGAGCTCGCCCAAGCCGCGAATCAACTTCTTCGCATGCGCGGTCGTCGGCTTCAGCACCGACAGCATGTAATCAATGGCCAACTGCGGATCCACCGTCTCGCCGCAGGTGTAACAGTCCAGTGCGGCAAAACCTTTCTCGGGATACGTATGGATGGAGAGATGGCTCTCCGACAGCAATACGAGTACCGTCGCGCCTTGCGGTTCAAACTGCTTGGCTTGCACGGAGAGGACAGTAGCACCGCTCGCTTCGGCAGCCTCCACCATGTGGGCTTGCAATGATTCCGAGCTGTTCAGGAGATCAAAATCCACTCCCCAAGTATCAACAGCCACGTGTCTTCCGAAAGTTGAATATTCCATCTTTCGGTTCCCCCTTCCTAGGAATAAAATGTGTAAAAATTTCATCCGCTAGGACCTACGTCATTCACTACCCGAGGGAATAGTCTCTCGCAACATTCCATGTCCTGAGTGAATCCTGGTTCCTATTATTCATTTCAACGAAACTAAAAATAACATCTATCGCGCAGAAATGCAACAGTTTTTTTGAATTCTTAATGTTAAATTTGCGCCTTTCGCCGGTCAATCCGGCTGTCGCGCCCGCAGCAATTCGACAAAGGCATCCAACTGCTTCATGGTTGAGATCGGATCGGTCGTAAAAAAAGTGTTCCAATCCAGGCTCGAAATCCGCTTGTCCCGCGCCGCCGGCAAAGCTTGCCAAACACCGCCGGCGCGGATCTCCTCCGCCCGCTCTGCGCCGCCTTCCTGCTCCAGCACCGAGACGAAAAGGCGATTGGCGTCCGCATAGGTCGGCAACAACTCCAGCGAAATTTCAAGCTGCCCCAACCCCTTGTCCAACACCTCCCGGCGAATAAGCGGCGGCGCCTTGAGCCCCAGGAGCTCGTATATGACATAGCCGCCCATTGCCTTGTTTCCGTAAACAAACAAATTTTGTGGGCGAATATTGACAATAGCGACTGTCTCTTCAGGATCGATAATCGTTTCGACCTCGGCTTTGGTCTGCATCACTTTGTGCTCGAAACGCTCAAGCCAGGCCGCAGCTTCCTCTTGCCTGCCAAGAATTTCGCCGAACAGTTCGATTTGCTGGGGCGGATCATACGTCAACCACGGAATCCATAGCGTCGGAGCAATCTTGGATAGCTCCTCGTACGTGTCCTCCACATGCGTGACGATCAGGTCCGGCTCCAGCGCTACGATTTTCTCCAGATTCAGTCCGGTCCACGGGTCTCCAACATGGGGAATGTCCGTCCATTCGTCGCGCAACAGCGGGTATTGGGCCCATTCGTTGTCCGCTCCGACGGGCTTGACTCCGAGCGCCAACATGGCTCCGGTATATTGAATGGCTACGATTCGCTCCGGATGCACCGGGATACGGCTCACGCCCTTGCCATGCTCGAATTCCCGCATTTCCGGTTCTCCCGCAGCGTCGTCCGAATGCTCCGCTTGATGCAAATCATCATTGTCCGCCGAAGGCGCGATCTGCTCAATATGATTCTCCTGCGCCGCGCCGCCTCCTGATTCCGGCGGCGTATCGCCGCTTCCGCAAGCCGACAGCACGAGTGCGAGTGCAAGCGACGTCAGCAATACGATCAAGAAATTCCTCACTCAAACCCCTCCTGATAGTGATTCTCATTTTCAGTAAAAAGCTTATCAGTAAAATAGGGTTCGTCGCCATAGGCTCTCGTAAGGTATTGTTTGGATTATTATAAGACCAGCCATTTCCGCAGGTCTTCGAGCTGCCATGATATCGAGATCGGGTCGTACCCATGCCAACGGCTCATCTCCGCCAAAAAAACGCGCCCGCCCCGCGCCTGATAGCCGCGACATGCCGGACTGTCGAGCAATGCCTGTGCCGTCTGTCTGGCTTCCCGAGCGGGCGCCACAGCCACGATGAGGCGATCGGCCTCGTACGCAGGCAGGATATCATTGAGCGCCACGGCCAGCGACGAACGGTCCCCGACCGCCTTGTGTACGGGTGCAGGCGCATGCCCTCCCAATTCGCCGTACACGACCTGGGTACCCATACCGCGCTTCAAATACAGCAACACATTGTCGTGCGCGCGGATATTGATGACCGTCCAGGTCTCCCGCCCCCCGGCTCCCTGCGCAGAGCGGAAACGAACCAATTCCGCTCGCCGCCGCTCGAAAGCCGTCAACCACTCGCGTCTGCGCTCCCTCCGCCTTACGGCAGAAGCTAAAGTCTCAAAATGCCCGCGCCAATCCCGAAGATACCAAGGCACGACCAGGGTCGGAGCTAGCCGCCGAAAGTCGCGCAGCAGATCGGGCTCTATATTGTCAATCGTCACAATCATTTCCGGTCGCAGACTCGCTAGCTCCGCATAGGAGAAACCGTCCGCCCAATCCCGAACCTCGCACTTGCCACGGTTAAGCATGGCGTCGTAGTCGTTGCCGAATCCCCAGGGATAGGCGAGCGTTGCAGCCGGAATCACGCCCAGTGCCAGCAAGTGCATTGTCAAATGCGGGTTCAACGAGACGATACGTTTGTCCGTCTGACTGTACTGCTTCGGAGATCGTCCGACCTCCTGCTTGAAGCGACGGCTGGCGTAAAATTCGTCCTTGTACCCCGCTTCTCTCGCCAGCTCGCCGAGCCGTGATTCGCCAAACAAAAGGCGTTCTTTCATATGCCTGATTCGCAACTCGGTCACGTAGTCAGTAAGACTCTTGCCGCTCACTTGCTTGAATACGACGGAAAAATACTCGGGACTGAGTCCCGCAATCTCTGCCAATTCATCCCGCCTTAACTCAAGATGATAATGCGTCTCCACAAAGCCCACGATTCGACGAACCGCTTGCTCACCCTGTTCGCCCTGACGCTGAACGTCCGCCGCCGGACGCAGCAGTTCGAACAACCATTCGGAAAACATACGCTCGCGCTCGACGTCTGTCACCGCCCCTTCCGCCAACATAATCCGGGCCAATTCGACCGTAAGCCGGATTAGTCGCTCGGGCTCCCGTGGCGTCAGTTCGCCCCACGGAGCGGCGCCGTCGGGACGCATCATGTAGCCCCGCTCTTGTCCACCGGCATTGCTTCGCCGTTCGACACGATCAAAATGAAATGCATAAGCCGATACCTCGTTGAAAAAAGGCTGAATTTGAAGATGCATGCCTGGCCAGGCATAATAACAGCTGCCCGCGGAAATCGGATTTTTACGGCCCTGCACAGTTACCGTTCCCATACCGCCGGCGATGACCACGACAGTATGATCCGTCCGCTCCGGCAAATGAAGCTCTTCCAAAATGCAATAATGAACCAGCTCGGAAAAAAGGTGATGCACCGCCGTCTTATTTCGTGACTCTCTCATGGTTAGCACTTCCCTTTCCGAGGCGGGGCGACCTCCATTGTCTGCATAAGAAAAAGAGCCGCATTCGCGGCTCAATCCTAAGCTGGACCCATCAGGCTTCTAAAACAAACAACGCTTGGGCATGCTTGCGCAGCCGATCGTCGATGGCTGCCAGCTCTCGTGCATGCTGCGTCTGATTGCGCAGATCAAGCAGTTCGTTAATCGCCTGCTTAATCCGGACAATGTCTTGCTCGACTCCAGTGCTCCTAAATCTCCGTTCCAGCTCGCCGATGGTGTCCTTTAATTCGAAGACCACTCGGGCTGCGCCTCGGGACTGCTCGACAATTTTGCGCACTGCGCCGCCGGTATAATAATAGATCATCGTATAACTCGGATATATGCGGTTGACAATGGCGTCGCCCTTGAACATGGACATGGCCTTCCGCAGCGCATTCGTCAGCTTCGGATGCACCAGCCGACAGGAAAGCACACCTACGTAGACATCTTTCTGACGTTCGAACGTAAGACGGACCTCTTCCTTCCCTGCCTCATCCTCGAGCACCAGCTCCTGGTTGCCGCCTTCCAGGACACGTACCTGAAGGCGCACATGCTGATCGCCAAAGAATCGAACAAATCTGGACATCTCTTCTTCCGTTAATCGCAGACAGGCTTTTACGTATTCGGTGGCTATCCGCTGAGCCATACAAATCTCCCTCAATTCTTTAAACTTGACCGTAAAACGCGTCACTCCGACCTCGTATTCCTTACCCCAATGATGAAATAAATCTGCCTACGTAATAGTATACGCCATCATTGCGTTTAATTCCTGCTCACCGAACGCGATTTTCCAGCATATTTGCGAAAATTCCGCCGCATTCCATGCTCCAGCGTCGGCAACATGCTGGATGCTCGCAATTCAATGCGATGTTCGGGCACTTGCTCACTTATCCGCGTATTTTTTGCAGCAACTGTCCCCATAGCTCATCCTTACCCATTCCCGTATCGGATGAAAACAAGACGAACGGATCCGAGCGGTCGGCCTCGAGCGTCTCCTTCACAACCTTGACGTGTCTGTCCCATTTGCTGCGCGGAATCTTATCCGCTTTGGTCGCCACGATGCAGACCGGCAGGCCGTAATGCTTCAACCAGCCGTACATCATTTGATCGTCCGTCGACGGCGCATGCCGGATATCGACGATCTGCAGTACAAGCTGCAGCGGTTCCCGCGTTTTGAGGAACGACTCGATCATGACGCCCCACTTGCGCCGTTCTTCCTTGGACACCTTGGCGTAGCCATAGCCGGGAAAGTCGACAAAATAAAATTCGTTATTGATTCGGTAATAGTTCAATTGCTGCGTTTTGCCCGGCTGCGAGCTCGTGCGGGCGAGATTTTTGCGGTTGATCATTTTGTTGATCAGCGACGATTTGCCGACGTTGGAGCGCCCTGCCAGCGCAATCTCTGGCAAGGCGTCTTCCGGAAACTGATGCGGCTGCACCGCGCTAATAATAAACTCGGCTGCTGTAATTTTCATGGTTCCTCCAATGCTACCTTCAATGCACCTCGGCTGCCGTCGTCAAGGCGTGACGCAGTACCTCGTCCATATGCGCCACCGGAATAAAAGCGAGCTCCTCGCGCACGCTGTCCGGGATATCGCGCAGATCGCGTTCGTTCTCCTTGGGCATCACAATTGTCCGAATTCCGGCGCGGTGGGCGGCCAGCGATTTTTCCTTCAGCCCGCCGATCGGCAGCACACGGCCGCGCAGCGTGATCTCGCCGGTCATTGCGACTTCCTTGTTGACGAAGCGGTTGGTCAAGGCGGAGATCAGCGCCGTCGCCATCGTGATGCCTGCGGAAGGGCCGTCCTTGGGAATGGCGCCCTCCGGAATGTGGATATGGATGTCGTTTTTCTCATGAAATTGCGGATCGATCTTCAGTTCGACGGCACGCGAACGCGTGTAGCTGAAGGCCGCTTGCGCGGATTCCTTCATCACATCGCCGAGCTTGCCAGTCAGCGTCAGCTTGCCGCTGCCGGGCATGACGGTCACCTCGATAACGAGCGTGTCCCCGCCGACCTCCGTCCATGCCAGCCCCGTTACGGCGCCGATCTGATCCTCGACCTCGGCCATGCCGTAGCGAAACCTGGCCGGACCGAGCCACGACTTGAGCAGCTCCGCGTCGACCTCGATCGCCCCGGTATCGGGCCTGGCGACCATCTCCTTGGCCGCCTTGCGGCAGACCGCCGCCACCTGTTGCTCGAGTCCGCGCACGCCGGATTCGCGCGTGTACTCGCGAATAATCTGCAGCGAGGCGGGCTCGCCGATGCGCAGCTGCTCTTCCTCGAGCCCGTGCTCCCGGCGCTGCTTGGGAATGAGATAGCGCTGGGCGATCTGCATCTTCTCCAGCTCGGTATAGCCCGGGATCTGCAGCACCTCCATCCGGTCCAGCAGCGGACGCGGAATGTTGTGGACCACATTCGCCGTCGTGATGAACATGACGTTGGACAGATCGTAGGGCACTTCGACGAAATGATCGCTGAACGTATTGTTCTGCTCGGGATCGAGCACCTCGAGCAGCGCCGAAGCCGGATCGCCGCGAAAATCCATCGCCATCTTGTCGATCTCATCGAGCAAGAAGACCGGATTCGTCGTACCGGCAGTCTTCATCCCCTGGATGATACGACCGGGCATGGCGCCGACGTACGTGCGGCGATGGCCGCGAATCTCAGCCTCGTCGCGCACGCCGCCGAGCGATACGCGGACGAACGAGCGCCCCAGCGAGCGAGCGATCGAGCGTGCCATGGACGTCTTGCCGACGCCGGGCGGTCCGACAAGACAGAGAATTGGACCCTTCAGTTTTTGCACGAGCTTTTGCACCGCGAGATACTCCAGGATGCGTTCCTTCGGCTTCTCCAGACCGTAATGATCCTCGTTCAGAATATCTTCCGCGCGCGCGATGTCCAGGTTGTCGTCGGTTTGCTTTTGCCAAGGCAGCGCGAGCAGCCAATCGATATAATTGCGGATGATGCCGCCTTCGGCCGACGTGGAGGGCATTTTCTCCAGCCGGTCGATTTCCTTCTCGACCTTTTCCTTCACGGCGTCCGGGACGCCCTTTTCCCCGAGCTGGGCGCGCAGTTCTTCGATCTCGCCGGCACGCCCTTCTTTTTCGCCGAGTTCCTTCTGGATGGCCTTCATTTGCTCCCGCAAGTAATATTCCTTTTGCGTCTTTTCCATCTGCTTTTTGACGCGTTGATTGATTTTGCGCTCCAGCTCCAACACTTCGCGCTCGTTGTTGAGAATGTCGAGCAGCCGCTCCAGACGGGGGCGCACCTGGACCGTCTCCAGGATATCCTGCTTATCCTTGATCTTCAGCGACAGATGGCTGGTGATGACGTCGGCCAGTCTGCCCGGCTCGTCGATATCGGATACCGCCGCCAGCGTCTCCGGCGTGACCTTTTTGGAGAGATTGATATAATGCTCGAATTGACTGAGTACCGAGCGCATGAGCGCATCGGTCTCCGGGTCGTCCGACTCTTCCTCGGGCAGCTCCTTGACGTTCACCTCGTAGAATTGCTCGTTCGGCAGATACTCTTGAACCTCTGCGCGCATGACCCCCTCCACCAGCACGCGGATCGTGCCGTTGGGCAGCTTCAGCATCTGTCTCACCCTGGCAATCGTACCTAGCCGGTAGATGTCCTCCCGGCTAGGCTCTTCGATATCTACCTCGGACTGCGAGCAGAGCAGAATCATATGGTCTTCGACCATCGACCGCTCCAGCGCCCGCACCGACTTCTCTCGTCCGACGTCCAGATGAAGGACCATGCTGGGATATACCAGAAGCCCTCTCAGTGGCAGCAGGGGCAAGCGTTTCGCCTTCCATTTTCCTGGTCCCATACCAGCACCTCCGTTGTCTCTATGGGTCTATTTTATCATTCTGCGGAATCCGCCTGCAAATAGGATACGCCGGAGCGGGCAAAAACGTCGCTGCGAATCGCCGCCGCCTCTGCGCTCAGCGCCTCCAGATCGCAAGCCGGAAGCGCGATGCGCAGCACATCCTCGATCCGTTCGACCGGCTGCACGTCCACCCCTTTCAGATCTGCAAAAATCGCTTGCCAGTTGTCTTGCGGAATCAGCACGCGGCGGGCGCCGGCCTGCAACGCGGCTTCGACCTTGGCCAGCACGCCGCCGACGGGTTTGATTTTGCCGTGTATGCCAACCTCCCCCGTCATCGCCAGCGTATGGTCGATCGTCTCGCCGCGAATGGCCGAGGCGATCGCCGTGGCCATCGCCACGCCCGCCGACGGCCCGTCGATCGGCGTCCCGCCCGGAAAGTTGATATGCAAGTCATAGCGGTCCGGAGCAAAGCCGAGCCGCCGCAGCACGGTCAACACATTTTCGACCGAGCCCTTGGCCATGCTCTTGCGGCGCAGCGTGCGCTGGCCTCCGCCGAGCTCTTCCTCGTCGACGACGCCGGTGATCGTGAAGCGGCCAGTCCCCGTTGCGACGCGAATGGCGCTTACCTCGATCTCCAGCAGCGTTCCCATATTGGGACCGTATACCGCGAGGCCGTTGACGAAGCCCACCTGCGGCGCCGTCGGCACCTTGCGATCCGGACGGGGCGGGATCTGGCTGCTGTTGACGACCCACTCGATGTCGGCGCCCGTCATCTCGTCGCGCTCCTCCGACATCGCCAGACCGGCCGCGAGCTGGACGACGTTGACCGCCTCGCGACCATTGGTCGCATAGCGCGCCACGACCTCGACAGCGGCGGGGCAAGGCTTGAAGCCGATTTTGCGCACGGCATGCGAAGCAATCTGTTCGATCTCGGAGGCCAGCAGCGGCCGGAAATAAATCTCCATGCAGCGCGAACGGATCGCCGGCGGGATCTCCTGCGGCGAACGCGTCGTCGCCCCGACCAGTCGAAAATCCGCGGGCAGACCGTTTTGAAAAATATCATGAATGTACCCCGGAATGTTGTTGTCCTCCGAGGTGTAGTAGGCGCTCTCCAAAAATACTTTGCGATCCTCCAACACCTTGAGAAGCTTGTTCATCTGCACCGGATGGAGCTCGCCGATCTCGTCGATGAACAACATGCCGCCATGCGCCTTGGTGACCGCGCCCGGCTTGGGCTGCGGGATACCCGCCACGCCCATCGCTCCGGCCCCTTGGTAAATCGGGTCATGCACCGAGCCGATCAGCGGGTCGGCAATGCCTCGTTCGTCAAAGCGCGCCGTAGTCGCATCGATTTCCGTAAATTTCGCCTCTTGGCTAAATGGCGAAGCCGCATTTTTTTTGGCTTCCTCCAATACAACACGCGCAGCCGCAGTCTTGCCGACGCCTGGCGGTCCGTAAATGATGACATGCTGCGGATTGGCGCTGCACAGCGCCGCCTTGAGCGCGCGCAAGCCATCCACCTGACCGATAATGTCCTGCATCGCCTGGGGACGCGTTTTTTCCGCCAGCGGCTTGGTCAGCGACACCGAGCGCAGCTTGCGCAGCTTATCCATTTCCTTGCGCGATTCCTTGTCCACCGCCGTGCGGTTCGTCTTCTGTCCGCGCAGCATGTTCCAGAAGTACAGCCCGATCACAATTGCAAAAAAGACCTGCACGACCATCACAATCATTGTCAAATTCATATTTGCCACTCCTCCCGACACCCTACCTTATTCTGATAATTGGTAGTATTGCCTTGTGCCGGAAAGGTTAACCGTGCCGCTTGGAACAATGGCGACCGCTCTAAAAGGCCGCTTGGACGCAAAGAGTCCTTGCACAAGCAAGGACTCTTTATTGGGACGGCTTATACCGCCTGGTGCTTGCGCCCGGGGATCTCGCCGGTCGCCTCGTAGACGCGCACGATCTCGTCGATCTCTTTTTTGAGCTCGCTGAGCATCTCGGCCTCGGGCACCTTGCGAATCATCTCGCCATAACGGAAGAGCATGCCTTCGCCGCGCGCCCCGGCGATGCCGATATCGGCCTCGCGGGCCTCGCCCGGTCCGTTAACCGCGCAGCCCAGTACGGACACCTTGATCGGCACCTTGACGTTTGCGATGTACGCCTCGACCTCGTTGGCGATGGAGAACAGGTCGATATCGAGACGTCCGCAGGTCGGACAGGAGATGAGCGTCGCGGCGTTGGTGATCAGTCCGAATGTCTTCAATAGCTCCCGCGCGACCTTGACCTCCTCGACCGGATCGGCGCTCAGGCTGATCCGCACCGTGCTGCCGATCCCCATCGACAACAGCGCTCCGATGCCTGCCGAGCTTTTGATCGTGCCGGTATTCAAGGTGCCGGCCTCCGTAATGCCCAGATGGAGCGGGTAGCGGATGACCTCGGCGGCCATGCTGTATGCCGCGATTGCCATCGGCACGTCCGATGCCTTGAGCGAGACGATAATATCGTAAAAATCGAGCTCCTCCAAAATGCCGATATGGAACAGCGCGCTTTCGACCATCGCTTCCGGCGTCGGATAGCCGTACTTTTCGAGCAAATGATTCTCAAGCGAGCCGGCGTTGACCCCGATGCGAATCGGAATGCCCTTGGCCTTGCAGGCCTTGACGACCTCTTCCACCTTGGAGCGCCGGCCAATGTTGCCGGGATTGATCCGCACCTTGTCCACACCGTTCTCGATGGCTGCCAACGCCAGACGATAGTCGAAGTGAATGTCCGCGACAAGCGGAATGTGGATACGTGCCTTGATCGCCTTGATCGCTTCGGCCGCCTCCATGTTGTTGACCGTCACTCGTACGATCTGGCAGCCGGCTTCCTCCAGACGCAGGATTTCAGCTACCGTCGCCTCGACGTCGGCCGTCTTGGTCGTACACATGCTCTGAATGATGACCTCGTCGCTGCCGCCGATCGTCAAGTCCCCGACCTTCACCGGCACGGTATCTTTACGCAAGTACATTCGCTGATCTCTCCCATGAACGCCAAAGTCCACCCGCGAGCGGGCAGCAAATCCGCAGCAAAGGGTGGAACAATGGCGAAATGATGTCTAACGGATCGCGCCGGATTAGGCGCTCTCCTCTTTTTTCTTGCCTTTTTTGCTCGTCAGCTCCGGCATGATGCGCTCCTCGATCACCTGGCGCGTGATGAGACAGGTATTGACGTCGTCGCGCGAAGGCACCTCGTACATGACGTCGAGCATGACGCCTTCGATGATCGCCCGCAGACCGCGGGCGCCGGTATTGCGCTTGATCGCTTCTTCCGCGATTGCCTCGAGCGCGCCAGCTTCGAAGTCGAGCTTGATGTTATCCATCTCCAACAGCTTCTGGTATTGTTTGACCAGTGCGTTTTTGGGCTCGGACAAGATACGAATCAGTGCTTGTTCGTCGAGCGGCTCCAGCGTCGAGATGACCGGCAGACGGCCGACGAATTCGGGAATCAGACCGAATTTGAGCAGGTCCTCGGGCAGCACGAGCGAAAGGTATTCGCCGCTTTTCAGATCTTTCTGACCTTCGCCGGTGTGGAAGCCGATCACCTTTTTGCCGATTCTGCGCTTGATCAGCTGCTCCAGACCGTCGAACGCGCCGCCGCAAATAAACAATATGTTCGTCGTGTCGATCTGAATGAATTCCTGATGCGGATGCTTTCGTCCGCCCTGCGGCGGTACGGAGGCAACTGTTCCCTCCAAAATTTTCAGCAGCGCCTGCTGCACGCCCTCACCGGATACATCGCGGGTGATCGAAGGATTTTCCGATTTGCGCGCGACCTTGTCGATCTCGTCGATGTAAATAATGCCGCGCTCAGCCTTTTCAACATCGTAATCGGCAGCCTGAATGAGCTTCAGCAGGATGTTCTCGACATCCTCGCCGACATAGCCGGCCTCGGTCAACGAAGTGGCGTCGGCGATGGCAAACGGAACATTCAAAATACGGGCCATCGTTTGCGCAAGCAGCGTTTTGCCCGATCCGGTCGGACCGACCAGCAAAATATTGCTTTTTTGCAACTCCACATCCTCAACCTTGCTTTGCGAGTTAATACGCTTGTAGTGGTTGTAAACCGCTACGGAAAGCGATTTTTTCGCCTGCTCCTGTCCAATGACATAGGAATCGAGAATCTGGCGGATTTCCTGCGGCTTCGGAATATCCTTCAGATCGAGCTCTTCTTCTTGGCCGAGCTCCTCTTCGACGATTTCCGTGCACAGCTCGATGCATTCATCGCAAATATATACGCCGGGACCGGCAACGAGCTTGCGGACCTGGTCCTGCGACTTGCCGCAGAACGAGCATTTCAACTGGCCCTTCTCGTCGTTGAATTTAAACATGCAATCACCTCTTTACTGGAAATGGTTAACCCTCTGGCGATGTCACCACACGGTCGATCAAGCCATAAGCATGCGCCTCTTCCGCGCTCATAAAATAGTCGCGATCGGTATCGCGGTCGATTTTTTCATAAGGCTGGCCAGTCGTGTCCACATAGATCTGGTTCAGCTTCTGCTTCGTCTTTAGAATCCAGTCGGCGTGGATCTTGATATCAGCCGCCTGTCCTCTTACCCCGCCGAGCGGCTGGTGAATCATGACCTCGCTGTTGGGCAGCGCGAACCGCTTGCCCTTGGCGCCCGCCGTCAGCAGCAACGAGCCCATACTGGCCGCCATGCCGACACAGATGGTCGATACGTCCGGCTTGATGAACTGCATCGTATCGAATATGCCCATTCCGGCCGTTACGGATCCGCCGGGTGAGTTAATGTACAAGTGGATATCCTTCTCCGGGTCGTCGGCCGCCAGAAACAGCAGCTGCGCGATAATGACGTTGGCAACTTCGTCATCGATGGCGCTGCCCAAAAAGATAATCCGATCCTTGAGGAGGCGGGAATAAATATCGTACGAGCGCTCCCCGCGACTGCTTTGCTCGACTACGATCGGCACTAGATTCATGCGACCAACCTCTTTTCTTTATTGACTTGCGTGCCCCTCCATTTTAACATGTTCGGGATGCAATGTCATTTTTCCGAAGGCGCTGCGCGCCGGCTTGCAAATTATGTATAACGCGTTTCAAAAGAAGGCACGTACGGAAAGCACGTGCCTTGTCGTTATGTTCAAAGCGAGCAAATTTGGCGGAACGAAACTTGCGCCGCCGCCAAAGGACGGCAGTATCCATTGCGCCCTGCAGCAAGCTCGGCTAGGAGACTTCGGTAGCCGTCTTGCTGTGCTCCATCAAAAACTTGATCGTTTTGCGAAGCGCAAGATCTTCCTTGAGGTTGGCGAGATTGCCGTTGCCGGTGAAGATGGTGCGCAGTTCCTCTGCCGGACGGTTGTACATTTTGGACATGTTCTCCAGCTCTTCGCTCAGCTCGTCCTCGGATACCTCGATCCCTTCCGCCTTGGCGATCTGCTCCAGCACGAGGTTGTTGCGTACGCGCTTCTCCGCGTCTGCGCGCATCTGTCCGCGCAGCGCCGCCTCGTCCTGACCGGAGAATTGATAGTAGAGCTCCAGGTTCATGCCTTGCTGGCTCAGACGATTTTCGAAGTCCTTCAGCATGTAATCCGTCTCTGAGGCGATCATCGCCTCCGGAATTTCGACCTGGGCAGCTTCGGCCGCTTTTTCGATGACTGCCGATTCGCGCGCCTGCTCGGCTTCCTTGAGCTTGCGCTCCTTCAGATTGGCCTTCAGATCTTCCTTGTACTCCTCGAGCGTGTCGAATTCGCTGACGTCCTTGGCGAACTCGTCGTCCAGCTCGGGCAGGCTTTTCCGTTTGATTTCATGCAGCTTGACCTTGAATACTGCCGGCTTGCCGGCCAGATTCTCGGCGTGGTATTCCTCCGGGAAGTTCACTTCCACGTCCTTGAAGTCGCCGATATTCATGCCGATCAACTGCTCCTCGAAGCCCGGGATGAACGAGCCCGAACCGAGTTCGAGCGTGTAGCGCTCCGCTTGGCCGCCCTCGAACGCTTCGCCGTCGACGAAGCCTTCGAAATCGATGATCGTCGTATCGCCTTTGGCCGCCTCGCCTTCTTCGATGACGACGAGCTCGGCATGACGTTCCTGCAGACGCTCGAGCTCGGCTTGCAGCTCCTCGTCGGTCACTTCGGCCTCTGCTGCGGGAACTTCGAGACCTTTGTACTCGCCCAGCTCCACTTCCGGCTTGACCGTGACCTTTGCTTTGAATTTGAACGGTTCGTTCTTGGCGAATTGCTCGACATCGATCTCCGGACGGTCTACCGGCTGGATGCCCGTCTCGCTGACAGCCGCGGAATAGGCGTCCGGCAGCAAAATGTCGATGGCGTCCTGATACAGGCTCTCGACGCCGAAACGCGATTCGAAAATGCCGCGCGGCACTTTTCCTTTGCGGAAGCCGGGCACATTGACCTTCGGCATGACTTTTTTGAACGCTTGATCCAGCGCGTCCTTGACGCGCGACTCTTCCACCTCAACGTCGAGCGTGCCGACGTTCTGTTCTATCTTTTCCCATGTTGCTTTCATTTTATGCTTTTCCCCTCCAAAAATACGTGTCCGCACTTATTTTCCGATCATAAACCATTCCATTATAAACAACATCGATTTGATTTTCAAGGCTCGGAGTCGTCCTCCTTGCCCCGGCTCGCATCCGCGACCTGTCGCAGCACGCGGCTCGCCTGCTCGTAACGAAAACGAAGCGCGTCCGTAATGCCGTAAGCATCGCGGACTTCGTCGTCATTGGCTGTGCCGTGGACGACGAGCAGCAGCGTCAAGTGCAGCGACGCGGCGAAGCAATCAATCGATTCCTCGTCGTCGTGCAGCATCCAGCCATAAGTCGTCGTGCCATACAAAAATTGCAAGCATTCCTTCCAGAGCTCGCGCGCAAAATGCGGCAGCGTAGGATCGATCGGCTCGGTTACCTGCTCCACGCGCTCGACGATCCGCTGCACCGGCGCCGGGAAGTCCTCCAAGCCCAGCGGCGTAAGCTCGATCTCCAGTTCGCTTTCTTCGCCGAGCCGCTGCAGCTTCACCCGTCCGGATACGCCGCGCTTGCGCAGGCATTGCAGCACTTTGAACTGAAGCACAGGGTGCAGCTCCGTCTCGGACAGCCAGCCGAGCAGCTCGCCGTCCACCTCCGGGTGCCGGAGCAAGGCGGCGCGTTCCAGCGCGAGCAACTGCTGATCGATCATCGGATGATGCTTCATTATATATAGCACTTGCTGGACGTATGATTCGTCCTGCTCGCCCGGATCGAGCGCCTGCCGCCGCAGTTCGTTTTCATCCGCGGCTTCTTCGTCCCGGCCGCCGTCCGATGAAGGAAAGGCCATGTCGAGCCAATTCAACAGATTTTCCCATTCTTCGTAATGCCGCTGCTCTTCACCTTGGCATTGCAACAGGAAGCGCAGCAAGTCGCGCGCATCGCCGTAGCGTTCGGCTTCCAGCATGCGAGTGAGCTGTACCTGATAATGATCCAGCATTTTGGGGAATAGGTATACATTCTCTTTGCCGGCTTTATCGTGTGGCGTATTGGTCGTTGTCATCATGGTTCACCGCCCTTTTGTCCCGCCGGACCTGCCATTTGCGGTTATTGAGCTTGCTTATGTACGCTCTGATTATAGCACAGCGTCAGCCAAAGCAAAAATCGCCTTGCCGTTTGCCGCAAAAAGCCGCCGATCCCGTACGAACAGGGACTCTGGCGGCTTCAATCATGGCTGCTCCAGGCCTTATGTAAAGTCGACTTGGCGTCCCAGGAGGGATTCGAACCCCCGACCGACGGCTTAGAAGGCCGTTGCTCTATCCAACTGAGCTACTGGGACCAATCATCAAATCGAAAAACCTAGGCCATTTTACCACGCCGCTTTTAAAAAAGCAATCCCGGATTGGCAGTCGAAAATAGCGATGGAATGTAAATGAACGCTATGCTAGAATAGCAAGGGTCGAATGTTGTCGAATGAGAAAATTGAGATTGACGATTATGACAAATTCCTATAGGATAACTTATGATTAAAGATAGACAGAAAAAAGGAGAGAAACACACCATGCAAAGGACTTCAAAAACAGTAGTGCTGTTGCTGCTTGCTCTGGTCCTGCTCGTAGCCGGCTGCGGTCAAGCGGCCAACAACGGCGGAAACGACAAAGGTTCCGGCAATGACGACAACGCGGCAGGCCACTCCGAATCCTCGACCGCCAGCGAGCTCGATCTGCCTGTCGCCATTGCCGACAAGGACGAAATAAAAATTATGGTGATCCGGAAAATCGGCGGCGATGATCATACCGCGCAATTTTTGGCCGGAGCCAAGCAGGAAGGCGAAGCGCTCGGCTTCAAAGTCGACACCTTTGCCGCCAGCGGCAACGCTGCCGAATTTCACGACGCTATCGCGCAAGCCGCCGACGGCGACTACGATGGCGTCATCATTTCCCACGGCGACGACCAGGCTTCGGTCGAAGGCGTGCAAAACTTCGTCGATAAAGGCATTCCGGTCGTCACGTTCGACTCGGCCGCCGAGATCGGCACTATCGAAGGCGTGACCATGACCTCCCAGAACGACGAGCAGCTCGCGCAGCTCGCCTTGGACAAGCTGGTCGAGGAACAGGGCGAAGACGCCAACATTCTGTATCTATGGGTCGACGGCTTCCCGCCGATGGTGCGACGCAACGCCGTGTATCAGCAAGTATTGGCCGAGCATCCCGGCATCACGGAGCTGGCCCGCTTCGGAGTCGCCGCCGAAGACACCAGCGTACAGACCCAGAACGCCGTGGCCGCAATGCTGACGAAGTATCCGAAGGGCGAAATTGACGCCATTTTCGCTACGTGGGACTTTTTTGCGCAAGGAGCGGCACGGGCGATTGCAGAAGCGAATCGCAATGAAATCAAAATTTACGGCATCGACGTCTCGGGCCTCGACCTGCAGCTCATGCAAGAGGAGAACAGCTCCTGGGAAGCCACCGCCGCCGTCGACCCGAAAATGATCGGCGCCGTCAATGTCCGCCTGCTGGCCAAAAAAATTGCCGGCGAGGAGACGCCCGCCACGTACAATCTTGAACCGTCGCTCATTACGCGCGAGCAGTTGGCGCAATCGGACGAGCCTGTCAACATGATCAACCTCGCCGAGCTGATTCCCGGTTGGGGCATATCGGATGCATTCGAGGAAGATTGGATGATAGCGCTGAAAGAAGCAAACGAAAAATAAAGCCACCGCACGGCAAGCCCGTATGGCACGGCAGGCGTTCCTTTCCCCCCGGGGAGGGAGCGCCTTGTCGATTTTAAATGAAAGGAAGAATGAGCGATGACGGAGAAGCAGCCCGGCAAGCTGGAAATGCAGGACATCTCGATCGCTTTTCCGGGTGTGCAGGCGCTGAAGGACATGCATTTTTGCGCCGAGCGCGGCCGTGTCCACGCGCTGATCGGCGCCAACGGCGCCGGCAAATCAACCCTGATGAAAATATTGGGCGGCGCTTACGATCATTACACCGGAACGATCAAGATCGATGGCGCTGCCGCGGCAATTCGCTCGCCTCGCAATGCCAAGACGCTTGGGATCCAGGTCGTCTATCAAGAAGTAGACACTGCGCTGATTCCCAGCCTGAGCGTCGGCGAAAACCTGATGCTCGAGCAGCTCGTTCACGACATGAAGGGCCGTCATCTCGTGCGCTGGCGCACGCTGCATCGCAGCGCGCAGCAGCAGCTCGACCGGCTGCAGGTCCGGGTCGATTCGCGCAAGCTTGTTCAGGACCTTACCTTGGCCGAGAAGCAAATGGTGCTCATTGCCCGCGCAGCCTCCCTCGAATGCCGCTATCTTGTGCTCGACGAGCCGACAGCCCCGCTGAGCAGCGCAGAGACGGCCGAGCTGTTTCGACTCGTACGCGAGCTGAAGGCAAGCGGCGTCGGCATCATTTTTATCTCGCACCGGCTGCCCGAGCTGTATGACATCTGCGACGACATTACGATCATGCGGGACGGCCGCTTCGTGCTGCGCGAGCGTCTGCAGGCGCTGCGCCAGGAAGAGATCGTGGAGCATATGCTGGGCGCCCGCATGGAGCTGCAGTTCCCCCGGTCCAGCAGGCGAATCGGAGAGCCGCTCCTCGAGGTGCGTCAGCTGCGGGACCCCGGACGGCTCGACGCAATCGATCTCTCGATTCGCAAAGGCGAAATTGTCGGTCTCGCCGGACTCGTCGGCGCCGGCAAGACCGAGCTATGCCGGGCGTTGTTCGGCGCCTCTCGCACCGCGATGGGCGAGGTCGTCCTCGACGGGCGAGCGTCAGCGCGCGCCCGAACGCCCTATCAAGCAGTGCGCCGAGGCTTTGCCCTCGTCCCCGAGGAACGGCGCAAAGAAGGCATCCTGGTCCAAGAGTCGGTCGGGGCCAATCTGACAGTCCCCACACTCGGTCGCTACAGCCTGGTCGGGAGCTGGATACGACGCGGGCGGGAGCGCCGTGCGGCCGAAGCCATGATCGGTCGTCTCGGCATCAAGACACCGAGCGCGCAGACCAGGGCCGGCAATCTGTCCGGCGGCAACCAGCAAAAAATCGCAATCGGCAAATGGCTGCTCGCCGACGCGGCGGTGTATCTATTCGACGAGCCGACCAAAGGCGTCGATGTCGGAGCGAAGCGAGACATTTTCCAGCTCGTGGACGAGCTGGCCCAACGCGGCAAGTGCGTGCTGTACGCCACCAGTGAGCTATCCGAGATCGTCGGCATCACCGATCGCGTCTATGTCATGTACGACGGAAAAATCGTCAAGGAGCTGGAAACAGCGGCGACGACAGAAGAAGAACTGCTGTTCTACAGCACAGGAGGCGGAGCAACGTGAAGACGGCAACTGCGGCTAAGCCCGGCTTCGGCAGCCGGATGCTGCACTTTTTATACAACTACGGCACATTGATCACCATCGTTTTGATTGTCGCTGTATTTAGCCTGTCTACGGACAGATTCCTGACCGGAGACAATATGATCAACATCTTTCGTTCTATTGCGGTTGTGACCATTATCGCCATTGGCTTGACGATTTCGCTGGCGGCGGGCGGCTTTGACCTCTCGATCGGCTCCACCGCTTCGATCGGCAACGCCATCGTGATCTCGATGTTCGTCTGGCACGGTCAGGGACTTGGCGTTGCCGTAGCCGTTACAATATTTTTCTGTCTTCTGGTCGGGCTGGTGAACGCCCTGCTCGTCATTAACTTCAGAATTCAGGACATGCTCATGACGCTCGCCACGATGTTCGTCTTCCAGGGCGTGGCGATGACGTATACGCGCGGCGCCACAGTCTCGCAAAATATGATCATGTCCGACGGCAGCTACGCCGAAGGCGTCATTCCCACCCTCTTCGGCACGCTCGGCAAGGTGCCCTGGATCATCGTCATCATGCTCGTCATCGTCGTGCTCGTCCATGTCGGCTTGACCTATACCAAGCAGGGCCGCTATCTGTATATGATCGGCGGCAATCGCGAAGCGGCCGAGCTATCCGGCATTGCCGTGTCGCGCTATCGGTTAATGGCCTATCTGCTGTCGGCCCTGTTCGCCGGCATTGGCGGCATGATGCTCGGCGCCCGCATTCTGAGTGCGGAGGTCAGCTCCGGCGCCCCCTATCTCATGGACGCGGTAGCGGCGGCCTTTATCGGCTATTCCGTGCTGGGGGCGGGCAAGCCGAATGCGCTCGGCACATTCGCCGGCGCGGTATTGATCGGTCTGCTGCAGAACGGCCTTGTCATGCTGTCCGTCTCCTATTATGCAATGGACATCGTCAAAGGCTCGGTGCTTGCATTGGCGCTGGCGCTCACGTATTACCGACGCAGCCGCTAGAGACTAGGACAAAAAGATCCCGCCGTATACAAAGGCCGCCACGATCAGCAGCGCCGGATGGATGCCGCGAAATTTCATCAAATAAAGCGCCGCCGCCGCGATTCCGGCAAACTGCCAGAACCCGATCGTAAGCACCGACTCGCGCAGGCTGGTCCACGTCACCATTAGCATCATCACCGCAATGACCGGCTGCACGAGCAGCGTCATCCCCTTCACCGAAGACGATTGCTTGTAGCGCTGCAGCAGCTTGAGCAGCAGGATGAGCGCGATCGCCGACGGTGCGACCGTCCCGAGCAGCGCTGCCGTCGCGCCGAGCCAGCCGCCGACGTCATAGCCGACGAATGCCGCGATCTTGGTGGCGATCGGTCCGGGAAGGGCGTTGCCGAGCGCCAGCATATTCGAGAACTCCGTGCTGCTCATCCAGCCGGCATGGTCGACGACCTCGCGATACATGAGCGGGATCGAAGCCGGTCCGCCGCCGTAGCCGAAAATATTCGCCAGCATAAAGCGGATAAAAAGCTCTACCCATTCCATGGCAGTCCCCCCTCGCGATCGGGCCGCCTGGGACGCGCTTTCCAGCGCGCCTTGACCCGATGATGGAACGCGCCGTAGACCAAATAGGCAAAAATGACAATCGCCGGGTGCAGACCCGCGAGCTGCAGCAAGGCGAACGCACCGGCAAAAAGCCCGACGCCCAGCCACAAGCCAAGTCCCTTCACCGCCTTCTCTCCGAATTCATAGGCCATGACCCCGAGCATGACCGCGACCACCGGCACGACGCCGGCGATCATGCCCTGAATAATCGGGGACGATTGAAAAAACGCCATGAACGCATACAGACCGATCATCGCCGCTCCCGTCGGCACAATATGCGCCGCCACCCCCACTGCGCCGCCGGGCCAGCCGCACAGCCGGTACCCGAGATACGCCGCCAGCTTGGTCGCGATCGGTCCCGGCAGCGTATTGGCAATCGCCAGTACCTCGCCGAATTCGTCGTCGTCCATCCACTTGAAGCGGGTCACCGCCTCATGGCGAATGAGCGGAATCGTCGCTGGCCCTCCGCCGTAACCGACCAGCCCGGTGCGCAATAGCGCAATGCACAGCTCCTTGTACCGCACTGCCGCCGCAGTTTTTTCAATCGGCTTTGCCTCTTTTGCGGTCAGCGCTCCGCCCGCTTCTTCTCCCATGTAGGTCCATCCTTTCTTATAGCCGCATCCCCATGCGGCTTTTGTAGCGCTTGATCAGCACTTGGCAGTCCACGCTCCGCACGCCCGGCAAGTTGTACAAGCGATGCTGGAGGAACGCCTCCATCTCCTTGTTGCCGGCAAACAAACCATGCATATGCAGCTTGCTCGGACCGGACATATGGTAGAGGCTCGTCACCTCGGGCTCCTCCGCCAGCCGATCCGCGATCTCCATCAGGCTGGCAGGCTCCGCTTCCACGTTAAAAAACGCGGACACCGTAATGCCCAGCTTCTCCGGATTGATGATGCAGGCAAATCGTTCGATCACGCCGCTCTCCTGCAGCGCCGTTACGCGCCCCTGCACCGCTACGCGCGAGAGCCCGACCTCCTTGGCAAGCTCGGTGTAAGAAGTCCGGCTGTTGGCATTCAATGCGCTGAGCAGTCGGCGATCAATGTCATCCAGCACGGGATTTCCTCCATTTTCCATATTCCTTCGAATCCCTTCCATTCCGTATTCGTTCAATTCGAAATAAATTATATCATTTCTCTTTCGATTTGCAATTAAAAATTAAATTTTGATTTATTTTCGAAAACAACCATCCTCCTTGATTCCTGTAGGTTTTTTAATTCGACAATGGACGGACTCTTTATTATAATTAAGCTTAGCGAAAAAAAGCGAAATTCCAGATTTCATCTTCCTTTGGTGGTGAGAACAATTCTTTACCTTTTGACCTTGCTCATTGCTTTTGCCGTCGTATACGTGCTGATCCCCCCGCTTAGCCGGCTCGCCTTTCGTCTTGATTTTGTGGACAAGCCCAGAGCCGGCGTAGAGCGCAAGCTGCACCGCGAGCCGATTCCGCTCACCGCCAGCTATGCGATATTTGTCGGTTTTTTTGCCGCTTATGTGCTGATTGCCCGCGATTTATCGTGGGAGACGGCCGCACTCTTCGGCGGCGGCGTGCTGCTTTTGTCGATCGGCACGCTCGACGACTGGTTCAAGACCAAGGGCAAGGATTTCCCCGCCTTGCCGAAATTGCTCGTGCAGGTGTCGGCCGCCGTGCTCGTCTATGCGGCGGGCATCAAGTTCAGCGGCTTCTTCAACCCGTTCACCGAGCAGTACGTGATGCTGCCGGTGTGGCTGCAATTCACGCTGACGATCCTGTGGATATTTGGCGTAACGACCGTCATCAATTTCTCGGACGGCATGGACGGCCTTGCAGGCGCGCTCTCGGCAATCTCCGGCGCGACGCTGTTCATCGTCGCTCTGGCGATGGGCCAGAGCGGCTCCGCGATCATGGCGGCGGCGCTGGTCGGCGTCACGCTCGCTTACTTGCGCTTTAACAAGCCGCCGGCCAAGGTGTTTATGGGCGATGCGGGCGCAACCTTCCTGGGCTTTGTCCTGGCGGTCATCGCCCTCGACGGCGCGTTCAAGCAGGCCACCGTCCTGTCGCTGTTCATCCCGATTCTGGCGCTCGGGGTGCCGATCTTCGACAATCTGTTCGTCGTCGCCAGACGCTTTTTGCAGGGCAAGTCGATCTATCAGGCCGACGCAAGCCAAGCCCATTACCGGCTGCTGCGAGCAGGCTTGACGACCAAGCAGGTCGTCGCCTTCCTCTGCCTGATCAGCGCTTGTCTGAGCCTCTCCTCGATTGTGCTGCTGCTGTTGGAGGTATGATTGCGGGGGCAGGCCCCGGTCCCGACCTTGCGGGACCGGGGCTGTTTGCTTTGTTTGCCCCGCAGCGGCCAAGCCGCGATTCAAGCCCCCTTTGTTTCGGTTATACCCTTTATAAACTGTCGCATACTATAGGAATAGCAGATCCAAGAGCAGGGGGGAAGACCATGACAAAAAGCCGCGTTTCGTTCGGCGATTTCGTACAAGAGCTGTATAGCCGCTTCCAGGATGACGAGGTTCCTGCGCTCGGTGCGCAACTGACGTATTATTTGATTCTCGCTTTTTTTCCATTTCTCATCTTCCTCGTCACCGTGATCGGCTACACGCAGGTATCGGAGCAAGAGGTCATCGATGCGATAGCCAGCTTTATGCCCGCCGATTCCGCGACGATGGTGACCACGATCCTCGATGAAGTACGCGAGAACGGCAGCGGCACCTTGCTGAGCGTCGGCATGCTCGCCACGTTTTGGGCCGCCTCCAACGGCATCAACGCCATTATCAAAGGACTGAACAAAGCGTACGACGAGGAAGAAAACCGACCGTTCTGGAAGGTTCGCGGCATCTCGCTGCTGTCGACCGTCGTGCTGGCGCTGATCATCATCACATCCATGCTAATGCTTATTTTCGGACAAGTCATTGGCGAGCAAGTGTTTCGCTTGCTCAATTATCCGTCCGGCTTCGATCCGGTCTGGACGATCGCCCAATATATCATACCGCTGCTGATTATGGTCGGGGTGTTCATGCTGCTGTACAAAATTACGCCCAACCGATTTTTGACCTTCCGGGACGTATTGCCCGGCTCGCTGTTTGCGACGCTGGGCTGGATCGTCACCTCGCTTGCGTTCTCGTTCTATGTGAGCCAGTTCGGCAATTACTCCAAGACGTACGGCAGCATCGGCGGCATTATCGTGCTGTTGATCTGGCTGTACTTAAGCTCCATCATCATTCTGCTCGGCGGCGAAATCAATGCGGCGCTCGCCTTCATCCGCGAGGGCAAGCGCAAGCAGAGCAGCAAGGCCTTCGCCCTCGATCTGCCATTTTTCAGAAAAAACAAGCCCGTCGAGTAAACGACGGGCTTGGGTTCTAAATGAGCCTATTCAGTTCGACGCGCACAGAAGGGTCGGCCAGAATCGTCTGCAGGAATTGCTTGCCGCTCATGCCGACCTCCTCTTCGATATGACTTGCCTCGACGGCCGCATAGGCCTGGTGCAAGTTGTTGTCGTACCAGTCCGCCGTGTAATCCGCATCGTTATGCACTACCTGCCGCAGCACGAAATCCTGCTCGTCGCCCCTGCATATCCGGGCGAGCATCGTGCGCCCCTGACGGTCGCCGGTCGCCACCTCGACCTCCGCGCACAGCACGCCGTCAAGCTTGAGGACTCGCCGCACTTCAGCCTTGCCGATCGTCACGCCGCTCGCCCTCCCCTATCCACGCACATTCAGATGCATCGATTCAATATGCGCCCTTGTCTCATCCGTTCCAAGCTCGTGCAGCAAGTTGTAGATTTTTTCAATGAAAAATTGCGTCGTCGAGGACATCTGCTGCTGCGTCGCGCTCCCGAACGGATGCAGCGAAAAATGCCACGTCTCTGCCTCATCCCAGCTGGAGAGCTCCTCGAACAGCTCCTGCAGCCGATTCAATTCTTCTTCGTTGGCCCGAATGATCAGCTCGTACGATGCCGCCTCCGGATCCTCAAGAATTTGCCCTGCGCCGACGGATACGTAATACGTTTTGCGTGCTGCCTTCGCCTGCGTATCGTCCACGTCCTGCTCGCCTCCTCGTCCAAGCCGCTACCCGGCTCTTCCGCATAGCATCCCCCTCCGGGCAGACATTTTATTCCCGCCCGGTGCATATATCTCTGAGACCCGGGTATAACGCCCTGCAATATTCGACAGAGAGGAATGAAGCAGCATGTGCGGAATTACCGGATGGATCGACTGGACCTCCGACCTCACCATGCAGAGCGCCACGCTGGAGCAGATGACCGAGACGCTTGCGCCGCGCGGGCCGGACGCCTCCGGCACCTGGATCACGACGCACTGCGCGCTCGGTCATCGCCGCCTGAGCGTCATCGACCCGGAGCATGGCGCGCAGCCGATGGTACGGATGCGCGGCGAGCAACCCTATATCATCGTCTACAATGGCGAGCTGTACAATGCGCCCGAGCTGAGACGCGAGCTGGAAAGCCGTGGGACGCGGTTCACGACGAGCTGCGACACCGAAGTGCTGCTGCAAGCTTATATGGAGTGGGGCATGGATTGCTTGGATCGGCTCAACGGCATCTTTGCCTTCGCGGTGTGGGATAATGTGCGGGAGCAACTGTTTTTGGCACGGGACCGGCTCGGGGTCAAGCCGCTTTTTTATAGCACGGTCGGGGGCAAATTCCTGTTCGGCTCCGAGCCGAAAGCACTGCTGGCCCATCCCGATTGCCCGCCTGAGATCGGGGCCGAGGGATTGGCTGAGCTGTTCGTAATCGGTCCGGCGCGCACGCCGGGCCAAGGGGTATACAAGCAAATTGCGGAGCTGCGGCCGGGCCGCTGCATGATGGTCGACCGCAACGGGGCGCGCGTTCGGACCTACTGGCAGCTGGAGAGCCGCCCGCATCCCGACGACGTGGAGCAGACGGCGAAGCGGGTCGGCGAACTCCTCGCCGATACAGTCGAGCGCCAGCTCGTCTCCGACGTGCCCGTGTGCACGCTGCTCTCCGGCGGACTTGACTCCAGTGCGCTGACAACGCTGGCGGTACGCTACTATTCCCGCACCGGCCAGGGCGCCGTGCATACGTATTCGGTCGACTATGCCGACAACGACAAGCATTTTCGTTCCAATGCCTTCCAGCCCAATGCCGACGCGGTATGGATCAAGCGCATGCACCAGCACCTGGGCACGGTTCACCACCCCGTCGAATTCGACACGCCTGAGCTCGTCGACTCGCTCAGCGCGGCTGTCGCCGCCCGCGATCTGCCAGGCATGGCCGACATCGACGGATCGCTTTATCTGTTTTGCCGCGAAATTAAAAAAGGCGCCACCGTCGCCGTTTCCGGCGAGGCCGCGGACGAACTATTCGGCGGCTATCCGTGGTTCCATCGCGAAGAAGCGCTCAATGCCGACACGTTCCCGTGGGCTCTGGCTTCGCCGATGCGCGCCGAGCTGCTCTCACCCGATCTGGCCTCGTGGGTGAAGCCGCTTGATTACATCGGGGACCGCTATACGGACGCTGTCAAGGAAGTTCCGCACCTGGACGGCGAGACGCCGCAGCAACGACGCATGCGAATCATGTCCTATCTCAACATCACGCGCTTCATGCCGACCTTGCTCGATCGCAAGGACCGGATGAGCATGGCGGTCGGTCTTGAGGTACGCGTGCCGTTCTGCGATCATCGGCTGGTGGAATATGTATGGAATATACCCTGGGCGATCAAGACCGCCGGCGATCGCGAGAAGGGAATCCTGCGCAAGGCGCTGCGCGGCGTGCTGCCCAGCGACGTGCTGACGCGCAAAAAAAGCCCTTACCCGAAGACGCATAACCCGAACTACCTCGGCGCCGTACGAGGCCGACTCCAGGAGGTGCTGGACAATCCGGCCTCGCCGCTGCTGCCGCTCGTCAACGTCGCGAAGATCCGCGAGCTGCTGCAGGCCGATCAGTCCTCGCCGCTGCCATGGTTCGGCCAGCTCATGTCCGGGCCGCAGCTGTTCGCGTACCTGCTGCAGATGAACGAATGGCTCGGCACACACCGCGTCTACGTCCGCTGAGGCGGCGGTGTGGCTGCCGGTGTGGCTGCCGCCCTCGCGCAGGCTCGTCGTGCCAAGCGCCTGACGAGCGGCAGGCCAAGGGCAAGTCTCTCTGTTCGCAAGCACCCGGGAGTGCCCGCTGCGGCCCGCCTGTCAGTCACGCAGCAGCGGCAGCAGACGCCCGAGCGCCGCGCCGCGGTGGCTGATCGCCTGCTTTTGCGGCTTGGTCAGCTGCGCCATCGTGCAGCCCAGCTGCGGCACCCAGAACAGCGGATCGTAGCCGAAGCCGCCGTCGCCCAGCGGGCGGTCGAGGATGACGCCGGGCGCCGCGCCCTCGACTGCCGTCACCTTGCCGCTAGCCGGATCGTACAGCGCGAGCGCGCATACGAAGCGGGCCCGGCTGAGCGCGCGCACCCCGTCCGGAAGAGCGTAACCGCCGGCAGCCGCATAGGCGGCTGCCTCTTCGTGCGACTGCGTTCCCTCCGCCAGCGTCGCCAGCAGCTTGGCGTTGTTCGCACTGTCGCCGGCTCCCTCGCCGGCATAGCGTGCCGAGTAGACGCCCGGAGCGCCGCCGAGCGCATCGACGCATAGCCCCGAATCGTCCGCCAGCGCCGGGACGCCGAGCGCTCGCGCCACCGCTTGCGCCTTGAGCAGCGCGTTGGCGGCGAAGGTATCGCCCGTCTCTTCCGCGGGCTCCAGGCCAGGGTAGTCGATCAGACTGCGCACGCCGATGCCGAGCTCGCCGAAGGCATGGGCGAACTCGGCGACCTTGCCCCGGTTGCCGGTCGCGATGACAATCACGTCCGCCGGCCGGCTCATGCCCGCTGCGCTCCGATCCGGGTCCCCGCCGCGCCGAGCGCTTCCTTCTGCGCTTCGATCAGCGCCGCGATGCCGCCTTCCGCATGCTCCAGCAGGCTGCCGAGCTCCGCCCGGCTGAACGGCGCGTCCTCGCCGGTGCCCTGCACCTCGACGAATTTCCCCGACCCGGTCATGACGACGTTCATGTCGACCTTGGCCTTGGAATCTTCCTCGTAGTTCAGATCGAGCAGCACGTCGCCCTGCAGGACGCCGACGCTGACCGAGGCGAGATAATCGGTAATCGGATAGCGGGCAAATTTGACGTTGCGGCTAAGCTTATGTACGGCTAACGCCATCGCCACGAAGGCGCCGGTGATCGAGGTCGTGCGCGTGCCGCCGTCGGCCTGGATGACGTCGCAATCGATCATGATCGTGCGCTCGCCGAGCGCCTGCAGATCGACGACAGAGCGCAGCGCGCGCCCGATGAGGCGCTGAATTTCCATCGTGCGGCCGGTCAGCTTGCCGCGCACCGACTCGCGCGGATTGCGCGAATGCGTGGCGCGCGGCAGCATCGCATACTCGGCGTTGATCCAGCCCTTGCCCTGCCCCTTCAAGAAGGGCGGGACGCGCTCGTCGACGGTGGCGGTGCAGATCACCCTCGTATCGCCCATCTCGATCCATACGGACCCTTCCGCGTATTTATTCGTATCCAGCGTCATCTTGACGGGTCTGAGCTGGTTGGACAGTCTTCCTTCGGTTCGCATTGCGTTGATGGCCTCCCATTAAGCATGAATTTTTGCAAGTGGTCCCCATTATTCTACCAGAGTCCCTTGCAAAAATCACGCCGCGTCCACGCGCGCCGGGACGGGAGGGATTACGACTTGAGCGCGTTGATCGCCTCGGGACGGGCGACCGGCTCGCTGTAGGAGCGCTGATTCGTATCCAGGACGTCCGATTGGCCGTTGATCTGGATCATGACCTGCTCCGCGCCCGTCATATCCGACACCGAGAGGATGACCGACTGCAGCATCTCCGCCGGCATCGGCTGCTGCGGCGAATACGCGTCGTCCTGGAGATTGACTGTCGCGACGCCGTTCTCCAGCGTCACCTCCGCGACCTCGACATCCGGCGTCATCACGCCGCTGAGCGGGGTGAGCGGGGCCGGCCCGGCGACCAGCTGCTCCAGAGCCGCGCGCGCCGCGTCGTCCGCGCGCTCGACCAGCCGAGTTACCGGCACATAGTACTGCTCATCCAGCGGCGACACCGCCGAGAAGTACAGCGTGACCGGCATCGAGCGGCTGACGTCCACGCCGAGCGACCGTTCGAGGTTGATGCCGACGGCGCGCGACAACGGCTCCTCGAGCGGGAAGCCGTCTACCGGCATCTCCGTCAGCTGCACGCCCTCGCTCCACAGCTCGACACCTTCAATTCCGGGGAATCCGGTCAAGGTCCAGGTGAGCGATTCGACGATGCGGCGCTCGTCCTGCACATTGTAGCCGGTAAAGAGCGCCGACAGATCGACAATCGCCAGCTCGCGCTCGGGATCGACCGTCACGCTGTTCACCTCCGTGCCGGTCGGCAGCACCGCCTCGAAGCCGTCGGGCAGCTGCGAGGTATAATCGGAGTCGCGGACGAGCATTTCCAGCGCCGTTTGCTCGAGACTTGCGCCCTGCTCCTTCGGCGCCAGCAGCGTGACCGGCGCGATATAGCCGTTGCGGTCGCTCAGATAGAGCGTCACCTGCGCCGCATTGTCCGGCACGGCTACCGTCTCCTGGTCGAGCTCGCCGCCGATCCCCGGCGGCTGCGCCCTCGGCGGATCGATCTGCTGCGACGTCTGCTGCCCGAATACGCCGCACCCTGTCGCAGCCGTCAGTGTTGCTGCCATCATTGCGGCGATCGCCGCCTTGCGAACCCGTGCTGCATGGATCATGTCATGTACCTCCCTGTCGAATCGTACCCATTTGGTACAGCTTCGGTTTTGTAGTACTATGTATACGAGCCCGTCCGTAATTTAGACCAGGATTTGTCCGACTATCTACGAAGCAGGAGAGGTGCATATTCCATGTCCAACCCGAGTGCGTACAGTCTCAACAGTCAGAAGGTCGCTCAAGCGACCGAGCAATGGCTTCAGCAGCGGGGCGTGACCAAGCGCGAGATCGCGCATCTGGCGCTGTTCCTGCAGAAGGATTACTTCCCGGAGCTCACCATCGAGGAATGCGAGGAGAACGTCGACGCCGTCCTCTCCAAGCGCGAGGTGCAAAATGCAGTGCTGACCGGCATCCAGCTCGATATCCTGGCGGAAGAAGGCAAGCTGCTGCCGCCGCTGCAGGATATGATCAAGCACGACGAAGGCCTTTACGGCTGCGACGAGATACTGGCCTTGTCCATCGTCAACGTATACGGCAGCATCGGGCTGACCAACTTCGGCTATGTCGACAAGCTCAAGCCCGGTATTCTGAAAAAGCTTAATGAAAAAGCGGACAAACCGATCCATACCTTCCTCGACGACATCGTCGGCGCCATCGCCGCGTCGGCGAGCAGCCGCATCGCGCACCGCAAGCAGGCCGAGCGGGAAGGCGTGACCGATCCGCCGCTGGACTAGCATTCCGGCACATCAGGCCGCTAATTCGACCGCTGCTCAGACCGGTACATTTCTGGCCCCTTATCCCCACTAAGCGGCTCCCACGTCCGTTAGAGCAGGCTGCACTGTGCTCGCAGTGTGAACAGTTGCGCTCACAGTGTGAACCTGCAGCAAGCTGCGCTTGCAGCGTAAATCTGCCAACCATAGGGATGGCCGCATAAAGCCGCCGATCAGAGCTTCCGCAACGGAAAGCCCGTAATCAGGCAGCCTCCGGAGGGAAGCTGACAGCGGGAAGCTGACAGCCGGACTGGCCGAATGATCGTCCGAGACCGTCGTCCTGCCGCCGCGGCCCCCCCGCGCGCCGGGAGCTCAGCTCTCCCCTTCGAACCGTTGCCCCGATTTTCGAAGTCCCAGAGCCTTAGCGGGCCAGCGAGCAACTAGACGCGCTCAGACGCCGACGTAGCGCAGCACCCCGTCGTCGCCTCGTCTGAGCACGGCTCGACCGTCATAGACGAGACGCTGCAAGTGGGCCAGCGTCTCGGCCATCGCGAACCGCAAGTTGTGCGCGCTGTCTGTCGCCCGTTCACCGAATAGACGCATACACAGCGCATAGCCCGTCGCCGGTGTCGTCAGCCACTGCGCGAGCCGGTCCAGACGGCGGCGATGATGCGCCTGCAGCTCGAGGATGCGAGTCGCAAAGTCCGGAAACGGGTCGCGATGTCCCGGGAAGGCCATGGCGACGGGGTATTGCAGCAGCCGCTCCAGACTCGCCAGGAACGCCTGCAGCGGATCGTCCGGCTCGCCAGGCACAAGGCTGATATTCGGCGTAATCTGGGGCAGCACCTGATCGCCGCACAGCATGCGCCGGCCCTGGGGCTCGTACAGGCACAGATGGCCGTCGGCATGACCGGGCGTATCGATCGCCTGCCAGAGGAGGCCGCCGATCAGCAGCTCCTCGCCGGCCTCGACATACGTGACCTGCGGCTGCGGCTCGACGAGCGGCAAGAAGCTCGCCAGATGCCGTTCAATCGCGGCCAGCTCCTCTTCCGGCATGCCGTGCAAGCCGAACAGCGCCCGCAGCTCCGCCGCAAATCCGCTGTCCGAACGCCACAGCCGCCGGGCATAGCGATGGGCGCGGCGCGACATCCTTACCGGCGCCCCGCAGCGCTGCTGGAACCAGCCTGCCAGGCCGTAGTGATCGGGATGCTGATGCGTCAGCACGATCTGCCGGATCGCGCCATAGCCGATGCCGTGCCTGGCCAGCAGCGCCTCCCACTCCCGCTCCGCCTGCTCCGTGTGCAGGCCCGGGTCGACCAAGGTATAGCTGCCTGCATACGGAATCAGATAGCTGTTCACCCAGCGCAGCGTCATCGGCAGCGGCACCTTGACCTGCAGCCAGCCGCTGCCCAGTTCGATCGCCTCCATCGTCTGCGCGTGCCGCGTCATCCGCGCACCGTGCCGATCAGGATCATTCTTCGCGAGGTAGCGGGATCGTAGACGCGCCCGTCATAATCGCCGCGCACCTCGTCTAGCACGAGCCCCGCCCCCGCCATGGCCTGCTCGAACCAGTCCAGATCATAGAGCCGCACCCGCTCCGAATAATGCCGGACAGGCGCGCCGGGCCGCTCGAGCGCAATCTCCTTCTTCACCCAGCCGTCCTCGATGCGGCGGTGCTCCCGAATCGTCCAGCCGGTCAGCGCGTCGACGCGCTCCGAATAGGGCACGAGCCGCGAAGCGACGTCGCCCGGATTCAAAAAATCGATCAGGCATCGTCCTTGCGGCCTTAGCACCCGTTTCAGCTCGCGCAGCACATGGGCATTGTCCGTCTCGGGCTCGAAATAACCGAAGGACGTAAAAAAATTGACTGTCGCCTCCATACTCGCCGCCGGCAAAGGCAGCGCGCGCATGTCGCCGCGCATCCATGCAACCGCTTTTTCTGAATCGTGCTTTCTGGCTTCGTTCAGCAGCTCCTCCGACAGATCCACCCCGGTGACGCGATAGCCTGCCGCAGCGAGCGCCAGCGCGTGCCGGCCCATCCCGCAGCCGACGTCCAGCACCGCCGCGCCGGCGCGCAGGCGCAGCCAGCTCGCCATCGCTTCGACCTCCTGCGCCGCCGCCTCCCAGTCCCGATGCCGATAAATGACCGGATAATCGCAGCCAAAGCTTTTTTCAAACCATTCCCCCACCATACATTCCCTCCCGCCAAACTATAAAAAAAGTATAGGAGCTATCATTCAAAAATGCAAAAATGATTTTTAATTTCTTTTTTGTGATCGAAAAATTCAAATTAAATTGTTAACCAATCAAAAAGAGCGTATAATGAAGAAAAGACCCGCAATGGGAAGGGAGAGCGACACGCAATGAACATTCATATTTTTGATCATCAGCATGAGCTCGATCAAGCGGCTGCGTCGCTGATCATCGATACCGTCCGCGGTACAGCTCAGCCGGTGCTGGGGCTCGCTACCGGTTCGACGCCGACCGGCATCTACCAGGCGCTGCTGCACCAATTCAAGAGCGGAGCGGTATCCTTCAAGCACGCCACGACCTTCAACCTGGACGAATATGTCGGCTTGCCGCCGGAGCACGACCAGAGCTATGCTTATTATATGAACACCCGCTTTTTTGACCATATCGACATCGCGCGCGAACAGGTCCATCTGCCCGACGGCATGGCCGACGATCTGGAAGCCGAATGCCGGCAGTACGACCGGATGCTCGCCGCTGCCCCGGTCGACCTTCAACTGCTCGGCATCGGGCACAACGGCCATATCGGCTTCAACGAGCCTGCCCAGGCTTTGCGAAGCGGCACCCATGTCGTACAATTGCAAGAGGAGACCTTACAAGCCAACGCGCGTTTTTTTGAGCGGTCGGCGGATGTGCCGCAGCGCGCCATTACGATGGGTATCGGCTCGATCTTGCGCGCCAAGTCGATCCTGCTCGTCGTACGCGGCGCGGACAAGGCCGCCATCGTGCGAGAGGCGCTGACGGGGCCGATTACGACGTCCTGCCCCGCCTCGCTGCTGCAGACGCATGCCGCCGTGACGGTGCTGCTCGATCGCGCAGCCGGAAAGGAGCTGCAAGACCATGACCTCTCATCCCCGTACCTGGCATATTCATAACCTGAACCTTGTCGCAGAAGAATGCATCATCTCGCTCGGCGCGCTGACTGTCCAAGACGGCGTCATCGCCGCCATTCACGAGCACGTCGGCACGCCGGAGGTTGCCGCCTTCGCCGACGCAGCCGACGTCGTCATCGACGGCGAGGGCGGCTATCTGCTGCCCGGCTTCATCGATATGCATGTGCACGGCGGCCACGGCGCCGACTTCATGGATGCGACGCCCCAAGCGTACGACACCATCACCCGCTATCATGCCGGACACGGCACGACCGGCATGCTGGCGACGACGATGACGGCCCCGCAAGCGGACATCGAAGCCGTCCTGGACTGCGCCGCCCGTTACCGCGAGGCGGAGATGCCTTACGCGCAGCTGCTGGGCGTCCATCTCGAAGGACCGTTCATCAGTCCGCGCTGGCCCGGCGCCCAGAATCCGGCCCATATCTCGCCGCCCCGGCCGCAATGGCTCGCACAATGGCAGCGGCAATGGCCGGACTTGATCCGTCAGGTGACGCTGGCACCGGAGGCCGAGGGCGCGCTGCCGTTCGTCGCCGCGCTGCACGAGGCGGGTATCATCGCCGCCGCCGGTCACACCGACGCCGACTACGACACGATCGTCGAGGCCGTCCGGCACGGGCTCAGCCAGGCGGTCCATACCTTCAACGCCATGACGCCGCTGCATCACCGGCAGCCCGGCACGGCCGGTGCCGTGTTGACGACCGATGCGATCTGCGCCGAGCTGATCGCGGACGGGCTGCACGTCCATCCGGCTGTGATCGCCCTGCTCGCCCGCGTCAAGCCGCCCGAGCAGCTCGTGCTGATCACCGATGCGATGTCGGCGGCCGGCCTCGGCGACGGCCAGTACGCGCTCGGCGGATTGGACGTCACCGTCCGCTCAGGCGAGGCTCGCCTGACTCAGGGCGGCAACCTGGCCGGCAGCACGCTGACGATGATCGGTGCGATTCGCTACATGCATCGCGTCGTGGGCGTATCGCTGCCGGACGCGAGCCGGATGGCCAGCGGCAACCCGGCGCGTCGCCTCGGCATCGACGGACATACGGGCAGCATCGCGGTCGGCAAGCGCGCCGACCTCGTCTGGGCGAGCCCCGAGCTTGAGGTGCGGCGGACGTGGGTCGGCGGCCGGTCCGTCACGGAAGGCTGAGCGCAGCAGACCGCGTAGACGAAAAGGGCAGTACGACAAGTCATCGAATGATGGATGGCCTGTCGTACTGCCCTTGTTTTGCGTCTATTTGCTCCCTGCTCTGCTCCGGCGGGCTAGCGCTCCGCCAGTGCAAGCTGTACCTCGATGCCCGCGCTCGCCGCTGCGCCGGACAGCTCCTCCGGCAGCGCTGCGTCGGTTACAAGCCCGTGCAGCTCGCGCAGAGGGGCAATCGAGAACAGCGAGGTTCGCCCGACCTTCGTGTGGTCGAAGACAGCATACGTATGACGAGAGCGCGCGATCAGCACCTTGGCGATATGCGCTTCCTGCTCGGAATACGTGGTGATGCCGCCGGCGGCGGAGATGCCGTCGATGCCGATGAACATTTTGCCGATGTGCAGGTGACCGACCATCGCCTCGCCGAGCGGGCCGCACAGCTCGTAGCTGTTGTGCCGCATGATGCCGCCGGTGACGACGACCTGGATGTCGCTGCCGGCCAGCTCCAGCGCGATATTGACCGCATTGGTGACCACCGTGATGCCCTTGCGCGCTTTGAGCAGCTTGGCGATCAGGTAGTTGGTCGTCCCGCCGGAGAGGCCGACCACATCGCCCTCCTCGACGAGCGATGCCGCACTGGCCGCGATGCGCTCCTTCTCCAGATAGGACAGTCCGGTCTTCTCGTCGAAGGGCAGGTCGCGCGCCGTGTTCATGCCGTCGTACATGGCGCCGCCGATCGTGCGGATGAGCGTCTCGGTCTTCTCCATCGCCTCGAGATCGCGCCGCGCGGTCGCCTCCGAGCAGCCGAAGCGCTCCACGATCTCGCCGATCGTGATGCGCCCCTGCTGCTTGAGCAGCGTCATCAGCTCGCTGCGCCGCCGCTGTCCCTTGGACAGCTGTGCGCCGGCCACGCTAGCGCTCCACGGCAGCCTGGCCGCTCAGCCGGCTGCTGGCCGTCTGCCAATCGGGCAGCGCCTCCCAGTCGCCGTGCGACTGGATGACCAGCGAGCCGCACACGCTCGCGAGCCGCACCGCCTCGACCGCCGACATGCCGCGCAGCACGCCGGCGAGGAAGCCAGCGCAAAAGCCGTCGCCGGCTCCGACCGTATCCACGATGCGCTCGGCCGGATAGAACGGCACCTCGCTGCGCCGTTCGCCCTCCACGATCACCGTGCGCTCGCCGACACCCTTGACGACCGAGACCGCCTGCAGCCGGCCGAGCCGGGCCGCCGCCTCGTCAAAGTCCTCGGTGCCGTACAACAGCTGCAGCTCGTCCCAGCCGGGCATGAAATAATCCGCCTGCTCCGCCAGCGGCAGCAGCACCCGCGCCGCCTCCTCCGCGCTCCACAGCTTGAGCCGCAGATTCGGATCGAGCACGACCTTGACGCCGGCTGCCTTGGCGATCGCCACCGCCTGACGCACCGCCTCCAGCGCGCGCTCGCCTAGCGCTGCCGTGATGCCGGTCACATGCAGCAGCTTCGCCCCGCGGATATAATCGGCGTCCAGCTCCTCCGGCCCCATGCGGCTCGCGGCGGAGTGCTTGCGGCGGTAATGCACCGCCAATCGTCCCGCCACCTGCTCGCGGAACATGACGCCGGTCTCCTCGCCTTCGACGAGTCGCGCGCGCGAGACGTCGACGCCTTCGCCGCGCAGCGTCTTGTAGATCATCGTGCCGAACGGATCGCGCCCGAGCGCCCCGAACCAGCCGACCGATCCGCCCAGCCGGGCTACGCCGATCGCGACGTTGCTCTCGGCCCCGCCGAAGCCTTGCACGACGGTGCCCATTTGGTCCAGGCTGCGCGCGTTCGCCGGCATGAACAGCGCCATCGTCTCGCCGAAGGTGACCAGGTCCGGTGATTGCCTATCCATCTACACATCCCCCTTGCCACGCATTACGCAATGTCTTTGAACATCGGATACTTCATCAGATACAGAATGACCAGATACAGCACCAGCACGATGACGCTCATCGTCTGCGCCTTGCGAATATCCGCGCTCGCACTCTGACCCGACTCGATGGAGGACGAGATCCGCTTGATCGGCTTCGTCATGATTCCCGCCACGGCTGCGATCGCCAGGAACAAGACGATGATCAGCACCATCCAGAGCACCGTGTAGTCCTTCTGGGAGATCAGATAGCCGCCCGTCAGGAACTGCAGCACCAGAAAATATTGCGCCAGCCGATTGCCGCTCGCCAGCCCGTCGGCCAGTCCCTGCTGCCCCGTGCCGGCCAGCCGCGAGGCGCGTCCGATCAGCGCCGGCAGAACGATATAAAAGCCCATTCCGACCGCGCCGATAACGTGTAGAAACAATAAAAAATCGTTCATGATCAGTCCTCCAACTTGGTTAGATATTCTCTAGTATACTAAACGCTACGCTTGAACACAAAGCGGACTAGCCCCGCAAACCGTGCCGGGCAATCGTGCCGTGTATGGCGAAATAGCTCACGTCCTCGGGCAGTTCGTCCTTGATCGGCCGCAGCTTGTCCAGCCCGATGCGCCGCACCGTCTCGACGATCAGATCCTCCCGCTCGGGGGGAATAATGCGCGCCCAATCCACCGGATAGCCCTCCTGCGCGCATCGGACAATATGGCCCTCAATGGTCGGACGGCTCATGCCGCGCTCCCTGGCGATCTGCTCCACTTCCATGCCGGAGGCAAAAAGCTCGGTCGACACCTCGTGGCTGGGCCGCTCCTCGCCGGAGACAGCCGAAGCCGTCTGAGGAGCGGCGCCGGCGCCGACAGCGTCCGTAGCGCCGCTCGCCTCCGCTCCGGCATGCTCCCGTATGACCTCGAGCAGTTCGGCGCCGTACTTGTCCGCCTTGGCCGCGCCTACGCCCTTGACGCCGAGCAGTTCTTCCGCATCGCGCGGCATCCGATCGGCCATCTCGCGCAGCGTCGCGTCAAAGAACAGAATGAACGGCGGCACCCCTTCCCGCGCGGCCGCCGTTTTGCGCCATTGCCGCAGCGCCTCGAAGACCGGCGAATGCCGATACGTATCGGACGTCGCGGCACGGCGCCGGATCGGCTTGCGCTTTTGCCGCACCTCCTCCTTGCCCTCCAGCACGGGCAGGGCGGCCGCCGTCAGCGAGACGGTCGGATAGGTGCCTTCGCTCACCTTCAGATACCCCTCGGCCACCAGCCAGTACAACCAGTCGGCGATGTCCTTCTCGCTCCAGTCGCGCAGCAAGGCGTAGGTCGAGAGGCTGTCCAGCCCGAATTGCACGATGCGCTTCTCGCGGGAGCCCTTGAGCACCTTCGCGACCAGCGCCACACCGAAGCGGCCCTTCATGCGGCCGACGCAGGAGAGCGCCTTCTGCGCATCCGCCGTCATATCGATCGCTTCCGTGTCGTCCAGACAGCTGCTGCACTTGCCGCAGGGCTGCACATCGGCTTCGCCGAAGTATTCGACGATGAATTGCTGCAGACATCGCTCGGTGCGGCCGTAATTCATCATTTTGTAGAGCTTGCCGAGCTGAATCGCCTTGCGGTCTTCCTCGCCCGTGCCCTGCTCGATCAGGAAGCGCTGCACCTGGATATCCTGCGGTGCGAAGAGCAGCACGCACTCGCTGTCGTCCCCGTCGCGCCCGGCCCGGCCCGCCTCCTGGTAGTACGATTCCACGTCGCCGGGCATCTGCCAGTGGATCACGTAGCGCACATTCGGCTTGTCGATGCCCATCCCGAACGCATTGGTGGCGACGATGACCCGCGCCTCGTCGAAGCGAAAGCGCTCCTGCGCCTGCGCCCGCTCGGTGTCGCTCAGCCCGCCGTGATATTTGACCGCCTCCACGCCCTGCGCCTGCAGATCGGCGCATACCTGCTCGACCTCCTTGCGCGTCGCGGCATACACAATCCCCGATTGCTCGGGACGCTCCGCCACGTATTGGCGCAGGAAGCGCTTCTTGTCCGCGCCCGCGACGACCGAGAGCGCCAGATTGCTGCGCGCAAAGCCGCTGACGAAGCGATTGGGCTCGCGCAGCGCCAGCATCGCGGAGATGTCGTCGGCCACCTCCGGCGTCGCCGTGGCGGTGAAGCCGGCTACAGTCGGACGGTCCGGCAGACGGCCGATCCAGGCCGCAAGCTGCCGGTAGCTCGGCCGGAAGTCGTGGCCCCACTGCGAGACGCAGTGCGCCTCGTCGATCGCGATCAGCGGGATCTGCATCTGCGACATCAGGGAGTCGAACATCGGCGCGTCGAGCCGCTCCGGCGCGACGTAGAGCATCTTATAGCGTCCATCCGACGCGCCGCGCAGCACCTCGCGGTATTCCGCAGCGCCCAGCGTGCTGTTGAGAAAAGCCGCCGGCACGCCAAGCCGATTGAGCGCGTCGACCTGATCCTTCATGAGCGAGATGAGCGGCGAGACGACCAGCGTCGTTCCCCCGAGCAGCATCGAAGGGATTTGATAACAGATCGACTTGCCCCCGCCGGTCGGCAGAATCGCCAGCGTATCCCGGCCTTCCAGCAAGCCTTCGATAATTTCGGCCTGTCCCTTGCGAAATTCGTCGTACCCGTAGACCCGTTTGAGCAGGTCCTTTGCTTTTTCCAGCATACTGCCTCCTTTGCATAGCCAGCGTCTGATTATAAACGCACGAAGACCCTGGCACCAATGGTCAGGGTCTCGCATAGTTGGGCATTACAGGAGCGGCCTGGACGCCAATTCAACCCGTGATGACTTGAATGACGCTTCGCACCGATTCCGCAGACTTGTCCAGCGCCGTGCGCTCCGACTCGGTCAGCTCGAGCTCGAAGACCCGCTCGATGCCGCCGCCGCCTAGAATCGCCGGCACGCCCATGAATAGATTGTGATAACCGTATTCGCCTTCCAGGAGCGCGATGACCGGCAAGATGCGCTTCTTGTCCTTGAGAATCGCCTCGGTCATCTGCACGAGCGAAGCGGCCGGCGCGTAATAGGCGCTGCCGTTGCCCAGCAGACCGACGATCTCGCCGCCCCCGGTGCGCGTACGCTGCACGATCGCCTCGATGCGATCCCGGGCGATCAGCTTGTCGATCGGGATGCCGCCGACATTGGAATAGCGCACGAGCGGCACCATGTCGTCGCCGTGTCCGCCCAGCACGAAGCCGCGCACGTCCTCGACGGACACGTTCAGCTCCTCGGCAATAAAGGTGCAATACCGGGCCGTGTCGAGCACCCCGGACTGGCCGATGACGCGATGCTTGGGAAAGCCGAGCGTCTCATAGGCGACATAGGTCATCGCATCCACCGGATTGCTCAGCAAAATCACGTACGCGTCCGGGCTCGTCTGCTTGACCTGCTCGCAGACCGACTTGACGATGCTGGCGTTTGTATTGACGAGATCGTCCCGACTCATGCCCGGCTTGCGGGCGATGCCGGCCGTAATGATGACGACGTCGGAGCCGCGCGTGTCGTCGTAGCTGGCGGTGCCGACGATGTTCGCGTCCGCGCCCTGCACCGGCATCGATTCCATCATATCGAGCGCCTTGCCCTTGGTCGGACTCTCCAGCTGCGGGATGTCGACGAGCACCACATCGCCGAGTTCCTGCTGCGCGAGCATGAAGGCCGTCGTCGCGCCGGTGAAGCCGGCGCCGACGACCGTAATCTTTTTACGCTTGATGGTCATGCTGGACATGCACCTCCCACTATCGGTATCGTGCCGCTGCGCTGCAAGCTTACATATTGTTGATGACTTCGTCCGCGAATACCGAGCACTTGACTTCGGTGGCGCCTTCCATCAGGCGCGCAAAGTCGTAGGTGACGGTCTTGTTGTTGATCGATTGCGCCATGCCCTTGTAGATCAGATCCGCCGCTTCCTGCCAGCCCAGATGCTCCAGCAGCATAACGCCGGAGAGGATGACCGAGCCCGGATTGACGACGTCCTTGTCGGCATATTTCGGCGCCGTGCCATGCGTCGCTTCGAAGATCGCGTGACCCGTCTGGTAGTTGATGTTCGCGCCAGGCGCGATGCCGATGCCGCCTACTTGGGCAGCCAGCGCGTCGGACAGGTAGTCGCCGTTCAGATTCAGCGTCGCGATTACGTCAAAGTCGGCCGGACGTGTCAGCACTTGCTGCAGCGCGATGTCGGCGATGGCGTCCTTGACGATGATTTTGCCCGCTTCCTCGGCTTCTTTTTGCGCCTTGTTGGCCGCATCCGTGCCTTGCTCTTCCTTGATGCGGTCGTATTGGCCCCACGTGAAGGTCTGGTCGGCGAATTCCTGCTCGGCTACCTCGTAGCCCCAGTTTTTGAACGCGCCCTCCGTGAATTTCATGATGTTGCCTTTATGCACGAGCGTCACCGTTTTGCGGCCGTGGGCAATCGCGTATTCGATTGCGGCGCGCGCCAGACGCTTCGAGCCCTCGGCGGAGACGGGCTTGATGCCGATGCCGGACGTTTCCGGGAAGCGGATCTTTTTGACGCCCATTTCATTTTGCAGGAATTCGATGACCTTCTTCACTTCGTCCGAGCCTTCCTGATACTCGATGCCGGCATAGATATCCTCGGTGTTCTCGCGGAAGATGACCATGTTGACCAGCTCCGGACGCTTGACCGGCGAAGGCACGCCGTCAAAGTAGCGGACCGGACGCAGGCAGACGTACAGGTCGAGCTCCTGGCGCAGCGCGACGTTAAGCGAACGGATGCCGCCGCCGATCGGCGTCGTCAGCGGGCCTTTGATCGCTACGGAATATTCGCGAATCGCCGTCAGCGTGTCCGCCGGCAGCCATTCGCCAAATTTATTATAGGCTTTTTCGCCGGCAAATACTTCGTACCATGCGATTTTTTTCTGGCCGCTGTAGGCTTTTTCAACCGCTGCGTCCAGCACGCGCTTGGACGCGCGCCAGATGTCGCGGCCCGTACCGTCGCCCTCGATGAACGGGATGATCGGCTGGTCGGGCACCTGCAGGTTGCCGTTGTCAATCGTAATTTTCTCGCCCTCGGTCGGCAGAGCATACTTTTCGAAATTAGCCATGTCTGTTATTTCCTCCTTGAAATAAATGAATCGGTCAGTCTATAGATCGGTCTATGGATGAATGACGGCACGAAGAGCGCGCTTAGCGCTCCTCGATCGGTACGTAGCTCTGGCTGACCGGTCCCGTGTACTCGGCACGCGGACGAATCAGGCGATTGTTCTCGTATTGCTCCAGGATATGGGCCGTCCAGCCGGACAGGCGGCTGATCGCAAAGATCGGCGTGAACAGGTCGCGCGGAATCCCCAGCGTCGTGTAGACCGAGGCGGAATAGAAGTCGACGTTCGGCTTCAGCCCTTTCTGGCCGGTGACCAGCTCTTCAATCTTGATGGACATCTCATAGAGATTCAGATTGCCCGTCAGCTTGCCGAGCTCTTGCGACATGCGCTGCAGATGCTTGGCGCGGGGGTCGCCGTTTTTGTATACGCGGTGACCGAAGCCCATGATCTTTTCTTTATTCGCCAGCTTGTCGGTGATGACGGACTCGACATTATCCGCCGATCCGATCTCCTCGAGCATCACCATGACGGCCTCGTTAGCGCCGCCATGCAGCGGCCCTTTGAGCGCGCCGATAGCGGACGTCACTCCGGAATAGATATCCGACAGCGTCGCTACCGTCACCCGGGCGGCAAAGGTGGACGCGTTCAGCTCATGGTCGGCATGCAGCACCAGCGCTTGATCGAGCGCCTTGACCGCGACTTCCTCCGGGTCTTGTCCATTGAGCATATACAGGAAATTGTGCGCGATCGAGACGCCCTTCTTCGGCGCAATCGGCTCCTTGCCTTCGCGAATGCGGGCGAAAGCGGCAACAATCGTCGACAGCTGCGCCTGCAGCTTGATCGCTTTATTCAGGTTCGCCTCGGTGGACATATCGTTCGCTTCGGTATCGTACAGCGCAAGGCTGGATACGGCTGTCCGCAGCGCGGCCATCGAGTTGGTATCCTTCGGATACAGCTTGATCTGCTTGATGACCGGATCGGGCACAGCCGCATACGCATCGAGCCGTCCGAGCAGCCCGTCGAGCTCGGATTGGGTAGGCAGCTTGCCGTACCAGAGCAGATACGCGACCTCTTCGAACGTAGCATGCTCGGCGAGCTCGTCGATATTGATGCCGCGGTACGTCAGCACGCCGTCGATAATCGAACTGATGGAAGATGTCGTGGCGACAATGCCTTCCAGACCTTTGGTTGCTGTCATGTTTTTCTCTCCTTCTGCGAAAGAATCGACTCCTCTTATCGGGAAGCTCCGTCGTTTCATTTCAAGTGCGTCCTTTTAATAATAAAGGATTTGCCCGGTGAAGGAAACAACAAGCCATATAAAAATGATTTATCGGGTCAATAAGAATTATTTCCGATCGGCAAACAAGGCGCTGCCGGATGCGGCAGCAGGCGGCAAGTCGGAACGCCGCAGGCGAATTTTTCGGCGCATTGTGATACACTAATGAAACTTTAAGATGGAGGAACGAACGCATGAGCATAACACGTATCGGCATCATCGACATCGGCTCCAATTCCGTGCGCCTGGTCGTCTACGAGCGTACCCCGCACGGCGCCAACCGGGTCATCGAAGGCAGCAAGCGCCAGGCCCGCCTCAGCGAGCAGATCGACGACCAGGGACGCCTGGCCGAGCCGGCCGTCGCCGCCCTGGCGGAGACGCTCCGGCATTTCAAGCTGCTGTGCGCGCACCAGCATACCGATCTGATCCGCGCGGTCGCGACCGCGGCCATCCGCAACGCGTCCAACCGGCGCGATATTTTGCAACGCATCGAGGCGGAGACCGGCCTTCGCATCGAGCTGCTCTCCGGCGAGCAGGAGGCCCGGCTCGGCTTCCTCGGCATGATCAACAGCATGGACCTGACCGACGGCTTCCTCATCGACATCGGCGGCGGGAGCACGGAGCTGTCGCTCTTCCGCGAGCGTGAGCTGGTCGACTCCGTTTCGTTTCCGTTCGGCTGCGTCAACATGGCCCGGCGCTATACGGACAAAGGCATGCTCGATGGGGAAGGACTGTCGGCCTTGCAGCGTCACGTCGCCGAGGCGCTGCAGGCGCATCCCTGGACCGAGGGCAGCCGCGGCCTGCCGCTTGTGGCGGTCGGCGGCACGGCCCGCGCGCTGGGCAAGGTCGAGCAGGCGAGCGTCGATTATCCGTTCCAGCAGACGCACAATTATCCGCTAAAAGCGGAGCAGGTCGATGCTCGCTTCGAGGAGCTGCGCGGCCAGCCGCTGGACAAGCGCAAAAAAACGCCCGGCCTGTCCAAGGGCCGCGTTGATCTGATCGTGCCCGGCCTTGCCGTGCTCCGAACCGTGTACCGGGCAATCGGCGCCTCCGGCTATGTCATCTGCGGGGCCGGTCTGCGCGACGGCCTGATCTACACCTGTCGCTATCCGCAGCAGCCGCTGCTGGACGATGTACTCGCTTACAGTGTGGACAATCTGGCGGCGCTTCATCCGGAGGCCCCGCAGCATCACGTCGAGCGGGTGAGCCAGCACGCCCTGTCGCTCTTCGACGCGCTCGCGCCGCTGGCGGAGCTGCCGGCACGCGCCCGCATTCTGCTGGATGCCGCCTCGCGGCTGCATCGGATCGGCGCGAGCATCGACTACTACAATTACGCGCCGCATTCGTTCTACCTGATTGTCAATTCGCATCTCAACGGCTTGTCCCACCGCGAGATTCTAATGACCGCTGCGATCGCCTCCTATCGCAACAAGGGCAAAGCCCGCAAGCAGCTCGCCGAATACAAGGCCCTGCTGCAAGCCGGCGATATGGAGCTGATCGCGCGGCTCGGCGCGCTGCTGCTGCTCGCGGTCGCGCTCGACCGCAGCGAGACCCAGGCGCTGCGCCAATTCCGCTGCCTGCCCCAAGGCGACAAGCTCGACCTGCAAGTGCTCATGGCCTCCGGGCCGCTCGAGGTAGAGCGACTGGAGGTCGACGATGTCGCCGACGACGTGCACAAGGCCTGGAATCTGACGCCGCGCCTGCTGGAGGCTTGATTACAGCAGCGTCCGCCACTTGGAGATGTCCTTCGCCTCGAATTGGCTGCGCAGCGGCGTGAGGTCGTTTGTCACGCGCTGATAGTCGCCGCTCGGCAGCAGCTCGCGCGCCTTGACATTGTCGCTCAGATTGAGCCGCAGCATATTGATCAGCACCTTGCGCAGCCGGACGTCGAATACCGGACACATCAGCTCGATGCGGCGCGTCAGGTTGCGCGTCATCCAGTCGGCGCTCGCCAGATAGACCTCCTCGTCGCCGTCGTTGGCAAGATAGACGATGCGCGAATGCTCGAGGAAGCGATCGACGATGCTGATGACACGAATATTGTCGCTCAGCCCGGGCACGCCCGGCCGCAGGCAGCAGACGCCGCGCACGATCAGTTCGATCTTCACGCCGGCCTGGGACGCCTCGTACAGCTTGTCGATCATATCCTGGTGCGAGAGCGAATTCATCTTGGCGATGATGCGCGCCTGCCGGCCCTCGCGGGCGTGCGCGGCCTCGCGGTCAATCAGTCGGAAGAGCGTATCCTTCATATCCGTGGGCGCTACTGCGAATGCCTTCCAGTCATGCGGCGCCGAATAGCCGGTGACCTCGTTGAACAGCGCCGAGGCGTCGACGCCGATCACCGGATGCGACGTGAACAGTCCGACATCGGTGTACAGCTTCGCGGTGCTGTCGTTGTAGTTGCCGGTGCCGACATGCACGTAGCGCTTGAGCGCGCCCGCCTCGCGGCGCACGACGAGCAGGATCTTGGCGTGCGTCTTGAGGCCGACCAGGCCGTAGACGACGTGGCATCCGGCCTTCTCCAGCTTGCGCGCCCAGGCAATGTTGCGCTCCTCGTCGAAGCGGGCCTTGAGCTCCACGACGACCGTCACCTGCTTGCCCGATTCGGCGGCGCGCTCCAGCGCCTGCACGATGAGCGAATCGCCGCTCATGCGGTACATCGTCATCTTGATCGCCAGCACATGCTCGTCCTCGGCCGCTTGCAGGACGAAGTCATTGACCGCCTCGAACGATTCGTACGGATGATAGACCAGCAGATCCTCCTGACGCAGCACGTCGAACACGCTCTGCGCGCCGTCCAGCTCCGGCGGGTAGACGGGGTCGATGCGCGCGTCCCGTAGATCGTTGCGGCCGGCGATCGCCCCGCCGAACTTCATCAGGAAGCCGAGGTCGAGCGGCCCGTCGATCCGCACGATATTGTCGTCGATCTCCAGCTCCTCGCGCAGCATCTGCAGGGCGAACGGATGCATCCGGCGATCGATCTCCATCCGGACCGGCATCCCCCAGCGCCGGCGGCGCAGCTCCTTCTCGATCTCCTCCAGCAGATCCTCCGCCCCTTCCTCGTCGAGCGTCAGATCGGCGTTGCGGGTGATGCGGAAGGCGTCGACTGCAACCGGCGTGTATCCGTTGAATAACGTGTTGATGTATTTTTCAATCAGGTCCTCGAGCAAGACGAACTCCGTCTTTTTGCTGTTCGGCCGCCCCGGCACCTGGATGAAGCGAGGCAGGATAGAGGGCACCTGCACGAGCGCAAAATAAGGTTCTTCTTCTTCGGCCCCGGCTCCCGTCTGCTCCTCATCGGCCTGCAGCAGCACGGACAAATACAACTCGTGCGTGTGCACGAGCGGAAACGGCCGGCTCTGGTCGACGGCCATCGGCGTCAGCACGGGAAATACAATCTCGCGAAAATAAATTTCCATCGCCGACTGCTGCGTATCGCTGAGATCGCCGATGCGTCTGAACGAAATGCCCTCCTTGGCCAGACCCCGCGCCACTTCCCGGTAGGTCCGGTACTGCTCCGCCACCATCTGATTGGCGCGGCGCAGCAGCCGCTTCCACAAGCCGGCCGGCGTATAGCCGCTGAAATCCTTTTTTATGTAGCCGGCCTTGATCTGATCTTGAATGCCCGCCACTCTCACGCTCATGAATTCATCCAGATTGCTGGATACAATCGCCAAAAACTTGGCGCGCTCCAGAAGCGGCGTAGCCGGGTCCTGGGCCTCCTCCAGCACGCGGCGGTTGAATGCAATCCAGCTTAAATCACGGTTAACGTAGCGGGAAATTTCTTTCGTCATACTTGGCAGCGCCTCCCCTGTACGTTCCATTATGCCGGTGGATTGTTTGTCCCATATTAACCGTTTGTAAAGAAGGCGTTAACGCCTGCGGATCGTGATCTGACCGCTGCGCAGGCGCGCTTCCAGCCAGCCCAGGAGCAGCCCCCTGCAGTAAGCGCGGGTCGGCGGCAGCAGCAGGACAAGCCCGAGCAGATCGGTCAGGAAGCCGGGCAGCAAGAGCAGCGCCCCGCCCGCCAGCACGCACACCCCGTCCAGCAGCGCCAGCCCCGGCATGCGGCCCTGCTCCATTTCGGCGCGCGCGGAGGCGAGCACGCGCAGCCCCTCGCGCCGCATCATATAGGCGCCGAGCGCAGCCGTCAGGAGCACGAGCAGCAGCGCCGTCCAGCCGCCCAGCCATGCGCCGATCCGGACGATGCCCCAGATCTCAATTACCGGCAGGACGATTGCCAGCACCAGCAGCCAGCGTCTCATAGTCCTTCCTCCCTTCCGCCTGTTCGCGCATCGCCGCCATACAGACCCATAATCGCAGCATGCAGCTCGGGCTGCGCCCGATCGAGCCGCATCGGCCGCCAATCCCGATTCACCCAGACGTGTCGCGTCCCGCCCTCGACCAGCAGCTCGCCGGGCGGCTCCTCGCCCGCCCACCAGCGCGGTGCATCGTCTTCCTGCGCCCGGGTGCGGATCTGGGATTCGAACGCGATCCGCACTGCACTGACAGCGGCTAGACGCGTACAGATCATGACCGGATCATCGTAGCGGGCAGGACGGCCGAAGCGGCAGTGGAGCTCCGTCACCGGCAACAGCAGGCCCGCCTGCTCGATGTCCGCATACCGGTAGCCGGCATGGCGGATCAGCTCCGTGCGCCCGACTTCGAACCAGGTCACGTAGTTTGCATGGAAGACCACCGCCATCTGGTCGGTCTCCTGGTACCGTACCCGCAGCGGGTACATATGCCACCCTCCGTTCAACGAACGCCCCCTCCTTCTTCTAGCCGGATATAGAAATTAGAAAGTTTACCCGCAGATACGGCAGAAGCGATGGCACCAATCGCCATCGCTTCTGTATGTGATCCATCCTTGCGGTCGTTACAGCACTTTGGCCTGGCCGGAATAGATGACGCCCATCTCGGCGTGCACCGTGATCTCCATGCCGTCGTGAAGCAGCTCCAGCGCGTCGCTCACGCCGAGCACGACCGGGATGCCGAGATTCAGACCAACGACAGCGGCATGGCTCGTGATGCCGCCCTGGGCGGTGATCAGCGCGGCCGCCTTCTCGATCGCAGGCATGTATTCGCGATCCGTGCCGACGGTGACGAGAATCGAGCCCTGCTCCGTTTTTTGGATCGCTTCCTCCGCCGAGCGGGCGATGACGACCTTGCCGGTCGTGCTTTGCGAGCCGATGCCTTGTCCTTTTGCCAGCAATTCGCCGACATGCTGGATTTTGATCAAGTTCGTCGAGCCCGAGCGGCCTACCGGCACGCCCGCCGTGATGACGATCGTGTCGCCCAGCTGCACATGGCCGGAATCGATTCCGCCCTGGACGGCAATGTCGAACAGCTCGTCCGTCGTCTGCGCAGCCGTGCCGTGCACCGGAATGACGCCCCATGTCAGCGCCAGGCGGTTCATGACTTCCTTGACCGGCGTCACCGCGATGATCGGCGCGTTCGGACGATACTTGGAGACCATGCGGGCCGTGAAGCCGCTCTCCGTACAGGTCACGATCGCCTTCACCTCGAGGTCGAGCGCGGCGCCCGCGACCGATTGGCTGATCGCCTCGGTCACCGTGTTGCGCTGCGCGCTGGCCTGCTTCTCGAACAGCTCGCGATACTCCAGCGCCGCCTCGGCGCGCTCGGCGATCCGGGACATCGTCAGCACCGAGTCAACCGGGTAGCGTCCGGCCGCCGTCTCGCCGGAGAGCATGATCGCGTCCGTGCCGTCGAAGATCGCATTGGCCACGTCGCTCGCCTCGGCGCGCGTCGGGCGCGGATTGCGCTGCATCGAATCGAGCATTTGCGTCGCCGTGATGACCGGCTTGCCGGCGATGTTGCACTTGCGGATCATTTCCTTTTGCACGAGCGGCACTTCCTCGGCCGGAATCTCGACGCCGAGATCGCCGCGTGCGACCATCAGGCCGTCCGACACCTCGAGAATCTCGTCCAGGTTGTCGACGCCCTGGCGATTTTCAATTTTGGAGATGATTTGAATATGCGAAGCGTTGTGGCGCTCCAGCAGCTCGCGAATTTCGAGCACGTCGCTCGCCTTGCGCACGAACGAAGCCGCGATAAAATCGAGCCCTTGCTCAATGCCGAACACGATGTCGCCGGCGTCCTTTTCCGTAATGCCGGGCAGCGAGATCGCCACGCCGGGCACGTTTACGCCCTTTTTGCTTTTGATCTGGCCGGCGTTGACGATGCGACACTTGATCTCGGTGCCTTGCACCTCCTCGACCGTGAGGCCGATCAGGCCGTCGTCGATCAGGATCGTCGAGCCGACGTTCACGTCCTTCGGCAGATCCGCGTACGTGACCGGGATGCGGCTGCGGTCGCCGAGCACGTCCGCGGTCGTCAGCACGATCAGCTCGTCCTGCTCGAGCTCGATCGGCTCCTCCTTCAGCTTGCCGAGGCGAATTTCCGGACCCTTCGTGTCGAGCAGGATCGCCACGGTTTTGCCGAGCTCCTCGCTCGCCTCGCGAATGTGCTTGATCCGAGCGCCGTGCTCCTCGAAGTCGCCGTGCGAGAAATTGAGCCGGGCGACGTTCATGCCCGCCATAATCAGTTTTTTCGTGTTTTCCAATGATTCGCTTGCCGGGCCGATCGTACAGACAATCTTTGTTTTACGCATGGTTTCATTTCCTCCGTTTATGCTGAGCGCTAGTCTTGGTCTCAACTAAAAGTACACGATAACAGAACGCTTGTACAGGGGGTTCGCAAAATCTCAAAGCGGCGCCGACGCGACCGGATCGTGGGCGCCGGCCGACTCTGAGAAAACGCCGATCTTGCGAAACTTGCGATACCGGTCCTCCAGCAGCGCCTCGGGCGACAGCGCCGCGAGCTCCTCCAAATGCCGCAGCAGCGCCGCGCGAATCGCTTCCGCCTGCTGCGGCAGGTCCCGGTGGGCGCCGCCCTGCGGTTCGGGGATGATCTCCTCGATGACGCCGAATTCCAGCAGGTCCTTGGCGGTGATGCGCATCGCTTCGGCGGCCTGATCGGCCTTGGAGGCGTCCTTCCACAGAATCGAGGCCGCGCCGTTGGGCGAGATGACCGAATAGATGGCGTTCTCCAGCATCAGCACACGGTTGCCGACGCCCAGCGCGAGCGCGCCGCCGCTGCCGCCTTCGCCGATCACGATGCAGACGATCGGCACGCCAAAAGTGGCCATCTCGCGTAAATTGCGGGCGATGGCTTCGGATTGGCCCCGCTCCTCGGCCGTATTGCCGGGATAGGCGCCCTTCGTATCGATGAACGTCACGATCGGACGGCCGAACTTGTTCGCTTGCTGCATCAGACGCAGCGCCTTGCGGAAGCCCTCCGGATGGGGGCTGCCGAAAAAACGGGCAATGTTGTCTTTCGTATCCTTGCCGCGCTGGTGGCCGATCACGGTGACCGGGGTATCTCCGAGCTTGGCCAATCCGCCCACAATGGCCAGATCGTCGGCGAACAGGCGATCGCCGTGAAGCTCGATGAAGTCGGTGAAGATGCTCTGAATGAAATCAAGCGACGTCGGCCGCTGCTGGTGCCGCGCCAGATGCATGCGCTGCGCCGGACGCAGCTCCTCGTACAGCTCGTCCTGCATCTGCTTGTATTTGAGCTCCAGCCGGGATATCTCATCGCTGAAGTCTATGCCCTTCTCCTGGCCGAACCGTTTGAGCTCGTCGATCTTTTTGCGTAGCTCAGCCAGCGGCTTTTCAAATTCCAGCTCACCCGCCATGGGTTGCGCCCCCCTTCACCGTATGCATATCCAGCAGCTTGACCAAGGTCGGCTTCAGCTCCTTGCGCGCGATCACCTTGTCGAGCTGACCGTGCTGCAGGTTGAATTCCGCCGTCTGGAAGTTGTCCGGCAGCTTTTGCCGGATCGTCTGCTCGATGACGATGCGGCCGGCGAACCCGACGAGCGCGCCCGGCTCGGCCAGATTGTAGTCGCCCAGCATGGCAAAGCTCGCGGACACCCCGCCGAAGGTCGGATCGGTCAGCACCGAAATGTATAGCCCGCCATCGCCTTGAAATTTGGCCAGCGCTGCGCTGGTCTTCGCCATCTGCATGAGCGAGAGGATGCTCTCTTGCATGCGCGCACCGCTGGAAGTCGAAAAAATAAGCAGCGGCAGCTTTTTGGCCATTGCTTGCTCGATTGCGCGCGTTATTTTCTCGCCGACCGCCGAGCCCATGCTGCCGGTAAAATAGTTGAAGCTCATGACCGCCAGCACGGCCGGGTAGCCGCCGATCGTGCCTTCGCCGGTCACGACCGCCTCGCGAAGCCCGGATTTTTGGGCCTGCTGCTCCAGCTTGCCCGCATAGCCGGGAAATTCGAGCGGGTCTTCGGATACGAGCTCGGCGTCGTATTCGACGAAGCTGCCTTCGTCGACGGTCATCTGCAGGCGCTCCGGCGCGCTCAGTCGGAAGTGATAGGCGCACGACGAGCATACCTTCAGGTTTTTCTCGAGTTCCTTGCTATAGTGAATCGTGCCGCACTTCGGACACTTGTTCATCAGCCCTTCCGGGATGTCCCGCCGCGTGCTTTCGGACGGTACCGTGGCGTACTTTTTCTTATGAAACAAATCTTTGAACATGTTGTGACACCTCTTAGGGGAGCTAAAGTATTGCGGGCGGCGAACCGGAGCCTGTGCCGCATCGCATCGATGCGGCGCTGCGCCGTACCGGACCGGACTGCCGGCCCGCAACCGGGGGATTGGTCATGCGTGAAGGATGGAATTCAGCACTTCCTGCACTTCTTCCAGCTCTCCGGAAGGAACCAATATCTCGAATTGCTGCTTGGAATGATTGATCGGACGGACCTGGACGAGGAACCCTTCCTCGGTCAGGCGTTGGTTGATCGTCTCCGCAATGCGCTGGGTAGGAGCGATATAAATAACCGTCCACATGAGAGGTACCCCCTAAACACGTCTCGACTGGGCCGCATAATGCAATAATGATATCATAACTCGTCTTTTCACCGCAACAAATCGGCGCGGGCATGGCCCGTCCATCCGCATTTGCCCGCGGGCGGCGGCACAAGTCCGCCGCCCGGCCTCCGCATCGCTATTCGACGGCCGGATCCGGCGCGCAGTAGCGGAGCGCTCGCGGATCCTGATGGGCGATACGGGCCGATGCGGCCGCTGCCAAGCCGGCGACCAGATCGTCGAGGAAAACGTGAATCCGCCCTTTCTTGTTGTTGAGCAGCCCGATGATTCCCGGCTTGACCTTGTCCAAATAGCCAAAGCTCGTCAGGCCGATCATGCCGTAGACGTGCGTGATGCCTAGCGCCAGCGTCTCGTCGACGCCATAGAGCGATTCGTCCGCCTCCATCACCGCCTGCAGCGGCTCGGGGAGCAGCCGCTTCTCGGCCAGCTCGTCGAGCGCGATGCCGGTATACAGCACATATTGCACCTCTCGCTTGGCCAGGACGTGCCGTACGCTGTCCGCGCATTGCGCCGGCGTCAGATCGGGATTGTACGGACGTTGCAGCTCGTACACGATCCGCGCTACTTCATCGACGGCGACTCCCCGCCGCTGCAGCCATTTTTCCAGCTCCTGCTCCATCTGCCTTCTCCTCCTGCCTGCGGCTGACCGCCGCGTGCCGCGCACTGCCCGACCGTCATGCGGCTTTCGAGCGATGACCGCCTGACAAGCGTGCGCCTGATCCATGCCATTGCTTAAAATGTATGCAGGGAAGAGGGGCAATGTGCCTAAAATTTCGGCGCCGTGTCATCACCCGTGCCGAGCCGATGCTGAAAGCCGATCAGCGCACGACCGCGGAGCCCTCGCCGAGCAGAGCCTCGATTTCGCCGATCAGGCGCGGCGACGGCTTGACGTTGTACTTGTCGCTGAGCGCCAGCGTGCGCTGCGTGCGCGCATAGAAAAGCACCGTCTCCAGTTGACCTGCATGGCGGGCCAGCAACTCTTGCAGCCGCTCCAGCAGCTCCCCTTGCTCGCGGGCGGCGGCAATCTTGACATAGAGCCTCTGCCGCTTGGACGCTTCGGGCCGCACGCCCGCCGCAGCTGCGCGCCGCTCCGGCGCGGGCCGAGGCTGCGCGGCCGCCCCGGCTG
>NZ_JACXIZ010000110.1 GCF_014705605.1 Paenibacillus sabuli
TCAAAAGAATATTTGAAGTATTCCAGGAAGCCGCAGGCATCATCTAACAACGGGTGCATGCTGCGCGGCTTTCGCCGCTTGGTCCGGACCGGAGAGTAGAAGCCAGGAAGCGGAATCAGCCGGACACATCCGACTGGCGTCGGACGTCATGAACCCTGAACGTTAACTGAAACCCCTGGTTGAAGGACGAGGATGCTAAACGTATCCTCTAATGGAAAGATAAAATGAATTGTGGGCGCATGCGTGGAAGTGAAAAGAATGTTCGAAGCGAATTGGCGGAGCCAGCCCGGCACCAGCCCTGCAGTAGAAAAGCTGTGTCGAAGTGAATCGATGAAGCGAGCCCGGTAGTAGAAAAGCTTTGTCGAAGTGAATCGATGAAGCGAGCCCGGTAGTAGAAAAGCTGTGTCGAAGTGAATCGGTGAAGCGAGCCCGGCAGTAGAAAAGCTGTATCGAAGCGAATCGATGAAGCGAGCCCGGCAGTAGAAAAGCTGTATCGAAGTGAATCGATGAAGCGAGCCCGGCAGTAGAAGAGCTGTATCGAAGTGAACCGGTGAAGCGAGCCCGGCAGTAGAAAAGCTGTATCGAAGCGAATCGATGGAGCGAGCCCGGCAGTAGAAAAGCTATATATCGAAGTGAATCGGTGAAGCGAGCCCGGCAGTAGAAAAGCTGGAAGAAAGCGAGACGGCGATGCCTACTCGCGTCAGAAGAGTTGTAGGAAGTCGAGATGGCGGAGCCTACTCGACAGTAGAGAAAACCGATTGAAAAGAATAGTTGAAAAGCGATTTGAAGGCAAATCAATGAAGGTGAAGGTTGTTCAAGAGGTCAGGGGCATCAGTTAACAACGGGTGCATGCTGCGCGGCTTTCGCCGCTTGGTCCGGACCGGGGGTATGAAGCCAGGAAGCAGAATCAGCCGGACACATCCGACTTTGTCGGACGTCATGAACCCTGAACGTTATATGCAACTCCTGTAGCTAAATCGAAGAAGAAAAGCCCACCCGCCATCCAAATAAACGCAGGTTG
>NZ_JACXIZ010000012.1 GCF_014705605.1 Paenibacillus sabuli
GCGTTCGTCCTGAGCCAGGATCAAACTCTCCATAAAAGTGCACCCGAAGATGCGTTTTATTGAAGGAGCTTGGTTAGCTCATTCGTTGTTTTTGCTCTTCCAGATTCCCGAGAGAATCTGGGGCTTTACGCTCGTTGTTCAGTTTTCAAGGAACCATTTTGTTCGTCTTGCTCGCCTCCGCTCTCTCAAGCGGCGACTCTAATAATTTAACACATAGGCAATTCAGAAAGCAAGTGTTTTTTTCTTGCCTCAAAACATGAATATGTTGCCCCTCAAATGGGACGATTGATAGAATAACACAATAATCGAAAAGTGTCAACTATTTCCCTTGCTTTTACGGGGGACTCTGGATGAAAGAGCATAGCGCGACAAGTCTTTAGGCGAGGCAATACGGGCATACATTCGAAAAATGACTTTGTACCGTTTGGTAATCGCGGCTTTTATTTCCCCATCCATTCGACCGTCTTCCAGATCGAGCAGCATTTCATCCAGCTCTTTTCGCAGCACATAGTCCAATTCTTTGCATTCCTTATCGTTAAACAGTATCCCGAGCATGCTTTAAACCGCGCCCCTTTCCAGAATCACCACGGCGTCTTGTGCGCCACTCTATATGGTATGCTCAGATTCTGGAAGTTTTATTACTTTAATTTATCGTATTAACCAGCCATACCGTGACTGTGCTTTCGATTACTGCCGCAAGAAGCAAGGAAACGACTAATATCACCATAATCGGCACTGTTCGTATGACGAACGCTTCGTATTGCTTGCCTAAGTCCGGTGATTTTCCAAAAAGCGCCCCAATCCCTTTAAAAGACAGTATTCCAAAGCGAATACCGTATGCGCATGCGACCACAAGAGCCGGAATTTCAATAATGCCATGGGGCAGTATTCCCTTTGCGATAAGTTCAAACAACGTGCCTTGCTGCGGTTGCATGTGCGTAAATAAATACCCCAATACCATGCCGTTGACGAGCATGAAAAAAATGGGCACTACAGCGAACAGCACCCCAAGATACATAATCACAACCGATTTAACGGCATTGTTTAGAAAAATAATGCCGAACATGGCCAGCCCCGGGTTACTGGAGCTCTCCGCGGTGTCCACAAGCTGGCGGAGCCCTTCGATCTGACTATTCATGAACGATTCCAATTGCACATTCGTGCCGCCGACTACCATGCCAGCGAAAAACAAAATCGTAGCGAAGGCAAAGTATCCCTTCATCGCTTTTAAATGGGCCACTATGGCGCGATAGGAAAACATGGACGCCCCCCTTATTGTCTTGGCGGCTTTTGATGCCGCAGATTTTACTGCTTATTTGTTCGCCCATGACGCATAACTTGAGCGTACAGGCCATACATTTTATAAAACAAGCCCAGAGCGAAAGGAGCGCCGACTCTTATGAACATGTTTTATGTCATTAATGGCCGCCGCGTCAAGCGCTATTTTTTAATCGTGGTTGCTCTCCTCTTCACGGCCGGTGTCGTATATGCGGAAAGAGATAATATCACGGTATTCTCCCCTCAGCAACCAGCCGCCATTTACAGTGTGCCTACTGAAAAGAAGGTACTGGCTCTGACCTTTGACATCAGTTGGGGGGATACACGAGCCGAGCCGATTCTAAACGTTTTGAAGGAAAAAGGCGTAGAGGAAGCAACCTTTTTCGTATCCTCTCCTTGGAGCGAGTCTCACCCGCAATTGGTTCAGAAAATCGTAGAAGCCGGCTATGAAATCGGTAGTCACGGGCACAAGCATGACTTCTATACCAAGCTGAGCGACGAGGAAATTCGCAAACAAATTCAAACGGCCCACGCCATTATTTCGGACGTATCCGGAAAGACGCCAAGTCTGATTCGCTTGCCCAACGGCGACTTCGACAAACGGGTGCTGCGTATTGCTGAAGAACTGAATTACAAAGTCATCCAATGGGATACCGACTCTATGGATTGGATGAATATCGGCACAGACAAAATTGTAAATCGAGTCGTCAGCAAGGCGCATCCCGGAGACATCGTGCTTATGCATGCCAGCGATTCCAGCAAACAAACCCATGAAGCTTTACCCGTCATTATTGACCAATTGCGAGCGAAGGGCTATTCCTTCGTATCGGTCAGCCGGCTGATCAGCGGGACGGAAGTGAGCGGCAAGACCATCCAAGACAAATCGGCCATGCTGCCAACCGAATTGTAATTACGAGACCGACTTCGTCACAGCGGAGTCGGCTTCCGGTTGCTTCAAGATGCGATGGAGCTGCAAAATCTGGTACGCATTGCAAACAAACAACGGAATAAACATAAAAATTACCGCATTGGCATTGCTCTCTTCGCCGCTCAGGGCCGGCCATCCTTCGATGACCGTGGCCACCACCATTAAGAAGAGTGTCGGAACCAGCGCACTCTGATTGGTGCGCTTGACCTTGATGACGCTAACTGCCCAAGACAAGGCGAAAAGGACCACGGGGAGCACGTAAAATAACCATCCGCCCACCTGCTCCCTGTTCTCGTACAGTATATATCCGAGCCCGAGGAGCACAAACAACGTGGTGTAAGCCTGTAGCGTGTTCCACAAATATTTTTTACGCAGAATACTGAGCGCAATATAATTGAGGGTTAAGTAAGCAAAAAAGCCCATGTGGCTAAATGCGCCAATCATGGTGCCGACCAGCGCCATCATCAAGGCATTAAAACCGGTGGCCTCTATCCCCAAAAATCCAAATTCACTGTCGGTGATCTGCATAATTAAGCCTGACACGGCAGTTGTTACTGCCCCCACTGCCAGTGTGGTCCAAAACAAAAAAAACCATTTTCGCAAATTCACGCTTTTAAACCTCCCACTTTTGCGGCGCACTTTCGACCTCGCCCCCATCCCCCCTATTTTACCACTTATCCAACAAAAAGCCTACGCGGCACAAATGATAATCGCGTGAACAATGGCGCATACTACACATCAAGACGAATAAAATTTGAACAAATGCCAGCGGCGTTTGCACAAGTACAGCGCGAACGATTTGAAGGGAGATCTGCGTATGAAGCGAATGCGAAGGCCCTTGCTGCTGATCCCCGCTCTCCTCTTATTGATGTTAGCCGGCTGCGGCGCCGAGCCCGCTTCCGGAGGACAGCCCAGCTACAAGGACATGAAATCGATGGTGATCGATATACTGAAGACCGAAGATGCACAAAAGGCGCTTCAGGAATCGACCATACAAATGACAGGCGGAGTCGGCAGTCAAATGGGCATGCTCTCTGTAGACGACCAAGAACAGGTGCGATTGGCCGTCAAGGAAGTGCTTGTTTCACCGGAATACGACAAAGTGATTGAAACGCTAATGACGGACGTACGATTTGCCGGTGAATTTGCCAAGGCCGTCAATAAGCAGAATAAACAGATTCACAAAGATTTGTTAAAGGATCCTTCGTATCAAAAAGATCTGGTCACCGTCATGAAAAGTCCGGAAATGGACCGCATGATCCTCGACGTGCTGCAAAGCACCCAATACCGGGAGCAAGTGACGACAATGATGCAAGAAAGCTTGCAAAGTCCGCTTGTGCGGCTGCAAATTCTTGATTTGCTTCGGCAAGCGGTGAAGGAGGAGCTTCGCGTCAAACCGGATGAAAAAGTGGATAAGTCCCAGAACTCCGACGATAAAAATGCGGAAGACGGCGCAAGCGAAGAGATGAGCTCATAGCCAGCAAAGATAAGGGCTCCGTTACCGGAGCCCTTTTGACCTGAAAATGGGAGGTTACATGGAACCGCTGCGCTTGCGAATCAACTGCTGCGCCATCTGTGTATAGAGCTGACCGGTCGACGAATCTTCCTTGTAGACGGAAGGAGAGAAATCCGGCTCGGAGGGATGATTGTCGGGCGCGCCCAGCGGAATTTGTCCCAACAAATCAGTATGAAGCGTCTCGGCCAGCCGGGCTCCGCCGCCTCGGCCAAATACATAATCGCGCTCACCGTCTTTTGTTTCGTAATAAGACATATTCTCGACCACACCCAGAATTGCATGCTTTGTCTTGAGTGCCATAGCACCCGCTCTCGCTGCGACGAAGGCCGCAGTCGCGTGCGGGGTGGTCACAATGATCTCTTTGCTTTGCGGAATCATTTGATGAATGTCGAGCGCGACATCGCCCGTACCCGGCGGCAGGTCAAGCAGCATATAATCCAGCTCGCCCCATTCAATTTCTGCAAAAAAGTTGCGGAGCATTTTCCCGAGCATTGGTCCCCGCCATACGACCGGGCTGTTGTCTTCGACAAAAAAGCCCATTGAAATCACCTTCACGCCAAACCTCTCAATTGGAATGACCCGCTCGTCAACAATGTCGGGCCGCTCTTCGATGCCCATCATGTCCGGTACGCTGAAGCCATAAATGTCGGCATCGATGATACCGACGCGCTGCCCCAATCTAGCCAACGCGGCAGCTAAATTTACCGTGACGGTAGATTTTCCGACGCCGCCCTTTCCACTGGCGACGGCCACAAATTCTACCGTGCTGTCAGGCCCCAATAACGGATGCACCTCCATTCCGGCGCCGTGTCCTTTTACGGGCTCATTGCTTTGCCCGGTGCTTGCCGCTCTCCCCGAGGCCTCTTCAGCTGCGCCGCTTGCCGGCTCCGATGCCGGACGGAAGCGCACGTGTACGCGCTCCGCCCCCAGATCTGCAATCGCGGCCTGCAACGCCTTCTCCATAACTGGCTGGGACTCTTGATCAGGTACCAGCACCGTCATGGATACGCTCAATTCCTTCACCATAATATCCCGCACCGCTGTCCCTTTGGCAGCCGCTTTTACAATCGGCTGGACGCGCCCCAGCACCTGTTCTCTCGTCAACATGTTGATTCCCACCTTTTACAGAGCCCTGCTCGGAAGCAGTGCTCCTTGCAATCTTGTCCCCATTATACCACAGTCGGAATTCATTGTTAGGGCGCGGCCTGGAGACGTTCTCCCGAAGAGAAGCGCAAAATGCCCTGGTAAATGGAAGCGGCCATTTTGTGCTGATAATCCGGGTTGCCGAGCTGCTGCGCCTCTCCGGGGTTGGACAAAAATCCGACCTCCACCAGCGCGGTCGGCATATCCTCAAGCGCCTTAAGCAAGTAAACCGTATTGGCCGTATTGGCTTGCCGGCTCGTATTCTCCATATTGCGCCGAATCTCCTCTTGGATGAGTGCGGCCAACGCAAAATTATCCGGGTGGTTCGGATAGTAGAAGGTCTGCGCGCCCGACCATTGCTGCTGCGGAATGCTGTTCATGTGAATGCTGACGACCAGGTTTGCCCGCCGGTCTTTGATCAGCTCCACACGCTTCAGCAGATCCTCCGTCTTGCGACGGCGAATGACGGCAGTATCCGCGCCGGCAAGATCGTAATCTCCTTCTCGCGTCAGATACACCAATGCCCCCGCCTCTTGCAGAAAGTCGCGGACCTGCAGCGCTATGGTCAAGTTCAAATCCTTCTCAACCAGACCGGACTGGCTAGTGGCCCCCCCATCTATACCGCCGTGCCCTGCGTCAATAACCACGATTTTTCCCGACAGCGGCAGGGTCCAATACGACCAAGTCCGCGATGCCGGTACATCCTGCGTCATCAACAAGGCTGTCAGCATGAGGAGAAGTACGCCTACTGCCAATCTGACGCCGCCACGGGCATTCATAACAATGACTAGCTTGCGCCTTGCACGTCGCCGCATCCCGATTCCCCCATCTCAAGCAATGTCTCTGGACCGTTCTGAGTTACGGCCCTGTCCATTATTCACTATATGGGACAGGGAGGGACATTATGCGCATGGGCATGCGGACAATCAAGCAATCGGATATAGAAACAAGCGCTGCCCCGACTAGCATGGGGCAGCGCTTGGTCTTCCTGGCGTCTACAATATATAATGCTCCGACATGCCTTCAATCAGAATTTGCGCGACTTCTGGACGCGAGAACTCCGGTGGCGGGCACACGCCTTCGCGCAGCATCGCGCGCACCTTCGTGCCAGACAAGGTCAGATGCTCGCTCTTGTCATGCGGGCACGTCTTGCTCGACGCCATGTTGCCGCATGTCTTGCAATAAAAGCTGTGTTCAAAAAACAATGGCGTGATCCCCAATTCCTCTGCAGAGAAGCTCCGCAGCAACTCCTGGGCTTCATAGGTGCCGTAATAATCGCCTACCCCGGCATGATCGCGCCCGACAATAAAGTGTGTACAGCCGTAATTTTTGCGAACCATTGCGTGGAAAATAGCCTCGCGCGGACCGGCATAACGCATCGCCGCCGGAAAAACGCCGAGGAACACCCGATCAGCCGGGTAATAATGTTCAAGCAGCGCGACGTAGCTTCTCATTCGCACTGCGGCTGGCACATCATCCGATTTGGTTTCGCCGACAAGCGGATTGAGAAAAAGCGCATCTACGACCTCCATCGCACTTTTTTGAATGTATTCATGGGCGCGGTGTACCGGGTTGCGGGTCTGGAAGCCGACCACTGTCCGCCAGCCTCTGTCCGCGAAGAGCTTGCGCGTCTGCGCAGGATCAAAATAATACTCGCCAAATCGATCCGGCTGCGGCCGATTCAGCACAATTACCGTTCCGCCCACGTAATGGTCCGGCTTGGACAGCAGCTTCTGAACGCCCGGATGCTCCGCATCGTCCGTTTTGAAGACTTGCACCGCCTCAACCTTCTGATCAACCTTGTAGACGTCCTGCACATCAATCAAGCCATACACGACGCCATCCTCGCCGACAAGCGCTGCCCGCCCGACTCCGGTCAGCTCGGCAGCCTTGGCCTCGTCAACGGCAAGCGTAATCGGAATGCTCCACACCGTGCCATCGGCCAGGCGCATCGTTTGGACCACCGCTTGGTAATCGGCTTCGTTCATGAATCCCGTCAGCGGAGAGAATGCGCCTACCGCAATAAGATCGAGATCGGAAATCGTCCATGCATTAATCGTAATTGTAGCTAGACCTGCCGCTTCGGCAAGCAGCTTTTCCCGCTCGACTCCCTCCGCCAGGCGATTAACCAGTGTCCCGCCATGCGGTAAAATTTGCGTCATATGCTTGTTGCCCTCCTTATTTGTGCAGCCCGCACTCGGTTTTTTCGTTGCCGGACCAGCGTCCCGCACGGGGATCCTCGCCAGGCATGACCTTGCGCGTGCAATACTCGCAGCCAATGCTCGGGTAGTTCTGATCATGCAACGGATTGTAGATCAAATTATGCGTGCGGATGTAGTGCCATACATCGTCAGAGGTCCAGCTTGCGATCGGATTGAATTTGACAAGTCCGAATTTGGCGTCGTATTCAATTTTTTTTGCGTTGGCCCGCGTAGGCGCTTGATCGCGGCGAATGCCGGTGATCCAAGCTTCGTATTGGGTTAAAATTCGGGTGAGCGGCTCGACCTTGCGAATGTTGCAGCAGGCATTCGGCTCGCTCTTCCACAATTCCGCACCATGCTTCTCTGCCTGTTCTTCCGGTGTGAGCTCAGGCTTGACTTCCACAAACTTGAGATTGTAGTGCGCAGCCAGCCGATCCCGCGTCTCGTAGGTTTCCTTAAAGTGAAAGTCTGTGTCGAGATAAAAAATATCCGAGGACGGGCTAATTTTTTGCAGCATATCGACCAGCACGACATCCTCCGCGCCGAAGCTGCAAGCCAATGTAAGATTGGGGAACGTCTGAACCGCATATGCAATCACGGCCTCCGGCGTCGCCGCTTCCAACGCCTCCGCCTGCTGGGCAATCAACGCTTCCTTTTCAAACAAATTCATTTGAATGGCCTCCGTTCAATTCCGAGTAAATTAATATGCTTTATATTAATTATACGACTTCTCCCAGTTTAGAGCAATCCCCATTTGTGCAAAACGATAAAAAATACCTTCTCCGAAACCGGAGAAGGTATTTGGGACAAGCTTAACGTTTGGAGAACTGAGGCGCGCGACGCGCAGCCTTGAGTCCATATTTTTTCCGCTCTTTCATACGCGGATCGCGAGTCAGGAAACCTGCACGCTTCAGTGCGGGACGGTATTCGGGGTCTGCTTTGAGCAAGGCCCGGGAAATGCCGTGGCGGATTGCGCCAGCTTGACCAGTCGTGCCGCCGCCGTCTGCCAATACAATAATATCGTATTTGGTCAGCGTGTCCGTCAATGCCAGAGGCTGCTTAACAATCAGCTTCAGTGTCTCGTGACCAAAATATTCGTTCAAATCACGCTTATTGATAACAATTCGCCCTTCACCCGGCACGAGACGCACACGTGCGACCGAGTGTTTCCGGCGACCTGTTCCATAGTATTGTACTTGAGCCATGAAACCGTCCTCCTTGTATTAGCCGCGAAGTTCGTAGACTTCCGGTTTTTGTGCTGCGTGCGGGTGCTCCGATCCAGCATATACTTTCAGCTTCAAGCGCATTTTGTTGCCCAGACGCGTGTGTGGCAGCATGCCATGAATTGCACGCTCCAAAACTCGCTCCGGCTTACGCTCGATCATCTCTTCTGCGGACATGACCTTCAGGCCGCCCGGATGAAGGGAATGGCGATAGTATTTTTTGTCGCGCATTTTGTTGCCTGTCAAAACAATTTTTTCGGCGTTAATGACAACGACGAAGTCACCAGTGTCAACATGCGGCGTGAATTGCGGCTTATGCTTGCCGCGAATCAATGCGGCCGCCTCGCTTGCCAAGCGGCCGAGCGTTTTGCCTTCAGCATCAATGATATACCATTTACGCTCAACTTCATTCGGCTTGGCCATGTACGTGGTACGCATGAATGATCCTCCTTCATTTCAATCCAGCATTTCAATCGTGCAAATCGCTTGTGTATGGTTAACGAAGCGTATTGAATATTCGTTTGTAATCCAGTTATGCAAAGCAAGTTTTGCGCCAAACTTAGCCGGGGCCGTGGGATAGCCACTAAGAAGGCACAAGTTATATTTTACTACAGATAGCTTCACATAGCAAGAAAAACAATTTATTGCCTCGCTTCGCGCTCAAAATCAAGTTCTTCATATTCTACGCTCCATAGCGTCAATCCGTGCGCCATCGCCTTTGGTCCAGCCAGGCTCCGATCTCGTGCCGCCAGAATAGCCGCCATGCGCGCCGCCTCCATTTTTCCTTCCCCGATTCGCATCAGGGTCCCCATAATAATCCGGACCATATTGTACAAAAAACCATTGCCCGTGAAATAAAAATGCAGCACGTCTCCTTCTTCCTCGAGCCATGCTTTGTAGATGGTTCTGACGTGACTCCGTTTGGTCGAATGGATCGAGGTGAAGGTGGTGAAATCATGCTCCCCCACCAGCGCGCTCATGGCGTCTCGCATGGCATGGACACGAAGCGGATTATAATGGTGGAACTCATAGTTGCGGCGAAAGACATCCGGATATTTGCCGGTGCGGATGGAGTAGCGATACGTTTTTCGTTTGGCCGAGCGGCGTGAATGAAAAAGAAGCGGCACCTCGATCGCCGTGAGTACGACAATATCCTGAGGCAAGCGGGAGTTGAGCGCGACTGGCCACTTGGACACCGGAATGCTGGCATTCGTATGCACATGAAAAACTTGGCCGCGCGCATGCACCCCGGCGTCGGTACGGCCGGAGCCATGAATTTTGACGTCCTCTCCGGTCAGCATCGCCATCGCGCGTTCAATTTCACCCTGAACGGTTTTGCCGATCGGTTGAATCTGAAAGCCATTGTAGGCAGTGCCGTCATAGCTGACCGTCATGCATAGGTTGCGCAACCTTTCTCAGCCTCCCGTTTTCGCTTCCGCGCAAAAACACCCTTGGCATCTCATAGGCCAAGGGAGCTTTGCGTGGAATGCCAAGCCGTCTATCATGACGCGCTTCCGAATGATAGCAGAGCGATCTTAGGCCTCTGCGCGGTCAACCAGTTCCAGGTAGACCATCGGTGCAGCGTCGCCGCGGCGAGGCCCCAGCTTCAGAATGCGGGTGTATCCGCCCGCACGCTCCGAATAGCGGCTAGCCAGTTCGGAGAACAGCTTTTGAATTGCATCCTGCTCGCCATCGATCGTCTCACGACGAACAAAAGCCGCCACCTGACGGCGTGCATGCAGATCTCCGCGTTTTGCGAGCGTGATGAGCTTTTCGGCGATGGAGCGCGCTTCCTTTGCTTTTGCTTCAGTCGTCTGGATTCGCTCATACAAGAACAGATCCGTAACCAGATCGCGGAACAAGGCTTTGCGTGCGCTCGAGTCACGGCCCAATTTTTGATATGCCATTGATTTCCCCTCCTTCAAACCATTCGCTAACGGCTGACGGCCAACGCGCCGCCGCCGATCTCATGATGCTAGTCTTCCATGCGCAGGCCCAAGCCAAGCTCCTCGAGCTTTTCTTGCACCTCTTCCAGAGACTTGCGGCCCAGATTCCGGACCTTCATCATGTCCTCTTCCGTCTTGGTGATCAACTCTTGCACCGTATTGATGCCTGCGCGCTTCAGACAGTTGTACGAACGTACTGAAAGATCCAGCTCCTCGATCGTCATCTCGAGCACCTTTTCCTTCTTGTCCTCTTCTTTTTCGACCATGATTTCCGCATCTTTTGCTTCGTCGGTCAAGCCGACAAACAGGTCCAGATGCTCGGTCAAAATTTTTGCGCCCAGGCTAACGGCTTCCTCCGGCCGAATGCTGCCATCCGTCCAGACTTCGAGCGTCAGCTTATCGTAGTTGGTCACTTGTCCGACCCGCGTATTCTCAACGCTGTAATTCACGCGCGTAATCGGCGTATAGATCGAATCGATCGGAATGACGCCGATCGGCTGATCCTCCCGCTTGTTGCGGTCCGCCTGTACATACCCTCGGCCGCGGCCAGCGAAGATCCGCATATGCAGCCGTGCGCCGGGGGCCAATGTTGCGATATGGAGATCAGGGTTGAGAATTTCGACGTCGCTATCCGCACGAATATCGCCTGCAGTAATCGCGCCTTCGCCTTCCGCATCAATTTCCAACACTTTCTCCTCGTCGGAATGAATCTTCAGCGAAAGACCCTTCAGATTGAGAATGATCTCGGTCACATCCTCAATCACACCGGCGATTGTCGAAAACTCATGAAGCACTCCGTCGATCTGCACCGAAGTAACTGCCGCACCCGGCAACGACGAAAGCAATATGCGCCGCAGCGAATTGCCAAGCGTCGTTCCGTAGCCGCGTTCCAGCGGCTCCACCACGAAACGTCCGTATGTGCCTTCTTCATTCAGTACCACGGTCTCGATTTTCGGCTTTTCGATCTCAATCACGAATGAAAACCCTCCTTCAAAGCGTCGCTCCGTAACCATCCGTTCCGGGGGTCAAACCATGTAGTATGCCTAACCTTCACAACCATTATTCACAAGTTGCGGATATTTGATACCACACCCGCGCAAACTACACGCGGCGACGCTTCGGCGGACGGCATCCGTTATGCGGAACCGGAGTGACGTCTTTAATCAGGTTTACTTCAAGACCGGCAGCCTGCAGCGAACGAATCGCAGCTTCGCGTCCGGCGCCAGGGCCTTTTACCATAACTTCAAGGGATTTCATGCCGTGCTCCATTGCCGCCTTGCCAGCCGTTTCAGCTGCCATTTGCGCAGCGTACGGCGTGCTTTTGCGCGAGCCTCTGAAGCCCATGTTGCCCGAGCTGGCCCACGATACGGCATTGCCGTGCGGATCGGTAATCGTGACGATCGTATTGTTGAACGTCGAGCGGATATGCGCGACCCCCGTCTCGATATTTTTCCGGTCGCGACGCTTTGTACGGACGACTTTTTTCGGTTTGGCCATCGTTTAATTTCCTCCCTTCTTACTTCTTCTTGTTCGCAACAGTCCGGCGCGGACCTTTACGTGTGCGAGCGTTCGTTTTCGTGCGCTGGCCGCGCACAGGCAGCCCGCGGCGATGACGAATGCCGCGGTAGCAGCCGATCTCCGTCAGACGCTTGATGTTGAGCGAGATTTCACGGCGCAGGTCGCCTTCGACCTTGACCGACTTGTCGATGACATCACGCAGGCGGCTGACTTCGTCTTCCGTCAGGTCGCGAACGCGGGTCGCTTGATCGATTCCCGTTTCAGCCAAAATTTTCGAAGCGGTCGTTTTGCCGATTCCGAAAATGTACTGCAGGGCGATTTCCGTACGCTTGTCGCGCGGCAAGTCAACTCCAGCTATACGTGCCATAGTACGTTATCCCTCCTTTATCCTTAACCTTGCTTTTGTTTGTGCTTCGGATTTTCACAAATCACCATAACGTTGCCTTTGCGACGAATGACTTTGCATTTCTCGCAAATCGGCTTGACCGAAGGTCTGACCTTCATTGTGATTACCTCCCGAATCCTTCTGAAACGGGCACTTGCCCTATTTCCGATAGGTGATACGACCTCTAGTTAAATCGTAAGGCGACAATTGGATTACCACTCTGTCTCCGGTCAGAATACGGATAAAGTGCATTCTGAGCTTGCCGGACACATGGGCAAGAATTTGATGTCCGTTTTCCAGTTCCACCTTGAACATGGCATTGGGCAACGGTTCGATTACCGTGCCTTCAACTTCAATCACATCTTCCTTGGCCAACAGTCATTCTCCTTTCCGCCTCAAATACTTCGCAATGGCGTAGCGCAGCTTTCCGTTCGTTACACTTCCGGTCTCGCGCAGGCTATCCGCAACCTCGCTGCTGACATAGGGCAGCAGCTCCAAGTGGCTTCGATTTTTGCGCTTGGGCTGAGCGAACCTGCGCTTGTGCCCGTCGGCGATCCATACCAGCCGATCGTCTTCGAGCCCGATCACAACCGCATACGTCCCTTCATCCTTGCCTCGCGTCACCTGAACCACCTGGCCGAGCGCTGGAAGCTCCTCCACCCGGAACATCGTCCTATTCGTGCGAACGGGTCAGGATCTCGTACCCGTCCTCCGTCACCGCTACGGTATGCTCGAAGTGCGCACACCAGGTGCCATCCTCGGTGACGACCGTCCAATTGTCCTCCAGCGTGCGCACATAGCGCTCGCCGATGACGACCATGGGCTCGATCGCCAGTACCATACCCGGCTTCAGGCGCGGTCCGCGATCGGGCAGACCGTAATTGGGAATCTGCGGCTCTTCATGCAGCTTCTCGCCGATCCCGTGCCCGACATATTCGCGCACGATGGAAAATCCGGCATCCTCCACGCAGCGCTGAATGGCGTGCGAGATGGTGTACAGCCGATTATCCGGCTTCACATGCTGCAATCCGGCGTATAACGACTGCTCAGTGACCTGCAGAAGTCTGGCGGCCTCCTCCGAGATTTGCCCGACGCCGTACGTCCAGGCGGAATCTCCGTGGTAGCCCTTGTACTGCGCACCGATATCGATGCTGATGATGTCCCCGTCCTCGAGCTTGCGCGGACCGGGAATGCCATGCACCAGCTCGTCGTTGACCGACGCGCATATACTGGCAGGGAATTGATTGTAGCCCTTGAAAGAAGGCACGGCATCCTGACTGCGGATATATTGTTCGGCCAGCTTATCAAGCTCCATCGTCGTAACGCCGGGCTTGATCGCTTGCGCCAGCAATCGGTGCGTGTCGGCGACGATGCGACCTGCTTCCCTCATGAAACGAAGTTCCACTTCGGATTTGCAGATGATCATTCGCCACGCCCCCGCAGCAAATTTGAAACGTCGGCAGTCACCGTGTCGATCTCCTTCTCGCCATCCACCTCGCGCAGCAGCGCTTTGTCTGCATAATACGAGAGCAGCGGGGCGGTCTTGGAGATGTACTCGTCAAGCCGCGTTCCGACCTTTTCTTCGGTGTCGTCCGAGCGCTGGTACAGCTCGCCGTCGCATTTGTCGCATGCGCCTTCTTGCTTCGGCGGGTTGAACAGCACATGGTACGTCGCACCGCACGACTTGCAGATCCGGCGTCCCGTCAGACGCGCCAGCAGCAGACTCCGATCGACCTTCAGGTTAATTACATGGTCCAGCTTGCGGCCCATCGCGCTCAGCATCTGATCCAGCGCTTCGGCCTGCGACAGCGTGCGCGGGAATCCGTCAAGCAGGAAGCCCTGACTGCAATCGTCCTGCTGCAGACGCTCGCGCACGATGCCGTTGGTCACGTCATCGGGAACAAGCAAGCCCTGGTCCACATATTCCTTGGCCTTTTGGCCGAGCGGCGTACCCTCTCGCATCGCAAGCCGAAAGGCATCGCCGGTAGAAATATGGGGAATTCCGAATTCCGCCACAATGCGTTCCGCCTGCGTTCCTTTGCCTGCCCCGGGAGGACCCATAAAAAGAATATTCATTCGTGTTCCTCGCTTTAAGCACAATAGGTTCGGGCGGGCGCGTCACGCACCCGGAGGATGCGCAGCCGCAGGGCCCGCACATGAACCTATTGTCATTTATTGATGAACCCTTTGTAGTGACGCTTGATGAGCTGCGTCTCGATCTGCTTCATCGTATCCAGCGCAACGCCGACCACGATAAGCAGCGAGGTGCCCCCCAGTTGTACCGAACGCGGCAAGCCGGCGAGTGCGCCGAAGCCGATCGGGAGGATCGAGATCGCTGCCAGGAACAACGCCCCTGCGAGCGTAATGCGCGACATGACCTTTGTGATGTACGAAGACGTAGGCTTGCCAGGACGTATGCCCGGGATGTACCCGCCGTTCTTCTTCATCTGATCCGCCATCTGCACCGGATTGATCTGCACGAAGGTGTAGAAGAACGTAAATCCGATGATCAGGATCACATACAGCACCATGCCAAGCGGCTTGTCGTAATACAGATTGGCCATGACCCATTGCGCCCACGCCCGATCCGACCAGAAGCCGGCCAGCGTCACCGGGAACATCAGCAGGGACACTGCAAAGATGACCGGAATGACGCCCGCGCCATTCACCTTGAGGGGAATGTGCGTGGATTGACCGCCGTACATTTTACGACCGACGACACGTTTGGCATACTGCACGGGAAGCTTGCGAATCCCCTGCTGTACGAAAATAACGCCGACGATAATGAGCACGACCGCAAGGACGATCAGCACAACTTTGAGAATGTTCAGGAACAGTTGGCTGGCGTCGACGAATTGATCGGCATAGATCGTCCGGATATGCCCCGGAATACCGGCTACTATGCCGGCAAAGATAATGATCGAGATGCCGTTGCCGATGCCTTTTTCAGTGATCTGCTCGCCGAGCCACATCAAGAAGGCTGTACCCGCCGTCAGCACAAGCGCAATCATCGTGTACGTCGCAAAGGACGGATCAATGACGAATTGAAACTGATACTGGCGGTTGAAGCCGATCGCCGTGGCATACGCCTGAATCAAACCGAGCACAATCGTTCCGTAACGGGTGATCTGCGCGAGCTTGCGTTTCCCCGCTTCGCCTTCCTTCGCCCATTCCGCGAACTTCGGAATGACGTCCATCGTCAACAACTGCACGATGATGGAAGCCGTGATATACGGGAAGATGCTCATCGCAAAAATCGAAAATTGAAACAGCGCGCCGCCCGAGAACGTGTTCAGCATGCCAAACAAATCGGTACCCGAAGCGTCAATGGTTTCAAAAACGGACTTATCAATATTCGGCACCGGGATAAAGGAACCGATCCGATAGATCAGCAATATGAACAGCGTGAATAATATCCGCGTACGAAGATCATTCACCTTCCAAATATTGGAGATCGTCTTCAACAATTAGATCACCTCGGTTTGACCGCCGGCAGCCTGAATCTTTTCTACCGCAGATTGAGAGAACTTGTTGGCTTTGACAGTAAGCTTCACGTTGATTTCACCGTTACCCAAAATCTTGATGCCATCAAGCGCATTTTTCACGATACCCTTTTCTTTCAAAAACTCGGGCGTAATTTCGCTTTCTGCAGCAAAGCTGTTCAGTTCTTCAACATTAACAACCGCGTATTCTTTGCGGAACGGGTTGTTAAAACCGCGTTTTGGCAAACGACGGTACAACGGATTCTGGCCACCTTCGAAACCTGGACGAACACCGCCGCCGGAACGCGCATTTTGACCTTTATGGCCTTTGCCGGCCGTTTTGCCGTTGCCGGAGCCAATGCCGCGGCCTTTGCGTTTGCGTACATGCGTCGAACCCGGGGCTGGTGAGAGCTCATGCAGTTTCATCGATTGTTGCACCTCCTTAAGCATTGGATAGAAAGGAAACCTTGTTGTGGGTTAACCTTGCACTTCTTCGACTTTAACCAGATGCGACACGCGATTGATCATGCCGCGAACGGCTTCGTTATCCGATTGGACAACCGAATGGTTCAGCTTGCGCAAGCCGAGCGCTTGAACCGTTGCCCGCTGCTTTTCGTTGCGACCGATCAAGCTGCGCACGAGGGTGATTTGCAATTTAGCCATTGTCTATACCCCCTTACCCTAAGAGCTCTTCGACGGTTTTGCCGCGCAGCTTCGCTACGTCCTCGGCACGCTTCAGGCGCGAGAGCCCCTCCAGGGTCGCATTGACCATATTCATCGAGTTGGACGAGCCGAGCGACTTCGTCAGGATGTCGCCTACGCCTGCCAGCTCGAGCACTGCACGGACCGGGCCGCCGGCGATGACACCGGTACCTTCGGATGCCGGCTTGAGCAGCACCTTGCCTGCGCCGAAATGGCCCACGACCATATGCGGAATCGTCGTTCCGACGAGCGGAACTTCCACAAGGTTTTTCTTCGCATCTTCCATGCCTTTGCGGATCGCTTCCGGCACCTCAGCCGCTTTGCCGATCCCCATGCCGACGATGCCTTTTCCGTCGCCGACGACAACCAGAGCGCTGAAGCTGAAGCGACGTCCGCCTTTCACAACCTTTGCTACACGGTTGATATTGACGACTTTTTCAGTCAGTTCCAATGCATTCGGATCTATACGCAAATTGTTTGACCTCCTTTGTCGCAAAATGGTTTAAAATTCGAGTCCGCCTTCGCGTGCTGCGTCGGCCAGAGCTTGGATACGTCCGTGATACAGGTAGCCGCCGCGATCGAATACGATCGAACTGACGCCTTTCTCCTTGGCGCGCTCTGCGATCAGAGCGCCTACCTTGCGAGCCGCTTCGACGTTGCCGCCGTTGCCGATATCGGCAAGCGATTTGTCCTGGGTCGACGCCGCCGCTACCGTTACGCCTTGCACGTCGTCGATCAGCTGGCAATAGATGTGCTTGGCGGAACGAAACACGGACAGGCGCGGACGCTCAGTCGTGCCGTTGATTTTTTTGCGCACGCGCAGATGGCGTTTCAGACGCGCTTTATTTTTATCACCTTTGGTAATCATCTTCAGGTTCACTCCCTTCCGCTTCTTCAAGCGCCTATGCGCCGGCGGGACCGCCGGCCTCTCGCCTTGCTAGGCGATGCGCAGCTTACTTCTTCTTGCCGGCTTTGCCTTCCTTGCGCAGGATGCGTTCGCCTTCGTATTTGATGCCTTTGCCTTTGTACGGCTCAGGCTCGCGTACCGCACGGATTTTCGCCGCAGTTGCGCCTACGCGCTCCTTGTCGATCCCTTTGACGATGATCTTCGTGTTCGAAGGGACTTCGAACTCGATGCCGCCTTCAGGCACGATTTCCACCGGGTGAGAGTAGCCGACGTTCAGGACGACCTTTTCGCCGGTTTTGTTGGCGCGGTAACCGACGCCGACCAGCTCGAGCGATTTCGCATAGCCCTCGGTCACGCCGCCGATCATGTTCGCCACGACGCTGCGCGTCGTACCGTGCAGCGAGCGATGCGCCTTGTTGTCCGAAGGACGCTCAATCGTAATTTCGTTTTCTGCAATCGCAACTTTCATGTCCTTATGCAGCGTGCGAGTAAGCGTGCCTTTTGGACCCTTAACGGTAATCACGCTGTTATCCAAGCTCACGTTCACGCCCGAGGGCACTTGGATGGGCTTACGACCAATACGGGACATGTTGCACCTCCAATCGTTTCAGAAATCTAGCTTACCATACGTAGCAAACAACTTCGCCGCCGGCTTTGGACTGGCGCGCTTCCTTGTCCGTGACAACGCCCTTGGACGTGGAAATAATCGCGATTCCAAGTCCGCCCAGCACGCGCGGAACTTCCGAGCTATTCGTGTAGACGCGCAGACCAGGCTTGCTGATGCGCTTCAGTCCCGTAATAACGCGTTCGTTATTCGGACCGTATTTCAAGAAGATGCGGATCATCCCCTGCTTGTTGTCTTCGATGTATTCCGCATCGCGGATGAAGCCCTCGCGCTTCAGAATCTCGGCAATTTGCTTCTTGATCTTCGAAGCGGGCATTTCTACGGTCTCGTGACGGACGATATTCGCATTGCGAATCCGTGTCAGCATATCTGCAATCGGATCAGACATAACCATTCGTGTGAACCTCCTTCCCGATACTCAAGCCGTTTACCAGCTTGCCTTCTTCACGCCAGGGATCTGGCCTTTGTATGCCAATTCGCGGAAACAAATCCGGCAAATTTTAAACTTTTGCAAAACGGAATGCGGACGGCCGCAACGCTCGCAGCGGGTATACGCCCGCACCTTGAACTTCGGCGTGCGCTGTTGCTTGACTTTCATCGAAGTTTTTGCCACTTGGTATTTACACCTCCTGTGGTTTACTTCGCAAACGGCATGCCCAGCTGGGCCAGCAGCTCACGAGATTCTTCGTCCGTTTTTGCCGTCGTGACGATGACGACGTCCATACCGCGGACTTTGTCCACCTGATCGTACTCGATCTCCGGGAAGATCAGCTGCTCTTTCAGTCCGAGCGTGTAGTTGCCCCGTCCGTCGAACGCTTTGTTCGAGATGCCGCGGAAGTCGCGGACGCGAGGCAGCGCAATGTTGAACAATTTGTCGAGGAAATAGTACATGCGCTCGCCGCGCAGCGTTACTTTTACCCCGATCGGCATATTCTCGCGCAGCTTGAAGCCTGCGATCGATTTTTTGGCGCGCGTGATGACCGGCTTTTGACCGGAGATGCGACGCAGCTCTTCGACGGCTACGTCGAGCACCTTGGAGTTCGATACCGCTTCGCCGACCCCCATGTTGATGACGACCTTCTCTACCTTCGGCACTTGCATAACCGTCGAGTAGTTGAATTTCTGCATCAGCGCAGGCGTAATTTCGTTCAAGAAACGATCTTTCATTCTTGCAGCCATGAATCATGGACCTCCTTTCCGATTGCCTGATTAGTCGATCGTAGCGCCAGATTTGGCGACACGCACTTTTTTGCCGTTGTCGAGCACCTTGTAGCCGATGCGAGTCGGCTTGCCGGATTTCGGATCGATCAGCATGACGTTCGACGCATGAATCGGCGCCTCTTGCTCGAGGATGCCGCCCTGCGGGTTTTGCTGCGACGGACGCGCATGTTTTTTCACCATGTTCACACCTTCGACCAGGACGCGATTTTCACGCGGGTAGGAAGCGATGATCCGTCCCTTTTTCCCTTTGTCCTTGCCGCTGATCACGATGACGTTGTCGTCCTTTTTCACATGCAGCTTATTGTTGTGGGATTCGAGCACTTTTTTCAGTCTTGGCAATTTTCACACCTCATTTCGACTGCGATAAGTTGAAGCTCCTGGGCGCCCGCGGCGCGGAGCGTATTGGTTTTAGATAACTTCCGGTGCAAGCGATACGATTTTCATGAAGTCGCGGTCGCGCAGCTCGCGAGCTACTGGTCCGAAAATCCGCGTGCCGCGCGGGCTTTTGTCATCCTTCACGACAACTGCCGCATTTTCGTCAAATGCGATGTACGAGCCGTCCTTGCGGCGAACCGAGCGCTTCGTGCGCACGATTACCGCGCGTACAACATCGCCTTTTTTGACAACGCCACCGGGTGTTGCTTGTTTGACAGAACATACGATCATGTCGCCGATATGGCCTACGCGGCGCCCGGTTCCGCCCAGGACGCGAATGCACATCAGCTCTCTGGCGCCGGAGTTGTCGGCCACCTTCAAACGTGTAAAGGGTTGAATCACGGAATGCTCCTCCTTTCGGAAAAATCGTTAGTCTTGCTAGGCTGCTTTATAGGCAGCGCAAGCTTACAACACGATTGCTTCTTCGACGACTTCCACGAGTCTCCAGCGCTTGTCTTTGGACAGCGGGCGAGTCTCCATGATTTTTACCGTATCGCCAATTTTGCATTGGTTGTTTTCGTCATGCGCCTTGAACTTTTTCGTGTAGCGGATGCGTTTGTGGTACAGTTCATGCTTTTTGTACGTTTCCACGGCTACCACGATCGTTTTGTCCATTTTGTCGCTTACGACTTTACCGATCTGTACCTTGCGGGCATTGCGTTCGCTCATGTTTTTCCTCCTTCCTGCGGCCCTTGTGAACCTGCAGGCATTAGGGTCATATTAGCTGCTGATTCCGAGCTCTCTTTCGCGCAGCACCGTTTTGGCGCGGGCGATTTCCTTGCGCACATCACGAATGCGCGTCGGGTTGTCGAGTTGTCCGGTGGCCAATTGAAAACGTAGGTTGAACAACTCTTCCTTGAAGCCGGCGATTTTCTGTTCAATCTCAGCAGAGGTCAGGTTGCGAATTTCACTAGCTTTCATTTGCTTCACCACCCACTTCTTCGCGTTTCACAAACTTCGTTTTTACCGGGAGCTTGTGGGCTGCAAGACGCATTGCTTCGCGGGCGATCTCTTCCGAAACTCCGGCAAGCTCGAACATCACTTTGCCCGGTTTTACGACCGCGACCCATTTCTCCACGTTACCTTTACCGCTACCCATCCGAACTTCGAGCGGCTTTTGCGTAATCGGCTTCGCCGGGAAAATTTTGATCCAGACTTTACCGCCCCGCTTGATGTAGCGGGTCATCGCGATCCGAGCGGCCTCGATCTGACGGTTCGTGACCCAGGCCGGCTCCAGCGCTTGCAGGCCGAATTCCCCGAAATGAACCTCGGTTCCGCCTTTGGCACGGCCTTTCATTTTGCCGCGATGTTCCTTGCGGTGTTTGACGCGCTTAGGCACCAACATGATTAGTTGCCTCCTTCCTGGGGAGCTCTCTTCTTGGCAGCCGGAAGGATTTCACCACGATAGATCCAGACTTTGACACCGATCCGGCCGTACGTCGTGTGTGCTTCCGCTGTTCCATAATCGATATCGGCACGCAGCGTGTGGAGCGGAACCGTTCCTTCGCTGTAGCCTTCCGTACGGGCGATCTCAGCGCCGCCCAGACGGCCGCTGACCGAAGCCTTGATGCCTTTTGCGCCTGCGCGCTGCGAGCGTTGAAGGGCTTGCTTCAAGGCGCGGCGGAACGAAGTCCGGCGCTCGAGCTGAGCCGCGATGCTCTCGGCCACCAGGATGGCGTCCAGATCAGCTTGCTTGATTTCAGAGATATTGATATGAATCTTTTTGCCGCCGGTCAGGCTGGCCAGCTCGTTGCGCAGATTCTCGACCTCGGAGCCGCCTTTGCCGATGACCATGCCCGGCTTGGCTGTATGAATCGTCACGTTGACGCGGTTCGCCGCACGTTCGATTTCCATCTTCGATACCGCTGCGTCCTTCAGCTTCTTTTTCAGGTAGTCGCGAATTCTCACGTCTTCCAGAAGCAGATCGCCAAAGTCTTTGCCAGCGTACCATTTCGATTCCCAATCACGGATGACTCCAATACGGAGACCTACTGGATTTACCTTTTGACCCACACGTTCTCCCTCCTTATTTTTCGGTTACCACCAATGTAATGTGGCTCGTTCGTTTATTGATCCGGCTAGCGCGGCCCATGGCGCGCGGACGGAACCGTTTCATCGTCGGACCTTGATTGACAAATGCTTGCGCGACGACCAGCTTGTTCACGTCCAACTGGTAGTTATGCTCCGCATTGGCAATGGCCGAGTTCAGCAGCTTCTCCACCACCGGAGACGCCGCCTTCGGCGTATGGCGCAAAATTGCGATCGCTTCGCCGACTTCCTTGCCGCGGATCAAATCGATCACGAGCTGCGCTTTGCGCGGTGCAATGCGGATGAAGTTGGCAACGGCTTTGGCTTGTTGCATGGTAGAACCTCCTCTCGGTAACAATTAACGTAGCAAGGACCGCTTACCTTCTGCCGGTTTTGCGATCGTCGGCAGCGTGGCCTTTGTAGGTGCGCGTCGGGGCGAATTCGCCGAGCTTGTGTCCGACCATGTCTTCCGTCACATAGACCGGCACGTGCTTGCGTCCGTCGTAGACAGCAAACGTATGTCCGATGAATTGCGGGAAAATCGTGGAGCGGCGCGACCACGTTTTGATCACGACTTTCTTGTTCGTTTCATTCAGATCCTCGACCTTTTTAAGCAGGTAACCGTCGATAAACGGCCCTTTCTTCAAGCTGCGACCCATATGTGTTCCTCCCTTCAGGCTGATCGTGCCATGTGAGGGCGACGCCGTTGTCCGGCAGCCATGCCCCCATGCGTCTGGCTATTACTTCGTACGGCGACGTACGATATATTGGCTGGATGCCTTTTTCTTCTTGCGCGTCTTGAAGCCGAGGGTTGGTTTGCCCCAAGGCGACATCGGCGACTTGCGTCCGATCGGGGAACGGCCTTCGCCGCCGCCGTGCGGGTGATCGTTCGGGTTCATGACCGAGCCGCGAACTTCCGGACGTTGGCCGAGCCAGCGCGAGCGGCCGGCTTTGCCGATCTTGATCAGTTCGTGGTCTCCGTTGCCGACCGAACCGATTGTCGCGCGGCAAGCTTTCAGAATGCGGCGAACCTCACCGGAGGAGAGGCGGATAACCGCGTAGCTTTCTTCTTTACCGAGGAGCTGAGCTTCCGTGCCGGCAGCTCGTACGAGCTGACCGCCTTTGCCCGGCTTCATCTCGATATTGTGGATAATCGTACCGACCGGGATGTTCGTCAACGGCAGCGCGTTGCCGACTTTGATGTCCGCTTCGGGTCCGGATACGACTTGATCGCCCACCTTCATGCCCTTCGGCGCGATGATGTAGCGCTTCTCGCCATCGGCATAGTGCAGCAAGGCGATGTTCGACGAGCGGTTCGGATCGTATTCGATCGTCGCCACGCTAGCCGGCACGCCGTCCTTGTTGCGCTTGAAGTCGATGATACGGTATTTACGCTTGTGGCCGCCGCCTTGATGACGAACGGTGATTTTACCCTGGTTGTTGCGGCCCGCTTTTTTGTGCAGCGGCGCCAGCAGCGATTTCTCCGGCGTGCTCGTCGTGATCTCTTCGAAAGTCGAGACCGACATGGCCCGCCGTGCCGGAGAAGTCGGTTTATACTTCTTGATTGGCACGTCTATTCCCTCCTTATACAGAAGCTTCGAAGAATTCCAGTTCCTTGCTGTCTTCGCTCAGCAGTACGATCGCCTTTTTCCACTCCGACGTGTAGCCGTTGTAGCGGCCTTGCCGCTTCGGCTTGCCGGGTACGCGCATCGTATTGACGCTAACCACCTTGACCTTGAAGATCTCTTCGATGGCTTGCTTGATTTGAGTTTTGTTGGCACGAATGTCTACTTCAAATACGTAGCGCTTGTCGGCCATATATTCGCTCGTGCGTTCGGTAATGACCGGCCGCTTGATCAGATCGCGCGGATTCTTCATTACGCAAGCACCTCCTGTACTTTCTCAGCCGCTTCCTTCGTGATGATGAGCTGGTCATGCGCCAGCACGTCAAGCACGTTGATGCCGCTTGCTTCGACGAACTTGATGCCCGGGATGTTGCGCGCGGACAGCGCGACGTTATCCTCGTAGCCCGCCGTTACGACAAGCGCCTTGCGGCCGACCTTGAGATTGGCCAGAATGCCGACGAATTCCTTCGTCTTCGGCTGGGCCAGCGTCAACTGGTCGAGCACGATCAGTTCGTTGCCCTGCACCTTCGACGACAAGGCCGATTTGATCGCCAGACGGCGAACCTTCTTCGGCAGCTTGAAGCCGTAGCTGCGCGGCGTAGGACCGAATACCGTGCCGCCGCCGACCCATTGCGGCGAGCGGATGCTACCCTGACGGGCACGTCCGGTGCCTTTTTGCTTCCAGGGCTTGCGGCCGCCGCCGCGAACTTCCGAGCGCCCTTTCGTCTTGTGCGTGCCTTGACGCACGGCTGCCTGTTGAAGTACGACCGCGCTGTGCATGACATGCTTGTTGGGCTCGACGCCGAACACGCTGTCAGCCAGTTCCAGTTCGCCTACCTGCGAGCCGCTCACGTTATATACGGTTACTTTCGGCATTGCTTGCTCCTCCTTTCCTGTCAGCGATTATTTCTTCACCGAGGATTTGATTTTGACGAAGCTGTTCTTCGCTCCCGGAATGGACCCTTTCACGAGCAGTACGTTACGCTCGTTGTCGATCCGTACGATCTCCAGGTTCTGGATCGTTTTTGTGTCGCTGCCCATGTGACCCGGCAGACGCTTGCCCTTCGGTACGCGGTTCGCCTGGATCGAGCCCATCGAACCGGGACCGCGATGATAGCGGGAGCCGTGGGACATTGGTCCCGTGCTTTGTCCCCAACGCTTGATGACGCCGGCGAAGCCTTTGCCTTTGGAGATCCCCGTCACGTCAACATATTCGCCTTCGGCGAAAAGATCCGCTTTTACTTCAGCACCCAGCTCGTAAGCGCCGAGGTCGATGCCGCGGATTTCACGAATGTAGCGCTTAGGCGCGGCGCCAGCCTTCTTCGCATGACCGATCGCAGGCTTGGTGGCACGCTTTTCCTTCTTGTCCGCGAAGCCGAGCTGAATCGCTTCGTAGCCGTCATTCTCCTGGTCCTTCTTCTGCAGCACGACGCAAGGGCCCGCTTCGATGACCGTGACCGGAATAACGGTGCCTTCGGCGGAGAAAACTTGGGTCATGCCCAGTTTTTTTCCTAAGATACCTTTCATGTTGACACCTCATTTCCTTTCTTACTTGAGCGTTCTAGTTTGGAATTACAGTTTGATTTCGATATCTACACCGGACGGCAGGTCCAAGCGCATCAAAGCATCAACCGTTTGCGGCGTCGGATTGACGATGTCGATCAGACGCTTGTGCGTACGCATTTCGAATTGCTCGCGCGAATCCTTGTACTTGTGTACCGCACGCAAAACGGTGATGATTTGCTTTTCCGTCGGCAACGGAATCGGCCCGGATACGCCTGCCCCGGAACGTTTCGCAGTTTCAACGATTTTCTCTGCGGATTGGTCAAGAATTCTGTGATCGTAAGCTTTCAAACGAATACGGATCTTTTGCTTTGCCATGTAATTCCCTCCTTCTATCGCCCAATTTAGTATCGGACATACTCCGTGAGAAAACCCGACCTGCCCACCCATGGCAAAGGGGCCGGGTGTGTCGGCAACCTCTCACATCATCGCACAGTCACAGACCAACGTCCACCATTATACATAACTATAAAGACAATTGCAAGAGAAATATCGAAAAGGGACCGCCCCCCGGTCGAAGACCTTGGGGCAGTCCCTTTATGTGATTCGGAATGTGTCCGAATTACTTCTGAATCGTAGCAACGGCGCCAGCGCCAACCGTACGACCGCCTTCACGGATCGAGAAGCGCGTGCCTTCTTCGATTGCGATCGGAGCGATCAGTTCAACCGTAACGGTGATGTTGTCGCCAGGCATAACCATTTCGCTGCCTTCCGGAAGCGCGATGATGCCCGTTACGTCCGTCGTCCGGAAGTAGAACTGCGGACGGTAACCGGAGAAGAATGGCTTGTGACGGCCGCCCTCTTCTTTGGTCAGGACGTAGATTTGCGCCGTGAAGTTCGTGTGCGGCTTAACCGAACCCGGCTTCGCGATAACTTGGCCGCGCTCAATGTCCTTACGCTCTACGCCGCGCAGCAGGGCGCCGATGTTGTCGCCGGCTTGCGCGGAGTCGAGCAGCTTGCGGAACATTTCCACACCCGTACATACGGATTTGCGGCTCTCTTCGGCCAGACCGATGATTTCGACTTCGTCGCCGACTTTGACCGTACCACGCTCGACACGGCCCGTAGCAACGGTACCGCGGCCCGTGATCGTGAACACGTCCTCGACCGGCATCAGGAACGGCTTCGAAGTGTCGCGCTCAGGCGTCGGGATGTACGTGTCGACTTGCTCGAACAGCTCGACGATTTTGTCGGCCCATTCGCCGTCCGTGTTCATCAGCGCTTCACGAGCGGAACCGCGGATGATCGGCGTGTCGTCGCCCGGGAATTCATACTCGGACAGCAGGTCGCGTACTTCCATTTCGACCAGCTCGAGCAGTTCTTCGTCTTCCACCATGTCGCATTTGTTCAGGAATACGACGATGTAAGGTACGCCGACTTGGCGGGAGAGCAGGATGTGCTCGCGCGTTTGCGGCATCGGGCCGTCAGCAGCGGAGACGACGAGGATGGCGCCGTCCATTTGCGCTGCGCCGGTGATCATGTTTTTCACATAGTCGGCGTGACCAGGGCAGTCGACGTGCGCGTAGTGACGATTCGGCGTTTCGTACTCGACGTGTGCCGTCGAGATCGTGATGCCGCGCTCGCGCTCTTCCGGCGCTTTGTCGATTTGGTCGAATGCGACTGCTGCGCCGCCATATCTTTTGGAAAGTACAGTGGTGATGGCAGCTGTCAGCGTCGTTTTACCATGGTCGACGTGACCAATCGTACCGATATTAACGTGCGGTTTTGTACGTTCAAATTTTGCCTTAGCCATTGAACTTATTCCTCCTTAATCAAATGGAAATTATATGTGTTGGCCAGCGGCTCGTGTCCGCCGGAGCGAACCCGGACCGAGACTGGCCGGAAACCATGCTTGGTACGTGTCGGGAGCCTGGCTTAGGCGCCTTTGTTTTTGGCAATGATCTCTTCGGCGATCGACTTCGGCACTTCTTCGTAGTGCGACAGTTCCATGGCGAATACGCCGCGGCCCTGCGTACCCGAACGAAGCGTCGTCGAGTAGCCGAACATTTCTGCGAGCGGCACCTTCGCACGAATGATTTGCGCGCCTGCGCGCGCATCCATGCCTTCGATGCGTCCGCGACGGGAGTTGAGCATGCCCATCACGTCGCCCATGTACTCTTCCGGCACCGTAACTTCGACCTTCATGATCGGCTCGAGGATGATCGGGTTGCACTTGTCTTTACCCGCCTTGAGCGCCATCGATCCGGCGATTTTGAACGCCATCTCCGAGGAGTCGACGTCATGGTACGAACCGTCCACGATACGGGCTTTGATATCGACGAGCGGATAGCCGGCGAGCACGCCGTTTTTCATCGCTTCCTCGATACCTGCCTGTACGGCCGGAATGTACTCACGCGGTACGACACCGCCGACGATCTTGTTCTCGAACGTAAAGCCTTCGCCGGCTTCTTGCGGTTCGAACTCGATCCAGACATGGCCGTATTGGCCGCGTCCGCCGGACTGACGAACGAACTTGCCTTCGACCTTGGCCGGTGTGCGGAACGTCTCGCGATAAGCAACCTGAGGCTTGCCGACGCTCGTCTCGACCTTGAACTCGCGAACCATGCGGTCTACGATGATCTCGAGGTGAAGCTCGCCCATACCGGCGATGATCGTTTGGCCCGTCTCCTCGTCCGTGTAGGCACGGAAGGTCGGATCTTCCTCAGACAGCTTCGAGAGCGCGACGCCCATTTTGTCTTGGTCGGCCTTTGTTTTCGGCTCGATCGCAATCTGGATGACCGGCTCCGGGAAGTTCATCGATTCCAGGATAACCGGCGACTTCTCGTCGCAGAGCGTATCGCCCGTAATCGTATCCTTCAGTCCGACAGCGGCCGCGATATCGCCGGAGTAGACCTCCGCGATTTCTTGACGGCTGTTGGCGTGCATCTGCAGGATCCGGCCTACGCGTTCGCGCTTGCCCTTCGTAGCGTTCAACACGTACGAGCCCGAAGCGAGCACGCCGGAGTAGACGCGGAAGAAGGTCAGCTTGCCGACGAACGGGTCGGTGGCGATTTTGAAGGCCAGCGCGGCGAACGGTTGATCGTCTCCCGATTTGCGAGTCGTTTCCGTGCCGTCCTCCAGCATGCCTTTGATGTCCGGGACATCAACAGGAGCAGGCAGATAGTCGACGACGGCGTCGACCATCATTTGCACGCCCTTGTTGCGATAGGACGAGCCGCAGATGACCGGGAAGATTTTGACGTCGCAGACGCCTTTGCGCAGCGTTTTTTTGAGCTCGTCGATCGTGATCTCTTCGCCTTCGAGGTACTTCATCGTGAGGTCCTCGTCCAGCTCGGCGACCTTCTCGACCAGCTCGCTGCGCAGTTCTTCGACCTGGGCTTTGTATTCCTCCGGAATCTCGATTTGCTCCGGCTCTTTACCCAGGTCGTCCTTGTAGCGGTAAGCCACTTGCTCGACCAGATCGATCAGACCGACGAAGTCGTTCTCTGCGCCGATCGGCAATTGGATGGCTACGGCGTTGGCTTGCAGACGCTCGCGCATGTCTTTGATGACATTCAGGAAGTCCGCGCCGATGATGTCCATTTTGTTGATGTAGGCGATGCGCGGTACGCCGTAACGGTCGGCTTGACGCCATACCGTCTCGGATTGAGGCTCGACGCCTTCTTTTGCGCTGAACACGCCTACAGCTCCATCAAGTACGCGCAGGGAGCGTTCGACTTCAACGGTGAAGTCAACGTGACCCGGGGTATCGATGATATTGATGCGGTGACCCTTCCACTCAGCGGTCGTCGCGGCAGACGTAATTGTGATACCGCGCTCCTGCTCCTGTTCCATCCAGTCCATCGTCGCGGCGCCGTCATGCACCTCGCCGATTTTGTGGGTACGGCCCGTATAGAACAGGATTCGCTCCGTCGTGGTCGTTTTACCGGCGTCAATATGCGCCATGATCCCGATGTTGCGCGTATCTTTCAAGGAGAACTCTCTAGCCATGAATTTGTCTCCTTCCTAGTATCAATCCTACCAGCGGTAATGGGCAAACGCTTTGTTGGCATCCGCCATTTTGTGCGTGTCTTCCCGCTTCTTCACAGAAGCGCCGGTGTTGTTGGACGCGTCGATGATTTCGGCGGCGAGCCGCTCTTCCATCGTCTTCTCGCCGCGGTTGCGGGAGTAGTTCACGAGCCAACGAAGACCGAGCGACGTACGGCGCTCCGGCTTCACCTCGATCGGCACCTGATAGTTGGCGCCGCCGACACGGCGAGCTTTGACCTCGAGTACAGGCATGATGTTTTTGATGGCGGCTTCGAACACCTCCATCGGCTCCTTGCCGGTGCGCTCTTGAATCATGTTGAAGGCGTCATACAGGATCGTCTGCGCGACGCCGCGTTTGCCGTCGATCATGATGCGGTTGATCAAACGGGTTACAAGCTTGCTGTTATACACCGGATCCGGCAGCACATCGCGTTTTGTAACTGGACCTTTGCGTGGCATGGTTATCCCCCTTTCCTGTTAATGATGGTGCAAGAGCCCGGAGACGGGTCTTATTTTTTCGCTTTCGGACGCTTCGTGCCGTATTTGGAACGAGCTTGCATCCGGTTGTTGACGCCTGCGGTATCGAGCGCGCCGCGTACGATGTGGTAACGGACACCCGGAAGATCCTTCACCCGGCCGCCGCGTACGAGTACGACGCTATGCTCTTGCAGATTGTGGCCGATCCCGCCGATATAAGCGGTAACCTCGACACGGTTGGTCAGACGTACCCGCGCGTATTTCCGCAGTGCGGAGTTCGGTTTTTTCGGCGTCATCGTGCCTACACGCGTGCACACGCCGCGTTTTTGCGGCGAGCTTTGTCCGGTCTCCTCGCGCTTGAGCGCGTTGAAGCCCCGTTGCAGAGCCGGCGATTTCGATTTTACGACTTTCGCCTGACGACCTTTGCGTACGAGCTGATTGATTGTTGGCATGCTGCCACCTCCTTCCCTTGCGTTTGTTCACTGCGCATTTCATTTCGGTTCTTCTTTTTTTAAGCCCACAGATCCAGGCGGTTCATAAAGAAGCAAACAAAAATTTTTACCGACCGGTCTCCCGGTCTGTAAAAACGCGCATACTTATGGTTGATCCGGAACATATGCGGCCATGGCAGCTCCGATATCGATCCCGCAGGTCTTGCCGAGACTAGCCATCGTGTCCACCCAGGTCACATCGACGCCCGCTCTTGTGCACAGCTGGACAATCTTTTCCGTAATCCGCGAATCTGCATCCTCAGCCACATAGACGGTGGTAGCCAGGCCTTGCTCTACCATCTTCGTCGTCTGCTTCGTGCCAATCTTGTACGGCATGGAATCGCATCCTTTGAACAAGCAGATTTGACCCAGACATACAGCCTATCATGCAGGCGCACTCAGATATAGTAGCACTCCGCTAGCCTATGTGTCAAGCACGTTCGCTTGCTTTTTACACCAAGGCGAAACGGGCAAGCCGTCCTTTGGCGACGCAAGAAAAAGGGGGCGGCACTGCCGCTGTATGCGGCAGCCGCCCCCTCGTGCCTGTGCCATCCAATCAGGTCGTTTCGACCGGCACCGTCTCCAGCTGATCTTCCTGCTGCTCCAGCTCTTCCTCTTCCATACCGGCAAAACGGATGCTGCGGTAACGGTTCATGCCCGTGCCCGCCGGAATCAGCTTGCCGATAATGACGTTCTCCTTGAGGCCGAGCAGCTGATCGACCTTGCCTTTGATGGCGGCATCGGTTAATACCCGCGTCGTCTCCTGGAAGGAGGCCGCCGAAAGGAACGAGTCGGTCTCCAGCGAAGCTTTCGTGATGCCGAGCAGCACCGGCTTGGCGACAGCCGGCTCCCGATCGGAGAAGATCGCTTCGCCGTTGGCCGATTCGTATTCGTGGATATCCACGAACGCGCCCGGCAACAGCGTCGTGCCGCCGGCATCGACGATGCGGATTTTGCGCAGCATCTGCTTGATCATGACCTCGACGTGCTTGTCATTGATCTCTACGCCCTGGTTGCGGTAGACCCGCTGCACTTCTTGCAGGATGTAGTTCTGCACGCCGCGGATGCCCTTGATGCGCAGCATATCCTTCGGATCAATCGAGCCGTCGGTCAGCTCGTCGCCGGCCTCGATCTGCTGGCCGACGGCGACGCGGATGCGCGAGCCGTACGTGACCGAATACACCTTGGATTCGGCTTCGCCCTGCACCTCGATCTCGCGGCGGTCCTTCGCCTCGCGGATTTCCTTGACCACCCCTTCGAGCTCGGTGATGATCGCCTGCCCCTTCGGATTCCGGGCTTCGAAGAGCTCCTGGATCCGCGGCAGACCTTGGGTAATATCGTCGCCGGCGACGCCGCCCGTATGGAACGTGCGCATCGTCAGCTGGGTTCCCGGCTCGCCGATCGATTGCGCGGCGATGATGCCAACCGCTTCCCCGATCTCGACGTGCTTGCCGGTGGCCAGATTGCGGCCATAACAGATTTTGCATACGCCGTGACGGGCGCGGCAGCTCAGCACGGAGCGGATCTGCAGCTTTTCGATGCCCGCCTCGATGATTGCGTCGGCTTTGTTGGAATCGATCAGCTCGTTGCGGTTCACGATGACTTCTTTCGTCTTCGGATGCCGCACCGTCTCGAAGGAATAACGGCCCTCGATGCGGTCGAACAGATCCTCGATGACCTCTTTGCCGTCCTGAATCTTCCCTACCGTGAAGCCTTTGTCTGTCCCGCAGTCGTCCTCGCGTACGATGACGTCCTGCGCGACGTCGACCAGGCGGCGGGTCAGGTAGCCCGAATCCGCCGTCCGCAGCGCGGTGTCGGCCAGACCTTTCCGCGCGCCGTGCGTAGAGATGAAGTACTCCAGGACGGTCAGCCCCTCGCGGAAGTTCGACTTGATCGGCAATTCGATGATGCGACCGGACGGATTCGCCATCAGGCCCCGCATGCCGCCGAGCTGTGTGATCTGCGACTTGTTGCCCCGCGCCTTGGAATCGACCATCAGCATGATCGAATTATAGCGATCCATCGACTTCATCAGGATATCAGTAATCTCGTCCTTCGCCTTGCTCCAGATGCCGATGACGCGATCGTAGCGCTCGTCGTTGGTGATCAGGCCGCGGCGATACTGATTCGACACGACTTTAACCTTCTCATCCGACGCGTCGAGAATTTTTTGCTTCTCTTGCGGCACGATGACGTCGGAGACGGCAATGGTGATGCCGGCCTTCGTCGAATACGTGAAACCGAGCTGCTTGATGTTGTCGAGAATGACCGACGTCTGCGTCGTATGGTACAAGCGGAAGCACTCGCCGATGATCGTGCCGAGGTACTCCTTGCCCACTGCGCTCGCCGTCGCGATCTCATCCATGAAGGCTTGCAGATCGGCGCCCTTCTCATGCACAAAATATTTGTCCGGCGTTCCGCCCATCAAGTTGGCCTTGGTGGCTTCATTGATGTAAGGGAACGAATCCGGGAAAATTTCGTTGAAGATGACCTTGCCCACCGTCGTCGACAGCAGCGCTTCCTGCTGCGCCTCGGTGAACGTCTTTTTGCCCAGCACCTTGGTCGGAATGAAGATGCGCGCATGCAGCGAGACGATACCGCGCTGGTAGGCGGAGATCGCTTCGTTGATGTTGGAGAACACGGAGCCGCTGCCTTGCGCTTCGTTGTTGTCCATCGTCAGATAGAAGCTGCCCAGCACCATATCCTGCGAAGGCGTGACGACCGGCTTGCCGTCCTTCGGATTAAGAATGTTGCCCGAAGCGAGCATGAGCAGGCGCGCCTCGGCCTGCGCTTCCGCGGACAGCGGCACGTGCACGGCCATCTGGTCGCCGTCAAAGTCGGCATTGTAGGCGGTACAGACGAGCGGATGCAGCTTGATCGCACGACCTTCCACCAGGATCGGCTCGAATGCCTGAATACCGAGACGGTGAAGCGTAGGCGCCCGGTTCAACAGCACCGGATGCTCCTTGATCACTTCCTCCAGCACATCCCACACTTCGGCGCTTACGCGCTCGACCTTGCGCTTGGCGCTCTTGATGTTATGCGCCAGGCCCTTGTTGACGAGCTCCTTCATGACGAAGGGCTTGAACAGCTCCAGCGCCATTTCCTTGGGGAGGCCGCACTGGTACATCTTCAGGCTCGGTCCGACAACGATAACGGAGCGGCCGGAATAGTCGACGCGCTTGCCGAGCAAATTTTGACGGAATCGACCTTGCTTGCCCTTCAGCATATGGCTGAGCGACTTGAGCGGACGATTGCCGGGCCCTGTGACCGGACGACCTCGACGGCCGTTGTCAATCAGCGCGTCGACCGCTTCCTGCAGCATGCGCTTCTCATTCTGCACGATGATGTCCGGCGCGCCGAGATCGAGCAGCCGCTTGAGGCGGTTGTTGCGGTTGATGACGCGGCGATACAGGTCGTTCAGGTCGGACGTGGCGAAGCGTCCACCGTCGAGCTGCACCATCGGCCGCAGCTCCGGCGGAATGACCGGCAGCACGTCGAGGATCATCCACTCCGGCTCGTTGCCCGAGTTGCGGAAGGCCTCGATGACCTCCAGCCGTTTGATGGCGCGGTTGCGGCGCTGGCCTTGGGCCGTACGCAGTTCTTCCTTCAGCGATGCCAGCTCGCGCTCGACGTCAATGTCCTGCAGCAGACGCTTGACCGCCTCGGCGCCCATGCCGGCCTGGAAGCCGTAGCCGTATTTCTCGCGGTAGCTGCGGTATTCCTTCTCGGAGAGCAGTTGCTTTTTCTCCAGCGGCGTCTCGCCCGGATCGGTAACGACGTAGGAGGCGAAGTAGATGATCTCCTCCAGCGAGCGCGGCGACATGTCGAGCGCCAGCCCCATCCGGCTCGGGATGCCCTTGAAGTACCAGATGTGCGAGACCGGAGCGGCGAGCTCGATGTGTCCCATCCGCTCGCGGCGCACTTTGGCCCGCGTCACTTCGACGCCGCAGCGATCGCAGACGACGCCCTTGTAGCGCACGCGCTTGTACTTGCCGCAATGGCACTCCCAGTCCTTTTGCGGCCCAAAAATTTTCTCGCAGAAAAGCCCTTCCTTCTCCGGCTTCAGCGTACGATAGTTAATGGTTTCCGGCTTCTTCACTTCTCCGCGCGACCACGAACGGATTTTGTCCGGCGAAGCCAAACCGATTTTCATATACTCGAAGTTGTTAACGTCCAACAAGGAGCAGCCCTCCTTAATTCTGTGTCAATCCTTATCCTTACGGACGGCAGCGGTGCCCGCCACTATTCCACGCCGACTTCCGCGCCTTCCAGATTCAGGTTGAGCTTGTCGCTCGTGCCGTCGTCTTCGTCGTCAATTTCTTTCATTTCGATCTCTTCCTCGTTTTCGGTGAGGATCTTGACGTCCATCCCCAGGCTTTGCAGTTCTTTGATCAGAACCTTGAACGATTCCGGCACGCCCGGTTCCGGCACGTTCTCGCCTTTGACGATCGATTCGTACGTTTTGACGCGTCCGACGACGTCGTCAGACTTGACAGTCAGAATCTCTTGCAGGGTATAGGCGGCGCCGTAGGCCTCGAGCGCCCATACTTCCATCTCCCCGAACCGCTGTCCGCCGAATTGCGCCTTGCCGCCCAGCGGCTGCTGGGTGACGAGCGAGTACGGCCCGGTGGAGCGGGCATGGATTTTGTCGTCGACCATGTGCGCGAGCTTGATCATGTACATGACGCCGACGGTGACCTCGCGCTCGAACGACTCGCCCGTGCGGCCGTCGAATAGGCGGGTCTTGCCGTTGCGCTGCATGCCGGCTTCTTCCATCGTATCGAAGACGTCGTACTCCCGCGCGCCGTCGAATACAGGCGTGGCGGCATGAATGCCGAGCTGCTTGCAGGCCATCCCGAGATGGACCTCGAGCACCTGCCCGATGTTCATCCGCGACGGTACGCCGAGCGGATTGAGCACGACCTCGACCGGCGTGCCGTCCGGCAGGAACGGCATATCTTCTTCCGGCAGGATGCGCGCGATGACGCCCTTGTTGCCATGGCGTCCGGCCATTTTGTCGCCTTCGGAAATTTTCCGTTTCTGCGCGATATAGGCGCGCACCAGTTGGTTGACGCCGGGCGGCAGCTCATCGCCGTTCTCGCGCGTGAACACCTTGACATCGACGACGATGCCGTCGGTGCCGTGAGGCACGCGCAGCGACGTATCGCGCACTTCGCGCGCCTTCTCGCCGAAGATCGCGTGCAAGAGGCGCTCCTCGGCCGTCAGCTCCGTGACCCCTTTCGGCGTCACCTTGCCGACGAGGATGTCGCCCGCGCTGATTTCTGCACCAACGCGGATAATGCCGCGCTCATCGAGGTTTTTCAGCGCTTCTTCCCCGACGTTCGGGATATCGCGCGTAATTTCCTCCGGTCCGAGCTTCGTGTCGCGGGCTTCGGATTCGTATTCCTCGATGTGGATGGAGGTATAGACGTCCTCTTTGACCAGCTTTTCGCTCAGCAGGATCGCATCCTCATAGTTGTAGCCTTCCCAGGTCATGAAGGCGACGACGACGTTGCGTCCCAGCGCCAGCTCGCCCAGCTCGGTGGACGGACCATCTGCGAGAATCGTGCCCTTGCGCACGAATTCACCCTTGCCGACAATTGGCCGCTGGTTGATGCAAGTGCCCTGATTCGAGCGCATGAACTTGTGCAGCCTGTGCTTGATCAGATCGCCCGTCACCTGCTTGCCGTCGATTTCCTCGACGCGGCGCAGCCATACTTCGTCGGCCGTGACGCGTTCGATGATGCCGTCGTGCTTGGCAACGATACAGACGCCCGAATCCTTGGCCGACTTGTGCTCCATGCCGGTGCCGACGAGCGGCGACTTCGGAATCAGGAGCGGCACGGCCTGCCGCTGCATGTTGGATCCCATGAGCGCGCGGTTGGAGTCGTCATTCTCCAAGAACGGAATGAGCGCCGTGGCGACCGATACGACCTGCTTCGGCGAGACGTCCATGTAATCGACGCGGCTGCTCGGCATGGTCAGAATGTTGTCCTTTTGCTTATTGTACCGGACAATGACGGAATCGTCGGCGAATTTGCCCTCGTCGGTCAGCTCGGCATTGGCCTGCGCGATGACGTAATTGTCTTCTTCGTCGGCCGTCAGATACGCGATCTGGCCCGTGACCGTCTCGGTCTTCGGATCGACCCAGCGGTACGGCGCTTCGATGAAGCCGTATTCGTTGATCCGGGCGAAGGAAGACAGCGAGTTGATCAGCCCGATATTCGGTCCCTCAGGCGTCTCGATCGGACACATGCGGCCGTAGTGCGAGTTATGCACGTCCCGCACCTCGAAGCCTGCGCGTTCCCGCGTCAGACCGCCCGGACCGAGCGCGGACAAGCGGCGCTTATGCGTCAGCTCGGCCAACGGATTCGTCTGGTCCATGAACTGCGACAGCTGCGAGCTGCCGAAGAACTCCTTGATCGAAGCGATGACCGGCCGAATATTGATCAGCGCCTGTGGCGTGATCGCATTGGCGTCCTGAATCGACATCCGCTCGCGCACGACGCGCTCCATGCGCGAGAGGCCGATCCGGAACTGATTCTGCAGCAACTCCCCGACCGAACGCAGGCGGCGGTTGCCCAGATGGTCGATATCGTCGGTGCTTCCCACGCTGCGCAGCAGATTCAGGAAGTAATTAATGGAAGCGATAATATCCGCCGGCGTAATATGCTTGACGGCCTTGTCAATCTGACCGTTCGCAATGATCTTGATGATCTTGCCGTCTTCATCCGGCGAGAATATACTTACGGTTTGTAGTGGAATACTACTGGCATCCATAACGCCGCCGGCGACATGATACGTTTTGAACGCGACGTTGTTCTCCAATAGCGGCAAGATCTCGTCGAGCAATCTGCGGTCGATCATTTGCCCGCTCTCGGCGATGATTTCGCCCGTCGACGGATCCACGAGCGTCTCAGCGAGGCGCTGGTTGAACAAGCGGTTCTTTATATGAAGCTTTTTGTTCATTTTGTAGCGTCCGACATTCGCCAGATCGTAGCGCTTCGGATCAAAGAAGCGCGCCACGAGCAAGCTCTTGGCGTTGTCGAGCGTCGGCGGCTCGCCCGGGCGAAGGCGCTCGTAGATCTCAATCAGCGCTTTCTCCGTCGAGTCGGTATTGTCTTTGTCGAGCGTGTTGCGAATGTACTCGTCGTCTCCGAGCAAATCGATAATTTCGGCATCTGTACCGAAGCCGAGTGCGCGCAGCAACACCGTTACCGGAATTTTGCGCGTGCGATCGATGCGGACATAGACGATATCCTTCGCATCTGTCTCCAGCTCGAGCCATGCGCCGCGGTTCGGAATGACAGTCGCGGTGTACGCTTTTTTGCCGTTTTTGTCAACCTTCGTGCTGAAGTAGACACTGGGCGAGCGTACCAATTGACTGACGATAACCCGTTCGGCGCCGTTGATAATGAAGGTCCCGGTCTCGGTCATTAGCGGGAAGTCGCCCATGAACACTTCCTGCTCCTTCACTTCACCCGTCTCTTTGTTGATAAGACGCACCTTGACGCGCAGCGGTGCCGCATACGTGACGTCGCGTTCCTTCGATTCGTCCACTGAATACTTCGGCTCGCCAAGACTGTAGTCGATAAATTCAAGCGACAAGTTGCCCGTGAAATCCTGAATCGGTGAAATGTCCTGGAATAGCTCAAGCAAATCGCGCTCCAAAAACTTTTCATACGATTTTTGCTGGATCTCAATCAGGTTAGGAACGTCGAGCACTTCATCAATGCGGGCATAGCTTCTGCGTGTGCGCCGACCATACTGAACAAGTTGTCCTGCCAACTTTACCTCACCCCTCATATCTGCTTCAACGCGCAAGGAGCCCGTACTACCTGCCCCCGAGCGTTTGACACAATAAAGAAAAGCCCTTATCGAAGCGATTCGAAAAAAGAGCGTGTTCCCGGCGTTCGATCCGGCCTGCGGCCGCATCTCTCCTCATATCAAGTAATTTTGCCCAAAATCTAAACATTATACGTCAAACCCGATATTTCTATGCATGCTGCAACGAAAAAAATCGCTTGACATTTTAATGCACTAAAGATCTTTTTCGCCTTTTTAAGGCTGACATTTTACAATAATATCACAGAGCTGCGCCCAAGTCAACCTTAATCCATCAATTTTCTAGCATTCGCCGAAGCGCCCTTCACTTCTTGCGGCTTGCCCGCAACACCTTGTAGCCGCCGGCTTTCGCCGCTTCCTCCACCTCGCCGAACAACCGTTCCAGCTTGGCCTTGGCCGAGGGGGCGCCTTGTTTTTTTTGAATGACGACCCACATGCTCCCGTTCGCCGTCAGCAACGAAGCCCCTTCCTCGAAAATGCGATGGACGACCGCTTTTCCCGCCCGAATGGGCGGGTTCGTTACAATGACGTCAAATTGCCTGCCTTGCACCGACTCGAAGAGATCGCTCTGCAGCACCTCGACATTGCGCGCATCGTTATTTGCTGCATTTTCGGAGGCGAGCTCGACCGCGCGCTCGTTCACATCCACCATCGTGACGGAACTGCTCGGCTCCAACAACGCGGCACTGATGCCGATCGGTCCGTATCCGCAACCGACATCGAGCACTTGCGCACCCGGAGGAATCACCATCGCTTCGATGAGCTGGCGGCTGCCGTAATCGACACCGGCTTTGGCAAAAACGCCGCTGTCGGTCGCCAGACGCAGCCGCAAGCCGCGCAGCTGCATTTCGACAACACGGCGCGCGCTGTCCGTCTGCGGCTGACGCGAGTAATAATGATCCGCCATGCTTTCGCTCCTTTTTTATACGCTTTATAATTTGAACAAACCCCTTGAAGCAGCGCTTCAAGGGGTTTGACAGGAATCGAGCCGTCTTACTTCACTTCGACAGAAGCGCCTGCTTCTTCCAGCTTCGCTTTGACCGCTTCGGCGTCTTCCTTCGCCACTTTTTCTTTAATCGGTTTCGGTGCGTTATCAACCAGTTCTTTTGCTTCTTTCAGGCCGAGACCCGTGATTTCGCGCACGACTTTGATGACGTTGATTTTCGAACCGCCGGGGCTCGTCAGGATGACGTCGAATTCGCTTTGCTCGGCTGCTTCCGCGCCGCCGCCGCCGCCAACTACTGCTACCGGTGCAGCAGCTGTGACGCCAAATTCTTCTTCGATTGCTTTAACAAGCTCGTTCAACTCAAGCACGTTCATCTCTTTGATGGCTTCAAGGATTTGCTCTTTACTCATGGTTAAACCTCCATTATTGGGTATAGGATATTGGGTTTCCTTATTTTCAATGCCGGTTAGCCAGCGTGCAAACGCTGTTTACGCGCCTTGTTCTTGCTCTTGCTTTTCCCCGACCGCTTTGACCGCGAGCGCGAAATTGCGAACCGGTGCCTGCAGCACGCTGAGCAGCATGGAGAGCAAACCGTCGCGCGAAGGGAGGTCCGCCAGCGCTTTGATCTCCGCTACGCCGACGACTTGCCCTTCCAGCACGCCGCCCTTCAGCTCCAGCGCATCGTTGCTCTTGGCAAAAGTGTTCAAAATTTTGGCCGGTGCGACCACATCGTCCTTGCCAAATGCGATGGCAGTCGGTCCGACCAGCACCTCGTCAAGCTGGGTCAACCCGGTCGCTTCGGTTGCGCGGCGAACGAGTCCGTTTTTCAGTACTTGGAACTCGATGCCCGCTTCGCGCAGCTGCTTGCGCAGCTCCGTCACTTGCGCAACATTCAGACCGCGATAGTCCGCCACGACGGCACAATTGCTTTCGCGCAGCTTTTGCGCGATTTCTTCGACTGCCTGCTGCTTACTTTCGATGACCTTTGCGTTTGCCAAACTTTACACCTCCTGTAGATTAATCTGCATCCCGTAAAGCGTGATCCGTAGCCGAGTAAGGTGAAACGGCTATCGCCGTTTTTTTGACGGCGATGCGAATTTCGTTCCGAGAAAGTTAGACAAATATAGGCGAAATCATATACATTCTATACTTTCATGAGAAAGGCCTTCGCGCAGATTCCGTGCGAAGGCCATGATTCCTTTATCCCGATCGCGGGATAACGTTATATCATAACACCTCGGTAGGAAATTAAGCCTTGCGGCACCTACTGTCTACGGCATGCATATTCAAGTGTTGGCGCAAGAAACCTTAACGGTAAACCGCCGTGCTCACGCGAGCGCTCGGCCCCATCGTCGAGGAAACTGCAATGTTTTTCAGGTAAATGCCTTTCGCAGCGGCCGGCTTCGCCCGGTTCAATGCATCAACCAACGTTTTGAGGTTCTCGTTGAGTTTGTCTGCATCAAACGACACTTTGCCGATCGGCGCGTGGATTTGACCTGCTTTGTCAAGGCGGTACTCGATTTTACCCGCTTTGATTTCCTGCACGGCTTTGGATACGTCAAACGTAACCGTGCCGGCTTTCGGGTTCGGCATAAGGCCTTTGCCGCCGAGGATCCGACCCAGCTTGCCCACTTCCGCCATCATGTCCGGCGTCGCGACGCAAACGTCGAATTCAAACCAGCCTTGTTGAATTTTGTTGATCATGTCCGCATCTCCGACGTAATCCGCTCCGGCCGCTTCCGCTTCCTTCACTTTATCGCCTTTGGCAAATACGAGCACGCGTTTCGTTTTACCTGTGCCATGCGGCAGGACGACTACGCCGCGCACGGCTTGGTCTTGCTTGCGCGGGTCCACGCCGAGGCGTACTGCGACTTCGACGGACTCGTCGAATTTGGCCGATGCCGTCTTTTTCACAAGCTCGATCGCCTGCAACGGCTCGTACGTCGCTTCGCTGTCAAATTGCTTGGCAGCGTCTTGGTACTTCTTGCCATGCTTAGCCAATTGTCTTCTCCTCCTTGTGTGGTACTAGCGGAAAATCCTCCGTTTCGGATGATCCTCCCACCTTCGCCCGGACGAATGTCCATGCGAGCGGAACGCATCATGCGTCCCTGCCGGCATAATGCCGGATTAGTCGGTAACCGTGACGCCCATGCTGCGGGCCGTGCCCTCAATCATCAGCATCGCCGCTTCAACGGACGCTGCATTCAGATCGGGCATTTTTTGCTCGGCGATTTCGCGGATTTTTGCACGCGGAACCGAGGCAACTTTCTTTTTGTTCGGTTCGCCGGAGCCTTTTTCGATGCCGGCAGCTACGCGGAGCAGCACTGCGGCCGGAGGCGTCTTCGTCTCGAACGTGAACGAACGGTCCTCGAATACCGAGATGACGACCGGGATGACGAGACCTGCCTGATCGGCGGTACGCGCGTTGAACTCTTTACAGAACGCCATAATGTTGACGCCTGCTTGACCCAGCGCGGGACCGATAGGCGGTGCCGGATTCGCTTTGCCAGCCGGTACCTGCAGCTTCACCAATTTCATCACTTTTTTTGCCATGTTGCACACCTCCTTGCCCTAGAGTAAGGACTCGGGCTACACCTTTTCAACCTGGGTATAATCCAGTTCGACCGGCGTCTCCCTCCCGAACATGTTGACATGGACCTTCAGCTTGCTTTTGTCGAGCAGCACCTCTTCGACGGTGCCGACAAAGTTGGCAAAAGGCCCGACCTTGACACGAACGGTTTCCTTCAGATCGAATTCCATGACCGGTTTTGGTTCTTCCATGCCCATATGCTTGAGAATCTGCTCGACCTCATCCGGCAGCAACGCCGTCGGCTTGGAGCCGGAGCCGGTAGATCCGACAAACCCCGTCACACCGGGCGTATTGCGCACGACGTACCAGGAATCGTCCGTCTGGACCATCTCGACAAGCACATAGCCAGGGTAAACCTTGCGCATGACGGTTTTTTTCTTCCCGTCCTTGTTCACCAATTCTTCTTCCATCGGCACGAGCACGCGGAAAATCTTATCCTCCATGCCCATCGATTCTACGCGCTTTTCCAGATTGGCTTTCACCTTGTTCTCATATCCGGAATACGTATGCACGACATACCATCTTTTTTCCATAACAAGCCACCTTTGGACCCTTCTTAAACAATCAGTTCGACCAGTTCCGAGATCCCGATGTCAAGAAGCCAGAAGTAAATCGTCACAAACACAATCGTCACCATAACGACGATTGTATAGCTTGTCAGTTCCTTGCGCGTGGGCCAACGCACCTTCTTGAGCTCCGCCCAGCTGTCCGCAAAGAAAGCGAAGGCCGAGCCAAAGCCCTGCTTCATCCTCGACAAAATCGCCACGTCCACACCTCCATTACACTACTATCGGGTCTCGCGATGAGGAGTATGCTCGTTGCAAAACTTGCAGAACTTCTTCATCTCGATGCGGTCGGGGTGATTCCGTTTGTTCTTGTTGGTCGTGTAGTTTCTCTGTTTGCAGTTCGTGCAAGCCAACGTAATGATTACCCGCATTGATGTACACCTCCCGGACTAACCTATTCGTCGCACACGGGTAGCGATGCATATACCGTACGCAATTTTAAGGCCTACCTAAAACACTTTAGCACACGCGATATTGGGTGTCAACGAAATTTATTGATGGACGGACGGCTGGAACGCGGGCAGCGCGCTGTCTGAGGGAACCATCGGGATCGAGACGGTCTTTTTCATTGTTGCCAGTCCGCGCCGCTTTCAAACCGCGTGTGGGGCAGTTGATTTGTAAGCGTTATCAATTCCGACGGTGAAAAAAGACTCGCCAAGGAGCCTTCATGGACGCTGCCGCTGCCGTTAACCGCTGATATCCCGCACTTCCAAATACCGCTCCAGCTTGCGCTTTACGCGTTGAAGGGCATTGTCGATCGACTTCACATGACGACTTAGATCCACTGCAATCTCTTGATATGATCGTCCGTCCAGATACAACATGAGCACCTTGCGCTCCAAGTCGCTCAATATCTCGGACATCTTGTCCTCGAGTCCGACAAATTCCTCTTGGTTGATAATCAATTCTTCCGGGTCCGACACCCGCGAGCCGCAGATGACGTCCAGCAGCGTGCGGTCCGAATCTTCGTCGTAGATCGGCTTGTCCAGGGACACATAAGAATTGAGAGGAATATGCTTTTGCCTGGTGGCGGTTTTGATCGCGGTAATGATTTGTCTGGTGATGCACAACTCGGCGAATGCCTTGAAGGAGGCCAGCTTGTCCCCTTTGAAATCGCGAATCGACTTGTACAAGCCGATCATGCCTTCCTGCACAATATCCTCGCGGTCTGCCCCGATCAAAAAATAGGAGCGGGCTTTGGCGCGTACAAAGTTTCTGTACTTGTTGATCAGATACTCCAAAGCTTCTCCGTCGCCTTCGCGGACCGCATCCACTACGTCTTCGTCCGTCCTGCAGTCGTAGCCGTGCAATAACATATCTTTGAGGTCGATGCTCAAGATTATTCCCCCCGGCCTGCTTAGGCGTACATTGCTAGATTCCGGCATAGTCGCTGAAACATAGAATCAGTATACATTATGTAATCTGACACCGTCAACAACGACTGTAATTGCGCGGGCTGCCTTCGCGACGCTTCAGTCCTCGCCTCGCCGCATCCGCTCCAAGCGCTCGCGGACGCTGTCGCCGAGCTTGCTGTCCAGCGGATTCCGCCTGGCCTGCGCCCGTTGCTCGGCCTCCACCTGGCGCTCGATGGCGCGCCGATTCTGCTGAATGCCGATCAGCAGCTCGCGGGCGGAGATGCGCAGCGCCCCCTTGCCGAATGCGACATGCTGCTCGACAAGATCCGACGTGGCCACGTAAATGGCCCGGCTGCGCCGGGCCATCGCGATGACCTGGCGCTCAATGCATTCGTCCGCCGTCTCCTTTTCCTTCGTGTAGAGCACGGTGAGCTTGTGCTGACGAAACGTCTTGCCCAGCCCCGGCACCTGGTGCGCGTCAAAAATGACGATGACCTCCATGCCGGTGAAACCCTGATAGTCGGCGAGCAGATCGAGCAGGCGGTCGCGCGCCTCCTCCAGCCCCAGCTCTTTGAGCCGCTGCAGCTCCGGCCATGCGCCGATGATGTTGTAGCCGTCCACCAGCAGCACATCGCCATGGCCGCCGCGACGCCCGGTCATCCTTGGCCGCTCGCGGCCGCTGCCTCGCGCTGGCGGAGCGCCTCGTACATCAGCACGCCGGCCGCGACCGAAGCGTTCAGCGAATTGAGCCGCCCCCGCATCGGCAGCCGCACGAGGAAGTCGCATTTTTCCCGAATCAATCGGCCAAGCCCCTTACTCTCGCTGCCGATCACGATCGCCAGCGGCAGCTGCAGATCGGTCTGATAGACATTCTGCGGCGCGGTTGCATCCGCCCCTGCAATCCACACCCCGTCCTGCTTAAGCCGTTCGATCGTCTGCACGAGATTCGTGACGCGGGCGACGGGCACGTGCTCCGCGGCACCGGCCGATGTTTTGAGTGTCGTCGCGGTCAGCATCGCCGAGCGCCGTTTCGGAATGATGACGCCGTGCACGCCGGTGCATTCGGCAGTCCGAATAATCGAACCCAGATTGTGCGGATCCTCGATCTCGTCGAGGACGAGCAGCAGCGGGGTCTCTCCGCGCGACTGGGCGCGCGCGAGCAGTTCATCCACCTCCGCATAGCGGTACGGCGCCGCTTGCGCCAGCACCCCTTGATGCTGAATGCCGGGCGCCAGCTGATCCAGCTTGCGCTTGTCCACCTGCTGCACGACGATGCCTTGCTTTTTGGCTTCGCCGAGCAGGGGCTGCATGTTTTTTTGTGCACCTTCGGCTACCCATAGCTTGTTGATCTCCCGGCCGGAGCGCAACGCCTCCAGGACCGGGTGCTTCCCCGCAATCCATTCCTCCCGGTTATCGTGATCGCTCACCTTTCATCCTCCTTCTCGGGCTGCTCGCCGGCAAAGGCCAGCTCCAGCAGCTCGTGCAGCCGCTCGCTGCGCTTATGATAATACAAATAGCCCACCAGGCATTCTAGCCCCGTTGCCAGACGGTACGCCGCGGGATCCGCGTTTTTGGTCGGCCCGCCGCTTTTGGCATTACGGCCGCGTCGCACCAGGTCCGCCTCCTCCTCCGTCAGCAGCGGCTGCCAGCGCCGCAGCAGCTCGGCCTGGGCCTTCGCCGAGACATAGCTTGTCGCCTGACGATGCAGCTCATGCAGCCGATGGTTGGCCCTGGAAAGCAGATATTGACGGACCAGCAATTCGAATACCGCGTCGCCCAGATAAGCCAGGGCCACCGGATTCATGTGCTCGGGCGGCTTACCCGGGTCGTAGTGCCACAGCCCCCGCCCCGACTCATCAGGCGCAGCGCCGGCATGCTCGCCGCCGGTTTGCCTCACTGTCATTTGCGCCGCCACCTCAGCCCTTGCGGCGTATCTTCCAGGACGATGCCTTGCGCAGTCAGCAGATCCCGTATTTCATCGGCGCGGGCCCAATTTTTGGCCTTGCGGGCGGCCGCGCGCTCCTCGAGCAGTTGCTCGACGTGCGCGTCTGCCAATTCCGCTGTCTCGGCGACAGGCAGCAGGCCGAGCACGTCGTCGAGCTCGCCCAGCAACTCGAGCAGCGCCTGCAGCGCTTCCCCGCGGACTGCGTCGCGCTGCAGGTACTGATTGGCCTCGCTGACCAGCTCGAACAACACGGTAATGGCGTCCGGCGTGGCAAAATCGTCGCGCATCCGTTCGTGGAAGCGCGTCCTCAGCGCCGCGAGCCGCGGTCCGAGCGCGGCCTCGGCCTCGCCCGAAGGCTGCAGCGGCTCCGGCGGCAACGCACCGAGACGGTGACGCAAATTGTCGGCGCAATTGCGGATTCGTTCGACGCTGTTCTCCGCTTGCGCAACCGTGTCGGCACTGAAATTAAGCGGGCTGCGATAGTGCGTCGCCAGCATGAAGTAACGCACGGCGCGCGGATTGACCCGCTTCAGCAGCTCCTGCACGGTGATGCCGTTGCCGAGCGATTTCGACATTTTCTCGTTGTTGATGTGAATGTAGCCGTTGTGCATCCAATAGTTGGCCAGCGGCCGGCCGGTGAGCGCCTCGGATTGTGCCACCTCGCACTCGTGATGCGGGAAGGTCAGATCATGCCCGCCGCCATGAATATCCAGCGTATCGCCGAGGTAGACCCGGGCCATCGCCGAGCACTCGATGTGCCAGCCCGGCCGCCCTTCGCCCCACGGACTGTCCCATTTGATCTCACCCGGCTTGGCGCCCTTCCACAGCACGAAGTCCTGAGCGTCCTGCTTGCGCGCGTCGACGCCGATCCGGATTCCGAACTGCAGCTCCTCCAGGTTCTGGTGCGACAGCTTGCCGTAGTCGTCGAATCGGGCTGTGCGGAAGTACACGTCCCCGCCGCTCGGGTACGCGAAGCCCTTGTCGACGAGCCCCTGGATGAAGCCGACAATCTCGTCGATATGCTCGGTGACGCGGGGATTGCGCGTTGCCGGCCGCACGCCGAGCGCCTCGATGTCCGAGTTGAAGGCGTCGATATATTTCTCCGCCACCTCCGGCACCGTCATGCCGGTCTGCTCGGCCTTGCGGATCAGCTTGTCGTCGACGTCCGTGAAGTTGACGATATAATCGACATCCAGCCCCGTCGCTTCCAGATAACGGCGCACGACGTCGAAAAAAATGACCGGCCGCGCGTTGCCGATATGAATGTAGTCATACACCGTCGGCCCGCAGACGTACATTTTGACCCGGCCCGCCTCCTGCGGCACAAAAGCTTCTTTTTCACGCGATAGCGTATTGTAAATGTGCACTGTCATTGTCCTTTTTCGCCTCCGTATCCTACCGGTTGCCTGCCGTCTGCCGACTCGGCGGCGCGGCGGGTGCGCTCCAGCTCCGCCTTGAGCGCGTCGATCTCGCGCTGCATCGTCCGAAACATCTCGATGATCGGATCCGGCAGCTTCGTATGGTCAAGCCGATCTCCCACCCGCTGCCCGTTCGTTTTGACGATCCGTCCCGGAATGCCCACGACCGTGCTGCCGTCCGGCACCGGTCGCAGCACGACCGAATTGGCGCCGATATTGCAATTGTCCCCCACCCGGAACGAGCCGAGCACCTTCGCCCCCGAGGCGATGACGACGTTGTTGCCGATCGTCGGATGCCGCTTGCCCTTCTCCTTGCCGGTCCCGCCCAGCGTCACGCCCTGGTAGATCACCACGTCATCGCCGATCTCGCAGGTTTCGCCGATGACCACGCCCATGCCGTGGTCGATGAACAGACGGCTGCCGATGCGGGCGCCGGGATGAATCTCGATCCCCGTGAAGAAGCGGCTCACCTGCGCGATCATGCGCGCCAGTGTGAACCAGCGCTTGCGGAACAAGGCATGCGCGATGCGATGCGCCCAGATCGCGTGCAGGCCCGAGTAGGTGAAGACGACCTCGAACACGCTGCGCGCGGCCGGATCGTTTTCGAACACGGCGCGAATATCCGATTTGAAATGGCTGCCCATCGTTGCCCCCCCTCTTGCGGCTGCGCTCCGGCCGTGACGGCGGCGGTGCGCCCGCAATCAAAAAAATCCCTGCAGCTCGCTGGCTGCAGAGACGTAGTATACGCGGTCCCACTCTGCTTGGCGCCGCTGCCCGGACGACAGCCGGCACCCACTCTGACTAAGCCCTTAACGCGGGCACACGGTGCCGCCTACCCCAGGCAGCCGGACCGTCGCTTCGCGCGCGGCTTGCCGCGCGAAGCGCCTTCCGTGCCGCTGGCTCGGAGCACGGCTCCCAGGCGCAACGTGCCGCATGCGGGACAAGACAATTCTCAGCCATTCGCGCCGCCCGAGTACGAGCGGCGCGTAGATTGTCTTCTCTGGTTGTTCCGCTTCAGAGCTGCACGCTCCTGTTCAACGCCGTTTCTTATGCTATCCAGTATACGCCGCGGCGCCGCGCTTGACAAGGCGCGGCAGCCTACGTGGTTTTCCAACGCATTTTCGGCCACCCCGGCACTTTTCCACTATGCTTCCAGACGCCCGCCGGGGATGTCCGGCTCAGGCCAGTCGGGCGCGCAGCCGGGCCGCGACCTTGTCCGCGCCCAGCAGCGCGATGGTCCGGTTCAGATCCGGCCCGTGCGTCTGACCGGTCACGGCGGCGCGGATCGGCATGAACAATTGCTTGCCCTTGCAGCCGGTTTCCTTCTGCACCGTCTTGACCATCGCCTTCACATCGCCCTCGGCCAGCGCCGTCGCCTGCTCGATCTGCGCCAGGAAGGCGCGCAGCACCTGCGGTACCTGCTCCTCGCCCAGCACCTCGCGCGCTTCGGGCTCGTCTGTCGTCTCCGCCGCGAAGAACAGCGCCGTCAGCGGCACGATGTCGGCCGCGCAGCGCAGCTTGTCCTGATACAGCGCCACCAGCTCGTCCGTCCACGCCCGCTGCCCGGCATCCTGCTCCGCGCCGATCCGGCCGGCACGCTGCAGATGCGGCCGGCACAGCTCGGCGATGCGCAGCGGATCGGCGGCCTTGATGTATTCGCCGTTCATCCAGGCCAGCTTGTTCGTATCGAATACCGCCGGGCTCTTGCTCAGGCGGGCCGCGTCGAAGGCCTGCACCAGCTCCTCGCGCGTGAAGACCTCCTGCTCGCCCTCCGGCGACCAGCCGAGCAGCGCGATGAAGTTGAACAGCGCCTCCGGCAGATAGCCCAGTTCGTCGTACTGCTCGATGAACTGGATGATCGATTCGTCGCGCTTGCTGAGCTTTTTACGCTGCTCGTTGACGATCAGCGTCATGTGGCCGTAGCGCGGCGGCTCCCAGCCCAGCGCCTCGTAGATCATGAGCTGCCGGGGCGTATTCGTGATGTGATCCTCGCCGCGCAGCACGTGTGAAATCTTCATATGATGATCGTCGACCGCCACCGCGAAGTTGTACGTCGGGATGCCGTCCTTCTTGACGATGACGAAGTCGCCGAATTCGCCGGCCTCGAAGCGGATCGTACCCTTGACCATGTCGTCGAAGGCGTACGCCTTGCCGTCGGGCACGCGGAAGCGGATGCTCGGCACTCGTCCTTCGGCTTCATACGCCGTCCGCTGCTCGTCGCTCAGATTGCGGTGCGCGCCGGAATAGCGCGGCGTCTCGCCGCGGGCGAGCTGCGCCTCGCGCTCTTGCTCGAGCTCCTCCTCCGTGCAGTAGCAGCGGTAGGCCAGGCCCCGCTCCAGCAGCTCTTCGTAGCTGGCCCGGTATAGCTCGAGCCGCTCGGTCTGGCGGTACGGGCCGTAGCCGCCGCCGATATCGATGCTCTCGTCCCAATCGATGCCGAGCCATTTCAGATAGGCCAGCTGATTCTCCTCGCCGCCGGCGACATTGCGCTTTGTATCTGTATCCTCGATTCGCACGATGAAGCGCCCGCCCTGGCTGCGAGCGAACAAATAATTGAATAAGGCCGTTCTTGCATTGCCGATATGCAGATGCCCTGTAGGGGACGGTGCATAGCGCACACGCACGTCATTGCTCATCGCTTGTCTTTCCTCCCGCTCTCCTCAAGTTTGCTCCCCATCATACCATATCCCGAATCAGACAGACAACCGCCTGCGCCGCGATTCCCTCGCCGCGCCCGGCGAATCCGAGCCGCTCGGTCGTTGTCGCCTTCACATTGACGCACGAGGCGTCGCCGCCCAGCGCGCCGGCGATCTTGTCCACCATCTGCGGGATATGCGGCGCCATCTTCGGTCGCTGCGCGATGATGACCGCATCGACATTGCCGAGCCGGTAGCCGCGCTCCCGCGCCATCGACCACACCCGCTCCAGCAAGTGCAGGCTGTCCGCATCCTTGAACGCCTCGTCCGTATCCGGAAAATGCCGGCCGATGTCGCCGAGCGCGAGCGCGCCCAACACGGCGTCGGCCACCGCATGGAGCAGCACATCCGCATCCGAATGCCCGAGCAAGCCCAGCTCATGCGGAATGGTCACGCCCCCGACAATGAGCGGCCTGTCTTCGACCAATTGATGCACATCATAGCCTTGTCCGATTCGTATCATGCCTTGACCCCCTATTGTCTTCGCCGTATCTCCGTCCGCGGCGGCGCGAGCGGCCTCGTCCAGCCACAGCGCAGCCAGCGGCAGATCCTCGGGCGTCGTAATCTTCAGATTCGTATACTCGCCTTCGGCTACCGCCACCGGAATGCCCATGCGCTCCACCGCGGCCGCATCATCCGTGCCGACGAAGCCGTCGCGGAGCGCCCGCGTGTGCGCCTCCTGCAGATCGGCGCGCCGAAAAGCCTGCGGCGTCTGAATGGCCCACAGGCTGCGCCGGTCCGGCGTAGCGATGATTGTCCCTGCCTCGTCAACCTGCTTGATCGTATCCTTGACCGGCACGGCCAATACGGCTGCGCCGCGCGCCTGCGCCGCCTGGCAGCAGCGCCGCACCGCAGCCTCGCTGACGAGCGGACGCACGCCATCGTGCACGAGCACCCACGGCGTCGTCAGCGCCTGCGCGCCGATGCGCACCGAATCCTGGCGCTCCGCGCCGCCGGCCAGCACGTACCGCAGCTTGGTCAGCCCCTCGTCCGCGCTCCATGCCGCACAGCGCGCGCGATCGCCTTCGCCGACGACCAGCGCGATTTCGGTAATTTCCGGCATACGCTCGAAGATGGCGAGCGTGTGCAGCAGCACCGGCTTGCCGAGCAGCTCCAGATATTGTTTGCTTACCGGGGTCCCCATGCGCGTGCCGCGACCCGCAGCCACCACCACCGCGCCCCAAGCCTGCTTGTCCATGCCCTTACCCGCCTCGTCTGCATGCTGGGCCCGGCCCGAGATGGCGCCGCCGCCCGCGAAAATGAGCCGCTGCACGCAACGGCCATTCTCGTTAATCCTATCATACATCGGGCCCCAGCTCTATATGGGTTTCCTCGCCCCGGCAGCTCCGGCCGGCGCTACTGCGCCTTCTCCAGCAGCTTGGGCTTGGCAAAAATCATTCGGCCGGCGGATGTCTGCAGCACGCTCGTCACCAGCACCTCCATCATCGTGCCGATGTAGTCGCGGCCGCCTTCGACGACGATCATCGTCCCGTCGTCCAGATAAGCGACGCCCTGGCCGTGCTCCTTGCCGTCCTTGATAACCTGGACGACAATCTCCTCGCCGGGCAATACGACCGGCTTGACGGCATTGGCCAGATCGTTGATATTCAGCACGGAGACGCCCTGCAGCTCGCACACCTTATTCAGGTTAAAGTCGTTGGTCACGACCTTGCCTTGCAGCGCCTTGGCGAGCTTAACCAGCTTGCTGTCCACCTCGCCGATCTCCTCGAAGTCGCCCTCGTAAATCAACACGCGCACGTCCAGCTCCTTCTGAATCTTGTTGAGGATGTCGAGCCCCCGCCGGCCGCGGTTGCGCTTGAGCAGATCCGAGGAGTCGGCGATATGCTGCAGCTCCTCCAGCACGAATTCCGGGATGACGAGCGTCCCCTCTATGAAGCCCGTCTTGCAAATATCGGCGATTCGGCCGTCGATGATGACGCTTGTGTCGAGGATCTTGTGTTCCTCGAACCAGCGCTCCTCCTCCGCAGGGGCGGGAGCGACATGCGCTTTGACATAAGCCGCGTAGCCAGCGGCCAATTCGTCCTTTTTGAGCAAGCCGATACGCAAGCCCATATACCCGCACAACAACGTCAACACCGCCCACAGCAGCGCGCCGATCCCCCCGCCGAGCCCACCTGCAGCCGGCACGAGAAGCGCCGCGATTGCCAGACCGCACAACAGTCCCAGCCCGCCGCTAATCAGATCGGCTGTCGGCTGCGCGGCTGCGCGCTCCGCAACACGCCGCAACTGACGTGTCAGCGGGCCCGCCAGCGCCGTTGCCGCCGCCAGGCCGCCCACCGCGCCGAGCGCGATTCCCGAATAATAGGCTCCGGATTGCTGGAAAAAAGGTTGTGACGATTCCATCCATGACACCGTCGGACGAAGCGCGGCGCTAAACTCTGCACCTACCCACCCGCCCGCGATCAGACCCAGTACTTGTATCCATTTCTTTTCCACGGGATTCACCTCCATTACAATTATGATCCAATTCACTGGAACCTAATCGCGAGAGAAGGAATTTTAAGGCAATCTGATCCCAAAGCCTTTTGTAATTTGACGAGACGATGAATTATAATGAGGAGGTGCAAGCAAATCAGGAAACGAGGTGGAATCGATGAGCGCCCCCACGTTGGAGCAATTGCAGCATCAAGTATCGGAATTACTGCTGCGTCACCGCAGTCTGCTGGATGTCCTGTCCAAGTATGGCCAGACGGGTGCCGCCGTCAACCGTGCCGTGACCAAAGCGGTCACCGAGTGCGGCTGCATCGAGCTGAATGCCAAGCGCCAGGAGTATACCGAACACCTTGAATTGGAGCAGGCCAAGCATTCGCTGGAAACCCACATGCAAGGCGACTTGTGCGAAAATTGCAAGGATGTGTTGAAGGCCGAGCTGGGCAAGAATTTGTTTTACATGTCCTCGCTCTGCAACTTGCTCAACATCAGTCTTGACGAGGTCGTACAAGACGAGTCCAAAAAATGCTCGACCCTCGGCTTGTTCAATTTGACGTAAGATTCGGCTATTATTAATGATGAAGATGCATGATGTGCATGCGAACAGGAGCCGCCCTTCGCAGTGGAAGGCACGACTCCTGTTTTTGGCGTTGCATGCTGGTCGGTTCGCGGCTTATGCGCTGTGCTCCGACTGAGGCTCCTCATCTTGCGCCGTCGCCTTGCGGCGCTTCCGCCCTTTGCCGAACAGCCGCCGCCTACCGTTTTTTTTTAGCCCGTAGAGCGCATAAAGCACAAGCGGCACAAACAAGATTTTAGACAAGTGGTTGCGAAAAACGATGCCGAGCACGACCGTAACGACGACAATGAGAGGAATAACCCAAACGGAGCCGCGGGGGATGCCGACTTTTTTGAAATTTGGATATTTGATATTGCTAACCATCAGGAAGGAAAGCACGAGCGAGCTCCCGAGCAGCACCGCCACCGGAATCTCTTCATAAAATAAGGCCAGCGTGCTGAGCACCCCGCCTGCCGCCGGAATCGGAAGTCCGATAAAATACCCCGGCGTACCGGAAATGACGTTGAATCTGGCCAAGCGCAACGCGCCGCAAATCGGAAACAACGCCGTCACAATCCAGGCCGCTGCGGGACTGAGGTCTTGAAAAGCCACCACATACATAATAAAAGCCGGCGCTACGCCGAAAGAGATCACGTCCGACAAAGAGTCGAGCTCCTTGCCAAATTCGCTCTGTACGCCCAGCGCACGCGCCACTCGCCCGTCCACGCCATCCAACAGCATCGCTGCGATGACCATCATCGCCGCAATGTCCGGCTTCTCGTCGAAGACGAGAATAATGGCAAGCACGCCGAGAAACAAGTTGCCTACCGTAAAAAGACTCGGGATCGACTTTGTGATCATCGGATTCCACCTCATCTTTACTTTACCCCAAATTCGGCCGCACAAGCATGAACCGGCCAAATTCGCTTATCCCGTTCGCATCGCGCAGCAAGACGCCTGATAACCGCGCGAAAGCGCAAGCATTCTAACATTGTATGGGATTTAAATTTGTCTGTCAATGAATACCTGCTCTCGGATCCGCTTCAAGCCTTCGCGAATTGCGCGCGCGCGGACCTCGCCGATGCCGTCGACGTCGTCCAGCTCTTCGATCGAGGCGGCGACGATCTGCCGCAGATGAAGAAAGCGTTCCACCAGATTGTTCATGATAATAACCGGCAAACGAGGAATTTTGTGCAGCATGCGGTAGCCTCTCGGCTGGATTGCCTCGTCGGATATCGTACTGGAATAGGGATAGCCGAGCAGCCGGATAATGTGGTGGATATCGAGCAGTTCCTCCGAGCTCGAGCGCTTCAGGCCGGCGCGAATGTCGCGCAGCTTGTCGTCATGATTGTCGCGGGCATAATCCTTCATCAGGAACCACGCGTCCTCCTCGACACCGCCCACCAGCTCCTCCATCTGCATGCTGATCAGCCTACCTTCCGTGCCGAGCTCGTTGACATAGCGTTTGATCTCGGTCTTGATGCGCAGCACCATCTCGACGCGCTGCATGACGCCGGCGACCTCCTGCAAGGTGACGAGCTCCTCGAATTCGGCTGCCGACAGGTTGGTGAAGCCCTGGGTGAGCACCGCCTTGTATTTCTCCAGCGTTTGAATCGCCTGGTTCGCCTTGGTGAGAATCGCGCCCATCTCCTTGAGCGAGTACCGCAGGTCGCCTTGATACAACGTAATGATATTGCGACGCTGGGAGATCGAGACGACGAGCTGACCCGTCTGCTTGGCGACCCGCTCCGCCGTGCGGTGACGAATGCCCGTCTCGATGGACGCGATCGAGCTGTCGGGGATCAGCTGGGTGTTGGCGAACAAAATCCGGCGAAAGTCTTCGCTCAAAATAATCGCCCCGTCCATCTTCGCCAGTTCATATAAATAGTTGGGGGAGAAATCGCAATTGATGGAAAATCCCCCGTCCACCACCGCCATCACCTCAGGACTATACCCGACGACAATCAACGCGCCGGTTTTGGCCCGCAGTACATTTTCCAATCCCGCCCGAAATGCCGTGCCGGGCGCAACCTGCTGCAGCAGTTGGTTCGTAATTTCCTGTTTGGTCGGTTCTTCTCCGTTCATTCTTCAATGGCCCCCTATCCAAGCGCGGCTGCGAGCGCTTCTGATACGGTGCTCACGCCCACAATCTCGATGCCTTTCGGCTTTTTCCAACCCTTCAAGCTTTTTTCCGGCATGATGACGCGTCCAAAGCCGAGCTTTTGCGCTTCGCGCACCCGTTGCTCCGCCCTGGCCACTCCGCGCACCTCTCCGGTCAATCCGATCTCGCCAAAGATGACATCGTCGGGCTTGGTCGGAACGTCGCGAAAGCTCGAGGCCAGGCTGACCGCCGCGGCCAGGTCCACGGCCGGCTCATCGAGCTTGACGCCCCCGGCGACATTCAGGTAGGCGTCCTGATTCTGCAAAAACATGCCCATCCGTTTTTCCAGGACGGCGATGATCAGCGCCATGCGGTGATGATCGATGCCGGCGGACATGCGTCGCGGCGAAGGGAAATTGGTCGTCGCCACGAGCGCCTGCAGCTCGACCAGCACGGGCCGCGTGCCCTCCATGCTCGCCACGACGGTCGCGCCGGAGACGCCGAGCGAGCGCTCCGACAGGAAGAGCTCGGATGGATTGGAGACCTCGCGCAGACCCGCTTCGCCCATTTCGAAAATGCCGATTTCGTTGGTCGAACCGAACCGGTTTTTGACGGCTCGCAACAAGCGATAGGCGTGATGGCGCTCGCCCTCGAAATACAGGACGCAATCCACCATATGCTCGAGCAGGCGCGGCCCGGCGATGGCGCCTTCCTTGGTCACGTGACCGACCAGCACCGTCGCGATCCCGCGCACCTTGGCCACCCGCATGAAATGCGCCGTGCACTCGCGGACCTGAGCGACGCTGCCCGGCGCGGACTCAATCGACGGCGCGTACACTGTCTGGATCGAGTCAATGACGAGAAAGTCGGGCTGTACCGCGTCGATGGCCTCGCCGATCGCGCTGACGCTGGTCTCGCATAGGACATACAGCGTCTCGGCCAACGCGCCGAGACGGTCGGCGCGCAGCCTCGTCTGCCGTACGGATTCCTCGCCGGATATATAGAGCACCTTGAGCCCTTTGGAGGCCAGCGCATGCGAGGCTTGCAGCAGCAACGTCGATTTGCCGATCCCCGGGTCTCCGCCGACCAGCACGAGCGAGCCCGGTACGACGCCGCCGCCGAGCACCCGATTCAGTTCGACCATTTTCGTTTCGATCCGCGGCTCCTGCTCCCCTTGTATAGATATGATAGGAACAGGTTTTTCTTTCTTCTCAATCTGACCGAGGCCGACCCCTTGCGTCCGTACGACCGTTTCTTTTTCTTCGACCATCGTATTCCAGGCGCCGCAGCCCGGACACTTGCCCAGCCACTTCGGCGCCTCAGTGCCGCAATCGGTGCAGATGAACTTAATCTTTATTTTAGCCATTCTCGGCTCCTTTTCGGGATGACAGACCCATTCAAAGTTTACCATTTTCGGATGGACCGATAAAGTCCCACGCCGTAAAAACACGTCCAATTACCTACTGCTGCAGTTCCGGCGACTCGCGCACCGGCAGCCACAATGTAAATAAACTCCCTTTTCCCTGGCTGCTCTTCAAGGTTAGCGTGCCGCCGAGCAGACCGGCCAGCTGGAGGCTGATCGACAGGCCGAGCCCGGTGCCGCCGTATTTGCGATTGGTGGCGCCGTCCGCTTGACGGAACGCTTCGAAAATCTGGTACTGCTTGGTCTCGTCGATGCCGATTCCCGTATCGTGCACCGCAAAAGCAATCCAGCCGCGATTATCGACTGATCGCCGCGCGTCGTGCGACGCGCCGCTGCCCTGTGAAACGCGCCGTTTGACGCCCCAGCGCCGCTGCCGTCCCCGTACAAGCTGCTGCGGCTTGCGCGGGCGAGCGGAATCTTTTTCCTCCGCGACGCCGTCAGGGCCGTGCACGTGACGCCGTATGATCAAGGAGATCGTACCGCTTTCCGTGAACTTAAAAGCATTGGCCAGCAAATTTTTGATAATTTGGGTCGCGCGCATCTCGTCGGTATAGAGCATTTCCGGCACGTCCGACGCCATATCAAGCCGAAAGGCCAGCTTTTTGCTGTCGGCAACCGGCTCGAATTGGTCGACGATCGATTGCAGCATGCCGCTTACCGAGACGGGTTCTACCACAATCTCCATTTTGCCGGCTTCGACCTTGGACAGATCGAGAATGTCGTTGATCAGGTGCAGCAGTTGGTGACCCGCGGAGTTGATAATATCGGCATATCGGCCTTCCGCTTCTTCGCCGGCCTCATTCTTCTCCTCACGGATTTCGCGGATCATCTGGGACAGCAGAATAATGCTGTTCAGCGGCGTTTTTAGCTCGTGCGACATATTGGCCAAAAATTCCGACTTGTATTGCGAGGCCAGCGCCAGCTCATGCGCCTTGCCCTCGAGCTCCCGTTTCGCCTCGCGCAGCTCGCGCGTCTGACGGCGCAAAATGATATTCATATTGCGCAAATCGACAACCCGCTTTTGCTCCTTGTAAAAATCCCGGATAATAAAAATGAAAAACGCGCTGAGCGCCAGTCCGAGCGGATACGTAATGACGGCGATTTCCAACAGGTAGGCACGTGTTGGAAGGATGCCAAACCAAGCGATATTGGCGACATTCAGCGTATTAATCACCACAATGGAAATCGCCGCGCGACTGCGAAAAGAAAGCGTCTCGCGCCTGGCAAATCCGTAAGCCATGACGGCAGCAGCCACGCCCAAAATCGCCATATTCAAAAACCCCGCCGTCGACGCCGCATTGAAGCCGCCGACGATAAATCGGCCAACCCCGATCCCGATGCCAACGACCAGCAGCGGCAGCGGGTTGCGGTAGACGAGAGCCGCAAAAATGAGCGGTACGAACCGCAAGTCGAATAAAATGGTGTCTGTCAGCTGCAAGCCGAACAGCATGGTGAACCACCCTGCAAAAATAAACAGCGGAACGGAAAACCGCATCTTCACCTGCATGGGGGCGTGAAGAAATGCATATTTATAACCTAGATTAAAGATGTAGCCGAACGTAATCAGCAGACTGATATTGGTGAAGAAAACTTTGGAAAACGCCATGAATAATCCCTTTCCGCCGGGTGTCGGCCATGTAAGGTGCTGCCCCTATTGTACAATAGGGGGCTGCCTCAATCCACAGCCGCGTCGCGCGTCGCCAATGCAGCCCGCAGCCGCTCTGCCAGTGCTTCGGTATCCGGATCGGCAGCAGGGGCGACACCGGTCCGAGCATAGTTTTGCTTCAGTGCAATAATGCGCTTCAGCTTGTCCTCCAGCATCGCATCGGTCAGCGTGCCGTCCGCATAGGCCTGCTCCAGCGCCGCCAACACCTGTCGCTGCAGCTCGGCGCCGTGCCCGACCAGGACCAGATCCGCTCCAGCGATCAGCGCCTGAACGGCTGCCTCTCCGATCTCGCCGTACTGCCCGATCGCCCCCATCGTCATATCGTCCGTAATGACGACGCCCTCAAAGCCCATATCCTCACGCAACAGCTCGCCGATAATACGCGGCGAAAGAGAAGAAGGATACGTGTCGTCCAGGGCCGGCAGCAGCAGGTGCGCGACCATCACTGCGTCGGCGCCTTGGGCAATCGCCCGGGCGAACGGCGCGAGCTCCACGCGCCGGAGCCGATCCATATCATGGGTCAGCACCGGCAAGCCGAGATGCGAATCGGTCGCCGTATCGCCATGGCCCGGAAAATGCTTGACCACCGCCGCTACTCCTGCCTCGTGCAGGCCTTCCATCATGGCGATGCCTTGCGCGGCGACCTCGTCCGGATCAGTGCCATAAGAGCGGTCGCCGATCACCGGATTGTCCGGATTGCTGTCCACATCCAGCACCGGCGCGAAGTCCATGTTCAATCCGAGCGCGCCCAGCGTCTGACCGAGCGCCGCGCCCAGCCGACGCGTCCAGGCGGGGTCTTCGGCTCCGCCGATCTCTCGGGCCGCTGGCAGCTTGCCGATCGCGTCCGGCAGTCGGCTGACGCGTCCGCCCTCCTCATCTACGCTGATCCATAGCGGCAGCGGATTGTCCTGATTCGCCTCCTGCAACGAGCGGGTCAGGGCGGCTGTCTGCGCAGCGCTGACGACGTTGGGCCCATACAGGATCAGGCCGCCGATGTGTTCCTCGCGAATCATGGCAGCGGTTTGCTCGTTCATTTGCTCGCCCTCCATGCCGACGAGCAGCAGCTGCCCCAGCTTGTCCTCCACCTGCATCGCGGATAGGATGCGGTCCGCCTCCGCTTCGCCGTGCGGCTGGTTCGTCGCGCCTCCCTCTTGGGCGGGCGGCTGCGCGTCATCCCCTGGCGCCTCGCCGCTCGATTCTTCCGTATTGCCGGTCGGCTCCTCCATATTGCCGCTCTGATTGTTGTCGTGCACGGGGGATGGATTCGTATCCGGCTGCCCGGCATTGCTACCCGGGTCATCGCCAATCGGGGCATTGCCGTCCGGGGTCTCCGCACGCGTACATGCGGCGCACAAGGCCGCCATAGCTATCATTAGCACGATAATGCAAAGCCGTGCGTTGCTGCGTCTTTTCATACTTTTTACCTCCGATCGCTTATCGCAAATTGTGGGTGTCGGTCTGACGGATGTCTCTACATGCTTCCCGAATCCTGCACCGATCCATTCAGAACAGACGGCAATTCGGCGATCGCCGCCGCCACCGCATTCGCATTCGCAAAAGGCGCCTCGCCGAGCAGGCGCTTGATCAGCTCGGGCGTCCCGCGCTCAGCTCGAGCTCTTCGTCCCAGCCCGGCTCAGGCTCCTGGCCTGGCGCTCCCGTCTTGCCTGCGGCCGGCTCCTCGTACCCGGCATACAGCAGGAACAGCAGCAGGTGCCCGACGCCGTACAGATCGCTTGCCGGCCGAGGCTCGCGCATGCGCCGCTTCACCTCATTTGCATTCATTCAAGCATAGCAGGAAGAACGGGAGAAACCAACCCGCCGCCTTATCCGCCGCGTCATAGCCACCATCCGCGTCACTCGCGATACGGGCACGGCTATTACAAACGCAAATACAGCAGCTTCTCGAGCTGAGGCTCGTGAAGCTGCTGTGCGGAAGGAGCTTTCGGGTTGTGCGTTTCGGTGCGCCAAGCGCTCCTTTTCTCAGCGCTCGTTTTGATTCTTAACCTGCGTCAGCACGCGATTGCGCGACTTGAATCGATCATTGTGGGAGGAGACGTAAGCCGAGGGCGGCGCTTCCGGGTCCAGGTACCGCTTGGCGCTGTTGACCGCCAATACCGCATCCGTAAAGGCTCCGGCAATCAAGCGCACCTTGCTGCCATAAGCGGCGCAGTCGCCGGCGGCAAAAATACCCGGAATGTTGGTCTCAGCCCGCTCGCTCACGTTCAAGCCCCATTCGCCCAGCTCGAAACCCCAGCTTTTTAGAATACCGGTATCGCGGCTGTACCCGTGGTTGACCACCACGGCATCGACATCATGCAGCTCCGTAGACCCGTCTTCCACGTTGCGAATCGTGACAGCATGAATCAGGTCGCGTTCTCCGTGCAGCGCCTCTACTTGATAGGGCGTGCGAACCTTCGTCGCCGCCCGCATGTCGGCGACATGCCGTTCCATTGCCGTGAACTCAGGTTTTCGGTGTACGACCGTCACTCGCTCCGCTACTTCGGACAAGGCGTTAGCCCAATCTACGGCCGAATTGCCGCCCCCCGAGATGAGGATGCGTTTGCCGGCAAATTGGGAAAGATTTTGTACGGTATAATATAGATTCGTCAACTCGTAGCGATTTGCCCCTTCAATCTCCAGCTTTTGAAGCGATGTGACGCCACGGCCGACCGCCACTACAATGGTCCGCGTATAGTGTCTTTCCCCGGACGCCGTCTTCAGTTCAAGCGTGTCGTCGGACAAACGATCGACATGCACAATACGTTGATTAAACAACACCGTTGGCTGAAAAACGACTGCCTGCTCGGACAACCAGCCGATCAATTTTTCGCACCGGATCGGCGGAATGCCGCCTACGTCCCAAATCATTTTTTCCGGGTACGTATGCAAAAAACCGCCAAGCGCATTTTGGGCTTCAACAAGCTTGATCTTCATATCCCGCATGCCGCCGTAAAAAGCGGCATACATACCGGCAGGTCCGCCCCCGATAATCGTCATGTCATACAACTCATCACTGGGCATAGCGATCCCCCCTCTCGCCTACTCGGCGGTCCGCGCCAGCAAGTCTTCGATCTTGCCGGTGTTGGCAATATAGCCCAGGGAAAGCCACAACGAGGCGTCAACCTCGTAAATTTGGTCGTTCTGGTAGGCGGGGAGGCCTTGCCACAGCGGACTTGCCAACAATTCCTCGGCCTGCGCCTTGCCGTTATCATTGATGACAAGAATAATATGGTCGGCAGTGAGTTGCGGGATAACCTCCATAGAGATGGAGATGTTGCCGTCCTCCGGCAACGTCTCGACCAGCGCAGCCGGCTTCAAGCCGAGGTCGTCGTACAGCAGCTCGCCGCTGAACGGATCGTCGGTCCGATAGAGACGAATATCCTTGTCATTGGCAATCCGCACGAGCGCGAACGTGTCCGTTCCTACCTGCCGCTGCAGACGCTCGCGCGCATCGCTCAGCGATTGGTCATACGTCTCGAGCAGTTGCTGCGCCTTCTCCGATTCTCCGACCAAGGTTCCGATCGTCAATAAAATGTCCTTCCACCCGCTCGTGGAGGCATCAATGGCATACGTCGGCGCAATTTTGGCATAAGGCTCAATCTTGTCGGCTGCCAGCACGAGGGAATGCGTGATAATCAAATCCGGATCGAGCTCCAGCACCCGCTCCGGAGCCGGCATCGGCGTGCTGCCGGCCAGCGGCACGTCCGCAATATAGCGCTGTAAATAAGCTGCGCCGGCTCCGCCAAAATTAAATTGGAGCAGCGGTGTCAAGCCGAGCGCCACAAGCGGGTCTTCTAAGTAAACGCCAAGAATCCGCTGCGGCTTGCCGGTAATCTTCACTTCCCGCCCGTAATCGTCCGTATACATGATCGGTTGGTCGGAATGGCTTTCCGCAGAGTCGGACGTCGGCGATGCATGGTCCGATTCGGATTGTGAGGATTGCGACGGGCTCGTCCCGCCGCAGGCGGTGACAAGGACGAGGCTGCACAGACAAATCAAACATGTCCACCATTTGATACCGTTGTAATTCATGATGACCTCCATCAATTCATAATGATAATCAATATCAATTATAAATGCGGCGTTCAATGAAAGCCATGGAGAATCCGTATCAGGTTATGGGACAATACTTAGCTGAAAAGCGCGGCTGCCGCTTGCAAGACCCATAAATGCGCATGCGGCGTATACTCAAACCACAAGCCCCTGTCCACACGATGAACCTTGCGACTGTGCACGGCGCGAAGCGTGCGCCATGCAGAACTGCGGTATAACGTCTGCAAGTCGTGACGAGCGGCCGTCCCGCTGTCGGCAATAAGTAAAATACGATCCGCGTCAATCGATGCCAATTGCTCCGGCTGCATCGGATGCAGCGCCGTAGGCGGCGTAAAGGCCGGAGCGAAGCCCAGGTCCTCGTACATGACGCTGCCCGCATGCCGCCGCCCAACCAAGACCATGCCTTGGTCAGTCGCGCCTACAATCAGCAACGATTCGCGGCGAACCGCCGCCGGAATGCGACGACGCACGTGTTCGGCTCGTCGATCGTATTGCTGCAGCCAACGCTCCGCTTGTGTTTCCTTATGCAAAAAAGTCGCGGCGAGACGAAACATGGTTCGCCAATGCACGGTATCGTGCCATGGCAGCACAAGGACAGGCGCAAGACGCTTCAGCTCCGCAATCTGATGCGATCCGATATTTTCTCGAACCACAATCAGGTCCGGTTCGTGCCTGGCCAATGTTTGCAACACAATGCCCGGATCCTGCAAATGATCCAAACGAACCGCCACATCGTCCGCGTATCGGTCGTGATACTCCCGTACATACCTGGGATCCAGACGCGCTCCGCTCGGAATGATCTGCAACGCGAGCAAATACCCGATTGTATGATAATTCAACGCCACAGCTCTGTAATGGTTGCTCGTTCGGTATGCGCTGGGCGTAATGCCCAGTTTTTGCTTGAATCTGCGGCTGAAGTAACCCTCGTCCTCGTAGCCTACCGTACGCGAGACATCGCGAACCGGCATGTTCGGCGCGCGGCGCAACCAGCGCTGTGCCTCCTCGAGGCGTCGCTCGGCGATGTAATCCAGCGGGCTGCACCCGTAGACCTTTCTAAAAAGCTGCATAAAATACCCCTCGCTCGTGCCTGTGCGGCGAGCCAGATGTTCAATTGACAGCTTGACGGCAAAGTGCCGGTCCATATAGCGCCGTGTCTCCTCAATCGCCATTCGGGGATCGAGCTTGACCGTCTCATGCGTCTGACGCAGCAATACGTAGAGCAATTCCTGAAACAACGCCTGGCAGCGAAACCGATCCAATTCGTCTCCATTCCAGTGCGTACTCAAGGACAGGCAGAGGCGTTGCACATCCCGATCGAGATGCGGAATAACCAGACGTTGCTCAGGCAAGCGCAGATGCGGCGCGGGCCCCGCCGAGGAGGCCCAGTCGGCCTGAAAGAAAAAGGTCCACACTGTACAGCCGCCGGAGAAGCCGAAGCACACTTCGTCTCCAGGCTCGCAGACCACGGAAAAAGGCTGACGGCGTTCCAATCGCTCGCCGTTGATGCCGCATCGGACGCTGGCACCATCGTTCGGATAAAATACGTTTAACATGTAGCGCTCCGAGCGCGTCGTCTCATCCGGCCCAGGCGATTCTTCATCGAAGCAGGCGCGGCGCAGATCCCACAGCTTAACGCTCAGATCGCTCCAGCCGGCAACGGCAAGCTCAAGCGCGCCGCGGCCAGTGGCATATCCGGCATTTTGCAAACGTTCATTCCTCATCCTGACGTTCCCCTTTTACGTTGTGTACAATCCTTTTAGTCGATTATACACGAAGCCCGCCGTTTGAGTGCGCGCGTCTGCGTCGCTCCCTCGCACCGGTTACCGCTCGGCCGCAGCCAGCGCTCTCTCCAGCAGCGCCAGAGACGCGCAGCCGTCGGCCAGCGTCGATTCGGCAATCGGCTCGCCGCTCGACAAGCGATCGATAAAATAGCGCAATTCATTGTAGTACCCGCCGAGGCTGCTGATATTGCCGCCGCTATCGCCGGATGCAGCGCCGCTCAGATCCGGCTGCTCCAGCTCCGGCTCCAGCACCTCGCCGCTCGCCGTAAAGACGCGGAGCGTGGGCGCGGCGTTCGAGCTGAAGACGACTGTCGCTTGCTCGAACTGCACAGTGAAGGCCATCTCCAACGGAAAGGATGGCGGGTAATCCCAGCCGCCCTCGAGCCCGACGACGACGTCGCCGTAGCGGTACAGACTATGAATATGGACATTCGCGCCGCGATCCCGGACGAGCTCGGTGCTGATGCGCTGGGGCTCCCCCAGCAAGGCGCGCACATAATCGACGTCATGGATGTGCAGGTCCAGCGCCGCCGAGCCGCTCTTCGCCTCGTCGTCCAGCCACTGCTCCCATACCCAGTCGGGATGCGGGCTCCGCCTTGTGAACACAGCCGAGGTCAGCTTGCCGTAGCGTCCTGCCTCATAGATGCGCCGCAGCTCCGTGTACTCCGGCCAAAAACGAATACACTGCCCGATCATCACCGCGGCTCCGGTCTCCTCCTGCTTGCGCAGCAGGCGCGCCGCCTCCTCGCTGTTGCGGCAGACGGGCTTCTCGATGAACAGATTCATGCCCTTGTCCATCGCCTGCAGCGCCAGCTCGGCGTGCAAAAACGTCGGCAGGCAGATGTCGACCGTGTTGATGTCCGCCTGGGCCATCATCTCCTCGGCCGAAGCGAAGACCGCAGCGCCCAGCGGCTCGGCCAGCTCGGCCGCCTGCGCCGTATTTAGATCGGCGACCGCCACTACCTCGAAGCCGCCCCGCTCGCGCAGCGCCTCGTAGCACTTGGCGTGCATGCGCCCCATGAATCCTGCGCCGACCAGACCGATTTTAATCATGAGCGTTGCCCTCCTTCGGCTCCATAATGGCCTGCATGGCCGCAGCCGTATTGTAGATAATTTGATCCGAATGATGCGTATACGGCGGCAGCATCTCCGCCACGGCGTAGCCGTCGTAGCCGATCGCGCCGAGCCGCTGCATCACCTGCGGATAATCCACGTCGCCGGCAAGCAGATCGACAAAGCCGTGCAGTCCGCCCGCTTGACGGCGATAATCCTTGAAGTGCACTTGGAAAATGCGATGATCCAAAATATCGATCCAATGCTCGGGGTACCCCGTCGCGACGACGTTGCCCACATCGAGATATACGCCGACGCCGGGGCTACCGACCTTGTCGACAAAATCGCGAAACTCCAGCGGAGACAGTAAAAATTTATTCCAGACATTCTCCAGCGCCAGCCGCACGCCATGACGCTCCGCATGCTCAGCAAGCTCCGAGACCGCTTCGAGCGCGCGGTCATAAGCCGTGTCGTAGCGGACGACCTCGCTGCCGGGCATAAAATCGACCCCGACCGCGCCGGGGATGACCAGAATCGTCTTCGCTTCCAGCCATGCGGCAAGCTCGATCTGGCGGCGCGCGATCTCGCTCGCCCGCCGGCGCGTCGCCGCATCTTCGGAGGTAAAGGCGTAGTCCCAATACAACCCGGTCGCCAGACCGGCCAGCTCGATGCCGATCTCGGCAGCGCGCCGCCGAATCTCGCCCGCTCCGGACTCGGTCGTTTCCATCCCGAGCTCCCCCTGCTCGCCGAGCGCCAGCTCGATGCCGTCGTAGCCAGCGCTGCGGGCCAGCTCCATGCACGCCTCCACCGACTGTCCTTCCGCGAAGGACCAAATGTTAATGCCTTTCTTCATCTGCGGCTCCTCCTTTTTCGTGCTTTCGTCCTGTCCCCCCTATTGTAGCGCCCTCCGGTGTGCGCAATCTTTAGCACAAGTCACGCAAGATGTAGCAGAAATCCCTAACATGATATAATGGAGCAAAGCGCAAAGGAGGAGGCGGTCACGTGAGCGCCGATTTGTTTCCGCGCATGACCCTAGGCGAGCCGCTCGCGATCAAACGGCTAATCTCGCTGCACTACTTCGAATTCGCGCCGACCTACGTCTTTGACGGCGAACAGCATGATTTTTGGGAGATGTGTTATGTCGACAAGGGGGAGCTCGGTGTGTATGCCGACGGCGAAGGCTACCGGCTCAAGCAGGGCGACATGATCTTTCACAGGCCCGATGAATTCCATAGCCTGTGGGCCATCAGCGGCACCGCGCCCAATGTCGTCGTGGTGGCGTTCGAGTGCGCGTCCGAGGCCGCCCACTTCTTCGAGCGCCGGCTCGTCACCCTCGGCGCACGGCAGCGGGAGATGCTCGCACAGATGATGCAGCATGGCTACGATGCCTTCAAGCCGCCCTTCGACGAGCCGTTCGACCACAAGCTGACCCGCAGGGCCGATGCGCCGCTCGGCGCGGAGCAGCTCTTCAAAATTCACCTGGAAATGCTGCTGCTCGATCTGCTGCACAGCGGCCAGGCCGCCGGCAAAGCAGAACGGCGCTCGGGGACGGTGCGGCACTTGGGCGAAGAAAGTCTGGTCCGTAAAATAATTGCGCTGCTCGAAGAGCGGGTCGAGGAGGATCTGAAGCTGGACGCGGTGTGCCATACGTTTAACTTGAGTAAAAATCACGCCTTGGCGCTGTTTAAAGCGCAGACGGGACAGAGCATTATGCGCTATTTCCGGAACTTGAAGCAGCAAAAAGCACGTCAGCTCATTCGCGAGGGCAGGCTTACCTTTACCGAAATCGCGGCCAGACTGCAGTACGGCAGCGTCCATAGCTTCTCGCGTCAATTCCGCACCGCCACCGGCATGTCGCCCACCGAATATTTGCATTCCATCCAATCCAAAGTACGATAAAGGAGCCCTGAAAACATGAACCATTATGAAGTACGGACCTTCGAGCAGACGTACACGATGTACGAGCTGCGCGAGCCCGCCACCCAATCCGCCGTGACCGTCTGCCCGGCGCGCGGCGGCATTGCCACTTCGCTGATCCTTGGCGGCAAATCGCTTTTTTATTTGGACGAGGCTACCCTGCTCGACCCGAACGCTAATATCCGCGGCGGCAATCCGATTTTGTTTCCGATCTGCGGTCAATTGGAGGACAAGCGTTATGCATGGGAGGGCGCGTCTTACGAGATGCCGAACCACGGGGTCGCCCGCATCAAGCCTTGGGAGGTCATGCATACGCGTACCGAGGGCGCGGCCGCCATCACGCTGCGTCTCAGCAGCGACGAGGAAACGCTGCGTCACTATCCGTTCGATTTTGAGCTGGAATTCACTTATATTTTGCAGGACGGCGCGCTGCGCATCGAACAGCGGTATGCGAACCGCTCCGCGCAGCCGATGCCGATGTATGCCGGCTTCCACCCGTATTTCGCCAAGACGGACAAAACGATCGCCTGCGCCACCGACGCCACCCGCTACCTCGACTACAACGACGGCGAGACCAAGACGCTCGACGGTCCGATCGACCTAGGCGGACTCGTCGAATCGGTCGCGCTGCTGGACGCAAAAGCACCGCGCATTGCCTTCTCGCTGAGCGAGCAATGCACGGTGCACATGGCCTATAGCGACCATTTTCGCTATGTCGTCTTGTGGTCGGTCGAAGGCAAGCCGTTCGTCTGCGTCGAGCCCTGGATGGCGCTCACCGGCGAGCTCAATCGGCGACAGGAGCTGCCCGAGGTGCCTGCTGGCGAGACCCTCGAGGCCTGGATGACGATCGGCTGCAGTTAACTCAAAGGGCCGCTTCGTCGCTGCGATGACGCGTCGCGCGGCGGCGCGCGACGAGATCGAGCAGGGAAGCCCCCCGCTCCAGGGCGTAGCGCTCGTCGCGCTCGTCCGGCGCCAAAATGATGCCGAGCTGATGCGGCTCGCCGTCGAAGCGCGCGCGCTGCAAAAACTTGAGCTCCTGCTCGTGGTTGAGCACCTCCAGCTTGCAGAAAGCCGAATTGGCATGAAGCGCTTCATACAGCTCTTGGCGCGTCCGCACGCGGATGCCGTTGACCTTGTGCAAGCGCTCGCCGGCCGTGATGCCGAGCTGTGCGGCCGGCGTGCCCGGCACGACGCCCAGTACGCACAGCCCGCGCTCGTCGTGCATGTAGCGCAGCCGGGCATCCTCCCCGCGCCGCCCCCGGCGCGCCAGCGCTTCGTGCAGCAGCGGGGCGGCCAGCGCCGCCAGCGCGGTGAGCGGCGCCCACCAGAGCGCCGCCGCCGCGAGCCCGCCGAGCAGCACGCTATAGAGCAGTGCGCCCCGTGCGGCGCGGCGCGCCAGCTGCCCGGGCAGCTGGGCGCGTGTCCAGCTGCCGTAGCCGATGACCGCCGGCAAGCCCAGCAGCAGCCAACCGCCGGCGCTCTCCGCGCCTCCCAGCAGCGGCGTCCACGGCAATGCCGCCCCTGCGCCCGCTTCCAGCGCCGGCGTCAAGAGCAGCAGCGGTACCGGCCACAGCCCCTGGAGCCGGTAGGCCCCGATCAGCTTGCCGCGCTTGCCGGCCAGCAGCCGCGGACTGGACAGCCGCTCGCCCTGCACGCGCAGCAGGATCGCTTCGCCCAGATGCAGGACCGCGGCCAGCAGCAGCAGCGAGCCAGGCTCTACGCGAGCCAGCGAAGCCGCAACGCCCTCCAGCGGTGACGGCCAGGTCTCCCAGGCGAGCCAGCCGGCGATCCACTGCAGCAGACCGACCAACCCGGCGGCGTAGACGATACACAGGAATCGCACCCGGATCAGCGACAGCAGCAGCCCCGCCCCCCATACCCAGTAGAGCGTATCCGGCGTGATCCGTATACCGAGCAGGACGGCCGCGCATGAGACGAGCAGACCGACCGCCAGCCCGCCCCCCAGGAGGCGCAGCAGGAGCAGCGGCCAGGCTTGCAGCTTCATCTGGAACAAGCGCCGTTCGATTCGGGTCTGACGCATATAATACAGGGCCAGGACCAGCACAGCAACATAACTTAGCGGCTGTAGGAGCAGCTGCAGCAGCGCCTCGACAGCCTGGCGCCCGAGCTCGGCCATATTGTCCACTTGTCGCTCTCCCCCAATTCAGCCGTCCTGCTGCCAGCAGACGGCAGATGCGGCACATTTATGCCATGATTTGATTGCAAAAGAAGGCCGGGCCGTTGCCGCAGCCTGCGACAGTGCCCAGCCTTCTACGTATTCGACGGCCGCGGCCGCGATTCCTGCCGCTATGCGCCTCCGGCAATTTGTTCCTTGAGCACGCGGACCGCTTCGTCCATCTGCGTATCGTTGGCATCGTCGCGGATGTAGGCCACGAGGCGCGACTCCAGCTTCTCGGCCGTCTCCGGCGTCAGCTCGCCCGTTTCCGGCAGGCCCTCGTCGGCCTGGAGCTTGGCGACCGCATCGGCGGTCTGCTCGCTGTAATAGCCGTCCTTGCGTCCCGGATCGTAGCCGAGCCCCTCCAGCATCATTTGCATGCTTTTGACCTGCTCGCCGACCGTGTCCGGCTTTAGCGTCGTATCCTTGGCCAGACGCGGAGCCGTGTAATAATCCGGCGGCGGCGCCTCGACATCGGGACGAATGCCTTTCTCGTGAATCCAATTGCCGTCCGGCGTGAGCCACTTTGCAATCGTCATCTTGACCAGGCTGTCGTCGCCAAGCGCCTTGTTGTAGCTGACCTGCACCGTTCCTTTGCCGAAGGTGGTCTCGCCGACGATCGTGGCATCGGCGCGCTCGCGGAGCGCACCTGCCAGCACCTCGGAGGCGCTGGCGCTGCCGCCGTTGACCAGCACGACGAGCGGATAGTCGCGCCCGGCTCCCTTGGACAGCGTCTGCTCGGCATTGCCGCTGCGATCCTCGACCTGGACGATCGGCTCGCCCTTCGGCACGAACGGCTCCGCGATCGAGACGACGACCGGCAGCACCCCGCCCGGATTGCCCCGTACATCGATGATCAGCCCCTTCAGACCCTGCTCCTCGAGCGTCTCCAGCTCCTCCAGGAAGCGGGTGCCGGTATTCATGGAGAATTGGCGAATCTCGATGCTTCCGATGCCGCCGTCCAGCATTTTGGCATACACTGTCTCGACGTCGATGTCATCGCGCACGATGACCAGCTCGATCGGTTCCGATACGCCGGGGCGCCTGACCGTAACATTGGCCTTCGTCCCTCTGGGACCGCGAATTTTGGCTACGGCTTCGTTGAGTGCCAGCCCTTCCAGGCTTTCGCCGTTGACCGCGATCAGCACATCCTTGGGCAGCAGGCCCGCCTTCTCGGCCGGCGAATTTTTGATCGGCGATACGATCGTGATATTGCCGCCCTCCATCGTCACCTCGGCGCCGATGCCGCTGAACGAGCCCTCGATCGATTCCGAGAAGTGTTCCGCCACGCTGCCTTCCATGTACGTGGAATACGGGTCCTCCAGCGCGCCGATCATACCGTTGATCGCGCCGTCCATCAAGTCGTCGCGCTCGACTTCCTTGTAATATTTGTTCTCGATCAGGGATAAGACCGCCTCCAGCTTGTCCTCCTCTTCGCCGGTGAGCGTGCTTCCCTGCATGGCCGAGGGCGTCGTCGCCAAGCCCGCACGGCTGACCAGATCGGCGATGACCGACCGATCCGCTGCCGTCAAGGTGATCAGCACCGTTGCCGTCACCGACAGCAGGATGAAGGCCACCACTGTACGTCCGTTGAATTTCATGCGTTCACCGCCCTTTTCAAGCCTGTTGCCAAGGCACGATTCCCGCACCTGTTAGCCTCCGCTAGTATATGACAAGCTACCAGGAATTATTTACCCGGTAGTTAACGCAAATACCCCATCGGGTCGACCGGTTTTTCGTTCTCGCGCACCTCAAAGTGCAGATGAGGCCCTGTCGAGTTGCCTGTCGTGCCGACCTCGGCAATTTTTTGTCCGCGCTTGACCTGTTCTCCGCTCTCGACTTTGATGCCGCCGTTGCGAATGTGAGCATACAACGTCCAGATGCCATTGCCGTGGTCGATAATGACCGTGTTGCCATAGCCGCTCGTCACCTGCGCGACGATGACAGTGCCAGCCTCGGCGGCATAGATTGGCGTACCCTGCGGCGCGGCAAAATCCGTGCCGGTATGCATCTTGCCCTTGACGCCGGTGATTGGGTGCGTGCGCGGGCCGAAGCTCGAGCTGATGCGATAGCCTTGGCCGATCGGCAGCAGCATTTTGCCGCCGCTGTACACCGACTGCACCCGTACCTTTTCCTTTTCCAGATCGGCGTTTTTGCGTGCCAGCTGCATGACCAGCGCTTCCTGCTCCTCGGAGACGTGCTCCAATTCCTCCGTACGCTTGTCGTAATTCAGAATCATGACTTCCTTCTGCTTCTCCTTCTCCATCAGCTGCATGCTGTACGCCTCGAGTCGACCATACAGCGCAGTAACCTCCGCCATCTTGTCCTCGATCTCCTGCTGCTGGACGATTTGGAGCTCCTTGTCGCGCTTGTGCTCGGCCAGGATATCCTTGTCCTGATGCAGGATAGCCTGGAGCGCATCCGTGCGGGTCAGAAAATCGGCAAAGCTGGTCGAGCTCAGCAGCACGTCCATATACGACACGAAGCCGCTCGTATACAGCAGCCGCACCCGCGACTGCAGCAGCTCGTCGCGCTGCTCGATGCGCGCCTCCGTGTCCTCCAGATTGCGCCCGGCCTCCTGGAGCGCGAGCTCAGTGTCGGCTATTTTGATGCTGACGTTTTGCATGTTGACCGCGACCTCGTTGATTTGATCCATGACCAGATTCAGCGACTCCTGCGTAGCTTCCCGTTCCTGCTGAATTGTCTCCATTTCGGCCTCGGCCGACGCTTTTTCGTTTAAGGCCGAGCGCATTTCGTTTTTGACCCGGCTAATCTGCTGATCGATCTCCTCCACCGTAGAGGCGGCTTGTCCGCTGATCGGCCGGAATACGACGCAGACCAGCAGCAGGACCGTTACGAGCGCAAGGGCGCGTCTGTTCATCCATCGTTCACCTACACTTTCAAGTACTTTCGAATCGATATCGTACTGCCCCAGACGCCGATCAGCGTCCCCATCGTAATCAACAGCACCGCCACGATGAGCCAGGATTCCTGCAGCGTGACGAGCCGGATCATCATCAGGCCGAGCTCGAATTGCGACACCTTGACCAGCTGTGCGTACCCGGCGATAAGAATGCCGGTCGTAATGCCCGACCCGATCAGGCCGATCAATACGCCCTCGATAAAAAACGGCCAGCGGATAAACGTATTGGTCGCGCCGACCAGCTTCATGATGCCGATCTCGCGGCGCCGCGCAATGATCGTCGTCTTGATCGTATTGGCGATCAAAAACATCGCCGTCAACGCGAGCAGTCCGACGAGGCCCAGCCCGAACCAGCGCACCGTCTCCATGACCTTGAACAGGCTCTCCACCGTGCCCTGACCGTACTTGACGCTGTAGATCGGCTGCTCGTCCGGCGTATTGATCGCCTCGATCTTGCGCGCGATCTCCGGCACCAGCTCCGGATCGACGGCCTCGATATTGAAGGCGTCGGGGAGCGGATTGTTCACCTCGTCGAAGCCCTCCAGCAGACCCTGACCATCCTCGCCCAGGCTCTCCCGCAGCAACTCCAGGCCCTCTTCCTTCGAGACGAAGGTGATCGAGCTGACCTCCTCTATGCTGCCGATCCGATTGCGCAGCGCGTCGATCTCCGTCTGCTCCATATTCAGCTGGAGGAAGGCTCGTACTTGCACGGTGCTCTTGATCTGATCGGCCAGCGAATTGACATTGAGCGCGAGGAACAGGAAGACGCCAAGGATGAACAAGGAGATGCAGATCGAGCTGACCGATGCGAACGTCATCCACCCGTTGCGCAGCAAGCTCTTGAAGCCTTCGCGGATATGACGCAGCAACGTGCTAAATCTCATAGCCGTACTCCCCCCTGGCTTCATCGCGTGCGATCAGGCCGTCCTCGATGGCGATGACGCGCTTGCGGAGGCGGTTAACGATCTCGCGATTATGCGTCGCCATGACAATCGTCGTGCCGCGAAAGTTGATCTCCTCCAGCAGGCTCATGATGCCCCAGGACGTCTCGGGGTCGAGATTGCCGGTCGGTTCGTCCGCGACGATGACCGCCGGGTTGTTCACGATCGCCCGGGCGATCGCGACGCGCTGCTGCTCCCCTCCGGACAGGTGTGCGGGCAGGCTGCCGTGCTTGTAGCGCAGCCCGACCAGTTCCAGCACCTCCATCGTCCGCTTTTTTATAATCCGGCGAGGCGCTTCGACCACCTCCATCGCGAACGCGACGTTCTCATACGCCGTCAACTGCGGCAGGAGCCGAAAATCCTGGAAAATCACACCGATATTGCGTCTGACAAAAGGGATTTTTCGGGGCTTTAATTTGCCGATATTAAAACCGTTTACCGAGATTTGCCCCTTCGTCGGCACCTCTTCGCGGTAGATCAGCTTCATAAAGGTGGACTTGCCCGCTCCGGAGGGCCCGACGAGGTAGACGAACTCGTTGCGATCTATAATTACGGAAATGCCTCGCAGCGCGTGCGCGCCCTTGGCATAGGTCTTCCAAACGTCTTGCATTTCAATCACAGTATCACATCCTGTAGATAGTCAGCATATTCCTATTCGACAGGAGCGGCGCGATTCCTTTTCTAACTCGTAAATTCGACAGTATTCTAATAATTCTCATTTTAATTGAAAGCGCATCCAAATTCGTGTACGATGAAAGTGCCGACAGATTCCCGCATACAATGGAAGGGGTTTCATGATCGGAGGTGACCAGATGAAGAAGCTTCATGCCCTCTTCATTGTCGCAATCGCCATTTTGCTGACGGTGACCATCGTCTGGGGCTTGGCCGAGCTGAGCGCCGGATGGCAAGAGGCCGCCCGGACCTCCTGATCGGACACGCGCCGCATCAGCGAGGAGCACGACCCGTACACACAACAAGGCGCCCGGCCGGTCGGAACCGGCTGGGCGCCTGTCAACAAATCTTACTCGGCTGCAGGCTTGGCAGGCGAGCGGTCGCGCAGCTGGCTGACGTAGCTGTCGGAAAGGTGAAGAAGGCGCAAAGCGCGCTCATATTCGTCCTCGGACGCGCCCTGGTTCATCCCGCCGTCGCCGCTGAGCGGGTATTGCGTGCCGTCCTCGTAGCCGCTGCCCGGCATGAACAGGGATTCTTCGCTGACGAACGAGCCCGACGGCAGATAATAGCGCTGCGGCAACAGATTGTACGTCTCGTTGATGATATCCTGCCCGAAGTGCAGATGGTGCTCGAGCGAGATGCCGAGTAGATTCGCGACCGTCGGCAGCACATCCACCTGACCGCCGATCTGTTCAAAGATCGCCGGGTAAGTCATGCCTTCCGAAATAACGCCGAGCGGAATGTTGATCATATCCGTATAGCCGTATTCATGGCCGTAGATCTCTTCCATGAGCGCCTTGTCCTTGCGGTCCAGCGAGTAGATCGGGAGACCGAGATGATCCCCGTAGATAACAACCAGGCTGTCGTCCCAGATGCCCTTCGCCTTGAGGTCGTCGATAAAATCGCCAAGCGCATCGTCGGCATAATTCTGAGACACAATATAATCGCCGACAAAGGTGTCCTTGTACCGGTCAGGCAGCTCGATGCGCTGCTTTTTCGCCGGAATGGTGAACGGGTGATGGGCCGTCATCGAAATGACCTGGCTGTAGAACGGACGATCCTGCGCGTTCATGCGCTCCAGCTCGTCGATTGTCTTGTCGTACAGCACCTCGTCCGATGCGCCAAAAAACACGGTGTCCTCCGTGCCGAAAAATTCGGCGTCGTAATAGCGGTCAAAACCAAGCGCCTGATACATCTCGCCGCGGTTCCAGAACTCTACGACATTGGTGTGGAAGGTAGCCGTGTCGTAGCCGTGACCCTTGAGCAGCTTCGGCAGACTCGGCAGCGCCTTGCCGGCGTAGACGCCGGAGGCCGCGCCGCGCGGCGGAATATAGAACGACGTGTTGACGACGAACTCGGCATCGGACGTGTTGCCTTGCCCGACCTGCTGGTAGAAGTTCGGAAAGTAGAAGTTCTTTTGCATCAATTCATTCATGTTGGGCGTGATTTCCTGACCGTCGATCTCCAGACCGATCAGGAAGTTTTGGAACGACTCCATTTGAATAATAATCAAATTTTTGCCTTGCGCCGCCGCGTAATAGTTCAGATCGGACGGCTCCTGCGGGGCGGCATGCCCTTTCTCCGTATCGATCGCCTGCTGCGTAATCGATTCGCGCGGGATCGGATCGAACTTGTCCTTGGACAAGATGGTGTAGGCTTCATAGTTGAGAATGCCCATGTCCTCGGCTTTTTTGATCTCGTTCATGCTGGCCCGGTTCGGCAGAACATTGACGAAGCACAGCACCAGCGATACGACGAACAGGGCCATGACTACGCCGCGATGCTCGCGCCGCGTCGCAAATCGTTTCCACGTCGTCAGCTTCTTGCTGCGCACCAGCAAGTACCCGATGACGAGAATGTCGGTGAAAATAAGCAGGTAGTACGGGTCCATTAGGGAGAAAACGCTGTTCTTGACCGCCGTCACCTGATTGACCTGATCCAGCGCATGGTAGGTCACGATGACGCCATAATATTTGTAGTACATAATGGCCGCAAAGAAAATGCCGGTCAACAACAAATTGGCAACCAGGTAGTAGACTAGCTTGCGCTTGGTGGCAAACCACTCGATCAGGCAGAACAGCAGCCAGATGAACGGGATCTCGGTTAACAGCGGCGTCAAGGACAGCCCGCTGTCAAAAATAACGAGATAGGCCAAATAGCTTTTGACGAGCAAGATCAGCGAGAAAAAAATGAACGGTCGAGTCTGCAAGCTCCGCAAAGCTTCTCGAAAATGCAATAAAATCCCCTTCTTTCCACAACGAAAACAGGCCGGCCGTCGACGGCAGCCGTCCAGTTTTCTGTATATTTCCATCGTTGTTTTTCAATTTACAGAGTCTCATTATGCAACGTCCGAGGCCGCATGTCAAAAGGCGCGGCGTGGCGCTAGCATGTAATAAACGGCGCCAGCCCTCGAAATGTTGCGGTTTTATTAAATTTCTCTTTCTATTACCCGCAATTTCGGTTTTTAATCATGCGCGGGAAGCTGCCTGACGTAACTGTCGGAAAGATGCAGCAAGCGCAAGGCGCGCTCGTATTGCGCGTCCGTCGGAGGCGTCGCCGGCGGTCCGCCGATCGCCGGATAGACCTCGCCGTCGTCGAAGCCGCTGCCGGGGATGAAGATCGCTTCGCCGGTCACAAACGAGCCGGAGGGCAGATAATAGCGCTGCGGCAGCAGATTCGTCTCATGATTGTACAGATCCTGCCCCATATGCACTTGTTCGTCCGCATCCACGCCGAGCAGATTGGCCAGTGTCGGGAGGATATCGCTCTGTCCTCCGGGCTGGGGGAGCACTCGGCCGGTCTCCGTCAAGCCCGGGATGACGATCGCCAGCGGCACGTTGAGCATATCCGCGTACGTATACGGCCGGCCCAGCAATTCCTCCAGCAAATCCAAATCGTCGTCGTCCAGGGCATGCATCGGCAGCCCGAGATGGTCGCCGTATACGACGATGACACTGCGCTCCCATAGCCCGTTCTGCTTGAGCGCCGCGACGAACTGCCCGAAGGCCTCATCCGCGTAATGCTGCGCCTGCAGGTAATCGCCGGGCAGCGTATCGCGATAGGCTGCGGGGAGCTCCAGCGTCAGCTTGCGCTGCGGCAGGCGGAACGGATGATGCGCCGTCACCGCGATGATGTGGGCGTACAAAGACTCGCCCTCCGCGTCGAGACGGGCCAGCTCAGCCGCGGTCTTGCGGTAGAGCACCTCGTCCGAGGCCCCGAACGAGATCGTATCCTCGTCGCCGAAGAAGGCCTGATCGTAATACCGATCGAATCCGAGCGCCCGGTACAGCTGGTCCCGATTCCAAAAATGCACGTCATTCGTGTGAAAGGTGGCCGACGCATAGCCGTGCGCTCCGAGCAGCCGCGGCAGGCTGGGCAGTCGCTTGTCGCCGTAAATCTGGGAAGCGGCGCCGCGCTGCGGAATGTAGAGCGACGTATTGACGACGTATTCCGCATCCGACGTGTTGCCCTGGCCGACCTGCTGATAAAAGCTCGAGAAGTAGTCCGCTTCCTCCAGCAGCGCGTTCATATTCGGCGTCAGCGCCGTCCCGGCCAGCTCTCTGCCGAGCAGCAGCGCCTGAAATGATTCGAGCTGCACGACGATGACATGGCGACCGGCCGCCGCGCCCCGCATGAGCGGCTCGTCCGGCTCCTTGATGCCCTTGGCCTCGCGTACTGCGGCCGGCGTAATCTCCGCCAGCGGCTCCAGCGCCTCGTCCTTGTCCTTGAGCATCGTGTAGGCCTCGTAATTCAGCAGCCCCATCTCCTCAGCCTGCACCAGCTCGTTCATGCTCGCCCGATGGGGCCAGACATTGCCGAGGCAGACGACGAGCAGCAGCACCAGCCCCGGCACCGCGAAGCGACGCGGCAGACGGACCACGCCTGTCCGGCCGAGCTTGCGCCGCCGCGCAAATAGCAGCACCGCCAGCACGAGAATATCGATAAAGATCAACATGTATTGCGGATCAATCAAGGTAAATACGCTATCCTTCACCTCGGTTACCTGATTTACCTGCATCAGCGCGTGATACGTCACAATGACGCCATAATACTTGTAGTACATGATGGCGGCGAAAAAAAGCGTCGTCAGCAGGACATTGACCATCATATAATAAAGCAGCTTGCGCCGCCTGGCGAACGTCTCGATCAGACAAAAGATCACCCATACCGACAGCATGTCGGTCAGCATCGCGCTGGCGCTGCCGCCGGCGATCACGCTCCAAGCCAATGCAATCTTAATCAGCATCAGCGCCGAGAACCATACAAAAGGCGCCGTCAGCGCCTGCCTTGTCAATGACGGTTGTACACCCATCCCGCAATCGCCCCTTTCCCTCTTGATTCCCCTAGTATTCCCATTGCGGCGGCTCTCCCGCCTATTCACCGCGGATGCTGCTTCAGCCACTCCAGGATCTGGGCGAGATTGTCGACCGGTACGATCGTCAGATAGCGCGCCCCCTCCTGTGCGGCGAGCTCCTGGCCGCGCGGCACAAAAAACACATTGGCTCCGGTACGCTCGGCCGCAAACGCCTTCTGCCGGATGCCGCCGATCCGGCCGATCGCCCCGTCTGCGGCAATCGTGCCGGTGACGACGACGCGATTGCCGTAGGTGACCCCGCCCGGCGTGAGCTGGTCGGTCAGGGTCAGGGCGAGCGCGGCCCCGTGCGAAGGACCGCCCTCGTGGGCGAAATACGAGCCGAAAACCACGTCGCGCGGCAAATCAAGCTGAAGCGCATTGACCACCTCAATGCCGACCGCCGCTCGCGATTCGTCGCTCGGGTGCTGCACGGTCTCCAGCTCGAACGTCTGGCGGCCGCCGCCGCGCTGAATCGTGACGCTGGCCGTCTCTCCGGGCAGCACGAGCCGCATCCGGTCCGTCAGATCGAGCACCGTCGCGACCGGCAGACCGTTGAGCTCGACGATGACATCGCCGGGATGGAGCTGACCGTAGGCCGGACCTCCGACCTGGACCTGGGTCACTCTCGCGCCGTAGGACACCGCCCCTTGGCCCACTCCAGCCGCCTCGAACGCGACCGCCGCACCGAGCTCGTCGGCCTCGCGCTTCATGTCGCGCACGAGCGTCTCATACGAGCCGAGCGACATGCCCAGCCCCGCAATCGGACGAAATACATAATGAGGGAACAGCTCCGCATACAGCCAGTCCGCCGGGAATGCCGGGCGGTCGAAGACGAGCACGCCGGTGATCTCGCCCTTGGGCGTGCCGCCCTCCACCAGGGCATAGCGGTTCATATTCATCGTCAATCCGGGGTAGGTCACCAGAGAGGAGGTCGGCCAGAACAGCAGCGCCAGCAACGTCGCCGAAGCTCCGAGCTGTAGCAGGCTCCGCCAAGGAACGCCGCCGCGGATCTCGCGCTCGCGCGATGCCATATCCCATACGGCCAGCAGCCAGGTCCCGCCGAGCAGCACACCGGCTGCGAGCAGCAGCGAGAGGCTCAGCTTCATCTCGATCAGCATCAAGGCGATAACCAGCACCGCGCCCGCCGATGCCGCCATGATCATGCCGCGCCGCATCACATCCGCGAAGAGCAGCAGGCTATAGCCGCGTATGCGCCGTCTGCGGCGCGGACGCCCCAGCAGCGCCTTGGTCTCCCTCCGCGCCGCCCGGAAGCCCAGATACGCCCCCAGGAACCACAGCACGGGCGGACCGAGCAGCGCGTAGACGAGCACATCCAGCAGATCGATCCAGTACCAGCTCCCGATCCGAATCGGATCCGGCAGCCAGATGAGCTGGGCCAGCACGCAGAGCGCGATGACCAGCGTCATCCCGTATCCATACATTCGCTGCCATCGCGGCATTCGGCTCGCCCCCAATCGTTGTGCATTTATTTTACGTTCGCTTTGCCGGCATTTCCAGCATATTGCTTGTTATTTTAGCAAAAATTAAAGAGATTAGAAAAAAGGCTTTTCAGGGACAACCGACCTATGTTATAATGTAAGCGCTAACAAGGTTGGTGCATTTTAAATTCTTACTCTTGTGCAGGGGGGCTTGAAACAATGGGTGTAGCGTTGGAAACCAAGAACGTGTACGAATTCGAGGTCAAGACGGACATTCTTTTTTTCAAAGTCGGAGCGCATCATCAGGTCAGCTTTCACGGACGGCATTATCACATAAAGAAACGAATGTCCGCCGAGCAGCTCGGCAAGCTGATTGAAGAGAGCGGATTCGTCAAGGTCAAATCCGACTGTTATGTCAATGTCGCCAAGGTCGCCGAGATCGGCGACGATCATCTGTACTTCGGCTCGAAAAGGGACGACTGCAAGTCGATCCCGCTCTCGCGCCGCAAGCAGCAGCTGGTCCGCAGCATGATGCCTGGCTGATCGCATTCGCAGCCATTGGCCCGCTACGACTTGCAAAAGCCCCGTTCGCCGCTGCGGACGGGGCTTTTTGACAGGCCTCGCCGGCCACTCCTCCTCCCCAGCAGTACACTGACAGTCAAATCAAATGAAAAGATCGGATAACACAAGTAAAGCCCGCGAGCCCGAGCGCATGGTAAAATTGGAGGAGCACAACCCCTGTAAACGGGGCAATCCCAACCAAATACGAAAGGGTGTACCGAAATGGCAAATGTACGCATCGGCATTGTCGGCCTCGGCAATATGGGGACCGGACACGCCAGATATTTGATCAAAAATGAAGTGAAAGGCGGCGAATTGGTAGCGGTTGCAGATCCGCGCGAAGATCAACTCGCCTGGGCCAAGGAAGAGCTCGGCGAGCACGTCGCTCGCTTCGAGACGATGGAGGAGATGATCGCCTCCGGCACGATTGACGGCGTGCTCATCTGCACCCCGCACTATGCCCATCCGGAGCAAGCAGCCAAGGCGCTCGAGCTCGGCATGCATGTGCTGATCGAGAAACCGGCCGGCGTCTATACCCGCCAGGTGCGCGAGATGAACGAAGCCGCCGCCAAGAGCGACAAGGTATTCGGCATCATGTACAACCAGCGCACGAACCCGCTGTACGCCAAGCTGAAGGACCTGATTGCCTCCGGCGAGCTCGGCGAAGTGCGCCGCACGAACTGGATCATTACCAACTGGTACCGCCCGCAGAGCTACTATGATTCCGGCGGCTGGCGCGCGACCTGGGCCGGCGAAGGCGGCGGCGTGCTGATCAATCAGGACCCGCATCAGCTCGACCTGTGGCAATGGACGACCGGCATGATGCCGACGCGCGTGCGCGCCTTCTGCGCCTTCGGCAAGCACCGCAACATCGAGGTCGAGAACGACGTCACCGCCTACGTCGAATACGAGAACGGCGCGACCGGCCTGTTCGTGACGTCGACCTACGAGACGCCGGGCACCAACCGCTTCGAGATCACCGGCGAGCGCGGCAAAATCGTCGTCGAGGACGATCAGATCAAATTCTGGCGGACGCGCGTCTCCGAGACGGAATTCAACGAGACCTTCAAGGGCGGCTTCGGCCAGCCGGAGTGCTGGAAGTGCGACGTTCCGGTCAAGGGCGGCAACCCGGGGCACAAGGGCATCACCCAGGACTGGGTCAACGCCATTGCGAACGGCACACCGCTGCTGGCGCCGGGCGAAGAAGGCATCAAGGGGCTGACGCTCTCCAATGCGATGCTGCTGTCGACCTGGACGGACAATTGGGTCGATCTGCCGATCAACGAGGACCTGTTCTACACGAAGCTGCAGGAGCAGATTGCGGCCTCGCAGTCGAATAAAAAAGCCGACGACTACCAGACGCTCGAGGTCAAAGGCACGCACTGATTTATAGAGAGCTATATGTGTGGTGAAAAAGCGCCAGAGTGGCCGAACATTTTCTAAGCACGTGCAATTAAAGGAGGAAGCATTCGAATGAGCAACAAGGACGGCATGAATTACGCGCCCCAGGGCAAGCCGAACGCAGTCGTGGAAAGCGGCGAGTTCAGCTTCGCGGCGATGGCGCTCGATCACGGGCATATCTACGGCATGTGCAACGGCCTGACCGAGGCCGGCGCGACGCTGAAGTGGGTATACGATCCCGATCCGGAGAAGGTCCGCCAATTCTGCGACAAATTCCCCGGCGTGGCGGTCGCCTCCTCCGAGCAGGAGATCCTGCAGGATCCCGAGGTGCGGCTCGTAGCGGCGGCGGCGATCCCGAATCTGCGCGGACCGCTCGGCGTGAAGGTGATGCAGCACGGCAAGGATTACTTCACCGACAAGACGCCGTTCACCACGCTCGCCCAGCTCGAGGAAGCGAAGGCGACGGCGGCGGCGACCGGACGCAAGTATATGGTCTACTACAGCGAGCGTCTGCATGTGGAATGCGCCGTGTTCGCCGGACAGCTCGTCCAGGACGGCGCAATCGGCCGCGTCGTGCAGGTGTTCGGCCTTGGACCTCACCGGCTCAACGCGCCGAGCCGCCCGGGCTGGTTCTTCGAGAAGGAGCAATACGGCGGCATCCTGTGCGACATCGGCAGCCATCAGATCGAGCAGTTCCTGTTCTACAGCGGCGCATCCGATGCGCAAGTACTGCATAGCAAGGTCGCCAACTACAACAGCAAGGATTATCCCGAGCTCGAGGACTATGGCGATGCGACGCTGCGGGCCGACAACGGCGCGACCAACTACTTCCGCGTCGACTGGCTTACGCCGTCCGGCCTTTCCACTTGGGGCGACGGCCGCACACTGCTGCTCGGGACCGACGGATATATCGAGATGCGCAAGTACGTCGACGTGGCGCGCGGCGGCGGCAACAAGCTGTTCCTGGTCAACGGCGAAGGCGAGCGCGAGATCGATCTGCAGGGCAAGGTCGGCTATCCGTTCTTCGGCGAGCTGATCCTCGACTGCCTCAATCGGACCGAGATCGCGATGACGCAGGCGCATGCATTCAAGGCGGGCGAGCTGTGTCTGCGGGCGCAAGAGCAAGCGATCCGCATCGAGTAGCGTCGGAGTCGGGATGGGCGCTGCCCGCCTTGCTGGATCATCGCGGCATGCTCGGGTACGCCTACCGCTCCGCGCGGCCGATTCCGCGCGGCACGCTGCACTCGCATTCGTACTATGAGGTGTACTACTTTCACGAAGGCAAGTGCACCTATCTGATCGGCGACAAGATCTTCGTACTGGCGCCGGGCGATCTGATCGTCATGTACGGCATGACGCTGCACTGCCCCCATACCGACCCGGCTTATCCGTACGTGCGCACGACGATCCATTTCGAGCCGGCGGGACTCGCGCCGTACCTCGAGTCGCCGTATGCGGTCAATGTGCTGCAGCCCTTCCAGGAGCTGCGCAACCATCGGCTGCGCCTGCGCGGCGCGGAGAAGGAAGAGGCCGAGCGCATCCTCGCCTTCATGCACAGGCAGCAGCAGCGCCGGGATCGCATCGGGGACAACCGGATGCGTCTGGCCTTCGCCGATCTGCTGCACTTCATCTACGAGCAGTGCCTGCAGCCGCTGCGGGAGCGGCCCGACCTGCCCTCCGACAAGGAGAGGACCGTGCAGGAGATGATCTCGTATCTCGAAGCGCACTACGCCGACGATCTCAATCTGGAGACGCTGCAGCGTCATATCCACTTGAGCAAGTCGTACCTGGCGAAGATCTTCAAGGACGTGACGGGCATCACGATCTTCGAATTCGTCTACCGGCGCCGAATCAATCAGGCCCGCATCCTGTTCCTGTTCGAGCCGCAGCTGTCGGTGACGGAGGTCGCCTTCCGCGTCGGCTTCAAGCATCTCGCCCACTTCAGCCGCATGTTCAAGCAGCATCTGGGCGTCACGCCCGAGCAGTACCGCCGCCACCAGCGGCAGCAGGCGGAGTAGCGAATCGCAGGCAGCGGACGGAGTAGCGGCCCGGTGCCATGAACTGCGATGGTAGGGCGGTCGGGACGATTGGGGCAATTGGGCAATTCGAGTGATTCAGGCGATTCATGGCGGGCTGGCGCGGCGATGACACGACGCTAACGGACACCAGAGGTCCTTAGAAGCTATTTCGCGCACCCGGCCGGCTCTAACGGTCATGAGCGACGCTTAGAAGCCTAAAGTCACTAAAACTTGCCACGTTTGGTGCGCCAAGCGTCTCTCGTGTCCGTTACACTTCCAAATGGTCCATACAGGCCCGCTAAGCGCCTCTGATGTCCGTTAGAGTGTCAAGCTCGGCCTGTCGTATTGGTCGTATTCGCTAAAAAGCCGCTGGCGGACAACATGTCCGTCAGCGGCTTTTTTTGGCTTCCGCGCACCACGCAAGCCGCGGCGCACCACTCATCCAGTAGCATCATGTCCTCGACGCCCCCTCGAGCGCGCGCCTAGCTGACCGCGATTCGCCTAATCTCGTCCAGCGTCTCCTCGCTCAGCTCCGCCTCGGCAGCCGGCAGCACCCCCAGGATATGATCCGGCTTGCGCACGCCGACGATCGCGCTCGTCAGCGCCGGGTGCGCCAGGACGTAGGCGACCGCGAGCTGCGGCATCGTGATGCCGTAGCGCTCCGCGATGGCCCCCAGCCGCTCCACGCGATCGACATTGGCACGCAGCCCATCGCCGGTGTGCGCCTTGGAGCGGGAGCGCCAGTCGTCTTCATCGAACGTGGTGTCGTAGCTGTACTTGCCCGAGAGCAGGCCTGACGTCAGCGGGCTGTATGCGACCACGCCGATCCCCTGTTCCTGGCAGAAGGGCAGCACCTGCTCCTCCACCGCCGGCCGCAGGATCGAGTACGGCGGCTGCAGCGCGTCGACATGGCGCACTGTGAGCGAGGCTTGCAGCTGTTCGACATTGTAATTGCTGACCCCGACATAGCGTACCTTGCCGTCCTGGACCAGCTTCTCCATCGCCCGCATCGTCTCCTCGGCCGGTGCGCCGCTATCCGTATCCGGCCAGTGCATCTGGTAGAGATCGATATAGTCGGTGCCGAGCCGCTTCAGCGAAGCCTCCGCCTCGCGCAACACGGAATCGTAAGTCCCGTTCTTGGAGATCTTCCCTTGCTCGCCCCAGACGAGTCCGCACTTGGTCGCCAGCACGACGCGGCTCCGATCCGTACCCAGCGCCTGGCCCAGCACGACCTCCGAGTGGCCGAGTCCATAGACCGCGGCCGTATCATAAAAGGTCACGCCGGCATCAAGGGCGGCGCGCACGCTCTCCTGCGACTTGAGATCGTCCTGCGCGCCCCAACTGCTGGCCCACCCGGACCCGCCGATCGCCCAGGAACCGAAGCCGATGACCGAGATGTCCGGCCCGTTCTTGCCGAGCTTGCGATACTTCATATCCTTCCACACTCCCTCGGTTCGTCATTATCCTCCATTATAATTAACCAATCCGACCATGAATACAACGGAAAGCAGGTATACCAGGTATACTTGAAGTAAGTGCTTACATTTCGTCCCGGTTATCCCTATAATGGGAAGGGTATAGATAAAAGCAGGCATACGCGGAACAAGGAGGCGAAAAAAATGGAAAAACGCACCTACGGCAAGACCGGCATGGAGGTGGCCGCGCTCGGTTTCGGCGGGGCCGAGATCGGCTTCCAGGGCGTCAGCGCGGCAGAGGCCGACCGGCTGCTCGGCAGTGCGCTCGACGCCGGTCTCAACGTCATCGACACTGCGGAGTGCTACGGCAACAGCGAGGAGCTGATCGGCCAGACGGTCGGGCATCGGCGTGACGATTATTACCTGTTCACCAAATGCGGACATGCTGCGGGCTTCGAGGACCCGGACTGGGAGCCGGCGATGCTGACGCGCAGCATCGACCGCAGCCTGCAGCGGTTGCGCACCGACCGTGTGGATGTCATTCACCTGCACAGTTGCTCCGAGGAGCTGCTGCGGCGCGGCGAAGTAATCGAGGTGCTGCAGCAGGCCAAGCAGGCGGGCAAGACGCGCTATATCGGCTACAGCGGCGACGGCATGGCAGCCCGCTACGCCGTGCAGAGCGGGCTGTTCGACTCGCTGGAGACCTCGCTGAATATCGCCGACCAGCAGGCGGCGGAGCTGACGCTGCCGCTGGCCGCAGCGGCGGGCATGGGCGTCGTCGTGAAGCGGCCGATCGCCAATGCCGTCTGGCAGCATGACGCCAAGCCCGACAACGGGTATGTCCAGCCTTACTGGGAGCGGCTGCAGCAGCTGAAGTATTCGTTCCTGGAGCGGCCTCTCGCCGAATCGATCGGGACGGCGCTGCGCTTCACACTGTCGATCCCGGGCGTGCATTGCGCGATCGTCGGCACGAGCAATCCGGACCGCTGGTCGGCCAATGCGCGGCTGCTGGAGGCCGGTCCGCTCACCGCAGGCGAGCTGGAGCAGATGCGCACGCGCTGGCGCGACGTCGCCGAGGCCGACTGGGTCGGCCAGACTTGAGACCATGCGAGAGGAGCACACCCGACTATGACTACTGTACTGCCCTTGCAGCGACGCGGCATCTCCGATAGCCGGCTGGCGCTGGGCTGTATGTCGCTCGGAGGCGGCTGGAACGATGAACCGATCACGGCGGAACAATTGCGGCAGGGCCGCGAGACCGTAGAGGCGGCGCTCGAATGCGGCATCACACTGTATGATCACGCGGATGTCTACAAGCACGGCAAAGCCGAGCGCGTCTTCGGACACGCGCTCAAGGAGCAGCCCGGGCTGCGCGAGCAGATCGTGCTGCAATCCAAGTGCGGCATCCGCTTCCCCGGCGGCGATCGAGCCCCCCACCGCTACGACTTCTCCGGCGGCCATATCGTCGGCAGCGTAGAGAGCAGCCTGGAGCGGCTCGGCACCGCGTATCTGGACATCCTGCTGCTGCATCGTCCCGATCCGCTACTGGACCCGGAGGAGGTCGCCGAGGCGATCCACCGTCTCAAGACCGCAGGCAAGGTGCGCTACTTCGGCGTCTCCAACATGAGCGCCGCTCAGATGCAGCTGCTCCAGACGTATTGCGACGAGCCCTTGATCGTCAATCAGATGGAGATGAGCCTACTGCAGACCGGATTCGTCGACACGGGCGTGCACATCAATCAGGCAGAAGCCCGGGACAGCGTCTTCCCGGAGGGGCTAATGGAGCACTGCCGAATGAAGGGCGTCCAGTTGCAAGCCTGGGGCCCGCTGGCCAAGGGGCTGCTGAGCGGCCGCGACCTGGGCGGACAGCCGGAGCGGGTCGTGCGCACGGCCGAGCTGGTGCGGACGCTGGCGCGCGAGAAGGAGACGGCGCCGGAAGCGATCGTGCTCGCCTGGCTGCTGCGGCACCCGTCGGCCATACAGCCGGTCATCGGCACCGCCAATCCCGACCGTATCCGCGCATGCGCCCAGGCCGAGCAGGTAGCGCTGAGCCGCGAGGAGTGGTACATGCTGTACCTCAGCTCGCGCGGCTTGACCAAGATGCCTTGACGAGACAGGCCGGGGCATCTGCGGAGGCAGCGGCGGGCCCGTATGCCGGATCGCAGCTTAACGGCATCAACGGTTAACGCCGTAAAAGCTAAACGCCTTTAAAGCGAGCGGCGCGGCGGGAGCCTCCCCGGGTCCCGCCGCGCGGCGCTTGGCTTATGGCGTTCTTATGGCGTTCGGCGCTTGGCGCTTGGCTTATGGCATATGGCGCTTGGAGACAGTTTCCGGCTCTGTCCGTGCGATCGGCGAAAAGCCGGCCGATGCTGTAATGGACACCAGCGACGCTTAGCGGTCATTTCGGCCACATCCACAGCCCATCACCCCCGCTAAGCGCTCCTGATGACCGTTACACCTGGAAGGGAGCCAAAAAACGACGCTAAGCGTCTGTCATGTCCATTAGGCCAGCGCATCACTCGCTATGTCGGCGCATCACTTGCTATGCTGGACGCATGACGCTAGTTGCCTTGATGCTTGACGCGTCACGCCCCGGCGCCGGCCGCCCCTCCCTCCTGCTTCGACCAGACAAAATAAGCTTGCGGGCCCCGCCAGGCCGGCAAGCTTTTCTATACACTAGATATACTCGATACAACATTCTCGATACGTTGAATTGCGTATGATCGACTGCGGCGCAGGCGACTGACGGATCGTAGCTTCATCGCGTCGGCTGTCGGCCCTAGCGGTTATCAACCTTCTCCGGATAGAGGTCGTGGTTCATCAGCCGATGCTCGGCCATCGCCTCGTACTTGGTGCCCGGCCGGCCCCAATTGCAGTACGGGTCGATGGAGATGCCGCCGCGCGGCGTGAACTTGCCCCACACCTCGATATAGCGCGGCTCCATGAGCGCGATCAGGTCGTTCATGATGATGTTGACGCAGTCTTCGTGGAAGTCGCCGTGGTTGCGGAAGCTGAACAGGTACAGCTTGAGCGCCTTGCTCTCCACCATCCGCCGATCCGGGATATAGGAGATGTAGAGCGTGGCAAAGTCCGGCTGTCCGGTCATCGGACAGAGGCTCGTGAACTCCGGACAATTGAACTTGACGAAGTAGTCGCGGCCGGGGTGCTTGTTGTCAAACGCCTCCAGCAGCGCCGGATCATAATTGTACGTGTAAGAGGTGCCCTGGCTGCCCAGATGGGTCACGCCGTGCAATTCCTCCTGCGATCTTCCGCTCATCGGCGGTCCCTCCCTTGATGTCGTGAATGCTGCTGCGCCGCGATGCGGCCGCGTACCGGAATCCGGCTGCGTGCCGCAACGCGGACGCTGCAATCAGACGCCGCGCTTGTTGCCCCACAGCCACGTGTGAAGCTGCGGCAGCACGCTGACGCGCTGCAGACGCGGCTCGTCCATGATGCGCTGCACGAGCGCCTCGTACTGGACAGCGAGCGTGCTCAGCATGCGTGCAGGCTCGGGCTCGGTCAGGTCGGCGTTGCCCGGCTGCACATAGAACGACACGTCCGGGTAGCGCTCGTGCACCCGGATCGCGTAGTCCAGGTCGATCTCGTCGAAGACGACAACCTTGAGGCTCCACTCGCCGCCCCCGCCCCCGCCTTCGAGCCGCGAGAGGATGTCGTCGAGTCGCGCCCAGTCGGTCTCCATGCCCGAGCTCGGCGGCTTGGGCGAGAGCGTCAATTGGTCGATCCGCACGAACCAGTCCTGCCAGCGGCTGCCCTGGGTCTCGAGCGCCACCTCGGCGCCGCGGGCATGGAGCACATCGATCAGCTCGCCCAGCCCGGGCAGCAGCGCCGGATTGCCCCCGGAGAGCGTGACATGCGCGAAGGCTTCGCCGCCGAGCTCCGCCAGCCGCTCCACGATCTGCGCGGCGTCCAGCCGCTCGATCTCGTCCTTGGCGGAGCCGTCCCAGGTGAAGGCCGAATCGCACCAGGCGCAGGCATAGTCGCAGCCCGCCGTGCGGACGAACAGTGTCTTGCGCCCGATGACGCGCCCCTCGCCCTGCACCGTCGGGCCGAAGATCTCGAGCACGGGGAAGCGCTCCTGCCCGGTGGAGCGGGCATTGTTGGCGAGTGTGACATCCACTGCCCGTGCGCCGTTGGCGCTATGCGCATCCGGCTCGCTTGCTCTTGATCCGTTCGAGGCATGCGCAGTCGCACCCGATCTGTGCATCGCCGCTTGTTCCTGCCCCCGCCGCTCAGTCATCGCTGCGCTCCTGCGTCCGCCTGCCGCGGACGGTAGACGACGTAGCTGCTCGGCGTCTCCCGCAGGTACACCTGGATGCAGCGCGGGTGCTGAGGCAGCGTGTCCAGATGCGCCTGCACGAGCTCGGCGATGATGCGCGCCGTCGCTTCCGTCGTCGGGAAGCGATGCGGATCGACGTCGTCGAACACCTCGTCGTCGTTGAGCGTCGTATGGTCGAAGCGGTCGTGGATGAGCCGCTTGAGGTCCGCGAAGTTGACGAGGAAGCCGGATTCGTCGAGCGCATCGCCGGCCACCGTCACATTGGCGAAATACGTATGCCCGTGCACGTATCGGCACTTGCCGGCCTGATCGCTCGGGATGTAGTGGGCGGCGGCAAAGTGAAAATCCTTGTTCAGCTCGTAGGCATACGGGTGCGCGGTCACCGGGTAGATCTGCTGCATCATGCGCCTTCCTCTCCCTTCGCAGCCAGATAGCGCTGCAGACCGCGGGCCCGCAGCACGCAGGCCGGACACGCGCCGCAGCCGTCGCCGACGATGCCGTGGTAGCAGGTGAGCGTGCGCGTGCGCACGAATTCGAAGGCGCCGAGGCGGTCCGCCAGCGCCCACGTCTCGGCCTTGTCCAGCCACATCAGCGGCGTGTCGATGACGAACGGATAGTCCATCGCCAGCGTCAATGTGACATTGAGCGACTTGATGAACGTATCGCGGCAATCGGGGTAGCCGCTGAAGTCGGTCTCGCACACGCCGGTCACGATATGCCTCGCGCCGAGCTGCTTGGCCAGCACTGCCGCGAACGAGAGGAACAGCAGATTGCGCCCGTCGACGAAGGTGCTCGGCGGCCCGTCCTCCTTCGCTTCGACGGCGATGTCTTGGCGCGTCAGCGCGCTCGGGGCGAGCTGGTTCAATAGCGCCATGTCCAGCATATGATGGGGCACGCCGAGCTCGGCGGCGATCTCGGCCGCGCACTCCAGCTCGCGGCTGTGCCGCTGGCCGTAATTGAAGGTCACTGCCTCGACGTGCGCGAAGCGCTCCAGCGCCCAGTACAGGCACGTCGTGCTGTCCTGGCCGCCGCTGAATACGACGACCGCTTTTTCCTGCTGCTTGTGCGGCTGCAAGAGGGCTTGCTCCGCCATGGTCGATCACTCCTTAAGAAAGGGAAAAATCGGCACCCCAAGGAGGAGGCCGATTCTTCCTTAGTTTTTTATAGAGGGTCGCTAATAACCTCTCCCGCACCCGCTTCGCGGCGGACGTGCGGCATGTATGCCATTGCTTGCGATTATACCACAGCCGAGTCCGGATTGCCATGCACGCGCAGATGCAGCATGAATCGCCCCGGCCGCGGTCTGGCTATGGCAAATTCTGTCCGTAATCGCCAGCGCGAACCAGTCTATTAACCGCTCGTCAGGATCGCGATGAGGGCAGTTCCCGAGGCCACCGCCAGCACCGCTCCGAGCAGCAGCCAGCTGAGCGGCCGCGCGAAGTTGACCGTCATGCCGACGCCGACGCGCTTCTCCACGAGGAGCGCGGGATCCGCAGGATTGTAGTAGACCAGTCCGCCCAGCCGCCAGTAGCGGTCCGCCTGCGCCTGCTCGTCGCCGATCGACTCCAGCCCCTTGCTCCGCAGCTGGTAGAGGAAGAGGCCGACCGCGATCAGGATGACCAGCGGCAGAGCCAGGCCCAGGCCGAGCGCCCAGCGCTGCGGCCAGCCGTAGAGCGTCATGCCCTGCAGCAGGCTCAGGAACAGCGTGACCAGCAGCGACAGCGCCCACAGGAAATAAGCGGACAGGCGATTGTACTGCTTGCGCTTGGCGAGCGAGCGCTGCGGGTCGTCCGGGTCCAGCTGCTGACGCATGCGTCCGATCGCAGTAGCGGTGCCGGCGAAGATCGCGATCAACACCAGTTGGACCAGATTCTGGCCGAATACGCCCTGCACCGTCCGCTCGGACCAGCCGTCCGCTTCGCCGCGCACATTGAAGTGTATCGCAAAAACCTCCGGAATGCGGTCCCACATCAGCGCCGCTGCAACAACGCTGACCGCGACAACGCCGAGATGCACGGCATACCAGCGCAGTCCGGGCTGCCCCAGCTCGCGGCGGTAGGTCAGACTCGCCACGCGCCGCGCCGGCTGCGACGGTCCGCCCCACTCGGCCTGCGCCTTGAGCGCGCGGGCCCGGTGATGGAAGCGCCCGTACACTGCAATGGCGGCTACGAACTGGAGTGAAAACGTGCCCGCCAGCACCGTCTCCAGCGCCTCCGGCAGAAGCCATAGCGCGACGCTGCCCGCTGCGGCGACCAGTGCCAGCACGGCTACCACGGTCCATACATAGCTGCGGCGCATCGCCACGACCTCGGCGTCGCCGCGATGCGCCGGAGGCACATACACGCCGAGCAGGATACGCCGCTGCCAGATGCCGAGCATCGCGAAGGCGGTCAGTATCACCAGATCGACCAACGCCAGCCAGAGCCACATTCCATCATTCATCCCGATTCCCTCCCTCTCCAGATTGCCTGATCTCGTCGTATACCGACCGGCACAGCTCCGCCAGCTCCTCCTGCGACATGCCGCGCACGGCGGCCTCGGCGGCCATGCCACGCAGTTGATGCCGCAAGCGGTCCTGGAATGCCGCCGTCACCCCCGGCATGCCGTCCGGGTTGATCACGACGCCTCGCTTGCGATGCACCTGCAGGAACCCCTCCTGCTTGAGCACCTGATACGCCTTGTTGACCGTATGCAGGTTGATGCCCAGATCGGCCGCCAGGCTGCGTACGGACGGTAGCGGATCGCCCGGCCGCAGTGCGCCCGACGCGATCCCGGCCAGCAGTTGATCCGCCAGCTGCGTATAGATTGGCGTCTCCGATTGCAGATCGAGCTCTACGAACATCTGCCCCACTCCTTCCCTCCACTTGCCCACTTGCCCCACTTGCCCCACTTCTGTAAGTGCTTTGCTGATCGGCCTGCGTTCATGCCTGCGTTCATGCCTGCCATCCCTTGACCATTAACAAATTTTTATTTGTTATAGTTATAATATAACAGATGACACATTGATACGCAACCTCCTGCACCGATTGGGCGTTTCTGTCCGTCCCATTGCGAATAAGAGAACACGGCCGCGTTGATCGGGACGCCTGCCAGAGCAAGGACGCTGCGCGGCAAGCTTGCCTTGACGGATCGCGCGCCGGGCCGTAGGATGAAGAGAGTCTGCTTTACACAAGGGAGTTTGCATCCATATGTGGTTAATCTACGCCCTGCTCGCGGCCGTCTGCTTCGGCTTTCGCGGGGTGCTGTATCACTGGGCGTCCAAGCAAGGGCTCGAGCGCAACCTGATGCTGCTCGGCGTGTTCGCCGGCGGCGCAGTCCTTTGCCTCGTCCCCGCGCTGCTGCTGCGCCAGCCCTGGGAGACGACGGCGCTCGCCGGGGTGCTGATGGGCACGTTCTCCTTCGTGGCCAATGCCTGTATTTTCAAGGGCTTTGCCGTCGGCAAGGCGTCACTGATCGCCATTCTCACGGGTCTGCCGCCGGTCGTCGTGCTGCTGCTCGCCTATGTCGTCTGGGGCGAAGCGATCAATGTGTGGCAGCTCGGCGCCTTCGCGCTGATCGTGGCCGGCATCCTGCTCGTGCGCTACTCCAACGATCTGAGCCTGCGCAATCTGCAGGGCGCGCAGTGGGGCCTGCTGGCGATGCTGTTCTTCGGCTTCAACGACATGGCGGGCAAGCTGTCGACCCGGCTCGAGGCCGAGCTGTTCCCGACGCTCGTATGCATGTTCGTCACCGGCTGCCTCTGGTTCGGCGGCAGCTGGCTGCTGGATCTGCGCCGCGCCCGGAGCCGCCGCATGCGCGCGCCCGCCGCAGACGCGGTCCTCGGCGAAGCGAGTAGCGACAGCGCCAATCCTGCGCCCGCGCGGCGCTGGACGCCGCGGCGCACCTTCTTCACCGGCATGCTGATCGGCACGACCAATGCCGTCGGCATGATCGTCATCATCAACGCCTTCGCAGTCGGCATCACCGGGCTCGTCTCCGCCGTCGTCGCCCTCAACGTGCTGATTATTCTGCTGTACAGCCGGGTCGTGCTCAAGGAACGCTTCGGCCGTCTGGAGATCGGCGGCATGGCGACGGCCATCGTCGGCCTCGTGCTGCTGCGCCTGTTCGAGCTCGTGGCGTAGCGGCGGTCTCATATTATGGATAAGGGAGCGTGTAAGCGATGATCAAGGGAATTGGACATACCGCCTACGTGGTGGAGGATATGGAGCGCTCGCTCGACTTCTACTGCGGCGTGCTCGGCTTCAAGCAAGCGTTCGAGCTCAAGGACAACGCGGACAAGCCGTGGATCGTCTACATTCAGGTGGCGGGGCTGCAATTCATCGAGCTGTTCTATGGCGGCCAGCATCGGCCCGAGCCGCAGCCGCGGCAGATCGGCTTCAACCACCTGTGCCTGGAGGTCGAGGACATCCAGCAGATCGCCGCCCATCTGCGCGAGCGCGGCGTGACGCTCGACGCCCTGCCACAGCAGGGCAAGGACCGCAACTGGCAGTGCTGGGCCCGCGATCCCGACGGCAATCGCATCGAATTCATGCAGCTCGATCCCGAGTCGCCGCAGGTGAAGAGTGCGGGCGGCAGGCTTGCCGAGTAAATCTGATAGAGAACAAAACGGCAAAAGTCGAAAGAATGGCTTAGACGATTGCACGTCTAAAACACCTATGCTTTTCTTAAAATAGAAAAAGGGAGCTGTGCCAACAGCTCCCAGTGTACCAACCGCGAGGCATCCCCTCCGGTGTTGAGTGAAGGGACCCAATGGCGGTGAACCGAGAGGGTCCCTTCCTTGTATCACAGCGACAGAATTACGAGGTTATCGCAAGACCATCATAGTATACCACAGGCTTCCAATTTGGAGGCTTTTCTTTTGCTCGCTATAGCCGCGTCCTCCGCAAGACGACCGGCGTCGCCCCGTCCGACTACATGAGCGCAATCTATGGGCGGCGCGGCTGACCTACAGGAGCCGGAGATTCGGCGCCGCCGGCTACGGCCGTCCTTGGCTTGCTCCCGCTCGCGCAGGCGCCGTTCCAGCCGCTCCGTCAGCTCCGGATCGGGCACGATGCGATCCAGCACCGCTTCCTCGGCGTCGACGCGGCTGCCCAGACAGACTACGGCGATGCGCAGCAGCATCGCGCCGTAGCGCCGATAGGCCGTCTGCACGTCGCGACCGCTCGGCCCGCGCCCGATCTGTATCTCCTCGCTCATATCGGACCTCCCCCTTTGCTATGAACACGCATGCGCCCGCCCTTTGGTCACATTCTCCGCAAGGAATCTCGCACTACCGTATCCATCGCCAAAAAAGCGCGACTTCTCACGAGCCGCGCTTGACGATCCAGTCCCACTGCAGTGACTTCTCGGAGCTGGGCCGCCGGCTCCTTGGCGATGCTCATCGAGCCCCTTCGGGCGCGTCGCCCGCGCTACCCCTCTGCCCCCACATCTGTCCGACGCTCACCCGGCGCCCGCACCGCCAGCAGGAAGCCGAGCGCCAGCAGCATCGCCGCAGACGCGCAGACGAACAGCGAGACGTAGCCGAAGCCGTCGATCGCCAGTCCGAGCAGCGGCGGCGAGCTGATCGCCGCCAGCGACGACACGAGGTAGTAGAGCCCGGTGCGCGTGCCGATGCTGCGGTCGCTGCCGGTGGCGACAATGAGCGGATACGAATTGATGTTGATGCAGGACCAGCACAGGCCGCCGAGCGCCAGCAGGATGCGCAGCGACGTCACGCCATCGGCCAGCGGGATCGCCCCGAACACCAGGAACAGCCCGGCGATGCCGAGCCCGATGACGCGCTTCTGCCCGTAGCGGGTGCCGAGCCAGCCGCTCGGCAGCGCGAACAGCACGAAGAACAGCGAGAAGAACGTCAACGAGAACGACGACGCGCTCTCGCTCAGGCCGAGATGATGCTTGCCGTACAGCGTGAACAGCGCCTCCACGCCCTGATACGCCACGAACCAGCAGAAGATCGCAGCCAGCAGCAGCACGGTCGTGCGATCCAGCTCGCCGCGCAGCCGGATGCGCGTCCCCGCCTCGGCCGGCGGCACGAGCGCATCGCGGCGCTCGCGGATCGTCGCCCGCAGGATCAGCAGCGCCAGCAGCGTGACGACGCCCGCCAGCACGAACGGCGCCGCCGGATGCGCGGCATAGAGCACCGAGCCGGCCCCGAATGCGATGATCGCCGCGACGCCTCCCATGAAGTTGATGATGCCGTTGGCCTTGGTGCGCTGTCGCTCAGGCGTCAGATCGGGCATGAGCGCGATCGTCGGCGAGCGGTACAGGCTCATCGCCAGGTTCATCAGCACCATGAACAGCACCAGCATCAGGAAGCTCGTATGCAGCGGGATCAGCACGACGAACAGCGCCGCCAGCGGCATCCCGAGCAGCAGATACGGCATGCGCCGTCCGAAGCGCGTCGCCGTGCGGTCGCTGCGGTTGCCGATCCACGGCTGCAGGAACAGCGCGAAGTAATTGTCGAGCGTCATCATGAAGCCGATCAGCGCCGTGCTCGACAGGAAGTCGTCGAGGAAGAAGGGCACGAACGCATTGTACAGCGCCCACGTCATGCTGATGCTGAAGAACCCCGCCCCGAGCAGCCATGTGCGCTTCCACGACATGCGCTCTGCCATCATTGCGACGCGGCTGTGCGCGTGCGCAGCAGACCGGCCAGCACGTCCGGCACGTCGGTAATGATGCCCGCCACGCCCGCCTCCACCAGCCAGTCCATGCGGGCCGGGTCGTTGACGGTATACGGATGATAGACGACGCCATGCGCCCGGGCGGCTGTCACCCATTCCGGCAGCACTGCATAATGATGCGCATGCAGCGCGTCGGCGCCGATGCGCCGGGCGTACGCCCACGGCTCGAACAGCCCTTCGCCATAGAGCGCGCCCGTGCGCACGGCCGGATCGATCTGCTTGCAGGCGACCAGCGAATAATGATTGAAGCTGGAGATGACCACCTGCTCCTGCAGGCCGTATTGCCGCACGGCTCCGAGCACGGCCTCTTCCAGTCCGGGATAGCGGACGATGCCGTTCTTCAGCTCCAGGTTGAGCTGCAGCCGCTGCGCCGCCGCCAGCTCCAGCAGTTCCTCCAGCAGCGGCACGCGCGCGCCCGCGAAGGCTTCGTCCCGCCAAGCCCCTGCGTCGAGCCTGCTCAGCTCGTCCAGCGCGATATCCTTGACCAAGCCGCGGCCCGAGGTCGTGCGGTCGAGCTTCTCGTCGTGAATCAGCACGAGCCGTCCATCGGCAGTCATCTGCACATCCGTCTCGATGCCGGTCGCCCCTAAGCGGACCGCCTCCGTGAACGCTTCCATCGTATTCTCGGGACAGACGGCCGACGCCCCCCGATGGGCGAAATTGATGACGCTGCTCATGAATCGCGCACTCCCTCTCCTGGATAGACGGCGCCAGTCGCGCGCCGTTGCCTCGATTATACCGCATTCCCGGGCGGCGGGGAGCGCTTCTATCTTAAAGTTTTTTTTAAAAAGCGGCGCGCCGCAGCGCCTGCGATGCCCGATGGCACGAACGGTGGGCGTCGCCCCCTCAGTGCGGCGCCACCTGCACCATCGCCTGCTTGCCGCTGAGCTGGATACCGCTCGTCGGCCGTCCTGCCTCCCGCAGATCGCCGAGCAGCCGCTCGAGCAGCGCCTTGGCCTGCGGTCCCTCCTTGCCGCGCAGCGGGACGACCAGCGTCACCCCGCCGCCGCTGCCGAGCTGCTTGGCCGCCTGACGGCGCTTCGTGTCGTAGTCGTGCTCGCCGATCTGCGTGCCGAGCCGCAGCTCCTTGTATTTCAGCTTGCCGCTTGCGGCAGCGGCCTGGCGCTTCTCCTGCGCCGCCCGGCTCTTGGCCTGGCCGCGCGGCACGAGCGCGCACGGCGGCGGACTGCTCATCAGCGAGGTGCAGACCAGATCCGCCTTGGCTTCTCTCGCGAGCGCGAGCGCTTGCTCGCGGCTGACGACGCCCAGGTCTTCCCCATCCAGACCGGCGAGCTTCACCTCGGCGGCGCGTATCTTTTCATTCATGATAGACATGATAGACTTACTCCTCTCATGATGTAGACAAAAATACGACCGAGCGCCCGGCCTGCCGCTAAAAAGCAGCAGAGCCGGGCGCTCGGGTCGGGCAGGACAAGCCGTATTCACGGCTTGAGCACAGGAAGCAGCTTCGATCCCTCGATCATCGGGGAGTCGCAGATCGGACAGAGTGGCCGGGTCTGAAAAGAGAAGTCGTCGCGCATCCAGCACGTACAGCCTTCGCTGCTGCAGGACCAGACGGCCGTTTCCTCCTCCGGCGTAGGCTCCACGTTTTTCTTGGAATAATACATCTTTACCCCTCCTCCACACAGCCTGGCCTAAAGCAGGCCAAGCAAGGTTCGTTCCGAAGAATCCGGGGCGGCCTTGCCGCGATATGACGGCAGACCAAGCCGGATTCCGAGCAGGAGACTATAGATGCCCGTACCTTATTATATCCAAGATCTTAGGATTTAGTACTATTTTTCCTATTCCCCCGACAGACTGCTTTCCTTGAGGATGACATCATGCGCCCCGCCCTCGACCAGACTGGTCGCCGAAACGACGGTAATTCGCGCTTTTTGCTGCAGCTCGGCGATCGTCATCGAGCCGCAATTGCACATCGTCGATTTGATCTTGCTGAGCGTCTTGTCCATGTTCTCGCGCAGGCTGCCGGCGTACGGCACGTACGAATCCACGCCTTCCTCGAACACGAGGCTCTGCTTGCCGCCCATGTCGTAACGCTCCCAGTTGCGGGCGCGGTTGGAGCCCTCGCCCCAGAATTCCTTGACGTAATTGTTGCCGATGCGTAGCTTCTTGGTCGGGCTCTCGTCGAAGCGGGCGAAGTAGCGGCCCATCATGACGAAGTCCGCGCCCATCGCCAGCGCCAGCGTGATATGGTAATCGTGCACGATGCCGCCGTCCGAGCAGATCGGGATGTAGATGCCCGTGCTGGCGTAGTATTCGTCCCGCGCCTCTACGACCTCGATCAGCGCCGAGGCCTGGCCGCGGCCGATCCCCTTCTGCTCGCGCGTGATGCAGATCGAGCCGCCGCCGATGCCGACCTTGACGAAGTCCGCGCCCGCCTCGACCAGGTAGAGGAAGCCCTCGCGATCGACGACGTTGCCCGCACCGACCGGCACGTCGCAGGTGGACTTGACGTAGCGCACCGTCTCGCTCTGCCACTCGCTGTAGCCGTCCGAGGAGTCGACGCACAGGATGTCCGCGCCCGCCTCGACGAGCGCCGGCACGCGGGTCTCGTAGTCGCGGCTATTGATGCCGGCGCCGACGATGTAGCTCTTGTTGGTGTCCAGCAGCTCGCCGGGATTTTCCTTGTGCCGATCGTAGTCCTTGCGGAACACGAGATGCACCAGGTTCTGCCGATCGTCGACGATCGGCAGACAGTTGAGCTTGTTGTCCCAGATCATGTTGTTGGCCTCGGACAGCGTGATGCCCGCATGGCCGTGGATGATCGAGGGGAACGGCGTCATGAATTCGCCCACCTTCTTGTCCGGCGAATCGCGGCTGACGCGGTAGTCGCGGCTCGTGACGATGCCGAGCAGCTTGCCTGTCGGCGTGCCGTCGTCCGTAATCGCCGCCGTGGAGTGGCCGTTGCGCTCGCGCAGGTCCAGCACGTCCTGCAGCGTATGCTCGGGCGTCAGATTGGAGCGGCTGACGACGAAGCCGGACTTGTAGTTCTTGGCCTTGCGGATCATCTCCGCCTGCGATTCGACGGATTGGGAGCCGAATATGAAAGAAATGCCTCCGCACTGCGCCAGCGCCACCGCCATATTATGATCGGATACCGCCTGCATCACCGCCGAGGCAAAGGGAATATTCAATTCAACCTTCGCGCGCTCCCCGCGCTTGAACTTGGAAATCGGCGTCCGCAGCGATACCTTCGACGGCATGCAGTCCTTCGTCGTCAGGTTCGGAACGAGCAGATACTCGCTAAAGGTGCGTGACGGTTCATTGTAATAGTGGGCCACTCCGCTTGCCTCCTTGGTCGGGAAAAGTATGGTCAACCTAATGAATGTTAAAGCCCATTATAGGGAGTCCCATGCAAGGTGTCAATGCGGCCGTCGCGCGCGTCCCCTCCACGCCCCGCCGTGCGCGCTCCGCTCCCCCTTCATTCCCCCTCCGCGAAACCGAGTGCATTCGCAGCCCGGCAGCATCTATCGATTGGAGCGGACTTTGCGCCATTCACGGACTCGCCTCGCTGTCCGCCGCTGCTCCGATCGCTCGCCTAGGCCGGTCTTCGCACAGCGCACTAGGCCGGTCCTCGCACAACGCAATAGAATTTGGACATTGCGCTGCCGCCTCACTTCGCGTATACTTTTGCCATACAGCGGCGAAGCACGCCCCTGATCATTCCGATGCGGATGACGGGGGCGTTTTTTGCGTCTGACCGGCTTTTTGCGCCTGGCTGACGATTTGCGTCGGGCTGCTATTCGCGCCTGGCTGACGATTTGCGCCTGGCCGACTTCTCGCAACTGCTCGGTTGCGGCTGGCGACATCGCTGTCATTCTGACATTGGAACTGGAGGGTATGACGATGCAAGCATCCATCGGCACTGCGTACGAACAGGCGCACAGCGTCTGGCTCGAACACCACTTGACCCGGCGAACCGGGGAGCGCCGTGACCGGTTGGCGCGAGGACACGGACACGGGGAGCAGTTGTTTTTGGAGACGATCTGGTGGCCAATACGTCGCAGCCTTGACGACCTTCACCCCGAATATGAAGTGCTCGATTGGCGCGGACGCCCTTACTATGCGGACTTCGCCTGGCTGCCAGGACAGTGGAAGGTCATCTGGGAGATCAAAGGGTACGGCCCGCATGTGCGGGAGATGGACCGCCGCCGCTACTGCGAGGAATTGAATCGCGAGACCTTCTTGCAAGCGCTCGGCTTCCGGGTCGTCTCGATCGCCTATGACGATCTTGCACACCGCCCCGAGGCTGTCCAATCGCTGATCCGGCTCTTCATCAGCCGCTATCTGCCCGAGCAGCCGCTAATGAACGCGCAAAGCCTCATACAGAGGGAAACGCTCTTGCTCGCGCACCGCCTCGGACGGGCCGTGCGTCCGCGCGACGTGGAGCTGCAGCTCGCGGTCAATCACCGTACCGCCGTGCGCTGCTTGCAGCAGCTGTGTGCCAGCGGACATATGCGCCCCAGTCGACCGAAGCAAGGCACGCGCATTTGCTCATATACGCCCTCCATCGACGCCATTCAGGCGTTCGACAGGCTGTAGCTGTGCTGTCGTAGACAAGCTGTGTTGTCGTAGACAAGCTGTGTTGTCGTAGTCAGCAGTTGCTTCCCGCGGGTGCGAGAACGAGAATGGTCTTGTACGTTGCCCGTTCCGAGAGAGATTCTGCGCTCTCCAATGGAGGATGCACACGAAAATTGTCTCATTCTCCCTCAAGCCGAGTCGCGGCCAGCGTCGGGACAAGGGGCGTCGCTTGAAGCAACTCTATCCGCTACTTTATTTGCTTGCTACTTTATCTGCTTTTCATGCTATTCTGTCTGCTGCCTTGGCCGCTCTGAAATGTAAAAGTGCAGTTTAATTTGTGGCGTTTCGGCTTTTTTCTCATATGAACTGTAAAAGTACAGTTAATTTTAGATAAAATTCACGAAAAGCGCCGAATTCGTGCAAAATAACTGCACATATGCAGTTCGCCTGCCCGGGATGTACGTCGCATCGATGCCGAACTGCATTTTTGCAGTTCGGCCTGCACTTTCGGTGTTGTCCTCACGCCAAAAGCACGACGCCTTACGCGGCTCGCCCCGCACACTCCTCACGCCGTCCGTCCTGCCGAGCTCGCCTCGCGCACTCCTCACGCCGCCCGTCCTGCCGAGCTCGCCCCGCACACATCTCACGCCGCCCGTCCTGCCGAGCTCGCCCCGCACACTCCTCACGCCGCCCGTCCTGCCGAGCTCGCCCCGCACACTCCTCACGCCGTCCGTCCTGCCGAGCTCACCCCGCACACATCTCGCGCCGGGGCGCGCTCCCCCGCTCTTCCAGGCCGCCGTTCGCCGAGGCTCCCGAGGCTGCACACCCCACTCGCCTCCCGTCCCGCTGCGTCGGAGGCATGCTTCCGCCCTTTGCTAGAGCGTGTAGGCACACCCGCTACTGCTCGAAGTCGCCCTCCAGCCGCTTCATGAAGTCCTCGGCAGCGCTGTAGCCCTGCTGGCGCAAGTACCAGTTGTTGGCCGCGGCCTCGATCAGCCCGGCGACGTCGCGGCCGGGCTGGAGCTGAATTTCGATATGCGGAATTTTGACGTCCATATAATCGGTGAATTCCGGCTCCAGTTCGAGCTCGTTGTTCAGGGCGTCGTCCTTCCACTTCGTCAACTCAATATCGAGCGTGATTCGCGTTTCGTCCTGGAATGCCTTGCGGCCGTAGAGGCGGACGACGTTCACCAGGCCAACGCTGCGCAATGCGAGGAACTCGCGCGTCTTTTCGTCGTGCGTGCCGAGGATCGTCTGCGGGCTCAGCTTTTTGAGCACGACGACGTCGTCTGCAACGAGCCGATGCCCGCGCCGGATCAGCGTATGGGCAGTCTCGCTCTTGCCGACTCCCGATTTGCCGCGCAGCAGGATGCCAATGCCCGAGACGTTGACGCAGACGCCGTGCACGCTCATCTCCGGCGCCAGGCTCTTCGTCAGATACGCGTCGAGTCGCGCCAGGAAGGCGCTCGTGGGCGAGGTCGTGCGCAGCAGCGGGATGCCCTCCTCCTCGCAGTAGCGGGTCAGATATTTCAAGCCGTCCTGTCCGGCCGTCACGACGAAGCAGGGCGGATGGTATTTGACAATGTTGCCGATATGGTGATTGCGTTCCAGCTCGGTCAGCTTGTGCAGATAGGTGATTTCCTTTTTGCCGAGCACCTGTACATGCGCCTGCGGAAAGAAGTCGAAGTAGCCGACGAACTCCAAACCGGGGCGGTAGGCCCGCGACTTGGTGATGGTGCGATGCATCTGCGTGCTGCCGGCCAGGACCTCCAGTCCAAATACGTCGGCCACCTGCTTGACATCGATCGTTTTCATAGTGCTGCTCCTCCTCTGCCTGAACATTCGGCTTGCGCCGCTGAGCGGCGGCAGCCCGTCAGGCACCGAATTACCTATTTCCACGCCGGGCGCCGATTCCCTGCCCGCAAATGTGGCAAATGTGGCAAATCGATTGCAACTTGGCCAAGACGGCGCACAAAGCGGCCCGATGGCCCCGGAAGCGTTTGCTCATTGCCATGCGATACAGTAAAATAAATAATAGGAAAGCCGGACTCATTTTTTTCATTTCACGATAGAGGTGACAACGATTGGATGAATTGAAGCAAGCGTACGAGCGCCTCGGGCTGCTGGAGACGGCGGACAAGGCCGAGGTGGAGAAGCGCTACATGCTGCTGGTGCGCAAGCATCGCGCGCAGGAGGCTAAGTCCGACGGGGAGCTGCCGCCCGGCGAGGAGCGAATCGACTTTGCGGCGGTCAACGCCGCTTACAAGCATATTCTCGCCCACGAGGACCAACAGGCCGCGGAAGCCTACAACCGTCAGGAGTACGGCAAATACCGAAAAATGGCCGGCGTGGCGCAAAAAACGGATCACTTCTTCTCCTATTACAAATATCATCTGCTCGGAGCGGTCGTCATCCTCGTGCTGATCGGCTTCGGCATTAACAGTTACCTCGACCGTCAGGCGGAGAAGGAGCGCGAAGCCGCGCTGCCGCCGATCGACGTGTCGGTCATGCTGCACGGCCAGTTCTACTCCGAGGACGGCGGCCAAGAGACCGCGCCGCTGGAGCAGGCGCTGCTCGACTATTTTCCGGACTGGCAGCGCCTTACCGTCGACCTGACGTACGTGCCGATCGAGACGCGCAGCGAGATGGACATGGCAGCGGTACAGAAAGCTGTGCTAATGCTCATCTCCGAGAAAAAAGACGTCTACATCCTGGATCGCAACAGCTATACCAGTCTCGTGCAGCAGGGGCTGCTGCGGCCGATCGACGAAGCGTACGAGGAGCGCTTCCGACCGCTCCTGGACAATGAAGAAGCCGCGCTGCGGACCTCGACCGAGGATGTGCCCGAGGAGCATGTGTATGCGATCGACCTGACGAATAGTCCGCATGCCGAGGATCTGCCGCTCATCTACCAGGATATGGTCGTCGGCATCCGGATCGACGCGCAGCGGCCAGACAATGCCGTACGCTTCATCGAGCGCATGCTCGAGGACGCGCCGCCGCAGCCGCGCCCCGAGCCTTCCGATCCAGAGGCATCCGCTTCGGACGAAGGCGCGCAGGAGTAGCGGGAGCGCCCATCAGGGTGCGCCGCCAAGACCGGCCCGGAAGCGGGCTCAGCCGGCATCGGCGCCGACTCGTCAAAAAAAACGCTCTTGCCCGGTGCGGCAAGAGCGTTAGGTTTGAAATTTCTCGTAGCGTCACCTGCGCTGCGCTGCCCGGCAAAGGACAGTGGCGCATCATGACACTTCATTTTCCGCTTACAGCTTCACGACATTTTCGGCTTGCGGGCCGCGGCTGCCGTCGACAATGTTGAATTCCACGCGCTGGCCCTCGTCGAGGGTTTTGAAACCTTCCCCCGTGATGGCGCTGAAATGGACGAATACGTCCTTGCCTTCCTCCACTTCAATGAAGCCAAAGCCCTTTTCCGGGTTGAACCACTTGACTGTTCCTTCTTGCATCGATCTGCACCTCCATTTCCTTGCGTAATTCTGAGCTTCGTTCATGCATAACACATAAATTCACCCATTGCACAATACTGCTGATTCCGTTCAGCAGTACTCTGCAACGGGCAAATGCGACGCAGCCGGACCTCTTCTAGTCTATCCGGTATGTTGGCAAATTATGCATGGGCCCGTTGCTGCCAGACGTCGCGATAGCTCGCCTTGCGCTCGAACAGCGCCAGCGCATACGGGCAGGAGGGGACAATGGCACGCCCGTTACGGCGCGCCTGTCGTACGACGCATTCGATCAATTGCTCGCCGAGCCCCCGTCCGCGCACCCGTTCCTTCACATACGTATGGGTGATTTCCAGGACTCCGTCGTCATGCGCATCGACCTCGACCTGCCCCACCACCTGACCGTTCTCTTCCATGACATAACCGCTAGCGACCGATCGGATCTGCGCCATGGCCCATCACTCCTCGAATGCCTGGATTGTCAGAGCTATGCTTACGCTAGACACCAAGCGGCCGTCGCCGCCTGTGACAGGCAAGCATTGTCTCTATTCTTTTATAACACGGCGCAAGGTCTCTCAAACGGTCGGCGTCAAAAACTCAAGACTCGTCCGAATCCTCCCAGCGCTTGGAGTATGCCTTATTGGTCACCCAGATCGTCATCCAGGTCAGTAGAATCAATATGACGCCTGCCGCAATCCACACGCCCACCGGTACGCCCATCTGTCATCCCTCCCGTCGTCGCACGCATCCTGCGTCGTGCGTGTCCTGCCACCTCTTATCATACCCCGGCGGCTCGCTTCGTACAACCGCCCGCCTTCGCTCCGCCTGCATGGTCGGACATCGCCGCTATGCCGTTGTCGGCCGTGACAATAATCGCACGTTTACGTGAACACAATTGTCATTAAGGGCGGCATTTGATACGCTGAATACAATGATCGGTCCATGAGCCTACTCCCACCCGGCTGCCGGCGTTAGCCCAGCCGCCGAAAGGAATATGACGATGAAACGCAACTGGATTATACTCGGCCTGCTGGTGCTGGTCTCGGGCTATATCCTGTACGACCAGTTGATCGCAAGCGATGCCGATGGGACGGTCGTCAGCGCGCCGGTCGTCGGCTCGCTCGTGCCGGACTTTGAGCTGCCCGATCTGGGCGATCGTCCAGTCGAGGTCGGCGGCGAGACCGGCAAGCTGACCCTGATCAACTTTTGGGCATCCTGGTGCCAGCCCTGCTACAATGAAGCGCCCGATCTGCAGCAACTGCATGCGCAGTACGGCGATCGCGTGCAGGTCATCGGCGTCAATGCCACCAGTCTGGACAAGGAGCGCTACGCTCGCGAGTTCGTCGACGAGCTCAATCTGACCTATACGATCCTGATGGACCGCGAAGGCGAGGTCACCAAGCTTTACAATATTAACGCCTATCCGCTTAACCTGCTTGTCGACCGCCAGGGCATTGTGCGCGAGCAAGGAGCGGAGATCGACTTTGAGACGGCCGAGCGCTGGGTGCGGACCTGGTCGGATGCGGCGGAGGAGGACGGCGACTTATGAATGAATCGGTGACGCTCGGCCTGGCTTTTGCCGGGGGACTGCTGGCATTCGTCTCGCCATGCACGCTGCCGCTGTATCCCTCCTTTATCTCCTACATTACCGGCATTTCAATCAAGGAGCTGGAGCAGTCGGACAAAAAGCGGCTGGCGCGGGCCATCACGCTGAACTCCCTGCTGTTTTTGCTCGGATTTTCCTTTATCTATTATGTGCTGGGCTATTCGGCCAGCCTGCTCGGCAACGTCTTCTACCGGTATCAGGATCTGATCCGGATGCTCGGCGCCGTGTTCATCGGGACGATGGGCTTGTTCCTGCTCGGCATTTTTCAGCCTCAGATCCTGATGAAGCAGTTCAAGCTGAACCTGCAGACGAAGCGGCGCGGCAAGCTCAGCTCGGTCGTGGCCGGTATCGTCTTCGCCGCCGGCTGGACGCCTTGCATCGGACCGATCTTCGGATCGATCATGTATGCCAGCGCGCTCTATCCCGGCCAGACCTTCGCCAATGTGACCGCATACGCCCTCGGGTTCGGCATTCCGTTCATGCTGATGGCCTACTTCATCGGACGGCTGCGCTGGATTCTCAAGTACAGCGACGTGCTGATGAAGATCGGCGGCGCGCTGCTGCTCGTCATCGCGGTTCTGCTATACCTGGACAAGATTACGGACATCAATATCTGGTTCCAGCGAATTGTCGGTTGACGCTGGAGCGCCGACTTCTCTATAATAGAACCAAGTTCATACACGTGATGGAGAAGCGGAGAACCCACACCAATTGCATCCTGAGCATCAGGCTTGCATTGGTGTGGGTTTTTCGCGCCAGGAGGTGCATTCGCATCGCATTCGACAACCAGCGCATCCTGCCTGCCGTGCGCAGCATGAAGGATCTGGAGCGGCTGATGGCGCTGCCCTACGGCTGTCTCGTCTTGCTGGAGAGCCACATCAGCCAGATCCGGCCCATCGTGGAGATGGTCCGGGCCGGGGGCAAGCGCATCCTGTTGCATGCCGATCTGATCGGCGGACTCAAAAACGACGAATACGCCGCCGAATTCCTGTGTCAGATCATCCGGCCCGCCGGGCTGATCTCGACGCGCGCCAGCGTCATCGCCAAGACGAAGCAAAACGGGCTCATCGCCATTCAGCGGTTGTTCCTGCTCGATTCGCAGGCGCTCGAAAAAAGCTACAAGCTGCTGGAGCGGACCCAACCCGATTATATCGAGGTGCTGCCCGGAGTCATGCCGCATATCATCGCCGAGGTGCGTCAGCGCACCGGCATCCCGATCTTCGCCGGCGGATTGATTCGCACCGTCGAGGAGGTCAACCAGGCGCTCGGCGCCGGGGCCGAAGCCGTGACGACCTCGCGCGCCGAGCTGTGGAAGCAGGTTGCGCCGGAGTGAACGCGAAATGGAGGCCATAGCTATGAAAACGTATATCCTGTCCATCGACCAGGGCACGACCAGCACACGCGCGATCCTGTTCGACCGCAAGGGGCTGCCGGTGCACGCCGCACAGCAGGAAATTCGGCAATATTACCCCCGTCCCGGCTGGGTGGAGCACGACGCGGAGGAGATCTGGGTCTCCGTGCTCGGTGTCATGGCCGCGGTGCTGTCGGAAGCGGCGGTGACGCCGCAGCAGGTCGAGGCCATCGGCATCACCAATCAGCGCGAGACGACGGTCATCTGGGAGCGCGAGAGCGGTCGTCCGATTCACCGCGCCCTCGTCTGGCAGTCGCGTCAGACGGCGCCGATCTGCGAGCAGCTCCGGGCGGACGGCCACGAGGCGATGATCCGCGACAAAACGGGGCTGCTGATCGACCCGTACTTCTCCGGCACGAAGGCGAAGTGGCTGCTCGATCAGACGGAGGGCGCACGGGAGCGCGCCGCCCGCGGCGAGCTGCTGCTGGGCACCATCGACAGCTGGCTCATCTGGAAGCTGACCGGCGGCGCACGCCATGTGACCGACTGCACCAACGCATCGCGGACGATGCTGTACAACATCCATGATCTGAAATGGGACGAGGACCTGCTCGAGCTGCTTGAGATCCCGGCGGCGATGCTGCCCGAGGTGCGCCCCAGCTCCGAGGTGTACGGCCGCACGGTGGCCCACCACTTCTTCGGCGTACAGGTCCCGATCGCCGGGTGCGCAGGCGATCAGCAGGCCGCGCTTTTCGGCCAGGCTTGCTTTGACCGCGGCATGGCCAAAAACACGTACGGCACGGGCTGCTTCATGCTCCTCCATACCGGTACGGGAGCGGTAAGGAGCGAGCACGGGCTGCTCACGACGATCGCCCTCGGCACGGATGGCGGCGTCGAATACGCGCTGGAAGGCAGCGTGTTCGTAGCCGGCTCCGCCATCCAGTGGCTGCGCGACGGCCTGCGGATGATCAAGTCCAGCGCGGACAGCGAGACGTACGCCGCGCGTATTGCTTCGTCAGAGGGCGTCTATGTCGTGCCGGCCTTCGTCGGCCTGGGCACGCCCTATTGGGATGCGGATGCGCGCGGCGCGATCTTCGGCCTGACGCGCGGCACGACCAAGGAGCATCTCATCCGGGCGACGCTGGAATCGCTCGCCTATCAGACCAAGGATGTGCTGCGGGTGATGGAGGAGGAATCCGGGCTGACGATGCAGAGCCTGCGCGTCGACGGCGGCGCAGTGGCCAACACGCTGCTGATGCAGTTCCAGAGCGACCTGCTCGGCGCAGCCGTGGAGCGGCCGGTCGTCCAGGAGACGACTGCGCTCGGCGCAGCCTATCTGGCCGGGCTCGCCGTCGGCTATTGGCCGGGCCGCAATGCGATTCGCGCCGCCTGGCAGCTGGACCGCCGCTTCACGCCCTCCGCCGAGTCCGACGCCGTGAGGCGGCAGTATGCGGGCTGGACGAAGGCGGTTCAGGCCACGATGGCGTTTAAATAGTTTGGGCAGGCGGGAACAGAAGGGGCGAATTTCCCCATTTGCCAGCGCTCCTTCTGTTGCATATGCTTTTTAAAGTCACCTCGCTCATTCGCCCGCTGATCCCCACCCTTTTTTCGTACCCCTCCTAAAAATAAAACCTCTTTGTATGATCATTTCCCTTTTACTAGAAAATCAAATACCTGATTTTTGGGTTTACCTTGCATTTTTATCCCTTGAGAGTGAGATTGCCACACTCCTCTCTGCCGGGACAGAGATTATAATGAATAAATCATTATTTTGAGAGGGGGCCAACCATGTAGGTGAATTGCTTTATGTTGATAACGCTTTCACCATCAGGGTCAATGCAGTCTTTACGAAAGAATATGGATTTTGTGGAGGTCAATTTTTTTATGAAAAAAGTTTTGAGTAGTCTACTCGTCTTCGCACTCATGCTCCCTGGTTTCATGCCGCAAGCAGCCGGTACAGTCGCTGCAGCCGAGACTTTGATTGAACCGAATGGCGAGGCGGCCACCATTCAGAACTATCCTATGCCCTCAATTTATACGCCATCCAGCGTCTATACATTGAAAGCGGGCAATGAGTCGGTTCCTGTCATTCAATACAAGCCTGAATATGACTACGCTCAATTTTCTTTCGATGGAACGGTCACCATTGAGATCACTGCGAACGAACCGATCACCTCCTATTCGATCAGTCCGCTTGCCAAGAATATCCAAGGCACGGTTGATGGGAATAAGCTGACGTTTACGCTTTCTAGCTCTACCTACGTGATCGTGGATATTAATGAAGATCCGAATGAAAAGGTAGATGAAAGCGATCCCGCGAAAATCAGGAAAAGACTCGTCATTGCGGCCGATCCGCTGGAGACGAACATTCCCGATCCGACCGCAGACGACGTATACGATGTGACGGGCGCACCGTACAATGCGGACTATACGGGGGCCACAATTACATCGGATGCGATTCAAGCTGCCATTGACGATGCTCATGATGCCGGGGGAGGAATTGTGTATATTCCAGCCGGCGTCTACACCTCCAGCAATCTGACCTTGAAGAGCAATGTCGACTTCTACCTGGCCGGAGGCGCTGTCATTGTCGGCACAGGCAGGGGCGAGGATTACCGGAATGATTTCCGCAAGGATTCGCTCTCGCGGGATGGGACCTACTTTATCCGTACGGAAGTTGACTCCGAGAATATCATCATGCGGGGACGCGGTACCATCGATGGCAAAGGGGTGGAGATGCGAAGTCGCAAAATGACGGATGCCCCGCCAACGCATAACCAAGGGGAAGGCTTCGTCAACAACCTGTTGGTTCCGATTGCAACCAGCAACTTTACGTTTGATGGCCTGACCTTGCGCGACGGCGGTTTCTGGGCGTTCCTGGTGGTGCGTTCCGACAACGTGACCATCACGAACTACAAGGGCTATCAGGATCTTCGCATGCTTGAAGACGACGCCATCGATATTAACGAAAGTCAGAACGTATTGGTCAAGCATGCCATCGCGATCTCTGACGATGATACCTACTCCACCAAAACCTGGCCGCAAAAGGGCATGTCCAAGGATTGGCCAGGCGCAATTGAGCATTTGGAGGATGTCGTGTTTGACGACGCGCTTGCCTGGTCGAGATGCGCGGCTTTCAAGCTGGGCATGGGCATAGCCACGCCCCAAATCGACATAACCATTCAGAACTCGTATGTGTATCAAAGCGCCCGGGCGCTGCTTGTCGATCATGCCTATACAAGCAATCCGCTTCCGGAGGAAGGATACGCGCAAAATGTGACGTTTGAGAATATTGATATCGAACGGGTCGGCATTAACCAGTTCGGAAATTATTGGTTCAGGGTTTCCACCGTCACATCCGGCGATGTAAAAAATATTCTGTTCAAAAATATTAATGTCCGCCAGACGGGAGGCACCTCCCAAATTCAAGGAAATCCAACCCGCGGCGGATGGGTGGATGGCTTGACCTTTACGGATGTATATGTAAAAGGTGAACTTGCGAAAAGCCTGAGCGACCTGAAAGCATCCGTGCGGAATGAAAATGTGCGCGGCGTAGCCTTCGTCAATACGACTCCCCCTATCTTCAGCGATGATTTCGAAGACGGAACGCTGGATAAATGGGTACTCCGACCTGAGGATCAATGGGCCGTGACGAATGATGGCGAAAACGTTCTGTCCAGCGGGAATCGGACCAACACCTCGCTCCTGATTGCCAAAGAAGGCGCTGCCTGGACCGATTACAACGTTGAAGCCAGAACGCATCCTCACTTGGCGAACGGCAAAGAGAATGCAGGCCTGCTCTTCAGGGTGACGGATGAAGACAATTATTATATGTACCGCATCAATGCGAAAGACAACCGGCTGGAGCTGTTTAAAGCCGTTGACGGCACCTTGACTCGCATAGAGGATGCCGACACTGCGTTTACGCCGAGCAAGCAGTGGTATACGATTAAAGTGGCCGTTCATGGCAATACAATCGAAGCTTATGTAGACGGTAATTTAATGACGAGTTGGACGAACCCGATCGAAGAACTGACAACTGGAGGCATCGGATTCCGAACGACCTCGGCCAATGTGAAGTATGACGATGTCCTCGTTACCAAAATCAATCTGGCGCCGACCGATCTGATGCTCTCCAATGACCTCGTCGTGGAGAATACGGCGGAAGGCAGCTTTGTTGGAACCTTCTCCACAGCGGACCCCGACGAACAGGATACCTTTACCTATACGCTGGTAGCCGGAGAGGGAGATACCGACAATGGAAGCTTCTCCATTCCCGTGCTTGGGAACTCGCTGATTCTCCGGACTGCGCTGGATTACGAAACCAAAGACAGCTACAGCATCCGGGTGAGAAGCACAGATTCAGGCGGACTTTCTTATGAAAAAAGCTTTACGATTCATATTATAGAGGCGGAAGAATTGCCCGTCGAATCCGATCCGGACAACGTGCTTTACAGCGATGATTTTGCGGACGGGATCTCTGCAGACTGGACGTCCAGCTCCGGCAGCTGGCGGGTTGAAACGGAAGAAGACTCGAATATTCTGGTTCAAAAAGCAGATGCGTCGGCAGTGCTGCTCCATACATCGGGCGAGGCATGGACGGATTATTCCTATGAAGCCGATGTGAGAGTGCACATCAAAAATGCCAATGCGGGTCTTCTCTTCAGAGTACAGGATGACCAAAATTTCTATATGTATCGGCTCAATGCAAACAACAACAAATTGGAGCTATACCAATCCGTGGACGGAGCCATGACGCTCTTATCCAGCTCGGCCATCTCGGCTGCTTCGAAACAATGGTATACCTTGAAAGTGCTGGTATACGAAAATTCGATAAAGGGTTATCTGGATGGAGAATTGCAGCTGGAATGGACCAATCCCGTAAACGAATGGGCAACCGGCTCGATCGGCTTGCGGACAACATCTGTAAATACGGCCTACCGCAATATTCTCGTTACAGGTATTAAGCAAGCACAATCGGAGGTCCCTACCGCCGATCCGTCCAAAAACACCGTAACCCTGGATCGCAGCAGTGTAACGACAGGCGATACGGTAACGATTACGGCAGCCGGCGACAGGCAGAATGAAAGCGGAACGGTGCTGAACGAGGAGCGGTATTATCCCGTTGAATGGAGCTCTAATGAGCTTGGACAATCTGGGGATTTCACGGTAACCGAGCAGGTGTACGCTTCCAGCTTGACCGCTTCAGCAGAAGGACAGTACCTCATAGACGTTACGTTCCAGAAGCAAATCTGGGACGGATCCGCTTGGCTGGACGTCACAACCGATACGAAAACGGCCGAATTGACCGTCACTGCCGAGGACGACAACGGCGGAGAAACCCCGTCTCCGGCAACGGCCGATGCGTCCAAAAACACCGTTAACCTGGATCGCAGCAGTGTAACGGCAGGCGATACGGTGACGATTACGGCAGCAGGCGACAGACAAAATGAGAGCGGGACTGTGCAAGGCGAGGAGCGGTATTATCCCGTCGGATGGAGCTCTTCCGAAGCTGGAAAATCCGGGACATTCACAGTAACCGAGCAGGTCTACGCCTCCAGCTATACCCCTTCTGCGGAAGGACAGTACCTCATAGAGGCTACGTTCCAGAAGCAAAGCTGGGACGGGGCCGCTTGGCTAGACGTCGCAACCGATACGAAAACGGCCGTATTAACCGTCACTGCCGAGGACGACAACAGTGGAGAAACCCCATCTCCGCCGCCAACAGGCAATACTGGCAGCGGACATTCGGTAACCGGCCTCAGTACGGAAGCCACGACGATGGAGAATGGCAATCGCGTCACAACCGTTACCATCGATCCAGCCCGTCTGGAGCAGAGGATATCCCGGGAAGGCGACGGCGCAACCATCACCATTCCCGTGCTTGCCCAATCCGACAAGATCGTCGTGGAATTGTCCGGACAGCTGATGAAGCTCTTGAAAGCAAAGGATACGCGGCTGCAGATCAAAACGGATAAGGCCACTTATACGCTGGCAGCGGCACAAATCAATATGGATGCCGTGTCCCAGCAGATGGGGACGGCCTTGGAGGACATCAAGCTCCATATTACGATCGCAACGCCTGCAGCGGATACGGTAAATCAGGTGCAGGACACCGCGCAGCGTCAAGGCTACGAGGTTGTTGCACAGCCAGTAGAATTCAAGATCATCGCCAGCAGCGACAGCGGCGAGGTGGAGATATCCAACTTCGACGGTTATGTGCAAAGAAGCATTGCGCTTCCCGAGGAATTCCAGTCGGGCACAACCGCGACAGGCGTCGTCCTCGGTGCTGACGGCTCCTTCTCCCATGTGCCCACGAAAGTGGTGATCGTCGACGGAAAGCCTTATGCGCAAATCGAAAGCTTGACCAATAGCATCTATCTGGTGATTTCAAACCCCAAAACCTTTGCGGACGTGCATGCGCATTGGGCCATGGAGGAGATCAATGACTTAGGCTCCCGACTTGTCATTGATGGCAGCGGAGCAGGCAACTTTGAGCCTGCAAGGGATATTACCCGCGCGGAATTCGCCGCGATTATCATTCGGGGACTCGGGGTTATGCGACCCGGTACCGGCAAGGATATTTTCAGTGATGTAACCAAAGACAACTGGTATTATGATGCCGTTGCTATCGCGCATGAGTATGGCATCATAGACGGATTTGAAGACGGTACCTTCAGGCCTGCGAACAAAATCACACGTGAGCAAGCCATGACGATGACAGCCAGAGCGATGAAAGTAACCGGCTTGAAAGTAGCGCTTGCCGAGCATGAAGCGGAGCAGTTGCTGTCCATGTTCGCGGATGCAGGCGAGGCTTCCGGCTATGCCGCGCAAAGTATTGCATCCAGCGTGAAGGCCGGAATCATTCAAGGACGTGACGTCCATGTCTTGGCTCCAAAGGACAATATGACCCGTGCGGAGGTTGCTGTCATTGTAACGAGGCTGTTGCAGCAATCGAACTTGATCTAGTCTTTAGTTACACATCCATTGCCTTCGTCTTGTCTAGCCCAAAGAGCCCGGTGCGGATATCCCGCACCGGGCTCTTCCGAGTTGGTCAGCGACTCATCCGATTGACGTCGCCTCGCTCGGTCAGTCCTCGAGCTCCACGATCATCTCGATCTCGACCGGCGTGTCGAAGGGAAGCTCATTCGCCGAGACGGCCGAGCGCGCATGGCGCCCCTTCTCGCCGAACACTTCGTACATCAGCTCCGAGCAAGCGTCGATGACGAGCGGCTGCTCGACGAATCCGTCCGCCGAATTGACCCAGCCAAGCACCTTCACGACCTGCTTGACGCGATCCAGATCGCCTGCGGCGTACTTGATGACCTTGATGCAATTGATTGCCGTCCGACGCGCCGCTTCGCGGGCTTGCTCCAGCGTCAGGTCCTTGCCGACCTTGCCGGTGTACATCAGCTCGCCATTGATGCGGCAGTCCTGGCCGGAGGTGTAGACGAGATTGCCGCCAAACACTTTGGCCGGCACATATTGATACTTCGGCGGCTGGACCTCTTCCAGCTCAATGCCGAGCTCCTTCAAGCGCGCTTCGATTTTTCCCATTGTCGCTCACTCCTTTTTTTCGTCCGATCTGCCTACGATTGGTATGACCGATTCGCAGGACTGCGATACGTATTACAAAATTATTGTATCGATCCATAAAATTTTTGTCAATTCGTTAAAAATAAAATCAGATCGCCGTCAAAACAAAAAGCCCGCGTCGCCACTGACCGCCGGACTCGCCACAGGCGGTCTGGCCCCCCCCAGGGATGCTCCGTGCTGGGGTATGCCCATGCGAGCGGCTCTTGCTCTTGCCACGCAGGGCCGCGCCGGGCTGGCGTATACCTGCGGCAAGAGGCCCTTTCATGCGAGCGTGGCTGTGCCATCCGGGTCCGTGCTCTGTTGACGCCAGCCTGCTGTGCCCTACGGCAAGCCGTCTTTTTGGCCGCGGACCTCCTCCAGATAATTGTACACCGTGAATTTGGAGACCCCGAGGAACTGCGCCACCCGGTCCATCGAGCGCTTGACGTTGAACGTCCCCTTGCTGTCCAAAAACTGCAGCAGCTTGAGCTTGTCCGCCTTGTGCATATAGGCGACCGGCTTGTCGACGAGGGCCAGACCCTGCTCCAGCAGCGCTTCGATGACATCGCCGATGTCGCCGGAGAAGGTCTCCTCGACCTGGCGCTCGGTCCGCACGAACCGGTTCAGCACATTGGCCGCCAGCTCGAGCTCGGTGATGTCGCAATTGATGCAGATCGCCCCGACGGCTTGCCCCGTCTGGTCGTACAGGTAGAGCGAGGAGCTCTTCAGTGTCTTGCCGTCCCGCGACTTGGCTCTGTAATTGAGGATGTCGCCGTCCTGCTCGGGTTCGCTGACGACCTGCAGGCCGAGATTGGTGCTCGAATCGCCGACCTGGCGTCCGGTGATGTGGCCATTCTCAATGGCGATGATCGAATGCTCCAGCGTGCGCATGTCATGGAGCACGATCTCGCACTGCGGACCGAGCGCGCCGGCGATCGCCCGAATGAGCGGCCGCGCCAGCGCGAATACGTCCTCAATGTTCGGTATATCCTTCATAGCGTCCCGTCCTCCGGTGCATAAGATGGTCCCGGCGGGCCGGCGCGGCTAGGCGCCGGCGCCCGGCCGTACATAGACGCGGCCGTCATGCCGCTCCAGCGCGACCGGCGCCTCGAAAAAAGCGCCGAGCCGGCTCGGCTCCAGCATGCGCTGCGTCTCGCCGCGATCGAATACGCGACCGCCGCGCAGCAGCAGCGTGTGCCCAAAAACGGGCAGGATCTCCTCGGTGTGGTGCGTCACATACAGCAGCGTCGGCGCGCTCGGCTGGCGCGTCAGCCCTTCGATGCCGGCGAGCAGCGTCTCGCGCGCGAACAGGTCGAGTCCGTTGCAAGGCTCGTCGAGGATGAGCAGCTCCGGCTCGGCCATCAGCGCCCGCGCGATGACGACCTTCTGCTTCTCGCCTTGCGAGCAGGTGCGCAGCTCGCGGTCCCATAGCTTGGCGCAGCCGAGCGTCGCCATGAGGGCTTCCGCACGCGCCAGATCGTCCTGCTCCACCTTGTCGTACAATCCGATCGTCGCGTGCTTGCCGCTGATGACGACATGCTGCGTCTTGTCCGAGGCATACAGCTTGTCCTGCAGCGAGGCGCTGACCCAGCCGATCGAGCGCCGCAGCACGCGCAGATCGATCTCGCCGAAGCGATGACCGAGCACGCTGGCCGCGCCTGCGCTCGGCCAGATATAGCCGTTGATCAGATTGAGCAGCGTCGTTTTGCCGGAGCCGTTGAGCCCATACAGCGCCCAGTGCTGCCCGCGCTCCACCTGCCAGCTCACGCGATCGAGCAGCAGCTCGCGACCCGTCCGCCAGCTGACCGCCTCGAGGTCGATTACCCGCTCCGTCATCTGTACTGGCCTCCCTGTCTGTTCCGTTACTTCTGCTCCAACCAGACTGCTCGCTTATCCCTTGACGCCGTCCACCCGATTGGCAGGCGTGCCGTCCAAAAAGGCGCGCACATTGCGCACCGCCGTGTCCAGCAGCCGGCCGCGCGCCTCCAGGCTCGCCCAGGCGACATGCGGCGTCACGATGCAGCGCGGCGCGCGCAGCAGCGGATTGTCCGGATGCGGGGGCTCCGGCGCGAGCACGTCCAGCGCCGCTCCGCCGATGGTGCCCGCATGCAGCGCCGCGGCCAGCGCCTGCGCGTCGACCAGCCCGCCGCGCGCCGTATTGATCAGCAGCGCCTCATGCTTCATCATGCGCAGCGCTTCGCGTCCGATCAAGCCCTCGGTCTGGGGCGTGAGCGGGCAATGCAGGCTGATCGCATCGGCCTCCTGCAGCAGCTGGTCCTGCGTCCGCCAGACGATGCCCGGCGGCGCCTCGCGGTCCATGCGGCGCGTGGTCGCGATGACCCGCATGCCCAGCGCCTGCGCCAGCTGCGCCGTGCGCAAGCCGATCCGGCCGAGACCGATGATGCCCATCGTCTTGCCTGTCAGCTCGCGCAGCGGCGTGCGCCAGTAGCACCAATCCTCGCCTCCGCTCCAATCGCCCGCGCGCACCGACGCGCTGTGAACGCCGACGCCCGAGCACAGCTCCAGCAGCAGCGCGATGACATACTGCGCCACCGAGTCGGTGCCATAGTCGGGCACATTGGTCACCGCGACGCCCTGCTCGGCAGCCGCCTGCACGTCGACGACATCGTAGCCGGTGGCGAGCACGCCGATGTACCGGAGCTCCGGCAGCTGCTCCAGGGTCTCTGCGCGCAGCGGCGTCTTGTTCGTCAGCACGATCTCCGCGCCGGCGGCGCGCTGGGCGGCCGCGGCCGACGGCGTGCGGTCGTAGACCGTGAGCTCGCCCAGCGCTTCCAGCGCCGACCAGCTCAGATCGCCGGGGTTCAACGCATGTCCATCCAAAACGACAATCTTCATCCCCTGATCTCCCTTTCTTCCGATTCGCCATCGGGCAGCCGCCCGCCTGCGGCGGCATACCCGTCAATCGCACCGACGCATACCGCCGCATGTAGCGCCGCGCCGACCGCCGCCTCCTCCGCCAGCGCCGGCCGCCGCAGCGGCAGACCAAAGCGGCGCGCGCAGGCTAGGGCCAGATGGCGGCTGCGGCGCAAGGCGCCGCCCGCGCCCGCCAGCGTGCTGACCCTGCCGCGCACGGCCGGCGGGAGCGCCTCCCAATAGCCGTGCAGCTCGTCCGCAATCCCGTCCAGCACGCCGGTGATCAGCTGCCCGGGGGTCCAGTTGTCCGGACCGATGCCCGCTACGGCGCCGCGCGCGTGCGGGTCTTGGCGCGTGCCATAGAATTGCGTATGTACGCGCAGCTGCGTGTCCGGCACGGTGCCGGCCGCCGCGCGACCCGCCCGCTCCTCGCGGTCGAGCAAGTCCTCCATGCGAGCATACAGCGCGCCTTCCGGCAGCACCGACGCGCCGGCGTCGCGGCCGGAGCCGAGCTCCTCGACGACGCCGCGCAGGAAGCGCTCCAGCAGCGCATACGCCTGGCCGCCCGCCAGTGCGGCGCCGACCAGCAGACAGCCCCCGCCGGGGAAGGGCCGCGTCTCCAGGCCGGGCACCCGCAGCGGACGAGCGGCGTACATGGAGAGCTGACTGCCGGTGCCGATATTGAGCAGCAGCTCGGTCTCGAGCTCGCGCAGCGCGCCGAGCACGCTCGCCTGATTGTCGCCGATGGCGGCGCAGACCGCGGCTCCGCCGGGCGTATAGCCGATCGGCTCGGGCGCCGCGCTGACCGGGGGCAGCAGCGCAGTCCCGATGCCCGCCCGCGCGAGCGCCGCCCGATCATAGGCCCCGGCATCCAGATCGTAGCCGCCCAGTCCGGCTGCCTGCGACGGCTCCAGCACCGGCATGCGGCGGCCGCAGAGCCGCATCGCCACATAGTCGGCGATCGTGCCCATCGCCACGGCCTCGCGCGGCACCGCATCCGCACGCTCGAGCGCGGCATGCGTGACGACGCCGTAGCCGGTGGCGAGCGGATAGCCGCTCAGCCGCGACAGCCGCGCGGCCAGGGTCTCGCCGCCGGCGTCGGGTGAACCGGCCGCATCGGCCTCGCTCGCCGGGGCCAGCCCGCTGCGATGCTGCCATGTATACAGCGGACTGCATGCCGCGCCGGCGGCATCCGTGTAGACGATGCCATGCATCTGGCCGGTCAGCCCGATCGCAGCCGGCGGCTCCGGCGCGCCGGCCGACAGCCGGGCGATCAGGCGCTCGGCGGCCGCGAGGACGAGCTCCGGCTGCTGCTCGTCCAGCGGCGAGCCGGGCCGCATGACGGCCGCCCCGCCCGGCTCGGACGCCGTCTGGACGAGACGCGCCGGGCCGCCGTCCGCGCTCAGCTCGAGCGCCACGCCGGCCAGTGTCGTCGTCCCGATATCCAGGCCGAGCACGATCACGGCCCGCACCTCCCTCCCGCGCGGCGCGCCGCTACTGCTCCTGCCCGTGCGTGAACAACACCTCGTGCACGCTCAGCTTGGCCCCCAGCATGATCCCCGCTCCGGGCGCCCGACGGGCGCCCTCCCCGTGACTCGGACCTTGCCGATGCGGCGATGCCGCTGCATCCTGATGCGATGGCTCCGCTGCCGCGGCCGAGGACGCCGCCGTCCCGCCGTGCGAATGTCCGCTCGGCGCCTCGCCTCCGGCGGCCCCTCCGGCAGGCGGGCGACCATGCGCTTGCCGGAAGGCGTCGCTCTTGACCCAGCCGTCGAACGCCTCCCGACTCTCCCAGGTGGTGCACACCTTCAGCTCGTCGTGCTCCTCGCCCTTGCCGGCCAGCAGCTCCATGCGAATAAAGCCCGGGGCATGCTGCACGGCCTTGGGGCTTTTGAAGCGCTCGGCCACCTCCTCGACATGCCCGGATTTGATGCGAATCGTGTTCGTGGCAACGATCATACGGCACTCCTCCTTTGCTACCATTGTAGCAAAATCCGCCCGCCTGTCGCAAAGCCGGTCCAGCCGCACGCGCCACTATGAGCGGCCATGCGCCAGGGCCGCCGCACTGCAGCACCACATCGCCGCATAGCGCCCTGCATCACGCCCCGACTGCCTCCCTAATTCAGATCGGCGAATGCCTTCGCGCCGTTGCCGGCCGTTCCCGCCCGCGTCAGCTGGCCTTTGCCGGTCACAGGCATCCGCACGCCGTCCAGAGACGGATCCGCATGCCGCACGAACCATTGCTCGAGCTGTGCGGTCAAACTCGCGCGCACGCCCTCAAGCTGCGGATCGTCAATCCGATTCGTCCGTTCCCCGGGGTCGGCAGCCAGGTCGTACAGCTCATGCGGGCCGTACGGATAGCGATGCACGTACTTCCACGCCCGCGTGCGGATCATCCGCACCGGCCCGTATTCATCATGGACCACCACGCACGAATCGGGATCAGCCGGCCGGCCCGCCAGCAGCGGAGCGAACGATACCCCTGGCAGGCTGTCATCGGCCTGATGATTCACACCGAGGTAATCCAGCAGCGTCGGCATGAAGTCATACCCGCTGACCAGCGCATCGCAGACCGTCCCTTCCGGTACAATCCCCGGGTGACGGACCAGGAACGGCACCTTGACCGAGGTGTCGAACATATTTTGCGGGAACGTGCCGTTGCCCTTGCCCCATATGCCGTGGTGCCCCATATTCATACCGTTGTCGCTGGTGAAGATCAATAAGGTGTCGTCGCGCAAGTCCGAGCGCTCCAGTTGGTCGAGCACCTTTCCGATCCCGATATCCATCGCCGTGACCGCTGTATAATAGCCGCTTAACAAGGCCCTGCGCACCTCGCCTTCCCCGTGGGGCGCGGAGTCGATCTGCCACGGATGCAGCGGCTGCTCGGGCACGGAGTCGAACGGACAGGCCTCGTACCGCGACCATACAGACTCCGGATGCTGGTCCCGGTCCCAGGGAGAATGGGGCGCCGTATAGTGAATGCCCAAATAAAATGGCGCATCGCGCGCGCAGTAGTCGTCGAGAAACTGCAGCGCTTGCTCCGTAATGGCATCGGTGACGTACCTCGGCTCCGTATACGGTCGCCCGTCGCGGAGCATCGGCGCGCGATAGTACGGTCCGCCCCCCTCCTGGTGGACATACCAGTCCCGGTGCCCCTGCTGCGGCCTGGCGCTATGGCCGAGATGCCACTTGCCTGCCAAGCCGCAGCGGTAACCGTCCGCTGCCAGCACCTCCGTGTACCCCTTCTGCCCCTGCAAATACTCGATCGCGGCGGCGCCGGGCGCGTTGCCGTCCCGCAGCCAATCGTGAATCCCGTGCTGCGAGGGGATGCGCCCGGTCAACAGCGAGGCCCGCGCCGGCGAACAGACCGGCGAAGCGCAAAAAAAGTGAGTGAACCGCATGCCCTCGGCGGCGATGCGATCCAGATTGGGGGTGTGAATCTCCTGGTTCCCCGAGCAGCCCATCGCCCATTCCCCGAGGTCGTCGGCCATGATGAACACGACGTTTGGTTTTTTGCATTTTTTTCGTCCCACAAGTACAGCCTCCTCCATGTAAGATGAGCCGCTATTTAATCTCTACGAGCTGCAGCATGCTTTTATTGTAGCGAAAAAACGAGCCGCTTCCATGACACGAAACGCTCGTTTTTTTACCTTTCTTCTGATTCGGCGTGCTACAATCAGGGCGAGGTGATTAAATTGCCGTTGTCCATTGCGCATAATCGCTGGGACTATCTCACGATTCGAACCAAGTGGGTGCGCGAGATGAAAAAATCGGCCGACTTCCAATTCGGGCCGGTCACGAACCCGTTCACGGTATGCTGGCTCGTGCGCAGCGGCGCCCGCATGCTCGAGATCGACGGCAAGCCCGTGCGTGTCGCGGCCGGGGACGTCGTGTTTTTCCATGCCGACACCCGCTATCGGCTGCTGCCCGGGGCCGAGTCCGAGCGCACATTTCACTACCTGTCCATCGGCTGCGAGCTTTCTTATTTTTCGTTCGAGCTCCCCGTCTATTACGGATTCCCGACCGTTCTGCATCTGGGACGGCAGGAGAGGGAGGCCCTCGCGGAAGTGTGGATGAAGATAACAACCCATTTCGAGGCGTCGGCTGCGCGCCATCAGCAGGAGGAAGAGCGGGCGATCGGGTACTTCCAGATGAAGGCGGCCCTCTACGAATGGCTCGGTCTGCTCTTTTCCTATCTGGATGCCGGTGCCTACGATTCCGAGCGAAGCCTGGATTCGCGCATCCTCCAGGTGTGCTATTATGTGGAGCTTCACTATCATCAGCCGCTCACACTGCAGCAGCTGGCTCGGGAGGCGCATCTCAGTCCCAGCTATCTCAGCCACCTGTTCGTGCAGGCGGCAGGCGTCCCTCCGATGGAATTCGTGCGGCGCGTCCGGCTGACCAAGGCCAAGCAGCGGCTCATCGATTCCGCTGTGTCGCTGCAGGACATCGCACGTCAGACCGGATACGAGAGCCAGAGCCACTTCAGCCGGGCCTTCCGCCGGGCCGAAGGCATCAGCCCGCTGCAGTACCGCAAGAAGTGGCGCAGCTATTGAGGCAGGGTCGTTACAACATTGGGGCGCGCTGGGACGCGCGCAGTCTGCTTGCCAGCAGTACGCCGAGCTGGAGCCATGCCCTGCACGATGCCGGAACAGCATCACCTCTCAGCAAAAGCATCCTCGCCTTCGCCCGTCCCCCCGATCAGCGCCGTGACCGGCCCGTCGTGCAGCAGCGTCAGCCGATGCAGCGCGCGCGTGCAGGCGACGTACAGCAGCTTGGCGTCGCGCGGCGTGCGCGCGTAGCTGACCGCGTCCGCGTCCGGCAGCAGCACCGCGTCGAACTCCAGCCCCTTGGCCAGCTGCGCAGGCACGACCGAGACGCCGCCGGCATAGGCCGACTGCTCCTCGCTGAGCAGCCGCGTCTCCACACCCGCTGCAGCGAGCTCCCGGTGCAGCGCCTCGCACCGCTCGGCCGTGCGGGCGATCAGGGCGACGGTGCGCATACCGCCCGCCGCGCTCGCCAGCAGCCACTCGGCGATCCAGGCGGCCCGCTCCGCAGCGGCGACCGGGCGCACCTCGACCGGCTCCCCGCTGCGGAAGACCGGCTGCGCAGGCGCCAGCCCGGTCGCGGTGAACGGCAGGATGCGATTGGCGAATTCGATGATCTCCAGCGTCGAGCGGTAGCTCTGCCGCAGCTCGTGATAGCCTTGGCCGCCCTCGCCGAGTGCGGCACCGAGCTCCTCCCAGCGGCGAATGCCGCGGTAGTCGTGGATGCCCTGCGCGAGGTCGCCGAGGATCGTGAAGGACGGCTCGTGCATGCAGCCGCGCAGCAGCGCCGCCTCGAAGGGCGAGCTGTCCTGCGCCTCGTCGATGACGACATGGTCGAAGCGCGCAGCCGCATCGCGCCCATGGTAGGCCGTGTGAATCCATAGCAGCGCCGCCAGATCCTCGCGCTGTGCCCGCCCTTTGGCCGCATCGCTCGCCGTGCGCCGCGCCAGCTGCTCCGGCAGCGGCGCCGCTGCCGCTGCGTCCGCGGCGCTCGCGTCCTTGCCCCCGAGCAGCGCCGCGTAGACGAGCGGCGCGCTCGTGGCGGGCAGCTTTTTGCCGTAGGCGCGCAGCCGCTGCCGCCCTGTCTTGGCGCTGGCCTTGCGCCGCTTCGGGTCGCCGATCTCGCCGAGCGCCATCTCCAGCCAGCGATTCATGCGGGCCAGCAGCCGCTCCTTGCGCGGGGCAAGCGGATAGTTGCGGTATTCGGTCTCGAACCAGGCGCGGATCGTCGCATGCGGCAGCACCTGACCGTCCCAGGCCTCCCAGTCCAGCTGCGGCAGGAAGTCCGCTTCGTAGCGGCGCAGCGTCTCGTCCAGCCAATCCCGGAAGGCGAGCGCGCCCTTGAGCCGGCCCGGCGGCTCGGTCTGAGCTTCGATGTCTGCGCCAACGGCGAACCAGCGTCTCGTCTCCTCGCGCTCGTCGAGCAGGCGGACCTCGCCGCCGAGCCGCTCCAGCGCCCAGTCGGCGAAGGTCGTCTGACGCACGTCGCCGACGCCCAGCTCCGGCAGCACGCCGGAGATATAATCCAGGAACATCGCATTGGGCGCGAAGATGATCATCCGCTCCGCTCGTATCTGGTCCTGATACTGATACAGCAGGAAGGCCAGCCGATGCAGCGCCACGGTCGTCTTGCCCGACCCCGCGGCCCCCTGAATGAGCAGCGCCTGCTCGCGCGGCGCCCGGATGATCCGGTCCTGCTCGGCCTGGATCGTCGAGACGATGTCGCGCAGCCGATTGTCCTTGCGCTCGCCGAGCCGGTACAAGAGGAACTCGTCGCTGAGGCCGAGATTGTCGCCGCCCCGCGCGTAGCTGTCCACGACGCGCTCGAGCGCGCCGCCCCTGACGAGCAGATTGCGCTTGAGGTGCACCTCGCCCGTCAGCGTCCCTTCCGGCGCCTCGTAGCTGACCCGCGCCTCGCCGCCGGTGAAGGTGTAGAACAAGCTCGCCACCGGCGCCCGCCAATCGATAATGTACGGCTCCTCCGTCTCGGTGCGCGAGAGGCCGCGCTTGCCGATGTACAGCGGCACCGTCTGCGCCGCTCCGGACTCCTGCCAATCGAGCCGTCCGAAATACGGCTCCGATTCCAGCAGCTGCAGCCGCTCGCGGGCTTCCGCCCGTCTGGCGTCGAGCACCTGCTCCAGGAAGTCGTCGCCGTAATACCGCTCCTGCACGCCGCCGAGCTGGCGCTTGATTTCGGCGCTTGCTTCCTCTAGCCTGCGGCGCTCCTCTTGAAAAGCCTCTTGCGTCATGTTCCTTCTCCTCCTTGACCGTTTCTCCAAGCCTTCACCCATTTTGGCACAGCCGCCAAAAAAACAATAGACTTATAATTTACTTTTTGGTAAGGTGTAGGTAGAGTCATATCCGACTTTATTGGAACAAACGTTCTGGTTTTTTGCAATAATACGTACATTGACGGTGCCCGCCGTTGGGCAGCAATGCCTCCAGCGGTTTTCCATGCTGATATTGAGCCGGATTCACCAAAAAAAACTGGCCTGATCAATCCCTCAGGCATATGTCGCGGCACCGTCCTTTGGCGGTGCCGCGACTTGCGTTTCGAGAGAAGCGCATATTGCGAGGCTACTCGGCGCAAGGGGCTCCAGTGGTGGAAATAAGCGCAATATGTGAGCCTACTCGGCGCATTGGGCTCCAGCGGCGGAATTAAGCGCAATATGTGAGCCTACTCGGCGCAACGGGCTCCAGCGGCGGAATTAAGCGCAATATGTGAGGCTACTCAGCACAATGGGCCCCAGTGGCGGAATTAAGCGCAATATGTGAGCCTACTCGGCGCAATGGGCTCCAGCGGCGGAATTAAGCACAATATGTGAGCCTACTCGGCGCAATGGGCTCCAGCGGCGGAATTAAGCGCAATATGTGAGCCTACTCGGCGCAACGGGCCCCGGCGGCGAAATTAAGTGCAATATGTGAGCCTACTCGGCGCAACGGGCCCCAACGGCGGAATTAAGCGCAATATGTGAGCCTACTCGGCGCAATGGGCTCCAGCGGCGGAATTAAGCTCACATTCCGAGGCTGCACAGTGAAATCTTGTCTCCAGACGTGGATGTAACCGCATTTTCCACACGACGGCTCTCTCGGCTCGCACAAAGACTCGCACGAAGGCTCGCATGGCGCGCGCATTCTTCACCGGAATCGTCCGCTGGCGCTGCGACGCACGTTTCGTTCCGCGCAAAAGACCCTTGCGTTCCCTTGACGGGAAGGCAAAGGGTCTTTTGCGGCTCTCGCATGCTCATGCAGGTATGCTCATGTTGGCGTGCTCATGTTGGCGTGCTCATATGGGCATGCCTGTGTTGGCATGCTCGTGCGTATGAACAGGCCTAAGCTGGAACGCAGCCGCCCTCGTCAATCCAGTCTGAAGTTGCCCGAGCCGGTCCGGACATCGAGCAGTACGTCGCCGCTGCCGAATGCGCCCCGGATGCGATCGTGGTCGCGCTCGTCCGTATCGTACGCGAAGCCGTCCCACTCGATCCGTCCCCGGCCCGAGCCGCCGTCGTAGCGCACCTCCAGCGAAGCCGGCTCCCGCGCAAGCTCGACCTCGACGTTGCCGCTGCCGGTCTCCAGCATCGTGTCGCGGCGCAGCTCGTCCGTGGCGAGATCGATATTCCCGCTGCCCGCACGGCCGTTCAACTCCGCCAGACCGTCCTCTAACTCGATGTTGCCGCTGCTGGCGTCCACCGTCAACGTGAGCAGCTCGTAGCCGTCCACCTCGATGCCGCCGCTGCCGGTCTTCACCTGGGCATCGCCGCCGTACAGCCGCGTCAGCTCGATCTTGCCGCTGCCGGTCTCGACGGCGAGCAAGCGGGCCGTCATCTGCTCGACGCTCACGTCGCCGCTGCCGGCACTGACGCTGCCTTGCTCCGCACTGATATCCGTTAGCTCAATATCGCCGCTACCGGTCTTTATCTCCAGGACATTCGCCTCGAGCCCGGTTGCGACAAGATCGCCGCTGCCGGCCTCGGCCCGCAGCTCCTCCCACATACGGCTCGGCACCTCGACGGTCAGCGTCGTGCGGCCGAATGTGATGCCGAAGCCGCGCGAGCTTCCGACGTTCACCTCGATCGTACCGGAGCGGCTCTGTACGGTGAGCTCCGGCAGCTTGCGTCCGATCGCCAGACCCGACTGGCTGCCGCGCAGCTCGGCGCTCACGCGCTCTTCCGACACTGGGACGAGCCGCACTTCGGCCGACCCTGCCTCAATGTGCAGCCGATCCGCCTCATCCGAAGCGACGCTCTTGCCCATGTCGAAGGACTCGGAAATCCCGCCCAGACTGCCCAGCGACAGCTTGCCGCCGTTAAACAAGAAGACCAGTCCGACGATACCGGCCACTATGAGCACCACGCCCATCAATCGTTTCATCTGCATTCTCCCTCTCTCACCGCCTGCGTCTCGGACGCAGCGTCTTGCCTTGATGAGATCAGTATAGCAGCAAGAGGCCGCGAACTCCTACCGTCCGCCGAACGAAACCAACCCCGACCCGGGTCCAGGTTCGCCGCCTACTTGCGCCCGAAGTCGGCCTTGATCTCTCCCCATGACTCGGTCTCCCACTTGACGATCTTGTTGGGATAATCGTTCTCGTGCAGCCAGCGCATCGCCCGGTCGGCCAGCGCCCACACCTGCGCCGTCGAGGCGTCGCGCCTGAGCGTGGAGGCAATTTTTTTGTTGCGGATCCAGGCCAGCGCCGTGCGGGAGTCGGTGTACACCGTCCGCGCGCTGCCGCGCGCCTTCAAGTAAGAGAGGGCGTGGACGATCGCGATGAACTCTCCGAGGTTGTTGGTCCCGTTGGGGATCGGTCCGACCTGGAACAGCAGCTCGCCCGTGGCCGTATCCACTCCCTTGTATTCAATCGGTCCGGGGTTACCGTGCGTGCCGACATCGACCGAGACGCTATCGTAATCAATGCTCGCGGGCGAAACCGCCGGCTTGCTTCCTGGACGCCGCGCAGCACCGGCGCCTGCCCGGGCGCCCGCCGCCTTGCCCTCACCTGCGGGAGCAGCCGCCTTGCCCCCGCGTCCCCAATGCTTCTTCCAGCCGTCCTTGTAGGCGGCCTCGGCCAGCGCCCTCGTGGCGTACGACTTGTACTTGGCCTCGGGGTAGCCCGTCACCTGCGCCTGGCAGGCCGGCCAGCTGTCGTAGACGCCGGGCGTCTTGCCCGCCCACACGACGTAGTGCTTTTTGGACATGTGCCGCCCTCCTCTCGTTCTCCATCCTGATCAACGTCCCACCCACTGTATCAGATGGCGGGGCCCCGTTCAAGCGGGATCAAGACCGGCCCGGCGCAGCGGCAGCCACGGCCTCGTCCAGTCCGTCGCGCGCGCGTATGTACTGCTGCGTCAATGCTGCTGCCCGGGCTGTCGCCCCCGGCTCGGCAAAGCCGAAGAAGGCATGCAGCGCCGGCGCGGCCTCCGCCGTCTCCGGCCGATCGTAGACATCGCGATCCTGGATCTTGCACTGCATCGCGTGCAGGCAGAGCGTGTAGACGCAGAGCATGCTCGGCGCATGCCCCCACTCGAGCCGGCTGTCGACCGCCTTCTCCATAAAATCCGCCGCGCGTTCGCCCCAATGCTTCGCCGAGGTGAGCAGAATATCCTCCCGTGCCCGGAAAAAGCGCGCCCGCAGCGTGCGCATCGGCACATCCAGGCCGTACACGGCCGTATACGCCTCGAGCAGGCGAGTGTCGCCTAGCCGCTGCTCGGTGTTGCGGCGCAGCTGCTGATACGCGCGATTCTGACTGCGCGGCAGAATGCCATGTCGCCAGTAATACGCCAGCAGCAGTTCGTTCATCCCGAGCCGCAGATGGGCGATTGTCGTGTGCGGCGCTCCTACCGCCAGGGCGGCACGCGCAGCCTCCAGCCGCGCGTCGGAGCGCTGCACGGCTGCCTCGCAGCGCAGCGCCGTGTGCACAGGGTGCATCAGCGCCTCGTCGAAACGCGCCTTGAATGCCGCAAGCTGTCCGCTGCGATCGGACACGATCTTGCACTTGTAAGCCTGGATCGGGAAGGCCGCCGCCTCCCGCGCCGCTTCCTCCGAGCCGGGCGCGGTGCGGGCATACTGCGTCGTCTGCTCGACGGTAAGCTGGATCACCTCGACGCCGATACCGCTTACATAATTAAAATACGAAAAGTCCGCAAGCTGCGCCTCCACGAGCACGATCAGCTCCAGATCGGAATGCCGCCACGTCCGATTGCGTCCGATGCTGCCGCCGATCGCAACGCCGAGCACACGCGGGTCTGCCGCGTACGTCCTTGCAATCTCCGTAGCCGTCGTATGAATACGCGTCTTCCAGTGCATGCGTTCGCTCCTCCCGCTCCTTGTGCCTGATAAGCAAAGAATGAATAGGATGAATCCATTCCACTTATATACCATAATCCAGCTGCAGGCGCCAGCCCTGCGACTCATTCTAAAAGGATAGTCGGATGGAAAATTCTGAGCTATACTAATAGAAAATCAGTGCTGCTGGACAACGGTAAGGGAGACATCGACCATGACAACAAGCATCACCCGGTTGCGGGCCAGCACGGCAGCGCTCTTGCTCGTCGCCGCTCTTGTGCTGGGATGGGCCGCCGGCGCAGCCGCCCAGGATCTGCCGAATAATCTGGGGCGCGTCCAGGACCGGGCCTGGCTGCTCACCGCCGAGTCGAAGCAAGCGCTCAAAAAAGCAGCAGTCGAAGGACCGCTCCACTACTATATCCTGACTATCGCCAGCCTGGACGGCCGCGAGCCGGATGCCTACGCCACAGCGGTCTACAATGCCTGGGGACTGGAAGCGCGCGACGTGCTGATCGTCATCGCCGAGACCGAACGCCGGATCGAGCTGAACTTCGCCAACGCCGAGCTGCAGGCTGCCATCGATCAGCTGCCGGACGACTATGACCGGGACGGCGACCGGTCGGAGTCCGGCATCACGGAAGTCGTGGACCGCCACTTCATCCCGCACGCCCGCGAAGGCGACTTTGCCGCGGCCAGTCTGGCGCTGATGGACGCCGTCAATACGATCGGCGGCGCGCTGGCCGAGCCGGCTGCCACCGAAGCGGCCGCAGCGCCGCCTGTACCCGACGCCCGGGAAGACGGCCAAAAAGCAGCGAGCGAAGCCGCGCCTGCCGAGCGGGAGACCATGAACATCCCGGCAGTGTGGGCCGGCTTCAAGGCCAAGATCGCTGCATTCCTCGGCTGGCTGGGGCGTACGATCCTCAAGGTGCTGGCCGGCTGGCTCGTCCTGTGGCTCGGCTACCGGCTGCTGCGCGGCCTCTACTACAAGCGCCGTCTCGCCGCGCTGCAGGGCAAGCTGCGCGCGCAGATGGCCGAGCTGGCGCAGGCGCTGGACGGAGTCTCGCCGCTGACCGAGCTCAGCAAGGGCCTGACGGCCGGACAGGCGCGCCAGACGAAGCAGGCGCTGGCCGAGCTGCTCATCGAGGCCGAGGCCCGATCGCGCGAGCTGGGTGAGCTGCGCATCTTCATCCTGCGCATGGGCGCGCTGCAGCAAGCGCGGACGACCTACGCGGAAGCAACCGAGCAGCTCGCTGCGCGCGGCGCGGAGCTGCTCCGTGCCGCCGCCGACCTGCGCGACGCCGAGCAACTGATCGGTCCGCTGCTCGCCGAGCTCGCCGAGACCGTCGCCGCTGCCCGGCGCCTGCTCGAAGCGCTGGCCGCCAGGCTGGACAGTCCGCTCGCACAGCCGTCCCGCGAGGTCGAACGATTCGCCGCGGCGCTCGAGCGCATCAAGGCCAAGGCCGTATTCGACCCTGTGCAGGCGCTGACCGGGGGCGCGAATGCCAAGACGGAAGCAGCGGCCCTCATCGCACGTCTCGAAGAGCTGGAGCAGTACCGGATACGCGCCGAGGCCTATCCGCAGCAAGCCGAGCTCGCGATTCGCACCTTTACGGCGACGATCGACCGCTATTATCTGCATCGCATTGCCGTCGATCCGCACGCGATGATAGCTGACAGCCGGGAGGCGATGGAGCGGATGCAGCGTGCGCTGCGGGCAGGCAATCTGAGCGAAACGGCCGCCCAGTGGCGCGAAGCCGAAAGTCTGCTGGAGCAAGCCGTCTACCTGATCGAGCGGCAAGCCGAGCTGCGTACGCGCAATCGCGCAGCCGTGGAGACGCTGGAGCTCGGCGGCGCGCAGACGCAGGACCGCCTGACGCTGCTGGAAGACGATCTGAGGCGCGTCGCCAGGACGTATGTGCGCGAACAGTGGGAGCCGATCGAGCGAACCTACAAAAACGCCTGCGCCGAGTTGGAGCGCTGGCGCGAACGCCTGGCGGAGAGCAAGTCCTGGACAAGCGACGAGCGTCAGCTGTTCGAGCAGGCGCGAGACGCGCTCGAGGCCTTGACGGTGACGCTGGGAGAGCTGGCCGACACACTCCAGGACTGCACCGATGCCATCGCCCGTCTGGACGGGCGGCTGGAGACGCTGACGACCCGGTTCCGCGAGGACACCGCGCGCTGTGCCGGCTATCTCGCCGATGCGGACAAGGAACGTCTGCTCTGGCGGCAGCGCCCGCAGCTGGAGAGGCTGCATGCGCGCATCGAGCAAGACAATCAGACGCTCGAGACCAGATTGGCGATCAGGCCGGCGGACCTCGACCAGCTGGAGGATCTGGAGCTGCGCGGTCACGATCGGATGAACAGCTTCCTCGATCAGTTAGCCGATCTGGATGTCTTGCGACAGGAAGCGATTCAGGCGCTGGAGCGCATCAATGACGCGTTCCGCACCGCCTACCGGCGTGCGCGCCGGTATATCGCCTCGGCCTCCTCGGTCAAAAAACAGTTTCGCCAGCTGCGGCAGGAGCTCGTCTTCGCCGTAGACAACGGACGCTACGAAGAGACCGCAGCGCTGATCCGGCAAATTGAAGAATTGCTCGAGATGTTAACCGAAGCCTACGAGGCGGGTGAGGAGCAGGCGCGGCAAGAAGCGGCGCTTCGCAGGCAGGAAGCAATCGCGCGCACGCAGGAACGCGCTGCCCGTGCCGCAGAGCGAGCTCGCATCATCGAGATTCGGAGCCATCACCATCATCACCATTCCGGCGGCGGCTGGTTCTCCTCCGGCAAGCGCGGCGCTTCGGGCGGAGGCGGAGGTTTTTGGAGCGGCCGGTCATCCGGCTCCTCCCGCTCGTCCGGCTCCTCTACGCACTCTTCCGGCGGTTCCAACTGGTCGGGCGGCTCCTCCGGCTCCAGCTCGAGTGGCGGCTCTTCGTTCGGCGGCGGCTCCTCCGACAAAAATTCCTCCGGCGGCTCCAACTGGTAGCGTGTCCGGAGTAGGGTCCGGACATGCCAAAGCAGGCTCCGAAGCTCGCGAAGCGTTCGCGACATTCGGGGCCTGCCTGGTGAATCAGCGCGATGGTGCGTGCCTCGCAGCCCGGCATTAGCGTATGGCCGCAGATTCCATTGGCTCACCCGCCTCTGGGCTGAGATGCAGCTCCCATCGCCTTGCCCGGGGCTAGCGTCCGGCGGGCGGGTGCAGCTCCATCGCTTCGCCCGCCGGCTCAAAGCCGTGACGGGCGTAAAAATCGCGGGCCCGCTTGCTCGGCCACACCACCAAAAATTCAATATGATTTTCCTTGGCCCACTGCTTGACCGCCTCGACCAAATAGCCGCCGATGCCGCGCGAGCGAAAATCCGGATCAGTATACACATTGGTCAAATATCCGTACGGATACGTCGTGCGCCCCGGTCGCGGCACCTTGTCCACGAGCTGGACGTAGACATGCGCAGCCAGAAGGCCGTCCTGATCGGCTACCCAGATCAGCCAGCGACCGCCGTGAATCGCTTCTTTTAGGAAGGCCCGGCATTCCGTCGCAAACAGCTCAAATTCGTCGCGCGTCTCCGGCTTGTCCTCCACGGTGAATTCCCAGCGCATCAGGATCAACGCCTCGATATCCGACTCCTCGGCCCATCTGATCTTCATCCTTATCACCTGCTCTTGCTTGCTCTGCCGGCCTCGCGGCGCGGCCTGTTGCCCTTCTCTTATACGCAGCCGGATGCCCGTTCGTTTCGGCCTTACAATTATAGGCCGAAACCCGCCGGTCCCGCTATGAGCCTCCGGATACAAATTACACAGCGGCGTTTTTGTCCACACGACCTGCCGTCGAAGGTCCGGCGTCCGTGTCGGCTTAGGATCCTTCAGGCGGGCAAACGGACGCACCCCAGCTAACGGTTGCCAGCGCGCTTATTTCGATCAATTTCAGGCGATTTCCAGGCTAGCGGTTGCCACAGCGCTTATTTGGCCAAGATCGCGTCTTTTCAATGGATTTCAAGAAAATAAGACCTGTGGCAACCGTTACAATTCAATCGGCGCTTTTTTGGGCGCAATAGCCGCTGTGGCAACCGTTAGGTTCGTTGGCCGATGGTGAAGGGATAAGGACGGTTTCAATCGCACCAGGTTATTCTGTCATGGACACTTAGATTGAGCGTACCGTTGCCACAGTGGCTAATAGGCCTGAAGATGCCCCACCCTCATGGTGACGGCTGTCGCAGGGAGCAGCGTGGCTCGGATGCAGCCCGCTGGGCGCGGGGCCGAGCCGCCGAGCTCGGGGCATGCCGCTGGGCGCGGGGCAACGCCACTACTGGCGACGGCTGTAACGGACATCAGCGACGCTTAGAGCATCAATCGAACGCGCGCCCCGTTTTAACGGTCACCAGCGACGCTTAGCGGCCATTTTCACCACTGACACAGCCCATAATTCCCGCTAAGCGTTCCCTAAGTCCATTAGAGCGTGTATGAAGTCAAATAACGGCGCTAAGCGTCTCCCTTGTCCGTTACAGCCGATTGTCCCGCATCGCGAATTATCTTATTGGTCATAATGCACAAAATCATTCGTTTTTATCACGAATTATTTATTTGAAATGAATAAAGACATAACGCGCGCGATCCTCTAGAATGGAGGTAACCCATGCTATTCGCAAACCATACTATTCAAAAGCGTATATTTTTCGCAATCGCACTACTATTTTCAGTCGCATGTGATTCGCAATTGTAATATTATTCGCATGCGCAATACGATTCGCATGCGCATACTATTTGCTGGCACATACCATGGGTGATCGCATGCAACATACAAAGGAGGACACTGCAATGAAATTCGTAATTGCCACCGATTCTTATAAAGGAAGCCTGACGTCCATCGAAGCCGGCGAGACGATGGCCGATGCGATCCGCGAGGAGCTGCCGGCGGCGGAGATCGTCGTCGTGCCGATGGCGGACGGCGGCGAGGGCACTGTCGCGTCGATCGTGCATGCGACCGGCGGCACGTACATGCCGGTCCGCGTGTGCGGACCGCTCGGCGAGCCGGTCGACGCCGGCTGGGGCCGGAGCGGCGCGGAACCAGCAACTGCCGTGCTGGAGACCGCGAGCGCGGCCGGGCTGCCGATGGTGCCGGAGGATCGCCGCAATCCGCTGCATACGACCTCGCGCGGACTGGGCGAGCTGATGCTGGACGCGCTGGACAGCGGCATGCGCACCTTCATCGTCGGGCTCGGCGGCAGCGCGACCAATGACGGCGGCATGGGCATGCTGACCGCGCTCGGGGCGCGCTTCACGGATGCGCAAGGCAAAGCGCTCGCGGGCTACGGCCGCGAGCTCGGCCGCGTAGCCGCAGTCGACTACGCCGGACTCGATCCGCGGCTGCGCGAATGCCGCCTGATCGCCGCCTCCGACGTCACCAATCCGCTGTGCGGCCCGGACGGCTGCGCCCATGTATTCGGCCCGCAGAAGGGCGCCGATCCTGCCACCGTGGCGGCGCTGGACGAGGCGATGCGCGGCTACGCTGCGCTGGTCGAGGCGCATCTGGGCCATACGTACGCCGCACAGCCCGGCAGCGGCGCAGCCGGGGGGCTCGGCTTCGGGCTGCGCACGCTCGGCGCCGAGCTCGTGCCGGGCGCACAGCTCGTCGGCGAAGCGGTAAGGCTGGCCGAGCATGTGCGGGGCGCCGACTGGGTGCTGACCGGCGAGGGGATGAGCGATGCGCAGACGCTGCAGGGCAAGCTGCCCGCCCATGTGGCGGAGGTCGCCCGCGACGCGGGAGCCGGCTGCCTGCTGCTCTCCGGGGCGATCGGCGCGGACGCGGACGCGCTGCTCGCCCGGTTCGACGGCTGCTTCGCGGCAGTGGCCCGTCCGGCGGAGCTCGCGACCTGCATGCGCGAGGCGCAGGTGAATGTCGATCGCACCGCCCGATCGATCGCACGCCTTATCAAGCGGGCCTCACAACCAACCTCGCAATCGGCTACGCCCGAGCAGCCGTGATGCTGACACCGGAGCTGGCCCGCGAGATCGTACGCGAGACGATGGAGCGCGTGCAGTGGAATATTAATATGATGGACGTCTCGGGCACGATCATCGCCAGCGGCACGCCGGAGCGGATCGGCGAGTGCCACCCCGGGGCGGCGCTCGCCGTACGCAGCGGCGAAGCGGTGCGGATCGACCTGCCGGCCGCGCAATGGGGCAAGTCGCAGGCGGGGATCAATCTGCCGGTCGCTTGCGGCGGCCGCATCGTCGGCGCGGTCGGGATCACGGGCGCGCCGGAGACGATCGAGCCCGTGAGTGCGCTCGTACGCATGACCGCCGAGCTGATGCTGCGCCAGGCGCAGCTGGCGCGACAGCTCGAGAGCCGGCGCCGCGGTCTGGACCGGCTGCTCGCAGAGCTGCTGCGCGAGGCCCCGGATCGCGTGGTTGCGGCCGAGCAGGCCGCCGCGCTCGGCGTGCGCGTGCCGCTGCCGAGCCGCGTCGTCGAGCTGGCGCTGAGCGGCGAGGCGCGCGCGACGGACGAGCTGCGGACGCGGCTGGAGCGGCTGCCCGAGCTCGCGGACGCACTATGCGGCGAGCCCGCGCCGCAGCGGCTGACGCTGCTGCTGCCGGCGGCGCTTGAAGAAGGCGGGGGCAACGCGTATGCCGATCTCGAGGCGGAGGGCGCCGAGACGGCCGTCGTCGCGACAGTGCGACGACGGCTGACGGAGCTGCTGCGCCGGGCCGGAGCCGATGCGCGCTGTCGCGCGGGCGTCAGCGCACCGGTGCGCGACCTGGCGCAGCTGCCGATCGGCAGTGACGAGGCGCGCGCCGCGCTGGCAGTATCCGCGCATGCCGAGGCGCACACTTCCGGCGCATCTTCCCTCGCCTTGGCGCGCGGCGCCAAGCCGCCGGGCGACCAGGAGTCGGATCGCGCCGCACAGGCCCGCACCGGCGAGCCCGGCGTCGTCTTCTACCGCGAGGTCGAGGGCCCGGCAATGCTTCGCCTTATCCCCGCTGCGCACCGCAGCCGGCTGGCCGCCAGATTTGCAGATCCGGCGGCGTGGTCCGAGGAGCTGCGGCTGACGTTAGCCGCCTATTTCGCAGCGGATCTCAACGCCGCCCAAGCCTCCAGAGCGCTCGGCGTGCATCGCAATACGGTGCTTTACCGACTCGAGCAATGCCGCCGGCAGCTCGGCTACAATCCCGAGCGCTTTGGCGACGCCTGGCTGCTTCAAGCGCTGCTGTGGCTGGGAGAAGACGAGACGACGAACCCCGGGCGCTGACCTTAACCGCTCCCCCCGACCGCCGAATCCCCCCGCTCTCTGCCGCTCTGCTGGCCTCAGGCAGTACCCGAGTGGGTGTACGACCGTCGAAGTGCTCGACATCTGGCTCGCCTGATCAACTTGCAAGAGCGGATGCTTCGTCGCGCAGCGCGCTTTGTGCTATAATTTGGATATGACTACTTCGAAAACCTCTGCGACGCTTCCGCGGCCTCAGGCTGCGCATGGAACGGTGATTTTGAAGCGTCGTTCGCTGATCCGCGCGCTCGGCCCTATGCTGATCTGGGCCGCGGCTATTGCACTGATCTTCTATCTGGCGATGATGGCGCTCATACTGGCCGGGCCCATTGCGGACGGCCGGCACATCTTGAACAGGGGCGGCCGATCGACGGTGCATCTCATTACCGCGACCGTGTTCGTGCTGTCCGCGATTGTGCTGTGGTCGACGGCTCTCTACCGCTTCCTCCGCACGCCAGCGCGCCTCTGCCTGACTTCGGCGCAGCTGCGCTACTCCCGGGGGAAGCGCGAGATTACCGTGAACTTCGCCGAATTGACCGGCGTCGTACAGCGCTTCAAGATTCCGCGATACAACAGTCTGGTCTGGCTCCATGACTACCGGCTGCACACACCGGAGGGCGTCGTTCGGCTCGATCTCACCTACCTGCGGGATGCGCATCTGCTCGAGCAGCGGCTGCGCCGCCGCAATGAGCGACTGACCGCACAGGCTATCGAGGCACTGCGACGCGAGGCCAGACAGCGCGCGGGCCAGACGGGCGTCTTGGCGGGGCATGCGCCCCACACTCGAGACGGTCAGCGTCTGGATGATCTGCCGATTCCCTACAGGCGGAACCGCCGCAGGCAGCTGGAGTTCGACTTTGCGCGCGGCGAGCTGCGCTTGTCCTCGCGCACGCGCATTGGACTCGGCGAGCTCGCGCGCATCGCCGTGGACTGTACCGCGACGCGCGCCAACGGGGGCGGCCGCGAGCTCGTCTTCCATCTCACGGAAGGCCGGCGGCAAATCCGCAAGACCAAAAATTACGCCTTCGACGATCCGGAGTGGAACGCTCTGTTGCTCGGCCTGCAGCTGGCCGCCCTGCAGCTCGGTATTCCGCTGGACTACATCGTGCCCGCCAATAGGCCGCTGGCCAGCGCACGCATGTCTCCTTCCGGCTAGATAGGGGGCATGGAGCCGATCCTCCCAATCATCCCGGTCGGCCCGGTCATCCCGTCCTTGACGGCGCAAAAAAACAATGGGTTGCACAATTTCTGCCCTTCGGTTATTATGGATACTAACAATCCACAATTCAAACCGTATAGGGTTGCGGGACATGCCGGGCCGCATGGTCGCGGGACATGCCGGATAGAATACCAAAGAGGAGGTTGCCGTTCAGATGCAATATTCCAAAAGCACCGACTACGCCCTGCATGCGTTGATCCATCTGGCGCAAGCCGAGGGCCGCGAGAATATCGGCATCAAGCCGCTCGCGCACAGCCTCGGCGTCTCCGAAAGCTATCTGTCCAAAATCATGTCCAAGCTGCGCCAGGACGGACTGGTCCGCTCGGTCACCGGCGTCAAGGGCGGTTACGAGCTGGCGCGCCCGCCGCGCGATATCACCTTCCTGGACGTCATCCAGGTGATCGAGGGACGGCAGGAGCTGTATGTCTGCTCGAATCTGGACTCCAAGCAGCATCGCACCTACTTCGCCGGTCCCGACGAGGCGCCGCCGCAGCGCCATGATCAGTGTCTCGTCAAAAGGGTGATGGATGGCGCGCAGCAGCAAATGGACCGCTACCTGCGCGGGCACACGATTCAGACTGTGCTGGATGAGGCGGCCGCTGTTCGGAGTGAAGAATGCTCTTCGCGCCGGACACAGGCGTAGGGCGTGTAAGATGATTTGCTCTCTACGGAGATGGCTTGCATGCCCTGGCAATCGCACTGCCGTATTCCCCCGCGGCAGTTGCTTTATTGGCTGAATTATAGACAAAAACGATCCAAAAAGGAGATGTTGAACCATGCCTAACCACCACCCTGAAAACGTGCTCGACGCCGTCATCGTCGGCGGAGGACCGGCCGGCCTGAGCGCCGCGCTCGTGCTCGGCCGCGCCCGCAAGCACGTCGCCGTCATCGACGAGGGCAAGCCGCGCAATGCGGTAACCGGCTCGACGCACGGCTTCCTCACCCGCGATCCGATCCCTCCGCAGGAGCTGCGGCGGATCGCCGCCGAGCAGCTCGGCCAGTACCCGTCGGTGCGCCTCGTCGCAGATACCGTGTCCGCGCTGACCGGCAGCGACGGCGCCTTCGCAGTCACGACTGCCCAGGGTCAGACGTATCGGGCGCGCAAGGTGCTGCTCGCCGCCGGAATGAAGGACGCGCCCCTGCCCATCCCCGGCCTGGCCGAGGTGTACGGGCGAAGCGCGTTCGTCTGTCCGTTCTGCGACGGCTGGGAGCTGCGCGAGCGGCCGCTGGCCGTCCTCGCCAAGGGCGGGGACGCCATGCATCTGCTCAAGCTGCTAAAGGGCTGGTCGGAGACGCTCGCGCTCTGTACGAACGGGCCGTCCGAGCTGACCGATGAGCAAAAAGGCGAGCTGGCGCAACGCGGAATCCCCGTCTACGAGGCCCCGATCGCGCGCATCGACTCCCGGGACGGGCAGGCCCGGGGCATCGCGCTGGCGGACGGGACCGAGGTCGCATGTAAGGGCATCTTCTTCCGCTCGCAGCTGGTGCCGGGCGCCGGACTGGCGGAGGCGGCGGGCTGCGCGCATACCGAGCACGGCGCCGTCGAGGCCGATGCCACGGGCCAGACGAGCGTGCCCGGCATCTACAGCGCCGGCGACGCCGCCTCCGCCAGCCATCAGGCCATCGCGGCCGCCGCCAGCGGCTCGATGGCCGGCGCCGGCATCACGTTCGCGCTGAATGCGGAAGCGTGGCAGCGCGCGGGAGGCGCAGGCTAGCGCTGCCAGGCTTCCGCGCTCGCCTTCATTTCCGTCACGATCGCCTGGTAGTCCCTGGAGCCGACCACGCCGGCGACATAGTCGTCCCACTGCTCGATCGACATTTCCCCCATGACGACCTTGACGCGATTGTCGTTGAGGTCCTTGGTGATCGCGCCCCACGGTCGAAGTACGTCGGCGATTCCACGCCCCTATGCTCCGGAGCGTGCGCGCCGTGTGAACCTGCTAACGAAAAATACCTTCAGCCGCACGCCGCCGGGCATGCAGCTGAAGGTGCTTGCAGCTACCGCTTACAAATGGACGCCCTTCATCGACGCCTCCGCGTAGCGCTGGCCGGCGGCGGCGCCCTGCGGGGCAGCCGCATTGATCCGGGCGAGCTCGTCCGCAGTCAGCGCGATCTCCAGCGCGCCGACATTCTCCTCAAGGTAGGCGGCGCGCTTCGTCCCCGGAATCGGCACGAGGTCCTCGCCCTGCGCCAGCAGCCAGGCCAGCGCCAGCTGCGACGGCTTGACACCCTTGGCTGAGGCGATCTCCTCGACGCGCCGGACCAGCTCGAGATTTTTCTGGAAATTGGCGCCCTGGAAGCGCGGCGAATGCCGGCGGTAGTCGTCCTCCGCCAGGTCCTCGAAACGGCGGATCTGGCCCGTCAGGAAGCCGCGACCAAGCGGGCTATACGGTACGAAGCCGATGCCCAGCTCGCGGCAGAGCGGCAACACCTCGTCCTCGACATCACGGCTCCACAGGGAATATTCCGTCTGCAGCGCCGTAATCGGATGGACCGCATGCGCCCGACGGATCGTCGCCGGCGCGGCCTCGGACAGCCCGAGATGGCGAACCTTGCCCTCCTTGACGAGCTCGGCCATCGCGCCGACCGTCTCCTCGATCGGCGTATTCGGATCGACGCGGTGCTGGTAATAAAGGTCGATATGGTCCACGCCGAGCCGGCGCAGACTGGCCTCGCAGGCCGACTTGACGTATGCCGGCCGGCCGTCCACGCGCAGGAAGGCGCCGTCCGCGCCGCGCACATTGCCGAACTTGGTCGCCAGCACGACGCGCTCCCGCCTGCCCTTGAGCGCCTTGCCGAGCAGCTCCTCGTTGTGCCAAGGGCCGTACATGTCCGCCGTGTCCAGGAAGGTGACGCCGAGCTCCAGCGCCCGGTCGATCGTACGCAGCGCCTGCGCTTCGTCGCGTCCGCTGTAGAAGTCCGACATCCCCATGCAGCCGAGCCCGAGCGCGGAGACCTCCAATTGGTCGCCCAATGTTCTGTATTGCATCGTCTATCCCGCCTTTCCGCATAATGTCCTCGCCTTCTATTATCCCGCAATCGCGTGTCGGACGGTAGTCGATTCGTCGCATGTTCTTGCCTGATTCTCTCAGCTTGCTTACACGAGCGCGCGCGATGCCTTATACTAGAATGACCGACTACTTCGAACGGAGGGAACCGAATTGCCCGATTCCTTAGCCCAGCATCCGACTCCACCTGGCGCGAGCCGCGCGGTCGCCCGGACGCAGCCGTCTCAGACCGCAGCCGTCTCTGCCCCTGCGGCTGTATCTGGCCCCGCGGCTGTAGCTGTCCCTGAGGCCGTCTCTGCCGCCGCGCAATTGGCGGAGCTGGCGCAGCGCCTCGAGCGTCGTACCGGACGCGACGGCACGCACCCGACCGCGATTCCGCAGCTCGAGCTGATACGCAATACCGATGTCCGCGCCACCACGTTCACGCTCTATCAGCCGGCGGTCTGCCTCGTCGCCCAAGGCGCCAAGCAGGTCACCCTCGGCGAGGAGGCGTATACGTACGGCCCCGCCGACTACGCGGTCGTCTCCGTCGAGCTGCCGGTCTCCTCGCGGCTGGTCGAGGCCTCGACGGAGGCGCCGTATCTGGCGGTCAAGCTGAAGCTCGAGCCGCGTCTCCTCTGGGAAGCGCTGCGCGAGCCCGACCGCACCGCAGGCGCGGCCCGCGAATCGACGCGAGGCCTGTACGTCGACCGCGCTTCGCCGGAGCTGCTCGATGCCGCGCTGCGACTGGTGCGGCTACTGGATCAGCCCGAGGACATCGTCTACCTGGCACCGCTCGTCGTCCGCGAGCTCCTGTATCGGGTGATGTACGGCCCGCAGGGCAAGCGGCTCCGCGCGATGGCCCTGTCGGGGACGGCCGCGCAGCGAATCTCCGCCGTCATGCAGGAGATTCGCAGACGTTTCACGGAATCGCTGCATGTCGATCAGCTCGCACAGCTGGCCCATATGGGGACGTCCTCGCTGCACCGTCACTTCAAGGCGCTGACGGCGATGAGTCCGCTGCAGTATCAGAAGCAACTGCGGCTGCAGGAGGCGCGCCGCCTGCTGCTGACCGAGCCGACCGACGCCGCCGAGGCCGCCTTTCGAGTCGGCTACGAAAGTCCCTCTCAATTCAGCCGCGAGTACGCGCGCCTGTTCGGCCTGCCGCCAATTGCGGATACGAAGCGGCGGATTCAATCGCGGGCGGACGGGGAGACGCAGGAATGATCTTCAGGATCCCGCTCTACCTGATTCTTGGTTGGACCGCTTCAGCTGTTCTATATGGTGGCAAATCGGTGAAGCGCCGGTGATCGACGCGGCCCGTCCCCACTTTCCCGGCGCATTCATGCTATACTGGGCCATAGCGCATTCATTCCCCATTATAAAGGAGTCACCATGGACATCACGTATGTACAACTTAGCGTATTGGCCGCCTGCGCCGTGCTGATCGGCTTCTCCAAGACGGGCGTGCCGACGCTCGGCCTGTTCGTCGCGGCCATCATGGCGACGGTCTTCCCCGCGCGCGAATCGGTCGGCCTGATGCTGCCAATCCTGATCGTCGGCGACATCATCGCGATCGTCTATTATCGCCGCGCCGTCGTCTGGAAGCATCTGCTCACGCTGATGCCGTGGGTACTGATCGGCCTGGTCGCCGGCTACCTCGTCCTCGGCCGGATCGACAACGACGGGCTATCTACGCTGATCGGCTCGATCGTGCTCGCGCTGATCGTGCTGCACGTGTTCCGCGAGCGGCTGGAGACGTCGCTGAAATTCGCCTTCTCCAAGACACGCGCCTGGAGCGGCGGGCTCGGCGTGCTAGCCGGCTTCACTACGATGATCGGCAATGCGGCGGGCAGCATCATGTCGATCTATCTGCTCGCCAAGCGGATGGACAAAACGGCGTTTGTCGGCACCGGCGCGTTTTTCTTTTTTAGCGTCAATCTGATCAAGGTGCCGTTCAACGTCCATCTCGGCCTCGTCAACACCGAATCGCTGCTGCTCAACGCCTGGATGATCCCGGCGGTCGTCATCGGCGCGTTCAGCGGCTTCAAGGTGCTGCCGCTCATCCCGCAAAAGCACTTTCAGGTCATCGTGCTCGTGCTGGCGACGCTCGGCGGGCTCAATCTGATTTTGTTTTAAAGGAGGGTGCGACTTGTCCGCTCATCACATCCTGATTCTGCTGGCGATCGGCTACGTGCTCTATGTCGCGGATCGCATCCAAAGCCGCATCCCCGTGCCGCTGCTGCTCGTGCTGATCGGCATGGGCTGCGCGTATGTGCCGGTCTTCGCCGAAGTGGAGATCACGCGCGAGCTGCTGTTCGAAGGCTTGCTCCCTGCGCTGCTGTTCGTCTCGGCGTATCGCTTGTCCTTCTCCGCGCTGCGCCGCCACGGCGCCATGATCGGCCTGCTGAGCACGGCCGGCCTGCTGCTCACCGCGCTGCTGCTCGGCGGTCTGATCTGGCTCGTGCAGCCGCTCGCGGTGTCGCTCTCCTTCGCCGCCGCGCTAACGCTCGCCGCCGTCCTCACCCCCACCGATCCGGTGTCCGTCGTCGGCGTGCTGCGCAATTCGGACGTCAATCCGATGCTCGTTTCCGTCATCGAAGGCGAATCGATGATCAACGACGGCACGAGCGTCGTCGTGTTCGCCATCGCCTCCCGGCTCATGCTGGAGGGGGCGACCTTCACCGTCGGCGGGTTCGCGTGGCAGTTCGCGACGGTGTCGCTGGGCGGCGCGGCGATCGGGCTCGTCGTCGGCTGGCTGCTGGCGAAGAGCATCTACCTCACACCGCGCAAGGAGTACCAGGTAATGCTTAGCATTATCATTAGCTACGGCAGCTTTTATCTGGCCGAGGCGCTCGGCGCCTCCGGCGTGCTCGCCACCGTCGCGGCAGGCATCATGCTCGCCTGGGAGTTCCAGCGCTCGCGCACGGAGGCGCGGTACCGCGACAGTCTCGAGGGCTTCTGGAGCGTGGTCGATCCGAGCCTGACCTCGCTCGTCTTTCTGATCATCGGCATCGTCTCCGTCCAGTACATCGAATGGACGCAATGGCCGGCCATGCTGGGCATCTTCGCCGCCTCGCTGCTCGTCCGCTATATCGTCCTCTTGCTGCTGCTCGGTCCGGTCGGCGCCTGGCGGCGGGAGCTCAGCTGGCGCGGCTTCACCGTGCTGACGATGGCGGATGTGCGGGGCACGATGTCGGTCGTGCTGCTGCTGACGCTGACGACCGAATTGCCCGAGCGGCTGAGCGGGTTGCTGTCGCTGGCCTTCGGCGTCGTGCTGTGCTCGCTCGTGCTGCAGAGCGTGATCGTATACCCGCTGGCCCGCCTCGTGCGGCGCTGAATCAATCGGAATGCGGGTAGTTGCGGGTAGTCCCGTACGGCGCTGCGCCGACCAAGGTGCGGTTGACGAGCCGTGCGGATTTTTTGGGAACAGCTGTGGTAATATAAGTCCAAAAGGAGGGAATTCCCGCTATGAGCAAGCATGAAAAACAGTTAGCGAAATACGCCGAGCTGGCGGTCAAGGTCGGCATCAACATTCAGCCCGGACAGACGCTCGTCGTCACCGCCCCGATCGCAGCCGCGCCGTTCGTCCGGCTCGCCGCCCGCACCGCCTACGAAGGCGGCGCCAAAAACGTACATATCGAATGGAACGACGACCAGGTGACGCGCCTCAAGTACGAGCTCGCGCCGGACGAAGCGTTCCTGGAGTACCCGCGCTGGCGGGCGCAGGGCTGGGAGGAGATGGCCGAGGCCGGAGCAGCCTTCCTGTCCGTCGTCGCCTCCGACCCGGACCTGCTCAAGGGCATCGATCCGCAGCGCATCGCGAGCGCCAACAAGACAGCCGGCGAAGCGCTCAAAAAATGGCGCACGTATCCGATGTCCGACAAGGTAAGCTGGACCGTCGTCGCCGTGCCGTCGCCCGCATGGGCGGCGAAGGTATTCCCCGACCTGCCGGAGGGACAGCAGGAGGATGCGCTGTGGGATGCGATCTTCGCCGCCACGCGCGTCACCGCCGGCGATCCGGTCGAGGCCTGGGAGTCGCATCTGGGCACGCTGGACGCCAAGGCAGAGTACCTCAACGCGCGCAAGTATACGGCGCTGCGCTACACCGCGCCCGGCACCGATCTAACGGTCGGCCTCCCGGACGGTCACTACTGGATCAGCGCGGGCAGCGAGAACAAGGAAGGCACGCGCTTCGTCGCCAATATGCCGACCGAGGAAGTATTCACCGCGCCGCACAAGGACAAGGTGAACGGCAAGGTACACAGCACCAAGCCGCTCAGCTACGGCGGCACGCTGATCCGCGACTTCACGCTTGTCTTCAAGGACGGCAAGGTTGTCGATGTGGAAGCGGCGGAGGGCGCTGAGGTGCTGAAGCGGCTCGTCGAGACCGACGAGGGCGCCGCCCGGCTCGGCGAAGTCGCGCTCGTGCCACACCGCTCGCCGATCTCGGACACGAACCTGGTGTTCTACAACACGCTGTTCGACGAGAATGCCTCCTGCCACCTCGCGGTCGGCAACGCGTACGCCTTCTGCCTGGAGGGCGGCAAGGAAATGACGCAGGAGCAGCTCGCCGAGCGCGGGCTCAACGAGAGCATCGTTCACGTCGACTTCATGATCGGCTCGGCCGAGCTCGATATCGACGGCGTGCGTCCCGACGGCACGACCGAACCGGTCATGCGCAGCGGCAATTGGGCGATCTGAGATCGCGGTCATGCGCGGCGGCGGCTGGGTGATCTGGGCAGCCGGTCACGCGCGGCAGCGGCTGGCTCTATCGGACATTTTTGTCCGCTAGCGCGGCTATTCACGTAAAAAAATCCGGCTAACGGACGCTTTTGTCCGCTAGCCGGATGATCACACCGCCGCGCCTCGCGTTTTGCTGGCTAATGGACAAAAATGTCCGCTACAGCAAATAGTTCTCGATATTCAGATGCTAACGGACAAAAATGTCCGGCAGCGCGAGCGCAGTATTGCGATCCTCGCAATCCGACGTCAACACCGCTTCACGCCGGCGCTGGATCCGCGCCAGTTCGGCTTCGCGCGCAGCTTGAGCATCAGGCGGCTTCGCGCAGTCCAAGCAACCTTTACTGGATGTCAATCTGCCGCGCCTGCTTGACCGCCTCGGCCACCTTCGGTACCTCAAGCTTCAGTACGCCGTTCTCCAGCTTGGCGGCAATGCGATCCTCGTCAATGTTGTCCGCATAAAAGCGGCGCATATACTGGCCGTGGTAGCGCTCCGAGCGCAGCACGCGATCCTGATCGTCCTTCGCTTCCTCGCTGACCTTACGCTCGGCCCGGATCGTCAGATAGCCGTCCTCGTAGGTTACCTTAATGTCTTCCTTCGCAAAACCCGGCAGCTCGGCTTCAATGAAATATGCGCCTTCGGTCTCGCGAATATCCGTGGACAGCGAGCGCGTGCGGCCCGTCGTCAGCGCGCCGAAGGGACGCTCGAATATAGGGGTAAAGGAGCTGAGCATGTCCCCGAGTGGCACGTCGTTCCGCTTGCGATAAGTGACCAGATTAAACATACGTCATTCCTCCTAATATTAAGTAGAATTGAGATTTCGGAAACGATCCGACCGCCATCCTGCGTCGATCACATCGTTCGTTGGCTTTATTATACGGCGCTTCTGCTCAGCTGCTCAAACCTCATAAAGCGCGATATTTACCCGAAATTGGCCAAAATCAGCGATTTCATTAACCTTATCGCCCTCAATCTTTGACTTTGACTTTCTTTGACTTTTTATTGATTTTTATATTTGCTGACCAGTTTTATATACGGACAACTTGCCCATTTTATAAATTGACACTTGGTTTGCTTTTGTATATTGACAACTTGCCCATCTTTATATAAGTTATTACTTATATAAACTGAATCTTATATAAGGGAGCGACTGGAATGTCCATTGATTTCGAAAAAAGTCTGGGCGCCGTGACGCGCACCGTATCGGAGGAGCAGCAAAGAGAAGGGAAGCCGGTGCGCCGCGTTACGCTGGAGCGAACCTACGCCACGACGGCAAACGATCTGTGGGACGTGGTGACGAACCCCGAACGATTAAAGCGGTTTTTCGCGCCGGTGACCGGCGAACTCAAGCTGGGCGGACGCTTTCAGATCGAGGGCAATGCAGCCGGCACGGTTACGACATGCGAACCGACGCAGTATTTCGCTGCCACGTGGGAGTTCGCCGGCGACGTGAGCTGGATCGAGGTGCGAATCGCGCCCGAAGGCGAGGCACGCTGCCGGATTGCGCTGTCTCACATCTGTCCAATCAATGCGCACTGGGCGCAATTTGGTCCTGGCGCGACCGGGGTAGGCTGGGACCTGAGCCTGCTCGGTCTGGGAGCCTATCTGGCGGACACGGCGTTCGAGCCTTCCGAAGGACAAGCCATGCTGATGTCGGAAGCGGGCATGGCCTTCATCGTCGGCGCTTGCCAGCAGTGGGGACAGGCCGCGGCTGCTGCGGGCGAGCCCGCTGAACAGGCCGAAGCGGCCGCCGCACGCACGACCGCCTTCTACACCGGCGGTGCTGCCGGGGAGCGGCAGGAGGACTAGGCGATGCACGCATTCGATGTGCTCGGCGATCCGGTCCGGCGCCGCATCCTGGAATTGCTCGGTACCGGCGAACAACGCTCAGGCGCGCTCGTAGACGTCATTCGAGGGGAGTTCGGCATTACCCAGGCTGCCGTCTCGCAGCACTTGCGGGTGCTGCGGGAGAACGGCTTTGCCCGCGTGCGAGTCGACGGGCCCCGGCGCATCTACACGGTGGACGCCGCTCCATTACAAGAGGTGGACGCCTGGCTGAGCCGCTTCCGCGCCTTCTGGGAGCCTGCGCTGGACGCCATCGAGCTGGAGATCGCCAGAGGCAAAAAAGAGCGCGGCGAGTAAGTCGCAAGCCGCTCCCTTAACGGCCGGACACCGCATGTGGCCTGGATGCATGCGGCCAATCCATACATCGAACACACCCCCTTGGCTTGGATACTTGAATCTCGCCTCACTCCGTCCCCCATTATTACTCTCCACGACTCTCCACGTACTACCCTGCTCTCATTGCAGGTGCATGCGGACTACATCAGTCCGCCGCTCCGTTCCGCGAGCCACGCTGCGGCGGCCTCCGCCTCGCTGGTCGTCAATTGATGACCGGCGTCCTCCCAATGCACGGTGACTTCGGCACCGGCGCCGCGAAGCAGCCCGGCCAGTTCCTCGGTCTCCGCACGCGAGGCGATCGGATCATTGGTGCCGGCCCCGATGAATACCGGGATGCCGCTCAGGTCGGGCAGCGCGAGGCCGCGCAGCGGCACCATCGGATGATGCAGGATCGCGCCGCGCAACGCAGCCCGGTCGTGCATCAGCAGACTGGCCGCGATGTTGGCCCCGTTGGAGTATCCGACGGCGACCATGCGCGAGCGGTCCAAGCCGTACTGCGCCGCCGCCTCATTCAGGAAAGCATGCAGCTCGCGCGTGCGCAGCACCAGGTCCTCCTCGTCGAATACACCCTCCGCGAGCCGACGGAAGAAGCGCGGCATGCCCCGCTCCAGCACGTTGCCCCGCGGCGAGAGAATCGCCGAGCCGCTCGAGAGACGGCGGGCAAGCGGGATCAGATCCCGCTCCGTGCCGCCTGTCCCGTGCAGCGCCACCAGGATCGGCGCCTGCGGATCGTCCCCTGCTTCGTATAGATGCTTCATCGTCATGCTTGCTCCTCCCCTCTCCCGTAAGGCAGCCGGATCGGCGGCAGCTCTGCTGCGATCTCGGCGCGCTGCGACTCGAACCATTCCGGCAGCATCAGCTGCTCGCCCAGCGTCTCCACCGGCTCGTCGCGGGCGAAGCCCGGCGGATCGGTCGCGATCTCGAACAGGATCCCGCCATGCTCGCGGAAGTAGAGCGCCTGGAAGTACTGCCGATCGACGATCGGCGTCGGCCGGTAGCCCTGGTCCGCCACCTGTCTGCGCCAGGCGGCATGCTGCTCGTCGTCCACAGCCCGCCAGGCGATGTGATGCACCGTGCCGGCCCCGCCGCGCCCGGGCTCGCGGCTGGTCAGCAGCACATCGACGCGGCCGCCCAGCTCGCCCGGCGCCGCGAAGCGGGCGTATCCCGCGTCCTCGCCGATCCGCGTCATGCCGAGCAGCGTCTCCATTGTCTCCATCGTACGCGGCGCGTCCAGGCTATACAGCACCGCGCCGTCGAAGCCGCGGATCGCATATGCTGCCGGCACGCCTCCGCCGGTCCAGACGCTTACGGCGTTCGCCTCGCGCTCGGTCAGCTGCAGCCGCAGCCCGTCGACGTCGGCCAGATTCAGATTATTGGCCCCGAAGCGCTGTCCTCTCGTGACCGACACGCCGTGCTCGGCCAGCCGCTTCTCCCAGTACCCAAGCGCGCCTGTCGGCACGGCGAATACGGTCGCGGCGACCTGCCCCCCGCCGACGACGCCGCCCCTTGCATGCGGCCAGGGGAACAGCGTCAGGATCGTACCCGGGCTGCCGACCTCGTCGCCGAAGTACAGATGGTACACCTCCGGCGCGTCGAAGTTGATCGTCTGTTTCACCAGCCGCAGGCCGAGCACCCCGGCGTAAAAATCGACATTGGCCTGCGGGTCCCGCGCGAAGGCCGTAATATGATGAATCCCCGTCGTTTTCAGTGTCGCTGGATTAATTGCGGACATGTTCCTGCACTCCTTTATACCGTTTATTTTTTACATCCCGAATTATTTTGCAGCCAATTGGCGTTGTTCAGTCGCACCATCTATCTTTACATTAAGATATTAACTCGGCAAAAGCAGCCTTCAGCTCTGCAGCATGAATGCCGCGTCGTGTTTTTGGATCGGCCCAATCAGGCAAAGCGCGCAATCGGAGCAAATTCTGCTTAAACATCAGGAAATTTCTATCGGAATATCAGGAAGCCTCTTCTACCGGCACATCCAGGCTATGGCTGCTCCGCCGTCTTGCCGAGCTGCTTCAGCAGCTTCGTCGCCTGCAGTTGCTCCTCATATCCGAGACCGGCCATGATGGCCTGCACCGCAGCGGCATGCTCGGGGAAGATCCGGCGCAGCAGAGCCAGACCCTGGTCCGTTAGCTCTGCAAACACGACCCTGCGATCGTCCGGAGAAGGCACGCGGCGAATCAGGCTTTTGCCTTCCAGCTTGTCAATGTTGTAGGTCACGCTGCCGCTGGTAACCAGGATCTTCTGCCCGATCTGCTGCAACGGCACCCGCCCCTTGTTATACAACAGCTCCAATATTGTAAATTCGGACGGGGACAGCCCGCGCTGCTTCATATCCTTCACCGCCTTGTCCATCACGGTCTTGTAGGCCTTGGACAGTACCACCAGCAGCTTGAGCGCCGCATCCTGCTCCGTCGGAGCGGCTGCGATCGTATCCGCAACGGGGCCTGTTGTTCCAGATTCCTTGCCCATGCCATCCCCTCCAACCATCTTTTATTTAAAAATCTTAAATTTAAGATATATCATTCGAGGTGTTTTGTCAATCCCTCCCGGAGCGTGCTATACTTGCCCCAATATACTTGCCCCAACACAACTGGCTAAACGCCACCGGGAAGGAGGCTCGACGAATGGAGCTGCGCATGAAGCTGGGAGAAGGCGCGGATGAGCTGGTCGTGTACGACACGGAGGAACTGTACGGCGAGCGCGGCCGATTCCGAGTCCTTCAATTCTCCAAGACTGCGGTGCAGGGCGCGCTCGATCTGGACGATCCGCAGCGCGTCGTATTCGAATACACACGCGCAATGCTGCATCTGCTGACCCACAATCGGCAGCCCTCCGAACGGGTCTTCATGATCGGACACGGCATCGGAACAATTGCTGCGCAGCTGCCCGAGACGCGCGTCACAACAGCCGAGCTGGACCCGCGCGTCCTGGAGGTAAGCCGCGAATGGTTCGGCTACGATCAGGACAATGTGCGGATCGGCGACGGCCGCGAGCTACTCGCCAATGAACCTGAACAGTCGCTGGACGGCGTGCTGCTGGATGCCTTCGACGCCCGCGGGACGCCGGCTCATCTGCTGTCGCGCGACTTCATGCGTCTGGCCCGGGCCAAGCTGGCCGAGGGCGGCCTGCTGATCGCCAATCTGGCCGGACGCGGCCGGCGCGATCGCCCGGCTGCAGCCGCCTACGCCGCGATGGCCGCACAGTTTGCGCACGCGCAAGCCTATGTGCTGCCGGCCGCCGGCAGGGGCGATATCGTCAACCTCGTGCTCGCCGCCAGCGATCGGCCGATCCACTGCCAGGGACGCGCCATGGCCGGCTTCGTGCCGTTCGCGCCTGAAGTAATCGATCCCTAGTCCAGCTGACACGCGACCCGGGGGGCACCAGCACCAGCCTGGCTGACTTGGGCAATTCAGCAGATCCGGCTCTGGACTAGCTGACGCGCTCACTCGGCGAGGCCCGCGCTGCTCTGGCTGACGCGCTCACTCGGCGGGGCCCGCGCTGCTCTGGCTGCAGAGGCCTCGATGTGGCGATCACACCAGACACCAACTGTAAAAGTGCAGTTGTTTTGACGATAACGGCGCCAACTGGCCTCTTGAAATGTAAAAGTGCAGTTTAAATCGACCCAGTACCCGTAAAAACAGCCGATTGTCGGTTTTAAACTGCACATTTGCAGTTCGGACACGGCAGCCAGCGATATCGCAGCACACGAACTGTATTTTTACAGTTCGACTTCACCTTTCTTCGTGGCTGTTCACTCGACTTGCCGTGCGACGTCTGCGAGGCAAGCCCTTGCCCTGCAGCGGGCGCTCACTTAGCGGATCGAGCGCCTCCTGCAACCCGCGCGCGCAACTTGCGTGCGTGGGAGCGCTAGCCCACCCGCCCGCTTCACTCCTGCACGCGCAAGGTCCGCAGCCGGTTGATCGCCGCAGCCAGCTCATAGCGGCGCGGCCGCGCGAGGTCGCCGGGATGCTTGCCGTAGTGCGGCGATATCGCGTCCAGCCCGTGCGCCGCCACCTGCGCCTCCAACAGCTCGCACAGCCCGGCCAGCGTGCGGCGGCCGTCTGCCAGCCGCTGCGCCGCATAGCGCATCATCTCCGCGATCGCCCGCGTCTGGCTCGGATCGACGAGCTGCGCCACGAGCGACAGGTCGATCTCCGCCTCGCCGTAGCGCACGCTCGCCCGCCCGCGCGCATCCACCTTCTCCCGCCTCCCGCGCGAGGCGTCGAAGCTCGCCGGATCGATCGCACGCGGCGTCGGCGCCGCGAAGCGGTCGCCGCCCTCTGCGGCGCGGCCGCTGTCCATCGTCTCCGCGATGCGCCGCGCTTCAAGCGTCACATCGCGCGCCCGGTAGGCGTCCAGCATCAGGACCGTGTCCGCGACCCCGAAGTAGTCGCCCGAGCCGCCGAGCACGAGGATCGTGGAGACGCCTTGATCGGCGTAGAGCTGACGCACCTTGTCCACGAACGGCGTGATCGGCTCCTTGTCCTTGGCGACGAGCGCCTGCATGCGGGCGTCGCGGATCATGAAGTTGGTCGCGCTCGTGTCCTCGTCGATCAGCAGCGTGCGCGCGCCGACCTCGAGCGCCTCGACGATGCCCGCGGCCTGCGAGGTGCTTCCGCTCGCGTCTTCGGAGCGGAAGCGGCGCGTGTCCTTGCCCAGCGGCAGCTGGCCGATGAACGGCGAGATGTCGACACACTCCACGCGCCGCCCGTCCTCGGCGCGGATCTTGACCGCCGTCTCGTCGGTGATGACATACTCGCGTCCGTCGCCGGGCACATGATTGTACACGCCGCGCTCGATTGCCTGCAACAGCGTGCTCTTGCCATGATAGCCACCGCCGACGATCAAGGTCACGCCGCGCCGGATCGCCATGCCGCGCAGCGGATCCTGCCGGTGCGGCAGCTCGATCCGGACCGCCAGCTCGTCCGGCGCACGGAACGGCACGACCTCCGCGCCGCGCAGCGGCCGATTGCCCGCGCCGCTCTCGCGCGGCAGCACCGCGCCGTCGGCGACGAAGGCGACGCAGTCCTGCTCCCGCAGCCAGGCGCGGATCGCCGCTTGCTGGTCCGCGAGCTGCAGCCGCTCCGTCATGCGCCGCCGATCGAGCCCCCGCAGCGCGCCCGCGACGGCGGCCGGCAGCTCGTCGCATAGCAGCCGAGCGGCAGCCGAGCCGAGCACCGAGCGCCCGGCGGCCGGCAGCCCGACCGCGAGCCGCACGTCGATGCGATCCGTCGCGATCACGACCGCCGTCCGCTCCAGCGCCTCCTGGCCCGGACGATCGATCGTCACCTCGCCGCTGCGGCCGTGCCCGCCGGTACGGCGAACGCCGCCGCGCAGCGCATCGGCCACGCAGCGCGCGGCGTAGTCGCTCGCCGCCACGCGCCGCTCCGGCGTCGACAGCCACGCCGCCTCCACGCCCGCCCCTGCGCCGGTCAGCTCGAGGCGCACGCGCGACGGCGCCGCGAACGGGTCGCCCTGCACATGGTCGATGTGCAGCAGCCATCCGTCGCCGCGGTACGTGCCGGCGATGTCCTTGTACGCCTTGTAGCCTTTGCCATGTATGCGTCTGAGCGTGTCTCTTAATCGCTGCATGTCAGCCTCCTTGCTTCCTTCCATACGGGTGCCTTTCGTCCAGGCCGCTCCCGCATGGGCTTCTTTTCGACTTGACGCTCCCTCTTACTCCCTTCACTCGCTTCCGCCGCTCACTTCATATACAGACGCGCCGATTCCTCCCAGATCTCGCCTTGCGCCAGGCTGAACAACCCGATCTCCTCGGCCGGCAGATCGACATGCGGCGCATTGACGAGGCTGACCTGAGGCTCCGGGCAGAAGAAGCCCTCAGTCGCGAAGTTGTTCCAGATCATCCACTGCTTGTACGACGTGCCGACATCGTAGACGAGCGTGCGGCCGACCCGGGTATCGGTCAGCTCCATGCGATTGCGGCCATTCTGCGGGCGGGCCGTGTAATGATTGTCCATCGCCGCGAAGAACGGATAGACGCCCTCTCCCTGCAGCGCCTGCTCCTCGGCCGTCAGCGGCTGCTTGATGCCGGTCGGCAGCATCCGCTCATTCAGCGCCCAGCGCTCGCCGATCGTCAGCTTGACGCGGCAGTCGCGGGCCGTGCTGCCTGAGGCGAAGGGCGCGTTGATAGTCGTGTGAAAGGCGAACAGGCACGGCATCGGCGCCTCGCCCTCGTTGCGAATGAACACCTGCTGCGCCAATCCGTCGGCGCTTAGCGCATATCGCAGCCGCATCGTGAAGCGGTGCGGCCAGTGGCGGTAGACCGGGTGCGCCTCATCGACGCGGAGGTTCACGGTCACGTAGCTCTCCTGCGGCGTCGTGCCATACCCCTCCACCGTCCATGCCTGATCGTACAGGAAGCCGTGCAGATGATTGCCCGTCGCCTCCTCATTCACCGGGAAGCTGTACGTCGCCTTGTTCCACGGGAACTTGCCGTTCTCGAACCGATTGGGCGGAAAAAGCACAGGGATGCCGTGCACAAACGGCTTCTCCCTGAAGGCCGTCATCTCGCCCGCGCCCGGCTCGCGCAGCAACTGCGCGCCATGCGCAAGATCGCGCAGCGCGATCAGATTGGCGCCAATCTCCGGCAGCAGCACCGCCTCGTAACCCCCGGCCTGCAGCCAGACGGCTTTCTCCCCTTGATAATCGCCCTCATAGGCGCGTGGCGTCATTTCCATATTCGTCATCTATCCGATCTCTCCCTTCGACTGGTCCCAGCCTCCAGTGTACCATATCCCGCAAGCAGCCCCGCGGCCCCGGTCACGCCCCCTGATCCGACCTCGCTTCGACAGCGCGGCGCGCTTCGTACCGGGCAAGACGGGCACGTACTAGACAAGGTGAAACGGGCAAGCCGCCTTTTACGGCGCAACCCGTTTCGTTCCGAGAAATTTAGAAAAGGATAGGCGAAAACATATACGTTCTATAATTTCAAAAAAGGGCGTCTTCCGCGCCGCATGATGCGGCACGGAAGACACCCTTAGCTACTCCAACCTTGAATTATTCGGCCACTAGCGTCTCTCCGCCCTCAGTACGGAGCAGATACGCATGATCGCGCGAGGCTTCCTCGATATCGGCGAAGGCCCAATGGGTCGTGGACACATCCTGCCAGCTCGAGGTGTCGACGCCGTGCAGCGGGCCGCGTCCGAACATCCGATTGAGGATCGTGACAGCTTCGGCACGCGTCAGCGCGCGACCCGGCTGGAAGCTGCCGTCCGGATAGCCACTCATCAGGCCGCTCTCCTCGACCGCCGCGATGATGCCGCTCGCCCAATGGGCGTCCGGCACATCCGAGAATCGTCCAGCGTCCCCGCCTTCGCGAAGCGCTAAATAATTGTAGACAATCGCTGCCATCTCGGCACGCGTGATTGCCCCTTCCGAACGGAAGCTGCCGTCCGGATAGCCACTCATCAGATCGGCCTCAGTGACGGCGGCAATATCAAGTGACGCCCAATGCGAGACTGCGACATCCGGATAGCTGATCGCCGCTCCGCGCTCAGCCGCTCCCAACCGCGTCAGCATAGCCGCCATCTCGGCGCGCGTTGCATGACCGCCAGGACGGAAGCTGTCGTCCGGGTAGCCGTTGATATAAGGCTCATGCACACCGTCCGCCTCGACGGCCAGATGAATGATTGTGAACGTGCTGAACTTGTTGATGTCGAATTGCAAGCCCAGCTCGCCGTCCGCCATCGTTACGACCTTGCCGCGCACGATCTCCAGTTCGCCGTCGGAATGTTCGATGAACACCGCCAGCTCCGCCAGATACGCCTCGCGCTCCGCCGCATCCGCCGGCAGCTCGACGTCCTTCAGCGGCAACGTTAATACGACAGCGCGACTGCTGAGGTTCGTCTCGATCGTCATCGGTCGCGTCACGACCTCCACTTGCTCATCCTGTGCCAGATCGCGAACGATCTGCTCCGTACGAGCACGCTCCTCTGCCTCCGAGCGCTCCTGCGGATCCTTCACCGGTACAAGGCGGAAGTAGAAGTCCTCTTCCAATCCAATCAACGACGTGTACGGAATGTGAATAACAGCATTGTCATTATAAATCTCCAGATCGACCTGTTGCTCGATCAGAATGTCAAAAGCCGCCTTCGGCACGTCGACCGTCGTCTCGTCGACCTTGTCAGCCGGATCCGGAATGACGATCCGCGCCAGGTCCCGACCGGTATCGACCGCCTTGTCTACCGTCTCCTGCGCCTTCTCAGGCGTGAATGTCACTTCATCGGTAATCCGTCCGCCGGGGTGCGTCGTGCGGGTAATGTCGACCTTCGCAATATCTGCCGCATCATCGCCCCCGATCACGACATCCACGGTAATGGTCTCCGTGCGCGGACCGACTGGCGCCACATACGGGCTGTCACGGAAGACTGCGACGGTGTAGGTCTCGACAATCTCGCCGAAGCGATCTGTCACTGTCACGACAACCGTATTGCGGCCCTCGCGCAGCGGCAATTCCCGACTGGCGGACGCATCGTCGACCGTCGTCTCGACGTCACCGTTGACACTGATCGTAATCGTCGCCTCCGGGTCCAGCGCGGTCGGCGTGAATGTCATTTTGCTGTCGTCCTCACCCACATAGACCGTATATTCCATCGTATCGGCGTCGAATGCCGGGCTCAGCGTGCCTTCGGACGGCTCCAGGTCGACCAACCTGCCCGTAGCGCGCCATACGGTTACAGTGTAGCTGTCGAGTACGATCGCAGGATCATCCTTGTCGTATACGTTGACCGTAATCGCATTCGGACCTTCCTGCAGCTCGCCGACATTGTCCCAGCCGCCGTCCGCAGGATCAACCGCCACCCCGTTCAGCAGCACCTCGGTGACCGTATCGTCCGAGTTATAAGGCGTCGGGGCAATCGCTACATCCGTTACGCCGTTCGGCACAGCCGTCTCGTAGCCGTCGTTCGTATTGGGTTCGAAACCTGGCTCCAGCGGCAGCGCCTCGCCGCCCTGACTGAGTCCGAAGCCCGTCAGCTTGCCGCTGACCATCGGGATGTCCGTCGCCGTGATCGGGCCCAGCTTATTGTTCGGATTCGCCGCATCCGTCGCATCGCCGGCGTCCGCATCATAGGCCAGTTGATCGCCGGCTTGGTACGGCTCGTCCAGACGGACGATCAGCTCGTCTCCTGCTTCATTGACGCCGACCAGCGTTACCGGCTTGCCACCCACCGTGAAGCCGTCCAGCGCCTCGCCCGGCGTCAGACCGCCAGCAGCCAGCGACTTGTTGAACGTCAGCTTGAGCTGCGCATCGTCCGTCGGATCAGTCGACACCTTGATCAGTTCGAGCGGTTCGATCGTATTGCTCTTGCCGATGCCGGCTTGATCGCCCGCGCCGATATCGCCCAGCAGATTCGTAGCCGGATTGAACGCCGAGCCGACCTGACCGTCGCCGCTGTCATAACGCACATCCAGCTCACCCGCGCCCAACGGCTGATCCAGCTTGAGCACGACGCGATTGCCGTCCACCGACAGCGGATTGATCGGGGCGCCCAGCGGCGTCAGTCCATTGATGGCGAATCCGGACAGATCCAGGCTGTCGCCGTCAATCGGGCGGTTGAAGACCAGAGTCACTTCGTCCGGGGTCGAGCCTTCCACTTCGACCTCGACCAGTTGCAGCGGGTCCTCCGTTACTGTGAAGGTCGGCTGCGAATTGCCGTCAATGTCGCCCAGCGTGTTCGCTGGGTCGCCCGCTTCGGCGACTTCGCCGTCTGCCGTATAGGCAATCTCGTCTCCGGGCTGGAGCGGGCCGCCCAGCGTGACGCTGACCTGGTCGCCGTTCACGGCATTCACGACCACCGGCAGGCCTCCGATCAGCATGCCCGGAATCGGCTCACCGACCGTCAAGCCCGCGCCTGCCACAGACGCATTGAACGTCAGCAGCGCTTGATCGGGGCTTGCCATATCGACGGCTACATCGATCAGCTTGAGTCGACCGAGCAGTTCGATGTCGTAGCTCTGGCTGTCCTGTTCCGAAGGACCGTTGATATTTTGCACCGTGACCGCCACCGTGCGCGAGCGCTCCGGCGCAGTCAAGTTGTCGAAGCTCTCGACGTTAGCATAACGTACCAGCGCGGCGAGTTGCTCCAGCACAGCGTCGGTCGGCACGTCCTCATACACGCGGACATTGTCCACATAGAGCGCCGCCCCCAGCGCCAAGCCGCCGGTCTCGTCGTAGGAGCCCGCTACAAAGCGGAATTGGTAGCTGCCATCCGACGGTACTGTACCGTATGCCGTGAGGAAATCGCTGCGCACATCGCCGCGACCGTACATGAGCTCAGTATGCTGACCGCCTGCGTCGACCAGGAAGCCGTAGACTTCATAATTATCGCTTCCCCCAACCGCTTTCCAATCGAAGGCAAGCGCGGCACCCGCTCCGGCGGTAAATACCGGACTGATCGCTTCCGGGCCGAAGGCGCTGCCGTAAGGCTGCACATTGTTGGAGCCGGAAACATTCCCGTTCGATTCCATTTTCAGCGCACCATCTGAAATTTGCGTAGTGTGGGACCCCGTGAAGGTCGATGTCCGATCCACGCCTTCCCTCGAATAATTAATGTCGGAGATAAACGAATACGGCTGCCCGTTGCCATCGGTACCGCTGATGCGATATTCCGAGCCGACCGACACCATCGACACCGGATTGCCCAGCGTCTTGGACGCAAGCGCGCCCAGTTCGACCGCGGTATCGTGAATCGTCCAGTCCGCCGTGCCGCTGGCAAAGTCGCCGTTGACAATCAGCTGCGGACTTGAAATCTCATCCAACGATAGAAAATCGATGCGATACCCGGCATCCCCGCCGCCTAACGGCGATACGGTGCCGATTGGCTTGGCGCCGCTGCCGGTGCCCAGATAGACCGCCTCGCCGACCGTCGTGTTCACGATTGACACCGCGCCCTTCGTGTAGACGGCTTGGCCTACCGTAGCGAGCGAGAGCGACTCGCCGGGACGCGCGTCCTGCAGGGCAAATTCCATGAAACCGCCTGCGAATACCCCCTCGCCGCTTAATGCGAAATTAGGCGCAACCGGCACCAGCCCTGCACTTTCCCTGTAGCTCACATCCGGCAGTGTCAGCGATGGCGGTGCCGCCTCGACCATTTTCGTCGGCACGAGCGACTGGAAGCCTCCGAACACGAGCAAAAACGACAACAGCCCGATTAGTCCGCTTTTCCAAACTTTTGATTCCATTATTTCTCAACAACTCCTTACACAAAAAGATTTAATTCCCTGCCCCATCCTGCCCTTTAGTTCACGGGTTTGCACCTTGTTTCTGTTCCTTTGCTGCTTCGATCGGCCCGCTCTGCTTGACATCGCTCCTTCCCGGACTCGCCAAATTTCAATGCTATTCGCTAGGATAAATAGATCAACTATACATCCCCTATACAAGCTTCCATTAATGGAGAAAATAACATTCCATATATTTGAAATTTAGCTTAATTTATTCCCGAAAATAAAACTTTAGACCTACTTAATTAAAGTTATACGAATGAAACCGGGTCTTTATAATCAATTATTTTGTGTCATGTTTTGAATGAGTAAATCGACAAAAAAGCATGCAGGACATGACTTGCAATCATGTCCTGCATGCGCTCTGGTCTGCTAATGCGCCGTATTCCGATTACCAGACGATCTCGATTGTCCCGCTGATGGCCGCAAGCTGCAGGAAGCCGCGACGAATACAGCCCGCCACATCAAGCTCCGTCTCCCCATGCGCGACCTCTACGCGTCCGCTGCTCGCAGCCTCCGGCGGCAACGCCACCGTGAGCCGCGCCTCCCTCAGCCCGCTCACGACCAGCTTGCGCTGCGGCAGCTCGCCGAGCGTGCGCTTGGCACGCGTCGGATCGGGCGCCGCCTCGCGACAAGTGACGAGCGCGGGCTCCGGCTGATCGACGAACACGCGGCATTCCTTGGCGAAGGCGCCGTCCAGCGCCAGCTCGGCAGCGCCCGGACCGGCCAGCGCGGTCATACCCGTCGGCAGCGGCACCCCCTCCGGGAAGCGCATCCGGAAGGAGACGGACGTGTCGCGCCTCGAGCCGACGAGCCGCTGCGCGCCCGCCCGGCGCGGCGCCAGCAGCATCGCCGACGGGGAAGCGGCGTCCGCCTTGGTCTGCAGCAGCGTGTAGCCGAAGTCCTGCAGCAAATAGCGCGCCACGACCGCGCTGTCGCCGAGGGCGGCATCCTGGCGCACCGGCAGATGCGTGACGATGCCGTCCTGCAGCGGCAGTGAGCCGCGCAGCCAGCAGACGGCGCCTCCCTGCCACTGCGGCAGCGAGCGACTGAGCGCGAACAGCCGCTCCTGCCCTTGCACCGCGACGCGCGCCCGGATGCGGGTATGCGGATCAGCCGCATCGGCACACAGCTCGCCCAGTCCGCCGTCGGAGACGAGCGGGCGATGGTCGATGCGCATCTCGCGCGACGATCCCCCCGCGATCTCGTCGGTCTGCGCGTCGATCGTCAGCTCGCCCTCGCCGCTCAGCGGCTCGACCTGCCGCACATTGAGCAGCTCGGCCAGCGCCGCATCCCGCACCGGACCGTACAGCAGTACACGTCCGCCGCAGGCCACCCAGTCGGCGATCCGCTGCGCGTCGTCGCCGCGCAGCCAGCTGGTGGCGACGACGAGGATCGTCTCCGCGAGCGCGGCGCCCCCCATACCTTCCGCGCCTTCCGAATCCCTCGTGCCTGCGTCTCGCCCGGCTATGATCCCCGCCTCCAGCAAGCGAGCGGCGTGCACCGAGCTGATACAGCCGGATACCGGCAAGCCTTCGTTGATCGCATGGCGCATGAACCAGTCGTGGAAGAAGATCGACCCGGTCTGCGGCGGCGTAGCGGCCGCTGCATCATGCAGTTCGTCGAACGGATAGACCCAGGTCATCAGCCCCGGCGCATCGGGAAAATCGCGCAGCGCCCGCCGCACATGCGCCGACACCTCCAGCGCCGTATCCTCGGGCAGCTCGCCGTACTCTGTGTCGATCGTGAGCAGCTCGACGATGCCCGGCGCCTGGGGTTGCCCTTCCGCATCCAGCCGCGCCACGCTTAGCGGCAGGTAGATATCATGCGGCTGGCGGTCATACAGATCGGTCCACGGATTCTGCCAGAACCACGGGTCGTTCGGATAATAGCGGAACGGATACGTCTCGCCCGGCAGCGCTGCGATGCGCGACAGATAGCCGGTCAGCTCCAGGCCGAAGTCGTGATTGAGCGCGCCCCACGGCGAATTGGGCGGCGGATAGGCCAGGTAGCCCCGCTCGTACAGCTCGCGTATCGGGATGCAGTCCTTGGCCAGGTCCATGCCGGTGCCGTAGTTCGTGCCGCGCACCTCGATGCGCGTGTCCGGACAGGCGGCGTGGAAGGCATCCCAGAAGCCGAGCACCTTGCCCGAGAGCTCCGCGCGATCGGCCAGCGGCATGTTCGTGCCGTCATAGTTAGCCCCCAGATACGTCCAGGGGAAGTACGACAGCCCGAAGCCGTTGGAGAACCAGATATAGTCGAAGCCGAGCGCAGGCAGGAAGCTCGCGCACTGGCCGCCGAGGAACTCCCCGAACGGCGTCCCCTCGGGAATGCCGTCCGGATAGGCAGCGTAGCGGACATCGTCCGCATGCAGCGTCGCCCACGGGCAGACGACGGTGTAGCTGGCCCGCAGGCCGATCGGGCGGCCGCCGAGCTCGGCCCGGTTGATCTCGGGGTGGTCCTTGTACTTGAAGTCGGAATAGGCGAATTCCGGGCCCGCGTCGAATGTCGCGCCGACCTCCACCGGGATGCCGCAACGCGCGCGGCCGACCCGCTTGAGCGCGGCGATCACGCGCTGCAGGTCGCGATACGTGAAGCGCGCCGGCTCCGGCGTGTACAGGATCGCCGTCTTGCGGTCGCGCTTGCCATCCGTGATATGGTCGAAGGTCCACTCGTTGGCGAAGCCGATGTAGCGACCCCACTCCAGCTCGCGGCCGAGCTCGCCGTCCCAGACGAGAATCTCGCTGCCGTCGGCCGTCCACAGCAGCACGGATGCCGTATCCGCCATGTCCAGCAAAGGCGCCCACTGGCGGAACGCCTCCTCGCATACCGCCTCGATCGCCTCGTCCGTCAGGCTGCGGAACGGCTTGAGGCTCATCTCCAGCGTCACCCGCCGCAGCCGCCGATCTGCCGCCCGGTCGCGTCCGGCCCGGCTGCCCGGCCTGGTGACGTCGACTTCCCCGTTCCTATTCATACGTGACACACCTCGATTCCCATAATATTAGCCACACTGGCGATCTGCGCCGCGACATGCCCTGTGCCGAGCGCGAAGTGATGCGTCGGTCCTGCTGCGCACCATTGCTCGACGAACTCGGCCACCGGACGACCGAAGCTGCAGCGCGTGTTCGTATTGCCGGTCTGCGGGATCGCTCCCGCCACCGATTCGCCCTCCGTGACGACCATGCGGTAGCGGCCGTGCTCGTTCTGCGACAGGCTCAGCAGCGTCACCGGCCCCGTCTTGATGCTGAATTCGACGCCGAGCCCGGAGCCGGCCTTGCCGTGGAACAGCTCCAGCCCGCGGATGATCGGCCGGCCCTCGCTGATCTGGATGTTGTGCGGGCCGTCATGACCGACCAGCACGACGTTGTCGGCGAAGTCGCACGGGTGCAGCTCGGCGAACGAGCCGCCCGCGCCGAGCCGGTCCATGATCAGCATCGCCGCACAGGTCTTCAGGTCGGCCTCGCCGGACAGCGGCACGCCCTTGCCGGTCAGCAGCGAGTTGCCGAGCACCATATTCGCCCCGATGCGCTCGAATGCATTGCCGTCCAGTCCCTTGTAATAGTACGCGAGCCCGGTCAGCCCGTAATCGGCGACCAGCCGGTCGAGCCCGACCGCGACCTTGGCCGCCCATGCCAGATGCTCCGGCGCAACCGGGCGTGTCACCGGGTCGATGAATGGATCGGCGATGGTGAAGACGCTGTGAATCTGCTCCAGCTTGGCCTGGATCTCCTGCTCGGAGGCGGCATGGACGCGCTGGGCCAGATCGTCCATCTCCAGCATCCGCACATGGCTGCCGAAGGTCGCCGTGAACGCCGTCGGGTCGGAATTCATGTCGTACATGCCCTCGTACGTGTGCCCGAGGTAGCCGATCGTGGCGCGCTTGAAGGCCGCAGTCGCGCGGGCGACACGGCACCAGGCGGCGATCTGTGCGGTCGCGCGCTCATCGCCGCGCAGCGTGCCGACGATCATCCCCGCCGCCGGCCGGCCGGCGCGCCGCAGCACGCCGCCGATCTCCGGCAGGGCGCAGATGTTGTCGTTGGCGAGCTGCATATAGGTCGTGGTGCGGCTGTAGTCCAGCTTATCCAGCGGCTGTAGCGCGACCAGCACGGCGGGCACCCCGCCCGCATTCAGGATGACCGTGGCAGCCGACGACGACGTGACGTAGGTCGTGAGGAAGCAGAAGAGCAGGTCGAGATCCTCGCCCTTCAGCCGCGCGGCCGCCGCGAATGCGCTTTCGACGCTGTCCACGAAGCCGCCGGAGACGAGCTCGACCTCCTGCTCGCCGAGCATATCCTCGAAGATGCGGCCATAGCCCTGCAGCTCCTCCTTGAGACCGGGGAATTGCGGCCAGTACGGCGCGTGGCCGATATGGACGACCCCGACCCTGGCCTTTCGTAATTGGAATATAGATGACATATTGTAGATGCATCTCCCTCCGTCGTATTCTATACTAATCTTAGAGAATAGCGGAGTATGGCTCAATGAGCCTCACTATTAGTTTTTGAAGGATTCTATCATTAGAGAAAATCTATCGTCAGAAAATATCGTCGGAGAAAAATGGAGGTGCGCGGAATGATCGAGCCGGTGGCCATCTATTATGAACAGTGCGAGCCGGGCTGGCACGTCCCCGAGGGACGGGCGCCCAATGCGATCCTGCTGCTCGTGACCAAAGGAACGATGCTGTATTGCGCGGGCGGGCGCGATTACCGCCTGGAGAAGGGCGACCTGCTGCATGTGCCCGTCGGGGTCATGCGCGCGGCGCCGCCGTCAACTGCGGCGCATGAGATGTATGTGGCGCATTATACGTACGCGGGGGATGGTGAGACGCTGCCCCTGCTCGCCCCCGGCGATGCGCCTCGGTACAGCCGTCTGCTGCAAGCCGACTACATGAAGCAGCGCTTCTCCCTGCTCGCCCAGCACTGGCTGCGCAAGCCGCCCTATGCGAAGGCGCTGTGCCATGCGATCCTGCTGGAGATGCTGGCGATCGTCTGCGAGGAGACCGATCCGCAGGCGCAGCAGCCGGACAAGGCGTACCGCCTTGTCTCGCAGCTGCAGAGCCATATCGCGGCCAACTACCGGCGGGCGATCCCGATGGCGGAGCTGGCGCGGCTCGCCGACCGCACGCCCAATCACATCAGCCGGATGTTCCGCCAGGCGACGGGCCAGACCGTCACCGCCTACATTCGGCAGATTCGCATCGCCGCCGCCTGCGACCTGCTCAGCAATTCGCAGATGAACGTCGGCGAGGTATCGGAGTTTCTCGGCTTTTGCGAGCAGTCGTATTTCAACAAGGTATTCAAGGAAGTGACCGGCTCCCTGCCCTCGGCCTACATGAAGGAGCGTGTCAAGCTGTGGCGGGATGGGGGGCCGCCACAGCAAAAAGGATTCCCTCTCGGGAATCCTTCAGGTGGCTGAATCATAGCAGGGCGGCGTATCCTGATCTCTGTTAACTTGCTTCTGGGCAAGCGCGTGGGAAACCTTTCCCACCTCTAATGAATCAGCCAGAACTAGTATACGCTAAATCTTTATCCATCTGATTCATGCCAAACGGGGCCAAGAAGCGATGAATGCCATCGGGATCGAGGAAGCGCAATGCTGCAGGTGGCCCCGATCTCTTCCGGAATGCTCCAGCCCTCCCCTACCCCCGCACTTCGTGCGGGGGCACCTTGCGCTGGCCCGCCGCCACAGGCGGAGCCGACTCGATGGCCGGCGCGGCCTCGCCAGCCTCGGTCATGCGCCGGATCAGCGTCTCGCGCAGCACGTCCGCCACCTCGCGATGCGAGGCGTAGCCCGCCAGATTGGTCAGCTCGTACGGGTCGGCATACAGGTCGTACAGGAATTCCTCCACGTAGCGCGGCGCAGACGCATCCCGCACCGGATCGGCATCCGGGGCGCTGACGCTGTACTTCCAGCGCTTCGTGCGGATCGCCCGCCCGACCTGGGATTCGCTGATCTGCACGAATACCTCCTGCGGCCAATCCGCATCCCCCCCGCGCAAGAGCGGCAGCATCGAGCGGCCCTGCATGTGGTCCGGCACCTCGATGCCGGAGGCGTCCAGCAGCGTCGGCACGAGGTCGACGAGGCTGACCAGCTCGCTGACGCGGCCGCGCCCGGTGAAGCCCGGCCCGTACAGCGCGGTCGGCACGCGGATCGAGCTCTCGTGGCAGGAGCGCTTGTACTCGCCGTTGCGCGTCTTGAAGTGCGAGGCGTGGTCGGAGGTGAACAAGATGATCGTGTCCTGATCGAGCTGCAGGCTGCGCAGCGCGTCGAGCACGCGGCCGAGCGCCTCGTCGAGCCGCTTCACCATGCCGTAGTAGCCGCCCAGATGCTGCGGGGCGGTGCCGCCCAGCGCCGCCAGGTCGGGCGGCGTCCAACGCGACGTGTAGGTGTCGCGGTAGACGTCCGGCGCCGGGTAATCGTCGCGGTGATTCTGATGATGCGGCTCCAGGAACGACAGAAACAGGAAGAACGGATTGTCCTGCTGCCCGTCGATGAAGCGGATCGCCGCATCGGTCAAGGCGTCGACGCGGTAGCCCGGCAGTTGCACCGCCTCGTTCGCTTCATTGTACAGCCTCGTCTCATAGGCGTCGGACGTATGCTCCAGCGCGTCGGCGGCGAGCCAGTGCTTGTACCCGCCGCGCAGCTCCTCCGGCACCGGCTCGGTGCGCGTGCAGGCCAGGTGCCACTTGCCGATGTAACCGGTCTCATATCCGGCTTCATTATAGTAGCCGGCCAGCGTCGGCAGGTCCCGGCGCAGCGGAATGCCGTTGGTGAAGCAGCCGGTCTCCGTGGCGTACAGACCGGTCTGCAGGCAGGAGCGGGCCGGCCCGCAGACCGGCTGACAGGTGAAGGCGTGCTCCAGATGCGTCCCCATCTGCGCCATCCGGTCGAAGTTCGGCGTCAGCCCGAGCGGATTGCCGTGAACCCCCGTCGTGTCCCAGCGCTGCTGATCGGTGAAGAATACGATCACATTCGGTTGCTTGCGTGTTGCCTCCATGCATCCTCTCCCTTTCCCTGCTCGATTGTGCCAAGGCGAACCGGCGGGTCCGCCTTTGGGCACCACGTTTCGTTTTCATCTAGAACGCCGCAGTCCGCTCGCATGTCGGGCGCCTTACCGGCGCGCATGCGAGCGGACTTGTCTCCCTTCCATTTTACCCTTTTAGACCGGTCGTTGAAATCCCTTCCACGAAGTATTTCTGGGCCATGAAAAACACGGCGATGCAAGGAACGATCGTGACGACGGACATCGCCATGACCTGATTCCAGTTGACCGCGCCCTCGTTGTCCAGCACCATCCGCAGACCGAGCGCGACCGTGTATTTCGAGACGCTGTTGATGTAGATTAGCGCGGTAAAAAATTCATTCCACGTCCAGATGAACTGAAAAATGCAGACCGAGATCAGCGCCGGCGTCGCCAGCGGCAGCAGCACCCGCGTGAGGATACCGAACGAATTGCACCCGTCGATCACCGCAGCCTCGTCAAGATCGCGCGGAATGCCGCGCAGGAACTGGACGATCAGGAAGACGAAGAAGGCGTTGACGGCGAGCAGCGCCGGCGCGTAGAACGGCAGATACGAATTAAGCCAGCCGAAATTGCGGAACAGGATGTAGCGCGGGATCATGACGACCGCATCCGGCAGCATCAACGTCGAGATCATGAGCGCAAAAAACAGCTTCTTGAACGGAAAGTTGAACCGGGCGAAGCCGTAGGCGACGATCAGGCTGGAGAACATCGTCATCAGCACGACCGGGACGACGAGCACGAACGTATTGGTGAAAAAGCGGCCGAAACTCGTGCGCCCCACCCCCTCCCAGCCGCGCTCATAAGCGCCCCACACGATCTCCGACGGGATCAGCCCGATTGACGAAAAAATTTCGTTATTGGGCTTGAAGGAGGCGGATACGAGCCAGAGCAGCGGGTACAGGAAGAGCAGGCCGAGCATCGACAGCAGGAGAAAAAATCCGGCTTTTTTGAGCGTCATCGTCCGTCCCCCCCGTCCTCATAGTGCGCCCAGCGGTTCGACGTCTTGAACAGAATCAGCGTAAACGCCAAAATGATGACGAACAGCACCCACGACTGCGCGGAGGCGTAGCCCATCTTGAAAAATTGAAAGGCGTTGTCGTACAGCATCAGCCCGTACAGATAGGTGGCCTTGGTCGGCCCGCCGTCCGTAATGACGAAGGCCGCCGTGAACTGCTGGAAGGCGTTGATCATCTGCATGATCAGGTTAAACAGCACGATCGGCGTCAGCATCGGCAGCGTAATCGAGAAGAACGCCCGCGCCTTGCCCGCGCCGTCCACACGCGAGGCCTCGTACAATTCCCTGGGCACCTGCTTGAGCCCGGCCAGGAATAGCACCATCGAGGAGCCGAATTCCCACACCGGCAGCAGCGTAATTGTGAACAGCGCAAGCTGCGGATCGCCGAGCCAATTGAGCGCCGGAATCGACAAGTAGGACAGCACCTCGTTGACCATGCCCTCGCGCATGAACAGGAAGCGCCACAGCACCGAGACCGCTACGCTGCCGCCGAGGATCGACGGCAAGTAGTAGATCGTGCGGTAGATGCCCATGCCGCGCATCGTGCGGTTGAGCAGCATCGCGACCAGCAGCGCCACGACGAGCTTGGCCGGCACGGCCATCACGACGTACAGCAGCGTCACGCGCAGCGACTGATAGAAATCCGGGTCCTTGGTGAACATCTCGATGTAGTTAGCCAGCCCGACGAACCGCTGCTCCCGCACCATGCTGTAATCCGTGAAGGAATAGATCAGCGAGGCGACGAACGGCACGAGCGTCAGCACGATGAAGCCCAGTATCCACGGGCTAATATAGAGGAGACCGATGCGCTGTCCCTTCGCGCGCCGCTTCCGCGGCAGCCGCAGCCGCGGCGACGCGGAGGCGCCTGCTGCCGGTTGGTTGTTCATTTTCTTTCACATCCTTCGCTGCTTACTGCATGCTGCCGAGCTTCTCGTTCAGTCGCGCCGTCATCTCCGCCGCCGCTTCCTCCGGCGACAATTGCTTGAAGGCGACGCGCTCGAGGAGATCCTGGGCAATCTGATTGAGCTCCTGATTGTTGCTCAGCCCCTTCACGGGATTGCCGGGATTGCTCATCGCGATCTCGACTGCCTCGGCGACCGTCGGATCGATCGCGCCGTCTGCGACGAGCTGATCCGCATTGGCCTGCACGACCGGTACGCTATAGACGTCCTTGAGGATCGCGGCGGCCTCCGGCGAGGTCAGCAGCCAGCCCGCGAACTTGGCCGCCTCCTCCGGATGCCTGGAGGCCTTGTTGACGGCCAGCGGATTGCTCGGGTTGACCAGCACCGCTGACGTTTTGGCGTCGTCTGGCACCGGATACATGCTGACGCCCAGGTCCGGTGTATACGACTTGACTTTGGCGATCGTCGAGGCGAGTGTGAACATCATGCCGATATTCCCCTCCTGCCACTGCAGATTCTCCGCCAGATCGGGATAGAGACTGCTCTCCTCGACCGGCTGCATGACGCCGTCGTCCAGCAGCTGCTGGTAGTAGGCGAACGCCTCCTCTACCACGGCCGCGTCGAAGCCGAGCGTCTGATCGTCCACGATCCAGTCGTTGCCCGTCCGCTGGTTGACGAACGGCTGCAGGAAGGTCCGGTAGTCGAACATGCCGAGCAGGTACGCATTCGGATCCTCCTCGTGCACGCGCCGGCCGATCTCGTGAATCGTCTCCCAGTCCCACTTCGTATCCTCGGGGATGTCGAAGCGCTCGAGGAACTCGCGGTTATACAGGGTCACCATGCCGTTGGCGCCCATCGGCAGACCGGCCAGCTTGCCGTCAAATACGGCGTAGCGTTCCAGAAAGTCGGCGTCAAAGGCGTCCAACTCGATGTATTCGTCCAGCGTGTACAGATCGACGACGAGCTCGCTCTTCACCGCCAGCTCGTCGATCCAGTCGACCGACAGCGGTGTCAGATCCGGCGCGGTGCCGCCTGCAAATTGAGTGACCAGCTTCTGGTAGTAGCCGTCGAAGCCGCCGTATTCCGGCTCGATCGTCACATGCGGATTGTTATCCATATACAGATCAATGGCCTCCAGCAGCGCCTTGTGCCGTACTTCCGAGCCCCACCAGGAGAAGCGCAGCGTTACTTCTTCCGGCCCGTCCGCTTCGCCGCTGCCGCCATTTCCGCCGCCGGAGCAACCGGCCAGCGCGCCCGCCAGCAGCGCCGCGCCGAGCGCGCCCGCCCAAATTCGTTGATGTGTCATCTCCATGACCCCCTTGTATGTGATTGTCTCTAACTATAAATCCGCTTCCATGCCGTGAAAAGGCATTCAGCATGACGAAAGGTATCCGAAATTCAGGCTTTTCGGACAAAGGTATCCGAAGTTGCGCTCGATGTCAAAACTGGAGGCATAATGATCGTACCGGAGGATCTGCGCGCCTGTACAAACGTCAGGTTATCCCTTATGCTGGTGAAAACGATTGCACTGTCAATAAGCTACGATCCGGAGGTGTCGGGCGTGTACACGCTGCTGCTCGTCGATGACGAAAAAGAAATTCGAAGCGGGCTGTCGCAATACTTCCCGTGGCACGAGGTCGGCTTCGAGCTGGTCGGCCAGTGTGCGGACGGCAAGCAGGCGCTGGACTTCCTCGAAACTCGCGAGGTCGACGTGCTGCTGTGCGACATCCGCATGCCCGTCCTCTCCGGGCTGGACGTCGCGCGTCGTCTGCACGAACGCAAAAGTCGCGCAAAGGTCGTCTTCCTGAGCGGCTACAAGGACTTCGAGTACGCCAAGCAGGCGATGGCCTACGGCGTCAAGAGCTATATCGTCAAGCCGACCAAATATAGCGAGCTGTTCGACGTCTTCTCCTCGCTCAAGCTGGAGCTGGACGAAGCCGCGGCCCGCGGCGCGGGCGAGGCGTCGGCGGCGCCGACTGCGAGCTTCAACGAACAGGTCATCGCGGCTATTCGCGAGTATGTCGAGACCCATTATGCCAAGGCGACGCTGGAGGAAGCGGCGCGAGTCGTGCATATGAATCCGCATTATGTCAGCAAGTACTTCAAGGACAAGACTGGCGAGAACTTCTCCGACTATGTCACTGCGGTCAAGATGAACAAGGCGGCCGAGCTGCTAAGGGACATTCGCTACAAAACATACGAGGTGAGCGAAATGGTCGGCTACAGCTACGCCAAAAATTTCACGCGCACCTTCAAAAAGGTGCACGGCGTCAGTCCGCGCGAATACCGAAACAATTACGAGGGGTCCGGAAATTAGCATGCGCAAAAAATTTTTCCTGAAAAACCTCGCCCTCTTCCTGATCCCGCTGCTCATCCCGACGATCGTGCTCGGCGCGCTCTCGATCGTCGTCACCAAGCGCTACAACGAGGCCGAGATCAGCCGCAACCAGATGCAACTGTTCAGTCAGATGGACCGCAATATCGAGCTGATCTTCAATGAGATCGACGCGCTCGGCGTCAGCTTCGACAATGTGGAGGTGCTGTACCGGCTCGAGGATATCCTGCGCACCCAGCAGGTGACGCTGGAGAACAAGCGGGTGCTGCAGGCGACGCAAAATTACCTCGACGCGCCGGCCAATGCCAGACCGTACATCGAATCGATCTATGTGTACGTGCGCAATCCGTACGACCAACTGCTCGCCAGCGGCACCGGACTGGCAAATTTCGTCGAATTCCACGACATGTCGTGGCTGGCGAGCTTCGAGGCGCACCAGGGCGCGGACGCCGCGATCTGGACCGAGGCGCGGCAGATTCGACGCTATTCGTTCGAGGAACCGATCGCGGTGACGACGATCTATAAGCCGCTCTATTCGAGCGTGATGCGCGAGCCGTTCGGCGTCATCGTGCTCAATATCTATACCGAATATATCGAACGGCTGCTGCGCGCCTACGAGACGTACCCGGGGCAGCTGCTGCTCGTGCTGGACGAGCGCGGGCAAGTGATGTTCCAGAATCGACCGCTGGACGGCGTGGACGGCGAGGCGCTGCAGCGCCTTGTCGATGGCGGCGACGCCTCGTTCGCGCTGCGTCAGGGAGACGGCGCCTATGCCGGCGCGCAGCTCGCCTCCGCACGGTACGAGGGCTGGCGCTATGTCTCGCTGGTGCCGGAGCAGGCGATGAACCCGGTCACCTTCCGGCTGAGCGAATTCACCATCTACGTCGTGCTGCTGTCGTTCCTGCTCGGGCTGGCGCTGACGTATTACCTGACACGCCGCTCGCTGCGCCATATCCGGGAGATGATCGGCATCATCAAGGCCGCGGAGAAAGGACTGCCGCTGCCGCAGGGGCCATCCGCGCCAAGTGCGCGCGACGACGAGTACAATTACATCATTCAGACGATGACGCGCAACTTCATCGAACAGAGCTACCTGAACGTCCAGCTCTCGGAGAAAAAGTACCGGCTGCAGGCCGCCGAGCTGCTGGCGCTGCAGTCGCAGATGAATCCGCACTTCCTGTTCAACACGCTGGAGACGATCAATTGGAAGGTGATGGGGCTGACGCGGCGGCCCAACGAGGCGAACCGAATGCTCGAGGATCTGTCGGATCTGCTGCGCTACTCGCTCGACACACCGGGCCGAATCGTCACGCTGGACAAGGAAATTGCGAGAACGCGCAGCTACATCGCGATTCAGAAGACGCGCTATGAGGACAAATTCGACGTCGTCTGGGCTTACGACGAGGAGGCGGTCCGGGTGCACAGCATCGTCAAGCTGGTGCTGCAGCCGCTGATCGAGAACAGTCTGTATCACGGCATCAAGGAGAAGGAGGGGCCTGGCCGCATCAAGGTGAAGATCGAGACCGAGGGCGGCTGCACGCGCATCGCCGTCATCGACAACGGTGTCGGCATGACGCCGCAGCGGCTGGCCGAGGTGCGGGGCTTGCTGGGGCAAGACGGCGAGGCCGGGGAGCACATCGGGCTCGCCAATACGAGCCGGCGGCTCAAGCTGACCTATGGCCTGCAGGACGGCGTGCGCGTGCAGAGCAAGCGCGGCATGGGCACGGTGGTGTCGCTGCTCATTCCGCAATAGCCGAGGACAATGGCTCGCGATACTGGATTGTCCGGCATATCTGCGCGATAATAGACACAAGACTCGTACAACAAGGAGCGACGATCCATGCGCAATCCTATCGCTACCCATCAGGCAATTGCGAGGCCGGCCGGGCCGGAGCCGCCGCACTACGCGCACGCCTCCGACTATCGGCGCACGGACGCGCCGCGACTCGGCCTCCCGCCCGGTCCGGGCGAGCGGCCTCTGGCAGGCGGCGGGCAGCCGCTGGCCATGGTGCGGCGCGCGCTCCATTACAGCGGCAGACGGGCCGCTGCGCCGAAAAGAAGACGCGTGCACGCCTTTGCGCTGCTCTACATCAAGCGAGGGCGCGGCGAACTGATCGTCAACAATCGGTCAATCGCCGTAAACGGTCGGCAGCTGTTTTTGTTTTTTCCGGGCATGCATGTCATCGAACAGGCCGACGCGCAGGCCGATTGGGACGTCTATTATATTGCCTTCAAGCTGCTGCGCCCGGTTCGCGCTGGCGGCGGCTGGGCGCTGGAGGCCTTCGACCGTCCTCCCTTTCCGCATGGCGGCGAGCTGCAAGCGAGCGATCTGCCTGCAGTCGAGCGGCTGATCGAACGGCTGTGCGAGGACGGCGGTCCGGACGACGGCATGCTGCGCTGGAAGCGCCAGACGCTTCTGGCTGAGCTGCTCTATACGATCACGGCGGAACAGCTGACACAGCGACGCCAGCCCTCCGCCGAAGACGCCATTCGCCGCTGCGCGGCCTACATCGACCAGCATTACACCGAGCCGATCCGGATCGACGGACTCGCAGCCTGGTGCGGCTTGCATCCGAGTACCTTCTCGCGTCATTTCAAGCAGACGATCGGCATGCTGCCCAGCGAGTATGTGATTCATGTGCGGATCGAGGCCGCCAAGCTGCTCCTCCCGGGCTCCGGCCCCTTGCGCGAGGTGGCGCGGCGGGTCGGCTTCTGCGATGAATACTACTTCAGCCGCATGTTCAAAAAAGTCGCCGGCGTCTCTCCGTCTGTCTATACCCGGACTGCCGGCTCCCAGGCGCAAGACCGGCAGCGGAACGGACGCGTCCTGCAGCCGGTCAACGTCGCGGTCACGTATGTCGACGAGGTCGACCATCTGATTGCCCTCGGCCTGCTGCCCGCCGCCGTACCGGCCGATCATCTGCCGGACGGACGCGAGACGACGATCCCGTACCTGAAGCCGTATATTGCCCATCTGCCGCATATCGGCTGCGAGCAGTCGATCGACCTCGAGCTGCTCCGCAAGCTGCATCCCGAGCTGATCATCGCCTGTACGTATATGCAGCACTGGGGCGTCACGCGATTGACCGACATCGCGCCGACCCACGCCTACCGGTGGGAGATGGACTGGCGCAATGTGCATCGGCAGCTCGCCGAGGTGCTCGGGCAGGAAGCGCGCGCCGAGCAGAACATTGCGCAGTTCGACCAACTCGTGCGGGTCGCCCGCGACCGCATGCTCCCCGCCTGCGCCGGCCGGACATTCGTCTTCCTGGAATCGACGAGGGAGGGCGTGCGGGTCAGTCCTTATATGAGCAATGGCGGCTGGCTGCTCTACCAGCTGCTCGGTCTGCCTCCGGCTCCGATCGTCAGCGTCAACGGCTGGACGCATATTGTCGCGCCGGAGGAAGCGGCCGCCATCGACGCCGATTATGTGTTCGTCGGACAGCGCAGCGGCGCGCTCGGCGTACACGACGCGCTGCTGCGCGAGCCGGGCATCCGCCGTCGCCGGAGCCGCGTCATCGAGCTGCCGCGTTACCCGTGGGGCAAGGGCGGTCCTCTGGCCTACACACAGGGTGTGCGGCTGATGTTGACCCTCTTTGCAAAACTCCACAAATAAATCGTGGAAATCGTGCATGGCGTTCGCATCGGAAATGCGTTACCCTCGTATTGATAAGAATTCTCATTATCAATACTGATCAACAAGGAGCGAGACGTGTGAAACCACTGCACAAATTAGGACTTGTACTGGCGATGGCGATGCTGGCGATCGGACTGCTGGCGGGCTGTGGCGGCAATGATTCATCCGAAACGAACAACGGGGCGGCAAACGGGCAACCTGCCGCGGCCGATGGCGATACAGCCGGCGCGACGAACGGCGCGGAAGCCTCATCCTCTGACGACAGCGATGACGCTGCGCCAGACGGAGAAGCCGATGCGGAGGAGACGGAAGGAGCCACCCGCACGGTCACCACAGCCGGTCGCACCACCGACATTCCGGCGCAGCCGGAGCGGATCGTGCTGACGTACGACGACGATGTCGACCACTTCATGGCGCTGGGCCTGAAGCCCGTCGCCGTACCGGAATACCAGCGCACGGACAACATCGACGGCTATCTGCCGTATCTGGCCGAAGAGCTGCAGGGCGTGCAGACCTTCCCCCTCTCGACCGACTTCGAGCCGATCCTCTCCGCCGAGCCGGATCTGATCGTGGCCGGCTACCACCATCGGGAGGTGCTGGAGGAGCTGGAGAAGATCGCGCCGACGGTCTACTTCGAATGGAAGGTCGACTGGCGCGACACCCATCTGGAGATGGGACGCGCGCTCGGCCTTGAGGCGCAGGCGCAAGCGAATGTCGACGCCTTCAATGCGGAGACGGAGACGACCAGGGCGCACCTGGCCGAGATCATCGGCGACGAGCCGGTCGCCTTCATCCGCGTCCGCCAGAATCAACTGGAGCTGTATGGGGCGCCCGACATCAGCGCCGCCGCCTCCGCCTCGTTCATCCTGTACAATCTGCTCGGCCTGACGCCCGTGCAGGATGCCACGACCGAGACGTGGGGCGAGGTATACTCGCTGGAGGCGTTCACGGCATCGGAAGCGGAGCATCTCTTCTTGTTCGTGCAGGAAAATGAGGACGATCAGGCGCTGGTCGAGGAGCTGCTGAGCAGCAATCTGTACCAGAATGTCCCGGCCATTCAAAAAGGCCAGGTGTACATGGTGTCCAGCTATCCGTGGGAGCGCGGCGGTCCGATCGCCTTCACTGCAGGCATGGCGGAGATCCGGGAAATGGTCAAGCCGTGAGCAGGCAGGACGCAGAAATGTCGGAGCTGTACGATCTGACGATTGTCGGCGGCGGGCCGGCGGGACTGTACGCCGCCTTCTATGCCGGTATGCGGGACATGAAGGTCAAGCTGATCGAGGGCAAGGAGGTGCTGGGCGGCTTCCTGCACCACTACGCGGAGAAGACGATCTGGGACGTCGGCGGCATTCCGCCGCTGCGCTGCGAGCAATTGATTGAACGGCTGTCGGCTCAGGCGCGGACCTTCGACCCGACGATCCTGCTCGGCCGCCGCGTCGATACGCTCGAGCGCCTGGAGCGCGGCGCCTACCGGCTCCGTACCGACGACGGGCAGAGCCATGACACGCGGACGATCCTGGTGGCGGTAGGACGCGGCATTACCGAGATGACCAAGCTCGATATCCGCGGCGCGGACCGCTACGAGCTGACCAATCTGCACTACACGGTGCAAAATCCGGAGTCCTACCGCGGCAAGCGCGTACTGATCTCCGGCGGCGGCAATTCGGCTGTCGACTGGGCGAACGAGCTGGTCGGCATCGCCCGCGAGGTGATCGTGGTGCACCGACGCCCGGAATTCGGAGCGATGGAGCGCAGCGTCGCCCGGATGCTGGAGATGGCCGATGTGCGCACGCCGTACGTGCTGCGGGAGCTGCACGGCTCGGGCGACGCCATCCGCGCCGTGACGATCGGACACGCCGATGACGAGGAAGAGGGCACGGGCATCGAACGGATCGACGTCGACGCCGTCGTCGTCAGCCACGGCTACACACGCAGCTACGGCGATCTGCTCGCTTGGGGGCTGGAGATCGGGCAGCACGGCGTGCGCGTCAGCGACCAGACCGCGACCAATCTGCCCGGCATCTTCGCCGCCGGCGACTGCGCGACCTATGCGAACAAGGTCAAGCTGATCGCGGGCGCCTTCACCGATGCCGTGCTCGCCGTCAACAGCGCGATGCGCCACATCGATGCCGAGGCCCCTGGCATGGCCTACGTCTCCTCCCACAACGAGAAGTTCCGGGAGATGAACAAACGGCTAAAAAGACCGCTTTGACATCAACGTCAAAGCGGTCTTTTTTTCTTCGGCTGCGAAGGTTTCCGCCGCCTATGCACTGCATTGCGATGAATCCGGATTACAGCTCAATGCCTTCCAGCCACGCATCGACCTTGTCCGAATTGGCCTCGACCCACTTCGCGGCCGCTTCCTCCTCGGAGGCGCCGTTCAGGATGTCGATCATGACCGCTTCCATGTCGGATGCCTCCCAGGCGAACTGGTCCAGGAACGTGTAGGCGTCCGGATGGTCGTCCTGAAGGCCGAGACGCACGAGCGTGTTGATGTGCTCCTCGCCGCCGAATACCTCTTGCGGATCGTCCAGGTACTTCAGATCCATCTCGGCGAACATCCAGTGCGGCGTCCATCCCGTCACGATGACCGGATCTTCGTTTGCATAGGCATCTTTCAGCACGGTTGCCATCGCCGCCGAAGAGCTTTCCAGCAGATTCCAATCGCTCAGGTCATACGCTTCGATAGCTGTAGCCGTCGCGGACATGATGCCCGCGCCCGGCTCGATGCCGGTGATCGTGTAATCGACCGTTTCGCCGACTTCCGCACCCTGCAGGTCCTCGATCGAGGCGATATCCATGTAGGCCGGGACGACGAGTCCCGTCTTCGTGCCTTCCAGGTTCGGACCGAGGTCCTCGAACTTGTCCTTGTTCGGCTCGTAGTAGTTCTCGCCGTGCGTGCTCGGCAGCCAGGCGGCGACCATCGCATCCGCGCTGCCGTCGGAGATGCCGACGTACATCGGACCGGCGTCGACCTGCAGCATCTCGACCGTGTAGCCGAGCTTGCTCTCGAGCACTTCGCGCACGACGTTCGTGCTGGCGATTTCCGAGTCCCACGCCACGTAGGCCAGCGTGATTTCCTTGTCTTCGGCTGCGCCGCCGGCATTACCTTTATTTGAATTGCCGGCATTGTTCGTCCCGGCGTTATTGGCATTCCCTGCGTTACTCGTGTCCGCGCCTCCGTTGTTGCCGGAGCAGCCGGCCAGTACCAGTGCGAGCATCAGGACTACGGCGACGAGCGTCATCGTTTGTTTTTTCATGCGTGAATCCAACCTTCCCATTTTCTTCATTTAATTTCTTTTTTTCTTGATTTTGTAGCACTCAGCGTTTCTTTTTAGCTTTGACCAGATGCTGCGTCAGCCTGTCCAGGATAATGGCCAGAATGACGACAGCCAGACCTGCTTCGAAGCCTACCCCTGTCTTGGTCTGCGTCACGGCGCGGTACACGTCCGCTCCGACGCCCTGGGCGCCGATCATCGAGGCGATGACGACCATCGACAGCGACAGCATGATCGTCTGGTTGACGCCGGCCATGATGGTCGGCACCGCGATCGGCAGCTGCAGCTTGACGAGCTTTTGCATCGGGGTCGAGCCGAAGGCATCCGCCGCTTCCACCAGATCCTCCGGCACCTGGCGAATGCCGAGATTGGTCAGCCGGATCGTCGGCGGGATGGCGAAGATGACCGAGGCGATCACGCCGGGCACGACGCCGAGCGAGAAGAAGGCGACCGCCGGCAGCAGATAGACGAAGGCCGGCATCGTCTGCATGAAGTCGAGCACCGGCAGCAGCAGCGCCTGCAGCCGGTTGCTGCGGGCGGCGGCGATCCCGAGCGGTACGCCGAGCACGACCGAGATGATCGCCGCGGTCAGCACGAGCGCCAGCGTCTCCATCGTATGCTCCCAATAACCGAGGTTGTCGACGAGCAGCAGGCCCAGCAGCGTGAACAGCGCGATGCGCCAACGCCCGATGGCGAAGGCCAGCAGCGTAAAGATGACGATCATGGCGAGCGGCGGCAAGTAATTAAAGGTGTCGGCCAGCCCGTCGACCGTCGAGCCGATGCCCGTCTTGATGCCGCCGAACACCGGTCCGCCGTACGCCTTGAGCCAGTCCTCGGCCGCTTCGATCCAAGTCCCGATCGGTATTTTCGGCAGATTCATCCCGCGTCACCCGCCTCTCGAGGCGGCGTCTGTCCGCTCAATGCACCCAGCACGGCGCCGCGAATGATAATGCCGAGCAGCCGCCCGCGCTCGTCCACGACCGCCGGCGGCACCTTGGCCCCGCCGACCAGATCGAACAGCTCGGCAAGCAGCGTATCCGGCGCCACCGTCGGCAGCTCGCGCTGCACGATGTCCGCCAGGCTGCGCCCGGCGCTCGCCGCCTCGGCCGCCGCCTCTGCGGTCACGACGCCGAGCAGCTGCCGCGCCTTGTCGACGACGTACAGATTGGAGATGCCGCGCTCGCGCATCATCTGCAGCGCCACGCGCGGGCCGCGATCCATTGCCACAGTCTCCGCGCGCACCATGACATGCGAGGCGGTCAGCACCTTGGACAGGTCGACGTCCTCGACGAAGCGCTCGACGTAGTCGTTGGCTGGATTGGTCAGGATCTCCTCCGGCGTACCGATCTGCACGACCGCGCCGTCCTTCATCAGGGCGATCCGGTCGCCGATGCGCAGCGCCTCGTCCAGGTCGTGCGTGATGAAGACGATCGTCTTCTGCATCGATGCCTGCAGCTCCAGCAGCTCGTCCTGCATGTCCTTGCGGATGAGCGGATCGAGCGCGCTGAAAGCCTCGTCCATCAGCAGCACGTCCGGATCATTCGCCAGACCGCGCGCCAGGCCGACACGCTGCTGCATGCCGCCGCTCAGCTCGTCGGGACGGCTGCCGGCGACGCCGCCCAGTCCGACCAGCTCGAGCGTGCGCTGCGCCTTCTCCCGGCGCTCCGCCCGGGGCACGCCCTGCACCTCGAGGCCGTACTCCACGTTGGCGAGCACCGAGCGGTGCGGGAACAGCGCGAACTTCTGGAACACCATGCTGATCGTCTCGCGCCGCACCCGCCGCAGCTCCTCGGCGCGCAGCTTCACGATGTCCTTCCCCTTGATCAGCACCTGGCCCGCCGTCGGCTCGATCAGCCGATTGAGCAGGCGCACGAGCGTCGACTTGCCGCTGCCCGACAGCCCCATGATGACGAAGATCTCGCCCGGCTCGATTGCGAAGCTGACCCGATTCACGCCGACCGTCAGCTTGGTTTCCTTGGCGATCCGCTCCTTGGACCAGCCTTGCTCCAGCAGCCCCAGCGCCCGCTTCGGATCGTGGCCGAACACCTTGGTCAGTGCGTTGACTTCGATTAGCGCCACCTTGCTCCCCCTTCCACATCCGTATCGCTCTGTTGTCACTCGCCTAAGTCTAGAGGTTTATCCGCCATTGGTCAAAAGTAAAATAAGTTTATTTTGAACGTACAGTTTTTACTTTACAAACTTTATTTGGTTTATGCTCTTGTTTGCTTACATTTCCACCGTTTTAACGCCCTTTACTTTTAAAAGTCGTTTTTTTACAATGAGAACTAGCGACAAAGCAAAAATGGAAACGGCCTGTGCCGCCCGGCTGCGGCCCGGCACGTCTCCTTCCGAGCGGATAAAAAGCCGCAGGCAAGAAGCCCAGCGCAGGCACGACTGCGCGCAGCGGCGCATCAGCAAGACAGACGGATGGCCCGGATAACCGGGCGGATTGGGGTGGGCGCTAGTGGATGCATTCGAAGGGCTGACAGCGGAACAGATCGAGGTCATCCGCAAATCGCGGCGCCGGGTGATGGATTCGATCGGCAACAATATGGATCTGTACGGCGTGACGCTATCGATCGGCCATCTGTACGGTAATATTTATTTTCACGACGGCCCGGTCACGCTCGACGAGATGCGCGAGGTCATGGGAATGAGCAAGACGAGCATGAGCACCGGCATGCGGACCTTGATCGATCTGAAGATGGTCAACAAGGTATGGGAAAAAGGCTCGCGCAAGGACCTGTACGAGGTGGAGACGGACTGGCATCAAAATTTCGTCGATTACTTCGTCATCAAATGGCGCAAATCGATGGAGGTCAACATCGCCTCGCTCAATAAATCGACTGCGGACATTCACAAGCTGCGCGCTGCCGATCCGGACAACGAGGCGCTGATCGCGCAGACCGATTTCGACCTGGCCCGCATGCAGCATGCGGTGCAGTATTACAAATGGCTGAGCCGGTTCATCGATGCGCTCGAGAGCGGCGAGATCTTCAAGTGGATTCCCAAAGAAGACGAAAAAGAAGACGAACAGCAAAGCCCGGGCGGGTAGCCCGGGCTTTGCTGTGTGGGGAGACACGTGAGTGGGCGCATAATTCGGTAGGCACGTGATCGGCGCGTGTGACCAGGTTCGGAAGGCGGTGCATAGGCAGCCGCGATACAGGGCGTCACTTGTGGCGCAGCGCGCTCGGCGCGACGCCCCAATATTTGCGGAACGCCTTGGCAAAGTAGCTGATGTCGCGGTAGCCGACGGCGGAGGCGACGTCGTTCACCTTGGCTTCGCCCAGCAGCAGCTCCTTGGCGCGCTCCATGCGGCGGGCCAGCACGTAATCCGAGAAGGGCTGCCCGACTTCTTTTTTGAACAGCCGGCTCAAGTACGACGCGTTCACATACAGACGGGCGGCGAGCGCATGCAGACTCAGATCGGCGCCCGGCGTGCGCTCGATCATCTCGAGCAGCCGGCCGACCATGCGATGGCCGCCGGACGCGCGGGTCCGGCCGGCATGCTCCACGATGCGCGCGGTGACGCGGCTGGCCCACTGGGCGATCTGCGCTTGCGAGACGAGCGTCTCCAGCGCCAGGAAGTAGGCGTAATCCTCCGCCAGCACCTGCTGCACGGACCAGCCCTGCGACTGAAGCAGGCGCGTAAACACGCCGCTCAAAAACAGCACCTGCTCATAGGCTAGCTCCGCGCAATCGGCCTGCGCGAAGGCCCGCGCCACGTAGCCGTCCAGCAGCGCATGCGCCGCTGCGGCATCCGCCCTGTAGACGGCGATCTCCAACCGCCGCTCGAAGGCTGGATCGCAGGGGACGAGCCCGCCGGTCGGCGGCGTGGCCCGGCGGCGATAGGCGATCGTCGCGCCTTGCCCGCATACCGTCCGCTCCTGCAGCGCCCGGCAGGCGTCCCGATACGAATGCGGGGCTGCCGTCAGCGGCTGCGCCGTCCCCAGCCCGGCGCTCGCCGTCAGCTTGAGACAAGCGCGGACGGCGGCCAACAGCCGCCGAATCGCGAGGCCCATCCGCTCCTGAAGCGCCGCGTCCGTTTCGCCCGGCAGGCCGGCGAACAGCACGACCGTCGTCTCCTCGTCCGTGTCGAAGACGTGGCAGTCGTCCTGCGCCAGGCATTCCTTGGCGATGCTCAGCAGCATGGCGTGCAGCAGCGGGCGATCGCCCGCCCCGAAGCGGGCCTGCGTGTCCGGCAACGGATCTATCCGGCAGGCGCCGGCGACATAGCGGGCGTCCTCCAGCAGCGCCAGGCCCAGCTCCCGGGCGTGCCGGACCAGCTCCCAGGCCGCATAGCGTCCGGCCATCCAGTCGCGAAGGAAATCCTGGCGCAGCTGCGGGAGCCGGCTGCGCCACAGTCGCTGCAGCTCCGCCTGGCGCTCCGCTGCGGCGCGCGCGCGCCGCGTCTCCTCCGCCAGCGCCAGCATGGCCTGCAGGATCGTGTGCCGGTTGGCCGGCTTGAGCAAGTACTTCATGATGCCCAGCTCCATCGCCTGCTGCGCGTATCGAATCTCGTCGTGTCCGCTCAGCACGGCGATCCGCGCCAGCGGCGCACGCTGCAGCACCGCAGAGGCCAGGGACAGCCCGTCCATGCCGGGCAACCCGATATCCAGCAGCATCAGATCCGGCGTCTCGCGCTCCGCCAGCGCGAGCGCCTCCGTGCCATCCTCCGCAATAGCGCTTACACGAATGCCGTGCCGAGCCCACGGGATCCCGCTTGACAGACTGTGCAAAATACGCGGATCGTCCTCGACAATCATCAGCTTCATCATGCCCGCTCCCTCCCCCGGCGGCCCCGACAGCGCCTTGTCCTCTTATTTTATGGTCGCCCGCTCCGCGCGGATAGTGCTAAATTGGTTTCAAATACGGAGGAAGGCGTTCCTGCGCGGCGGAAGACGTTCCTGCGCGGCGGCTAACGGTTCTCACAGGCGTTATTTTAGTCAAATTGACTGCTTTTAAAAGCTAACGGTTCTCACAGACGCTAATTTATCAAATTTGGCGAAAATGAAAAGATTTTGACCAAATAAGCTCGCTCACAACCGTTAGCTCTAAAAAACGCTGATTATCAGCCAAATAAGCGCGCTGACAACCGTTAGCTCGTGCGGGAAAGCGGCGGGAGTGGCGGCAAGTGCCGGACAACCAAAAACACAGACGCAAAGACGCCTTCCGCGCAGCGCTTGGCGCTGGGAAGGCGTCTTGCAGGTGTCCTGTATTCGGGCGACTTGCCGACTCCGCGTGCGGTGTGCAGCTCCGGTGCGCAGGTGCACACGACTACACTTCCTGCACACATGCTGCAGCAGCATCTTGCTCGCACGCTGCACACTTCCTGCTCGTATGCTTCCACAGCTTCATACGAGCCTGCTGCCGCAACATTTTGCGTACCTTCCACCCAGCATCATATCTGCGCGCTACGATAGCGTCATCTACGCTCGCTGGCTGGGCCTCGCATGCACACGCTAAGGCAGCATGATGCCGTGGCCCATCCGCACCTCATCGATGTCCATGTCGGCGGTGATGCCGCTCGTGCCGCTGCCGCCGAGCTTGAAGATGGCGCTGCCCGTGCCGCTGCTCGTCGCGCCGCTCCAGGCCAGGTTGCCGTCGACATACACATCATAGCTCGCGCCGGGATGCACGACGACGCGGTACGTGTGATACACGGTCGTGTCGATCGTCGCAGTGTGCTGCGGATTACTCTCGCGGTCCTGCACCTGGCCCGATGTGCCGTAGGTGAGGAACAGGCCGATGTTATAGGACCCGCCGCGCACGCTGATCTCATTGGTCGTGCCCGGCGCGTTGGCCTTGGCCCGCACCTCGAACGTGAACGCCCCGCTCGGCGGCGCGAAGCCGTTCTTGGTGAGGAACTGGTAGCCCGTCGCACCGTCGGTGACGGTCGCATAGCCGTCCTCCTGCACGACCGAGCCGCTCGAGCCCGTCGCACTCCAGCCGGTGGCGGCATAGTCGTCCATGTCGTCCTCGATCACGTCCCACGACGGCGGGGTGTCCTCCTGAATCAGGCGGAAGTAATCGAAGTCCGCCGTCAGGCCGGTGCCCGCGCAGACGATCAGCCCGATCTTGGGCTCGACCAGGTCGGCCGTCTGCGTCGTCCAGACCTGGGTATACGTCTCGCCGCCGGCGGAGTAATACCCGCTGTACGTGTTGCCTTCCTTGACGATGCGCATATACGAGACGGTGGAGGCGATCGTGTCCGGCACCTCGACGTGCGTGCGGTCGGCGTCGATCTGCTTGGTGAACTGGAACTGATTGCCGCTGCCGTACAGCCGCGTCATCCGGAAGTACGTCTGATCGCTCTCGTACACGATCAGGCCGCCCTGCGACCATTGCGAGGACGGCTTGCCGTCCATCTTGGTCTCGATCGTCCAGTCGCCCTCCGGCGCGCCGGTGAGCAGAATATTGCGTGCGGTCGCGCCGCCGTCGACGATGTCGCCCGCCTCGCTGACGATGCGCATCTGACCCGGCTGCGCCGTCAGGGACCAGTTCTGATCATTCTCCCGCACCCATGTCCACTGCGGGTCCAGGGTCGCGCTATTGAATTCGTCGCTGTCGCCTTCGGTGAAGGCCGGCGGCGGCGTCTGATTGCTCGCGGCCTGCGGCACCTCGCCATACGCGTACAGCACCATGTCGTCGAAGTACACCGCGCCGGTGCCGCCGTTCTTGTACACATAGACGGTCGCGCTCGTGTCGGTCGGCCCGGTGATGAAGACGACATCCTTCCACGTATAGTTCAGCCCGTTCATCGACGTGTCCTTGAAGGTGCCGCCGTAGTTCTTGACGCCGAGCACGCCGGCGCCGCCGCCCGTGCCCTTGCCATAGCCGGAGAGTCGGTACATCGTATTGGGCTGCAGCCCGGTCACCTTCTGCTCCGCCCCGGAGGCCGCGGCGGTCAGCTCGAGCGCGTAGTCGCCCGAGCGCTGGTCGTGATCGACGACGGCTGCGCCGTTGTAGGCATAGCCCCAGCCGGTGAAGTCGCCGCTCTCCAGGTCCGGATTGACCAGCAGATTCGCTTCTTCCGGGGTCGGCGGCAGCGCCGGCAGCTGCGCCGGGTCCAGCCCTGCGCCTTCGTAGGCGCCGATGTTCGGCGCTGCGGTCGCGGACACCGCATTGCCCCAGTAGTCGAGGCCGCCGTTATTCGGGATGACGCGTCCCGCGCCGATCGCCGGCGAGCCCTGCAGCAACTGGTAGCCGGTGACCGTGTCGCGGCCGATCGTGGCCGTGCCGGGCGCGGCGAGCTCGGGATCGGCCGTTACCTTGTTCGCATCCAGCGCCAGGATGCTCGCCGGGTGATTGCCGTAGAACAGATTGCTGTCGAACACATTGTTCGTGCTCTGGCCCATCTCATAGCCGCCCGAGCCGTGATTGATGAGGATATTGTTGTAGAAGTACGTATCCGTCGCGTAGCCGCCCCACGTGCCGCTGCCGACGACACGCGCCGTCGATTGCTCGGGCAGATACACCGTGTTGTTGTGCACCAGCGTATTCTCCACCGGTCCGGCGAAGGTGAACACCGTGTGCCGGTCGTTCTGGCTGATGTTGTAGCGGATGATCGTATCCGTGTTGAAGTTGCTCGGGTTCGTGCCGTCGTTGATCGTCAGCACGAAGCCGCCGGCGTTGTTGTGGCTGTAATTGTATTGAATAATCGTGCCGTCGCTGTTGAAGTCCGAGTCGTACGCCATCGCGTCGCCGCCCGGATAGGTGTTGAACACCTCATTGTACTCGATCACCGCGTCCTGCGTCGCCCACGTCCAGAGCGGCACATGGTAGCCGCCCGCCCGCTTGTGCGTGTCGAAGGCGACATTGTGCGCGATCACGCCGTCCGTCGTATTGAGCAGGACCGCCCCGTCCGCGGAGATGTCGTAGATCATGTTGTTCTCGATGCGATTGTTCGAGGAGAAGTTGCGCGTCGCCCCGTTGAGGTACACGCCGACACTGTCCAGCGAGTAGATCCGGTTGTTGCGCACGGTGACGTCGGAGACGACATAGTTCCAGCCCGGGCTCCAGACGATGATGCCGCCGCTGTGCCAGCCGCCGCCCTGCTGGCCCTTGACGCTATGGATCTCCAGCTCCTCGAAGACGAAGTGCTTGTACTCGCGCATGTCGGTCCAGTCGTCGCCGCTGTCGCCGGAGACGTGGATGCCGCGGCGCTGGCCGGGGATCGCGGCGTTATTGGTGATCTCCAGATTGCGCACTTCCCAGTACTCCTGATTGTAGAAGTAAATGGCCGCATCCGCGCCGTCGCCGGCGATCAGCGGCTTGGGCCCGTCGCCGTAGCGGTCGATCTGAATCGGCGCGCCGTCGCTGCCCGAGCCCTGCGGCTGCAGCGAGCCAGACCAGGCGTCGCCCGCCTTGAACAGGATCGCGTCCCCAGGGGCAAACGTGGCCTGGTTCACCTTGTCCAGCGTCTGCCAGGCCGCAGCCGGGCTCGTGCCCGCATTGGCGTCGTCGCCCTCCGCGCTGTCGACATAATAGGCCGTGCCGCTGATCGTCAGCGCTTCGGCTGGCGGCTCTTCCGGCTGCTGCGCCGCCGCCGGCGCGGCCGGCAGCGCCGTAGCCGCGAGCAGTACGCAGGCGAGCAGCGCGCCCAGCCAGGCTGTCGTGTATCGTGGTCTCATGATGATCCTCCCTTGGTCGTTCGTGATGGTAGATGGTATCGCTTACATTAGAAGCAAGGCCTGCAAATTCTTTCGCATATGGTCGTTTGAGTATGATCGTTCGCGCATAAGCGTTCGAGCGCCGTCACGCTGCCGGACCTCGCGTGCTGGCGTCTGCTTCGGCCGTGCGCGCCGGCGGGACGCGTGTCTTGCCCTGCCTCAAGCGCCGCCGTCCGCGTCCAGCCGCGCATAGGCCTCGTTGGTCGAGACGTCCGCATCCGCGGCCATCTGTTCCCAAAGTGCCTCCAGACGGGTCTGCCAGTAATGCTGGCGCACGTTGTCTCGCTGCGCCTCGAAGCTGTCGTAGCCGCCGGGCAGCGCCTCGTCCACGACCGCCAGCACATAGGCGCCCTGCTGCGGATCGTCGACGACCGGCAGCACCTGCCCGGCCTCGGGGGCGTCGGTCAGCAGCTCGTAGAGCTGCGGCAGCGCCTTGTAATACGTGCGCGCCGTGCGATCGTCGAATTGCTCCTCCGTCGCCAGGACGCGCGGCGCATCGGCCGGCGCTTCGCCCATGGCCGCCTCCAGCGCCGCCGCGGCCGGCGCGCCGGACTCGAGCTGCTGCCGTAGCGTCTGCATCGCCGCCTCGGCCTGCCGCCGGCGCGCGTCCGTCTCGCGGCCGCCCTCGCGGTACGAGAGCCGATACGCCGTGAAGCGCACCTCGCCCTCGCGCCGGAAGAGCGGCTCCTTGATCCGCTCGTAGTGCGCGCGCAGCTGGGCCTCGCCGGCGGGCTCGCGCGCAGCCAGCCGCTCCAGCAGCGCCGCGTTCAGCCGCCCGACGTAGAAGTCCGCGAAGGCGCGCGCCTCGAAGCGCTCGGGACCGTACACCGGCTGCCCCGCCGCCAGCGCCGCTGCGCGCCGCGCATTCTCGCGGGCCCGCTCCTCCTGCAGCGCCGCGTACGTATCCGTTGCGATCAGCCCTTCCGTCCGCGCCAGGCGCAGCTGCACCCGCAGCCGCACGGCCGCCTCCAGCGCGAGCCGTTTGGCCGTCTCGGCGGGCGTGACACCGTCCGCGCCGGCCGTCGCCCAGTCGTCCACGCCGCCCGCGGCGCCGGCCGTCCGCCGGGCCTGGCCGGCGACGAGCGCGTGCTGCCGGTCCAGCGTGCGCCGCAGCTCCGCCGCTGTGATCGGCCCGCCGTCCAGCCGCGCGACCACCTCGTCGTCCGCTACACCGCCAGAGGCGCCGCCCATGCGCAGGCCGCCGAGCAGCGCAGCCAGTCCGATTCCGGCAAGCGCGACGGTCGCGACCGCCGCGAGTATCCAGCGTCTGCGACGATTCATCGTACCTCCTCCCCGCTACTTGGTCTCGGAGCGCCCATGCGGCCCTCCCACGTCCATCGTAACCGGATGCGGGGCCGCGGCGTTAGCGACTGCGATGACTTGTTGCAGGACTCCGATGACTTTTTTGAGGACCTCAACCTCAATCCGCGTCCGAGCGCGGCGGGCCGAGCGTGCTGCCGGCATGGAAGCCGCCCCGCAGCCGCACATGCTCGTACGGCAGTAGCGGATTGGCGAGGCGCCGCAGCATGAGCTCGGCGGCGCGCTCCCCCGCCTCGCGCACGAGCAGCAGCGGCCGCGACACGTGGGCGATGTGCGGATTGGCTTCGTTCTCCATGGCGATCAGCGAGAGATCGCGAGGCCGCGCCAGGCCGAGGAAGTCCGCCGCCACACCGACCCACTCCGCGCGGTCGGGGATCGTGCTCAGCACGGCCGTATAGCCGCCCTCGCTCAGCCGCTGCCGGATCTGCTCCATCCAGACGGCGCGATCCGCCGTCGAGGTCGTGACATGCGCCTCCGGCGATGTCGGCGTCTCCTGCAGCGCCGGCTGCCTCGCGCTGCGCAGGAAGGCCTCCCAGCGCAACCGAAAGCCCCGCAGCGACGCGATATCCCCAACGTACAGGATGCGCCGGTGGCCGTGCCGCTGCAGCTCCTGCACGGCGCGCTGCACCGCGTATTCCACGTCCCAGATGACGCTGTCGACCTCCGCCAGATCGGGCGGATAGTTGAGCAGCACCTTGGGCAGCTCCAGCCGCAGCAGCGCCGCCTCCATCCATTCCGGCAGCGCCGCCGTCAGGAACAGCCCATCGGCAAAAAACAGCTCGTTGCGCGCCAGCCACTCCTCCAGCTCGCGCTCGCCCGCCAGCTCGTAGGGCACGAGCAGCGGCGCCAGCGAGTGGCCGAGCTCGTTCAGCCTCAGCCGCACGCCCTCCATCTGCAGGCGGTGAAAGGCCGAATCGCCGATCAGCATGGCGAAGCGGCGCGGCCGCGTCTGCGCCCACGGGATGCGCTCGGCGGCGATGCCGGCCTCCTGCTCCTTGGTGCGGTAGCCGAGCGCGCGGGCCCGGTCGATGACCAGCTTGCGCGTCGATTCCGCCATCCCCGGCAGCCCGCGCAGCGCCTTGGAGACGGTGTGGATGGTGAGGCCGAGCTCGTCGGCGATCGTTTGCAGCGTGACAGCCTTTCTGCGCGGCATGTCGATGTCCCCCTTTTTCATGAACCTCTGATTGTCTTACCCGAGCATACCGTTCGCCATTCGCGCCACGATGTGGGCGAAAGCCAGCTCTAATGGACATGAGAGCCGCTTAGCGCCGTTTTTTGGCTACCTTTCACATGTAACGGTCATGGGAGACGCCTAGAGAGGATTATGGGCCGTGTAGGCGGCTGAAATGACCGCTAAGCGCCCGTAGTGTCCGTTAGAGCCGCGCACGCGTCCAATTGATGCGCTAAGCGCCCGTGATGTCCGTTAGAGCCGTGCACTCGTCCGAATCGCTAAGCGTCGGTGGTGTTTCGGTGGTGTCCATTACAGTTGCCGTTGTTTTAATTGTAACAAAAATGGAACTATAATTTGAGGCATTTCTCTCCTAAAATGAAAGTCAAATCCCATCGCATGCGGAAAGGAGCATCATCATGTCCCAAAACGAAGTGGAAATGAAGCGCACGGTATCCGTGCATGATACGGCCGATGTGATCGTCGTCGGAGGCGGACCGGCCGGTACGGCCGCAGCCATCAGCGCCGCCCGCAGCGGCAAGCGCACGATCCTGCTGGAGCATTCCGCCCAGCTCGGCGGGATGGGCACGCTCGGCAACGTGAGCGTCTTCATGGGCATCGGCAACGTCACCGGCATCTATCGCGAGATCATCTCGGAGTTCCTGCCGGCCGCGCTGCCCGACTCGCACCACGAGTCGATCTGGCCGCAATACTCGCCGTTCGAGCTGCGCCACTATCTGAATCAGAAGCTGGAGAAGGAGGGCGTGTACGTCTATTACCACACCAGCTTCGTCTCGGCGATGCTGGAGGGCAAGCGGGTGAGCGGCGTCTTCGCCAATACGCGGGAGGGACTGAAGGCGTTCGCGGGGGCGGTCGTCATCGATTGCACCGGCGATGCCCGGGTGGCGGTCGACGCCGGCGTACCGACCCATGCCGGCCGCGAGGAGGACGGCTTGACCCAGCCGATGACGCTGATGTTCATGATGCAGGATACCGGCAAGCCGGTCGCCCAGTCGCTGCCCGAGGACGGCTACCGCTACGAATCGGTCGAGGAGCTGCCACAGGGCCGCCACCTGTACTGGGGCGGCATGGGCGACGGCACGCTGCTGGTCAACATGTCGCGGGTCAAGGGCAACGGCGCCAAGATCGAGGACATCAATTACGCAGAGAAGGAAGGCCTGCGCCAGGTGCTGTCGATTGCCAATTACCTGCAGCGCACGAACCATCCGAATCACATCCTCTCCCACGTGCCCGGGCAGATCGGCGTGCGCGAGACGAATCAGATCGAGGGTCGCTACACGCTGACCGAGGAAGATCTGACGAGCGGGCGCCGCTTCGAGGACGTCGTCGCGCAGACGAACTACGAGATCGACATTCACAATCCGACCGGCCAGGCCAATACCGACGAGCGCAAGCTGGACGGCTACGACATCCCGTACCGCTGCTTGCTGCCCGCCGAGATCGAGGGGCTGATCGTCGCCGGACGCAGCATCTCCGCCAGTCATGTGGCGATGTCCTCGATGCGCGTGCAGGCGACCTGCTACGCGCTCGGCCAGGCGGCCGGGATCGCCGCCGCGCTCGCCATCGAATCCGGCAGCGCGCTGGCCGACGTCTCGATTCCGCTCCTGCACGAGCGGCTCGCCGAGCAAGGAGTCGTGTTTCAGAAGCCGGTGAAGAGCGGGGAAGGGCGGTGAAGTCAGGGCCTAGTCCTGCTGCTGAACTGACACACGCTGCGCGGATGAGATGCAGCGTTTTCGATCGGAAGAAGGAGTAAGCCAAAAACGTGCCGGCGATCAGTCGGCACGTTTTGGTGTAATTTACAGGACATTGTCTTCCAAGAAGTAGTCCTGGTCGATTTTCTTTTCTTCGTACGTGGCCAGTCAGTTGAAAATGATGCACTAGCGCCTCAATGGTACTTCATCCCACACGCTTCCCCTTGCGCCACCGCATTAACTTATCTTGGAGCGCTGCACCGTTGATTAATTTGATATTAAGCCGTTCTGCCGCCTCTCTTGCGGATTTGGTAAAGTGGCTAGTGGTGACAATCCATGCGTCATAGCAGCCGTGCACTTGTTTGCCCGCCTTGAGGCGCAGCACAATATCGTTCCCGACATCCCGCTTCCAACGCTTGCATTGCACGGCTATTTTGTACCCTTCTTTCCCTTGCAGAATTAAATCCACCTCATGGTCGCCTGCCCCGCCTACTCGGTTAACGCGGTAGCCTTGATCGATGTAGTACATCTCCATTAATCGCTCGAAATCAGTGCCGGATAAGGATTGCACATCCGCTCGAATTAAGCTTTGGTCAGACAGTTTTTTTGAGGTAGACGGTTTGGCGTGTTTCTCGGTTCTGGAAGGAGCAGCGGATTTTTTCGAGTTCTTTTTGGCCGAGCGTCTCCGGGCGGTCCACATCGTCCCCAGCACCTCAGAGACGACCATTCCAACCAAAATAATACCTACGAAAAAACCCCAGTGTAAATTAGCAAGGCGAAACGGCTGGCGCCGGCCTCTGGCGGCGACACAAGTTACGTTCCGAGAAATCTAGACAAGTATAGGGCACGTCTTATACTTTCTATGATTTTAAAACTGCCGTCCCGGCGAGGATAAATAACCCGCGCAAGGCATTTGCGAGCTGCCTTCCTTCCGCATGATAGGTTTTGGCCATCTATTCCCAGACTCCCTTCGATATTTTACTTAAATATTCGACATACTAGGACTTTTTTCCTCCCCTTACTTTTACATCTCACCTAACGATTGACAACCCTCTTCGCATAAAAGCCTCCCCCTCCACCCTTTTTTGCGTTATAATTGATAATGGTTATCATCAAGGCGAAACGGCTGGCGCCGGCCTTTGGCGGCGACACAAGTTACGTTCCGAGAATAGATAGAGCCATTTATAAGTGTGGAACTTATAAATTCTATCTATTCAAGGCGAAACGGTGAGGCTGGTTTTTTATAGCCGAATAAGTTTCGTTCCGAGAAAGATAAGACCGGTATGAGCGATCAGCTTATACCTCTTATCTTTCAAGGCGAAACGGTGAGGCCGGCTTTTTATGGCCGAGTCAGTTTCGTTCCGAGAAAGAGAAGACCGGTATGAGCGATCAGCTTATACCTCTTATCTTTCAAGGCGAAACGGTGAGGCTGGTTTTTTATAGCCGAATAAGTTTCGTTCCGAGAAAGATAAGACCGGTATGAGCGATCAGCTTATACCTCTTATCTTTCAAGGCGAAACGGCTAGCGCGGGCCTTTCGCGGCGACACAAGTTACGTTCCGAGAATAGATAGAGCCGTTTATAAGCGTGGAACTTATAATCTATTCAAGAGGAAACGGCCGGTCTCTTGCGCTGTCCTTTGACGGCGCGGAGGACAGCTTACCGCTTGATCCAGCACCTTACGGACATTTTTGTCCGTCAGACTATGAATTCGGCTTGAATGCGGGCGCCAGAGCATGCTAACGGTCAAAAGTGTCCGTTACAACTCGCATGAGCCACAATCGACGTTGTAACGGTCATTTCCGTCCGTTACAGATTACAACTTGCAGCGCCCTCCTTCGGCGGCGCGATAAAAACGGGAGTTGACGCCGCATGATGAATATCGAAGAGCAGCTTCGCCATTGGAACGCGGCCACGGTGCACATCACTGGCATCGAGCGCCTGGCGCTGGATACGCATGGGCCGCCGCAGACGTACCGGCTCGCCTCCAGCGCCTTCCTGTATATTACGCACGGCAGCGCGCGGCTCGATCTTGACGCAGCGGCGGCTTGCGGCGGCGCAGGCCTCGACCTGAACGCAGCTGCGCCGCACCGGCTGGTGCGCGGCTATGCCTGTCATGCCGGTCAGGGGGCCGTGCTGACCGTCGCAGACGTGACCGAGCCGCTGCACGGTTACTTGCTGCACTACCAGGCCGATACCGGACCGCCGCTCGGCGAGGAAGCGCAGCACGCGCTTGCCCACACCGAGGCGTTCGCACAGTCGTACGGCGTCCAGACCGTCCGCGCCGCGGCGCTGGATCGCCTGCTCGCTCAGCTCGAGACGACTTGGGCTCGCGCAGGATCATTGGCCCAGTTGCAGACCAAGGCGCTCTTCTATCAATTCGTCTGCGAGCTGATGACGCAGCTGCACGAGGCGCTCCCGGCGCCGCAGACGACTCAGACGTGGCAGGCGGCGCCCATACTGAGGCCGATGCAGCTGCCTCCGACGTCTGCACTGACGCCGGCGCAGCAGTCGCAGCCTCCTGCTCCGACACCGGACCTGGTGCGTCAGGCCGCCCGCTACATGGACGAGCACTACGCCGAGCCGATCACCGCGGAGGCGCTCGCCGCGCGGCTGAATTGCAGTCCGCGGACGCTGCAGCGCCTGTTCGGCAAGCGGCTGGCGCTCGGCCCGATCGACTATCTGATGCAACTGCGCATCGACCGCGCCAAGACGCTGCTGCAGAGCACTCGCGCCCCGCTCAAGGCAATCGCCGAGGCGGTCGGGTACGCGGACAGCTACTACTTCAGCCGCCTGTTCAAGCGGTACGCAGGGGTGTCGCCCAGCGAATATCGGACGGCGATGGAGCAGGCGCGCGCCGCGGAGGAAGGAGCATGCCCCGATCCGTCGATCCGCTGCGCCGCGGAGGACGCGGACAGCCGCGGCGGCGCGCAGGCGACCGATCCGCTGCAGGCGGCCGTCCGGCGGGCGCTGCCCACGGTCGTGCATCTGCGAGGCGAGCTATCCCTACATCGCCGGCCCCGGCGGATCGCCGTGCTGGACCCGCAGTTCCTGGATCATCTGCTGGCGCTGGACACGCCGCCGGCCGGCAGCGTCACGGTGCCCGGGGACGGCGGCTTTCCGACCTGCATGACAGCCTCCCCGGCGGGCGCGATCGAGCCTCTGGGCACGCTGGCCTCTCCTCGGCTCGATGCGCTGTGCGAGCTGGCTCCGGACCTGATCATCTGCACGGAATTGCAGGCGCCTCTCTACCCGAGCCTGGCGACGATCGCGCCGACCGCGATGCTACCGCGCAACCGCGATTGGCGGGAGACGCTCCGCACGCTCGGGCGAATCACGGACCGGCGCCAGGAGGCGGAGCGCATCCTGCAGCGCTATCGGCACAAGACGAGCGAGCTCCGCTCCAGGCTGAGCGAGCGGCTCCATGCGCAGTCGGTCACGATGATCCGGCCGCGCCATAATGCGATCCGGCTGCATACGAGCGCGCATCGTACCGCTTCGATCCTTTACAAGGATCTCGGCCTGCGTCCGCCGGAGCAAGCCATGTATCGCAAGCGCACCAGCTCGGCGATCGCGCTGGACACGCTGCCCGAACTGGATACCGATCATTATTTTGTCCTGACTGACGACACCTGCCCGCGCTGGACCCGAGACCTTCAGCATTCGGCCGTCTGGCGGAATCTTCGGGCCGTGCGCGAGCAGCACATCTACCCGGCCTCCTCGAGCCTCTGGATTGCGTATTACGGTCCGATCGCCATGAATCAGGTCGTCGATCAGGTCGCGGCGGCATTTTTGAAGGCAAGATAGCTCGCCCTTTTTTGCCCCAGGCTGTCGATGCGGCGTTGGCCGCGCCCGTCGACGGCTCTTTGTCGTGTCGCCATTGTCCATGCGCGATTGGCGCAGATATCCATTGCACAGAGCGGCCGTCATGCTTATAGTGGTCTAAGTGAGGATGAAAATTATTATCAACTAGAACGAAGGAGCGGTATGAGCAATGGTACGATCCATGTATTCGAAACGCAAGCTCTCGTGGAGCTTGATGCTACTTGTCACGTTGATGATGCTGTTGGGCGCTTGCGCCAACAATGACGACCAGGCCGACCCCGGCACCGGAGCGGCAACGTCAGACGAATCGCAAACGGGTAATACGGATGCGGGCGGCCCGGCCGAGGGCACGTCAGCTGGCACGGACGCGGAAGCAGGCAACGCTGCGGAAGAGGCAGACGAGAGCGCAGACCCTTCTTCCGAAACGGCTGCCGAGCTCGACACCCCGGTCACCATCCCGACGCTGAAGGGCGAGATCACGCTGGAGCAGGTGCCAGAGCGGATCGTCGTGCTGGACGTGCAGTACGCGGACCAGATGCTGGCGCTGGGCGAGCGGCCCGCGGGCAGCGTCATCGCCGGCACCGACGGCGGACTGCCGCCCTATCTGGGCGATCAGATGGACGATATCCCGCTGCTCGGCACGTATGTCGAGCCGAATCTGGAGGGCGTCCTCGCGGCCTCGCCGGATCTGATTCTCGCGACGGAATTCCACGAGGACATCTATGAGGATCTGCTCAAGATCGCGCCGACGCTGATGCTCGAGCGCAACGAGGACTGGCAGACGGTGCTGGCGAAGATGGGACAGATCCTGAACAAGCAGCAGGAAGCGCAGGACTGGATCGCGGCATACGATCAGAAAATCAGCACGCTGAAAGCAAGCCTCGCCGAAAAAATGAGCGGGCAAATCGTGGCCCTGGTGCGCCCGAGGGACGGCCTGATTCGGCTGCAAACGACCTCGCATCGCACCTCGCAGATTCTGTACGACGACCTGGGTCTGACGCCGCCCGAAATGGCGGTCAACGACGCGGACACGAGCACGATGATCTCGCTCGAGGTCCTGCCGGAGCTGGAGGCGGAGCACATGTTCCTGCTGCAGGACGACACGAATGCCGCCCTGACCCAGGAGCTGCAAAACACGAGTATATGGGAAAACCTGAAAGCTGTGCAGGCGAATCACGTCTACGAGCAAAATACGGCGCAATGGGTCGGGTACTATGGGCCGATCGCCATCGACCTGATCGTCGATCAGATCGCCGAGGCATTGGAGTAAGATGACGTCAGCACAGCGAGAGGAGGCCCCATGAGCGGCCAATCGAGAATATCACAGCAGGAATGGGCGGACCTGCGTGCGCAATTCGGCCTGTGCAGGCGCACAGCCGGCCCAGGCGCCATCCCCGACGTCAGCATTGGCGCCGGCGCCTCCGCCCTTGCGATGCCGGCCTCGCATTTGCTTGATCCGGAGCGCGGCTCGGCCTATCTGGACCGATTGACCGAGCGGCTCAGGGCGCCTTCACGGATGACGGCCGCCTCGCAGTTCGTCAAGCGCTACGCCTTTGTCGCCGCCGTCCCTGTGCTGTACGCGATGACGGCGTACGACAAGGGACTGCACGCACGCGCGGAACATTGCCTCCTCGAAGCAACGCCGGACCGCTGGCTGACGCATATCCGCCTGGCCGACGACCAGGCAGGCTCCCCCGCACCCGGCGGCCGTCACGCCTGGCGCGAGGCGCTCCTGCATGCCCTCTTCGCCGAGAATATGGGGCCGATCATTCACATGCTGGCCGAGATCGCCCGCGCGCCCAAGCCGATGCTGTGGGAAAATGCCGCGGTGCGCGTCTACTCGCTGTACGAAAAACGGCTCGCCGCTTCGGAGGATGAAGCGGTGCGGGCGCGCGGCCGCGAAGATTATGCCTATATGCTGCACCAAGCGCCCGGCGCCCTCTTCGGAGAAGCGCGCAACCCGCTCCTCCGATTCTATGGCGACGCCGCGCCGGCAGCCTCCCTCGCGCCCGACTGCGACGCGCCGTCCGGTACGCCGACGCGCATCCGAAAAACCTGCTGCTTCTATTACGAAGTGTCTCCGGTGGAAGAGTACTGTACAAGCTGCCCCAAATTGTAAGCCGTCGGATAGCCGATCCTAAAAAGCGCCAGAGGCCAGCTATGACTCCGCCGACCCCGTGTCCCCCGGCACGTCGGCCTTCAATCGCACCGTCACCGTCGTGCCGCTCCCCGGCTCCGAGACGACGGACAGGCCGTACCCTTCCCCGGCATAGAGCCGAATGCGCGCATTGACATTGTACAGCCCGTACGAGCTGCCGCCGCTGGTCGGAGCGGCCCCGCCGTCCGGCGCTGCGGTCAGCAGCCGGCGCGTCTGGGCCTCGTCCATGCCGATCCCGTTGTCCGTCACGGTCAGCAGCAGATCACCCTGCGCGCGGCGCGCGGCGACGACGATGCGACCCTGCCGGTCCTTGGCCTTGCGGATGCCGTGCAGCAGCGCATTCTCGACGATCGGCTGCAGGATCAGCTTCGGCATCACGCGCTCCTCCAGCCCGGGCTCGGCGTCGATGACGTATTCGAAGGTCCCCTGGAAGCGGCTCTGCTGGATCGCCAGATACACCTCCACGAGCTGGAGCTCGTCCTCGACCGTCACGATGCTGCGCCCCTTGTTCAGACTGAGCCGGAAGTACTTGGCCAGGCTGTCGATCATCTGGCTGATGTCGTCCGCGCCGCGGCCGATCGCGATCCAGTTGATCGTATCGAGCGTATTGTACAGGAAGTGCGGGTTGATCTGCGCCTGCAGCGCCTGCAGCTGCGCCTCGCGCTCATGCAGCTGTGCGGCATACTTCTCCTCGACCAGGGTGCGCACGCGCAGGATGAGATGGTCGACGCTGCGCTCGAGCATCTGGAAGTCGCCGTTCACCTGCGGCAGCTCGCGCAGCCCGTCGCGGCCGTCCTTGCCCTCCCGGCGGATCGCGGTGATGACATGATGGACCCGGCGGTTCATGCCGCGCACGATGATCGCCAGCAGCAGGAACGGCAGGATGAGGAACAGGGCGACATAGGCGATCAGCGACGTCCATTCCGCCTGGCGCGTCAGCCGCACCGACTGCGGCGAGAGCTGCGCCTCGGTCCCCTGGGCGATCAGGTGCCAGCCGGCCTGCTCCAGTCGGGTGTGCATCACCTCGTAGGGCTGGCCGTCCAGGCTGACGGTGCGGAGGCCGTCCGTGCCCCCCAGCGCGGCGCGCACCGCCTCGGGCACGGCCGTGCCGATCCGCGGCCGGTCCGGATGGTAGACGATGCGCCCGTCCGCATCCGCAATATATACCTCGGTGGAGGGCGCGAACTGCAGCTCGGACACGATCTGCGCGAGCATCGACTCGCGCACGTCGATCATCAGCACCCCAGATACCCGGTCGTAATTGGCGGGATCGCGCAGCATGCGCGCCGCCGAGAAGATGCGGGCTTCGCCGCTGCCCAGGAATTCCTCCCCGTATGCGCCGCGCCACACGATGCCTCCATTGTCCGCCAGGATCGCCTCGTACCACGGCTCGCCTCGCAGACTGTCGAGCGTAAAGAAGTTGACCCGCTCCTCGGCGTACAGCTTGGAGCTGTCCACGAACAGCCGCATGTGGAAGACATCCGGATTGGTCTGGATCGTGTCCACGAGATAGCGCAGATCCCGGATCACCTCGATCTGCGTCGCGATCGAGCGGTCGTCGGGGCGGACGGCCAGATATTCGTGCAGCTTGGCATTCATGAAGGCGGCATCGCTGATATTGGCGATATGCTCCAGGCGGTACGACAGGTTGCTGCCGGCCTGCTTGAGCGCCTGCTGCATCGTGCGCAGCACCTCGCTCTTGAGAATCGCCGAGGAGCGGGCGTAGTACCCGTAGAGGAAGACCGCCGCCGGCAGCACGATCAGCAGCAGATAGGCGAGCAGCCACGGCCGCGGGATCGTGAACCGGTGCAGCAGGCCGCCGCTCCAGGCCGAGAGGCGCAGCATCGCCGCGCGCAGCTTAGCCATGATGCTCGCGATAGGCGCTCGGCGTCAGACCCGTCGCTTTTTTGAAGAGGCGGGTGAAGTAGCTCGGGTCGTTGTAGCCGATCGCATAGCAGATGTCGTAGAACTTGTGCTGCGGCTCGCGCAGCAGCGCCTTGGCCCGCTCGATCCGCACCTGGGTCAGGTATTCGTTGATCGTCTGGCCGGTCTCCTGCTTGAATAACAGGCTGACATACGTCGGCGAGAGATAGACCGTCTTGGCGATCTCGGCGACGGTCAGCTGGCTGTCGCCGTATTGGCGCTCGATGACCGTCCGCACGCGCTCGACCAGATTGGCGACCTTGCCGGAGCGCCGCTCGCGGATGCGCCCCCCGACCTCGCCCAGGTACGCCGCCAGCTCCTCCCGCATCTCGCCCAGCGTCTCGCGCGCGAGCAGCGCATGCCACAGCGCCGTCTCCGCCGCCTCCAGCTCCGGCGTATGCAGCTCCATCTCCAGCAGCAGCTGGCGCACCGCCAGCACGATCTGCAGGCAGACGCTCTGGCCGTACTTGAGCCCGTCGCCGCGATTGCGGCTCAGCACCTGGAACACCTCGTCCAGCGCCGCATCCAGCCGGTCCGACTCATCGCCCTTGAGCGCGGAGAAGAGCGGCTCCAATTGCTCGGCATCGACGCGGTGCAGCGCCGGCTCGCCGCCGCGCTCGGCATGATGCAGGCTGTCCATCGTGATGATCCGGTTCTTGCCCAGGTACCAGCGGTGATCGGCCGCCTCGCGGGCCTGCCGGTAGGCCCCGGCGACCCGCGCCAGCCCCTCCGCCCGGTCGCTGATGCCGATCGTCACGCCGAGCCGCAGGTAGCGCTCCAGGCTGCTGCGGATATCGGCCGCGAGCGCGAGCAGCGCCTCCGCGCCGTCGGGCGACTCGCCGCCCTCGAGCGTCTGCAGCAGGCCGACGAATTCGCCGTGCTGATGCGCGATGACGTAGCCGCGGAAGTAGGTGTCCACCAGCTCCTGCACGATATTGAGCACGGCGTACCAGAGCAGCTGGGCGTCCCGCTCCGAGCGCGACGCCGTGACCTCGCTCAGGTCGTCGATCTCGACCACGATGACCCAATAGGCGGACGTCACCGGCAGATCGAGCCCCAGGAAGGCGATGCGCTCGTCCAAGCCCCGCCGCGGCGCGCCGCTCGTCATCAGTGCCAGCAGCAGCCGCTCGCGCAGCAGCGGCAAGCCTTCCTTGAGCTGCTCCATCAATTGACGGCGCTGCTGCTGCTCCCGGCGCTGCGCATCCAGCTCATCCACGACCCGCCGCACGACCGCCTCCAGCTCCTTGCGATTGACGGGCTTGAAGATATAATCGGTGGCGTTGATCTTCAGCGCGGACTTGAGGTAATCGGCGTCGTCATGCCCGCTGATGAACACGATCTTGCACTGCGGATGCGACTGGGCGATCCGCCGCGCCATCGTGATGCCGTCCATGCTCGGCATGCGGATGTCGGTCAGCACGAGGTCCGGCGGCTGCTGTGCGATCATCTCCAGCGCGACGTCGCCGTCATCGGCCTCGCCCGCCCATTCGATGCCATAGGCCGTCCAGTCCACATAGCGGCGCAGCCCGGCCCGTACCGCGGGCTCGTCGTCGACAATCAGCATCTTGTACATCGCTCGCTCTCCTCTCCGGGGTCATTCGGCTTGGTCTCATTGTATCACGACGGACGCCGACCAGCGCCAAACGGCAAGCGCGAGCCCTGCTCGCACTTGCCGTCTGATTCGCTTCGCATGGCTGCTTCGTTACCGATTCGCATACCATTCGTTGACTTCGTTTACGCTCGCCTCGCCGCCGGCGGCATTGTACTTCGCCCGGAACTCCTCCAGGCCGTCCAGCGATTCGGCGCCCGCAATGAGCTTGATGGTGTAGTCCCCGACCATCGTCTCGAGCTGCTGGTTGTTTTTCGAGTACGTCGGCATGAAGGGCGACAGACCGAGCACATTCGTGATCTGGATCTCCTCCGGCTGCTCGTTGTTCAAGAAGCTGAATGCCTCGTACATGACCGGATTTTTGCGCACGCGCGCTTGCCAGTACTGCGGGTAGTGCTCCGTCACGCCCGACATGTAGTTATTCGCCAGATTGCGCTCGTCGGTGAAGATCGGCTGGATCGGCACGTAGGCTCCGTCTTCGACCTTGTAGTGCGTGCCTTCCTCGCCGATCGCCAGGCTCTTGAACGTCTCTTCCTCCAGCGTCGCGTTGATCCACTTGATCGCTTCCTCCGGATGATTGGAGGACTTGGGGATGAAGGTCAGCCGGTCGAAGCCGGAATTGGCCGAGAAGCCCGCCTCGCCCGAAGGGCCGGTCAGCGCGCCGATGAATTCGAAGGCTGCGTCCGGATGCGTCTGCGCCAGCGTCTCCGCCAGCGCCGGGATGTCCGCCCAGTGGACGATGATCGCGCCGGCCTGACCGCTGGAGAATTTCTCCTTGGCGGTGGCGTCCTTGTTGGCGACGAATTCCGAATCGAGCAGCCCCTGCTCGTACAGGTCCGACACATACGTCACATAGTCGGCATACGACGGATCGAGGATGCGCGGCAGCAGCTCGCCGTCGACCTCGTTCCAGGCGTTCGGCATGCCGAACGCGCCGACGATATTTTCCAGCATCGGCTGATTGCCGTGAATGGTCAGCGGCACGTTCTTGTTGCCGTTGCCGCCCGGATCCTGCTCCTTGAACGCCTGCAGCGCCGCGGTCAGCTCCTCCAGCGTCGTCGGCTTCTCCAGACCGACCTGCTCCAGCCAGTCGGTGCGGATCAGGATGCTGCTGTTCACCTTATAGGTGACCGCATCCGGAATCGCATACAGCTTGTCGTTGACTTTAACCGCTTCCATCATCTCCGGGGTGAGCGCGGCCTGGATGTTCGGACCGTATTCTTCGATCAGCGGCATCAGGTCGACGAGCGCGCCCTTCTGGGCGAAGTCGGAGTAGAGCGCCTTGTCGGCGTAGATCGTGACGGCGTCGTACGGCTCGCCCGAGCCGAGCAGCAGATTCAGCTTCTCCTGCCACTTGTCCTGGGGCAGCATGTCGTACTTGACCGGATAGCCGGTCTTCTCCTCCAGCAGCGCCGCTACCGGGTACGTGTTGTAGTCCTCGCCTTGCCAGACGCTCAGCCGCTTCAGCTCCGGCTTGTCGGCATCCGCGTTTGCATTTGTACCCTCTGCCGCCGTATTGCCATTGCCATTGCCGTTTGCCGGCGCGTTGTTGCCTTCGCCGTCCGACCCGCCGGACGAGCATGCCGAGAGCACGAGCAGCAGCGCCGTCAAGACGAGCAGCAGCGGCTGCAGCCGTTTGCGTTTCTGGTTGTTTTTCATGGATAGACCCTCCTGAAATTCATTTTATCATTACTTTTCCTAAGGAAAAGACAATGTATTGGATTGAAATTTTTCAGCCCTTGACGGAGCCGATCAGCACGCCCTTGATGAAGTACTTCTGCAAGTACGGGTAGACGAGCAGGATCGGCACTGTCGAGGCGATGACGGTCGCGGACCGCACGCCCTCGGCCGGCACGTTCATGAGCTGGTCGGCCGTCCGGTCGAGCGCGGAGGACGCATTGGCATTCATGACGATGTCCTGCAGATACAGCGGCAATGGCCGCAGGTCGGTGCTGTTGATGTACAACAGCGGATTGAAGTAATCGTTCCAGAAGTAGACGGCGTAGAACAGGCCGATCGTCGCCAGCACCGGGCCGCTGAGCGGCAGGATGATGCGGAACAGGATCGTCAGGTTGCCCGCGCCCTCCAGCTTGGCCGATTCCTCCAGGCTCTCCGGCAGCGTCTCGAAGTAGCTCTTGATGACGAGCAGGTTGAACACGCTGATCAGCGCCGGGTAGATGAGCGCGCCGAGCGAGTCGATCAGGCCGAGCTCGCGGATGAGCAGGTAGTTCGGAATGATGCCGCCGTTGAACATCATCGTGAAGATGAACAGGACGATGATGACGCCGATGCCCGGCAGCTGCCGCTTCGACAGCGGATAGGCGGTCAGCGCCGTCAACAGCAGCGACAGCAGCGTACCGATGACGGCCACCAGGACCGAGATCCACAGCGCCTGCAGGAACTGCGAGGACGTGACGACGAACTTCATCGTATCGAGCTGAAAGCCGACCGGGAAGATCCCGACCTTGCCCGAGACGATCGCCCATTCCTCGCTGACGGCCTTGGACAACACGTTGGCGAACGGGAGCAGCGTAATGACCCCCATGAGCGTGAGCATAAGATAGATGCTGGTATCCAGCACATAATCGCCGGCGCTTTTGCTGCGCATAAGCTTCAGGCCTCCTTACCAGATGCTGCGTTGCAGAAATTTGCGACTAAGCGTATTGCCGAGAATGATGAGCAGGAAGCCCACCAGGGAATTGAACAAGCCGACTGCCGTACTGAAGCTGTAATCCTGCTGGCCGAGCCCCATGCGGTACACGAAGGTGCCGATGACGTCTCCGGTCGCGTAGACGAGCGGATTGTACATCGTCAGGATCTGCTCGGTGCCGGCCTCCAGCAGGTTGCCGATGCGCAGGATGAACATGAGCACGATGATCGGCAGCATGCCCGGCAGCGAGATCGAGAACATCTGGCGGATGCGTCCGGCGCCGTCGATCGCGGCCGCCTCGTACTGCTCCTGCTCGATGCCGGCGATCGCGGCGATGAAGACGATGGCGCTCCAGCCCGACTCCTTCCACCCTGCCGTGAAGACGACCACGCTGCGGAACATGTCGCTGTCGGTCATGAACGAGATCGGCGCGCCGCCGAACGAGCGAATGATCTCGTTGACGATGCCGCCCGACGGCGACAGGATGTTCAGGAACAAGCCGGAGATGATGACCCAGGACAGGAAATGCGGCAAATAAATGACCGTCTGGATGGCGCGCTTGAAAAACATCCGCCGCACTTCGTTGAGGATCAGCGCGATGAAGATCGGCAGCGGGAACAAGATGACGATCTTGTACAGGCTGATCAGCAAGGTGTTGATCAGCACCTGCAGGAATTCCTCCGAATGCAGCAGCTTGTTGAACTGCTCCAGCCCGACCCACTCGCTGCCCGAGAGGCCGGTAAAGATGTTGAACTCCTGAAATGCGATGATAATGCCGTACATCGGCGTGTATTTGAACAACAGCAAAAATGCAAGTCCGGGAACCAGCAGCAGGTACATGTCCAGATTGCTGCGGAACAGCTTCCAGCGGTTTCGTTTGACCTTGATGTCCGCCACCTTGGTATTCGCCGCCTTGGTGCCGCTTGCCATACCTCCATCACCTTCTCTTTCTCGTCGTGCCTTTATTCTATAAAAGCAGCCGCGACGCGAGTAGGAGACAAAACGTTCATTTCTGGTACTTTTGATAAAAGTACAAGCCAAACATAAAAAAAGCCCCCGCCGTCCGCAAATGGGACAGTGGGGGGCGATCCGTGCGGCCGCCTTAAGCCGGACACGTACACAGCCTATGCGATTGTGTCTGCACGGCAGCGACGTCGCAAGCGCGAACGGCCGCGGCCTACAGGCCGAGCGCCTTGCCTTTCTCCAGCCGCTTGATCTGCTCCTCGCCGGTATCGGCGAGTTCGCGGAACTCGGTGATCGTCTGCCGCATCTTGGGCAGCGCCTCTTGCTTGTACGTGCTGATCGAATCGAGCGCCGAGATGACGTCGCCGAACGCCTGCTTGAGCGTCTCGACGGAGACGCTGGCCTCGTACGCCTGCTTCTGGATCGCGACGCCCTGCTCCTTGAGCATGCGGGAGGTGCCGCTGATCAGATTGTCCGTCGTCTTGTTGAGCAGCTCGATCTTCTGCAGGACGATCCGCTGGTTGTAGAGCGCGCTGGCGACGGTGACGGCGATCCGCAGCGCGGTGACGGTGACGGTGCGGGCCCGGTCGACGCCGCGGATGAGCTCCTTGTTGTTGCGGATGACGACCTCGCTGGCCATGATGCCCTGCTGATTGACGACCATCATCTGCTGCAGGTCCATGACGCGCTGGCGCATCGGGAACAGCACCTCCTCGGTGATGAAGCGCACCTTGTCCTCCGCTTCCTGCCGCGCCTTGGCGGCCTCGATCTGCGCCTCGATCTCCGTATCCATCAGCATGCCGAGCTGGATCTCCTTCTCCAGCCGCTTCGTCAGCTCGCGCATCGCCTGCTGCTCCAGCTCGAGCGTCGTGTTGTCGTTCTGCAGCACGACCTTGCCCTTGTCGAGCGAGACGATGATGTCGGAGATGACGCTGTCGGCCTTCTGGTACTTGGCGAAGTAGCGGCGCAGCGGATTGAAGAGACGGCCGAGGAAGCCGCTCTTGGCGAAATCGACGACGCTCGGGTCCAGATCCTTGAGCTGCAGATTCAGCTCCATCAAGTCCTTGGCGACCTGACCGCCTTCGTCGCCGCTCTTGGACAGGTTGTTCACCGACACCTGCAGCAGCTTGTTCTTCTCCGAGGAGGAGCGCATCGTGCGCATCCCGAATTGATCGATCGACTGCATGATCTCCCGCCGCTTCTCCAGCGACTCCGTATCGACCGCAAGGATCGTCGAGACATTGCTCGCCGCCTGCTCGCGCAGCTCCTTCACCTCCTCGGGCTCCGGCTGGACCTGCTCTTCAATCGCCGACTTGATCTTCGCTTCGTCTACTACTTCCATCGTAAAGGCCATCGTGGACCCCTCCTCCTGTAATAAAACCGGCTCGCGCCGCTAACCCCCCCGCAATAAACCATATGAACGCCGCGCCTACATCTGCACGTTGAGCAGATTGCCGATCTTGTACACGACATCGTCGGTGTCGGCGTTGATGCTGGCCGCTTCGTTGATGCTGGAGATGCTCTGCAAGGCCTGAATGTTGGCATTGTACCCGATCGTATAGATCGGCACCTGATACGTCTCGATCAGGCTGCGGATCTCATCGAGCGAGTGCCCCTCGTTGGTCTCGCCGTCGCTGAGCACGAAGATCAGCGGCCGGATGCTCGGATCCTCCGCGCGCGCATCCTGCAGCATCTTCATCGCCACGACGATGCCGTCGAAGGTCGCTGTGCCGCCGTCGGCCTGCAGGCTGCTGACCGCCCCGACGAACATCGACTGCTGGTTCGTATCGTACTTGGCGATCGGCAGATCGATCGTGACGTCGCTCGAGTAGGAGACGAAGCCGATGCTGTTGTCCCGTCCCAGGTACTTCTGCCCGGTCAGCAGCGATTCCTTGAGCCGATTGAGCGGCTCGCCGTTCATGCTGCCCGAGACGTCGGCGACGAAGACCGCGGCGATCGGCTTGTTGACGTCCTTCTTCTCCTTCCACAGCTTCTGCGCCGCCGAGAGCAGTCCCGGATCGGCCGGCGCGACCTCTGCCTTGTAGTCGTCCATGCCGTTGAAGCCGTTCTTCGTGCCGAGCGCCTGATTGTCCTCCTGGCGGACGAAGTCGGCGAAGGCCTGAATGATGTCCCGCTTCGTCTGCGGCAGGTCGCCGAGCGCGTAGAGCGGGCTGTCGTGCCGCACGCCGAACGGCGTGAAGACGTAGCCGCTCTGCAGGTCCGCCGTGTTGACGAAGGTCTGATACTCCAGCACGAACGCGTCCAGCATGCCGGACTTGGCCGCGTCGCGCATCTGCAGCGTCGTCGAGGCGACGAACGGCACGTTGGCCTGGAAGCGCTCGAAGCCCGCGACCGCCTGATCGCCGAGCATATCCGCGCTGTCGAAGGTCATCAGCGCCGTCACCAGGAAGTTGAGCCCGGTCGAGCTCGCGAACGGATCGGTATAGCCCATCGCCAGCTCGTTGGCCGCGATCGCGTCGGTCACGGTTTTGAGATTGAGCGCGCCGTACTTCTCGATCAGCTCGTTGTACTTGTCTTCGTCGGTGACGATGCCCGCCACGTTGCCGACGAGGCGATCGGTGATCTCCTCGACCTTGACGCCCTCCGCGGCGACCATATCGCCCCACAGCGCGTTGGACGGGGTATACGCGTCCGGGACGTACTTGCCCGACTTGATGTAGTCGGCCGCCGTACCGGAGGCGATATTGCGGATGCGCACCGAGACGGGCGAGCCGTCCACCTCGATCCCCGCGTTGTTGAAGGCCTCAGCCACCTCATTGAGCCAGCCGTCCGTGCCGGTGCCGGACTTCTCCGTGGAGGAGAAGATCTCGACATAGCTGCTGGTCGTGTGGTCGACCGAGATGTCGAACTTGTCGATGCTCGGCAGGGCGCTGCCGACATCGACCGGATCGAGGTCGATCTGACCCTTGATCGGATCGGCCTCGGTGACCCGGATATCACCGTATAGCTTCGTCAGCCGCTCCGCCGCATCCTCCTCCGAGATCTGGCCCGCGGTCTTGCCCAGGTCCGAGGTGAGGTTGATCCCGTAGTAGACGAGACCGAAGACGACCGCGGCGATGACGATCAGCCCTGCGAATATTTTGCCCTTGCCCACGTGCATCCCCCTTTCAATGCTTGTATAGCTTCGTCTGCTTGATCAAGACGTCCAGCTCCTGCATGCCGGGCATCTCGTCGATCTCCTTGTAGTTGGTGCTGCCGAGCGCGGCCACCTCCAGCAGCAATTTGTCCAGCTTGAGCAGAATTTCCTCATTGGCCTGCAGGTACCCGCTCATATATTCGAAGTACTGCGTGTACAGCGAGACCTTCTCCTGCTCGACCGCAGACAAGGTCCTCCCCGGCCGGTGCCGGCCGACGAAGCGGGCGAACTCCCCTCCGTCGAACACCCGCAGCTTGTTCAGCATACTGCGCATATGGTCGTAGAACAGGTTCTCGACTTCATCAATGACCTTGCTGAACTTGGCATAGCTCAGCTCCGTTGGCTGAAAGCGCTGGCCCAGCACCTCGTCGAGCGCCAGCCTGCGCTTGCGCATCCGGTCGAGCTGGTTGAGCGCGAGCGCGATATCCTTGTGCAGTCCTTTGACGTGACGGTAGCGATACAGGGCCGCTACGTAATCCTCGTGCGTCTGAATGTTCTTGACCGGCGTGACGGCAGTCGTGCGGAACAGTAGGCTGTAGCTGCCGTACAGCACCACCAGCAGACTGACGACCAATAGCGTGATGGCGGAGGCGGTCTCCAGCGCGCTGCCGCCGCTGATGCGGATGCCGAGCAGCCCCGGCGACAAGACGACGACATTCACCATCACGATCCCAAAAACAAGTCCGGTCAGCTTCAACAATCGTACGCCTAGCAACGTAACACCTCCTCTGCGCTCACAATCCGCCGATGCGCTTCATCGGCGAGCCTCTTCTTATATACGTACGTACCGCGAATTGGACGCATGTATTTCAAATGATACATGATTATCCAGCGCTTGAGAATACATTTGAAACAATAGCTTAAGATTGATTTAAGGTTAGACGCCTACAATGAAAATCGAAACAACAACACCCTATCTTAATATAAGGAAGTGACGCAGATGTTCAAAAAACCGATCGCCGCTACGATGAGTCTTGCCTTGGCGCTAGCCTTCGGCCTGCCTGCTTCGGCGGATGACGCTTCTGGGAAAGCGATCTCGATCGAGCTCGCAGACAACGGCACGCTCGTCGACGGCGCGGCTGCCTCTGACGACCCCGGCAGTGCCGTCTATGTAGGCGCGGATATCGTCTATTATGAAAGCAATCAAGGCGATGATTATGGCGAGGGCTCGGCAGCCGATGCTCATGACGCCGAGGAGGCCGCTGCCCACACCGTCGTGACGATTACCGAGCCCGGCACATATCGAGTGAGCGGCACACTCTTGGCTGGCCAGCTGGCAGTTGATCTGGGCGAGGATGCGCAGAGCGACCCTTCCGCCGTGGTGACACTGATCCTCGACGGCGTCGACATTACGTCCACCGTGGCGCCAGGCGTTATTTTCTACAATGTGTACGAGCCGTATGAAGATGACGAGGACACCGGCGGCGTGACCGATCTCTCCGATGCGGGCGCTCAGGTCGTACTCGCCGACGGGTCGGTTAACCGTGTCGACGGAGCCTACGTGGCGCGTATCTACGATCCGGGTACGACGAAAAAGCTGCACAAATACGACGGGGCCTTCTATTCCAAGATGTCGATGCAAATTTCTGGTGAAGCAGAAGGCACCGGAGAACTGCAGATTATCGCTGCCAATGAGGGGCTCGACTCCGAACTGCATCTGACGATTAACGGCGGCCATATTGCCATCGAAGCACAAGATGACGGCATCAATACCAATGAAGACGGCATCTCGGTCACTACGATGAACGGCGGAGAACTGTATGTGAATGCCGGACTGGGCGCCGAGGGCGACGGTATCGATTCCAACGGCTACCTGACCATCAATGGCGGCCGAATCGTGACGATGGCCAATGAGCGCAGTCCCGACGGCGGCATCGACGCCGACAGCGCGATTACAATCAACGGCGGCGAAGTCATCGCTCTGGGCACTCGCAACGACGCCACGAGCGACGATTCCAAACAGCCCTTCATTGAATTGTCCTTCGCGGCAACCCAAGCGGCGGGCAGCACGATTACGATCGAGGACACGAACGGCGCTGTCCTGCTGGAGCATACGGCGGACAAGGCGTTCCAAAGCTTGACCTTCTCTTCCTCGGAACTGGCAATGAACACCGAATACCACGTCTTCATCGACGGCGTGCAACAGCAATATACCGGCAATTCCTTCGGCATGATGATGGGCGGCGGCTTCGGCGGACCCGGAGGGATGGGCGGCGAACCGCCGGAAGGCTGGACGCCTCCTGAGGGCTTCGAGCCCCCGGCCGCGGGCGAAATGCCTGAGCCTCCGGAAGGCTGGACGCCTCCTGAGGATGGCGAAATGCCGCAGCTCCCGGATGGGATGGAAGCACCGGAGGGCATGCAGTTCCCAGGCTCGCAGGGCGTGAACGATGAAGAGACGGGCGAGCCAAGTACAGCCTTCGTGCTGACCAATGACGTGCACAGCTTCTCCGGTGTCGCCGAAGCCTCGGACGGCACAGGCAAGACTGCCGTGACATTCACCGTCAACGGTGGCGAAGGCATCGCCAGCGTCGCTAGCGGCGATGCGATCGTGCTGGACGACATCGCCGCTAGCGCTGATGTATCGGAGGACGCGGTGCAGCTTACCATCACCGATGTGCCTTCCGAAGACTATGCGGTTACCTGGCTGCTCTCCGACGGAGCAGACGCGCTGGAGGAGGCGCTGCCGACCGCCGACGGCACGTACCGGCTGACGATCGCGGTCGCCGCCGGCAACGAGACATACACCGGCGTATCAGAGTGGTTATTTACAATTGGTGGACTGCCCTTCACAGATGTGCGCGCTGACGCTCCTTACTATACGGCCGTCGAGGAATTGTATGAAGCCGGCGTCATGATCGGTACATCTGCGGATCGCTTCTCTCCGCAAGCGTCGGTTACCCGGGCCACAGCGATCACCGTACTGGGCCGCTTGCTCGGGGTCGAGCAGACGGATACCGACCGCTTCGACGATGTCGCCAGCAGCTCCTGGTACAGCGGCTACGTCGGTTGGGCCGCCGACAGCGGCCTCGTGATCGGCGATGGCGCGGGAGCGTTCATGCCGGAACAGACGATCAGTCGTGCGGATATGACGCTGATCCTCACCCGCTATGCCGAGCTGATCGGGCAGACTTCTGCAGCCGATGATGCGAGCGGCGAGCAAGACGCTTCGAGCGGCGGAAGGGACCTGACCCGCGCCGAGCTGGCGTCCATGCTGGCCCCGCTGCTGGAGCTGCCCGAGCTGCAGTGACTGTGACCAGTTGACCTCAAGTGACCGAATCAGCACGTGCGGAACGGGCGAACCGCTGTAACGGTCACCACCGACGCTTAGCGCATCATTTTGACGTGTTTACGACTCTAACGGATACTAGCGACGCTTAGCGGTCATTTCCACCACCTACACGGCCAATAATCCCCGCTAAGCGTCTCCCATGTCCACTACAGCCGGCTTGCCCAGCCAGCTTGCTCTGGCCTCGCGAATCCGCTCATGGGCGGTCTGCTTGCGGGGGCAGGTCGTGTGGGTCGCATGACACCTTCGTTCCGACGATAACATTTAGACAGGTTATCGGCCACCACAAATACGCTCTATAAAAAGGGCTACGGCGCCAAATGCGTCGTAGCCCTTTTCGTGCTTGGAGCTCTCGTTGTATTGTAGTCGCTATTCCGCCGGCGGCTTGAAATTGTTGTAAATGTTCTGCGCCGTGACGCTGCCGCTGCTTACCTCGTCAGTCGTGAAGCCGGAGACGACGTTGCCGACCTCGAATTGTTCGCTGACGAGCTGCTCCGACATCGGGAGCGCATTCGGACCGCTGATGCCGTATTCGGTCTCTTCGGTCACCTGCACCCACAGCTCGCCGATCCGGAAGCTGCTTCCATCCTCGGCGACCTCGTCGATGAAGCCGTCGATGTTGACCAGATGCCGCGCAGAGGTCGCCGGCGGCGTATTCGGCGTGTTGGGTGTGTTCGACGTATTAGGCGTATTCGACGTGTTGGGTGTGTTCGATGTGTCTGGCGTGTTCGGCTCGTTCTGCACAATGCCGGGACTGTTGCCGCCCCCCGTCGCACCGGGATCCGGTGCCGGGGTGCCAGGCGCGCCTCCGTCGTTGATGGCGTAGATGCCAACGGCGAGGACGCCGCAAGCGGCGACGCCGGAAATCCATGCGACGGCTTTATTACGGCTTGCTTTTTTCTCAGAATGCATATCGGTTCCTCCTATAGGTTGATTCACGTGTGTCATTTGATGCTGCTGCCTCGGATACTGCTGACGCTGTGCCTGCGCCAGCCTTTCAATCGTGCGCTGTTCGAAGTCCTCGCTTCGCTTCAGTCTGGACATCGCGGCTTTGTACTCGTGCTTTTGCTTCTCCATGCCTACTCCCCTCCCAGAATGCCTTTGAGCAGCTTGCGCCCGCGCGCCAGCCAGGTGCCAACCGTCGCCGGCTTGGTCTGGAGCATCTCCGCAATTTCTTCCAGCGCATAGCCCTCGTAATAATGCAGATGAATTGGAATCCGGTACTTCCGGTCCAGGGACAGCACCGCCTGCAGTACGGTCCTGTCTTGCTGCGGGAGATCGGACAAGTTGTCGGGCAGCGGGTTCCGACTGCGGAACCATCCCGATTTCAGCTTGTTTTTGCTCTTGTTGATGGCCGTTCGAATCAGCCAGGCCTTCTCGTGCCCGCCGCTCTCAAAGGAAGGGGCGGACTGAAGATACGCCAGAAAAACATCCTGCGCAATCTCTTCGGCGTCGGCCACGTTTTTGAGATAAGCAAAGGCAACTCGGATCAGGGCGTCCGAGTAGGCGACCACTGCTTGGCGAACGGATTCATTGAGCTCGAATGAATCGCGCACCGCTCATTCCCCCTTCCCTCTATATACAACTGAAGCCCGTCCATTTTTTCACGACTGCGAAATCTTTTCGTTTTTTTGGCAATACGCTTCAAAAATCGGTATAATGAGATACAGGAACATACGTTCCTAATTCGTAAAATGACTTAGTTGCCTGAAACAGGGATGCCGAGCAGTCCTCCCCCGGATTGGCCCCCTTTGTCAAGCAAGCTCGGCCACTCGCCCAAGCCCTTAATCCAAAGAGCGTTGCCAATTGTATTGTCCAGTTTTACAAATTTTCGCATTGCGAAAAGGAGATGACGCTAACTGTGCAGTCTATTATACTGAAAGAACAAGGCGAATCGTATACGAGCCGGCGCTATATCGACTTAAAAGCAGACTTTGCATTTAAGCGTATGTTTGGACAGGGAGACGGCAGGAAGGTGCTGATTGCCTTTTTGAACGCCTTGCTGGCTTCGGATCGGCAGCATCCGCCGATCGTTTCGGTCGAGCTGCTGAATCCGGAGCTGGAACGCGAATACAGCGAAGATAAAAAAGCGCTGCTGGATTTGCTCGCGCAGACCGATTCGGGCACATTTATACACATCGAGCTGCAACTGCTCAATCAACCGCATCTCATTAGCCGGCTTGTGTACTACTGGAGCAGGGTATATACCAAGCAGCTCAAGAAGGGGCAGTCCTACGACAAACTAAATCCAACCATTACCATTCTTATTTCAAACGAGGATGTGTTGGCTCAGACCGGGCGCTACCACACCCGTTTTGGACTGTATGAGGATCAAGAGCGATTTCGGCTGACGGACATGCTGGACATCCATGTGATCGAGCTGCAGAAGCTGTTGCGCGCCTTTACGTCCGGAGACGCCGACCCATGGCAGGACAGCGAAATTCGCTGGCTGCTGTTGCTTGCCGCCGTCCAAGGCGATGACGTAAAGGACGGACTCATTAAACAATTGGAGGCGATTGCGATGCGCTCGGATGAGGAATTGTTCGAGGCGTTTGAACGTTGGGAAAGTTTAAGCCGCGATCCAAAAGTATGGGCAAAGTATGAATTGTGGCATATGGCAGTGATGGACGAGGCGGCCCGGGAAGCTGACCGGCTGCAATTGGAACAGGACCGGCAGCGTCTGGAAACGGAAAGCAAGCAGCTCAAGACGGAGACAACAAAGCTCCAATCCGAGACTGCTCAGCTCAAGTCTGAGTCTGCTCAGCTCAAGTCTGAGTCTGCCCAGCTCAAGTCTGAGTCTGCCCAGCTCAAGTCGGAAAAAGAGCGACTGAAGCTCCAGCTGCTGCAAGCAGGCCAAAATATGCTGCGCAGCGGCATGAGCCCGGAAGAGGTGTCCCGTATCACGGGATTGCCGGAGGACGAGCTGTCGAATGACGCGAGGTAGACGCAACGCAAAGAACCTCCAGGCCCTGCCTGCGGCAAAGCCGCCTCAGGCAAGGGCTTGAAGGTTATTGGCACGCGCTGTGGACCTGTGCTCGCGCTGCGAACCCGTGCTCCCGAACGCGGGGCGCCACCGAATCAGGCCAGCTTGTGGCCGCAATTCGGGCAAAAGTTGGCGCCTGCGTTTTTGGCGCCGCAATTCGGGCAGAAATTCGGCTTCGCGCCGCCTTCATCCGAAGCGGCCGGCGATGCTGCCGGGGCCGTTGGCGCCTTGGGCGCGTCCGGCTTGTTGACCTTGCCCTGTCCCATGTTGTCCATCATTTCCTTGGCGATGTTCATACCCATCATCATGCCCGCCATATCCGAGGCTGCTCCCCCGCCCTGCATCTTGCCGGAGGTCATTCCGTCGGTCATAGACACCTGTTGGTACTTCGACAGGTCGCCGATCATCTCATGCGAGGCGGTCTTGTTGATCATCGCCTGAATTTCCGGCGGGTAGTTAAAACTCATGACGTTGAAGCCAGTAATGGAGATGCCGATATCCATAATCTGCATGTCCAGATCGTCGCGGATGCCGCCCGCGATTTCATGCGCGTTGGCCTGCAGGTTGAACATGTTTTTGCCTTCGCGGCTGATCCACTTCATGAGCAGCTGGTCGAGCACCGACGTGATGCGGATCTTCACATCCTCGACGAGGTAACTGTCGCGCATGCCGGCGATCTTGTCGATCAGGGTCACATAGTCGGCCACCTTGAAGTTGAAGGTGCCGTTGGCGCGGATTGGCATGCCGCCAGGCAGCTGCGGCGTCGGAATGAGCACCGGGTTTTGCGTGCCCCAGCGGACGGTGAATTCCTTCGTATTGACGAACAGCACCTCGACCCGCATGCCGCTGTTGAAGCCGAACTTGAAGCCCTTGAGCGTGGAGAGGAACGGGATGATCTCCGAGTCGATGCTGTACTCGCCCTCGTCCTTGAATACCCCTTCGATGCGGCCGTTGTCCACGAAGATCGCATCCTGCCCGGGCCGAATGATCAGCTTGCTGCCCTTTTTGATTTCCCGATTGCGCCATTTCCAGAAGATCATATCCTCGCGGAACTCTTCCCACTCCACGACGTTGGCGAACTGATTTTTGAAAAACATGTCTGATTCCGTCCCTTCTGTTCGACGATTTTCGTTTAAAATGATCCCCGGCTGCCGCTATGCGAATGCCCGCCTCGTGTGACCCCGCCGCCCCCGCCGGAGCCGCCGCTGTTATTGCGCGGAATGCGGGTCTTGGTCGTCGTCTTGCGAATATACCGGTCATGATGAGCCAGCACGCCGGAGGTGGCGGTATTCTGATACGTCTGCGGCGTCACCGTGACGCGCCCGCCGGAGCGATACGCCATCAGCCCGACAACCGCGCCGCCGAGCGCGACCGCGACCGCAAGCTGGAACCACAGCCGAAAGACGATGTTGTCGGGATTGACGCCCGGCTCGAAGCCCATGTAGCGATGGGCCGTATCCAGGTACGTCCGGAAGGCGTCCGCATAGTCGCCCTCGCTCATCGCCGGCGTCATTCGATCGCGGATTTTGTCGAGACGACGATCGTCCAGGTAGGTCTCCCCCTTGTAGAACCCGGCCAGATAGATCTCCCTGCCCTTCATATCGACCGTCAGCAGCACTGTGTTGCCGTGCGATTTGTCGTAGCCGAAGCCCTGCGCGTCATAATAATCCTGTGTGATTCGCTTGACGTCGGCGCCCTCGGGATTGGGGGTCGTGTAGATGATCATATCCGTCTCGCGCTCGGCCGCGTACATATTGGCCAGCGCATTCAGCGCCTCGTAGTCCGCCCGGCTCAATAGCTCCGCATCGTCGAAGATCATCTGCTTTTGCGCCGTTTGCTCGGACGACGACTGTTCGGAAGCCGCGGCTCGTGCGCCGGCCGGCGCATACGGCCACAGGGCAACCGCGGTCAGCAGCAGCAGCGCCGCTATCCATAAGGCAGGCCATTTCCTCACCAGAATCCGCCTCCCATCCCCAGCGACAAAAACTTCATGCCGATCAGCGCGATTCCCGCCACGCCGCCGAACCAGGCGGCCACCTTGCCCTTGCTGATCGGCGGCTTGCCGACCACCTTGCCGGTCTGGCCGTTCATCGCGAACGTATACTGCAGCCGATTATAATCGTAGTGCACGACCCACACCGGTAGCAGCGCGTAGCTGGCGTGCTTGAGCCGGGTGTCGATGTCCTTTTGCGTATAGCTCACCGAAGCGTAGCCCGGCATCGTCGAGCGAATATAGGATTCGATGTAGCTGCCGATCCGGGCCTTGACGCGCGGGAACAGCTCCTGCTCGTCATGGCTGTATTTCTCGGCGACATAGCCCGCCAGATACGGCGTTTTGAAGCTCTTGAGCTGCTGATACGGGAACGGCTCCAGCTTATCCATGAGCGCGTCGTTCATTTTTTCCGAGGCGTCGACCGGCACCTTGGTATAGTCCAGGCGAATCTTGCGGTAGACGTCGTAGTACAGGGTCTCGGTGTATCGGTAATCGCCGCGCGTGTAGGTGCGCACCTTGGTCGCCGTGCCGCGCACCTCGATATTGTTGTCCAGCTCGTAGAGCCAGAACGGCACGTACATGCCGGTAATGCTCTTGATCCGGTCCGCGGTCATGAAGCCGCCCGGCGTGAGGCGCCCGCCCCGACACCACTTCTTGAAGGCGCGCTGCGCCTCCTCCTTGCTGATCGCAAATGGAATGACCACCGCCGGAGCCAGCTTGCCGGTCAGACGGTCGCCCAGCACGACGGCCGAGCCGCAAAAGCTGCAGACTGTCGCCGTCGTCTCCGCTTCGCTCAGGATGACCGCGCCGCAGCTCGTGCAGTGGTACTCGACCGCCTCGTCGCCCGTGAAGGTCTGCTTCATCAGCGGATCCTGCAGCGTCTCCACGTTGTCCCCCCGGCCGCAGCTCGGACAAGACAGCGCACCCGTCTCGGCGTCGAACGCCATCCCGCTCCCGCAGTTCGGACACTTGTATTCAATCACCGGCATCGTCGGCCACCTCGTTTCTCTCTCATGATGATAAGCGCTGCTCTAGTCGCGCAGACGCCGCCGCAGCGCCGCCAGCTCGTCCTCGGGACCGGCCGGCTCCGCAGACGCACGGCCCGCGCGCTCGCGCTCCCACTCGGCGAACACGTCGTCGAGATCGTCGCCGGCCGGCGCGCGCAGCTCCGCCAGCGCCATCGCCTCGTCGTAGTTCCGGTTCACCTGCTCCTCCCACGCCGCCATCGCACCGCTCGCCGATCCCGACGCCCCGCCGGACGCATGGATGCGCTGCTGCGCGCGGGCGGCATCCTGCTTGCCCGCCAGCGCATCGCGGCGCTCCTCCAGCTGGCGGACATCGCCGGCCAGCTTGTCCTCCATCTGCCGCATGCGCTGCGCGCTGGCCGCTGCCCGGTCCAGCGCGGCCTGCAGATCGCCGCAGCGCTGCTCCGTCTCTTGCTTGCGCGTCAGGAACTTCAGCGCCTCCGCCTCCTTGCCCTCGCGCACGCATGTCTCGGCGTAGCGCTGCAGCTTCGCCGACTCCTCGTCGCATTCCGCGAGCGCGCGTCTGGCCCGCTGCTCCTGCATCTGCAGCGTCGCCGTCTCCGCCTTGACGCGGCCCAGATCGGCCTGCAGCCCTTTCAGGTACGAGCGCGCCATCTTCTCCGGATCGTCAGCCCTGTCCACGAGCGCATTCCAATTGCTCAGCATGACCGCCTTGAATCGCGTCAGCATGCTCATCGCACGCCACCTCCTTCGTCAATGATGTCGTCCGGTACACGATATAATGCGCCGCCTGCCGCAAAAACCCGAGCTCGTGCGGCAGCCCGGCCAGCGCCTCCACACCGGAGCAATAGTGCTCCCACATGGCCCGCTGTGCGCCGGGGCGGCCCAGCCGCCGCAGATCGGCCGAGCTGCGGACCGGCCGCGCGACCGACGCCAGCCGCCCGAGTCCGAGCGGGCATGCGCCGTGCCCGGATATCCGCCTGCAGCCGCGAGGCGTAACTGCGGCCCTGCAAGTGCTGCAGCAGGTCCGCCCAGTAGCGTGCGGCCTGGGCCTCGGCCTTGGGATAAGCCGGCATCGTATCGTCATGCATCAGGGTCGCTTTGTTCATCGTCGTGTCAACCCCGGCTTCCAGGGATGTTACTACCATTACGCAGCAGAACGCGACGCGTTCCAAGCCCGCCGCCTCGGGGCCGTCTTGCCCGTCGGCCCGATGCTGTTATTTTATCATGCTTGCCGGGTCCGTCACATCCGCATTTTCGATTCATGCGCAAAAGAACCTTCATGCCGATGAATGAAGCGGCATGAAGGTTCCTTGTGTCTAGCAAGCAGGAAAATGAGTACTTTCGTTCCGCGCGGGTGTATTCTCGCGTCCGGATCAGCCTTTCAGCGAGCCAATCATGACCGCCGCCGCTTGTATTGCGCGTCCGCAGGCACTCCGCCATGATGACCGGGCGGCACGGAAATTCGTCTCATATTGAAACACATCGAGGAGGCCTATGCGGATACGCATAGGCCTCTCACAGATCCGGACGTGCGGGTAAAACGCATCCGGCTCCTCCAGTGATTACCGTTTTCTTGCCGGCGCTACATGTCCGTCACGGTGACGTTCACTCGTGCTTCGGCTCCTTTGTACATCGCCACAAGCTCCGTCGCACCCGCGTTCATGCCTTCTACGACTGCATCCGCACCGCGCGATTGCAGCAGACGCGCCAGATACGCGTCATCGCTGTACCAGACGATAGTCTCCGGATCAGCAACCGGTTGATTGGAGGCGTCGAGTACTTGTGCGCTTAGGGATGCTTCATCGCCCGTATCCAAGGTCAAGCAGGAGACACTGATCTGCACCGTGTACGGCGTCGTGCTCGGCCCCGGATCGTGGTAGCCCTTCGAAGCACCGTACAGTTGGCTGTTGAAGTCGTTGCTGCCGCCTTCCCAGTCCGAATTGGCACCGTTCACCAGCTGCGGGTCCGTGCCCTGCACACCTGCACTGTATTCCTCCGTACGCGTGGCGGTGAGCTGCCCGCCATTGAGAGCATACAGAGCGCCGCCGCTGCTGTCGCCGACGATCGAGTCGTAGAGGTCCACCTGATTGGACGCGCCTTCAAGCGAGATCTCGGTCTGCGCGTTATTGTAGAGCGTGCTATAATACAGCTCCGCCTTGCCGACACCGCTTCCGACCCACAGCCCCGGGGCGTCGCCGTTGCCGCCGCGGTGGTGCGAGTAAGCGCCGATTGCCCGCAGGAATACCGCCTTTTCCGCTGACCATATCCGGTAATTGCGCTTGTTGCCAAAGGCGATCGTCTCAATGAACACCGGGTTCCTGGACTTGTCGTCCCAGCCGCCGTCGGTGCTATCGAACGCCTTGCTGCGCACATAGGTCAGGTTGTACGTCTGCCGCTCGGCCGCGTAGCCGTCCCCGTTCCAGTATCCGGTGCCGTTCTCATGCCAGCTATTGCGGCTGACGACATCCTGGAAGACGATGTCGTGATCAAAAATGTATTCCGATTCCGGTGAGTTGCCGATCCGAAAGCCCATCGGGAAGTTGCCCGGCGCATAGTTGGCCTCGCCGCCCGCATCGGCTGTAACGCCGATCACGCTGGCGTTGTAGTTGCCGTTGCGGAAACGCACGGCACTCTTCGTATAGTTTGTATAGTGGCCGCCCTTGATGACGATGTCGTGGGAGCCTGCTGCCGGATTGGAGCGGGTCGCTCTTCCCCACAGGTACACCCCGTCGCTCATGTTGTGCATATCGACGTCGAGGATCCGAATGCCTGCATGCTGCCCGTTCGCGTAGATGCCGTAGTTATAGTTCTCGATGACGATGTCCTGGATCTGCCAATAGCTGATGCCCAGCGGGACCTCGATGAAGCTGCGCTGCACCTGATCCGACAGCTCCCAGTCGCCGCGGAACACCGGCATGCCCGCGCCCGTATCGATGCCGACGAGCCGCTTCCAATTCTCGTGGTCCGTGCCACCCCGCGTCAGCTCCAGCGTCTGCGGTACCGTATATGTCCCGCTGCCGACATGCAGCGTATTGCCGTCGCCCGTCGCGTCCCACGCCGCCTGCATGCCTCCGACCTGGTCGCCGGCGAACGCGTTGGCCCAGCTCGTGCCGTCCATCGCACCGGCGCCCTGCGGCGTCACGTAGCGATCGACCGGCGACGGCGTCGGCGTCGGCGGCGCGGTTCCTACCGTGTCGGCCAATAACTGCGCATCGCCGAATGCCACCGTATTTTGATAATTATCTGCAATGCCGTTCCATACGAGCTGGCCCTCGCGCGCGCCTCCGTCATCATCGTCGTTGACCGCCAGGTCAAAGCCGAAGTCCAGCCCCGGCGCGGCTTCCAACCCTAGATTTATCCATGGAATGGCCAGCTCGACGGCGTATCCGCCCGGGATCGCCGCCGCGGCATGCTTCACGCCGGCACGCTCGTTCAGGCGCTCGTAGAGCGAGGAATCATTGTATCCTTTGCGGAAGTGCCAGTCATGCACATCGTAGGTCGAGCCGTGATTGTGGTCGGCATCGATGAAGACCTCCACCGAATCGTCGTCATAGGCGTCCGTCGAATCGTTCCACAGCTGATCGTCGTAGACCTCGACGCCGACGTACAAGTAGTCGTCATCCCACAGCGTGCCGAAATTGACCGTGTTCCCGTTGACGCCGAGGACGGGCTTGCGGGCCGTGCGATCCAGGCTCCACACGCTCTCATCCAGCGCGCCGTCTACCACAAGCGGCTGCAGCGTACGCTTGATTTCGAGCGGCGCTTCCGTCGTGAGCTCCTCCACGGTAATGGCTGCGCTGTCCGTCAGACTGGCGTAGACCGCCCGAATGACCGTGGAGCCGGCACCCTCGCCCGTCACGTACCCATCTGCGTTCACGGATGCGACAGCCGCATCATCGCTGCTCCACAGGACCGAGACGTCGTCCATCGCCAGATCGCCCTGATCGAATACCGTACCCGTCAGCTGGCGCACCTCATTCTCCAGCAGGACCGCGCTCTCCGGCAGGACTTCCAGCCGCGTCGGCACGCGCAGATCCGTCACGGTGACATCGTCGATGCTGTAGCTGGACTTGCTGTACCCGCCGACTGCGATCTTGCCCGACACATGGGAAGAATCCGTCGCCGTTACCAGCGGCACCCCGTCTACCGAGCCGCTGATCTGATCGTCGTTCACCTCAAGTCGCAGCGTATAATACGTGTTGAGATCGAGCACGATTGGCGCCGAGTCGAGCAGGGTCGCATTGCCGCTTACCTTGCTGACCAGCGAGACCGTGTCGGTATCCGTATCGAGCCGCAGCAGGTAGTTGTTGTTCTCGCCCGAATATCTCGCGTACACCCCGATATTGTTGCTGTCCGCAGCACTTTTGACCTTCATTTCCACCGCATACTGCGTCCAGCTCGCACTGCCCGCAGTTGCATACTTCCGCGTCGAGCTCCCCGCATTATAGGTATAGCGGAGCGCGTCGTTGCCGCCCTCGTCGTATACCCCGAAGCCGGAAGCGAGATTCCACCCGTCGGCGGTCCCATCCTCAAAGTCGTCGAAAAACAGCGTCTGGTTGAACTCTGCATGCGCGATCGGCCCCGACACCCCTGCGGATGCGAACAAGGCCACCGTCATGCACAATACTAACAAAATAGAAATCGCTTTCAAATTTCTTTTGAACATATCGATCTTCCCCCAATCCTGGATTATGAATCGTTATGCTTAGACTTGCGGAACACGATCCGTAGGGTACTCCCCTTCGCACCTCCTCGATTGACCGACATCGCGACGGACGGATGCAGGCGCTGGACGGCAATCCGATCATCACAGCATTCCACACCTTCCACAGCCAGGTGCAGCGTGATTGCCATGCTCCCTTCGTCGGCCTGCGCAGGATCGGCTATCCACATCTCCACCTGGTCCGCTCGCTCTTGCACCACGATTGAAGCACGCTTGTTGCAGCTCACGGGCCCGGCCGACTTCATGCCGTCTTCCCAGAAATGAACGGCGAACAACCCACTCTCCCGGTCCTCAATTGCGTGCCGATCGCTTGTACACGTCACGATTGCCATACCCGGATCGGCGGCATACGCCGCTACTTCTTCCGGGGATCGGCCCGGCAGCAGCACGTACGCGTAATGGTCGGAGCCTGCGCGAGCATCGTGCTCGAACCATGCGGTCATGTAATCGCGCGTCAGCTGCGCTGCCCCCTCCCTTTCCTCCATCTCATGCGAGCTCATCCTCCGCGCCTCCCGGAGGAGTCGCAGCGGCTTCGGGCGGGGAAAGACGTAGCCGATCTCGGCGCCGGGAACAGTGCCCGACAGATGCATCCAACGCGGAGACACCGTTTTTGCAACCCCTGCCTCAGTGAACGCCCGGCAAGCGCCATCCGCTTCGATTAGCAGTGTGTTGCTTCCATCACGGCTCAGCATTCGATTCTCGACGATTGTCTCCACTTCCGGCACCTGCGCCCCTTCCAGCACGGTACCCAGAGCCATCACCACATCCCCGCACAGCAACCATGATTTCCGCGCGCGGAATTCGCCCGGTTCCACCAGTTCCATCCCGACCAGACCGTACTTGCCGCCGCATTCCACACCGCCGACGAAGGCACCGGCCTCCCTCCTTCCCAGCCCGAATCCGATCTCCCGGGGGACGCTGCTGACTGTCGTGCCCGGCAGGCGATACGGATCGACGGTCGGCCAGAAGCCGTCGCTATAGTGGGCAAGGTCGGCATTGTAGAGCGAGATCATGCCATGCGCGGTGTACCAGCCCTGCCTATTCTCCCCATTGATCGATTCATAGCTGCCCGTTCTCTCCGAGAACATGCTGATGCCAACGGCATAGCCCGTCCCGCGCGCCATCGCCCGGTCCATTCGCGGAAACACCCTGCAAATCGCCGCTTCCTCGCCTCCCTGCACCGTGTCGTCTTGCAGTACTGGCCGCGCCAGGACCGCCATCGGCAAGGACGCTTCTTCCATATAACTGCGATACGTATTTTGCTGCATCCACTGCTTCGCCTTGCCCTTCAACCATCCCGCTTCACCCGGCGACGCGACTTCCGCCAGCTGCAGCGCTGCGCCGATCATGGCGTGCCCGGCGCTGTGGCTGTCGGGGTAACGCCGCGAGATTTCCCTGCCCCTGACCAGGTCCATCATCTGACCGCGATACAGGAACGGCTCGAAGGAGTGCCTCACCCACCCGACCATGACACTTACTTGATCGGAGGGCAGCGCCCACGGCGAGCCATGCAGCATGTAGGCTAATTCCGCCAGTTCCTTCAGCAGCGACTTTCCATACCCGCCGGTGTACGCGAATTTTTTGTGCTGGATGAAGGAGCCATCCGCGTAGAAGCCGTCGCCCGCGTCCGCGAGCTCGAATACCGGGGCCAACGCGGCGGATGCCGCCCGGATCCCGTCTGCGTCTTGCTTGAGCAAGGAAAGGAGGAGAAACGCCCGGCTCTTCCATACCCGGTTCGCACCGGTAGACGGATAAGGCTCCGCCAGCACCGAGTGACGCATCATCTCCGGATTCGGCACGAAGCGGTCCAATACGCGCACATAGGCAGCTAGCGCGGCGGCATCGAGCTGCCCCCGCATCACACAAAGCGTGTTCAGCAGCTGCAGCGGCGCGCCGATTTCCCAATGCCACCAATTGCCGTACACCCGCACATGCTCGTTGTAACGCCGTTCGTACATCCATGCCAAGCCCTGGACGATCGACCGCGCCATTGCCGCATCCTCGTATAGGGCGGAGCCGGGCGTCGCCAACGCAGTCGCCATGTCGAGCAGACGAAGGTAATTCTCACGTAAATCTCCCGCATGGCCGAGCTTCGGAACATCCGGCCATAGCGCCTCCTCGCCACTGGGATCGATCATGCGCGCGTAGCCGCGAGCAGTCTGCGTCACGCGATCGATCTTGACGCGCCAGCCCGGGTCGGACGACTCAAGGGCAATGCCCGAGCCGCCGACCAATCCGGACCTCCAACGTTCGAAGAGACGGTCAAACATGTCAACCCGTTCCAAATTCTGCCCCTTTGCAAAAGGTCGCCCGGTTGCTCGTCATCCTGCTTGCACTCCTCTCAATGGCTTGTGCCGATGCGGGTGGTCCGGAGCAGCCCGACAAGTCGAAATGAGCAGCTCCGCGCACGCGCAATCAGGACTTCGCCTGTTGGTACTGCGCGTTCAGTTCCTCGATCACCTTGCTGCCGCCGGCGTTCATCCACTTCTCGACCTCGGCCTGGTAGCCCGCCGCATCGATATGTCCCATGATGTACTTGACCATCATATCGTAGCGCATATTGTCGAGCTGCTGACCTTGTCGCGTGTACGTATCGGAGTCGAACGGCTGTGCCAGATTGTACACCGCGACTTCCTCATTGGATAGCTTCAAGGCTTCAACTTTCTCGCGCAGCGGAGGGAGTCCGCCTTCAGGTGTCAGATTGGAGACCACCTTCAACTGCAACTGCTTGTAATCCAGCAAGTCTTTTTGCAGCATTTCCCGGTCCCCGATGATGGCCTTGCCGTCTTCTATGTTGTAATGCGTACCCTCGACTCCGTACTCCAGCAAATCCTGCACTTCTTTATCGTTCAACTGATCCAGGAACTTCATCACCCGCTTGAAATCCGCTTCTTCCGGAACGGATTTCTTCGGAATCATATAGACGCCGAGGTAGCCCGTGCCTGCACGCGCCCGCGCGCCGTGTCCGGCATCCAGCGTACTGAATACGTCGAGCACCGCGCCTTCTTCCGTCTTGCCGGCCGCCTCCCACGCCGGTGGATTGTTCAGCGAGCTGAACATCGATCCCCCTTCTCCTGCCAGATACATTTCATTCGCTTTGGAGCCCGCGACGACCGCGAAGTCCTGGTTCATCAACTGCTCGTCGTACAGCTTTTTCATGAAATTCAGGGCTGCCATGTACGCTTCAGTCACGAAGTCGGGCTCGAGATTGCCGTTTTCGTCCTCGCCCCAAATGTTCGGGCTGCCGAACCAGTTCGCGGCGATACGGAACATCGCAAGAAAATCTTCTTTCCAGTAGATCATGCCGTACGTGTTGTCTTGTCCGTCTTGATCCGGATCCTGCTCTTTAAACGCTTTCATCATGTCGTAATATTCATCCGGCGTCGTCGGCTCGGTTAACCCGAGTTGATCCAGCCAGTCTTTGCGATAGGTGACACCGACCTGCGCTGGCGCCGAATGCTTGTAGACCGCATAGACTTTGCCGTCGATGCTGGCATTGTACAGAATGCCCTCGCTGGCCTGACTCAGGTTCGGATAATTCGCCAAATGCGGCCCGATCTCCCAGAACGCGCCTGCCTTGACCGCATTCAAAATACTCGATGACTTCATACTCTTCACGTACATCAGCATCGGCATTTCGCCGGAGGCCATCATCAGATTCGTTTTCTCGTCATACGTATCCGAAGGCACCCACGTAATATTTAGCTTCGTATTCGTGTGCGCCTCAATCGCTTTCTGAATCGCGTTGTCCTTCTCCGGCGTCTCCGGGTTATTGGTCAGGATCATCATCGAAATGGGGAACGGCTCTTCTGCGGCCGGTTCAGCAGGCGTATCTGCTGTTGCTCCGTTCGCTGCGCCCTCGCTTGCCGCAGGCTCGGACGGCGCTGGCGGCTCCTCTTCATTCTGACCCGCACAGCCGGCCAGCAGGCTCAGCGTAATCAGCAGCGCCAAGACCGGGAACAGCAGTTTTTTAAATCTTTTTGACGACATGTTTGTTCATCCTCCCTTTATGTGTGTGGATCTATTTTGCCAACCGCCCGGCAGGTCCGAAGCTGGTCCTGCCGGGCAGATCATGCCGCGAATGCTGCTTTAACCTTTTATCGATCCCAGCAGAATGCCTTTTACAAAATACTTCTGCAGGAACGGATACACCATCAAAATCGGAAGTGTCGCTGCAACGATGACAGCCATCTTGATCGATTGGGACAGGCTGACGAGCGCGGAAGCATCGTACTCGCCCCCGCTTCCTAGCTGCTCGGACAGGATGACGATCTGGCGCAACAGCACCTGAATCGGCCGCTTATCCGCATCGTTGAGATAAATAATGGCGTTAAAGAACGTGTTCCAATGGCCGACCGCATAGAAGAGCGTAAATGTGGCGATGACGGGCATGGACAACGGAATGACAATCCGCACCAGTACGGCGATGTCGCTGGCCCCGTCGATCTTGGCCGACTCCTCCAGGCCCGGGGGCAGCTGTTGAAAGAAGTTTTTGATGATAATCATATTGAAGGCGCTGATTGCGCCGGGCAAAATCAACGCCCAGTAGGTGTCCAGCAAATGCAGCTCCTTGACGACCAGATAGGTCGGGATCATGCCCCCGCTGAACAGCATCGAGAAAATAACGAGCAGCATAATGGAGCGTCTGCCGAGCAGCTCCTTTTTCGCCAGACTGTAGGCCATGGTCAGCGTAAAGAGCAGATTGACGAGCGTACCCGCCACAGTAATGAATACGGTGACCAGCAAGCTTCTCGTAAGCGTATCTGTAGAAAACAAGTAATCGTACGCATCAAGTGTAAAGCCGTGGGGCCAGAGGATGAACTCCTTGGCGCCGTATGCCTGCGACGACGACAGCGACACGGCCACGATGTGAATGAACGGCAGCACCGTAATCAGGGCAAAAATCGTCAGAAACGTGTAATTGAAGCCATCGAACGCCATGCTGCCGATGGATCGCTTCCTCCACATGAATGACACTCCTCCTTCCTTCGAGACTAATAAAGGCTTTCCTGGCCCGCCCGCTTGGCGGCATGATTGGCAAGCAGCACGAGTGCGAGCCCGATCACCGACTTGAACAATCCGACCGCTGTACTGTAGCTGTATTGGCCCTGGGCCAGCCCGACCGCATAGACATAGGTGTCAAACACCTCGCCGACCTCGCGGTTCATCGGATTGAGCAAGAGGAAGACATGCTCGAAGCCCGTATCCAGGAAATCGCCCAGTCGCAGAATCAGCAAAATAATAATGGTGCTGCGGATCGCAGGGAATGTAATATGCCAGGTCTGCTGCCAGCGATTAGCGCCGTCGATCGTCGCGGCCTCGTATTGCTCCGTATCGACACCGGCCAGCGCGGCGAGGAACAGGATCGTGCCCCAGCCGGTTTCCTTCCATATGATCTGCCCGATGAACATCGTGCGGAACCATTCGGAGCTGATGAGGAAATTGATCTTCTCCCCGCCGATCGCTTTAATCCACTCGTTGATGACGCCGCCTTCGGTCGTAAACAGCACATACGTGATGGCGACGACGACGACCCAGGACATGAAGTGGGGGATGTACACCATCGTCTGCACGAAGCGCTTGAATACTTGCTTGCGGATCTCATTGAGCATCAACGCGATGATGATCGGTGCGGGAAAGAAAAAGACAAGCTTGTATAGTCCGATCAAAGCGGTGTTGCGCAGCAGCATGAAGAAATCCGGATCGCGGAACAAACGCTCGAAGTGCGTCCAGCCGACCCACGGACTGTCCACGAACCCTAGGAACGGGTTGTAATCCTGAAAGGCAATTACAATGCCCCACATGGGAAAATATTTAAAGACGACAAAATACAGCAGGCCGGGAAGCAACAGGATATAGAGCCATCGATCTTTCAAGACCTTCCGAAGCATCCGATTGCGCTTGTTTTCCATTTGTCTTGGACGCGGGGCATTGGGTGTGTCCGGGCTCGGAACAAGTGGTTTCATGTCGGTCTGCAGGAGCCTCCTTCTCTTTCGGTTGCTCCCAATGTACCACCAGGCCCGGTTACCGTATATAATCATCTCCCCGCCTTCAAGATGCCCGGTACACTGGCGTTTTTCGGGTCTGCAGCCCTTGCAATAATCCGGATCCAGACAAGGAGCGCGCGCGATGCAAGCCCCTGATTATACGAACGGTGCCCCGCTGAAGAAAGAATGTCCCCCGCGGTGTCAGGAGACATTGGAATCGTGAATCTGCTTTCGATATTTGCCGGGGGACACACCCTCGATTTTTTTGAAGTAGCGGATGAAGTTCTGCGCATTGGTGTAGCGCAGCCGTTCGGCGATTTCCGTGATGGTCATCTCGGTCTCCTCCAGCCAATGCTTCGCCACCTTGAGGCGGTGCTGGGCCAGATATTCGCTGAAGCTGATCCCCTCTTCCTTGCGCAAGATGCGCCAGATGTAGCTCGGATGATAGTGCAGCCGGGCGGCGCAATCCTCCAGCGTCAGATCCGTATCGTACTCCTCATGGATGATGCGCATGACCTCTGCCGAGATCGACTTGTACTTCTCGCCTCTGCGCTCGTCGAGCAGCCGGATGGCCGGCCCGATGACGCTCTCCCGGAACCAGTCCCGGATGTCCTGCTTCGTATTCAGCTCGAACAAGTGGTCGATTACTGATCTGTTCTCCAGTTCCATCCACCGGATCGGTTCGCCCGAATCGTTGACGATGCGCATGATCTGCGTCAGCAAGCGGACCATGGACAACTGATACTCATCGAAGCGCATCTCGCTTCTGAATACATCCTCGACCCATTCCTCCAGCAGAGCTGCAGCCTGCTCGGCGTTCGTCTCCTTCACCGCATCTATGAGCCGGCTCTCCAATTGCTCGGGGTAGGCGGACGGCTGGCCGCCTCCGCTGGCCATATCCGCAATGAATAGAATCGACTCGTGGCCGAGCTTCACACGGTATTTCAACGCTTCGACACTTTCCCGGTAGGCCTGCGGCAGCTGCTGATACGATGCGCAGACATTGCTGATCCCGATGCTGACCTTTAGCTCCAGGTAATGCTTGATCTCCTTTTGAATGCGTTCTGCGCGCATGTACACATCCTTCATATACGCTTGCGCCGACCCGCAATTCCCGCCCCAGACGACAACTGCGCTCTGTCCGGTGACGATGCAGGTGTGCAGCCGATCCGGCGGCGACAGCTCATGAACGATATTTTTTATGGCGAACAGCATGAGATCCCGATCCTTCTCCTCATATCTGGTGCCTTCCAGCGTATCGATCTGGAGCGCCAGCACACACTTCTCCGTCCACACGTCGGAGTACCCGAACAGCCGCAGTCGCTCGTCGATTTCCTTCGGTGGAATCTCGCCGCGCAGCAGCTTGACCACAAAAAATTCGTTGAGCTGTTCGACCTGCTGGTCGAGCTGCGCGGTCAGCCGGCTCCGATTCGTGTCCAGATTGCGAATACGCTCGCCAATAATGCGAAATTCGTCGCTGTCATGCCCGCGCGGCTCGGCGACGCCCGTAATGCGGGCAGACAGATCGTACAGGCTGCGCACCGGACGGTACATGCGGAACGACCCGAAAAACGAAAGCAGCGAGGTCAACAGCAGCGTCGCGGCGCACATCATCAGCGTCACCCAGCCGATGACGCGGGATTCCGCGGTCACGTCCTTGAGTGAGACGACCGACAAGTATGACCAGCCGTTGTAGGCGGAGCGAATATAGCTGATGCCGGAACGCTCGCCGGTCACATCCCCTTCCATATATCCGGAGGAGGCGCTCTGTTCCAGAATCGCTGTCATGAACGGCGCCGGGGCCATATCCTCGCCTACAGTCAGATCCGAATCCGCCGCGAGCACACGCTCATGGTCGTCGAGCACCACCACGCTTCCCGCGCGCTGATCCGTATAGATCTGCCGGCTAATGTCCCTGGCCGTGGTGCGGATGATCAGCAGCCCGGAAGGCTCGCCGTAATTGAGCGGTACCTTGACGACCAGGTTGATGTAGCCCGGCTCGCTGCCGCGAAACGGCGCATCGGCCTCGCTGACCCAGAAGGACTGCTCCCGCTGCGCCAGATAATGCTGCAGCTCGGCGTCCCCGACCTGTCCGGCAATCGCCCCAAGCCCGTCGTTGCTGACGGCCCAATCGCCACGCAGACTGAGCAGAATCGGATCGAAGGACTCGAGCTGCACGCCGGACAAGGTTGCGAGCTCATTCATCAGATCATCCACAATTGCGAAGTCATGCGGCGTCAGACGCGCCTCGATCGTCGCATTAACGAGCGGGGAATAGGCAAAGCGGACGGCCGCATTTTCGACCGTCTTCAGCGCTTGCTCCACCGTCATCTGCGTCTGCTTCAGTCGCATCATATTGCCTTCGTTGACCTTGTCTTGAATATCGGATGAGGACTTTATATAAGAAAAGATGCCGAGTATCGCTACCGGAAGCATGCTGAGCAACAGCATGAACCCGATTAATCGCCGTAAATAACCTCCAACTCTGATGATCACCACATCCTCAACTGATACTTTCGCTGTTCGCATTATAGCATGCCAGTTTTTACTGGCGACTTCGTAAGCGTTTCCAAATGCCTCGCGATTTGCCTTGACTCCCTGCCCGGGGCGCCTTATCGTCTCTACCCTAGCATGGAATGCGTGTAACACACAATAATCATTAGCTTGCAGCGACCTCCGAAGAGAAAGATAGACGAAAAACTCCGCCCAAAATGAAACAAGAGCCTTTACGCCGGCTCGATGCATGGCCGCGAAGGCTCTTGGGCATAATGCTATACTATTGAAAACGATCGTGTGCGCTTATTGCCCCGTTCCGGGCATCGTCATCGTCTCTGCTTCGCGCACCTCGGCCGGCACGTCGAGCCCGGTAATGGCATTGTGCTCGGAATAAACGGCGCTCGTCTTGGATGTCGTCTTGGTCTGATTCTCTCCTTCGCCCATGGTCATCGCCATCGTGATGTCCATTTGCAGCGGGTAGTGGGTCTTCTTGTCAACCACCAATTCATACTGCAGGTCCTGAATATTCATCGAGCCTCCTGCCGCTTCGCCTCCGCCCAGCATCTGGCTCAGATCCGTATCCTTGGCGCTCAGGACGATGACGTACGTATCGCCTTCTTCCTCAATCGACAGCTCATCCGCATAATTGCTCATTTGCTCGAGCACCTCGGTCGGATTCATCCCCCCGCCGCCGCCGGCAGCATTCATCAACTGCTCCGACATGTTGGTCGGATACTTCATCCACTTTCCTTGCGTCGGGTCTTTCATATACAATCCGTCTTCCAGCATATACGACTCTACGGTCTGCTCGCCCATGCCCGCATCCATCGTCGTCATTTGGTGAAAGGTGAAGCTCGGCTGCAAGACCGCCGTCATCTCAATTTGCGAGGTGCTGGACTGCGGCGTCCCGCCGATCTCCATATCCTGCTCGGACGTCATGTTGACTTTGTAGCTGGTCAGCTCGGCGGCGTCGCCGACAATTTTGACGAACAGCTCCTTGTCGCTGCTGGAGATTTCGCTGCCGCCCTCGGCCGCAGGCCCAGCTGCCTCATCGTCTGCGCCCTGGTTCGCTTCCGCTCCCCCGGTCTCGCCTGCCGGCTCCTCGCCGGTTTGCTCCGTTCCGGCGGCCGGTGCTTGCGCAGCCGTGTTTGCATCAGTGCCTGCGTTGTTCGCTTCCTCGTTGCCGCCGCCGCAAGCAGCCAGCACCAGCAGCAGCAGCAGCGCCATTGCAATGCCCAGCAGTCCTTCACGCCAACGCCCGTTTCCCTTACCCATTCTCTATCACTCCTATTCGCTTTTGCAGTGCCAAGTCTACCATAAGGGAACCGTTGCAAGTAGCGTCCTCCGACTCATCATCCCGTCCCGAAGATAAAGAAGGCCCTGTCGCCATAGAATGCTTACCCCGATCCCTCGGGCCTAAAACCCGGACAGCGTCACCGCGCCAAGGCGAAACGGCCGGCCCCGTCCTCTGGCGGCGATGCTTGCAATAAAACCGGCAAAACCCCCGGCCCGCACGGGCTGAGGGTTGCGTTTGACCAATCGGAACAGCTTTTTTCAGTCGGAGGAGGCCGCTTTCCTTTTGGATCGCATGGCCCGAAGGACCTTTAGCTCAGGGTCACTGGCCAGCCGGTCATAGTCCATCGTCTCTACGCCGTACAGGGCAAGCCTTCCTTCTTCGTCGGCATGGATGCCCCAACCGTAGCGCTTGCCCAGGGGCGAGGCGCGGAAGCAAGCCTGGCCCTTGGCGAAATACTGCTCGCGCGCCGCCCCCCACTCCTGCGCCGGAAATTCATGGCGCTCGGCATGCACCTGGAATAGCACGTCATCCGACGTGTAGCGGTAAGGATGCTCGGCGATGAGTTGATATTGCCTGACGGCTGCCGTGACCTTATCCCCCTTGGCCGCCGGAATCTCCGCTGCGATCGCCGAACAATCCTCCGCCACCATGATGAAGGTATTGTAATAATTGGTCGTATGTTTGGCCACTGGTCGCTCTCCTTCAAATTGATGAGCTTTTTGCCTCCATTGTATCACAAGGCGAAACGGCGAGGACGGGTTTTTGTCCGAGCAAGTTTCGTTCCGCGAAATTTAGACAAGT
>NZ_JACXIZ010000013.1 GCF_014705605.1 Paenibacillus sabuli
GTTGCCTACTAGCTACAGGGCAGCTTGGTCTTTACCCCGACTGAACTTCCATCAGTTAGCCAGGCCTAGCTTTGCTAGGCGCGCAACGGACACTGGCGACGCTTAGCGCCCAATTCGGCCCAGTCCGGCTCTAGCTCACTAATCCCGGTCCCGCTTGTCCCGGCCAATCCGTCCCCGGACCAGGAATCCGGCACATAAAAAGGGCCCCGGCGAAAACGCCGGAACCCTTGGTACTGCTGGTATGCGGTCGAGAGGACTCGAACCTCCACGGGGTTGCCCCCACTGCCCCCTCAAGACAGCGTGTCTGCCATTCCACCACGACCGCTTATTGGCAAGTAATGCTTCATTTCATCAGTATTGCTTCATTCCCTGCTTCGCATACCTGAACAGCGGTACGCGCTACAGCCGCACTTGTTTTCGAGGAAAAACAAGTGGTGAGCCATGAAGGACTCGAACCTTCGACACCCTGATTAAAAGTCAGGTGCTCTACCAACTGAGCTAATGGCTCATGGTGACCCGTAGGGGATTCGAACCCCTGTTACCTCCGTGAAAGGGAGGTGTCTTAACCCCTTGACCAACGGGCCAAAATGCATGACACAAGCTTGTCTGCTAGGACAACGAGTGTTATTATATCCGAGAATCAATGCATTGGCAAGCTTTTTTTTCGAGCTTTGTTTTTCAAAAGGTTTCCGTTGCCTTCCACCTTTTTTGCCGCTAATCTTGTCAAACAAAAAGGACCGCGTAACGGCCCGTCCGTTGTCGAAGAAATGGCGGAGAGAGAGGGATTCGAACCCTCGCACCGCTTGCGCAGTCTAACCCCTTAGCAGAGGGTCCCCTTGAGCCACTTGGGTATCTCTCCATGAATGGCTCCCCGAACAGGACTCGAACCTGTGACAACTCGGTTAACAGCCGAGTGCTCTACCAACTGAGCTATCAGGGAATGTGGCGACAAGAAATAATTTATCACGATTTATTAGGGATGTCAAGCGTTTCAATCCGTAATTTTCCGCGGCACACCCCGCAGGTATATTTTTGCGGGTCGATCTTGCGTTTGCGCTTGTAGATCAGCCCGCAGCCCCGGCAAATCAGGGCATAGCGATAGGGCTCACTCCGCCGCTGGCGCTCTTGGCCCGGCAGTGCGTTGCAAAAACGGGCGCCGCCGACCTGCTTCAGCAGCAGCTTGAAGTCCCGGTCCCTATGACGATAGCCGCGTCCCAACAAATGCAAGTGGTAATGGCACAGCTCGTGCTTGATGATTTTTTCGGTCTCTTCGAGTCCGAAGCCCGCAAGCTGTCGCGGATTGATCTCAATATGATGCGTACCGGTGAAATAACGTCCTCCGGTCGTACGCAGCCGCTCGTTGAAGGTAGCCCGGTGACGAAAAGGCAGACCGAACGCCTCCAGCGATACGCGCTCCACCCACTTCTGAAGCGTCTCGTTATCCATACGCATTCGCTCCTCGCTACTTGTCTTTATAAAGCCTTTTGCGCTAAACTGTCAAGTAGGAATGACGGATCTCGCAAGATCCGAACCTTGAGGGGAGTCAACTTTACATATGTCTACCATGCGTTATGTCCTGCTGAAGTCGGGCGCAGAGCTGTCCGTTGTCGAAATGCCCGCCTCGCACGCCTATCAGCTCAGCGCACTCAATCTGCGCCTGCACAAGGAACTGGACAAGCTCACCGCCGACAACGTGCCCGCCCTGCCGCATGCGATTGCCGAATGCGACAATCTGGATCTGCATGACGCTTCGATTCCCGTTGCAAGCGGCCTCGACTACATGAATGCGCTAGAGAAGCAATTCGCGGCCATTCAGGAGAAAGCTTACCCGCTCATCGCTCTCCTGACCGAAATTCGAGCGCTGCAGGCGCAGCTGGAACAATGGTACGAGGAAGAAATGTAAGTGGACCTGCACGGGCATTCGCCTATCGCCATATCCTAGAAGCATACATTCGTTAAGCGACAGGGAGGCGAAAGGATGCCGCAGTGGCTGTGCAACCAACTGATGCGCGCCTTCGAAAAGAAGGACCGCCGGCAAATCCAGCTGCTGAACGACTGCTGGTATTATTATCGCACAAAGTCGCAGCCGGCCCAGCAGCCGGCGACCGGCTACATGCCCTAACTGCGCTCGTGTCTTGTGAGCGGCGCGTCCATACCCCAAAAGCCGTCATGCTCCGCTCATCTTCTAGCGGAGCATGACGGCTTTTGGGGCGTATCGCCTGCGGGTCAGGCTTGTCCGCCGATGCCGTTCCAGTGCGTGATCTCGTCCACGCCCAGACGGGTCGTCGGCCGACCGGGCGCGGCGGCTTTGCCGATCGCAATGAGCATGACCGGCACCAGCGTCGGCGGCAGCTCGAAGGCCTGGATGAAGGCAGCCGCATCGTAACCGCCCATCGGCACCGAATCGTAGCCGCGCGCCTTGGCGCTCAGCATGAGCTGCATCGCCACCAGCCCCCCGTCTACCAGCGCCACCTCGCGGTAGACTGCGGGATCGGCCGCATAGCCCGCCGTCAGCCGCGCCACGAAGCTCGTCTTGATCTCCTCGGTCATATAGCCCGCCTCGACGGCGCGGCCGTAGATCGCCTCGGCCTGGCGCACCGCCTCCAGGTCCGCCAGCACGGCAACGATTGCCGACGCGTCCGCCACCTGTTGTTGGTTAAAGGCGATCGGCAGCAGCTTTTGCTTGAGCGGCGCTTCGTCGATGACCAGGAACCGCCACGGCTGCAGATTCGACGACGACGGCGCCAGCGTGGCCTCGGCCAGCAGATCCTTCAATTCCTCGCGGGATATTTTGAATGCGGGATCGTAGGCGCGGACCGAGCGGCGCGCGCGCACGACGTCCGCATAAGCTGGATTACGGTCCGTTTGCTTGCTCTCCATTTGCTGGATTTCCATTTGTTCGCTTTCCATATGCTTGCCCTCCAGTGTAGTATTCTCCATCTCCAGATAACCTCTTCTCTATTGTGTCCAATACATGGGCATGGGCATTGTCGCTTGGGGAAGCCCGATTCGTTCAGCGTGTTCGCCCGCTTCGGCGCGTCGGTTAATCCGGCCGCCGCATTGTGAGTCCGACCCGGCTTTTTTTCACATCGACGTTGAGCACCCATACCGTCACGTTGTCGCCGACCGAGACGACATCCATCGGATGCTTGACATAGCGGTTGCTCAGCTGCGAGATATGGACGAGCCCGTCGTTCTTGATGCCGATGTCGACGAACGCGCCGAAGTCGATCACATTGCGCACCGTCCCCTGCAGCTCCATGCCGGGCGTGAGATCCTCGATCCGCAGCACATCGGTATGGAAGATTGGCGCCGGCAGCTCCTCCCGCGGATCACGGCCGGGCCGGCGCAGGCTGTCGAGAATATCCCGCAGCGTCGGCACGCCGATGCCGAGCTGCGGCGCCAGCTGCTCCGGATCGGATTCGGCCAGACGGGCCGCCAGCTCTGCGCTGCCGAGCTGCGCGAGCTCGAGCCGCAGCTCGCCGAACAGCCGGTCCACGACCGCGTACGACTCGGGGTGAATCGGCGTGCGGTCGAGCGGGTTGTCCCCGCCGGGAATGCGCAGGAAGCCGATGCATTGCTCGTACGACTTGGCGCCCAGGCGCGGCACCTGCTGGAGCTGGCTTCGATCGCCAAAGCGGCCGTTCGCGTCGCGGTAGGCGACGATGTTGCGGGCCAGCGTGGCGTTGATGCCGGCGACATACGCCAGCAACGAAGGCGAAGCCGTATTGACGTCCACGCCGACATGGTTGACCGCGGACTCCACGACCGCGCCGAGGCTCTCCTCCAGACGCTTCTGCCCGACGTCGTGCTGGTACTGGCCGACGCCGATCGCCTTCGGCTCGATCTTGACCAGCTCGGCGAGCGGATCCTGCAGCCGGCGCGCGATCGAGACCGCGCTGCGCTCGGCTACGTCCAGCGCGGGGAATTCCTGCTGCGCCAGCTTGGAGGCCGAGTAGACGCTTGCGCCCGCCTCGTTGACGATAATGTACTTGAGCTGGCCGCCGCTTCCCGAGCGTCCGCCGCGCTCGGCGATGAGGGTCGCGACGAACTGCTCGGTCTCGCGCGAGGCCGTGCCGTTGCCGACGACGATCAGATCGACGCCGTGGCGGTCGATGAAGCCGTTCACCGCGCGCTTGGCCTCCTCGACCTTGCTGGCCGGAGGCGTCGGATAGACGACACCGACCTCGAGCAGCTTGCCGGTGTCGTCTACCGCCGCCAGCTTGCAGCCGGTCCGGTAGGCCGGATCGACGCCGAGTACTGCGCTGCCGCGGACCGGCGGCTGCAGCAGCAGGTTACGCAGATTGGCGGAGAAGATGCCGATCGCGTGCTCCTCCGCATGATCGGACAGCTCGCTGCGCAGCTCGCGCTCGATCGAGGGCGCGATCAGCCGCTTGTAGGCATCCTCGATGCAGCCGACGAGCAGCTCGCGCACGGCTGGCGAAGCCGACTGCCGGAGCGTATGCCGCTGCAGCCGGTCGTAGATACGCTCGGCCGGCACGTCGAGCGCGACGCGCAGCACACCCTCGCGCTCGCCGCGGTTGATCGCCAGCACGCGATGCGGAGGCAGCCGCTTCACCGGCTCCTGATACGCATAGTACATCTCGTAGACGGACTCGGCCTTGGCATCCTTGGCCTCGGTGCGCACCACGCCGTGATCCCTGGAGTAGCCGCGCACCCAGCCGCGCGTCTTGGGATCGTCGGCGAGCTGCTCGGCGATGATGTCCAGGGCACCCTGGATCGCCTCCTCCGGCGATCCGACGCCCTTGTCCGCGTCGACGTAGCGCCCGGCCTCCCCGAGCGGCGCGGCGCCTGGACGCTGCTGCTGCAGCCATTGCGCCAGCGGCTCGAGTCCGCGCTCCTTGGCCACGCTGGCGCGCGTCTTGCGCTTCTGCCGGTACGGCCGATACAGATCCTCGATCTCCTGCAGCTTGCCTGCCTCGCCGATCGCTTGCCGCAGCTCGGCGGTCAGCTTGCCCTGCTCGTCGATCAGCCGCACGACCTCGCGCTTGCGGGCCTCCAGATTGTGCAGATACGCCAGCCGCTCCTCGATGTCGCGCAGCTGCGTCTCGTCCAGCTCGCCTGTCGCTTCCTTGCGGTAGCGGGCGATGAACGGGATCGTGTTCCCTTCCTCCAGCAGCTGCACGGCAGCGTGCACCTTGCGCTCCGGGAGACGGAGCTCGTCCGCGATCTGCCGCTCCAGGCGTGCGCGCTGCTGTCGCAGCTCCTCCTGGGACGGCTCGCCCGCGGCTCCCCGCTCCTGCGCGGCCGTGTCGTTCAATGATGCCACCTAGACCCCTCCTGTCTATTCATGAATTGCTTGCTCACCCTGCACGCACCCGCCAGGCCCCGCGACAAGACGCCACCGGCGGACCTGCCGGTGGCGCAGTCCTGCGCGCCACGCTAGAGCTGGAGCGGCACGTGCGGATTGTGGGCTTGCTCATAGCCGATCGTCGTCTGCGGGCCGTGGCCCGGGTAGACCCGAGTCGCTGCGTCCAGCCGGTACAGCTTGCCGCGGATCGTATCGACGAGCGTACGCTCGCTGCCGCCGGGCAGATCGGTCCGGCCGACCGACTGGCGGAACAGCACGTCTCCGGAGAACAGGTGCTCCCCGCAGTGGAAGCTGACGCTCCCCGGCGAATGGCCCGGCGTATGCGCGACGCGCAGCGTCAGCCCCGCCAGCTCCAGCACCTGCCCCTCGTCGAGCGCATACTCGGCGGCCGCCGTCTCGAGCGGCGGCGTCACCTCGCTCCAGCGCTGCGAGCCGTTTTTGCGGGCGTCGGTGAGCCAGTCCGCCTCCAGATCGTGCACATACACCGGACACTTCGCCGCTTGACGCAGCGCCTCGACGCCGCCCATGTGATCGAAGTGCGCGTGCGTGAGCAGGATCGCCTCCACCTGGAGCTGCAGCGCGGCGATTCGCTTCAACAGGCGCTCCGGGCCCATTCCCGGGTCGATCACGACGGCGCGGCCCGGGGCCGCGCCGTGCAGCAGATACGCGTTGGTCTGGAGCGGGCCGAGGGTGAACGTCTCGATCTGCATACTCACAGTCCCGAGATCAGCTCCCGCAGCTCCCGCAGGATCACGGCCTGGTAGCCTGTGCCTTCGCCGTAGCGGGCGCCCATTTCCTTGCGCGCGACGGCCAGATTATCCTGGTAATCCGCCGCCTCGCGGTCGGGATTGGCCTGCTTGAAGGCCGCCATGACCGCCTGGACATGCGCCGGACGAGGCCCCCACTGTCCGAGCACATAGCCGCCGGTATCGGCTACGATCACGATCGGCACCGCCTCGCCGCCCATGGTGAGGAATTGCTGCATCGTGTCGGGATGCTCCTCCTTGATCAGCACCTCCGTCGGGATGCCGCTGCCTTCGAGCGCGCGGAAGACGACCGGAATGTTTTTGACGACATCGCCGCACCATTCTGCCATCAGGATCAGGACGCGCAGGTCGTCGCGGTTGTTGAGCGATGCGAAGAAGGCCTTGTCTTCCTCGCTCGGCCAGGCGAATTGGTCGTAGAGCTCGGTGAACTGGGCTTTATTGCGGTCCATGCCGTCCATGAATTGCTGCGGGCTGATGCCCTGGTTCAGCTTATCCGATACATTTTTGCTCATTGTTTTCCTTCCTCTCCTCCCCCTGCGGGGCGTGGTCAAGATTGGTCAAGATACGCCTATTGTACCAAATGCCCGCAGCGCCCGACAACGCACCCTGCCACATTGCCTGAATTAGGCCTAAATCGCCCCCTGCTTGCGCCGGGCAAGCCGGACGATATACCAGCCGATCAAGAACGCCAGCGCGACGATCACCGCCGGCCGGATATAGGGGCCGGCCAGCTCGCCCGCTTGCTGCCAGCGCTCGCCCAGCGTCATGCCCAGATATACGAAAAGCACGGTCCATGGCAGCACCGCCAGCGCCGTCAGCAGCGTAAACAGGCCGAGGGGCATACGGGCGATCCCGGCCGGAATCGAGATCGCATGGCGCAGCAGCGGCACGAAGCGCGCAAAAAAAATAACGCCTGCGCCGTAGCGCCGAAACCACTGCTCGGACCGCTCCAACTGGCGCGGACCGATATGGACGTAGCGTCCGATGCGCTCCAGCAAGGCGCGCCCCCCGTAGCGCCCAAGCGCGTACATCAGCAGCTGCGCCACCGTCCCGCCGACAGTGCCGTAGGCGATCGCTTCGCCAAAGCCGAGCTCGCCGCGCGCGACCAGATAACCGCCGTAGGCGAGCACAATCTCGCTCGGGATCACCTCCAGCATCAGTCCGAGCAGGATGCCGATGCCGCCCAGTTGCTGCAACCCGTGCAATACATAAAGTCCAAATTCGGCAAGTCTCTCCATCATGGCTTGTTCCGCTCCTTCCCGAGCCGCTGCAAGCTGTCATGCCTTGACAAGCCTGCGCATAGACTAGCCTATGAAGCCAATCTCCCAAAAATGAGGTGTGGGCATGTCCAAAATTTATGTCGTCAGTCGCAAGCAGCTGAAATGGGCTGCGGTGCTGCTGAGCGCGGCGGTCGCGCTGGTCGTGTATCTGGGCTGGGACGAGACGCGCGCCGTGAGCTCGGCCCCGTCGGAGGAACGCGTCATTCATCTGATCACGACCGAATTCAAAACGACGACCGCCGACGGCAAGGCGCTCGAGGTGTACCGCTTCGATCCCGGCACCGTGGTCGTGCAGCGCGGCGAGCCGACGCAGCTCAACATTACCGGCGTCAACGGCCAGAGCCACCCGTTCGTCATCGAGGGCCTCGATATCCGCGGCGAGGTCAAAAAGGGCGAGACCACCGTCGTTCGCTTCACAGCCGAGAAGCCCGGCACTTATCCAATCGTCTGTCTGACGCACAAGGACCTGCATCAAGGCGGGCCGATGGTCGGCTATCTGGTCGTCCAGTAGCGCCGTTCTCCGTACCCATGCCGCCTTCTGCTGTGTCCGACCGCTCCGCAGGCGCATAGGATGCAAGCAGGAGAGGAGTGAGGGCCTATCGAGCCGAATGCAGTCCCGTCCGGCAAGCATGAGCCGAGCTATCCCACCTCGCGCACGATTCGCCGCGCCTGCGACAAGGAGCTGTACCGCGCCGCCAAGCGGCTCAAACATTACGTATCGCCGGAGTGTATGAAGGAGGCCGTGCAGTTGTATCACCGCAAGGTGCTGCTCAATCTAATGTGGGTCACGGAGCATCGCAGCAACCGCAAGCTGCTCTGCGATTGGTGGGACGAGGAGGTATGCGCGGCGATTGCCGCGTTGTGGGAGGTCGAGGAGCAAGCGCTCAGCCGCGCCTTCCGTGAATCGTTCGGCGGGTAAGGCCGCCGCGACCCGCTCTTCAAGGGCGAAAACAAGCTGTACCCGGCATGTCGGAATCCGGGTACAGCTTGTTATACGTTTCGTCGCGATGTCTGCATCGCCCGCGTTAACCGATCACGGCGAAGATCTCCACACCGGCGGGAATGGTGCGCGTGCGGAACAGCACCCCGTTGTCGCTGTATACCCGCACGGTGAAGCTGGCGTTCGTCAGCGTGTTGACGCGGCTGAACCGGACGACGCCGAAGCGGTCGAAGCCCGAGGACTGGACGAGCGTATTGCCGCGAAATAGCCGGGCAAAGAACCCCGTCGTATCAAAGGGCACGCCGTTCTGCTGCACCCACGCCACGGTCAGACGGGGCAGAATCGGTCCCGTCACATTCGCCTGGCGGGCTTTTTTGCGCGTGCGCAGCACGGCGCCCCGCACGCGCGTGGCGAGCAGCGGGGGGCGAACCTTAGCGGAAGCCATAGGATCAACTCCTTTCTCCTACAGCATATTCCGCCGCTCACCCTGGCGTATGGACAATCCGCCGATGGCGCTACGCCCAACCTGCTCACCCGCCATGCCTGCTTCCCCGCCGGTCAGGCCATAGATTGTCAAGGTCAGCAGCAGCAGCCAATAATAGCCGTAGGACATATCGAAGTCAAAGGCCGCATGACTGAGCAGCACGACTACCGCCGGTATGACTTGCCGGTCCTTGCGCCACAGCGCCGCCAGCACCGCCGCCAGCCATAGCAGCACCGCCGCGAGGCCCGTCATGCCCAGCTCAAGCGCCAGATTCAGATACCCGCTGTGCACCTCCGTACTGACATAGGGCAGCGTCCGGACGCCCTCGTATTGGAGCGCCCATGCCCCGCCCCCCTCGCCGAACCACCACGACTCCCGGATGAGCCGCCACGCATCCCTGTAATAGTGCAGACGCGACGACGCGGTCTCATAGCCGCCCGCGCCCGAGCGGCCCAGAAGGCGCGGGCGCTGCGCCAGCCACGCAGCGCCCAGCATGCAGGTGCCGAGCCCGAGGGCGAGCGCCGCGAAGCCGCCCCGCGCTCCGGCTCCCGGCAATCCGATGCGCCTGCTTGCCAGCTCCAGCTTGCCCGGCCAGGCAAGCCACGCGCCGGCAAGCGCCGCCAGGCACGCCGCCGCCGCCGCGGTATCCAGTCGGAGACGCCCCGGCTCCTCCAGCACCTGTACGGCAGCCGAGGCAGCCAGCGCCGCTGCGGAGAGCCTCAGCAGCCACACCGTACGCTGCGTGCGCGGCATTGCCAGCCATGCCGCGGCAGCTCCGCACAGGGTCGTCAGCCACGCCCCCCGCGACTCGGTCAAGAGCAGGGTCGCCGCACTGAGCGACACCAATGCAAATGCCAATCCGTACGTGCGCGTCCGGCGGGCCTTGGCGAGCATAGCCGCATGCCAAAGCAACAAGGCGCCGGCGACCGCGCCGAGCATGTTGGGATACTGAAAGGGCCCGCCCAGCCTGGCGCCGGCGGCAGAAATCTGCGGATCGTCCGTCCACAATACCGCGTGGGCGACACCCCTCCAGCCGAGCCAACCGGCCAGCGCCGCGATCGTCGTGCCCAGCGTCGCCGCCATCAGGGCCGATGCAAGGTGGCGCCTTCCTCCCGTCCATCCGATCGAGGCCCTTAGCAGGACAGCAAAAAGAAAATAGCTCCCCCAGCGCACCGCCTGCTCGGCCGTCAACTCGTCCGAAAGCGGGCGGCTAAGCAGATGCAGCGCATAAGCCCCGGCCAGCGCCAGCGGCATGACGCATGTCGACGCAAGCACGGACGCTTTCGACGGAATCCCGCTTGAACGCCGGCCGATCGGCTGGCACGCAAGCACCGCCAAGCAAGCCAGGGCCGCTCCGGCCGCCAGTACGACCGCAAGCCGGTAGCTCGCCTCCTCGAAAAACAATCCGCCCTCCCAGGCGGAAAGCAGCAATACTGCGCCAAGCGCGGCTGCCGCCAGGTTCGCGCGTTCCAGACCGTATCGTCGATTCAGGCCGAACAATGAGAGCGCCTCCTTTTCCCCGCATGGCACCAGTATGCCCCTTTGCCGCACGGCGCATATGCATTCTACAATTTCATAAAAAAAACAGCGCCTGCGCGGAGCTGCCTGACTTCCTGTGGATTTCGTTCGGTAGCCAGGCTGTCGATAGCTCCTGCGCGGGTAGCGCTGCTTGCGGAACGTTAGACCCTTTAGCTTTGCGTCCTTGCCTTTAGGCAAGTTTGCCGTTTCGTCTCCCCTATTCAGTTGTCGCATCTACCGGCATCATCATATCTCCTTGACAATCATGAGGTGGAGCTGATTTTTCAAGTCGATGTCGTATGAACTGCGCGGCTTCGAGCCGTCGGCTTCGGTGACGATCCGAATCGTCGGACGATGCAGCGCGAGCGGGTCGTTGGCGGATACGACGCCGACCTGACCGGTATTGAGCACGACGGTCGTCGCCAACGGGTAGATCGAGATATGCTTGCAGAACAAGCGAATCAGTTCCAGATCAAACAACGAATTGCCGGCGGCAAACAAAAACTCGATGGCCTCCGCCGGTGTATGCCGCTGTCGATAAGCGCGCGGCGAGGTGAGCGCGTCATAGACGTCGGCAATGCCGACAATCTGCGCGTATTCGTGAATTTCGCTGTCGCGCAGTCCCCTCGGATAGCCGCTGCCGTCGTAGCGTTCATGATGCTGCAGCGCGCAGTGCGCCGACAGCAGCGAAATGTCGTGCTGCGATCGCAGGATGTCGAAGCCGTCCGTCGTATGGCGCTGCACAAGCTTCTTCTCCTCCGGCGTCAGCGCGGCCTTGCGGTTTAGCAGCTCTTGGGGAACCTTGGTCATGCCGATATCGAAGAGCATGGCGCCGATCCCCAGGTCCTCCAGTTGATTCCGGTTGTAGCCCTTGGCGATCCCCATGATGCCCGCCAGCACGGCCACGTTGACCGAATGTTGAAACAGATACGCATCCGCCGTCTGAATCTGGGTCAGATTGACGAGCACGTCCTTGCGCCCGACCAAATCCTGCATGATCGAGCCGAAGACCGAACGGAAGGTGCGGCCCATCTCGGGCGCGATGGCGCGGCCCCGCGTGGAGGGCAGATCCATGATCCCGTTCATCGTTTTGTACATCGCATCCACTGCTTGCTTGCGCGTCTCGTCCCGCAGCGTATCCTCGGGCTCGATGCCTTCCGTGGCCCGATCCTCGATAAAGACAGTGTCGACCCCCATGTCCTGCAGACGCTGAATGAAGCGCGCATTCAACTCCACGCCCTGCCCCAGCAGCACATGACCGTTCTCCCGAAGAATCGGCCGCGCCAGACGGTCTCCCGCTTGCACGGACGCGATATGCAGTCTTCTCATAGCATTCCCGCCCTTTTGCTGCCGCTTGGCTTATAATGTTCTACTTTGCGCATACACAATTCGATTCCTGCCTTCGTTTTTGGCGCGATACAGCGCGGCGTCTGCCTGGGCGAACAACTCCCGCAGGTAGCTCTTCACCTCGGTCCCCTCGGGCATACAGACCTCCGGCACCTTGAGTACGCCCATGCTGATCGTGATCGTCACCGTCTCTCCGCCGCTGCCCAGCGGAATCCGATTGGCAGCGACGGCGGCCCGGAGCCGCTCGGCCAACATATGCGTCTGCGTCGCATTCGTATTCGGAAGATAGACCGTGAATTCCTCACCTCCGAAGCGGGCCAGCAGATCGGTGGGCCGCAACACCGCCCGCACGGCCTCCGCCGTCGCGCAGATGACGTCGTCCCCGACCAGATGTCCATGCCTGTCGTTGACCGCCTTGAACAGGTCCAGATCGAACAACAGCACGGCAAACGGCACCTGCAGCCGAGTTCGCTCCAGCATATCCCGTTCCAGGTGCCGCATCAGATAGCGTCGATTATAGCAGCCGGTGAGGCTATCGGTAATCGCCATTTGCTCCAGCTTTTGATTCGCTTGAAACAACTCGTCCTGCATCCGGATCAGCGCCCGATTGCGCTCCTGCAGCCGCTGATTGGTGTGCTCCGCGACGCTGATCAGCCGGCGCAGCTCGCTGACGTCCTGCAATGTGACGATTCGGCCAATTTTGGTCCGGTATTGGTCGAAAATCGGGGCGGCGTAAATCACGACGCTCAGACTTCCGTCGCGCCCCGCTTCGGCTTCAAGCTGCGCGCGTTGGGGGAGGGCGGCGCGATACCCCGCCAAAAAATCTCCCCCCCCTTTTTGAATACGGAGCGAAGCCAGAAAGGCCTCGATGTCGAGGGGATCGCCGACCCGAACGTCGATATAGGGGCGAAAGGCCTTATTGACCTCGAGAACGACATCGTGTTCATCCAACACCAGGACGCCGGTATCCATGCTGTCAATGACATCCTGCTGTGCGATATCGACGACGCTGAATTCCTTGTGGCGATGGACAGCTCCCGTCAAACCCAGGACGAGCAGCGAGAGACCGGCATTCGTCATGGCCTCCTCCTCGCCGCCGCTGCCCAGCGTCTCCAGCGCGAGCCCCGCGAGCAGCAGCGGCACACCGCAGGCCAGACCGCTCAGCGCCCAGCGGATCTGACGCCGCAAGCGCGGATTCGCCGGCTCGCTCGCCGCCAGCAGCATGTACAAGCCGTAGACGCCGCTGCCGGCGAGCGCCGCCAGCAGCACCCAGTGTCCTGCTCCGTAGGTCCATGCCCCGGCGTCTCCACTCCCGGAGAGGAAGAGTCCGCCCGGATTCAGGAGCGCGGCGGCGGCAATCAGCACGCCAGGCGCTCCGATGTACAGCTGGTGCCGCGGGCGCCTCGCCCGCTGCGCCAGTTGCATCGCGAACAGCAGCGCACCGGCACCAATCATCGCCAATAGCGCGTATGCAGCCGCACCGTAGTAGAGCCCCTGCCCCGTATCGACTGCCGCGTGCAAGCCAAAACGAGCCATCACCCACACCAAGAGCAGGGTTAAAAGCCCCAAATATACCTTATGTAAACTCGTAATCGTATTGGTAATCAACACGAACGAGAGCACAAAAAAAAGCAACAGCATGAAAAATATGTCCGATCCATACATGAGTCCCAACGTGGTTCACCCATTCAGCATGATTGTCTAGCGTAGAGCGGGACCAGCAGCTTACTCTGTTATTTATTCTAACACACTCTCTTTTTATGCGACAATCGCTGCAACATATTTGCGGCCCCTTCAGTCCGTTGTCGACGCTGCCGAAGCCGCAAAGGCGCGCAGCGCCTGCGCTTCCTCCGGCGCCGACTCGATCATGCCCATGTGGCCGGCGCCCTCGAGCAGACAGGTGCGGATATGCGCTCCTTCGGCGCTGAATGTACGCTCCGCCGGTACGACTCCGTCCCGGGTCCCGGCCACGAGCAGGACGGGCAGATCCGCGCGCTGCAGGACCGCATTGCGATCCGGACGCGCCTTCATGCCCCGCGCCGTGGCGGCGGCTCCGTTCACATCCGTGCGATAGCCGATCTCCTTGACCGCCTCCACCTCCATCGCCAGCGTCTCGAGATGCTCGGGTGCGAACAATTTGGGCACCAGACCGTCGACGAAGATCCGAATGCCCTCATTCACGAGGGTGTCGACCGCCTTGTCGCGGCCCGCCTTGGCCGCCTCGGTATCGGCATGAGCCGTAGAGTGGACAAGTCCGATCCCACCCAATCGCTCGCCATAGCGCTCCGCCGCAGCAAGCGCGATGTAGCCCCCCAGCGAGTGCCCGATCACAATCGGCCGCGGCAGCTGCAGTTCGTCCAGCAGCAGCTGCAGATCGTCTGCAAAATCCTCCATGGCATACACGTCCTGGTCCGGCGCGCATGAGGCGCCGTGCCCGCGCAGATCCGGAATGATCAATCGTGCGGCGCTCTGCAGATAGGGCGCAGTCTTTTGCCAATAAGCGGAGCTGCCGCAATACCCGTGCAGCAGCACGAGCGCGGGACCCGGAGCGCCCTCGGGCGCGCTATCGTAATAGGCCAGTTCTCCGGTCGGCACCTCGCCTCCGGGATGAAAAGCAAGCTTGCGGTCCGCCATCGATCTTGCATTCATTCGCGATCTCCTCCTGGATATGTGGCTGTATGTGAAGAGGCAGGCTCCTCAGGTGCCCACGCCTGCTCGATGCTGTCTGCAATCGCCGCGGCCATCTGCATAACACGATGCAAGGACGCGCTCTGCAGCGACGCGTAGGGACGAGGACCCAGCACGCCGACGACGCCGGCGATGCTGTAGTGCCCGACCGGAGGGAGCGAGGTCCCTAGCGCCATGGCCGGCGCGAGCGGACCTTCGTCGACGAGATAGGCGCCGACCGAGCGCGCAAGACCGAGACAAGCGTCGATTGCAATCACGGTATGCTCGGACCGGAGCGATTCCACCACCTCGCCCAGCCGCGAGGCGTCGCAAGGCGCTTCCAGTGTCCCGTGTACACGGGCCCAGCCTTGGCGGCGCAGCAGGTCCCCGGTCAGCGGCCCGAGCGCATCCCCGGTCGAACGATCGGTGCCGATGCACAAAAATGCGACCGATTCCGGAGCGGGGTGGCTCTTCGCAATCTGCTGCAAAAATTGACGCAGTCCCTGCTCGTCGGTGCGTCGCTGCTGCAGCGCATCGTGTCTGACCAGTTCTTTTCCCGATAAAGCTGGCCGGAGCCATGGCCGGATGTCCATGTCGGATCGGCCTCGTTTCATTGCCGCTCCCTCCTTGAATGATGATTAGTCTCTATTGTAACGAAATCAATCCGCCGCGGCAATCAATGGCGGGATGTCAAGGTTCGTGATAAAATGGCGGGAGATGCACACGCGAAGCGAAAGGAGGGTCTACGATGCATAACCTTGAAGAACCGAACCGCGAAAATCTCGAATATATGATCGACTCCATTAAAACCAAGCTGCGGATGGCGTCCGGCGCAGCCATGCAGCCGTCTCATTTCCAACTGGACCAGTACGAGGATGTCAAGGATCTGTACGATCACGTGGCCGGCAAGCAGAACTTCAGCATCAGCGAAGTCGAAGCGCTCGTCTCGGAGCTCGGCCGTCTGCGTACCTCCGCCACCTGATTCGCCTCACAATGAAAAAGAGACGGGCCAGGCCGATGCCTGACCCGCCTCGCTCACGCCTCCTCGGCTTCCGCTTCGGACGTTTCGGATGCTTCGGACGCTTCTTCTTTGGCTACTTCCAACGTAGCCAGGTATAGCCGCACGCTGACCGGCTTGTCCTCTCCGCGCAAAAATTGCGCCGCGCGCTCAAGCCTTTCCGCCAGCTCGGGGCCGCTCAGCGTCGTATTCAACTGGTAATCGAAGTGATCCTCTCGCACATACCCGCGGGGCGCCTCCTGCTGCTGCGCCCGCTGCATCATTTGCTCGGGGTGGAACTTGTCCGACTTGTTGACGACCTGCTCGTAGATGCGCAGCTTTTTGAGCAGCATATAATACTGGGCCGAATGCTTGAAGCCCCATACCTCCCGAATGTCCTTCAACGTGTAGTCAGCCTTCCAGCGCTTCAAATTCTCGACCTGCTGCTCGGTATCCAAATTCACAAACTCTTCCAATGCGATAATCGGCTCTGCGGACATGAAATTCCCTCCATTTAACATGAATAATTTGTCATGAATAAGATGAACTAGGAATTATATTCGCGAAAAACGTGTGATTTCCTCCATCCCCCCTGATAAAAATGTTAAAATGTTCAACATTCCAGGTTAAATTTGTTATTATCAACACAAACGGCTCGCGATCGTCAACGACTGCGACGGGTGCAAAGCGGTCGGGGGGCGAAGCGGCCTGGCGTGGCAGACAATCGCGGGGCAAACAGACGCAGGGCGGACAGACCGGGGCAGACAAGCGTGGCTGCCTGGGGCGGGGCAGACAGACAAGGCGAAACGGCTGGCGCCGTCCTTCGGCGGCGCGACGAGTTTCGTTCCGGGAAATCTGGATAAATATACGGCAAGTCATATACTTTCCATAGATATCGAAAAAGCGCCCGACGCCCATTATAGGGTCATCGGACGCAGTGATTCATCGGACGCCGTCAGGCACCGGGCTGCCTGAATCAAAGAGCAAAAGCTCAGGCGCTGCTGCATGGCGGGTGCTCAAACGTGTTGCTAGAGCTGCGGAAGGCATACGCTTGTCAGGCCGGCCCCAGTCCGGCCTGCAGCAGAAAACGCTCGAAGGCGGCCGCCCCGTCGGGCGTGCGCTTGAACACGCCGGCGTCGAGCAGGACGCGCAAAAACTTGTCCCCGACCGCCTCCTGCAGCACTTGCTCCGCCTCCGCCGGCGAAAGCGCAGCACCGTGCGTGCGGCGCAGCTCGCCAATCCACTCCGCATGCGCGTGCAGCGGATGATCCGACTCGCGCAGCCGCTCCAGCGGCTCGGCGGCCGTGCCCGTCAGCCAGCCCGTCAGCTGCTCCAGCTCCGTCTTGAGCCGTCCCGGCAGGACGGCCAGCCCCATCACTTCGATGAGCCCGATGTTCTCCTTCTTGATATGATGCAGCTCCGCATGCGGGTGGAAGATGCCATCCGGATGCTGTGCGCTCGTCCGATTGTTGCGCAGCACGAGATCCAGCTCGTACGCGCCGTCGTCCCCCAGCCGCGCGATCGGCGTAACGGTATTGTGCTGCAGCGGCTCCGCTCCGTCCTCCTGCTCGCTGCAGCCCAGGATATCGACCTCCGGATCGCTGTATCCGCGCCATGCCGTCAGCAGCTGCTCCGCAGCCGTCAGCAGCTGCGCACGATTCGCGCTCCGCATCCGCACGACCGACATCGGCCAGGCGACGCGTTCCACCGCGACCTGCTCGAGCTCCGGATGGACATAGCGCGCCTCCGGGCGGGCCGCCTCCATGGCGAACAGATGCCGGCCGCCCTGGAAGTGGTCGTGATTGAGAATCGAGCCGCCGACGATCGGCAGATCGGCGTTGGAGCCGACGAAATAATGCGGGAATTGCTCGACAAAATCGAGCAGTCGGGCAAACGTAGCGGGCGAAATGCTCATCGGTACATGCTCGCCGCGCAGCACGATGCTGTGCTCGTTGTAATACACGTACGGCGAATATTGGAAGAACCACTGTTCATCCTGCAGAGTCAGCGGCAGCACGCGCAAATTCTGGCGGGCCGGATGATCCGCCCGGCCCGCGTAGCCGACGTTCGCTTCGCACAGCAGACACCTGGGGTAGCTGCTCTGCGGCAGCGTCTTGAGCAGCGCGATTTCCTTCGGATCCTTCTCCGGCTTGGACAGGTTGATCGTCATCTCCAGCTCGCCGTAATCGGTGCCGTGGAGCCAGCGCACATTGCGGCGGACGCGGTCCATACGGATGTAATTGGCGGCGATGTTGAGCCGGTAGAATGCGTCCGTCGCCGCCCTGACGCCAGCGCGCGCGGCCTCGCGCGCGAAGCCGTCTGCCACAGCCGAGGGACGGGGCAGCAGGAGACCCATGATGCGGGCGTCGAGCAAGTCCCGCCAGAGCGTCGTATTGTCCGGAATCAACCCGATGGCCGCGCCGTAGTCGAGCAGCGGATCGAGCGCCTCGCCCGGCTCGGCCGCCGCCTGCGGGCGGGTCTGTCCTTCATAAGGCGCCGGCAGGCCGAACAGCTCCAGCAGCGCATTGCGCGTGAAGGCTTCGTCGAGCGGCTGCAGCATTCCCTCGCGCAGCCCGTAGCCGAGCAGCCGCTCGATCGCTTCGAGCGCCGACGCGGTTGCGGCTTCGCTGACGACGGCGGTGTTCGCGTTTTTTTTCATACCCGTTCATCCTCATACCCGTGCGGGCGAGCCTGATGCCACGCCCAGGCGCTGGCGATGATCTCGCGCAGCCCGGCCCGGGCAGGCTGCCAGCCCAGCTCCGACCGTGCGCGCTCGGAGGCCGCCACGAGGACGGCCGGATCGCCGGCCCTGCGCGCCTCGACCCGCACCGGGATCTCGCATCCGGTCACCTCGCGGGCCAGCTCGACCACTTCCTTGACCGAGAAGCCGCGTCCGTTGCCCAGATTGTACACGGCGCTGTCGGCGCCGCCGCGCAGCCGCTGCACGGCCAGCACATGGGCGTCGGCCAGGTCGCTGACATGGATATAATCGCGCACGCAGCTCCCGTCCGGCGTGTCATAATCGTCGCCGAATAGCGAGATATGCGGGCGCTGGCCGAGCGCCGCCTGCAGCACGATCGGGATGAGATGCGTCTCCGGACGATGATCCTCCCCGATGCGACCTCCGGCGTGCGCGCCAGCCGCGTTGAAGTAGCGCAGCGAGACGAACTTGATGCCGTGCGCCACGTCGAACCAGCGCATCATTTTTTCCATCGCCAGCTTCGTCTCGCCGTAAGCGTTGGTCGGCAGGGTGCGATCCTCCTCCCGGATCGGCACCTGCTCGGGCTCGCCGTAGGTCGCCGCGGTCGAGGAGAAGACGATCCGCCGCACGCCGTGCTTGTTCATCTGCTCCAGCAGACACAGCGTGCCGTAGACGTTGTTGTGATAATATTTGCCCGGCTGCTGCATGCTCTCGCCGACTAGCGAATTCGCCGCGAAATGAATGACCGCGTCGATCTCGTTCTCTTCAAATACCTGATTCAAAAACGCCTCGTCCCGCAGATCGCCCTCGTAGAGCTTGCCGCCGAGTACAGCCTGCGGGTGGCCCTGCTGCATATTGTCAACGACGACGATCTCCTCGCCCCGCTCCAAAAGCGCTGCGACGGTATGCGAGCCGATGTAACCCGCTCCTCCGGTAACCAGTACCGCCATCTAGATCTCCTCCTTGTCTGCGGGCAGCTGCAGCTGCTCCGCGCCGTTGCCGATGTCGCACACATAGAATTCCGGCTCCAATCCGGTCGCCTCGCGATAGACGCGTCCAACCTCGGACCTGAACGAGGCCACGCTGTCCTCGTGCACGAGCGAGACCGTGCAGCCCCCGAAGCCTGCGCCGGTCATGCGCGAACCCAGCACGCCGGGCACGGCCCGCGCAGCCTCCACCATGGCGTCCAGCTCGGCGCCGGTCACCTCGTACAGCTCGCGCAGCGAATCATGCGAAGCATTCATCAGCTGCCCGAACGTCTCGAGGTCGTCCCGCTTGAGCGCCTCGACCGAACGCACGACGCGGTCGATCTCCTCCACGACGTGCCGTGCCCGGCGGCGCACCGTCTCGTCCGCGATCAGATGCGCGTGCGCCTCGAATTCGTCCAGCGTCAGCTGTCCGAGCAGCTCCAACTTCGGGAAGGCCGGGCGCAGCGCCTCTACGGCGCGCTCGCATTCGCTGCGGCGTTCGTTATATTTGGAGTCGACGAGACCGCGACGCTTGTTCGTATTGCCGATGACGAGCTTGCAGCGGCCGGGGCGCAGCGGCACCAGCTCGTATTCAAGGGTGTCGCACATGAGCAGGATGGCATGGTCCCGCCTGCCCGTCGCGACCGCGAACTGGTCCATGATGCCGCATTGCACGCCGTTGAATTCATTCTCCGAGCGCTGGGCCAGTTGCGCGATCTGTACCCGGTCGATCTCTCGCCCTGCGAGCGTCAGCAGCGCATAGGCGGTGACGACCTCGATCGAGGCCGAGGACGACAGACCCGCTCCGTTGGGAATCTCGCCGTGATACAGCAGCTCGTATCCGGCCGGGAGCGGCTCGCCGCCTTGTTGCAGCTCGCGGACGATGCCCTTGGGATAGTTCATCCAGTCGTCCTTGTCGTCGTAGACGATGCGATCCGCTTCGAACCAGCCGCGCTGCGAAAAATTCGTAGAGGCCAGTCCGATCTTCCGATCGCCGCGTTCGCGAATCAGCAGGGTCGTGCCGAAGGTAAGCGCAGCCGGGAAGACGTAGCCGCCGTTGTAGTCGGTGTGCTCGCCGATCAGATTGACCCGGCCCGGCGCGTGGAACGCGTGCACCCTGGCCTCCCCTTCCCCGTACAGTTGGATAAAGGTTTCATGAAGCTGCTTGAGATTTGCCATGTCTTACACCACTTTCATGCCGTGATTTATGCTTTTAGTATAAGCGTATTCAGGGGCGGTGGAAATGGCGGAATGTGAACATCGCATGTAGAAATGTGACTTTGTGGCAGGCGTTATGCTACACTTACAGGAGACGAAGGAAGGAGCGATTCGGGTGCCGCAATCCACCTATACCGTAGTGTCCAACCCGGTCAGTACGGCACACGGCAGTCTGAACGTACTGTTCGCCGGCGAGAGCCAGACTCGGCCCGGCCATCGCATCGGACCGCGCGTCTACGACTATTATCTGCTGCACCATGTACTCTCCGGCAAAGGCAGGTATCACTGTCAGGACACCCGCGCCGATTACGAAATGCGCGCCGGGCATACCTTCCTCGCCGCCCCGGAGCGGCTCGTCAGCTACGTCGCCGACGCCGAGAATCCGTGGCGCTACCGTTGGGTCGCCTTCACCGGACCGGATGCCGCACAGCTCGCCGTGTTCGCGGGCTTCGACGAGCTGCGCCCGATTGCCGATACCGCCGCGGACCGCCAGCCCGCGCGCCTGCTCAGTCAGATTATGAGCGGTTTCCGGGTAGGCGGCCCCCGGGCGGCACTGACCGCAATCGGCTGCCTGCACCTGCTGCTGGCCCGGATCAGCGGCGAGCTGGAGGGCACCGGACGAACCGACCGCCGCCTTGCGGGCAGCGAGGAACGACTCGTTCGCCAGATTGTGCACTACTTGTCCACACAATATGCGGAGCCCGTCTCGATTCAGGATATGGCCGACACGTTCGGCTATAATCGCGCCTACTTGTCTCGTCTGTTCAAGCAGCACACGGACATGTCGCCCGTCACTTTTTTGCTCAAGCTGCGCATCGACAAGGCCAGACTGATGCTGCGGGAGCGCCGGGAGCTGACGATCGAACAGATTGCTTCGTCGGTCGGATTCTCCGATCCGCTCTACTTCTCGAAGCAATTTCGGCGCTTTCACGCTCAATCGCCCTCAGCTTACCGCGCATCGCTGCTGTGAACAAGTCGATGACGGCGTTTCACCGCCGAGCGGACTGGTTAAAAAACCTATAACACTGGAGAATTGCAAAGGAGAGGATCTGTATGGAAAACCAACTCGAAACGACGAATACGGACGTTAATGGCGGCTCGGGCAATGCCGAACTGCTCAAAGGCGCGCTGATCGGCGGGCTGATCGGCGCAGCGGTCGCGCTGTTGTTCGCACCGAAACCCGGCCGCGAGCTGCGGGAGGATATCAAGATCAAAACCGGCGAGACGAGCGAGGTCGTCAAGGCCAAGGCGACGGTGTTGGCCGACCAGGCCCAGCAAGCCGCCAAAGCGGTCGGCGAACAAGCGACGATCCTGAAAGGCAAGGTCCAGGACCTCGCGGCGGCAGCGAAGCAGCGCTCTTCCAGCACGGCGGCGCAAGCGCATGATGCGGTCGGCAAGGCAGCCGACAAAGTGCGCGAGTCTGCTGCAGTGCTGAGCATCAAAAGCAAAGAAGCGGCCGACGAAGCGGAAGAAAAGGCGCATGGCGCCATTGATCAAGCATCCGCCCAAACGAGCGCGACGCTGGACAACGCAAGCAAGCCCTGAGGAGGCGAGCGCAATGCGTCAATCGAGCAAGGAAGACCGTCCGGACAAGCCGGACGGCGTCGACAAGGTACAAAATGGATCCATGGTGCAAAACGAGCAGGATATGAAACGCTTGGGCAACGAGATGGATGCCATGAAAACGAATAAAGAGCTGGAGGAAGACGGGCTGGTGCCCGATCCCAAGCAAGAATAAAGCCGCCTTCTTCCGCCGCCTAGTCGGTCGCAGACCGCTCAAAATGCCGGAACGCATGTGCGTTCCGGCATTTTTTTGTGGACTTTGCCGCGCATGAAGGACGTGAGACCAGCGAAATCTAAGGATAAGGAGGATTGAACAACAATATGGACCTGTATCAAGGCGAGCTCTACTGGCCGACAACAAACGAGCCCCATGCTTCTTATCCCACTCTGGAGGGCGCTATACGAACGCGCGTGGCCATCATCGGCGGCGGCATGTCCGGCGCGCTCTCCGCGTACACGTTGTCCCTGCATGGCATAGACACGGTCCTGCTGGACCGCGAGCAGGTAGCCGGCGGCAGCACATCCGCCAATACCGGCTTGTTGCAATTCTCCAACGATATCATGCTGCACGAATTGGCGAAGCAGTTGGGCAAAGGGCCCGCCGTCCGTTTCTACCAAGCTTGCGGCCAAGCCGTCGCCCGATTGGGCGAGTTGGCTGTCCGGCTTGAATTGCCGGTGAATTATGCTGCCCGTGACAGCCTGTATTATGCCAGCTCGGAGCAGGATGTGCCGCGCCTGCAGCAGGAATTTGAATGGCTGCAGCAGGCGGGCTTTGACGTCGATTATTGGGACCCGGCCCGGATCTCGGCGCATTTTCCGTTCCGCAAGCCGGGCGCCATCGTAACGCGCGGCGATGCCGAGGTGAATCCGTACCGGTTCGTCCAGGCGTTGGTTCGCCGCGCCGCCGAGCAGGGCGCCTTGATTCGGGAGCATACCGAGATTGTCCGCCACACGTCCGAGCACGGCATCCACCGGCTGGAGACGGCAGATGGCGACGCGGTCGTGGCGGATGCCGTCCTTTATGCGATCGGCTATGAGCCCGAGGAATTGCGCGGCAAGCTGATTCGTCCCTTGCTTAACCGTTCGTTTGCCGCAGTCACGGTGCCGCAGACGGACCTCGCAGCCTGGCACGAGAGGATGCTCATCTGGGAGACGGCTCGTCCCTACTTCTATGCGCGGACGACGCCGAGCGGCCGCATCGTGCTTGGCGGGCTCGATGAGGAAAAACGCGAGCCGATTCACGGGAAGCGTCCCCGGGCGCGGCGGGCCGGGCAGTTGGAGGCTCGGTTAAGCGAATTGTTTCCTTCTCTGGATACCAGACTGGAATTTGCGTGGAGCGCAACCTTCGGCGAATCCGCCGACGACCTTCCCTTCATCGGTCCTGACCCCGGCTGGGCGGGCGTGTACTATTGTCTCGGATACGGCGGCAACGGTACCGTCTACAGCATGATTGCCGCCGATCTCCTCGTACAGACGCTGAGCGGCGAGCGTCATCCCGTTGCCGACATCGTCGCTTTGGACCGTCCAACTTTGCAACGCACCTGAACGCTGCCTTATAAAGGCTGAATATTCGAAAAAAGCCGGAGTGTGTCGCTTCCGGCTTTTCCCATTATTTCATCACATATTCAGGCTGCATCCTGATCCGATCAGTCTCTAGAGGAGCCGCGTCGCGTTGTGACTGCGATAGACCGCTTCCGCTTCGTCCAGCTTGGCGTCGTCGTCGCTCTCGACCATGACGACAATGTCGCCTGCGCGTACGGCCTCGCGCGCTTCATGCGCCTCATCCTTTTTGAGACCGAGCGCTCGTAGTGCCGCTCCGATGCCTTCGTCGTCATCCGAGTAGCGCTTGCCTGTCAACCAGCCGAACAGGCCCACGCCCGCTGCCGGCGCATAGGGCGCGGCCCCGGTGCCGCTGGCGTGCGACGTGCCCCCTGTACCCATTCCGCCAAGGAAGAACGGTGCGGCCAAGCCTGTCCGCGTCGCGTCCTGCTCCTCTCGCGTTTCAGCAAGATCCTGGATCTCCTCCGCGTCGATCCCCGTCTCCTCTTCCACCCGGCGCGTATGCTCGTGGTCCTTGCCCAGCACCTTCAGATGCTCCTGGCCAAAGCCTTTGCGCTGCAGCTCTTCGACTGTCTCGATGACATCCTCATCTTTTTGAAACACCGCAATTTTCCTGCTCATGACCTTCACCCTTTCCATATCGTCAATACTTGGAAATGCCCAACTTTAGCATACCCTTCGATTTTAAAAACCTTTCCATTTTAAAACATCGGAAATACATATTGGACCAAGAAGTAAAGTAAGCCGAAAAATATGATAATGTAAGCCGCGTACTTGATAAAAGTTGCCGCTACCCGGCTGGAGTCCGACTTACGTTCGACATGCCGCTCTTCTACTTCTACCGAACGATTATCTTGCATGCTGATCATCTCCTGTTCGCAATGGTTTATGCGTCGTTTTCCCTTTTTACCCTGCCCGATTTGCTTTCAATCACTCCGTCGTTCCACATTTTCCCCTCTGTTTCAACCATCGAGCCGAAGGGTATTATTATGAGTATAAACATCGGTCATTATCGTCTGGAGACGCCCCCAATCTTAATAGGTACAGGAGAGAACAAGATGAAGCAACCCGAAAAGTTTCAACTGCGAACCGAAACGAACGAAGGACGCTGCGTCGTCTATGTCAGCGGCGAATTCGACTTGGAAGTCGCTAGCCAGATGCGCGCCGCCATGGCTCCGCTCGTCGAACTGACGGATCGCGACTTGGTTTTGAATCTTCGCGATCTCAAGTATATCGACAGCACCGGCATCGGTATTCTCGTCTCCGTGTTGAAGGCCAGAAATGCCAAACAAGCCTCCTTTACCATCGAAGCGATTCCGCCTAACATTCGGAAGCTCTTCGATATGACCGGCATCACCCAGTTTCTTACCAAACAAAATCAGGAAACCTAACGCAGGGAAGGGATCGAGGATGAACGCGATGAATATGAATGAAGAGCTGATTCATTTAGAAGTGCCGGCCACCGCGGAATACGTGGACCTGGTCCGGATTACGTTATACGGCATAGCCGCCAAAATGGGCTTCATGTTTGAAGAAATCGAGGATATGAAAGTGGCCGTATCGGAGGCCTGCAACAATGCGGTGCTCCACGCCTACGGCAATCCGCCCGTCGGCACAACGGCGGACGCGCCCTCGCAGCCGCCGCGCATGGAGGTTCGCTTCTTCAAAAAGGAGGATGCGCTGTCTATCGTCGTCAAGGACAACGGCAAAAGCTTTGATGCCCAGCACGTGGAATCGGCGGCTTCTCCTTTGGAGGGCAAGTCCATCAATGAAATCAATGCCGGCGGACTGGGCTTGTATCTCATGCAGGCGCTCATGGATCAGGTGGAGGTGCACAGCGAAGCAGGTACCGAGGTGATCCTGACCAAACGCCTCGTCAGGAGTGAAGAGAACGTATGAGTTCCCAATCCGCGAATTCTTCGCCGCAGGCAACCGCTGCACTGATTTTGGATTACCAAAGCAATCCCACCAATGAAATCGCAACCCGGTTGATCGAGCATTATGAATCAATGGTGCGCATGGCAGCAGGCAAAATTTCGCGCAACCGTCCCGATTTGTATGAGGATCTCTATCAGGTCGGGCAGATGGCTTTGCTTCGATTATTTTCGCAATACGATGCTTCTGTCGGGGTGCAATTCGAGCCTTACGCGATGAAAAGTATCATCGGGCATATGAAAAACTACTTGCGCGACAAATCCTGGTACGTGCAGGTGCCTAGGCGCATCAAGGAAAAAGGTATTCTGGTGCAACAAGCGGTTGACGAGCTCACGGTCAAACTGGAGCGGTCGCCCAACGTTGACGAAATTGCAGCCCATCTGGAGCTAAGCTATGAGGAAACGCTGGAAATTTTGGCTGGACGCGACCTGTATCATTACGTCTCACTGGATACGCCGATCTCCGAAGAAGAGAGCAATACGACCTTGGGCGAGCTGATCGGCTCACAGGTAGACGATTATGACTCTGTCGATAAAAAGCTCGATTTGCAGGAAGCGATGGCCAAGCTGAAACCGGAGGAGCAGCAAGTATTGCTGCTCGTGTTCGACGACGGCCTGCCGCAGCGCACGATTGCCGACCAGCTCGGCGTCTCGCAAATGAGCATTTCCCGCATTCAAAAACGGGCGATCGATAAGCTTAAGCACTATTTAACGGAGGCTAATGACGCGTATGACGCCCATTTATGATTACGCGGCGTTCAGGCATTTTTCTCACGAATACTAGAGCGGGCATGAACAGCGTTTTTTGCGCTGACGCATGCTCGCCTTTTATTTGGTGCGGCTAAAAATTGTCGTGCGCGTCAAATTCGAGTATGATGGATGAAGCAACGACGAGATAAGATCGGGAGGAACGCCTATGTCGCATCGCATGCTGCAGTACGCCGCGGGCTGGACGTGGCAGACCGTTGTAATGGACGAAGCCATGACCCCGACGCGGACCAAGCAGCTCCTGCCCGCCGCATGCGCAGGCTGGGTGGATGAGGCTTACCATCAAACCGATAACCGAATCGGCATCGGCTATCGTGCGGACGGCCTGCCTTTTTTGTATGGTACGCTTCGCTTTCAGGCGTCCGAAGCGTCTGAGGATATGCAGCATCTGCACTACCGATTGTCCGCCGAAGCGCTTTATACGCTCCATGACGACCCCCGGCTGCTGATTCGACTGCAGCAACCGCAGTGGGAAGACAAGCTGCAAGCCTGCGAAGGCGCCATTTCGGCTTTTTTTATCATCTTGACCGCCCTGCTGGACCCTTACCACGCCGGGCTGGACCGCTTCGAAGCCAGGCTAGCCGAGCTGGAATCGCATATGCAGCATCGCAACCACAAGCATTTGATCGATCGAATATTCGAACGGCGATACGAGCTATTGCATTGGCGGCACCTCTATATTCCGGTCAAGGAGCTGGAGGAAGCTGCGCAAGAGGCGTTTCTCGATGCGGCCCAAGACGAGCCGGCCTATACGCGACTTCGCTACAAGCTGCAGCGCATCGAGACGCTGCTCAGCCACTATCACGCGGAGATTGAGACGCTCATCTCCATGGATGACGCTACGGCTAGCTTTCGAGGCAATGACATTATGCGTACGCTTACGATCTTTACTGTATTGTGCACGCCGGCGACAGTGGCAGGCGCGCTCTGGGGCATGAATTTCGAAGCGATGCCATGGCTTGGAGAGCCTTGGGGCTTCGCGACGATTTGCGGCGCGATCGCGCTCGTCACGCTCCTGGTGTTCTTCTGGCTATGGCGCAAGGGCTGGACCGGGGACATCCTCAAGGGGAGCAAGCCGGCCAAGCCTCAAAAGAGAGAATCCCCCGTCTCAAACGCGCGCATCTTGCCGCCCCGCAAAAGCCGCCTCTCGCGCTCCAGGCGAGGCGGCTGATGCTTTCCTTAAGGTAACCCTACAAAAGACACCGATGCGCGCATCGGTGTCTTTTGGGGAACAGAAAGCGAAAGTTTCCCCTCAAACCACAAACAGGCTGAAGGCACTAGCCTTTCATATGCATATAGACGAGACAGCGATCATCCGAGCGGCTGGCTTGGCTATTGTTGCTGAACAGATCGTTTTCCCATATGGTCGGCGCATCTTCGCCGTTGGTTTCGGCCAGACGAGCAAACAGCATATCCAGCTTCTCTTCCTCTTCGCCATCCATGACATCGATTAACCCATCTGTGATCAATACGATTTTATCGCCGCTGCCGATCTGAATCGTCCGTTTTTCGAGCTGGATGTCGTCGAAAACCCCGATCGCAGGACCGCCGCCCTCCAACCGTTCGGTACGTTTGTCTGCGCGCAGCAGCAGCCCCGGCGGATGACCGGCATTGACATATTCCACTATCCCGGCTTTGACATCGACCAACATGTAGATCCCGGTATAATAATACTGAATCAATTGGTCGGCGAACTGAAGCTGCAGCGCACGCCGATTGAGCTCGCGCACCACACGCTCGGGATCGATCAGCTTGGCCATGGCGTCCTTGAGCACCGACGCGATGAACATGCACACGAGCGACGAAGAGATGCCGTGCCCCATGGCATCAATCACGGCGATGCCGTAGCGGTGCTCGTCAATGCGATACCAGGCATACAGGTCGCCCGCCAATTCTTCGGAAGGACAAAAAATGGAATTAATCGCGATATCCGCCTCGTCTACCGGATGGGGCAGCGCTGCGGTCTGAACCTCTCTTGCCAGCCGCAGCTCCTCGCGCAATCTGCGATCCCGCTCTTTATGCCAATCCTTCTCTTCCTTGAGCCTGAGCGCCACTCGAATTCGGGCGAGCAGTTCAATTTTGTTGATTGGCTTGGTCACATAGTCGATGGCGCCGGCATCCAGCGCTTCAGCCAGCTTTTTGGAATCTCCGATCGCGGTAACCATGATAATCGGGATATCACGCAGTCTCTCCGACTGCTGCAGCGCCCGACAAGCCGTGATCCCATCGATGCGGGGCATCATCATATCCAGCAGAATCAGATCGTACTCGGGCTCGGGCAAGGGCATATTCGTATCGCTATGGTCTTCGCCTCGCTCGTTCAAGCCGAACAGCTTGAAAAGTTCATCGCCGGAGGAAGCGGACTGCACATTCCGATAGCCTGCTCGTTTCAGCATTTCTTGCACCACTGTAATGTTCATTGGATTATCGTCGACAATCAGAATACGCATATTCCAGCTTTTTGAACCTCGCTGTTCACTGTTCATTGCTGCATCTCCTATCTACCGATTACAACGCGCTTTCTTTAAGAGCCGTAGCGCCTACTCTGTTCGGCTGCCGCCGCCTCTGCGACCGGGGCGATTGCCGTGGTTTTACTGGTTGGAGCAGCTACCGGGGCTTGACTCTCCTTTTTTTGCTTGGCGGACTGCAGCGCTCCGCTTACGATTTTGGCGGTTTTTACGCCGGTTTCCAGCCAATCCAGCCAAGCCATGCGCGGCTTGTGCTGACCGGAGCTTGCAACTGCATCCCCGGCTTGTCGGTTTAGTTTGTCCATCCACGATACCGAGACCTGTTTCGCCGAATTTGTCAATTCGTGGGCAGCCGTGCCGACATCGCGTACGGTCAGCATCAGCGGATCGATGGCGCTGATTTGCTTGTTGACTTGGTCGACGAGGCCGCGTACGCTGATCACCAGATCCTCGACGTCATCCTTTGAGCTGTGCACCAGATCGCGCGCTTCTTTTAAGGTCTCGTTAGCCGTTTCGATAGAGGCTTGGGCTTTGCGCATCGTCTGCACGAGAAAGATGACGAGGACCGCCACCGCGATTGCCATAATCAGAACACTAATTTCAATGATCATTTAAAATCCCTCCACTTGGACAAATATAATTGGACATGGGGCGCCGACAGCCTTTTTTGTATGTATATCGTTACCCCTGCCGGCGTATGCTGAATCAACCCGTTATTTGGAAGATCAAGAGCTGTTTCACCTTGATTCTGGGCGGTTAATGATGCCACAAGCAGATGGCGCAAGCCGGCTAAGGCAAAGCCAAAACTTAAACGATGTGAAAGGTATGGTGATGAACATGTTGAGATGGGCAGCAATATTCTTTATTATCGCAATCGTCGCAGCCGTATTCGGTTTTGGAGGCATTGTAGACGCGGCGGCAGGAATCGCCAAAATCCTTTTCTTCGTCTTCCTGATTTTGTTCCTGATCTCCCTCATTACGGGCAGAAGAAAGTCATTATAGCCGAGGACGAAGTTACGTTCGGCTGAAGTGTATGATATGCCAATAAAGCATGAATTGCAGTAAAGACCGCTTGTAGCGCCACGGCGCCGCAGGCGGTCTTTGCTGCGGTTCGGGGCAGCCGCCCACGCCCTCCGCTACAGTGCTGAATAGAATGCATCAAACGAATCAATGCGATCGGGGGGATTGATGTGGATGTGCGCACTGCCCTATTTTTAGCCGCCGTCTGCGGGCAGACGTATGTGCAATATGCGGACGGCGGGCCCTTTGTCGTACCGGACGGCTACACGGCCATTGGCGAGATCTGGGCGGGCAATGCGGGGCCGCTTCCCGAGCGCTTCGGCTTCGTGCTGGAATCGAGCGACCGCGTCATTGTCGCCTTCCGCGGCACCCGCTCGACATATGACTGGGTCTCGGACTTCATCGCCGAGCAAGTGCCCTATCCGTGGGCGGCAGACGGCGGGATGAGCCATCAGGGGTTTACCGATATATATGCCACCTGCCGGGACGGCCTGGTGGCGCTGCTAAACACCTTGCCCCGACGCAAGACCCTCTATATCGCCGGACACAGCCTCGGCGGCGCGCTGGCGACGCTGGCCGCGCCGGACCTGGCTCGTCATGGCGGCATGGGGCAGCCTGTCGTGTACACCTTTGCGGCCCCCCGAGTCGGCAACAGCCGCTACGTCAGCATGTACAATCGTACAATTCAGCTTAGCGCGCGAATATACAACACGTACGACATCGTGCCTCATCTACCGCCCTTCTTGTACAAATCGCCGCGTACGGATAAGCTGTACGAGTACCTTCACGTCAAGAGCGGCTACGAATTGAGCTACGATACCGGCTCGCTGTCGGGCAACCACCTGCTCAAAGGCTACTTCGCCGCGCTGGCGGCCAAGGACCCCGCCTTCGCCCGCTCGATGTGCAGCCGCCCCGAAGGCCTTTGCCCGATCATCTAGACCTCGCTTACCAGGGCAGCAGGTAGAGCAGGATGGCAAAAAAATGCGCAATCGAGCCGCCAAGCACAAACAAATGCCATACGGCGTGGTGATATGGAAAGCTCCTCCACACATAAAACACGGTGCCCAGCGTGTACAGGATGCCGCCTGCAAGCAGCAAGCCTACGCCGCCGGAGGCCATATTGGCCACGAGCGGCTTCCATGCGAACAGAATGAGCCAGCCCATTGCAATATAAATCAAGGTCGAGGTATACAGGAAGCGCGAGGCGAAGAAGGCCTTGAACACGACGCCGCATAGCGCCATCCCCCACACGATGCCAAACAGCGTCCAGCCCAGGGCGCCCTGAATTACAGTAAAAAGGATCGGCGTGTAGGTACCGGCGATGAACAGGTAAATGCACGAATGATCCATTGCCTCGAAGCGGTTTTTAGCCTTGCCCTCGGGAAAGCTGTGCACCAGGGTCGAGGCTACATAGAGCAGCAGCATTGCACTCCCGTAAATGGAAAAGCTGACGATATGCCACGCCGTGCCGTGCAGCGAAGCGCTCACGACGAGCACGACCAGCGCCGCGATGCTGAGCGCCGCTCCGATGCCGTGCGTCAGGGCGTTGGCCCATTCCTCACGTCTGGAGTATACATGGGTATTGGCCATTTCAGACCCCCATCCGCTTGCGCTGATTGTTGATCTTTTTGGTATTTTGGCTCTTCATGGCGGGCTGATTCCCCGCGCTCTGATGCTTCTGCTGCTTGCCTTGCGCTTGCTGCGCCTGTTTTTTTTGCGCGAGCTTCTGCTTCACGGCGTCGGCCAGCGAAATCTTGCGCGGCTCGGCTGCGTCCTGAGCAGCATTCTCCGAAGCGGACAGTTGATCGGTCATCACGATTCACCTCGCATGGACTAGTTAGTACCAGTTTAGCGTTTTTTGCGCCGGTTCGCCACTCTCGTTTTCATTATCGCCTTGCGCGGTTTACAATAGGAATGTGGGCGGGATGCAACAGGGATCCCGGGATTCACCAGACAAGGGAGGACAACATGTGGAAAGAATGTTGATTGCGCTTCACGGCTTCGAGCCGGAGCAGCGGCGGCGGCTGCAGGACACGCTTCCGGGATGGCAGGTACGGTTTGCCAAAGCGGACGAACTGAAGACCGAGGAGATTAAACGGGCCGAAATCATTTGCGGCTGGAGCTCCAAAATTGCCGAGGCCGCGCTGGCCGAGGACAGCGCGCTGCGCTGGGTGCAGGGCTGGTCCGCCGGCGTGGACTATATGCCGCTGGAGGCGTTGCAGCGGCGCGGCGTGCTGCTGACGACCGGGAGCGGCGTACATCCCAATCCGATGTCGGAGACCGCCTTCGCGCTCATGCTCGCAATGACGCGCGGCGTGCATCTGGCCGTCCGCAATCAGCAGGACCGCCGGTGGGACAAGCCGCGCGGGCTCGGCGAGCTGCACGGCGCCACGATCGGCATCGTCGGCGCCGGTACGATCGGCCGCGAGATCGCCAGGCTGGCCCGCGCTTTCGGCATGCGGGTACTGGGCCTGCGGCGCAGCGGCGTGGCAGACGAGCACTACGACCGGATGTATGCGCCCGAGGGGCTCGACGAGCTGCTGGGCAGCTGCGACTATGTCGTCAATGTGCTGCCGGCGACGCCGCGGACGCGCGGCCTCTTCGACGAAGGGCGCTTCGCTGCGATGAAGCGCGGGGCGATCTTCGTGAATATCGGACGCGGCGCCACGGTCAAGACGGAGTCGCTGCTCGCCGCGCTGCGCAGCGGCGCGCTGGGCGGCGCGGGACTCGATGTATTCGAGCGGGAGCCGCTGCCGGAGGACCATCCGCTCTGGACGATGCCGCAGGTCGTCATCACCCCTCATCTGGGCGGCGAGACCGCCAGCTACAACGACCGGATCGTCGCTCTGTTCATGGACAACCTCGCGCTGTATCTCGAGGGGCGCGGCGCGTCCATGGCGAACCTCGTCGATTACGAGGCCAGCTACTAGCCGCTCCTACTCTTCACGGGTCTGCATGACGTCGTCATTGGAATAATAGACGCGCGTATCGAGCAGCACCGTCAGCGTGCGCGCGTCCGCATCGTAGGCCAGCCGGGGCGGCTTGCGCCCGTAGAGCCACCACTTGCGCACCTCGGGTCGCGGCCCCGACTCCTCCTCGAAGTAGAAAAGGTTCAGATCGTCCGACAGCGGCGCCAAGCGCGTCCATAGCTCGGAGGACACCTGCTCGACCCGCACTTGCCAGTCCGCCCCTTCCCGGCCAAGCACAAACGGCGTGCCCGCCGCCGCGCTATCCAGGAGCAGCGTGCCCGTCACCTGCTTGATCAGTAATCTCTTCGCATCGCTCACCCGCAATTCAGCCTCCTTGGCCGCCGCCTTTCGTTCACGGCAGGTCGATTAATACGTAACGTGCGCCCGCATCGGCCGCGGTCAGCGGCAGCTGCGGCGTGTCGGTCAGTCGGGCGCCGTCCCCTTGCTCCAGCCGCTCGCCGTACGGCAGCTCCAGCACCCCTTTCAGGACATACAGATAGATCCGACGCCCTTCCGGCTGTTCGAAGACAAGGCGCTGGCCGGGGTCAAGCTCGGAGATGTAAAGCGTCAGGTCCTGGTGAACGCGGGCGATGCCCTCGCCTCCTTGCGCAGATGCGAGCGGGAGCAAGCGACCGCGCATCGCCTCCAGCGAGTAAGACGTCGTCTCGTACGAAGGGGCAAGCCCGCGCTCTGCCGGCGTGAACCAGATCTGAAGCAGATGCACCTCGTCCTCGCCGGGATTGGTCTCGCTGTGGACGATGCCGCTGCCCGCGCTCATGCGCTGGACTTCGCCGTATCCGGTCTCGGCGACATGGCCGAGACTGTCCTCATGCCGCAATCGTCCGCCGAGCACGACGGAGACGATCTCCATCTCCCGGTGCGGATGGCCGCCGAAGCCCCGTCCTCCGGCGATACGGTCTTCGTTGAACACGCGCAGCGGACCAAAGGGCGGATTGTCCGGATCGATATGGTCCGCAAACGGAAAGCTCAGTCGGCTTTTCAGCCACGGCAAATCGGTGCGGTACCGCTCATCGGCCTTGTAAATACGCAGCATGATTGCAACGCCTCCTCAAATCGAATTAACGTTCGCGCAGACTGGCCGTGAGCCAGCTCCAGGCCCGCCCCAGCGTACGCTCCAGGTTCGACACGCGATCAGCGTCGATATACGGATCGGCGTGGCGCAGATAATCGGTATGGCCGCCCAGCAGGGGAATCGCTTCGATATGACCCGGCGCGTGCTTGAGCGGCTGCCAGCGCGGCATGCGGGAGCGCCCCTCCTGCGACCAGCCGCCCCACGAGCCGAGGCGCGTAACGGGGTCGGTCCGACGCCCGGATGCGTCGACCGCGTACAGATAGCAGACGTGGGCGGCCAGCGCGCGGGAAACCGGGACGCGCGGCGAGCCGATCTGCACGACCCGTATGTCGGAGAGCCCGGATGCAGTCCGTAAAAGATCGGCTGCGTGGCAAGCCGCAGCTCCGCCGCCGCTATGTCCGATCAGCACGAGCGGACTGTCGCCGCCTGACGACTCTCCTACGATCTGTGCGATGTGTCTGCCGCCGCGACGGGCCGCAAGGACATCGCGCAGCACCTCCGGCGCTTGCAGCAACACGCTGCGCCGATCGTCGCCATAAGGGTAGAGCACCCGTATGTCGGGCGTCCAGCCAGCGCTCTGGCTCAGCTGCTCGAGACGCTGTCGGCAGACAACGAAAAAACTCTCCCGCGTCGCAATGCCCGCCAGCAAGTAGATGCGCATGTCCGAGGGACACCTGTCTCAGAGCGCAGGCGGCGAGAAGGAACGCTTGGCAAATTCTTCGTCCAGCGTAAAGAATGCATTACTGTCTTTTTCAATCCGTTTGAGCTTGTTGATGATCGAATCAAACAGCGCTTCTTCCTCGACTTGCTCGTCGATGAACCATTTCAAAAACTGAATGGTGGCGTGCTCCCGTTCGTTCATCGCCAAGTCGGAGAGCTGATAAATTTTTTGCGTGACCTCGAGCTCGTGGCGGTAGCCTTGCTCGTAGACGTCGAGCACGGACTTGTATGTGTTGTTGGGCGTCTCCATCCCCTGGATAGTGACGCGCTTGCCGCGATTGTTCAGGAACTGGTAGATTTTCATGGCGTGAAACCGTTCTTCCTCCGCCTGTACGATAAAAAAGTTGGCGAAGCCGTCCAGGCTCTCGCCGGATAAATAGGCCGCCATCGCCATATAAACCTGCGCCGAATAAAATTCATGATTCAATTGATCGTTTAACGCTTTGTGCATTGCATCATTCATGAGAATACCACCTTTCATGGGCTATGAACCTTATGCCGATTTTATCTATCATATACCATCGCACAGTGCGCAATCAAATCCCATGCTTGCTAGGCGCAACCCAGTAAGGTTAAAATCTGGAGTAAGACGGACAGAAAGGGCGAGTCGTTCATTATGTTCAACCGAAATCGACTGCATGCGGACATTTCCGATACGGTAATCGGAGAAGGTTCGCTTTTTGAAGGAACCTTGAACAGCGCCGCCGGCATGCGCATCGACGGCCAGGTCGTCGGCGACATCGAATGCGCGGGCGATCTGCTGATCGGCGTGAGCGGTAGCGTCCGCTCCAGGATTACCGCGCGCAACGTCACGGTAAGAGGCCGGGTTGCCGGCAGTATCTCGGCGCAAGGCAAGCTGACGATCGCCGCCAGCGGCCGCATCTACGGCGATCTTACAACGAGCGTACTCACCATCGAGGAAGGAGCGATCATCGAAGGCGAATGCCTCGTGCGCCGCCCGCACGAGCAGGCTCAGGCCGCGACGCTCGGCCCATTCGACCTGCCGCTCGGCGGCAAGGCGCCTCCCTCCTGAGCGTACCTAGCGGCTGTGCGCGCGAATAAACGCCACCTGCTTGCGAAAATGCCCTTCGCTCGTATGGTGGCCGTTAAACGGATAGACGTGCAGCTCCCTTGGCGCCTCCAGCCGATTATACACGGCAAAGATGGTCTCCGGCATGCAGATCGGGTCCTTGAGACTGACGGTCACCATCACGGGCGCCTCCAGCCGTCCGCCCAGATTGAGCAGATCGAAGTAGCTTAAGGTGCGCAGCACTTGCTGCAGTTTGTCCGGATGCTTGACGACAAAGGCAGCCGCCTCGGTCAGCGAGCCCTGCGAATGATAAATGCCGTAATCCATATGACACATGTTCGGCACGTCCGCGATGATCGAGCGCGGAATATTCGACAGGGCGCCGACGATCAGCGCCAGACCGCCGCCCTGACTGCCGCCAACAGCGTGGATGGCGTCCGGGTTCACCTCCGGCTGCTCGGCCGCCCACTGCACGGCGCGAACCGCATCGACGGTGATGGCGCGATAATAGCTCGCGTGCGGGTCGAGCAGTCCCTGGGTGATCCATCCCTTTGTCATGCCGAATGTTTGCGCCAACAGGTTGCCGGTTTCGCCGCTCTGCCCGCGCACGTCGATGGCGAATACGGCATAGCCCTGAAGCAGCCACTGCGCGTAACTTTCGGGCAGGCTCTTGCTCCCGTGATAGCCGTGGTAGAGCACGACGCAGGTCCGGCCCTCCGGCGGCGCCTCGCCGAATGCGGGCAGCAGGTACCAGCCGTTGATCGGCGTATCGTCATAGCCGCGATAGGCGACATGCCAGACGTCCACATACGGCGAGAACGACTCCGCCTTCGCGCGCTCTGCCGCGAGCGGCCGGACGGAGGCTTCGGCAAGGGTCCGCTGCCAGAAGGCGTCCAGGTCCTCGGGCGTCGTTTGCGGCGTATAATACTGATGCAGTTCCTCCAACCTTTTATCGATAAAACTCACCAAGCTCCAGTCCTTTCCTTGGATCTCTTTTCCGTTTCACGATAAAAGGTTTTCCTGTGTTTGTAAAGCGCTAACGCCCAAGATTTTTCCACAAATCGTAAAAAAAATAGAGCTCCTCCAAAATCGCCTGATCGTCTTTGGCCACCACGCCGCCGCGAACCCGGGCGAGGGTGCCGCTGATTTCCAAAATGTTTTCGCGCTCTACGCTGAATTGTACGCGGTTGACGATCTTATGCCACGCCCGCTCTGCATAATCGGCGCTTTTCCCCGCTTCCTTCCACTGCTTGTGCTGCACCTCCTGCTCCAGCTGACGCATCCGCGCCTCGAGCCGATCCTCCTGCCCCAACGGCTGCTTCAATACATTGCCGCCCACCATCGTCAACACCATGATCAATACGATGGCAATGGGCACGATCCATAGCAACAGACTTCGCTTTCGATTCGGCGTACCTCGCATCAGAACGGCCCCCTATAGTCGCTCACGTCGGTTTCGCGCGTGACGTTGTCGTTGAACAAATCGAGGTAAAGCGTTTCGTCGGGCATAATGGCCGCAAAAGCGACCTGCTTGATGCCGCCCGGACAACGCTTTTTGATTTCTTTTTTGAGCCAGCCCAGCGACTTTCCGCGCTGCGACAGGTTCTGATGCAGGACTCGGCCGTCCACGACAACCTCGGTCATCATGCCCGTCTCCTGCGGCGGCAGCTTCATATCCTTGCGCGACACGCTCTGGTAGTCCGAGGCGAGCAAAACGGACAGGCTCCCGTCCGTCTCAAGGATGCCGTACCGGACCTGCGTTATATCAAAAACACTTTTTTGACGCAGCATGACCATAAGCTCGTCGTATTTGATGCGCATTTTACTCAGACTATGCTCCAGTATTTTGCCGTCCTGCACAACGATGGTCGGCTCCGAATCGATCACCTTGGAAGCATAGCGGCTCTTCACGGTTACGAATTGAAAAACAATGGTAATCGCCACAAACGACGTCAGCCCGATAAAATGCACCCATCCTTTGGACGAGAGATCCGTCGCCAGCGTGCCCGAAATCGAGCCGATCGTAATGCCGTTGATGTAGTCAAAATAGGAGAGGTTGCCCATCTGCTGCTTGCCAAGCAGCCTCGTGTAAATGAGCAACGTAAAAAACGAAATGATCGAGCGCACAATGACGACGAGCGTTTCCTCCATCATAGTCCGCATGCCCCCTTGCCTCCAGATGTGCTTTTACTATGCGGCCGGCAAAGCTATTTTATGCGGAGGCTGGACAATCTGCATCATTTTGGATTTCCAAGAATAGGATTTCATTGAGGATGTGAACAAGCCGCGGAGGGTGAAACGGATATGCGCAAAACGCTTTCAATTCTGCAAATCGCCGCTACTTATATCGGGACGGTCATCGGCGCCGGCTTTGCATCGGGCCTGTCGATCCTGCAGTTTTTCACCAGCTTCGGCGCATACGGCACGGTCGGCATCGCAATCAGCACCTTGCTCTTCATGTGGATCGGTATGAAAATGATGCTGCTCGCCCATCGTATTCGGGCGTTCTCGTATCAGCAATTCAACACATACTTGTTCGGTTCATTTTTTGGACGCCTGGCCAATATGATTAGCTTCGGCATTCTGTTCGGCGTGACTGCGGTCATGCTGTCCGGAGCGGGCTCGATTGCCCAGCAGCAGCTAGGCCTCTCCTATCAGCTCGGGATTCTGTGCAGCCTCGTCCTGATCTACCTGACGATGAAGCGCGAGCTCGGCGGCGTGCTCGCGATCAATTCCTTCGTGATGCCGCTGATGCTGTGCTTCACAGCAATTGTCGCCTATTATTTCGGGGATCCCGAGGCGCTGTTCGCGCTCAGCGTCTGGCAGCGGGAGCAAGCGGCGGGCTTGTCCTGGCTGCTCCATGCCCTCGCATACGCCGCGTTGAACTTCGTGACCTTGCAGGCGGTGCTCGTGCCGCTCGGCTCGGAGGCGAAGAGCGAGTCCGTCATCAAGTGGGGGGCGCTCTGGGGAGGGATCGGGCTCGGATTCATGCTGCTCGTCTCGCATGCCGCCATGCAGCAGCTGATGCCGGACATCCTGCGCTACCCCATTCCGATGGGCGAGGTCATCCGGCATCTGGCCGGCTGGCTGCATCTGCTCTTCGTGCTGGTGATCTACGGCGAGATCTTCACGACGCTCATCGGCAACGTCTTCGGCATGACCCGGCAGCTGCAGAGCGTCACCAAGCTGCCGCGCGAACCGATCGTGCTCGGCCTGCTGGGATTGGCGTATGTGCTGGGGCAGGTCGGATTCGAGCCGCTGCTCGCCAGTCTATATACAGTATTCGGCTATATCGGCATCTGGCTCGTCGCGCTGCTGGCGATCAAGCGTCTGCCGAGGCCTCGGGAATGATCTGCTTCACGCGTCCGACCTGGCCGTCCGCGAGGCGGACCTTGATGCCGTGCGGATGGTTGGCCGACTTGGTGAGCAAGTCCTTGACGACGCCTCTGGTCAGCTTGCCCGTCCGCTGATCCTGCTTCAATACGATATCTACGGTCTGTCCCGGCACGATGGCCGAGCGATTTTTTCCGTCCATGCTTGGTCTCCTTTTTGGTTCGTTCTCCCCCTTATGATAAGATGGATGGGATGGAAAGTAAAACCGATTGATCAAGGAGGCCGACACCGTGGCGAATCAGACAGGAAAAATCGTACAGCAATCGTTGCAGGTCCTGTTGAAGGACGGAACCTTTCTGCCTAGCTTGAAGGATGAGCAGCGCAAGCAGGCGTTCACCTCCCTGGCCGCTATTCTTTCGACGCCCAACAAGGTCAACAAGGCCTTTTTGCGCGTCGCGCTGACCAGCGGCAATGTCGTGCGCATTCCCGCATACCGCATTCAGCACAACGATACACTGGGGCCGTACAAGGGCGGCATCCGGTTTCATGAATCCGTCAACGAAGAGGAAGTAACCAATCTTGCGACGCTGATGACGCTCAAAAATGCGCTGCACGAGGTGCCCTTTGGCGGCGCCAAGGGCGGCGTCGTGCTGAATCCGCGGCAATTCGAAATACGCGAGCTGCACTCCATCTGCGAGAAATACGTGCGCTATTTTGCCGACAACCTCGGACCGGACAAGGATATTCCCGCCCCCGACGTCGGCACCGGCGAGCGCGAGATGGACTGGATGATGGCGGAATACAAGAGCATCAACCCGGGCAAGCCGTACCGCGGCAGCTTCACCGGAAAAAGCGTCATGAACGGCGGCTCGCTCGGCCGGCGCGAGGCGACCGGCCGAGGCGTCTATTTCACGCTCCGTTATTTGCTGTCCGACTTCCTCAAGGAGCAGCGCAACTGGCTCTCCGGCAGCGACCATGCATTTGCGCAGACGGCCTTCGCCCATGCGGACCGCCCGCTCAAAATCGCCGTGCAAGGCTTCGGCAATGTCGGGTCCGTCGCCGCGCTCGAGGCGTATCATTGCAAGTTCCTGCAAAACAAAGTCGTCGCCGTCAGCGACCGCAACAAAACGCTCTATCAGGAGGACGGACTCGACGTGCCGACGCTGGCCGATTATGTCGCGCGCAACAAGGGCGATCTGCCGACCACGCAGGAGGAGCTGGAGCAGGCGGGCATCAAGGCCCGGATTCTCGGCCGCGACGACGTGCTCTACCTCGATGTCGACGTGCTGATGCTGGCCGCGCTGGAGGATCAGATTCACAAGGAAAATATGGAAAGGGTGCAGGCTCGCATTCTCGTAGAGGGCGCCAACGCCCCCATAACGGCAGAGGCCGACGCCCATCTCAGTGAGCAGGGCGCTATCGTGATCCCCGACATTCTCGCCAATGCAGGCGGCGTTATCGTCTCTTATTTCGAATGGCTGCAAGGTCGCGAGACTCAGTTTTATAGCGAGGAAGAGGTCTTTAATCTGTTATACGGCAAGATGAAAAAGACGCTGAATGCCATTTTCCCGCTCTATTTTGCCGAGCCGCATACGCTTCGCGAGACCTGCTACATCCACTCGGTCATGAAGCTCTCCACCAACCTGTATATTCAGGGTAAGCTCTATTAAAAGGAAAGAAAAGCCGCCGGCTGCGCCGGCGGCTTTTTGAATCAACGCGTCAGGTAATCGGAAATGCCGGCGGCGATTGCCGCGGCAGCCTTGCTGCGATAACTCTCGGTGCGAACGGTCGCCTCGTCGCCGGCGTTGCTCAGGAAGCCGAGCTCGACCAGCACCGCGGGGCGGCTGTTCTCGCGGAGCACGTGATAATCGCCGAAGGCAATCCCGTTGCTCTTGAGGCCGATGCCGCCGGCGAGCCGGCTCTCGACAGCATGGGCGAGTTTTTTGTCCCGGTCGCCGTAATAGAAGGTCAGCGTGCCGGACGCCTGGGATGGCGAGGAATTATAATGAATGCTCACAAAGACATCCGCCCCCGTCGATCGGCTCATGGCCGCACGTTCGGATAGCTCCGGCTTGTCCGAATTGGAGACGCGGGTCAAGACTACTTCCGCGCCCATGCCGCTCAGCTTGTCCTTCAGCAGCAGCGCAGTCTGCAGATTAATCTCCTTCTCGACCGTGTCGTAGGTCGTCCCGATCATGCCGGGATCGCGGCCGCCGTGTCCCGGATCAACGACGATCACCTTGCCGCTCAGTTCGCCCGTCTTCACTGCAGCCTGCCGCTGACCGGCGGCCGCGACATATTCGAGCGCCACCCAGCCGGTGGACGAGCCGGCGCTGATCTTGACCCAGCCGGAGCCGCGCTCCAGCTCTTGCACCTCGTCACCGGCGTACACCACTGTGACGATCTCGCGATCGGTGCCCGGCCCCTGTCGTACGCGCAGCGCGCTGGCAGTCACGACCAGTTTGCCGCCGCTCTGCGGTGCGGATTTCACCGTAGCCGCGGCAGTGCCTGTGCCGGTCGCTTCTTTCTCGCTCGGCTTCAGGTAATACCCGGCGACCCAGCCGCTATTGCCGCCCGTCTTCACCTTATACCAGCCATGCGCCTCCTCGGCCACTGCCACCACCGAACCGCTCTTGAGCGATCCGATAATGTCGGCGTCCCGGGCCGGCTCGCTGCGAACGTTCAGCGAATCTGCGTACACCTTATAGAAGCCCTTGCCTTCGGCCCAGGCTGCTCCCCCGGGGCTCGCAACGAGCGTGCACAGCAGCAGACACACCAGAGAAAGTAGCAGTCGTTTCGGCATTGCCATCCCTCACGTTTCCAATGTTATGTATGGATCTTCAGACAGTCTCCAACTTCTATTAGCACGAATCCAGGCATCTGAATCAGTAGAGGAAGTATTTTTTATACTAGCAAGTCGGGCAAAGTTTTTTCAATAGGAACACCGTCCCTATTCCTCGCAGCCAGGCACTGCAGAAGAGATGCAGATCAGCCGATATATGGAATAGTGACACAAAACGGGAAGGCAAGGTGGGAGGATATGAACATGCGCTGGTTCACCGACTATGAGGAGGAGATCAAGATGGCCCTGGAGCTGGCCCGCGAAGCGGTGAAGGCGTATCCGTCTTCGCTGCGCGAGACGGCCGAAACGATGCTGCGCCGCGCCGATCCGCGGCACAACCGGTCGAATTATGTGGCCTACTTGCTGCCGCTTTGGTTGGCCAAGGATGAGCGCCATGCAGCAGCCGCGATACGGCTGGCTGGTGCGCATTTTTTGGCAGCGCTTCACTTTGGTCTGGTAGACGATATGATGGACGAGCCGCCGGCCGTCTGGTCCGGAGAGCGCCGTCAGCTCCTGCTGCTCAGTCAACTGCTGCAAGAATCATTTAAAGCCGAGTACCGTCGGCACTTCTCTTCCGACTCTGTGGTCTGGGAGGACCTGGGTAGATATACCTCCGAGTGGGCGGTCGCTGCGCTGAACGAGCGGGCCCGAATCGCCGATCCGCGCAACGTGAGGCAGCTTGCGGCCAAGGCCGCCCCCGTCAAGCTGGGCGCATCGGCGCTGCTGGAGCTGCGGGGCGAGCCCGAGCAGCGCACCGCGGCGGAGCGCGCGGTCGAGCTGACGCTGGCTACGCTGCAGCTCGCCGACGACTGGGCGGATTGGCAGGACGACCTCACCCAGCCGGAGGGAAACGCCTTCCTGAGCCTGGTGCGCGAACATCTGCCGCTGCAAGACCAGGAGGCCCCTTGGGATGCGCGGCTGGTCAAGCGCGCCGTCTATCACTACGGCGCGCTTGATGGGTTGAGCCGAATTGCAGACGACTTGTGCGCCCGGCTGTCCCCCTTGACCGGCGTCTCCCCCATGTTGATCGCATACCAGCGCTCCATCTGCGACGGCATTCGCCGGGATGCGCGCGCGGCCCGTGCGGAATCTGATCGCTTAGTCTTAGGTGGATTTCATTATCATTTACATAATTTTCTTAAAAAATAGAGACTTTAGAATCACTAACATGGTATGATAGAAATGTAATTAATCCTATTCGCGAAATGGAGTGAGCGATGTGCCAATGGAAACGCTCAGAGCGCAAATCATCAAAAAGGCTTGGACCGACGCCGCCTTCAAGCAGCAATTGTTGAGCGACCCGAAAAAAGCGCTGAAGGACGAGTTTGACGTCGATGTCCCCGCTGCCTACACGGTGACAACCGTAGAGGAGACGCCGACGCACTATTACCTCGTCATTCCGCCGAATCCCGAGGATGTCGCCAACAGCAACCTAAGCCCGAACGCGGTCTGGTAAGTCCTTCGCCTCTTCACGGGCAACGGGGAAGCGCACAATCATTTCCGTCCCTTCCCCTTTGCGACTGTGAACTTCAATGATCCCCTGCATCAGTTCGATGATGCGGAACGTGACCATCAGGCCCAGGCCCGTTCCCTTCGTCTTGGTGGAGAAGTACGGCTCGCCCAGACGTGCCAGCTGCTCCTCCGTCATCCCCTCGCCGTTGTCCCGAATATGAATGGTTACCTTCCCTTGATCCTCGTACGCCCATATGTCAATCACGCCGTCGGTACGGAAGGCCTCGATGCTGTTTTTGATCATATTGATCAGCGCTTGCTTGAATTTCGTGGCATTGCCGTAAAAGGAAAGGTGCTCGGGCACATTGATGTTCAGCGCACCGCCCTCCATTGTCGCAAGCGGCGCCAGCATTCCCTCGATCTGCTTCATTTCCTCGGCCAAACTGAGCAAACGCATCTCATCCAGCTCCGGCTTCGCAAACGTCAGGAAGTCGGTGATGATGCCCGCCGCCCGGTCCAGTTCATCGACAGCCATGTGCAAATACCTTTGATGCTGCTCGTCCGTTCGCTCGCCAAGCAATTGCAAAAAACCCCTTGTCACCTGTAGCGGATTGCGCACCTCATGCGCCACCGAAGCAGCCAGGTCGCTGATGATTTTCATTTTTTCAGTGCGCTGCAGCTTGTGATTGAACAGCTCCAGCTCCTTGGAGTAAGCGATCAGCTTGGCATGATCATACGAGATGCGTCTGGCCAGCACGATGACCAGCGATAAAATGAACGCAACAAGGCCGAACTTCCACAAAACCAACTCATAACGCATCGAGTGCATGTAAAACAGAGCCAAATCGACAATTCCCGACAAGGCCAAAAGACCCATTCCACTGGAAAAAATAACAGCATCGCGGTGTCCCTTGACGGCGTGGCGAATCGACAACCCGATAATGGAGAGCAGCAGCGTCAAGGCCAATACGCCCAGCACAATGACTGTAAAGAAATAATAGACGCCAAAAAAGCGATCTCGAGTCAACAAATTAAGCGCCATTAAAATATAACAAAACACGGAGTAACCCGTAACGAAGCTCAAAAAGCGGTTGAAAAGCGGGTACTGGCGACCGAGCACCTGATTGGCGTAATAGCCGAGTGCCGGAAAAAGCGCAAACAAGGCCAAGTCGAAAAAGATTAACAGCACGCTGCCGTAATTGTGAAAATACAGGTAAAGCAGTGGCGTGTGCGCGGTCATCAGCACGCCGGTCGCCAAAACGAATAGGCCGAGCGACACCCAGAAGCCGAAATAGCGGCGCGGCAAATAACCCGAGCAAACCAACATAATTAGCGCAAAAAAAATCATGGAAATGCCCATCAATAGATTCGGCAGTTCCCGTGTAACATAGCGTGCGTTGAGCGCGCTGTAGTCGCCGATTTGAATGGCGCTGGTCAGTCCGACCCGTTCGCTCAGCGTCTCGATGCGGATATAGATTTCGGTGCCGAATTCGGCCGTATTGAGCGGCAGCAGCAGCTTATTGCGGTCATAGGCGTAGTCGCGCTCATAATGATAGAGCAGCCGCCCTTCATTGTACACGGACAGCCGATGTCCGTAGAGCCGCTCGACCAGCAGCCCCGGTCGCTCCCAGCGCGTCAGATCGGGCAGCGAGAAGCGAATCCACATCCCCTGGCTGCCGTGGCGGGTCTTGGTGATCGGCTCGTCCAGGTCGACTTTTGTCCAAGCTGCGCTAGGGGAGGGCCATTCACGGCTTGCCGGATCGTCCGGATCGATCCAGTACATCTCCCATGACTTCAGCGCCACATTGCCGGCTGCGCCTGCAGCCGCATTGACCGGATTCGCCAGTACGCCCAGTGTCCAGGCGCCGACGAGCACGAACAGCAGGGTCAAGCGGCTTATTGCCCTCATATATACACCTCATGGATCGGAATTCTTGGCCATTCCTTCATGCTGTATCAATTCGACAGCGGCCGACTCGTCTCCTTGTTTGGCGATGAATAATCTTATCATCCGCCGACCTCCGCCTCGCTCCATGCCCACAGTCGCTCGGCGGCGTTGCGATCGGCGGCTTTCCCTTTTAACGGGATCGCTTGCTTTTTCTCGAAATAGGCACCGCTCACCGCCGCGACTTCGGCTGCGGTCGCCAGATGAATCGCGGTCGCCGCCCCCTGCTCCGGCGTCAGGAAAAACGGCTTCAGCAGCCGGTGTACGCCGCGTCCGAAGCCGGTGTCGCGGTTCACCCCGATGCTCGTGGAGACCGCTCCCGGATGCAGGCTATTGACCGTGACGCGGCTGCCCTCCAGCCGTTCGGCCAGCGCAAGCCCAAACAAAATATTGGCTAGCTTCGACTGCGCATACCCTTTGGCCACATTGAAGCCGCGCGTCAGATGCGGATCCTCGAAATGAATGCGGCCCGCCTTGTATGCGCCCGAGGCGACGATCACGATACGTCCCTGCTCGGCTCGTTGCAGCGGCTCCAGCAGCAGATTGGTGAGCAGAAAATGACCCAGATGATTCACGCCGATCATTTTCTCGAATCCGTCCGTCGTCTCCTCGCGCCGCAGCGAGACAATCCCGGCATTGTTGATCAGCACATCCAGCTTCGCATACTCTGCCCTGAAGGCGGCTGCGCAAGCCCGAACCGAATCCAGCGAGCCGAGGTCGCACGTCATCAGCGCAATCGTCTCCGATCCGCTCAGCCGCTTGGCCTCGCGCAATGCCTCCCGGCCCCTCGACTCGCTGCGGCACAGCATGACAACGCGCGCGCCCTGCCGGGCCAATTCGACCACGGTCGCCAATCCCATCCCGGCATTCGCCCCGGTCACCGCCACTACCTTATCCCTCATCCAGCTATCGCCTCCCTTGTCTCTCCATCATAGTACGCGGCGAAGCGGAGCACAATGTCAATTACAACCCGATGAGCAGCGGGGCCGTCATTCCGCGCAGCGTCTTGATCACGCTCATCGCGACAATATAGCCGGTCTTGGGGTTCTCCTTAGAGGGCGTGTTCGCAATATGCAGTCGGATGCTGCCGAAATGTCCGTGCGCCTCGATCTCGTGCGTATTGTGTTCAATCGTCGGATCGGCGAATACTCGGACCTGCGTGCGATCCATGCCGATGCCGGCCAAGCTGAGCGCTGCCGAGACATTTACACTTTCCGGAAAAAGCCGCGCTGCCTCGCGCGCCGGACCTTCAAAGGCGCAGTAGGACTCGGCCAGCGTCGCCAAATCGACCTCTTGCTCCACCCGTGTCCCGTACCAGGCGCGGGGGGGCTTGCGCGTCGTGAGCGTGACACGCTCCATCTGTCCGACGCTGCCGGCCGCAATGCGGTCCAGCCCTCCGATCGCCGCTGACGGCACGACGAGCCGGCTGCCGGCTGCAAGCGCCGCCCTGGTGAAATGCTCCAGCAGTTCGTCCTCCGCGAGCGCCCCGACGCTGACCACGACCAGATCCGCACCCGAGGCGAGCACCTCCGCTCCGCATGTCCGCAGCGCGGCATGTCCGGCGCATTCGACCACGACATCCGGCTGGCAAGCGAGAAATTCGGCCATGCTGTCCGTAAGCGGCAGCTCCGCCTCTTCGGTGCTCTTGTACTTGGAGATGTCACGCACCAGCACTGCCGTCAGAGCAGCGCGTCCTGCCTCTTCGCGCCTCAGTGCGCGCACCACATCCGCCCCGACCGTACCGTAGCCGATGACGCCCACTCGGAGCGCCTCCTGCCCAATCTTTGTATCCATGCTCGAATCGCCTCCATCGCTAACTGTTATGTCATGTATCATAACAAAAAAAATGTACTTGGTATACCATAAACCAATATCCTGTGTTATACTGAACGAAAGGTTCAGAGGAGGAATGCTCAGTGCCAACCGTTACGTATCAAACTTCCGGAAAAGTCATCGAAGTGCCGGACGATGCCAACCTGCTGCGCACCTCGATTCGCCACGAAGGGGACGTGCCCTTCAAGTGCGGCGGCGGGCTATGCGGAACATGCAAGGTGCGCATAGTCGAAGGGGGGCAGCACCTGAGCAAGATTATGAAAAAAGAGGTGGCCAGGCTCGGTCAGGACAAGCTCGACGAAGGGTATCGACTCGCCTGCCAGACTTTTGTCGGCGGCGACGTGACGATTGCCTGGGGCGAGGAGGATCTGGGTCGCCTGAACAAAATTGCGCAGCGCCGCATCGACGCGGCAAGCCGCTAAGAAGGCAAGGCCGAAAGAGCGGCGCAGCGCCAAGCTGGTGCAAATGATCCGGCGGTGAACGATAGACCATTTCTTCCGTTGTGATGCGACTCGATCCGAAACCATTCGAATCAGGCAGGCTCTCGAAATGAGAGCCTGCCTGACTTTTTGCGCTTATTTCAACTGCCGATCCCAATTCCACCGTGCAGCCTCATATTTATTCCATCACATCGACTTGACAATTTTGTTGTCCTCATCCTGATCCAGCTCGTAGATTTCCTTTTCAATATCCGCGATGGAATCGAATTTGGGAAATACCTTGAGCGGAATGCTATTGTCCGGGAATACCTCGGCTACGCCTTGGATAAGGATGCGGGCATCAAGCGACTTGATGCGGCAAATGGAAAACGTCGATTTTTTTTTGCCGAAAAAATAATACGCATATTCCGCCACCTTCTCCAGGTTCGGATGGTCGGTTACCGTGCGGTAGCGCTCGGTTGTCGTCGTCAGGACATATTCGCTCATATCAGCAAGCCTCCATTCCATTAAGACGCAGGTTACTGCAGGTTATAGGTTACTGCAGGGCATTTCCATTTTATCACAGGGCATTGCGAGGTTATTCCTGCCGGATTTCCAAATGATCGGTAATATATAGCTGGCAAGCAAGGCGGCAGCCCTGCTCCAGTTTTTCGCCCAGCATTTTGGTTTCCTTCCAATTCGGCTCCGGCAGCCGCTCGCCGCCGGCGAGCACTTTCACGGTGCATTTTGTGCATTTCCCCATGCCGCAGCCGTACTTGAGATGCGGAAATTTTTTGATGCCGGCCAAGACCACCAGATTGCTTCCGGAGACGACCTCCTGCTCGTACACCTGGCCGTTCTGATGCAATATGATATTCGGCATAAGGAGCCTCCCTTCTTGAGCGCACTCGGACCTTCATGGCCGGACAGCGCGCGCCGAAAGCGGGCTGCCTATTCCTTGTCGAGCGCTTCGAGAAACGCTTTTTTGGCGTTCTCGACATGAATCTTGGTGAGATTCTCCGCCAGCTCCGCCTCGCCGTCCCGGACGGCGCGCGCCTGATCGCGGTGTTCCTCCATCGCCTTGCGCATCCGTCCCGGCAGCTCGTAGCCCAGATAAACAAACGCCCGGATGTACTCGGACAGTCCGTCCAGCATCGAGGTCAGCCGCGGACTGCCAGAAGCGCGGTTGATGACGTCGTTGACCTTGAAGTGGAATTTCCAGTGCTCCTCCTTCAATGTCGGCTCGGACAATGCGCTGTCGATCTCGGCGACAATCGCATCCAGCTCCTCGCGGTGCGTATCGTTCGCCTTGTGCGCCGCCAGCTTGGTCGCCAGACTCTCCAGCGCGGAGAGGATGGTGAAGATCTCGATGACCTCCTCCGGCGACAGCTTGGAGACGACGACGCCGCGACGCGGCAGCGTCTTCACGAAGCCCTGCGATTCCAGTCGGAACAGCGCCTCCCGGATCGGCGTGCGGCTGACGTTCAATTGATCGGCCAGCTCCCGCTCGATGATGCGGTCGCCGGATTTGTAAATGCCTTGCACAATGGCCTGCTTGATGTATTGATACACCTTGTCCCGTATCGGGGTGAGCTCCTCGTCCTTCCATACTACTGGCGTATCCGGCATCTGGTATACCCTCCGATTGTCGTTTACCTTAGTGTAATCCAAATGCCGTGCCTTTTACAACATCACCTTCCAGAGTCGCCCAACCTCTAAACTTATGGTGAAAACCGAACGCCTCGGTGCCCGAAATGCGTTGTCGGACCCTCTATTTCTTGATGTCTGCGTCGGTCATGACGTCGTAGCCTTCGCCCAGATGCGTCTGCAGCGCGCGCAGGGCGGCCGTGCCGACCGCCGTGTCCTGGGCGCCGTTGCCGCCGCTGATGCCGATCCCGCCGACTACCTCGCCGTTCACGACGATCGGGAAACCGCCGACAAATATCGCGAACTTGCCCGGCAGCATCGCATGGATGCCGAATGCCTCGCCCGTCGTGCTGGCAGGGCCGCCCGGCTGGTTGAACAGATGCGTCGAGCGCTTGTGGCCGCTGGCGGTGAACGCCTTGGCGATGGCGATCTCCGGACCGGTGATGCGCCCGCCGTCCATCCGCTCCATAGCAATCACATATCCGCCGTCGTCGACGACACAGATTGACTCCAGCGCGCCCGCCTCTGCCGAAGCAAGCTTCGCCGCCTCGATCATGACCTTGGCTTCCTCCAGCTCCAGCTTCATGACTGATTTCATGGGTACCTCCTACTTGGCGACGGAGCCGTTCATTCCTCCAGCAGCCGCACGCCGTGATAGATCGTTTTTTCCTGCAGATAGAAGTCGAGCGCCGCACGCCCGGACTCGCGATAGGTGGCCGTCCCGGATTGCTTCCATCCCCCGAACGGCGCGTTGACGGCATTGCCGGTCGTCGGCCGATTCACCTTGACCACCCCGGCATGTACATGATCGATGAAGTAGTGCATGGCGTCCGCCTCGCGGGTGCAGATCGCCGCGGACAGGCCGTATTCCACGTCGTTGGCGCATTGCAGCGCCTCCTGCAGACTGCCGATGCGCAGGACCGCGATGACGGGGCCAAAAATCTCCTCCCGGGCAATGCGCATCGACGGCTCGACCTCGGTGAAGATGGCCGGACGGACGTAGTAGCCCTGCGCCAGCGCGCCTTGCTCCAGACGCTCGCCGCCGTATACGAGCCGTGCGCCTTCGTCCTGACCGACCGCGATATATTCAAGCACCTGCTCGAGCTGGCCGCGGTTGGCGAGCGGGCCGATCTCGGTCGTCGGGACGAGCCCGCTGCCGATGGACAGCGCGCGCGTCCTGGCGACGAGCCGCTCCACGAAGGCATCGTGCGCCTCGTCCATGACCAGCACGCGGCTTGTGCCGGTGCAAGCTTGGCCGGTCAGCTCGAAGCCGCCCTTGACGGCCAGCTCGGCCGCCTGATCGAGATCGGCATCGGCCAGCACGATCAGCGGATTTTTGCCGCCCAGCTCGAGCTGCAGACGCGTCGCCAGCCGGGCGCCGCGCTTGATCTGCTCGCCTGCGCCGGTCGAGCCGGTGAAGGTGATCGCCCGGACGGCCGGATGCGAGACCAGCACACCGCCGATCCTGGAGGAGGAGCCGGTGACGAAGTTCAGAACGCCGGCCGGCAAGCCCGCGCTGTGCAGCGCCTCGGCGAGCCGCATCGCGATCAGCGGCGTATCCGAGGCCGGCTTGAAGACGACGGTGTTGCCGGTCGCCAGCGCCGGAGCAATCTTGCGTGCCGGGATCGAGATCGGGAAGTTCCAGGGCGTGATGACGCTGACGACGCCGAGCGGCTCGCGCTTCGTGTACACGAAGGCGGCCGGATCGTCGCTCGGCAGCGTGGCTCCCGCGACATTGAGTCCCTCGGAAGCATAATAGCGCAGCGTCTGCGCCGAGCGCAGCACCTCCATGCGGCTCGCGCCGAGCGGCTTGCCTTCCTCGCGCGTGAGCTCCTCCGCGTACGGCTCCGCATTCGCCTCCAGCAGGTCGGCCGCCTTGTAAAGGATGGCCGCCCGCCGGCTCGGCGCGGTGCGTCGCCAGCCGGGGGCCGCGCGCTGCGCCGCTTCGATGGCCCGGATCGCATCCGCCTCTTCCATCGCCGGGAAGCGCGCGACGACCTCCCCGGAGACGGCGGGATTGCGGGTCGTGAAGGTCTGGCCGCCCGCGGCCTCGACCCACTCGCCGTCGATCAGATTCAGGCCGGCGTAGATTGCGGTTTCGGTATGCATCGTCACTCCACGAACTCGCGGGAGATTGCCGCGATGTACATGCGGCGCATCGCCGTCGCTTCCTCGACGATCTTGATGCAGCGCTGCTGCTCCTCGACTGTGCGGGCGTATTCCAGGACGATCTGATAGCCGCGCTCGCCATGAATCTCATCCGAGACGATATGCAGATCGAAGAATTCGACTTCCTCGTCGGTGAAGCCGTATTTCTCCCGCAGCGTCGGCGTCTGCCGGCGGTAGATTGACGGCACCTGCGATTCGAGACCGACGACGAGCGCCGCCGTCGCATACAGGAAATTCTCCTTGAAGGCCATGCGATAGCACCAGGACTGCAGGCCGATCGTCTCCGGCAGCAGATGCTGCATCGAGACGACGCGCTCGCGCGTCGTGCCGCACGCTTCGCCGAAGCGGATCAGCAGATCGGTGTGACGGTCGCCGCCCAGCTCCTCCTCCCACATGTTCTGCAGCAGGAAGTCGCGCGCATCCTCGTGCGGACAATTGGCATACACATAAGCGAGATATTCTGCGAACGGACCGACATAGGCGTAATGCTGCTCCACCCAGCGCGCGAAATGATCCTTCTTGAGCGCGCCCTCCGCCCACATCGTCGTAAAAGGCGCCTTGGCGACCGCGTTGCCTTCAATCGCCTGCTCCAGCGCTTTGCGGAACTCCTCTTTGTTCATCAGCTTCGGTTCGGTTGCCGTCGTCGTCATGGTGAACTCTCCCTTCGGGAATGTAGTGGTATACTCTTCCGCTCACTTTGGTATATTGTATACCAAAATGAATATGCTTTATTATGACCCGCCCTGGGCGGCTTTGTCAACCTGCATTTTTGAGCACCAGCAGCAGCACCATCGCCATCGTCAGATAGGCTGCCGTAAACGGCAGGTTCCAGTTGGAAACCTTGTACGCGCTGCGGCGAATCAGCCCCGCCATCATATTGGCCGTGGCATTGTACGGCCCGACGAGGAAGCCCGCCGCCGCCCCGGTCAGCATCGCGATCGCCGCCAGCTCCGGCGATACCCCGAGCGCATGCGGATCGAGCGCGCCGGCCGTCAGCGCCAGCGCCACCGCCGGCTGCATGCCGAGGAAGGCGAGCGCCACCGGGATCAGCGGCACGAGCAGCAAAAACAGATCGCCCCCGACCGTCGCCTTGACCGCGCCGAGCGCCGCCGTGATCGCCGTCCCGCCATCTGTCGCCTCGATGGCCGAGATCATGAATCCGGCGCTGAGAAACATAAAAAATTGATCCTTCATCTGCAGCATATGAGCCGGCAGCTTGGCGCGAGCCGCCGCCAGGAAGGCGCGGCCCTGCCCGAGCAGCAGCGACCAGACATACGCGTATGGCAGCACGGCAAGCGTTACAATCAGTAAAAATCCGATATGCGCCGAGCTCTCCAGCAGCGAAATCATGCCGTTGAAAATAAGCACTGCCAGTACAATTTGCAGCGGATGGCTGCCTGCCTTGGCCGGCGTCGGCTCCTCCACTGCCAGTGTGCCGGGGTCGACCGCGGCCCCGGCGGCCAGCTCGGCGGAATGCCGATGAGCCGCAGCCAGCGAGACAGGCGCCTGCGTGGCCGACGGTTCGCGGCGGCCAGCTCCTCCGTCCGCCGCGATAGCAGTATCGCGTTGCTTGCGCCGACGCTTGGCGATCCAATGCGCCATTAGACAGTCTACGGCAAGACAGAGCAGGCTGAAGGGGATCAGCACAGGGAGCAGATGCAGCCATTTGACGCCGGTCATCTCGACGACGATGCCGACGATTGGCGTGACCGGCGTCCACAGCGTCGGCAGGCTGAAGCCGTGCGTGATCGAACGGCTGAGGAAGCGCTCCTTCTGCGCGATCGGATAGAGATCCACCGAGGGCCGCATCGTGTGGTACATCATCGGCATTGCCGCCAGGTTCATAAAGGAGCTCGAAACGAAGGTCAGCAGCGACGTAATCGAATAGAGCAACCCGGAGTACTTGACACGGCGCTCAATCATGGCCTGCACGCGCAGCGCATAGCGACCCAGCTCGATCGGAATCGCGATCAGCGGAATCAGCGCGAACAGGCTGAGTACATTGAGCATGCGGCCGAAACTGAGCGGATAGCTCGTCCATTCGGCGTCATGCGCGGCCAGCAGCGCTAAGCCGATGGCGAGCATAACGCTGCCCAGCACGCGTACGAGCGGCTTGACGCCGCGGAGCAACAAGGCCACCAGCATGATGCTGAGCAGCGAGGTCAGCCATTGCAAAGGCGCCGCCGGGTACAACGCCGTGCTTAGATGGGCCGCGATTGCCGCCAGCATGATGCCGGAGAGCGCGCGCTTCATGAATCCAGCACATCCCGCACCGCCTGCGCCAGTCGCTGCAGCGCGGTGCGCACGAGCCGTTCGCCGAGCTCGCGGCTCGCACGAGTCGCATCGCCGATGCAGCCGTTTGCCGTCATCTCTTCATAATAATAGAAGCCTTGCAGAGGATTGCCCGGCCGCAGCCTCGACCACCTGCCCGGCGGCTGTATAGCGCCAGGCTCCAACTGCGCCTCGCGCACCAGCTCCGGCGCCAGATACAGCGCCTCGGACACCTCGCGCTCGCAGCTGTGGCCGTACGGCTTGGACGCGATCGACTCATCCATCACATCTTTGGCTGCGGCGGTCGTTTTGGCGTAGTAGAATTCCACGCCCAGCTCGCGCGTCAGCTTGTCCGCCGCGACGCCGAGCGTCGCCTGGTTGCCGCCGTGCGCGTTGAGCACGAGAAATTTGGAAATGCCGTGTCCTTGCAGCGAACGCAGCATATCGCGCAGCACCGCGATCAACGTGTCCGGCTCAAGCGAGATCGTGCCGGGAAAATGGAGATGATGCGAAGACACCCCCATCGACACAGTCGGGGTCAGCAGCGCCAGCGGATGCAGCTCGGCCACGAGCAGACGCCCCATCCGTTCGGCGAGGACGGCGTCGCAGCTCTCTGTCATGTGCGGCCCGTGCTGCTCGTGCGCGCCCAGCGGAATGACCGCGAGCCGCACGGTCTCCAGCGCCTCTTTTACTTCGGGCCAGGTCATTTCGGTCAGCACATAGCCTTGCCCCATCAGCACCACCAGCTTTCCTATACATTAAGGTTTATTGTATACCATCACAAAAAAATCAAATTTACACGCCGCTTCACGGTTGTTTTTTGTGCCTGATCGGTTATATTTACTGTAGGCGCCTCCGCGTTGGACGGCAGCCGCCTCGATCACATTGGAAAGAAGCTGATTGCGTCATGATGCATCACATTCATTACTTGGACAAATCCGCGGTCCAGGTGCTCGCAGATGCGCTGAATCGCCATTTTGATCAGCATCGGAGCTGCGCCGAGATCGTCGTGATTTGCGTCGGCACCAGTCGTTGGAACGGCGACACGCTGGGTCCGGCAGTCGGCAGCTTGCTGGCCGGGAGCTTTCGGCGAGACGACCGCGTTCGGATTTTTGGCACGCGTGAACGCCCTGTACACGCATTAAATCTCAAAAAGACGCTGATCTATATTTCCAAAAAGCACCCCGACGCCTATATTGTCGCCGTCGACGCCTGCCTGGGCGTCTACTATAAAATTGGCACGATCCAGCTCGTGGAAGAGCCGCTCTCACCCGGCATCAGTCTGGGCAAGCAGCTGCCCCCGGTCGGACACGTGCACCTCAAAGGCATCGTGAACAACCACGGTCCGCTCAATCACAAAGTGCTCGAGCACACGAGCCTGACCTTCGTGCACGAGATGGCCGCTGTCATCTCCCGCATCCTGATTCGTTCACTGACCGCCTGCTTGCCCGCGCTGGAGCTAGCCGAGCCCCGGCCGCATAAGAGCGACCGCACTTCGGGTGCCTAGCGTTCGCACAGGCCTCACCAGATCAGGACGGCGACGAGCGTTGCAACCGCCAGACCGATGATGACGGGAAGGAAGTTTTTGCGCGCCAGCTCCAGCGCCGATACATTGGCGAAGCCCGCCACCGCAACAAGCGACGACCAGGCGATGATTGTCCCGCCGCCAGCCCAGATCGCGCCCATCTGGCCGATCGCCGCCAGCGTCGAGGGATCTACGCCTACCGTCGGTCCGAGCGCGCCCGAGAGCGAGCCGGTGAGCGGCAAGCCCGAAAAGCCCGATCCGTCGAGGCCGGTGACGATGCCGACGATCAGAATGCCGAAGGCCGTCAGCACCCCGCTGGACGGTATCATGTTCTGAACCGAGGACACCAGATCGAACAGGAAGGCCGGGGCCGTCTCGCCCTCGCCGATCGAAAGGATGCTGCCGGAAAAATCGCTGTTGCCGAGGAAGAAAAAGCCGGCGATCGGGATGACAGGTCCCATCGCTTTAAAGGCGAATACGAACCCCTCCACCACATGCTCGCTAATCTTGTCGAGCGCATGCACCTTGCTAAACGCGACGCTCGCCAGTATGAGCAGAATAATTGCCACGCCGCCGATAAAAGCGGCGCCGTCCCCACCCTCAAAGCTCCCCCACCCGCCGCCGAACTTGCTGAGAATCATGACAATCATGACGCCGAGCATCGACAGCGGGACGAGCAGCGCGAATAGCTTCGCCCATTTTTGCATTTTCGGATCGAGCGTCTCCACCGCCGCCGCGGCTTCCGCGTACTCCGGCTCTACGGGCGCCTCCAGCTTCGCCACCTTGCCTTGGTCGCCGAGCGAGCCGGCGCCGCCGATCCCGATGGACTTGCGATTCATCAGATACGCCCCTCCGATCGCCACCACCCCGGTGATCAGCGAGAGCACGAGCGCCTTGTCCGCGACCGCACCGGTAGCAGCGCCTGCCCCGGTGGCGCTGAGCATCGGCGCCACCTGCATGATATAGTCCGAGGACAGCGCCATGCCTTGGCCGGCCAAGGCGATTGCCATCCCCGCCGCGATCGGAGGCAGTCCGACGCGGACCGCGGCCGGGATCAGCAGCGCGCCGAGCAGCGGCACCGCCGGCGTAGGCCAGAAGAAGAGCGAGATCACGAACGTAACCGCCGCAAGAATAAAAAACGCCAAATGCCCGTTCACAAAGAAGCGCTGAACCGGCTGAATCATGCGCCGGTCCGCTCCGAGATCGCGCAGCGAGGCCAACAGCGCCACCATGAACGTAATAATCAGAAAAATGGTAAACAACTCGCGCGCCGCAGTCAGATTGGCATTGTAGACCGCCTTGAAGCCACTAATCACGTCCCCCTTGTACATCCAGCCGATCAGAAAGGTCCCCAGTAAGGTCGGAATGACAACCCCTCTCCGAAAAAGCATCACTAAAATAACACTTAATGTAACTAAACCATACAAGGCATGAGACAAAGTGATCATTTTCTTCCCCTCGATTCTTCTGCTGGATTAGCTTTCGAAATCGATTTTAGCACACAATCGGGATACTGAATAGACTTTTGGTGTTTGGTATACAATTTTATTTTACAGTCTGACAAAATGAATGCGTTATTTTTGGTTCATCTTCTTGAATTTAACTTTATTTTGGTTGAATACGACCGAAATTGTTCGGTTTTCGTTCGGAAACGCCAAAAATTTCATCTCATTAATGCGTTATATTATCTAACATAAATGCAGCTGAGATTTTCGTTATGTCTTTCCGCCGCTGACTTTTGTCTGTTTTTAACCCCAATAATGTTTTGTTGCACATGGTATGCAATTTGATAGTATAATGTCCCTATTCCACTAAAATTGATCTGCCAAGGAGGACAGCCATGCTGCCATCGGACCATCACCACGAACACGGGACCACAGCCGCGATCGTCGGACTCGGCCAGCTCGGCGAGTTGCTCGCCCGGCGGGTGCGTGTCCCGAGGCTGCTGCTGATCAGCGGCCGCCCGGAGCACGCCCGCACACTCGCGGCCGAGATACCGAGAGCCGAGGCCGCTACGGCGGGACAGCTGCGCGAAGCGCATATTGTGTGTCTGGCCCTGCCGGCGCATGCACTGATCGCCGCATATCGGGAGCTGGCACCGCAGCTGCGTCCGGATGTCCTGCTGCTCAACCCCGCCACGATGCTGGACACGGACGAGGCCCGGGCGGCCGGCAGCCATGAATGGACCGCCTGCAAGCTGCTCGGCAGCGTCAAGGCGCTCGCTGATGGCGGCACCGGCCTGGTCGTCACCGACAGCGAGCAGGCCCGGCTAAGGCTCGAACCGCTCCTGACGCCGCTCGGTCCAGTGACGACAGGCGAGGAACATTGGGTGCGAGACTGCAACACGATCGCCACATGCGCAGCGCTTGAGGCCGCATTGCGCATCGCCGATGGCATTCGCGCGCTCGGCCTGCCCGACAGCTTCGCTTATACGGCGCAGACGATGGTGGCGCGGGGCGTCATCCAATCCTATGCCGACGGCACGCTTGGTCATTTTGCCCGGGATATCCTGGCGCAGGTCCTGCGGGAGCGCCGGTAGGGTCGGCCGACAATCGGCTCAATCGTGATGCTGACGGCGCAGCGCCCAGCGGCCGAGCAGATTGACCAGTCCGTACAGCACGACCGACAGCAGCGCCAGCATCATGATACTGACCATGACCAGATTCATCTGGAACACCTGACCGCCATAAGTGATGAGATAGCCGAGTCCGGCCTTGGAGGAGAGGAACTCGCCCATGATGACGCCGACAAGCGTCAGTCCGACATTGACCTTGAGGGCGGCGATCAGATTCGGCACGCTCGCCGGCAGCAGCACCATTGTCAGCATTTGCGCGCGTGTCGCTCCGAGCGACTCCATCAGCTTGAGCTTGGTGCGGCTGATCTCCCGGAACCCGCTCTCGATCATGATGATCGTCACGATGACCGAGATCGCCACCGCCATGCCGTAGATCGAATAGCGGTCGCCCAGCCAGATGTAGAAGATCGGGCCGAGCGCGACCTTGGGCAGCGCATTGAGCACGACGACATACGGCTCCAGCACCTTGGAGGCAAAGGTCGACCACCAGAAGAGCACCGCGACGATCAGGCCGAGCGCCATCGACACGACGATGCCGATCACCGTCTCCAGCGCGGTGACGCCGGTATGGCGGAGCAGCTCTCCGCCAAAGGCCAGCTCGACAAACGAGAGGTAAATCCGCGACGGCCGGCTCGTCAGCATCGGGTTGACCCAGCCGCCGGCCGCAGCCAGCTCCCACAGCCCGAGGAAGACGGCCAGCAGCCCGAGGCGCGAGAGATGCACGGTCCAGCGTTTGCGGCGCAGTCCGCGCAGATAGCGCGCGTACTGCGGCGACGGGGGCGCCGCACTCCCGTCACGTGCGTGTTCGGCCCGCTGAGCGGAAGCAGATTCTCTAACCGGCAGAGACGACATGACCCTCCAGCTCCCTCCATATTGTGTTGAAATACGTGTTGTAGGACGACGCTTCCCGCTTGCGCCACGGCGTGAGCTCGTCGCCGCCGAAGCGCATCGGGTAGATGGACGAGATCGTGCTCGGCCGGCGCGACATCACCATCACCCGGTCGGCCATGCAGATCGCCTCGGAGATATCGTGCGTGACCAGGATCGCGGTCTTGTGCTGATCCTTGATAATCGAATGAATCTCGTCGGCCAGCGTCAGCCGCGTCTGATAATCGAGTGCGGAGAACGGCTCGTCGAGCAAAAGAATATCCGGCTCCGTGACCAGCGTGCGGATGAGCGCCACCCGCTGCCGCATGCCGCCCGAGAGCTGGGCCGGATGATGATGCGCGAAGCCGCCCAGACCGTAACGCTCGAGCAGCTCCAGCGCCTTGCGCTCGGCACGGGCAAGATCCATCTTGCGCACCTGGGCGCCCAGCAGCAGATTGCTGAGCACATCCCGCCATTCGAACAGATGGTCGTGCTGCAGCATATAGCCGACCTTGGGCGAGGTGCCTGCGACCGGTTCGCCGTCGATCAGCACCTGGCCGCTGGTCGGACGCACCATCCCCGAGACGAGCGAGAGCAGCGTGCTCTTGCCGCAGCCGCTCGGCCCGACGATGCTGATGAACTCGCCCTGTTCGATCGTAGCCTGAATGCCCCGCAGCGCCTCGGTTTCCTGCTTCGGCGTGAAGTAGCTCAGTCCGACGTCATGTAATTCGATCTGCGCCATTGACGCTCCCTCCCTTCACTCGATCTTCTCGACAAATTGCATATCCGCCACCTGCTCCAGCGCGTCGACGCGCTGCGCGTCCTCCAGCACGCCGCTGCCCACCAGCACATCCTGCAGCGTCGCGAACTGCGACTCGGTCAGCTGTGGGTCGGCCCAGGTACCCTGCTCCTGGTAGCGCGCAATCGACTGCAGGATCAGCTCATCCGAGGTCCCCTCGAAAAACGGGGACAACGCGGCGACAATTTCGTCGTCCGAGGCCGTCTCCAGCCACTTCGTGCCCATCGCGACCGCCTGGACGAAGCGCTGGATGACGTCGGGATGCGCTGCGATGTAATCGGCGGTGGCGACATACGAGGTCTCCGGGAAGTCGCCGAACGCCTCGCCCATCGACGTTACATAATGCGCAGCTCCTTCCTGCACCAGCGTGGAAGCGACCGGCTCGAAGAGCTGAATGAAGTCGCCTTGTCCGCTGGTGAAGGCGCCGGCCATTGCCGGTGCCGCCAGATTGGTGACGACCTCGACCCCTTCCACGCCTTCCTTGGCCAGCTGCGCGCTCATGACCATCTGCGGCGCGCTGCCCGGACGCCAGCCGATCACCGTACGCCCGGCGAGATCGGACCACGCGAAGTTCTCCACCGGCTCGCGCGAGAGCAGGAACGAGCCGTCCTTCGTCGTCAGTTGATAAAAAATTTTGATCTTGTCGTCGCCTTCCTGATTGTAAATGTAGATCGCCGTCTCCGGCCCGACCAGCGAAATATCCGCCGTACCTGCAATCAGCGCGGCCGCCCCCTTGTCCGAGCCCTGCGCCGTATTCATGTCGATCTCCAGTCCCTGTTCCGCAAAAAAGCCCTGGTCCATCGCCGCATAATGCGGCGCATAGAAGATCGAGCGAATGACCTCCGAGAAGCGCACCTTCACCGGCTGCTCTGACGCCCTCCCGCCCGCCGCGCCGTCCTCGGCGTCATTCCCCGCATTCGCTCCGGCCCCGCCGGCTTGGTTCCCGGCTGCAGCAGCCGGATCGGCGTTTGCGTTCGATGTCTCCGCCGGCGACGATCCGCACGCCGCAAGCATTGCCAGAATACACAGCATCCCCGCCAACTTAACAACCGCTTCGCTTGCTTTTTTCATCTTCTCCCCATCCTCCTTTTATACGTGAACGGCGCGAGGCGAGGCAGCGAGCAGATGCTCGCGCGCCATCTCCCGGCCATATTCCACCATGCGCCGATGTCCGATCTCGCCGACGCCCACCGCGGTCATGCGTTCGCGCAGCAGGAAGATGTCCGTCTGCGGCAGCAGCTCCTCCAGCGCATAGGCGAGCGGCAGTCCATTCTCCAGGATCTCCACCGAATGCGGATTGCCGACGATGAAGTTAAGCCCCCGCTCCCGCGCGAACGCGACGAACGGATGATCGGGCCGGACACGGCTGATGCTGGCGATCAGCGTATCCGTCTCGGGATACAGCGCTAGCGCCTGCTCCAGATGCGCCATCGAGAAGCCCGTATGCGGAAAAAAGTGAAGCACCTCCCGCGCCGGCTGCTCCGGTCGCCCGGCGAGCAGCAGCGCCGGATTGGCCAGCGTCGCCTCCTGCAGCGTCGGTTCGCCGCGGATGACGCGCTCGGCGGCGAGCAGCTCGCGGTCGATCCCGTGTCCCATCCACTCGCGGATGCGCGCGAGCAGCGCGCCGGCGGTCGCGATGCCTTCCAGCGTCACACCCTTGTGCAGAATGTTGCCGGGCAACCCGCCGAAGGCGATATCCGTCTTCTGCTTGCGATGTCCGTGCAGCAGCGTCAGCCCCGGATGCAGCCCGTGGAACGCCTCGTGCATCTCGATCAGCGCCAGCTTGTAGAGCGGCAGGTAATCCGCGAACGGCACGCCGCCCGAATTCGCCGCCTCGGCCACCGGATGGTGCACGACGATCAGATCCAGCTCCATGCCGGAGGCCAGCTCGATCATCGACTCCGTCAGCGTCATCCCGACGCCGATCCGCCGCACGGGCTTGTCCCGGTCGCCGAAGACCAGTCCCGGAATTTCGATGACGCTTTTGCCGGGAATATGCGAGGTCTTGGTGACGACATAGGGGTTGGCGCCGGAAGTGACCTCGTTCCAATCTTTGACCATGCGCCCGCCGGAGATGCGGTCTAGCGCCTCTACGACATCCCGTACGCGTACTTGTCCCTCTTCGCGCATTCGTTCGCTCGCCACACGCTTCACTCCTTCTTTCTGCAGCTTCCTCTGGTCAGTCGGCGACAACACAAAAAACCGCCATCATGAACATACGGGCCCCATCGACCCGAATTGATCACAATTAGCGGTTGTAACACTCTCCGTAAGGAGGTGGTTGACACCTGCCAAGTGGTTTTGGTTGCTTCCTCGTTCGCGGCGGGCCACTGTCTCTCGAAGCCAGATTGGAGCTGACCAGAGGACCACCGGCCGCCGCGCCGGAGAAAGTAAAGCTCGAAGCGTCGAGACCTGTCGGTTAGGCCAACGCTCTTTGTTGTTAAGTAATATAACACAACAGAAACATACAAGCAATATTATTTTTGCAAAACGGCGAACACCTTTCATTTATATAACTATTTATGTTAGGTTTTGCGTATAAAAAAGTCGATTTCGCGCTCGAAAACGATAACGGTGCCCGACAGCTCGGTCACCGGATCGTAGTCCTTCATCACCAGCTTGACCGGAAGTCCGAGCTTGTCCTCGAGCTGCTCCTTGAGCATGCGCTTGTTCGCCTCCATGACCAGCATATCGACGCTGGCCGTCAGGCTGCGATTCGTCTCGTCGAGAATTTTGAGCGCCGGGATGCGCTTGTGCGTGGCAAAGACGGTCACCTTGTCGCCAAAGACCTCGATTTTTTGCGACCGAATGCCGATCCCGAAAATTTCCTGGTTGATCGAATTATAGATTTTGATGACTTCTTGCTTCAGCTCGCCGATCGAATCGAATACGCGCATGCCTGTTCCCTCCCACCTGATCGAAATCGCGGCCGCCCCTGCGCCCCTGGCTCGGGCGGCCGTATTCGTCCCACGCTGCCGATTGCACAGTGCAGGGCCAGCTATATCGGGCCGCTCTCCGCCGCACCGCGCCGCGCCAGCAGCAGCCGCAGGATCGGCGGTGCCGCCAGCAGGACAATGAACAGCCGCGACAGCTGAAAGGCCGTCACCTGCGACACATCCGCGCCTACGACAAGCGCCGTCACCGCGACCTCGCCCAGGCCGCCGGGCGCGAGCGCGAGGAACCAGGTGACGACCGAGCCGCCGGTAAGCTGCGCCAGCAGCCAGGCCGCAGCGGCTGTCGCGGCGACGAGCAAGCACGCCGTCAGCAGCGCCAGCGGCCCGAGCCGCTTGTTCGTCCACATCATCCGCAGCTGCACGCGATTGCCGATATACAGCCCGATCGACACCTGCGCCGCCGCCAATAGCGGGCCTGGAAGCGCCGGCCACGGGCATCCTGCGATCGACAGGCCGCCGACGACCAGCATCGGACCGATGAATTCGCCCGCTGGCAAGCGCCAGCGGCGCAGCAGCCAGGCCGCTGCAGGCACGAGCGGCAGCAGCAGCCAAGCGGCGTAGGCGGGCATGTCCGACGGCGACGCAGCTGATAACGGCGCAGTCGCTGTCGCCGCCGTCTGCATCGCGGCATCCGGCGACAGGGCGATCCACGTCGCCAGCACCGGCACCGTGTACAGGACGATGATCAGCCGCGCCGTCTGAATAATCGCGACCGCGCCGGGGTCTGTGCCCTTGAAGTGGTCGGCGATCACGACCATCTGCGTCAGACCGCCGGGCACGCAGCCGAGCATCGCCGTGCCTTCGCCGATCCGCGCTCCCTTGGCGAACAGGCGTCCGACGACAAGACAGACGCCCACCCACAAGAGCGCCGCCAGGATCATCCACGGCAGGTCATGCGCGATGGTGATTGCCGTCTGCCGCGTCATCGAGCGGCCGAGCAGGTAGGCGACGACGACGATGCCGGCTTCGCCGAGCCAGCGCGGCCAGACGATCGAGCCGGGCTTGACCGCGCCGGCCACCATGACGGCGAGCGCCGAGCCGAGTATCCACGGCAGCGGCAGTCCGCCGAGCCAGAACAACGCGCCGCCCGCGCCGCCCACCGCAGCCGAAGCGAGAATACGCATCCATCCCACAGTCCCGATGTCTCCTTGCCGTTTGTGTCTTGCTCCCCACTTTACCAGAAGGGCGACGGCTTGTCATCCGGGAACGGGCATTGTCCAAGAGCGGTCCGCACCCTGCACGGCCGGGTTCCTCCGCGGCCGGATTGCGCCGGGAGCGAGCGTTTCCCCCGGACCTTGCTACCGCCGCAGATTGCGCAGCACGAACCATACATTGGCCGGCCGCTCGGCGAGCCGGCGCATGAAGTAGCCGTACCAATCCTCGCCGAACGGCACATAGACCCGCACCTTGTAGCCTTCGCGCACGAGCTCATCCTGCAGCGCTTCGCCGATGCCGTACAGCATCTGGAATTCGAAGCGGGTGCGCGGCGTCCCGTGCGCAGCGATCCAGGCCTTGGCCCGCTCGACAATCGCGCGGTCGTGCGTGGCGATTGCCGTATAGCGCCCATACGCGAGATGGTGCTCGATCATCTCGGCGAACTGCGCGTCCACGTCCGCCTTATGCGGGAAGGCGACCTCCTCCGGCTCCTTGTAGGCGCCCTTGACGAGCCGCACATTGGAGCCTGCGGCGGCGAGCGTGCGAATATCGGCCATCGAGCGATACAGATAGGCCTGCACCGCGACGCCGACATGATCGCAGCTGCGCCGCAGCTCGCGATAGATGCCGATGGTCGCTTCGCAGCGCGGCGAATCCTCCATGTCGAGGCGCACGAAGCTGCGCAGCCGCCAAGCCTCCTGCAGGATGCCGCGCAGCCGCGCGACGCAGCGGCCGCGATCCAGATCGAGCCCGAGACTGCTCAGCTTGAGCGACAGGTTCGCATCCGCGCCGCGTGCGGCGATTCCCTCCAGGATGCGGACGCACATCGCCGCGGCACGATCTGCCTCGGGCTCGCTGCCGGCGAATTCGCCGAGGTAATCGAGCGTCGCCGCCTTGCCTGCCGCATTGAGCCGCCCGACCGCGTCCAGCGCCTCCTCGAGGCGCACGCCGGCTACGAAGCGGCTCGCCCCGAGCCGCAGGCCGTAGCGCCGAGCCAGTCTCGTGGCGGATCGGCTGCGGCCAAGCCGCTGCAGCGCGGCGCGCATCACATTGTCCATCTCCTCGCCCTCCCCTCCCCCCGGGAGCCGCACCCTCGGCATGCCCGATGCGCGGCCGCCGCGTCCAACGCGATCCGCCTCGGCTAAAGGATGCGCTCGCCCAGCAGCGAGCCGATCAGCTCCGCCGCCAGCGCGGCGGTGCGCCCCTCCGGATCGAGCCGCGGATTAACCTCGACCATCTCCATCGACGTCACCTTGCCCGACTCGGCCAGCAGCTCCAGGGCGAAATGCGCCTCGCGGTAGCTGACGCCGCCCGCGACCGGTGTCCCCGCGCCCGGCGCCTCGCGCGGATCGACGCTGTCGATGTCGAAGCTCAGATGCACGCCGTCCGCATCGCGGCCGGCAATCGCGACCGCCTCCTCCATCACCCGTGCGATGCCGAGCTTGTCGATCTCATGCATGGAGAAGCAAGCGATGCCCTCCCGCCGGATCAGCTCGCGCTCGCCGGCGTCGAGATCGCGCGCGCCGACGAGCACGACGCGCTCCGGCCGCACGAGCGGACCGGCGCCGGGAATATCCGTCAGCTTGTGGATCGTCCGGCCGAGCGCGGCGGCGAGCGACATGCCGTGCATGTTGCCCGAGGGCGTCGTCGCCTCCGTATTAAGATCGGAATGCGCGTCGAACCAGATGACGCCCAGGCGCGGATAATGCGCGGTCAGCCCGGCCAGCGTGCCGGTGGCAATGCTGTGATCGCCGCCCAGCACGAGCGGGAAGTCTCCTCCCGCAGCGGCGGCGCGCACGCGCGGCGCGAGCAGCGCGCCGAGCCGCTCCACCGCCGCCCGATTGCGCGCGCGCGTCTCCGCGCCGTCCTGCGGCCCGTCCTGCCGATCTGCTTCCGCGCCGTCCTCCTGCAGACGGACCGTCTCCGCCTTGGTCACCTGCAGGCCGAGTCCGGCGAGCCGCGCCTCCAGGCCGGCGCGCCAGATCGCCTCCGGCCCGTGCTCGGTGCCCGGCGTGCCCGCCCCCAGACCGAACGGCACATTGATGATATGAACCCCCCGCGTTGCCATGATCGCTCATCCTTTCTGTATTCACTCATTGCGCCAATACGCGCTCAACCTTATCCAGCGCCCAATCCAGCTCGGCCGGCGCGATGACAAGCGGCGGCGCCAGCCGGATGACCGTCTCGCGCGTCTCCTTGCACAGCACGCCCAGCTCCAGCAGCCGCTCGCAATACGGACGGGCGGCGGCATGCAGCTCGACGCCGAGCAGCAGCCCCCGGCCGCGCACCTGCTTGACGAGCGGCGCGCGCAGCCGCCGCAGCCGCTCCAGCGCCCGCTCGCCCAGCTCCGCTGCGCGCGCCGCCAGCCCTTCGTCCTCGAGCACCTCCAGCGCGGCCAGCGAGACTGCGCAGGCAAGCGGATTGCCGCCGAAAGTCGAGCCGTGCGAGCCCGGTTCGAAGACGTCCATCACCTCATGGCCGCCGACGACGCAGGAGATCGGCAGCACGCCGCCGCCCAGCGCCTTGCCCAGCACGTATAAATCGGGGCGCACCTCCTCCCAGTCGCAGGCGAAGCGCCGGCCGGTGCGGCCGAGGCCGGTCTGAATCTCGTCGGCGATCCACAGCACCCGGCTGCGATCGCACAGCTCGCGCACCTGTCGCAGATAACCGTCCGGCGGCACGACCACCCCGGCCTCGCCCTGGATCGGCTCGCACAGGAAGGCCGCCGTCGCCGGCGTGATCGCCCGCTGCAGCGCCTCCGCGTCGCCGTAAGGCACGATCCGCACGCCCGTCAACAGCGGCTCGAAGCCGCGCCGGTAGTCCGGCTCGTCGGACAGCGAGATTGCCCCCAGCGTCCGCCCGTGAAAATTGCCGCTGCAGACGATGATCTCCGCCTGTCCCGGGGGCACGCCCTTGACGTCGTACGCCCAGCGCCGCGCCGCCTTGAGCGCCGTCTCCACCGCCTCCGCGCCGGTGTTCATCGGCAGCACGACCGGCAGTCCGGCAAGCGCTGCGACGCGCGCGCACCACGCCCCGTACACATCGGTGTGGAAGGCGCGCGAGGCGAGCGTCAACCGCTCCGCCTGCTCCCGCAGCGCGGCCAGGATGCGCGGGTGACGATGGCCCTGATTGAGCGCGGAATAGGCGCTCAGCATATCGAGATAGCGCCGTCCGGCCAGATCGTACATCCACACCCCTTCGGCACGCGCGATCACCACCGGCAGCGGGCGATAATTGCGCGCCCCGTGCAGCTCCGCCTGGCGAATCGCCGCCGCAGCCCGCGCTTCCGCTTCCGGAGCGGCTGTTGCCGGATCGGGGGGGGCGGCAGGGTTCGCCAGGTCCGCTGGGTCAGGAACCGCAGCGACCGGATCCGGCGCGAGCTCGGCCGGCGGCAAGCACGCGTCCGTTCCGGCAGCGCAATCCGGCGCGAAGGCCTCGCGTACCGCCCCGGCGGACGCTGGCGCGTCCGGCTGCGCCGCTTGCCTTTCGGCTTGCGCCGTCCCTTGCTTGGCTTCTGTCGCCTCTAGCTCGGCTTGCCCGTCTGCTGCAGAGCCAGGGCGCTTGGCGACGCGCCGCGCCGACGCCTTCCTTGCGGTACCGCTTGCGCGTCGCCGCGGCTCGCTTTTGCCGGCCCGCCGCTTCACAGCTGCTCCGTGACGCACTGCGCCTGCATGAACAGCGCCAAGTAATCCGGCCCGCCCGCCTTGGCGTCCGTGCCCGACATGTTGAAGCCGCCGAACGGCTGGTAGCCGACGATCGCCCCGGTGCAGCCGCGATTGAGATACAAGTTGCCGACGTGGAATTCGCGGCGCGCCTGCTCCAGCCGGTCCCGGTCGCGCGAGATGACCGCGCCCGTGAGTCCGTAGGCCGTATCGTTGGCGATGGCGAGCGCCTCGTCGAAGTCCGGGGCCCGGCACAACGCCAGCACCGGTCCGAAGATTTCCTCCTGCATCAAGCGCGCCTGCGGCTGAACGTCTGCAAAAATCGTCGGCTGCGCGTACCAGCCAATCGTCTCATCGCCCTCGCCGCCGGTCGCCAGACGACCCTCGCGGTGACCGAGCGCCACATAATCCATCACCTTGTCGTAGGCGGCCCGATCGATCAGCGGTCCCATCTCGCAGCCGAGCTGCGCCGGATCGCCGACTGTCAGTTGCTGCGCCAGCTTGACCGTCCTGGCGAGCACCTCGTCATACACATCGGCGACGACAATCGCGCGCGAGCAGGCCGAGCACTTCTGCCCGGCATAGCCGAATGCGGAGGCGACAATCGCCTGAGCCGCCAGCTCCAGGTCGGCACTGCGGTCGACGACGATTGCGTCCTTGCCGCCCAGCTCGGCGAGGACCCGCTTGAGCCAGAGCTGACCGGGCTGGACCTTGGCGGCGCGCTCGAAGATGCGCAGCCCGACCTCGCGGGAGCCGGTGAAGCTGACGAAGCGGGTGCGCGGATCGTCCACGAGCCGATCCCCGACCTCGGCGCCGCTGCCCGGCACATAATTGACCACCCCCGGGGGCAGCCCCGCCTCCTCCAGCAGCTCGACGAAGCGGGCGGCGATGACCGGCGCGTTGCTCGCCGGCTTGAGCACGACCGTATTGCCCGCGCCGACGGCTGCCATCGTCATGCCTGCCATGATCGCCATTGCAAAATTCCACGGCGGCAAAACAATGCCGACCCCCAGTGGCAGATAGCGGTAACGGTTGATCTCGCCGGGCCGGCTCAGCACCGGCGCCCCGTCCGCCAGACGCAGCGCCTCGCGGCCATAATATTCCATAAAATCGATCGCCTCCGCGGTATCTGCGTCGGCCTCGCGCCACGGCTTGCCCGTCTCCAGCACCAGCAGCGCGGAGAACTCGTGCCGCCTGCGGCGGGTCAGCGCCGCCGCCTTGAACAGCAGATCGGCGCGCTGCTCCGCCGGCGCGTGCCGCCACTGCGCGTACGCCGACGCGGCGGCCTCGACCGCCCGATCCGCCAACGCCGCGTCCGCCTTGGCCGCCGTGCCGACGACCTGCTCCCGCCGGGCCGGATTCGCAGAGACGAGGCGGCCGCTCGTATCGATACGCTCGCCGCCGATGACGAGCGGGCAATGCCGGCCCAGCCGCGCCGTCTCGCGCTGCAGCGCCTCGGCGAAGGCGCGCCGCGTCCTGCTCTCCCCAAAGTCGCTGAACGGTTCGTGCGTATACGGTCTTATTCCGATCCCCATCCCCCATCCTCCTCCTCATACCCTATCCTATTCCGGGACAAATTCCCGGCATGCCTGCGACTTCGCCGCTCATAGCCTGCGCTCGACCGACCGCCGCAATCCAGCGAGACTCCGCCCGCCGGGGGGCTGCAGGAGGCATGGTCCGGCGTCCGGGGGTCAGGCGTTTGGCGTCCGGGGGTCCGGCGTCCGGGACAGAGGTTGCCAATGAATTCGAATGAAAACCCGACACTGTGTCTCGAAGCGCGACGATTGAATGGGCCGGTCAAGCGAAGGATGCTTCGCGACAGTACGGCCTGCGACCGGCCCGCTCTAACGGACATGGGAGATCGCTGGTGTCCGTTAGAGCTGCTCACCATGGCTGCTCCCGTCTCTCGAACAAGCAACTGGATACGGGATGTGCTTCAGACGACTGCATATTATACTGCGTGATGTGCATGCAGCCGACCGCTTTTCGTGCTACTTGCTATCCAGCCCCGCCCCATACGCCAGAGCACCGCGCGCCAACATGCTGCGCGCGGTGCTCTGGACGATCTGCGGCTTGCCTTCGGTGGTGTCTCGGAATGGGGGGCTCGGCCTGCGCATCGTTTTTCGCGCGCAACTTCCATCCCGAAGCTCGCAGTCGCGGGACCGCTGCGCCGCCCCAAGCGACGCGACGCCATCCACAGCTGCTCAGATCGTCAGCTCTACGATATGCGCCCCGCCGTCGTCGACCAGCGGAATGGCGGCAATCGGAGCCGCGCTGTGGACGTGCAGGTCGGGCTCCGCCGCAGGCAGCTCCCGACCGTCCAGCAGGATGCGGCTGACGCCGACGCCGGTGCCGGACCCATTGGCTGCCTCGATGCGGTACCGTGTCCGGCCGTATCGATACGTCACGGTATAGCCCGGCCAATCCGCCGGAATGCAGGGCTGCACGAGCAGCCGATCGCCGCGGCGGCGGATGCCGAGCACCGACTCCAGGCCGACCTGGTACATCCAGCCGGCCGCGCCGGTGTACCACGTCCACCCGGCATGCCCCTTGTGCGGCGGCGCGGTATAGACGTCGGCGGCCATCACGTACGGCTCGCCGACGTAGCGCCGCACCTCGCCGGGCGTACGGGTATGCGTGATCGGGCTGAGGAGGCGCAGCAGCTCGAAGGCTTTGTCCCCGCGCCCGAGCTTGGCCCAGGCGGCGATGCCCCAGAGAACGCCGTGCGTGTACTGGGCTCCGTTCTCGCGAATGCCCGGCGGATAGCCCTGGATATAGCCGGGACTCGGCTCGGAATGCTCGAACGGCGGCGTCAGCAGCCGCGCAATGGAGAGCTCGCGGTCGACGAGCTCGCGGTCGAACGCCTCCATCGCGCGCATCGTCTTATCCGGCGCGCCGGCTCCGGAGAGGACCGACCAGGACTGCGCGATCGCGTCGATGCGGCATTCCTCGCCCGCCATCGTGCCCAGCCAATCGCCCGCGTCCGTGAAGGCGCGCCGGTACCAGTGGCCGTCCCAGCCGTGCGCGTCGAGCGCCTCGGCCAGCGCGCCGCGTGCCGCTTCGTAGCGCGCGGCGCGCTCGGACTCGCCCTGCGCGCGGCAGATCGGCTCGAAGCGCGTCAGCACATCGCTGAGGAACCAGCCTAGCCAGACGCTCTCGCCCCGGCCCTCGGAGCCGACATGGTTCATGCCGTCGTTCCAGTCGCCGATGCCGATCAGCGGCAGGCCATGCTCGCCGATCCGCGACAGCGCCAGATCGATCGCGCGCAGACAGTGCGCATACACCGTCCCGCGCTCATCCGCCTGCACCGTCGCCTCGTAGCGCTCGTGCTCGCCCGCCGCCAGCGGCGCACTCGTCAGATACGGCGCCGACTCGTCCAGCACGCCGGCGTCGCCGGTGTGCTCCACATACCGCGAGACGGTATAGGGCAGCCACAGCAGATCATCGGAAAATTGCGTGCGGATGCCGCGCGCCGTCTCCTCGTGCCACCAGTGCTGCACATCGCCCTCCACGTATTGATGCGCCGCGTGCAGCAGGATCTGGCGACGCGTCAGCTCGGGGTATGCGTGCAGCATCGACTGCGCATCCTGCAGCTGATCGCGATAACCATAGGCGCCGCCCGCCTGGTAGAAGGCGGTGCGGGCCCACATGCGGCAGGCCAGCGACTGATACAGCAGCCAGCCGTTCATGAGCAGATCCATCTCCTTGGCCGGCGTCTCGACGACGACCTGACCGAGCAGCGCCTCCCATTCCGCTCGCACCTCTGCCAGCGCGGCTTGCGCCGCTGCCGCGCTCCGGTACCGGCCGGCCAGCTCGGCCGCCTGCGCCCGGTCGGCGGCGCAGCCGAGCAGGATGTTCACCGTGCGTGTCTCACCCGGCTCCAGGACGATCCGGCGCTGCACCGCGCCGCAGGCGTCGCCGTAGACGCCGGTGCGGCCCGACAGCGCCGTGCGCTGCAGCGCCGCCGGACGATGCACCGTACCGCCGCGCCCGATGAATTCGACGCGGTCGCCGGTCCATGTCAATTCGGCGTGCTCCGACGAGTCGCTCGAATCGGGCGACGAATTCGATGACGCTGCCGATGCCCCGACCGGCGTCTCAGATGCCGTGCCGCCTGGCTCCGTCCGCTCCGTCGCCGACGCCGATGATCGCGCCGCCCCGGCCCCTTCCTCCGCGTCCGCGAAGATGCCGAGGAACGCATGCGCCTCGCGGAACGTCTCCTGGTAGCGGTTGACGGCGAGCAGTAGCCCCGCCTGTCCGTCCCAGTCGGTCTCGATTAGCGGACCGTTGCCGTAGCGACTGACGCCGAGCACCCATTCGGCATAGTAGGTGACGGACAGCTCACGGCGCGTGCGGCCCGTGTTGGTCAGCTTGAGCCGCACGAGCTTGACCGGGTCGCGCCAAGGCACGAACACCGTCTGCTCCGAGCGAATGCCGGCGTAATCGCGGACGAAGCCGGAATAGCCGCGTCCGTGTGTCACCTGCACCGCTTCGCCTGCCCCCGATGTCGCCGCCGTATCCCAGACGACTCCGTCCCGCTCGTCGCGCAGGTAGCATTTCTCCGACGGCGGATCGAGCACCGGGTCATTGGACCAGGAAGTGAGCTTGCACTCGCGGCTGTTGCGCCACCACGTATACCCGGTGCCGAGCTCGGTGACGAGCGTGCCAAACGCCGGATTGGCCATCACATTGCTCCACGGAGCAGGCAGCTCGCGGCCGTGCTCGATCGTCATCCGATAAGCGCGTCCGTCCCTGGTGAAGCCGCCCCAGCCGTTGTCATACAGCAGCTCCTCCGCCGCCGAGCGCGGCGCTGCAGCAGACTCCGGCCGCGCTGCGCGGGCCTCGTCCGCCTGATTCGGCGCAGCCGCGGGCGCGGCGGGACTTGACATTGCGGGACGATGAGCGGCTGGCTCCGCAGCTCTTGCGGCATTTGGTGTCTCTAGCGCCTCTGATGCATCTGTTGTCTCTGACTCTGCAACCGCTGCTGCCCTTGTTGCCTCGGTTGCCTCTGTTGTCCCCGGTGCCCGCGGCGGCGACGGCTGCCTGCTCGGCCCGAGCGGCTCGGGCAGGCTCGTATTATCGGTTCCGTGCCAGCGCAGCTGGGCGCGCAGGCTCGACGCGCCGGCCCGCAGCACGAGGCAGGCGACAGCCGTCAGCAGGGTGCGCTCTTCCTCCGACAGCGCCTGAGCCGCCAGTACGCGGACACCCTCCGGCGCGGCGCCGTAGCGGTCGACCTCGTGATCGACGGCGCGCTGCAGCGTTTCCTGCATCGCCTGCTGGTAGCCTTCCCTGGATTCATTGAGCAGCACGAGATCAAAAGGCACCCCCATGCGCCGCAAATATTCGTGTCCGACGAGCAGCTTGGCGACCAGCGGCAGCCCGCCGCGTCCGGCGACGCGAACGAGCACGATCGGCCGGTCGCCGGACAGACCGTGCGGCCAGAGCGCGCTCTGGCCAAGCGTATTGCGGCGAATCGCTTCGATCCGCGCCTCGGACAGCGGCGGCGCATACAGCACCTGGGCGCCGAGCGTCTGGAACATCGCCGCGTCGCGCGCGGTCACGCCCAAATGACGGAGCTCGATCTGGCCCCGATTCCAGGCGAGCTCGAATACGCGTCCCAGAGCCGCCGCGCCGCTCAATCGGCGAATGATCGCCGCCGGCTCGGCGACGTCGTAGCTCGCGGCCGTCACGGCGTACAGCACGGCGCGCTGCCCCGGCTCGATGCTGAAGCGCCGGCGGACGACGAGCGCCGGGTCGGCGACCGAGCCGGTCCGGCCCTGCAGCGGCGCGCGCAGCGCTTGCGGCTCGGCGAGCGTGCGGCCGCGGCCGATGAAGGCGGCGCGATCGGTCTCGAATTCGAGCGCCGCGCCGGGGTCCTCCGGCAGCAGCAGCGCATGGGCCGCGCTCATCACCTCGTCCCCGCTCTGACGCGGCCGTCGGTGCGCCAGCAGACACTGCGCCTGCTCGTCGTAAGACGTCTTGATGAACAGCTTGCTGAACGCCGGATGCGCATCGTCGGCCATCGCCTCGGCCAGCGCCGGCTCCACGTACGTCGTCACCTCGTAAATTTTGGCTACGCCGCTCGTATTGGTCAGCGTCAACCGCCGCACCTCGGCGCTGGCCTCCGGCGAGACGACGACGGCCAGCTCCGTCTCGGTCGCCTCGCGGCGATCCGTGAACACCGCCTGATCCTGCGTGAACCGCACCTCCAGCTCTGCAGACGCGGCGCCGCACGGATAGGGGGTCGGCGACCAGACGGCGTCGGCCGAGACATCGCGGATGTAGAGACAGCTGCCCCATGCTTCAGTGGCCGCGTCGGCGCGCCAGCGCGTGACCGAAGCCGTGCCGAGCCGCAGGAAGCCGCCGCCCGTCGCGGTGACGCCCGCCGTCAGACTGCCGCCCGAGAGCAGCGCCACCTCGGGCAGGCGCGGCACGCCGCCGATGAACGTGCGCGCCCCGTCGGCGTGCTCCGGCCGGGCCGGGATGCCGTGCGTCCGCGTCATCGCCGGATGACGAATCAGCTTCGGCCGCTCCGGCAGCCGCTCTTGGAGCAGCAGCTCGGCGGCGCGCACCCGCTTGTCGCGATGGAATCGCTCGATCATGACGTCGCCTCCCAGCAGATTGGCCAGTGTCAGCAGGCTCATGCCCTGGTGATGGGCCATGAAGCTCTGCACCACGGCGTAGCGCTGGCTGCCGGGCAGGCGCTCCGGCGTATAGTCCACCGCTTCGTAGAAGCCGTACTTGCCGCGCGCGCCAAGGCGCTGCAGCTCCTCGAGCGCCTGCTCCGCCGCTCGCCGCGCATACGGCAGGGCGAGGATGGTGGCATACGGCGAGACGACGAGATCGCGCTCGAGGCCGCGCTTGAAGCCCAGCCCCGGCACGCCGAACGCCTGATACTGATAATTCATCTGATGGTCGAAGGCGTAATAGCCCGACTCCGATACGCCGAGCGGCACCCCGCACTGGCGCGCATACTCGAGCTGCCGCTCGACGACCGCACGGTTGGTGCTGTCCCACACGCTGCTGCGATAGGTGCGCATCAGCAGGGACGGCATCAAGTATTCGAACATCGTGCCCGACCACGACAGCAGCGCCGGCCGCCCGGCGGCGCGCGTCATCGTGCGCCCCAGCACATTCCAGTGCGAGACCGACACCTGACCGAGCGCGATGGCGACGAAGCTGGCCTGACGCGCCTCCGAGGCCATCAGATCGTAGAGCACTTGGTCGCGCTCATGCCGCTGCACATGGTAGCCGAGCGCGAGCAGCTTGGCATCGGCGTCGTAGAGCGGACGGAAGTCCGTCGCTTCGATCAGGCGCTCCATGCGCTGCACGAGCCGCTGGCCGCGCTTGTCCCAGCCCGCTCCGCCGCGCCGCTCGGCAGGCGCGGACGCGCCCGCCAGCGCGCCCCGGTCCGGCGCCAGCTCCTCGGCAAAAGCAACATTCAGCTCCTCCTGCGTATACGGCCCGCCCTGCGGCCGAAGCGGCGCGTTCAGATCGCGGCCGATCCATTCCGCCACGCCTTCCTTGGCGGCAACGAGCGCGCCAACGAGATTGCCGGAATCGACGGTCGAGACGTAGATCGGCTGCAGCGGGCGCAGCGTCGTCGTATCGTACCAGTTGTACAGGTGGCCCTCCCACTTGTCCAGCCGATCAAGCGTGTCGAGCGTCCGCTCCAGCCGCTCGATCATCGCCGTCGTATCGATGAAGTCAAAGTCGCGGGCCGCCACGACCGCGGTCAGATAGAGCCCGATATTCGTCGGCGAGGTGCGGTGCGCGATGCCGACCGGCGGATCGAACTGCACGTTGTCCGGCGGCAGCCAGTGCTCGCGCGCGGTCACGAAGTCGTCGAAAAACGCCCAAATCTCCCGCGCCAGGCCGTGCAGCGGCCCGTCCTCCGCCGGCGTGGACGCAGCGGCGACCGGGCGCTCCAACGCCCGAACGAGCAGAGGGGCAGCCGCCCACAAGGCAGCCAGAGCCAATCCTGCGGCGAACTCGCCCGGCGCCGCACCACTCGCCGCCACGGCGATGACGAAGGCCGCGATGAAGAGCCAGCCGCCGGCCAGACCCCAAAAGACCGGCTTGGCGCCGGACTGCTGGCGGCGCTCCTGCTCGGCCGAGCTGACCCACTCCAGCAGATGGCGCCGCGAGACGAGCAACCGGTAAAGCGTGCGGCCGATCGCGTCAAGCAGCATAAAGGTCTGGTACGGCAGCGCCGCCAGCGTCACCGCCGTCTGACCGGCTGCCGTGCGCAGTCCCTTGGCCTGCTGGCGCCAGCCGCGCGGATGCAGCAGCTGCAGCAGCACCGGCAGGCCGAGCGTCGCCAGCACGGCGGCCAGCCACAGACCCGGCCGACCGGGCAACCCGGCGTAGGCGAGCAGCAGCAGCGCCGCATAGAGCGGCGCCATCAGACTGCGCCGCAGGTTGTCCACGATCTGCCAGCGCGTCAGCGCCGACAGATCGACCGCGCTGCGCTGGCCGCGGCGGTCGCGGACCGCCGGGAGCAGCCACGGCAGCAGCTGCCAGTCGCCGCGCACCCAGCGGTGCTGGCGCTGCTGCGTCGCGTAGAAGGTCGCGGGCTGGCCGTCGATCAGCTCGATATCCGACAGCAGTCCGGCCCGCAGGAAGCCGCCCTCGAGCAGGTCGTGGCTGAGCACGCGATTGTCCGGTATGCGCTCGCCGAGCACGCGGTGAAAGCTCGTCGCTTCGAAAATGCCCTTGCCGGTAAAGATGCCCTCCCCCAGGCCGTCCTGATACGGATCGGATACCGCGAACGCATACGGATCGATGCCCGGCGCGCTGGAGACGAGCCAGGCCAGGCGGGATCGCATCACCGACTCGTAACTCATCCCGATGCGCGGCTGCAGGACGCCGTAGCCCTCGACGACCCGAGTTCCGGCGGCATTGAGCCGCGGCCGATTGTAAGGCAGATGGATCGTGCCGATCATCCGCTGCGCGCTGCCCAGCGGCAGCGCCGTGTCCGCATCGAGCGTCAGCACATAGCGGACCTGCGGATAGAGCGAGCGCTCGCCCACGATCGTCTCGAACGTCGTAGCGCTCCCGCCCTGCAGCAGCTCCGCCAGCTCCACCAGCTTGCCCCGCTTGCGCTCCCAGCCCATCCACACACCCTCCGCCTCGTTCCATTCGCGGCGCCGCTGCAGCAGGTGAAACGGCCGGCCGGGATAGCGTGCATTGAGCCGCTCGATGCCGAGGCGCGCCTCGTCCATCAGCACCTCGTCGGAGGTCATGCGCGCATGATCGGCGTCCGCATAATCGCCCAGCAGCGCGAAGTGCACCTGCGGGTCGCGCGTCGCCAGATAATGCAGCTCCAGACGCTCGGTCAGCTCCTGCACCTCCCGCGCCGTGGACCAGATGACCGGGACGACGACCAGCGTCGTCGCCTCCGGCGGCACCGCCGCGGAGAAGTCGTAGCGCAGCAGCGGCTGCGGCGTCGTGACGCCGCGGATCAGCAGATGCGCGCCCGTGACCGCCCACTCCAGCGCAGGCAGGAGCAGCAGTGCGCCGATGCCGATCCATTGCGGCCAGCCCAGACCGCCCCCGCTGCCGACGAGCAGCGCCAGCAGCACAAGCGCCGCGGCGCTCAGCACCGCCAGCAGGCGGGCGTACATGCTCCCGGCGCGGCGCTTGACGACGCTCTCCGGGAGCGCGCGCGGATGGCTGTAGGCCCGCAGCTTGCGCTGCAGCGCGCGAAGCCCGTCTCCTTCCAGCAGATAATAGGCAAAAAAAGCTCGGCGCGGCGGCAACACGGCTTCTTGGTCCGACTGGCGCGCTACGGCCGAGACCTGAGCGGAAGGCGCGCCCGAAGTGGGTACGCCCGAGGCCTGGACCGCTTGCGCTGCCGAGCCGGGCGTATGAGCGGTCTGCTCGTCTGCGCCGGGGTGCGCGGCGCTTCCGGTCTCTGCTCCTGAGCGGTCGGCGGCGCCGGCCGGCGCCCCGAGCGACGCAGGCTGTGCCGCCCCGAGTCGGGCCGCTGTCTCTTCGCCAGCCTGGTCGGCCAGCTCGACCGCCGCTCGTGCGACCAGACTCTCCGGCACGCGCAGCCGCCGCGAGAGCCGCTCTACCCGCGCGCGCAGCGTATTGCGACTGGCCAGATCGAGCTTGGCGTAGTCGCCCGTACGCTCGCGCCGCAGCGTCCGCTCGACGAGACTGATGCGTTCGAATGCTTCCAGCCACGACAGGCGGCTCAGCTTGCGCAGACTGCCGATCAGATTGCCGGTGCGCACCTGGTAGTCCGCCTGCAGCTGATATTCGTAAGTGATAATTTTGTCGAGGCTGTCTTGTCCGTTCTCCAGCTTGTTTTTCAGCCATTCGCGGACCGCCGCCGATTCGCCGGACCATTCCCGCAGATGCTTGATGAGATGCACGACGACTGGCCCGGACAGCGGCAGCTCGAGACCGGCCTCGGCGAGCATCCACTCCATCGCTTCCGGCGCGAGCTCGGCCGGCTTGGCGGCGGTCAGCGCGCGCTCGACGCGCCGACAGATGTCGCGGCGCTCGCGCAGCAGCCGCATCGCTTCGGCGAGCTGACGGATAATCGCCAGCCGCAGCACCTGCGGCACCGCCCACGCTTCGGCCAGGGTCAGCAGCGATACCTCTTGGTACGCGCCGAGCAGCGCCTGCAGCATCTCCTCGTCCAGCGTACCGTCATTCTCCTTCAGGAAGTGGCCGCACAACGCCAGCACGCGCGCCTCGCCGCTGCCGCGCAGCTGCGGCAGCGCCTTCAGCGCGCGGCGCGTGTCGGGGTCGAGCACGATCAGCGCCTGCTCTTCCAGGAATTCCGAATGGTCCAGCAGCCATTCCTCGGCCGGCTGCGTGCACGGCACGCTCTCGCTGCGCAGCTCCTCCACGAAGGCGCGGAGCTCGTCGATATCCGCTTCGATGGCGCGCCACAGCCGCGTCGAAGGGCGGCGACGCATATAGGGGTCGTGCGTTAATGCCAGTTTGCGAGCTTCTTCTTTGAGTTGTTCTTGATTTAGGATCATTCGATTCTCCCGTATAATTTGAAGTAGGTACATGCTGTTGCTCCCGTGCGCTTATGCGCAGACTTGGAAAAGGGTAACAATTTAAACATGTCCATATTTGCTTCAAATTATGAGCCTGCGGGAAAACAACGTTGAACTTACAGGGCTCGACGTGGATAGCCCTCGATCCTATTGGTAGATGAAGTAGCCTAGATTGCGACGCAATTCCAGACGAAGCGGGCGGGTGCGGGTGCGGAAAGATCAGGGGGGCCGGAAGCCGGGCGGAGCGGCAGGCGCAGGTGGTGTCAATCCGGGCGGCAGCTCTGTAGAGTAAAGGACTGGTAGCACCAGCCCCTCCTGTGAATTTGCACATTATCCCGGCAGCGTTTTAGCAAATTAAAGGGGCAAAAAAACAAGGGGATTTGGCAGAGATAAGCAGCATAATCCGGCAGCCAAGGGGCCATATTTTCACATTCTAGCGGCTGTTTTCCCACCCTGCTGCTTCCATAAAAATGCAGCCAGCGGTTAGCTGGCTGCCAAAGGGGCTTGTCGGATAGACAAGACCGAGGTATACTCCATTCATCTCACCCGAATCCGGTAGCGGAAACCCGGATGCAGGTAGAAGCTGGTGTTCTGGACTATCACGTACCACTCCGCGTCCATTTCGACTCGGCAGGTTAGAAAGACGGTGCCTATCTGCAAGTCGAAAGATTCTCCGCAATGGACGGATTGTGGATGGTCGTAAGCCTCCCGAATTTCCCAGCGTTCACTGGCGGAATTGAACAACAACCAGCCTTCACGGTAGGGGTTCGTCATGGTCAGACCTCAAAACCCGTGTTCAAGCGTGACGGCCCGGATGATGTCGGCGTCAATCTGCTCGGCTTTGCGCTGAAAGCCGAGCAGAAGGGCGCGAACCGCCAGTTTGTTAATTAAACGGGGATAGCCCTTGCTGCAGACGGCCAGCGCTTCCATGGCCGCTTCCCCGAAGACCGGGTGCTTCGCACCGGCCAGCCCCATGTGGTGCTCCACATAGCCCTTTACTTCTTCCTTGCTCAAGGCGTCAACCTGGTGGCACAGCAGAAGGCGCTGTGCCAAGGGGCGGTTATGGTTAAGCGTGAGTCTGTCGCGCAAATAAGGCAACCCGCAAAGCAGCAAGACATAAGGATTGGACGAGTCCATCACAAAATTGAAAAGCACGTTCAAATCGCTGAGGAACACATCCTTGGCCATTTGCATTTCATCGAGAATAAAAACCGGGGTCACCTTGCGTTCATGAAACGACGCGGTGACCGCCTGCTGAATTTGACGGAACAGATCCACCTTGCGCGTCTTGGGTTCTTCCCCCAATCCAAAGGCCAGACCACGGTAAAAGTCATTGACCGAGCCGGTTGAAAGCGGGAAATAGACGACCTTGTAGAGCGCTTTGTTCAACCCGTCGCTAAACACCCGCAAGGCATAGGTCTTGCCTGCGCCGGGTTCGCCCACCACCATGCCCATCCCCCGGGTTTGCTTCAAGTAGGCCAGCGCGGCGCTCGTCTCTTGAAAGGCGCTCGACGCATACGCCTGCTCGGACGTCACTTCTTTGGCAAAAGGCGTAGCGGCCAATGAGTAGAAGGCTTTATACATCCGAATCACCGCCTTGCGCTTGCAGCTCTTTAAACGACAGCGGCGGCCGGTTGCGTTTGACATAGGCGTTATCCGCGAAGCGCACGAGCTTCGCCTCCGCGACCGCCTTGCCTTCCTCGTACACATGCACGCGATGCTCGTCAAAGCGAATCTCGATCTTTCGTCCGGCATAGGCTTCGGGCAACTCATAGAGCCGGTTCTCCAGCGAGAAGGTGGCGTCCTGCTTGACGGTGCGCGTGGCTCTCCGCAGAAAGAGGGTATCGAGCAGCTTGGGGTCGGTAACGGTACGCACCTGATCGATCTGGGACAGATAGACCTCCAGCGGCATTTTGCCGTCCAGCGCAGCATGCGGCTTCCGATGGTAATCGGCCTCCAGCCACCGCCAGAAGCGTTCGTTGAGCTCCGCAAGGGAGGTGGCGGGCTCTGCTTCCAGCAGCGTATAAAAGCGGGTTTTGCAGGTCAGAAAATAACGTTCAATTTTGCCTTTCGCACGCGGATCGAAATGACGGGTATGCAGGAGCTGAATCCCGAGCGAAGCGCAGGCAAACTGCAGGCTGTCCGAACGAAAGATCTTTCCATTGTCCGTATACAGTAAAGTCGGAATCCCTCGCCGGAGCAGCGCTTCCTTCATCACGAGGCGCAGGCCTTCAAACTTCTCCGTGAGCACGAATTGGGCAAAGGGGACAAGCCGAGAGCAGTCGTCAATAAACGCAATTAAATGTGTGCGAACCGTTTTGCCGTCGATCTTTAGCCGGGGCCCTTCGCTCGCGTCTGTTTGCCAGAGCCTGTTGACCGTATCGTGAGCAAAGCGTTTGCGCTCCGCCTCCGGTGCACGTTCGCCCTGAAGCAGGCCGTGCAGGCGCAGGAAGCGATGAAGGGTGGCGTACGAAATCTGTCCGGGCAGGAGATGCCCCTGACCAATCAAATAATCGTAGAAGACCGTGACCGGCATCCCGCCATACTGCTTACGCAAAGCCAGCACGTGATCCTGCATCTCTGCGCTCAGCGTGCGGGATTTCCCTCGGTCCGAGCGTGTTCCGGGCTTCAAGCCGTCAAAGCCTTCACGTCGGTAGAACAGCAGCCATTCCAGAATCGTTTTGGCAGCGTAGGTTTTCTCGCCATAAACAGGTACCTGGTGTCGCTTGGCGGACGTCTCCGCCAAATAGGTGACACGATCCACTTGTCCGTTTAACAGCGGCGCAATCAGGCCGTAACGAAACAAGGCAATCTTTTCTCGCAAAACTTCATCCATGGGGTTCATCGCCTCCTAATGGTATAGGCAGGCCAGCCGGCTAACCGCTAGGGACAGGATAACCGAAGTCCACGGGACAAGCGAGGAAAAAGGTTTGTGGAACCGTCAAAACGTTGGCGCCACACGAGCGCCACGGTAGTTGACTGCGGCCATAAAGCTGTTTATCCGATGATGCCACCACCTGCGGACGAAGGTCGCCTCCTCCATCGCCTGTATCATTTGAAACAGGCAGATGGCTTTTTCCGCCTTCTTCTCCGGAAAAATCGCCTCCACCCCTTCCGAACGGAAGAACAAGGCGATTTCGTTTTGTTTCTTCCACCCTCGTTTTTCGTAAAACCGTCGTAACTGGCGGCTGCAAACGCACAGGCAAGAAATCCACCAGGCGAGCAGCATGTTCAGGATCGTACGCCATGTGTGCTGAAAGTAAGGCAGCAGAAAGGTCGGCAAGATGGAAACGCTCTTGTGGTAGGCGGGGCATAGCAATCTGCAGATGGAGATGCGATAGGTCGCTTCTGCGTCAATCGCATTTCGTTCATAGAAGCCGTGACGCAACATACGGTTTCGTGCCCGGCAGTTGGGGCAGCATTGGAGCTCCGGGAAGTCGTTGTTTCTCCCTCTCGCCGCATAACCAGAACAATCGGTTAGAAAATGATGGTAGTAAATCATCCGCTTTTCTCCCGGTGTAATTTGCTAAAAGCTTAGCAAATTACACCGGGAGAAAAATAGCGGGAATCCATTCCAATCTGCAAATGCGCACTTGTTTCCTGCGGAAACAATGTGCCCATTCACAACGCGTTTGCCGCCCACCTTCTCAGCATCATACACAACAACCTTGTCAATCAGTTCATTCAAAATCGGTTTTGTTAATTCCTTCATATCCGTGTACTCGCGTACCAGTTCCAAAAATCGAGTCGTGTTTTCCTGCTTGCTCTCAGCCTGGTTAAGCTGATCATCCAGCAGTTTGAGCCGCTCCTTCAATTGAGCTTGCTCTGCTGTAAAATCTCGCGACAACGCCGCATACTGCTCGTCTGTAATTCTCCCTAAAGCATTGTCCTCATACAGTTTCCGCTGAATGGTCTGCAACTCGCTTTCCCGGCTGTTTAACCGGAGGCGTTCTTTCACAGCGGCGCTCCATTGCTTTTTCTGCTGGTTCTGACTCACCGTAGCAAGCTTTTCGGCAAAGGCGCGTTCCTTCTCCCTGGCCGTCTGCGCATGTCGTCGGATGTCCGCCAATATAATCTCATAGATGTCCACATAGCTGATGTAATGGAAGCTGCAATACGCTTTGCCGCGTGTCCGCGACTGATTGCAGGCGAAGCTTCCGCGTCCGCCTTTACCGCCGCTGTTCTTGCTACTGCCGCCGCGAGCGAAGGACAAGCCTTGGCCGCAGGTCGAGCATTTTAGCAATCCCGCGAAGATTTGATGCTCGCCCTCTTTGGTCGGTCGCTTCCTCACCCGAATGACCTTCTGCGCCAAAGCAAAGGTTTCCTCGTCAATCAGCGGCTCATGCGTATTCTGAACCTCAATCCATTCCTCCTCGGGCACGGCGACCACCCGCTTTTTCTTGAAGGAGAGCTTGGTTGCCTTATGGCTCACCATGTGCCCCAGATGCGCCTTGTTCTGGAGAATGGCCTTGACGGTCGTTGCGCCCCAATCATATGGATGCCGGGTATTGACGACCTTCAGGTAACGCTGATGCTGCTCTGCCAAGTAAGCGCGAGGAGTGAGAACACAATCTGCCCGCAGCAGTCTACCGATTTTAAAGGGACTGTGACCCTCCACCGCCAAACGGAAAATACGTTGCACAACCGTGGCCGTATGTTCGTCGGGAACCAGCTTATGCTTGTTCTGCTCGTCCTTGCGATAGCCGTAGGGGGCAAAGGCTCCCGTGTAATCGCCATTTAACGCCCGCTGGCGATAACCGCTCTTGACCTTCCGGCTCGTATCGCGAACGAACCATTCATTGAACAGATTCCGCAGCTCCATGAAATCGTCTTCGCCTTTTGCGGTATCAATGTTCTCGCTGACGGCAATAAAGCGTACCTGATGCTCCGGGAAAAACACCTGAATGCACAAGCTCGTTTCGATCTGGTTGCGGCCCAAACGGCTCAAATCCTTCACCAGCACAATATTAATGCCGCCGTTTTCAATATCCCGCTTCATTCGCTGGAAGTCGGGGCGATCAAAATTGGTGCCGCTCCAGCCATCGTCCGTGTACACCTCAACTACTTCAAAGCCCTGCTCCTTCGCGTAACGCCGGAGCAAAATTCGTTGATTTTCAATGCTCATGCTTTCGCCACTCTGTTCATCGTCCCGGCTCAAACGGCAGTAAATCGCGGTTCGGGTTTGCTGTTGTTTCTTCATTCTCCGTCCTTTCCCAGCAACAAATCGGCTGATTTCAGTATACCGGATTTTGGAAGGTTGAGGTAGGGTGTCCCGCGTCTATGAGAAAAGGGAATCGCGAGGATTCCCTTCCGGATTCATCACCTTCTGAACGCTTCTTCCTCCCACGTTCGCAAAACAAGCCGTTCAATTTTATCACCGAGCGTTTCATTGCCGATAAAGTGACCTTGCACGATATACAAGCTTTTCCCCAACTGCATCTCGTGTATCGGATCGCGGTCGCGGTCTGCCTGAGCCGATGGCAAAGGAAGCTTCTCTTCGTTCATCCGCATCTCTCCCTTCCGTAAATCCCCCAAACACAGCTCACCTCGTGCGTTCAACGTGAGGCTTGATGGCGGGTGTCAGTTGGTGAGCATATTCCGGATAACGCAGCCGTATCGCTTCAAAAAAGTAGGGAGCAGCTTCGCAATCAAACAGCTCATACGGAGTTGAATATCGTTCCTCGCCCGCTTGGCTCCAGCCGTTCCAAAGATTGATGCCGCCATCGGAAAAGTCGAACAATACCTGAATATGGGCGCGGGTGTCCTTCGACAGTCCCAGCGTGTAAAACAAAGCGCGATGGTAGCTGTCGGTACAACGACGTTCGGCTAACATCCGGTAGTAAAAAGCTTCATGCCGGTCGTCACGAAAGACGGGAGACTTCATGTTCTCGCTCTCCTCTCCAAAATAAAACGGTTAGTCGGAGGGCTTCCTCAAACAAAGCCCTCTACTAACCGTTTCATTTTTGCGCCTAAATCGGACACCTCTGTGCCGATTACCTTAAAAAAAGCAGGGATCTCAGCCTTGCGTGAGCCGCGCTCCCGTTTTGACCGCTTGATACACATTCAACAGACGATCGAGTTCCCTGGATTTTTCAAGCACCGTCGGGCTTGGAAGACTGTCATGAAGGGCTTGCTCATTCAGTTCCCGGCGAACGCTTTCGATACGCGCCAGCAGTTCTTCGACTCCTTTCACCATGATGTCCCCCTTCGCCGACCACATCGTTCTGGCTCGCCCCGGCATGAGTAAAGGCGTGTATAGAAAATTCTAGTGTATAACACACTGAAAGTAAATAGCGGATTATCCACTGAACTATACTCATCCTGAGGTGAGTGCTTGTGGTCTACGAACGAATACGAAACATGCGTGAAGATAAGGATTTATCACAGGAGCAGCTATGCGCACATCTGAATTGCAAACAGCGGACGTACAGTGATTACGAACGAGGAAAGCTCGATATTCCGACAGCGCTTTTAATCGCATTAGCCGACTTCCATCAAACCAGTGTCGATTATTTACTTGGCCGCACCGATCAAAAAACGCCTTACCCGCCCCGCGCGAAAAAACGATCTTGACTCCGGCAGCCCTTCCTATTGTTCTCGGCAAGTGTTCTTTGGACAATTTAGGCGCTGTCCTAAATTGCAGCAAGCACTGAATTTGGTCTCCCAAATTCGCTTGTTGAGGGCTGCGCCCCCAAGCCCCCGGCGATGTACGATGTGACGTTATCGAATCTTACCGTATGGTTGGTATAGGGATGGTTTTGAATAGAGTCAGACAGCGATGAATAAATGAAGCGATGAGTCGCGGCTAGTGAGAGGGGGATTAGGGGCCTCACCCCTAACAAGCGAATTTCGCGGCCAGCCAAATTCAGTGCTTGCTGCGGCTTCGCTGCGGCTTCGGACAGCGTCCTGAGTTACTTTCAAGGCATCTGCCGGGAAAAAGAAGGACAGTCCATACCTGCGGCTCTTCTGCCTGCACCGGAGCATCGCAAAGGCGGGTAAGAACAAAAAAGCATTACGGTTTCGATCATGAGAAAGCGGAAGATCGTGGCCTTCTGTTTCCGTCCATGCTCATTTAGTTGTAGACGAGTTCACTCAAAACCAATTCCTCCGCGGAGCCCTTTCTTTCATTCTTCAGAAACGTCTTTCAACATGCCATACTTTCCGATTCGGATTGGTGCGGGCAGTGTCAGATTAGGTAGCAGGTAATTTCCAATTATTCTGTACATCAGTTCCATATACTATTGCACAGCCTATATCATAGTGCGAAAGGATTCCCTCTTGTAATGCTGCGGAAAAGCGGGGATTAGCCGATTCGCGGCTTCTTTAATTGCCGATTTCGTTCCCGCGGGGATATTCCTACGCTGGAACAGCCTTCACTGCCCAGTCGTCGAACTTCATGATATGAACTGCAACGTTGCGTTCCGAGAAAAGCTACAGCATCATAATTTTGTTAGTCAATCGCGCCCCTTCTAACTATAGGAGCCACAGTTGAAGCTTCTTGTTTCTGTTAAATCCCCGTACTCAAAACATGTCCCTCAACGAAAGTTTATCTGTTCATAATCAACTTCTTGCAGTAAATCGTCAATATCGCGCAGCCAGTTCTTGTCTCTTCCACGCAAGAAGACGACGAATTGCCTCTCCCACTCCATGGAGTAATCATTCTTAAGTTCCAAAATATTTGGCAAATTCACTCCCGTACGCAGCCCTTCATAAAATACAACTTTCGCCAAAATAGCCAACTCCATATCACCGAATACTTGAAAGAGAGCTCCGTACTCTTCTCCGTACAAGCATCCTGATTCCAAGAGATCGAGGTAGTCACGGAAAGAATGAAAATGTTCCAAGATAATACCAACTTTTTCTTCCTTTCGTTCGCAACTCATAATTTTATTTAGAAGCAACCTTAATTGAACATCGCTCATCGTATCTTCTTCGTTAAAGGAAATGACAATGGTTTTTACAGTCTCTTCCCTGTCCGTAACAATTATGCTTCGCAGACTGTTGTGCCTAGCTGCGTTGGTCACTCTTTGAACGAGGTTCTCCTTGGATCCATCTATATACGTCTTAAGTTGCAATCCAATTCCAAAATCTTTTTGAATCCTCTCAACTGCATGAAAGACAGCAGAGCGAATCCCTGATTTAGTGAGGCTAATAAATTGCTGGGCCAACCGCTGGTACTGTCCTTCGGAAATCCTGATATGTTTTGCCTCTCCACCAGCCAAAATGGAAAAAACCGCTTGGTTCAGGAGCAATTCAAAAATATTAAACAATTCGATTCGGTAGTCAAAACGACACACCCTTCCATAATGGGTTAGCACACCCAAAATCGCTTGCCGATCAAACATAGAGCAAAAAGCATTTTCCAGTTTCAATCGCTCCATATACTGTTTAATATAGAACACACCTTGCAGTTTCATATCATCTATGGCCAAGGGATAATCAATACTAGCCATTGTATTATGGGCTTCGAAAATAATTTCGTATTTCCGGAGAAACACAGGCAGGGATTCATCAATGGTTGTGTTATAGGCATCGACTGGTACCTCCAGCTTGTTGCTACTGATTTCCTTATATAATTTTTTCGTCTCCTCAAAGCATTGACTAACTGTCTCTACACCTTTTTCATAAATTTTGCGGACGTCAATCGTTTTCAGGATTAGAATTGCCTTCTCAGGCTGTTCCAAACTGAATAAATAGGCGTCCGTGGCATATATAATTGAAGACATAATGCTTTCCGCAGTTTCCGTGGCGACAGAAGTGCTTTCCCATTGCGTATAGCGCTGGATTAATGCCTGTAGTATCTGCATGAAATCATTCTGAATACGGATCAATTCTTCGCCTTTCAGCAGTCCTGCCCGCTGGCCCTCATTCATCAAGGAAATTACATAATTATTGCGGTTCAGCCGGGACTTATCCATGCTGCTCCGAGCAACCAATTCGCGCCCTTCATTCATATTTTGAGATTCCATTGATCATCTTCTCCTTCATCCAAGGACTCGTTTTGGGTTAATTCACTCCGAAAATTCTCCACGTATTCCTCCAACCTACTCTTTAGCAGTTCCAAAGCTCCCTCACAGTCCTCTTCGAACAGTTCCTTCATTTTGTGCAGAAGTTGCCTATCGCTAACCCTGTCCTCAGTCTCATTTTTAAAATAATGGAAAATCTCGTACAGTTCATTCAATGTGTCTGCATAGCTTTCTTGCTCAATAAAAGAAGAGGAGGAAAATAACTCAATGATCCCTTTCGTAACCTCAATATTCAATTCCACCCGTCCGTAACTGTTCAAAACCTGTGTTCTTGCAGCCATCATCAATTCAATATCCTGCGGGGTCAACACAAGACCAAAATCCTTAGTCTTTTCGTTTAGTTCCAGCAGCTCGGCTCTGTATCGTTCCTCCGTGGATAAATTCAAAGAATGAAAAATGCGGGGCAAATACATGTAGTTCTCACCTTCTCCTTATTTTACAAACCAAGCTCAAAATCACTTAGCAAGAGGAATTTAAATCCATTGAACCACCCAAAAAAAACATTGACTTTTATCGTAATTTGTGATATAATAATTAAATAAATTTTACAAGGATATTTTATACTAAGCTTCCATCCATGTCAATCGGATCGGATATTTCGTTGTGCCTTTTATGCCACTTGTTTTTTTAAATCTGGCAACCAGCAGAGGTTCAGGGCATTCCTGCAAGGTCAAATTGGCATAATGCGATGTAATATGAAAGGCCACCTCCGTTTGTTTTCGAAGGTGGCCTTTCATGCCGATTTATTGCTGATTCCCATGTTTTCAAATCTACCTCGTAAAAAACAAACCACCGGATTGTTGCTCACATACGTATACAAATTCTGACTCAGCGGATTGTTCAATTCCCCCTCAGGAGTTGGCTACGTTCATCCCCGCGCTGATGGAGCAGAACCGTCAACTCACCGAGCAGGTGAACACCCTGAACGCGCGTATTCAGGAATTAGAACGCCGATGACAAAAATAGCACATATCTGCAAAAAACCACAACGCGAGGGTTAGTCGCATGAATACTCCGGAGCAAATTGAGCCATCGTTCCGGTGAGAGAGAGCCACGTCTCCGGCGTTTTTGAGCCACCTGTCCGGAGGGTGAGCCAGTTAAAGAAATCCCCTTCCGTCCCCGAAGGGGATACGCAGGGAGCCCGCCCCCTGCGCCGTGCGGCAGCTCCAGCAGTATCTGCTGGAGGATTAAAAATGTGAAGATGTGGGGCGTCGCAAGTCAAGGCTAAAATGAACGCTTCGCGGCCTTGACTTGCTCACTTTGGGCATGGCTCCCATCACCGGAGACTTGGCTCATTTTCTCCGGAGACCTGGCTCACACATTACCGGATATTTCACCGAAATATTCAGTCGCATTGTGGTAAACAAGAAATTATTTATTATTCAAGAAATCAAGTGCCGTTTTATTTTTGGGAGCAGTAAGTAAGATTTGCTTGGCATACTCGTTTGCTTCATCTTTCGTTACTAACTGGTCCGGAAGCAAAGAGTAAAACAAGATTAGCTCCTTAAGAGTAACATCCTCTGGTTCAAGCTCTATTGCTCTTTTAGCATGATAAAACCCTTTTGCATATGCACCGCTAATAAAACAAAGAGGATTACTCATAAGAGTCGATGCGATGCTATGCAAAGCACCAGTTTCATGTTTTTCAATCAAGTGACATAAAAAGTTGTAAACTGAGACGCTCTCCGAATCATATGCGATTTCTAGTAGGATTCCCTCCAGTTCAAACATACTAGTGCCTGTAACGAGTTGGCTCGCTTGTTCGAAATCACCTTGTAGAATATGTTTCTGTAATTGTGATTTTATCATTTTGCTACCCATCCATCCGAAATTTTTATAGTACCGTTTGGTAACCTTGTATAAGTTACAACTACAGTTTCATCCCCGACACGTAAAGTTTTCATAAATACACTCTTATACGCCCCCTCGCCCCCCTGCACCATAGTCCTCGACATTACTGTAGAAACTTGACTCCAGTCGCTAGGGTCACTAACTACTCTTCCCCACAAGTGATGTTCTTGGAGTATGTTGTTTCTACCAGCCGGAAACGTCCAACAATTGACGGTCTTGCCTGTCCGAGAATTGACGAATATAATGTCCATAAACTCGGAAAAGGAAAAGGATGCCTCTTTTTTGTGAACTGTTGCGAGCAGCACACAAGAGACATCCCCAAAAATCTAACCTGTGATCATTCTATCAGATTATGCACTTGTTGAAAAGGAGCCCGGATTGGGCGTTTTTTGTTAGGAGTACGGAAATTATCCCTTGTCCCTGTTGTTCCGGGAAGCTCCGTGTCATAGGGAGCCGTAAGGCGTCGGCGAGCTTAGATGGCTCCCTAACTGTCCGTCGCTGTTGCTTCCCCAGCTCCATACACTGCCGTCCGATTTCAGAGCGAGCACATGGCTGTCGCCGCTGCTGATGGCTACGACGTCGTTCAAATAACTCGGACCGGATATTTTCTATTCGTGGTACCGCCGTCGCCCAACTGGCCCAGGTCGTTTCTGCCCCAGCTCCATACGCTGCCGTCTTCTTTTAATGCAACCGTAAAATCATAACCCGCACTGACCGTTTGCACTTGCGAAAAAGTCGTGGTTGAATTGGCAAATGTCTCGACGGCTGTCCATTGTCCGGTCAGCGTTCCGTCTCCAAGCTGCCCGTACTGGTTGGACCCCCAGCTCCACACCGATCCATCCGTCTTGACCGCGACGCTGTGTGTGACACCAGCAGAAATGCTTTCAACATTTATCAAATCATCGTAACCATACTCAAGCACCGGCCTCGGATAATACTCGACATGTTCCCCTGGATCGCCAACGCCTAATTCTCCGTTCATGTTCATTCCCCAGCCCCAGACTGTCCCATCTGCAAGCAGCGCCAATGTATGTACTCCGCTTATCGAGATATCTTGAACATGGTCATATAATGCGATTGTTACCGGATCGGATTGCACGGCAGTGGTGCTACCGCCTGGCCCAGCGCCAAGTATGCCAAAAAAGTTACTTCCCCAGCCCTGTACAGTACCATCTGCAAGCAAAGCAAACGTATTTACATAGCCGGCCTCCACTTTCACATATGGACTTCCGGTCTGTTTATCCAACGGCACGGTGCTCTCAACAGGGGAAGCGTAGCCGAGCTGCATGGATGTGTTCTTTCCCCACAAGCTCATTTGTTGCGGATTTCGCAACGCTCCGCTATGCGAAGCTCCTGCAAAAATCTGCATAACAGGCTGGCCCGGCATTGAAGCAGTGCTTAATGTGGCTGACGTCAAAGTGCTCTTCGCTTCGACTGTCTCCAGAGCCGTACCGGACGACGGCGGAGCGGGCAATAACCACAACGGGTCGCTTTTTAAAGTTTTATTCAATTGGGTGCTGAATTCCATTCCATAATCGGAACGCAATTTGCTGCCAGAGAGAGATTGCACGGCATCAACTGGGATAAACAACACGTAGCCTGTCCCTTTTTCCAATTGTTGCGTCGGTGAAAGGATCAGCTCGTTTTTGACTATCGTTACTTCCACAGGGACTTGATTATTCAGGTCTTCTTGCGAAAGAAGCGAAATGAAAGGTGCATAATTTCCTAATTTAATCGAAGAGTCAAACGTAATGATGATGTCGGTATCTCGAGGAACACTCGTCTCTCTCGGACTTGGATACGAAGCGATCAAGCGCGGTCCTTTTACTGATGAAGCCCAGCCTTGCGACGTTACAGCATGGTCGCGTGCATAGGCAGGAAACGTGCCTGTTACCAATAGTAACCCCATTAAAAACAACCCAATTTTTCTCCAATGCATGCCATTACCCCTTATCTTCTTTAGTTTTACAAATTGGAGAGTTGTCCTCCCTAAGCCCGCCCCAATTCAAGAAGTGTTTCATTCCACCTTCTATTGATTTATTTTCCATATTTAAATGAACGGCGTATGAACACAAGATTACTTTTTATTACTCGCATACTGCGTGCGCGTTCCCGCCTGTTCTCACTACAAAAAGAACCTTCAAGTCCGCGCAATGCAAACTTGAAGGTTCTTTTGTAACACTAGCTCGCTGCCATCCGTTATCCCCGCATCAGCCGAGCCGGGGCCGCAGCACCGCTCTTTATAAACAGCTCTATCTATTCTCGGAACGAAATGGACTCGGCCTTTAAAGACGGACTCGCCGTATCGCCTTGAGCCACGACAGGCCTCAGATTGGTCCAGACCGCGAGCCCGCCGGCCAGCAGCAACAGGCCCGTGGTGACAAAAATCCAGCCGATGCTAAGGAAATAGCCAAGCGCGCCGCCGATCAGCGGTCCGATCATCGCGCCGAGCTGATTGGCGCTCGTCGTCAGGCCGAAGGAGCGCCCCCGGAAGGCCTCGTCCGTGTGCTGCACGACCAAGGTGTTAATATTCGGCACGATGCCGGCCATGAACAAGCCGAATACGAACTGCACCACCGTAAACAGCCAGAGCTCCTGCACGAAAAACTGCAGGCTGACGGTCGCGCCCGCCGCCGCGAAGCAGGCCGCCAGAATCGGCATGTATCCGCGCCGCGCCCCGATCCGCCCCCAGGTCGGGGAGGCGATGATGCCGGCGACGCCGATCAGCGCGAAGACGAAGCCGGAGGAGAGCACCGCGCCCTTCACGTCGCCTTGCAGGTGGGCGATGTGCAGCGTCAGCAGCGGCTGGATCATGTTGATCGCCAGCTGGAATAGGAGCAGAAGCAGAAGCAGACGCGTCAGCGCGCCGCTCTGCAGCACGACGCGCACATCCTCGATGATGCGGCTGCGCTTGGCGGGCGAGCGCTGTACCCCTTCCTTGACCCACCCGATGACGGCGAGCGTCGCGATCAAGATGCAGGCCGCCGCAATGATGAACGAGAGTCGCTGACCGAAGGCATTGGCCAGCAGCCCCCCGAACAGCGGTCCCATGATGCCGCCGGTCATCGTGCCGGCCTGCATCATGCCGAGGCTCCAACCGATCTGCTCCTTCGGCGCGATGGAGGCGACGATCGCCATCGACGCCGGCACGAAGCCGCCGACCAGACCGTGCAGCATGCGCACCCCGATCAGCTCCCACGGATTGTGCACAAAGGCAATCAGGCCGTAGATGATCGCCAGGCTAAGACCGGCGCGAATGACCATCTTGCGCTTGCCGTACTTATCGGCCAGCGAGCCCCAGAGCGGCGCCATCAGCGCGCCGACCAAAAAAGCGGAGGCATGCACCGCGCCCGCCCACAGGTTGACCGCATCGTCTCCGACCCCCAGCTCCAGCAAAAAAAGCGGCAAGAAAGGCACCGCCATCGTATAGCTCGCGCTGCACAGCAGCACGCCGGCCCATAAGATCCACATCGTTCGTTTCCACTGCTCCAAATGTTCTCACATCCATTGGATTGAATTTGGCGTTGCACGGTCAGATGACATAGCAAGGCGAAACCGCTACTGTCGTCCTCTGGCGGCGACGGATGCATGCTCCCGTCTTCTCTCGTCGCCTTGCGACCGCCGCTACCCGTAACGCTGGCGCCGCAGCCTGCAACCGTATTCAATCCAGTGGAAATCTCGCGAATTCCGTTTCTTCGGCCAGTATAAATCGCCTGAGCCCGATTCCCCGTCATCCTTGGCCATTGCTCCACATCTCCCTTCCTTTATCCTCTAGTATAGCACGAACTTCAAACCCGTTCAGGAGTGGGGTATACTAGAATGCAAATGAAGCGGATAGCAGGAGGCACGATAGAATGGACATCATTGGAAATGAATTTCGTACCGCGGTCAAGCGGGAGACAGGCAAATCATGGGCAGAATGGACCGCCCTCCTCGATGCCGATTGCGCCCCGGACGGCGGATACGACGAAGCAGCGGCCTATCTGGCCGAAGTCCACGGCCTGGATGACAGGTGGGTCACGATCCTCGCCGGCACCAACGAGCATCGCCAAGGACGCAAGCCGGTCGGGCTGACCGCCGCGGTCGGCTACCAGATCGGCGTCCGGCGCACGGTGCGCCGCCCCAAGCTCGAGGTGTGGGACACGCTCGTCTCCCCCTCCGGCCTGCGCCTCTGGCTCGGCGAGATGAGCGAGCTGCAGCTGCAGGCCGGCGCTCGCTTCGTGACCAAGGAAGGCAACGTCGGCACCCTGCGCATCGTCAAGCCCCCGGACAAGCTCCGCATGGCTTGGCAGATGCCCGGCTGGGACAAGCCCTCGACGCTGCAACTGCAGCTGCTTGCCTCCGGCGAAGCACGCACGACGGTCAGCTACCATCAGGAGAAACTGACGGATCTCTACATGCGCGAGACGATGCGACGCCGCTGGGAGACCGCCCTGGACGAGCTGCAGGCCCTGTGCGACTAATTTTCGCCAAGCATACCTGCACGGCCAGTTCGTCAGGCACAGAGGCCAGTTCCTCCAGGCGCATCAGCGCCTTCAGTCCGCCATACGGCTGCACGTGGACTGGACGCGCGCCGCTCTGCCCGCTCGAACCTGCGCAGCGGCTGAGCTGGTGCAACCTTCCATGTCGGGCGCGCGTCCATAAGCGTGTAAGCCACAATCCAACAGGGAGGGGTTCTACACTATGAAACGATGGGCAAGCCTGGTGCTCGCCGCGGCGATTGTGCTCACACCCGCGAGCGCCGGACAGCGGGTGGATGCGGCGATCGGCCAACAGGCTGACGTCCGAATCGTGCTGCGCGGCGACACGCTCGCCACCGACACACCGGTCAGACTCGAAGGGGGGACCGCGCTCGTCCCGCTGCGCCAAATCGCGGAGGCGCTCGGCGCTCGGGTGGAATGGCAAGGCCGCGAAGACCACGGCAGCGTCCGCATCCGCGCCGGCGCGCGCGAGGCGCTACTGACGATCGGCACTCGCACAATGACGGCCAACGGACTGGAGCTGGCCTTGCCGACGGCGCCGCGGCTGGAGGGCGACACGACGCTCGTGCCGCTGCGCGCGATCTCCGAAGCGCTCGGCGCCGTCGTCGCATGGGACGGCCGGACTCGCGCCGTCTACATCGACGATCCGGCCGAGCTGCCTGTGATCGGCTCGCACGACAGACTCCAGGAGCTGCTCGCCGCAGCCGGCGGCGAGCGTCCGGAACTGGCCCAGAGCGCCGACGAAGCGACGGCCGCGCCTGCTGCAGAGAGCGAGAGCGCGTCAGGCCTGGCCGCCGGAGCCGACCGTCACGCCGAGACCAATGTACAGGTCGAAGGCGTCGACGAAGCCGACACGGCCAAAACCGACGGCCGTTACATCTACCAGATCAGCGGGCAACGCGTGCTGATCAGCGACATCTCCGATCCGCAAACGCCAAGCCTGGCTGCGGCCATCGACTATCCTGTGGAGGACGCGTTCCAGCCGCTGGAGCTGTACGTGCGCGAGGGCCAGCTCGTAGTCATCGGCCAGAGCAGCCTGCCGATGGCGTGGCCGCAGCAGCGTCCGGATGACGCCGAGGATACGGCGGTCCCCGCCCCTTCCGCCGCGGCGCCGGTCGACGAGCCGGAGCGCGCTGCGACGGATGCGCGCATCGGCATCCTGCCGATGCCGATGCACAGCGCCGTGCGGGCCATGCATTACACGCTCGACGCTCAGGGCGAACCCGCGCTCGCGCGAACGGTCGAGCTCGAGGGCGGCTACGTCTCTTCGCGCATGATCGGCAGCGCGCTCTACCTCGTCGCCAGCAAGTATGATTACGCCTACCCGCTGCTGCGCGGCGGCGCGGACAACCCGGAGACGGGACGGGTTGCCTACGCCGACAGCGCGGCGGACGAGGCGCAGCATGCGCTCGGACTCGATGCGATCCGCTATTTTCCCGAACCGACGGGCGGCGGCATGCTGACGATCGGCGCGCTCGACCTCGATCGTCCGCAGCAGCAGATGGAGGTATCCGCCTATCTCGGCGCCGGTCAGACCATCTATGCCTCGTCCCGCCATCTGTATGTCGCGATCCCCGGCTACGACGGTCAGGACGGAAGCTATACCCGCGTGCACAAGTTCCGGCTCGATCAGGGACGCGTCGTGTACATCGGCGAAGGACGCGTGAAGGGCACGCCGCTCAATCAGTTCGCCATGGATGAGCACCAGGGCTACTTCCGCATCGCGACCACCTCCGGCACCGGTTGGGGCGGCGAGGATGCGGCCAACAATCTGTACGTGCTCGACGAGCGGCTCCAGACGATCGGCGCGCTCGAGGGGCTGGCCCCCGGCGAACGCATCTATTCCGTCCGCTTCATGGGCGGGCGCGCCTACATGGTCACCTTCCGCAACGTCGATCCGCTGTTCGCAATCGATCTGCGCGACCCGGCACAGCCGGCGGTGCTCGGCCAGCTCAAGATTCCGGGCTACAGCGACTACCTGCATCCGTACGACGAGCACCATCTCATCGGCTTCGGCAAGGAGACCGTGACGGTGCCGGTCAAGGGCGCCGGTCCGGACGACGTCGTCGCCTATGCCCAAGGGCTGAAGCTGGCGCTGTTCGACGTGACCGACGTCAACGCGCCGAAGGAGAAATTCAAGACCGTGATCGGCGACCGCGGCACCGATTCGGAGCTGCTCCGCAATCACAAGGCGCTGCTCTTCGACAAGGCGCGCGGCCTGCTGGCCTTCCCCGTGCAAGTGATGGAGACGCCCGAGGGGCGCGAAGCGCAAGAAGGCATGCCCGCTTACGGCGAGTTCGCTTATCAAGGCGCTTATGTATACGCGATCGACGAGAAGGCGGGCTTCCGGCTGCGGGGCCGCATCACCCATCTGGACGAGGACGAGCTGAAGCAGAGCGCCACATACGGCGCCGATTACCGCGCCTATGTCCAGCGCATCCTGTATGCCGGCGACACCCTCTACACCCTCTCGGAGCGGATGCTGCGCGGGTCCGCAATCGATACGCTGGAGACACAGGGCGAGCTGCTGTATCCCGGCTCCGAGCAGGCGGGCGGCGGTCAGCCTGCTCGGCCAAGCCTCCCGGTGCCGCTGGCGGTGCCAGAGGCATCCTGAGCCGAGCGTCACCGCATCCCCGAGCCTTGCACTGTCAGAGCGGCGAAGACATACGCCGCTCTGTTTTTTTTCGCCCCCATCCGGCCGCGCGGTTCCCCATGGTCCGCTCTCGCACCGTCTCCTCCCCTGCTTCCTTTCCTTGTTCCCTTTCCCGGCCGTATAGTTCCCTGCCAAATGAAGGATACTAGGCGATATCAAAAACAATGCCAATGAAAGGAAGCCGCCTTTATGGTCACTTCTCCTTCAGACTCCGAGCGCCTGGCACCGGACTGGCCGACTGTGCGCACCCAACTGGAGCAGCTTTTTGCCGGATGCGACGATATCGAAATGACCACGTTCCGGTTCGCGCCGGACGGTCCGGAAGAAGCCCTGCTGCTCTCCTGCCCGCCGCTGACGCAAGGTCTGGATCACAATCTGATGCGCACTGCCATCGACAGCCTGCTGCCCCAAGCGGAGGCCCGCGCGCCCGGCGAGCGGCGCCCGGCGCTCATCGCTTTTTTTGACGCCCGCGGACCGGCGCAGCGACAATACGACCTGCTGGAGACGCTCCCGGCCATCGCCGATGCCGTACTGGCCGGGCGTACGGTGCTGCTGCTCCAAGGATGGCCCAGGGCGGCGGGCTTCGAATCGCGCCACATCGCGCATCGGCAGATCGAGGAGCCCGCGACGGAAGCAATTATCAATGGTCCCCGCGAAGGCATGGTCGAGGATCTCGATCAGAATATCGCCCTTCTGCGGGCCCGATTGAAGACGCCTCGCTTCAAGCTCGAATTCCATACGGTCGGCGAGCTGACCAAGGCACGCACGCTGATCGGATACGTAGCCGGCAGCGTCGACGAGCCGGCGCTGGCCGAGCTGAAGCGGCGGCTGAAGCGGGCGGACAAGATCGAGTTGCTCGATACGACCGCGCTCCGTGAGCTGATCGAGGACAACCTGTATTCACCGTTTCCCCAATACCGGGTCACCGAGCGGCCGGACGTGGCGGTCAGCGCCGTAATGGAGGGCAAGATCATCGTCATGGCCGAGGGGACCGGGACGATTCTGATTTGTCCGACTTTGTTTACCGATCTGTTCCAATCGGCGGAGGATTACTACCAGCGCACCGTCATTGCCACGCTCGTCCGTTTTTTGCGAATCGGTGCATTTTTCATCGCTTTGACGCTGCCCGCGCTGTATATTGCGCTCTCCGATTTCCATCCGGAGCTGATTCCGACCAATCTGCTGCTGACGGTGTTGGACTCGCGGGAGGGCATTCCCTTTCCGGCCTTGCTGGAGGCGCTGATGATGCAATTTTTTTTCGAGCTGCTGCGCGAGGCGGGCATCCGCCTGCCGCGGCCGATCGGGGCAGCGGTCAGCATCGTCGGCGCGCTGATCATCGGAGAGGCTTCGATTCGCGCCGGCGTCGCCTCGCCGATCATGACCGTCGTCATTGCTCTGACCGGCATCGCCTCCTTCTCGATCCCGCAGTATGAGCTGGCGACGGCGCTGCGCATACTCGTATTCCCGATGATGCTCCTGGCGTATGCGCTCGGCGGCTACGGTCTGATGATCGGCTACATCTTCATGTTCCTTCATCTGACGACGCTGCGCGTCCTCGGACGGCCCTACCTGTCTCCGCTCGCCCCGCTGCATCCGCGCCTGCTGCTCGACGTGCTGCTGCGCGCGCCGCTGCGCCTGCGCCTGCGCGCTGCGCGACGTCAGCGCGGCGGAGTCCGGCCATGAAGGGCCGGGCCGCGCTCCTGCTCATCCTGCTCCTGTCCGCTACAGGCGGGCTGACGAGCTGCGGCGGTATGGAGCTCAACGAGCGCGCCTTCGTGCTCGGTATCGCCCTGGATCTCGACGAACACCAGCAGTACCGGGTGACGACACAGCTCTACAGCTCAGGCCAAGAGCGCTCCGACAACCCCGCTACCGGCAACGTGATCAATATTGTCTCGCACGGGGCTTCGATCGGTGAGGGCGTGCGCGACATCACCCTGCATCTTGGCCGCAAGGCGCAGTGGGGGCACACGCAGATGCTGCTCATCGGGGAGCAGCTGGCCCGCTCGCCCCGCTTTCGCGAGGCGCTTGATTTCTTTTATCGGGACGACGAGCCCCGGCTGACGCTCCGGCTCACCGTCGTCAAGGGCGAGGCCGGCCCCTATCTGGAGCACCATGCTTATATTGAAAAATCGGTCAGCCGCCAAGCTCGCAATATCCAGCATATCTCTAAAAAATTTTCCGGGAAGACGACCGAACGCAATATGCTGCAGCTGGCCCTCGACCTGCACAGCGAGTCCGGGATCGCCGTGCTTCCCTACGCCGACGACACCGGCAACCGGGAGACCCGGATTTATTACAAGGGAGGAGCGATTATGCGCAATGGCCGCATGGTCGCGCGATTGAATGCGAAGCAGATGCCCTACTATCTCATGCTGAAGGGCGACTACAGTTCGGGCTTTCTGGGTATGCCTTGTTCAGACGGGGGCAGCTCCGAGTCGCTGGAGATCCTGGCCCTGCAGCGCCGCGTGAAGCTGCACCCCCAAGGCGAGGAGCTGCAGGTGCAATACAGCCTGCAAATAAGCGCCATTGCACGTGAACTGAGCTGCACGGCGCTGCGGACGGAGCAGGACGCCGAGCGCTACACCGCCCGAATCGACCGCTACCTCGAGGAGCAACTGGACCGGTTCTCCCGCGGCTTCATGGAGCAGGGCCTGGACGTCCTCGCGCTCGGCGATGCCGTGCATCGCCGCTACCCGCGGGTATGGACGAGCTGGAAGCCGGACTGGGACAAGCGACTGCCGCGCATACGGCCCCGCATTGACGTGCAGGTCCACGTTGTCAATCTTGGTTTGGAAGGCGGCACTGCCGTTTTTGGCGAGGACACCCATTAAGGAGGCGAAGCCGTTGTTGCCGCATATTGTCGAGATCGCCCTGCCGCTCGGATGGCTGATCGGCTCGGCCCGCTCCACGCTGCGCTCCGCCCCCGCCTCGACGCGCCTGCTGTATGCGTTGCTGCTTGCAGCCGCCGCTTTTTTCGGGCTCGATTATATCGTGTCGGGCAACTGGGCGAATCTCAATGATGTCATGGAGTGGTCGCTGGGCTGGGCGGCTCGCGACGTGACCCGCTTGTTGCAATCCGCCGCGGACCAATAGGGAGGATACCCCATGCCAAACGATCGAATCGGACCGACACAGGCCGCCGTGCTGCTGCTAGCCTTTACCCTCGGTTCTTCCGTCATGTTTATCCCGAGCCCTGCGCTTGCGGCGGCGGGTACCCTTACCTGGCTGTCCGTGCTGGTATCGGGCAGCGTCGGACTGGGTCTGCTCGGCTGCGTGCTTTATTTGCATCGCCGGCATCGCGGCCGCTCCCTCGTCGCTTACTACCGCGAGGTGTTCGGCCGCTGGCTCGCCGCCCCGCTGCTGCTGTGGCTCATGCTGGTGCTGGTGCTGATGATTGCGAATATCGTGGTCGGCATGGGCAACTTTTTCACGAGCACGATGATGGTCGATACGCCTCTTTTTTATCTTCACGCACCGGTGCTGCTCGCAGCCGCTTGTACGGCACGCGCGGGTATCGAGGTCGCCGCTCGGCTGTTTATGCTTTTTCTCAATGTGATCGTGCTGATGATCATCGTCATCCTCGCTGTCAATCTTCCCAACTACCAGCCACAGCTGCTGCTCCCGCAGTACGCGCCGAGCACTCTGCCGGTGCTGCACGGGGCCTATGTATTGTACGGCTTTCCTTACTCTGAAGTGTTCGTGTTCGGACTGCTGCTCGAGCATGTGCGGCTGCGGCAGCGGGTGGCGGTCGGGCGGGCTCTGGTCGGGGCGCTGCTGAGCAACATCGTCCTGTTCGCGGGAATTGTCCTTTGCGCCGGCATGACCTTCGGCCCGCTCAGCGGGCAGCGCAGCTACGTGCTGTATGAGCTCGCACGCATGATCGAGCTGACCGGCACCGTGGAGCGCATCGAATCGATCGCAGGCATCGTGCTCATCGCAGGCTCGTACATCAAGGCGACGATCGCCTTCATCGCCCTGCACCGCTGCATGGCCCGTTTTTTTCAGCTCAAGCAATCGCGCGCGCTCATCCTGCCGCTGTCGCTCGCGATCTTGTTCATCTCGCTCACCATGTTCAAGTCGGGGACCAAGGCGCAGGAATACTGGACCAGTCTCTGGCCGATGATTACGAGCACCTGCGTCCTCCCGCTGCTCGCGGCCGCCGTGCTGAGCGCATTCCGCCGGCCGCCCGCGCGCTCCGGCTGAAGACGCCCCGCATCGGCGGCGCTAGCCGGAATTCATGCTATGGAACGTTGAAAAGAGGGAGCGCAAGCGCTCCCTCTCCAAAAAAATTTGCCGAAATTGGCTTGATTGATTCGTACGACGCTTGGTGCGAATGCCTAGCGTCTTTTGCCGCGCATGCTGCGACGATCCGTCGAGACCATGACATCCTTGACGCTGCACGTGTAATAATGCTGCGGCACCGGCACGCAGTGGTGCTGGTTGATCACCTCGATCGGATGAATAATCGGCTGGGCCTGCGGGTGATAGATGTTGTTGTATACTTGCGTCGGCGCCGTCGTGATCGGGCTCGCCTGCGGGCAGGGCGACTGGTTGCAAGGCGATTGGTAGCTCATCGTGTCCTCACCTTTCGTTTCGGATTTGATTTACGTTACCACTATATGCCCGGCATGACAGGATGACCTGTACATCTGCCCCCGCCCCTGTGCGAAACGGGCGGTCGTCCAGACGGCAGGGTCTCCCTCCTCGCGTCGCAGCGCCTAGCTCCGCCTCACAGGCGGCCTCTGTTGTCGAAGGACTGGACCGGTCCTTTCCATGCGTGCTCGTCGAATTCCTGCTCCTTGAAGCCGCCGCCGGTGTATTCCTGAATCACGTTGCGCCAGAACAGCTGGGCGTTGCGATTCTCGCGTTCCTCCCGCACCTCCCAGACTCCCGGGTAGGTGTCGAACAGCTCCTTGACGATCACCTTGCCCAGATGCCGCCTCCGCCAGCGACGCATAATAAAAAATTCGGCCAGATGCCGTGTAGTGTCGTCCCGAGGCACACTCAGCGCGAGATTGTTGAGAAAAGCGAAGCCTGCGACCGCTTCGTCGATCTTGATCAGGATCGCCTGCCGCCCCTCCGCCTCGCGACCGTGCCTGGTCCAATAGTGATCCAGATCGCTGTAGTCGAACAGACCGTGCCGGTCGGGATCGGCGCCCTTGAATTCGCTCATATCGTACTGGTAGAGCTGGATCAAATTACGAAACACCAGCTTGTCCTCCGGGCCTGCGTCGATCAGCCGAATCTGATACCCGTTGTGATGAATGGAAATCATAATGATCCTTCCTCTCCGTGTACGTATCTTGTCCGCATACGCTCGTCGGATCTACTATTCAGTATACCCGAGGCGAAGTCGCGTTGCCAATTCTTGAAGTCGTGACGGCAAAACGGGCAGCCGGGCGTTTTTGCGAGCGCAAGAGCGGGTAATAATGGAAGAATCCGTAAGGACGGAGGTGAATCACAGATGGAACAGCGAAAATTCGGCAAAACCGATATGCATGTGTCCGTACTGGGATTCGGCGGTACCGAAATCGGGATGAACAACAAGACGCACAGCGGGGAAGATACGAGCAAGCTGCTAAACAACGGGCTTGACCTCGGCTTGAATGTGATCGATACCGCCTCGGACAACAGTCAAATCGAAGCCACAATCGGGGAGAGCCTCTCCCACCGCCGCAGGCACTTCTACCTGTTCGGCAAATACGGGGAAGGACGGGCGGTCGACCTGCCCTATCCGGACTGGGATCCGCGCAACATCCGCATGGGCGTGGAACGGAGTCTGCGCCGGCTGCGTACAGCCTATCTCGACCTGGCGATACTGGACAACTGCACGAGGGAGGTGCTCGCGCAGGGCGAACTGATCGAGGCGATGAAGCGGCTGAAGGAGGAAGGGCTCACCCGCTATATCGGCTATAGCGGCGACAGCACGGATGCCCTGTACGCCATCGAGACCGGCGAATTCGACGCGCTGGAGACGTCGATCAATCTCGCCGATCAGGAAGCCGTATCGCTCACGCTCGCGCCGGCGGAGGAGCGCGGGATGGGCATCATCGTCAAGCGTCCGGTCGCCAACCTCGTCTGGACCCGGAGCAGCGAGGCCACGCGTGCCCCCGAGACGTACGAGCGGCGGCTGGAACAGCTGGCCTACCCGTTCCTGGACGATCCGCCGCAGCGGCTCACCGAGATCGCGCTGCGCTTCTCGCTGTCGCTGCCGCAGATCGACACGGCGCTGCTGCGGATCGGGAGCACCCAGCAGCTGCTCGATCACGTCGGCTACGCCGCGCGCGGCCCGCTCGACGACGAGCTGATGGGTCTCATTCGCCGCAGATGGCGCGAGATCGCCGAGCCCGCCTGGGGCGGGCTCTCCTGACGCGCGGGCTGATCGCAGGTCCGATAAGGCCCTGCCGGAGCTCGGGAAAGACAGCGTGCCACAATTGCATCCGCGCCAAAACGTGCGCCGCCGGTCGTACCGGCGGCGCACGTTGCCCTTCCCTATTCGCGACACAAGCCTCCCCAGCCGCTACGAGCAGCGCGGGAGGCTTGTCTGAGCAAAGAAAAGAACGCTCGCCGTTCAGGCCTGCGTCGCAGCGAGCGCCTCCTCGGCAAGACTGCGCATCTGCGTCAGCCGCTCCCATGCGTCCCCTTGGCCCAGGTACGTCAACGCGTAGGAGCCGGAAAAGCCGGCCTCGACACAAAGCGCGATGCAGCGCTTGAAATCGGCTTCGTCGAGCGCCCCGGCGCTGTCCGTCTCCGCCTTGGCATGTACCGTCTCGGCGTAAGGGAGCACCTCCGCCAACTGCTTGTACTTGTCGGTCCGAAAATTGCCGAAATCCGCAGTAAAGCCAACTCGCCCCTTGCACTGCTCCAGCAGCTGCTGACAATTCGCCGACGTCGAGAGCAGCTCGCCGAGGTTCTCCGTCACGACCAGCACGCCATAGCGCTCGCTGTAGGCGGCCAGCTCGCTCAGCCCGTCCGCCGCCCGGCTCAGGGCTGCGGCATCGTCAGGCGCGCTGTCGCCGCCCGGCACGCGCACCCGGGTAAAGCCGGCCTTGGATGCGGCGTCGATCCACTCCTTGTACCACTTCAGGTCCGCCTGCCGCCGCACCTCGTCGTCCGAGGACAGATCTCCGTAGTCCAGCAGCAGCGAGCTCAGCTCCACGTTCGACACCTTGGCGGCGCCGCGCAGGTCGAGCATCGCATCGTCCGACATATCCTTGATCTGGGCATAGGTCAGCTCCAATCCGCGATAGCCGGATTGGCCCAGCCTGGCGCACAGCTCGGTCAGCGTCATCGCCTCCGGCTGCTCCTCCTCGTGCATCACCCGGTCTGCGACGACGTCGCTCCATTCCATCATGCGCAGCGCACCGAGCTCCTTCTCCAGCGACCAGCTGTTAACGGCAACATTCATGCGTAACTCCTCCTTGCTTAGAACGAACTACCCCCTATTACACGTCTGGCCGAGCCCTGAACCAGACACCGCCTGGGACAAGACAGACTCGCCATGACAGGCTCGGAAGGGAGCAGGCGCCTACGTCTCCCTGGCCAAGCCCGCGCACGCGGGCACGCATCAGACGAGCCGATTGGGCGGCGTCTCGCCGCGCAGCGCGTCCAGCAGATTGCGCACGCTGAGCAGTTGCATCGCCAGCCGGGTCTCGTGCGTCGCCGAGCCGATATGCGGCACGCAGACGACGTTGTCCAGCTGCAGCAGCGGACTGTCCGCCGGGAGCGGCTCCTGCTCGAACACATCGAGTCCCGCAGCGAGGATACGCCGCTCGCGCAGCGCTTCGATCAATGCGGCCTCGTCGACGGTGCGGCCGCGCGAAGCATTGAGGAAGATGCCGGTCGGCTTCATGCACGCCAGCTCGGCGGCGCCGATCATCCGCTCGGTCTGCGGCGTGAGCGGCGTCAGCATGCAGACGTAATCCGACTGCTCCAGCAGCGCCTCGAGCGAGAGCCATTGCGCCTCGTAGCGCTGCTCGGCGGTCTCGTTGCGCGAGCGATTGTGGTAGACGATCCGCATGTCGAAGCCGAGCCGCGCCCGCTTCGCGACGGCCTGGCCGATCTCGCCCATGCCGATGATGCCGAGCGTGCGGTGATGCACGTCCACGCCGAACCATTCCTCGTCGATGCTCGTCGTCCACTGGCCGGCCCGCATCGCCCGGTCCAGCTCGGAGACGCGCCGCCCCGCAGCGAGCATCAGCGCCATGACGCAATCGGCGACCGTGTCATTGAGCACGCCGGGCGTATTGGTCGCCGTGACGCCGCGCCGCTGCAGCGCTTCCAGATCCAGATTCTCATAGCCCGCCGAAAAATTGGCGACCGCCCGCAGCTGCGGCGACCGCTCCAGCAGCGCCTCGTCGATGCGCAGGCCCGATCCGAGCAGCCCCTGCGCCTCCCCCAGCGCCTCATACAGTGCGGAGCCGTCCGCCTCGCGCGGCTGCGGCCGATAGACGACCTCGCAGGCCTCGGCCAGACGCTCCAGCACCTCGTCATACACCTTTCGGTAAACGACCACCTTCGGTTTCATCGCGTTCCTCCCCGTTTCCGTAGCTGCAATCGCAACCTGCCGGCGCGATCCGCAACATGCTTGTACGATCTGTATTTTATACGTAAACGGTTGCAGAATCAATCTCCCCTCCGGTCCGTCCCGCGATCAGAGCAGCTTGACCCTGTCCTTGAAGCGATTCAGATGACGGCCGTTCGCTTCGTCGCCGCCGGAAGCATTTCCACTCGTCCAGATCGGCGGCTCTACGCCTGGACCTCTGTCAAGAGAGTAGACACAAATTTATCAATGCACAGTGTTAAAGTCGTACTGTCGTTCAAATTGGCTGGGAGTAGCGTAGCCGATTGATGAATGAATGCGCTCATTATTGTAAAACACTTCGATGTACTCGAAGATGCTTTTCTCGGCTTGCGCACGCGTCTCGTACTTGTTCAAATATATCAGTTCTTTCTTGATGAGGCTGTGAAAGGATTCAATGCACGCATTGTCGTAGCCGTTGCCTTTACGGCTCATGCTACCGATCATGGAATAGACCTTGAGCTGCTTCTGGTACTCGTGTGAGGCATACTGGCTGCCGCGGTCGGAATGATGTAAGACCTCTCCCGCGGGGCGCTGGCGGCCGTGAGCCTGCTTCAGCGCCTGCAACACCAATTCTTTCGTCATACGTTCACTCGTGTGCCAGCCAAAGAAGTGCATCGCCTTTTTTAAGATTTCATTCTCTTCTTGCAGTTCGCGGACTTGCTTTTGCATTTCCCTGAGTCGATGGTCTTTAGACTTAAACGCTTGTGCGGCAACGACTTCCGGCTCATCGCCAAACTTTTTCATCCAGCCGTACAACGTGTTATCCTTGATCTTGAGCTCGCGGGCGACCTCCGATTCTTCTTTGTTTCATCAGTTTATTCTGTGTCTACTACTTAGTCTAGCACCATCCGGCTTGTTTTTCATAAGGCTTCAACCCACGGATTTCGCCGTGAGTTGCCTACTAGCTACAGGGCAGCTTGGTCTTTACCCCGACTGAACTTCCATCAGTTAGCTAGGCCTAGCTTTGCTAGGCGCGCAACGGACATGGGAGACATGGGAGACGCTTAGCAAGAATTATTGGCCATGCGGGTGGCTGAAATGACCGCTAAGCGTCGCTGGTGTCCGTTAGAGCTCCCGTGCAGCGAAACGCCGCCGGTGTCCCGCGCCCCGCGTCCGCTTGCGCGCCCATTCACGCCAAACGCCCGCTCTCGGCCGCTGAAAGCATCAGCGCCGGGACCGGGCGTTTTGAAAATAATTCGGCATCGCGGTACTTTTCGCACCGCTTTTGCATATATATATTCTGTTTGATCAACTGTAAACCGAGGTGAATGACATGATAATCGCCATGCTCGAAACCGTGGAGCCCGCAGCTGCGCCTTCTCCGGACAAAGCCGCCGTCGCAGAACGACTGCGCATGATGGAGCTGGACCAGATTGCCCTGTGGGTTGAGCGGCTGCCCGACGCCAAGTGGGAGCGGATGCTAATCGATGCCTGGCCGGCACTCGCCAAAAAATGCGGACTGAAAAGGAACTGACCTTTTCAACCCGCATTACATAGGCCTGACGCCGCCCGAGCCGGACCGCTGCTGCAGCCGGACCATCGGACAAGCAGGCCGGCAACGCCCCGCCGATCTGTCGTAGGGGCGTTTCGGTCTGCCCAGCCACGCCGCCTCAATTGTCGTACGGCTTGTATATCCGATCGCTGGAGGAGCTTTGCTTGGTCTGCTCCTTTTTGCGCTCGTCTTCGGCATTGAGCTTTTGCTCCTCTACCGGTATCGGGTCGACAGTCCGCTGTGTGACGTAACGGTCGTGCAGCGTCTCCTCGTCCGTGGGGTATCGCTCGGGATGATTGCGCGTCTCCCGCTGCTTGTCCTTGTCCTTGTCCGCGTCACGATCCGAACGCTCGGTCTTCTCCCAGGGCTCCATCTGATGTCACCTCACTGTGATTCGACTTACGCTCTATTAATCGCAGCGGACGCTAATTGAAACAAGCGGCCAAGGTGAAACGGCTGACGCCGTCCTTTGATGGCGGCGCAAGTTTCGTTCCGAGAATATAGAGACCTTTTATAAGCGTGAAACTTATAAATGCTATATATTCAAGCAACCCGACGCGGCCGCGGTACCGGCCACGTCGCAAAGGGCAGGAACGCGCGCGTCCTGGCCCAGGCTGCCAACTTGCCTGGAGCAAGGTCGCCGTCGCGCACTACAGCCGATAAATGCGAGTCGCATTGCCGGCGCGCAGCGCCTGCTTGTCCGTCTCGGACAAGCGCTCCGGCAGGCCCTCCTCGAACAGTCGCACGACGTCTTCGTAGCTGCCCGCCTGCAATGCCACCGGCCAATCGCTGCCGAACAGCAGACGCTCCGCTCCGTATGCCCGCAGCAGCGTGTCGATCGGGCCCCGCACCCGCTCGGGCGCGCAGCCGCCAGCCGGGGTAATCATGCCCGACAGCTTGACGGCCACATGAGGCAGGCGCGACAGCTCGGACATGCCCGCCTGCCAGGCGCCGAGCGCCTCGTCCGTGTCCTGGAGCGGCGGATTGCCGAGGTGATTGATGACGACGGACTGACCCGAGAGCGCTTCCAGCGGCCGGCGCAGCTCGTCCAGCTCCGTCCGCCGCACGAGCAGGTCGATCACGAGTCCGTCCGCCTGCGCCCGCTGCAGGCGCGCCAGCAGCCGGTCGTCCGCCTCGCACAGCTGCCGGCCCGATAGCCGGAAGCCGCGCAGCAGCCGGTGCCGCCTGAGATTCTCGTACAGCGCCGGCGCATCCTCCGCTTCCCAATCCAGCCAGCCTACCACGCCGCGCAGCTGCGGCAGACGCTCGGCCTGCCCGAGCATATAGCGCGTCTCCTCGACGGTCGACGCCGCCTGCACGAGCACGACGCCAGCCGTCCCGCTCGCCTCCAGCTCCGGCAGCAGCCGCTCCGCCGTATAATTCTGGTGCAGCACCTTATTGTCCGGCTTGATCCAGCCATAATCGCCTCGGCTCAGCTCCCATAGATGCACATGGGTATCGATATACATGACCATGACCTCCTCTCGTCTGTCGGGACGCCACGAGCCACCGGCCCGCTCAGCGGCTCGGCGGCTCGTGCGGCGGCGCTGCAGGCTGCCGGTCTGCGCCTGCGTCCTGCGACCAGGGCAAGGCATCATCCTCGGCCCCGCGCAAGGCTTCGGCGTACACCCGCTGCAGCGGGACGCCATGCATGCGTGCAGCAGCCGCCGCGTCCTCGAATTCCGGCGCCTGACGGAGCAGCTCGCCCTCCAGCAGCGCCTGCTTGAGCCGGATCGGGCCGTAGCGCGTCTGCACGGTGAGCATGCGCCGCCCGAGTATGCGCCGCGTCCATTCGCTGCGGCGCACGCCCAGCGTCGTCGTCTCCTGCAGCAGCAATCGTTCGCAGCGCTCGGCCTGCTGCTCCTGCGCGAGCACGGTCAGCAGGACGCCCGGCCGGTTCTTCTTCATCTGAATTGAGGTGAAATAGACGTCCAACGCGCCCGCCGCGAGCAAACGCTCCATCGCGTAGCCGAGCTGCTCGCCCGGGCAATCGTCCATCTGCGCCTCCAGCACGACGATGCGCTCCCGACCGCCCGCCGCCTGCAAGGCGGCTTGGTCGCCGCGCAGCGCCGCGCTGCTCGACAGCATAACTGGCGTCGCCGTGCTGGCCGCTTCGCCGTCTGGCGTCGCCGTGCGATCCGGCGACTCTTGCAGCACGATGCAGCGCAGCACGTTGGGATGGTCAAAGTCCTTGCGTCCGGCTCCATAGCCGATGTGCGCGATGACGCCGGCCGGCAGCGGACCGAATCCATCCGCCAGGGCCCTCAGAATGCCCGCTCCGGTCGGGGTCGTCAATTCGCCGCGCACATCGAGCGGCGCCAGCGGAATGCCCGTCAGCAGCTCGGCGGTCGCCGGCGCCGGGATCGGGTACAGCCCGTGCGCCATGCGCACCCGCCCGCTGCCGGTCGGCACCGGCGAGGCGCTGATCGCCTCGATCTCGAGACTCTCGAGCGCGAGGCAGACACCGACGATGTCGATGATCGAATCCATCGCCCCGACCTCATGGAAGTGCACCTGCTCCGGCGGCATGCCGTGAATCTTGCCCTCGGCCTCCGCGATCGCCCGGAACACCGCGATGCTGCGGCGCTTGGCGCGCTCGGGCAGCCGCGCCTGCTCGATCCCGGCGATGATGTCCGCGGCGCGACGATGGACATGTGGATGGTCATGTGCATGATCGTGTGCGTGTGGCGTATCGCCGTGCTCATGTGCATGATCGTGTGCATGAGGTGTATCGCCGTGCTCATGCGAATGGTCATGTGCATGAGGCATATCGGCGAGCCCATGCTCAAGCGCATGGTCGTGACGATGTGTGTGCGCATGCCCTTGCGCCTCGCCGTGATCGTGATCGTGCTTGTGCGTATGCGAATGTCCCTTGCCGTGCTCCGCGTCGTGGCTGTGACTATGCGTATGATCGCGGCCGATTGCCTGCGCGCCCCCGCCCGGCTCGCCGAAGCTCAGCTCCAGCAGGCGCGCCGCGATGCCGCGCCGCTCGACCGGACGCACGTCCAGCGTGAAGTCGTCGAACGGCAGCTCGCGCAGATGCCGGACGATATAATCCGTGTCCGCCCCGGCATGGATCAGGCCGGCCAGCGCCATATCGCCTGCAATGCCGGATACGCAATCGAAATACAAGCGCTTGCCCATCAGTCCGACGCCTCCTTGACCAGCTGTTGGATCGTGCTGGCATAGTAGCCCGCGCCGAAGCCGTTGTCAATATTCATGACGGCGATGCCGGCCGCGCACGAGGTCATCATCGTCAGCATCGGCGTCAGGCCCTGCAGATTGGCGCCGTAGCCGACCGAGGTCGGCACGGCGACGACGGGGCGGCGCACGAGACCGCCGACGACGCTCGGCAGCGCGCCCTCCATGCCCGCGACGACGATGACCACATTGGCCTCGCCGATCCGCTCGCGATGCGCGAGCAGCCGGTCGATGCCGGCAACGCCGACGTCATAGATGCGGTCGACCTCGCAGCCGAGCCACTCCGCCGTCACGGCCGCCTCCTCGGCGACCGGCAGATCGGACGTGCCGGCGCACAGCACGGCGACCGTGCCGGGGAAGCGCCGCTGCACGATGCCGCAGCTCACCAGCCGCGGCACCTCGTGGTACACCATCTCCGGCAGCAGCGGCCGCAGCTCGGCCGCCAGCTCCGGGCTGACGCGCGTGACGAGCGCGCGGCCGTGATGCGCCAGCAGGCGTCCCGCGATGCCCGCGATCTGCGGAGCGGTCTTGCCCGCGCCGTAGATCACCTCGGGGAAGCCGGTGCGCTGCTCCCTGTCGATGTCGACCTTGCCGTAGCCGAGGTCCTCGAAGCCGCTCACGACTGCGCCTCCGCCCCGAGGACGCGGTTCATGCTGCCGCTCTTGTAGCCGGTCAGGTCCATCGTGACATACTGAAAGCCGAGACCCTGCAAATATTCGGTTGCCGCATGACTGACCTCGAGCAACCGCGCCATCTCCGCCGGCTCCACTTCGATGCGCGCCATCTCGCCATGCACCCGCACTCTAACTTGGCGAAAGCCGAGCCGCTGCAAATACAGCTCGGCCCGGTCGACCCGCGTCAGCTTCGGCACGGTGATCTCCTCGCCGTAGGCAATCCGCGAGGACAGGCAGGCGAAGCTCGGCTTGTCCCAGTTGGGCAGACCGAGCTCGCGCGCCAGCGCGCGAATCTCCTCCTTGCCCAGGCCCGCCTCCTGCAGCGGGCCGCGCACGTTCAGCTCGCGCGCGGCCTTGACGCCCGGCCGGTGCTCGCCCATATCGTCGGCGATCAGGCCGAAGGCGACATTGCTGAAGCCCTCGCGCGCCAGCAGCGGCAGCAGCTCCTCGAACAAATTGCGCTTGCAAAAGTAACAGCGGTTCGGCGTATTTTCCTTGTAGCCGGGGATCTCCAGCTCCGAGGTGTAGACAACCTCGTGACGCGCCTGCAGCTGCGCCGCCAGCGTCCTGGCCTCCTCCAGCTCGCGCGCCGGATACGTCTCCGAATCCGCCGTCACGGCCAGCACGCGATCCGGGCCGAGCGTATCGAGCGCCACCTTGAGCAGCAGCGTGCTGTCGATACCGCCCGAGAAGGCGACCACGACACTGTCCATTTCCCCGAGCAGCGCTTTTAGTTTGTCGTGTTTTTGTTGCAGCACACCCATCACAACCTTCGTTATTTTAGCACGCCCATCAGATTCGCCGTATCCTCGGCCTGCAGGGCGATTACGTCGTGGAAGCTGTCCTTGATGCCCTCGTACACGCGCGCATGCAGCTCCAGCAGCTTGCGATAATGCGCATGCCGGGCCGGATCGGGCAGATAGCGCGTCTGCGAGGCCGCCGCCTCGGCCGAAGGCGCCTGCATCGGCTTGCCCATCGCCGCATAGCCGAGCATCGCCGCGCCGAGCCCGGAGCTCTCGATCAGCTGCGGCACGCAGACCGGCAGGCCGAGCATGTCCGCCATCAGCTGACAGCCGAATACCGACTGCGTGAAGCCTCCGGAGGCCCACACCTCGCGCGGCTGCACATGCAGCCCCTCGAGCAGCTGCACAATAGACGCGATCTGCGCCATGACGCCCTCCAGGGCGGCGCGGACCATGTGCGCCTTGCCGTGCGACAGCGACAGGCCGAAGTACATCGCCCGCGTGTCCGCCTTCCAGTAGGGCGCGCGCTCGCCGGTCAGCATCGGCAGGAAGATCAGGCCGTTGGCGCCGGCCGGCGCCTGCTGCGCCAGCTCCAGCAGCCGCTCGTACGGATCGCCTTCGCCGCTGCCCAGCTCATCGGCGAACAACTGCTCGACGAGCCAGCGCAGCACGATGCCGCCGTTGTTGGACGGCGCGCCGACGACCCAGTTGCCCTTGGTGAGGGCGTAGCAGAACAGCTTGCCCTGCTCGTCGAGCAGCGGCTCGGGCACGACTGTCCGCACCGCGCTGCTCGTGCCGATCGAGACGGCGACGCGATCGGTATTCATGACGCCTGCGCCGAGGTTGGCCAGCACGCCGTCGGAGGCGCCGACGACGAAGGGCGTGTCCGGCAGCAGGCCGAGCTTGGTCGCCTCGCCCGGCTGCAGGCCGACCATCACATGATCGGTCGGCACCAGCTCGGGCAACTGGGCCGCGCTCAGGCCGAGCAGCTCCAGCACGCCGCCGTCCCAGTCCAGCTCGTGCAGATTGAACAGCCCGGTCGAGCCCGCGATCGAGTAGTCCATGACGCTCCGTCCGAACAGGCGCTGCAGCACATAGGCCTTGATATCGACGTAGCTGTAGCCCGGCAGCATCAGGTCTGGCCGGTGCTCGCGCAGCCACAGCAGCTTGGTCAGCGGTGTCATCGGGTGGATCGGCACGCCGGTGCGGCGGTAGATCGCCAGGCCGGTGCCGTCCGCATTCAGCCGATCGGCCTGCTCCACGGCGCGCTGATCGGCCCAGATGATGCTGCCGGTGAGCGGACGATGCTCCGCATCGACGACGATCAGGCTGTGCATCGCGCTGCTGAGCGAGACGCACAGCAGGTCCGTCGCAGGCGTGCCGGTCTCCTGCAGCAGGCGGTGCACAGCCGTCGCGACAGCTTCGTATATCGTATCCGGGTCCTGCTCGGCCATATCCGGCCGGGGAATATTCAGCGGGTAGCCGATCGACACCCGGCCCTTCATCTGGCCGAGTCGGTCGATCAGCAGCGCCTTCACGCTGGTCGTGCCAATATCCAGCGCCAGTACCAGCTTGCTTGCTTGTTCATTCATTTGCTCAAGGTTCCTTCCTTGTCGAATTGCCATTCGTAAGGCTCGCTGACGATCTCGATGTCCGGGTGCCGCCGCGCCTCCTCCAGCATCGATTCGGAGATCTCGATCTCGCCCAGATGCAGCGTATCGCGGATGCGGATCAGCTTCACCTGCGTGTAATCCAGGATGTTGCATGTCTTGACGGCCGCGCGAATGGCGTCGCGGTCACTCGCCAGCGTGGTCGCCTGCTTGGTCGGCGCGCAGACGGTCGAGGTGAGGCCATTGGCATAAGTGCCCGGCCAATCGGCCTTGTCCACGAGCCGCTGCGTCGTGAAGTCGGCGGTGCCGACGCCGTTGGCGTTGCCCTTGGATTCCTTGGTGAGGTCGAGCACGACCATCTTGTTCACCTGCGGCCCGCCGTGCGCGTACGGCGTCGGGTAGCGTCCGGTGACGTTCGGATCGGCGCCGTCGCCGCTGATGTTCTTGCCGATGTAGTCCATGACGAGCACGTCGAATTCGGGGAACAGGAACTTCGGCAGCCGCGCCTTGGCTTCCTCGAGCAGCACCTCTTCGCGCGCCTCGATGCCCTCCGCCGGCAGCGCTTCGACGAGGCAGATGCGGTCGTACGCATTCTCCACGACGGCCACGCCGAATACGATCGGCAGCTTCTCCAGCATGACCTTGGCCATGGCCGGCACGTTCTCCGCCATATACTTGAACCCGAGCTGATGGCACGCCTCCGCGCCCTTCTGCTTGCCGAGGCCGATGGAGATCATCTTGAGCATGCCGCTCTCGATGCGTCCGCGGAACGCCGTATGCGGCTTGACCCGGTTGATGACGACGATCGCATCGGCTTCCTCCGCCGAGATCTTGTCGGCGTATACCGGCAGGCCGTTGTCCAGCCGGTCCAGCAGCACGACCTCCATCGAGGAGCGTACCGGCGCGCCCGTGCGCGCCTCGTCGATGCCCAGATGCGCCAGCACCTCGGCCTGGCCCTCGGCCGTCGCGCCGCCGTGGCTGCCCATGCACGGCACGATGAACGGCTCGCCGCCCGCGGCCTTGATTGCCTCGACGAGGCAGCGCGTCAGCTCGTCGATGCGCGAGACGCCGCGGCTGCCGACGGCGACCGCGACCTTCATGCCCGGCTTGATGCGCTCGATGCAGCCAGGACCGCCGAGCGCGGCGCGCAGGTCGGCGATCGGGTCGGGCAGCTCCGTACCGTCGAACTTCTGCTTGATGCGGACCATCCGCGGCAGCGGGATATCCTTGAGCAGATTGCTCAGCAGGTCGCTCATATCGTCATCGCCCCGAATCCGCCGTCCACCCGCAGCAGCGTGCCGGTCACGAAGGACGACGCCTGCTTGGCTGCCAGATACACGACCGCGCCCTGCAGCTCCTCCGGATTGCCGAAGCGGTTCATCGGCGTATGCGTCATGATCGAGTTGATCCGGTCCTCGGAGAGGATCTTGCGGTTCTGCTCGGCCGGGAAGAAGCCCGGGATGATCGCATTGACGCGAATGTCATGCGGCGCGAATTCGCGCGCGAGGAACTTGGTGACGCTGTTGACGCCGGCCTTGGACGCCGAATACGTAAATACGCGCGAGAGCGGCGGCTCCGACGACACGGAGGAAATGTTGATGATCGAGCCGCCCCGGCCCTGATCGATCATATGCTTGCCGAAAATCTGGCTGGAGACGACGACGCTCTTGAGATTGACGTCCATGATGCGGTCCCATTCGTCCATCTTCAGCTCGAAGAACGGCGTCGCGCTGTTCGTGCCGGAGCAATTGACGACCGTGTCCACGCCGCCGCCCCATGCGACGACCTGACGCAGCGTCTCCTGCAGATCGGACTCGCTCGTCACATCAGCCTGAATGCAGAGCGCCTCGCCGCCGGCTTCCTCGACCTGCTTTTTTACCTCTTCCGCTTTGTCCATGTTGCGTCCGACGATGGCGACGCGCGCGCCGTGCGCGCCGAGCGCGACGGACATCGCGCCGCCCAGCACGCCGTTGCCGCCCAGCACGATGGACGTTGTTCCGCTAAGATCAAATAATTTCATTGTAAATATCCTCCTTGGGGATCAAAATATCGCTAAGCATATCGAATCGCTTCGGGCTCGGCTTGGCTGCCAGTTTCCTAAGCGCGACTCCATTTAACTGTGGTTGCACTCTTGACAGCGCTTCTATGTCTGCATCAGCAGCCGTCGGTATTTCTCCGGCGTCTCGCCTACGTATTTTTTGAATACGCGGCTGAAGTGGGCCGGATGCTTGAAGCCCACCTGGTAGGAAATGTCGGTCAACGACACGTCCGGCTGCATCGTCATCAGAATGCGCGATTGATTAATACGACGCTCAAACAGGTAATTAAAAATCGTCACGCCCGTCACGCTTTTGAACAGCTTGGCCAAATAGTGCCGGTTCAGGTGAAGCGCGCTTTCCAGGTCGTCCAGGTGGATATCTTCCATATAGCGATGCTCCACGAAGGTGATGATGTCCTGCACGTGCTGCAGCTTCTCGCTCGACTGCCCGTCGCTGCGCTCCACCATCTCCTCGCAGAGCCGGTACACAAACGCCAGCAGCTCGTAAAATGCGAGATGAAAGCGGAAATACGCCAGCTTGTCCTGCGGGACGTTGCAGTCGCTCATCCTGCGCAGCAGCGCTTCGGCCTCTTCGCGCTGTTGCGCATTGAGGCGAAGCCGTACATTCTGCAACTGACGGAACGGCTCGATCAGCTCCGCCGTGCCGGGAATCTGCACCGTCTCCGTGATATAGGCCGGGTTGAAGTGACAGACGCTGCGCACATAGGAGCGGCTCTTGTCGATATTGGCACAGTGCAAGGTCATGCCGTGCATCAGGATGAGGTCGCCTGGCGCCAGCTCGAAAAGCTTGTCGCCGATCAGGTAGCTGCAGCTTCCTTCGTGGAAATAATAGATTTCGTACTCCGGGTGCGAGTGAAACAACGCATGAATCGGCTGATCATCTCGAAACCGGTAATTGATGCGATTGGTGTGAATGACAGAACGGGAGGCTAGCACGATCACGGCTCCTCTCAATACGGCTTCATTCATTATAACAAGAATCCCCGCTTCGCGCACAATGCTTCCTGCTATATGACGACACAGGCGGGTTGGGCTATAATAGGCGTATGGAACGATGGCGGTCCGCCGGAGGTGTGTGATGCTGCCCGACCCACCCGTATTGCAAACGAAAATCGCCGTGCCGGTCGTCAAGTCCGGCGAGGTAGCCCGTCCGCGCCTGCTCGAGGCGCTCGATCGCGCCGCCGCGCACCGACTGACGCTGCTCTTTGCGCCGGCCGGCGCAGGCAAGTCGACGCTGCTGGCGCAGTGGACGGGCGGACGCCGCGAAGCCATAGCCTGGCTGACGCTCGATCCGATGGACAACGACCCCGCCCGACTCGCGCGCTATGCAGCCGCCGCGCTCGTGCGCGCGCTGCCGGGCCGTGCCGGCGAACGCATCGGCGCACTGGCTGCCTTGCTTCCTCGCATGGAGATGACGAGCGCAATCGACGCGCTGCTGCACGAGCTTGGCCTGCTGGACCAGCCGCTGCTTTTTGTGGTCGACGACGGACATGCGCTGACGGCGCCTCCTGTCGTGGAGGCCGTGACGTATCTGATCGGTCATCTGCCGGAGACCGTCCGTCTGGTACTGGCCGGCCGGGGCGAGCCGCCCTTTTCCGCCTCCAGGTGGCGCGTGCTGGGCGAGTGCGCGCGGATCGATCCGGCATCGCTGCGCTTCACGGAGCCGGAGGCGGCCGCCTTCTACCGGCTCAATGGCGGGCTGCCGCCGCATCAGCTGCGCCTGCTGCTGGACAAGACCGAGGGCTGGGCCGCCGGTCTGCGGCTCGCCGCGGAGGCGATGCGCGACGCGGAGGACGCAGAGCGGCTGGTCGCAGGCTTCTCCGGCTCGCATCGCGACGTCGCCGACTATATGCTGCATGAGGTGATGGCTTCGCTGCCCGCAGCGCTGGCGGATTTTCTCTCGCGCACCTGTGTGCTGCTCCGCTTCGACGCGGCTGCCTGCGATGCCGTCGCAGGCCGATCCGATAGCGCGCGTCCGCTCCAGCAGCTGCTGGAGCGGGGGGTGTACATCCTGCCTTGCGGCCCCGAGCCCGGCTGGTATCGGGTTCATCAGCTGCTGGGCGAATACTTGCGCGACCGGCTCCGGCTGTATGATCCTGCGCTGTGGCGGGAGAGCCACCGTCGCGCAGCTGTCAGCTTCGCCGCGCGCAGCCTGCTCGACGAAGCGATCGATCATGCGCTGGCCGGGGCGGATTATGCGCTGGCCGAGCAGCTGCTGCAGGCCCACATCGCGGCCGTGCTGCAGCGCGGCGAGCTGCTTACCTTGCAGCGTTGGCTGAGCTGCTTTCCGCAGCCCGAGACGCTGGGCGAGCGCCTGTCGCTGCTGCATGCCTTCGTGCTGTTGATGACGGGCCATGCGGAGGCGGCCGAGCAGATTCTGGCCCGGCTGGAGCGAGTTAGCGCCGAGCTGACCGGCGGCGCGCGCAAGCGGACACTCCAGAGCGGACTGCTCTTTGTCAAGTCCAATGTCGTTTTCCACACCGGCCGTTTCGAGGAATGGATTGCTTATATCGGCGGCTTGCTGGACGAGGAGCTGCCGCAGGATCCGATTTTTTATAACTTCAACTACAACTTGAGCGAGCCTACCGTCCTGCGCACGGATCTCTCGCATCGCGGCGCGCTGTCGCCGGAGATGGAGCAGATCGCCCACCTGTTCAGCCGCACGCTCGCGATGCACGGCTGGACAGACGCGCTGATTCATCTGTATGTGCTGCAATCGCTGAGCGAGGGCTACTACGAATGGAACCGGCTCGCGGAGAGCCGCGAGCTGCTGGCGCGCGTCGGCGCTTCTCCGCGGCTCGGGGAGATCCCCGGCCTGCTCGTCCCGCATGCCATTGCGTCGGCGCGGCTCTACGCGGCGCAGGCGCGATGGGACCTCGCGCTCGACACGCTCGAGGAGGCCGTGCGGTTTCTGACCCCCGAGCATGCGCCGCACTGGCGCCGGCAGCTGACAGCGTGCACAGTGCGCGTGCTGCTGCGTGCCGGACGGCTCGACGCAGCCAGGGCCAGCGCCGCTACCCTCGAGACGGACGCCGCCGACCGCCCCTCCCTGAGCCGGGAATACGAGCACTTGGCCTGGGCGCGCGTGCAGCTCGCCTCCGGGAGACCGGAGCAGGCGAGACGGCTGCTCGAGCGGCTGCTCCCCCAAGCGGCGCGGCGCCGCAGCATCGTCTGTCTGGTGGAGATGCAGGTCCTGCTGACGCTGTGCGCCTGGCAGCAGTCGCATAGCCGCGAAGCGCTGGCCGCCCTGCAGGAGGCGCTCCTCGGCGGAGCTGCGCACGGGTACGTCCGCAGCTTCGTCGACGAAGGCGGCCCGATGCGCGAGCTGCTGCAGGCGTACGCGGCCCAGGCCGCGAGCGGACGCGCAGCCGACGGGGCGAGCGAGGAGGCAGCCCGCTATGCGCGGCGACTGCTCGGCATCTGGCCGAACCGGGCCCGGAACGCGCCGGCCGCGTCGGCTGCCTCAGTCGAGCTGATCGAAGCGCTCTCCCCGGCGGAGCTGCGGATGCTGCGTCTGATCCGGCAGGGCGCCTCCAATCGCGACATCGCCGCCACGCTGTTGCTGTCCGAGGGCACGGTCAAGGTGTACCTCTCGCGCATGTACGACAAGCTGGGCGTCTCCTCTCGCACGCGGGCACTCGTCGCCGCCGCCGAGCTGGGACTGCTTGAATCGGGAGATCCGCCGTTGTAATTTCCAGCAGCACTGATCATGCAAGACGAATTATTCTAGCAGGACTAATTATTCTATAAGAAGGAGTGATTGCGAAATGACCACCTCTTTGCGTGTATTTCTCGGCTCTTACGCCGATGCGGAAGGTCCGGGCGTGTATGCCTGCGCCTTCGATGAGACGACGGGGGCGCTGACCCTGATCGACGAGGTGAGCGGCCTGCAGAATCCGACCTTCCTCGATATCGATGCCAAGCGCCGCATCTTGTACGCGCTGACGGAGCAGCCCGACGAGCAGGGCGGCCGCGCAGGCGCAGCCGTGGCGATGGAGATCGCGCCGGACAGCGGCCGTCTGACGCCGCTGGGCCGCGAGTCGACCGTGCCGGCGCCGACCTGTCACATCGCGCTGGACCGCGAGCGACGCGCGCTGCTGACCAGCAGCTATCACGGCGGCCTGGTCGGCTTGTCGCCGCTGCTGCCGGACGGCCGCGTCGCGCCGTGCGCCGACATGCACCGGCACGAGGGAACGAGCGTGCTGCCGGTGCAGAGCCAGGCCCGCGTCCATTCCGTGTTCATGGATCAGGCGAACCGCTACGCGATCGTCTGCGACCTCGGCCTGGATCGGGTATTCGTGTATCGCCTCGACCTCGACGCCATGCAGCTGCAGCCGCACGGCGAAGCGGCGGTCGCGCCCGGCTCGGGGCCGCGGCATTTCGCTTTCCATCCGACGCTGCCCTACGGCTATGTGATCAACGAGCTCAATGCCACGATCACCGCATTCCGCTATGATGAAGCCCTGGGCGCGCTGGAGGCGATCGGCACGTTCCCGACGCTGCCGGACGGCTACGATGGGGACAATGCCTGCGCGGATATTCACATCTCGCCCGACGGCCGCTTCCTGTACGGCAGCAATCGCGGACACGACAGTATCGCCGTCTACGCGATCGATTCCGACTCGGGCATGCTGACCCTCGTCCAGCACGCGCCGACGCTCGGCGGTCACCCGCGCAATTTTGCGCTGTCGCCCGACGGCCGCTACCTGCTCGTCGCCAACCGCGACGGCAACCATGTCGTCACCTTCGCCCGCGACGCCGAGAGCGGCAAGCTGACCCCGACCGGACATGAGCTGCAGGTGTCCAAGCCCGTCTGCGTCAAGTTCGCTTATATCTAATAACGCTGAACAACGCTGGACCAGGCCATTCATAACGTTGGACCAAGCCATGCAATACCGCTGAATCAGGCTATGCGTGGTCGATCAACCTCCGTTATGCCGCCGGACCGCGCCTGCTTGAAGCTGCTCGCCGTTTACGGTGCCATTATTCGGCGCCGATTGGACAACTTCAGGGAGGATGGCCGCATCCGATAGCATGCGCGTCGATCCGAATCCACGCGAACGAGGCGGGTTCTCCACATGAGAACCCGCCTCGTTTGAGTTTAGAAGCCGAGAGCTACGCTCCGTCTGTAACACACTACCAATCTCGGTCGCTCCAGCCTCACTTTTTGCGCTTATTTCCACCATTGGAGCCAATTTCACCGTGTAGCCTCGTATTTTACGCTTATTTCCACTACTGGAGCCCATTCCGCCGTGTAGCCTCACATTTTGCGCTTATTTCCGCCACCCGAGCAATTTCACTCCTGTAGCCTCACTTTTTACGCTTATTTCCGCCTTCGGAGCCCATTCCGCCGTGTAAGCTCACATTTTGCGCTTATTTCCGCCAGAGCTCATCTTGTTTTCTTGCGCAGGCCAGCCGAATTTGTGTCCCAATGCATGGTCACGGGCGAGTCCCTCATGTATAATGAATTGTAAGCGTTTATTCTGCTTTAGCGAAAAAGGAGTGTCGCGAACCGACATGCGCAAGTATAATTTTATCCGTCCCTTGATGATCCTCATCGTCGCCTATCTCGTCAACAACCTTGCCAGCAACGTCAGTCTGCTGCTCGGAGCCTCGCAGGATGCCGCCGCCAACATCGGCATCATCGCGATGATCGTGGCCGCGCTCGTGCTGTATACGCGCATGACGCGCCAACGTCGCAACGGTCAGGGCGGTCAGGGCGACCCGCGCGGCAAGTAGCCCTGGGCCCCCCTGGGCTGCATGAGACTGCCCGCACCGCCGGGCCGCTTCCCCTCACCGCTCCGCCTGCCTGCCGGCCTTCGCATGCGATGCCGTCCGTTCGATGCGGGCGTACACCCAGATCATCGTCGCTAAAACGATCAGCATCAGCGCGAAGTAGATGAAGCCGTACATCGACCTGTCGCCGAGCGCAGTGATATTCAGATGGCCTCCGTCGAATTCAGCCGCCTTGCTCACGATCGCGCCGCTGATCGCCCCCGACAAAAAATTGACCAGATTGTAAATGCCCATCCCGATCCCCGTCTGCTCCTGCGGCAGCACAGCCGAGACCGCCTTGGCCAGTGCGGTCTGCACGAATGTAAAGGGCACGTTGATCAGCGGCAGCACGAGCGCGATCAGCCACACCCGGGTACCCGTCACCGCGGAGAGCGCCAACAGCCCCGCCCCCATCGCGAGGAGCGCCGCCATCAAGGTGTACCGGCTGCCTCTGCGATCGACGAGCGATCCGCCTGCGCGTCCGATGAGCGCCGCCAGCATCGCTGCCGGGAACAGCACGAACCCGATCATGCGCGCGTCGAGATCGTAGAGCTGACCTAACATCAACGGCGTAAGGATGAAGATGCCGAACACACAAAACAACGCCGCAAAGCTGGCGATCAGGCCATTCACAAATGCCGAATTGCGCAGCAGGCTGAGCCGGATGAACGGATTGGGCGCACGCGACGCACGCAGAACGAACAAGCCGGTCAATAAGACGGCTGCCAGCAGCCATAATAAGCTGAACTGCGTGACTGCCAGCATCAGAGAAGCGACGCCCGCGCCGAGCAATCCGGCGCCGAGCAGGTCGACCTTCTCTCCGCTGCGCGCGGTCTCAGCCGGCAGAGCGCGGCGAATGAAGGGCAGCGCGGCGAGCGCCGCTAGGGAAATGAGAAACAAACCATTCCAATGAAACTGTCCTGCGACAAAGCCGCCCAAAATCGGACCGACGCCGGAGGAAAAGGCAATTGTCGAGGCGATCACCCCCATCACCCGGCCGCGCCGCTCCGCCGGAAAAAAGCGAATCGGAATCAGCATGACCAGCGCCGGCACGCACGACGCGCCCGCCGCCTGCGCGAAGCGGGCGACCAGCAGCCAGGCAAAGGAGTCGGCAAAAAAACCAAACGCGGACGCTGCCGCAAACAGCAGCAGTCCCGTCGTGATGAGGCGCTTCAGCGGATACTTGTCCGCCAGCTTGCCGAATAAGAGCGAGCCAAGCGCGTAGAGCACGGAATAGCCCGTGACGACCCAGCTCACCGTGGACGAGCCGAGCCGAAAATCGGTCGCGATTGCGGGCAGCGCCACATTAAACATCGTCGCATTCATGACCGAGAAAAAAAGAACAAAGCAGAGCGCCGCCACCAGTCCCTTCGGCGGCGCTTCTTTTTGCGCATGCTGCATCCCTTGTGTCCGCCTTTCTATGACGTCGTCCGTAAGGCGTGAAGCCCCCTGCTCTAGTAGCCGCTCCCGCTGGCGCCCCCGGCGTCGCTGACGATCGCCACGCTCGCGCTGGCGCCGATGCGTGTCGCGCCGGCCGCGATCATGCTGCGCGCGGCCGCCAGATCGCGCACGCCGCCCGACGCCTTGACGCCCATCTCAGGTCCGACTGTGCGCCGCATCAGCGCGATGTCCTCGACCGTCGCGGCGCCGGGGCCAAAGCCGGTCGAGGTCTTGACGAAGGCCGCGCCCGCGGCTTGCGCGAGTCGGCACGACTCGATCTTCTCTTCGTCGCTGAGCAGGCCGGTCTCCAGGATGACCTTGACCGGCGCGCGGCCGGCGCAGGCCGCGACGACTGCCGCGATATCGCGGCCCACTTCGTCCGGACGGCCCGACTTGAGCGCGCCGATATTCATCACCATGTCGATCTCCGTCGCGCCGTCCGCGATTGCGGCGGCCGCCTCGGTCGCCTTCACTGCCGTCGTCGAAGCGCCGAGCGGGAAGCCCACCACCGTCGTAATGCCGACCTCGCTGCTCTTCAACCGCGCATGTGCGTCGGCGACCCAGTACGGATTGACGCAGACCGTGGCGAAGCCGTACCGCATCGCCTCCTCGCACAGCCCCGCGATCGCATCCGCCGTCGCATCCGGCTTCAGCAGCGTATGGTCGATATAGCGCGCCAGCGCCGGCCCTTCCGAGCCGCCGCGGCTCTTATCTTGTCCACTCATCTGAACGCTTCCCTTCCGTATCTTGTACATTCGCGATCTTTGCACGCACGCGCTAGCGCCATGCGATCTTACAACTGCCGAGCAGCTCCTCGCCCCAATACAGCGCCGGCTCGTCGCCGTCCCGCAGCTCTCCGACGCCCGCCGGCGTGCCGGTATAGACGACATCCCCCGGCCCCAGGCCGTAGTGCGCGCCGATATGATCGAGCAGTGTCTGCAGATTGAAGATCATCTCGCTGATATGACCGCGCTGCCGCTCCTCGCCGTTGATCCGCAGGCTGAACATCTCCGCCGACAGCGCCGCCGTCCCCTGGATCGGACGAAAAGCGGTGAGCGGGGCCGATCCGGCAAAGCCCTTGGCCCGCAGCCACGGATGGCGCTGCTGCTTGAGCTGCTCCTGCACCTCCCGCAGCGTCAGGTCGAGGCCGAGCGCGAAGCCGTCGATCAGCGCGTCGGCGGGCGCCCCCGCCTCGTACGGGGCGCCGATGCGGACGACCAGCTCTGCTTCATAGTGAACCGCCCCTTCGTCTCCAGGCAGCTCCACGACGCGCCCGTCCATCGGCTTGAGCGCATGCGTCGGCTTCATGAAGAGCATCGGGCTGTCCGGCACGGCGTTGCCCAGCTCTGCGGCATGCATCCGATAGTTCCGACCGACACCGTATACATTGCGAATCGCATTCATCGTGAGATCACGTCTCCTTCGTTATGTAGGACAAGGCAGCTCGTCATGCAAGGCAGCTCGTCGGTTCGTCATTCTCAGTATACCAGCTTGTCCCGGCGTGACAAAGCGGCGCATTCCGACAGCAGGCTGATGCCGACTGTGGAATGCGCCGCTGCGAATGCGGAAGCGAGTAAATACAGTGTGCCGTGCGCGTGTCCGGCTCGCGCCTATTCGGCGCCCCCGGCTACATCTCGCGCAGCGTCGTCACGCTGCGCGCCCGGAAGCGGTACGTCGTCTGCCCGCCGCTCGCCGCTGCCCCGGTCGCCGGCGAGATCGACTCGCTATCGCTCGTGCGATAGACCGCGAGCGGCCCGTCCGTCAGACCGCCGATATCGGCGATGATCTCCTCGTCCGCCGAATTGATGACCACCAGCGCGGCCTTGCCCGACTGCGGATCGACGGACGCGGTGACGATCAGTTCCTCGTCCGTGCTGGCCGCGTCGATGATCCGATCGCCGGGTCGCAGGAACCGGCTATACTGACCCAGCGTATACAATCGCTTGTTGACCGTGTAGCTGCCGTCCGACTTGATCTGGATGAGCGATTGCCCGTTCAACGAGCCGCCGCGCGGCGATACCAGCCACCAGTACAGATAGGCCCCGTAGCCGTGCTCGAGCGCATCCGCGATCTGACCGGCCCACCGCAGCCCGTCCGTCATCGTCGGATCGTTGGGCGCGGCGCCGTCGGCGCTGACCTCCGTCATCATGAGCGGCTTGTCGTAGCTGCGCAGGTCGTATGTGTCCAGTTGCGTCGGCTGCAGGCCGTAGAAGTGGGTCGGGATATAATCCAGCTTCGCGATCGAAGAGGATGTCATGCCCGCCAGATGATTCCACGTCCGATTGAGCTGGCTCGCCTCCGGGGCGCCGACGAGCACGTCGCCGCTCAGATCCGAGCCATGGACCGCATCCGCCAGCAGTTCAGAGAGCTCGCTGAGCCGTTCGTTGGTATAGGCCGACGAAGCGTACGGCGACGGATTGGTCGGCTCATTCTGCAGGCTCAGCCAGCGGATGTCGAAGCCATTCACCTCGCGGTAGTGCCGCGTCCAATCCACCAGGTAATCGATGAATGCTTCATCGTACGCCTCGTCCAACGTACCGCCGACCGCCGTGCCGTCGGTCTTCATCCAGGAGGGCGGACTCCACGGCAGCGCGTAGAGTTGCAGGTCCGCGTCCCGCTTCAGCGCCTCGTCCGCGAACCAGCGCTGATGCGCATCCGTCGACCAGTCGTACGGCTGGCCCTCTACCGGATAGGCCGTCGCCTGCACCGCGTCGTACGCCGGATCGCCCGGCGCGAACGGATTGATCTCCATCCGCAGGATCGAGAGCGCTGCGCCGTCCGCTCCGAAGAGGATGTCCATCACCTCCGACCTGGTGACGGGATTGGCCAGGTTCATCAGGCCATTGGCTGGATCGTTCGCCGTCGCGCCGAATCCGTACACCTGCTGCGCCACCGTCGCACGGTCGAGCGTGATCGTCGCCCCGGCCTCTCCGTATGCGGCGTTCAGCCCCCCCACAGGCTGCCAGAAGCGCGGGCCCGCCGCGTCGTCCTCGCGTACATAGGCCACGATCCGGTCGCCGGGCTCCGGCATCAACGCGCTCCAGGCTGCCGTCAGTGCCAGCGGCGCCGCCGGGCCGCACAACACGGCGGACGGGGAGCGCACCGTCGCTTGCAAGCGATGCGCGGCATCGTAATGCTCCAGTACGAGTCGGACGGCGCGCCCCTCGAGCGCGCTCGGCCAGTCGGTCAGCACCGCCGTGCCGGACAAGCCATCTACCTCGCCCGTCAGCGCAGCGACGCTCCCGGCTGCGTCCGCATAGGTCATCGCCGCGCTGATGCCGCCCGTCTCCACCGGACGCAGCGTCAGCTCGTCGAGCAGCCAAGCCGCCGTGCCGTCCGTCTGCTCGACTCCGACGGCGATCGGCGTCGACGACAGTGTCGTACGTAGCGTCAGCTCACTCCAGCCGCCGGCGCTCACGGCGACAGGCTCGCCGTACTGATAGCTGTCCTCCTCATACTGGAGGAACGGCCGCAGCTCGCCGACGCCGGCCGCACCGTCGGGCAGCTTGGCCTGCACGCGCAGCTCGTATTGGCTGTCCAGGTAGCCGACCAGACCGTCGAAGGGCCGCAGGAAGCGGACTTGCGCCCCGCTGCCCGGCGATTCGACGATTGCCAAGCTGCTGCCGGCGCTCGCGTAGTCTTCGTCGGCTACCGTCACGCCGCTTCGCTCCAGGCCGCCCGCCGCCTCGGCGCGAGACGGCAGCGCAGACCCGTCCGAATCGAAGCGATAGCGGCTCGCCGTGCCTCCCGCCAGCAGCTCCGGTCCGGCCGCGCCGTCCTTGACAATGTGCAGGTCGTCCACATAATAGCTGGTGATCAGCTCTGCCCCGACCTCGCTGCCCTTCTGCTGCAGCGCAATGCCGGGCAGCGCCGTCGCATCCTCCGGAACAGTGAAGGTCAATGCCACCTGCGACCAGCCCGCATCGTCGGCAGGATAGGTATACCACGCTTGATTGTTAATGAAAGCGGTCTCGGAATTGTACATGGCAGACAGGAAAAAATGCCCGTCGGATGCCACGCTGCCTGCGCTCACACGCACCCACACCGAAACATGGAAGGTGTCTCCCGGCGCCCAGTCCACGCCGTCCGGCCACTGCGCGCTCGCGAAGACATCACGCATTTTCAGACGGACATATGACTTATCCTCGGACGCCCGGACGTGTACGCTCTTGCCTTCGCCGCCGCGGTAGACCGCACTCGTCACGCCGTACCGGGAGGCGTCCAGACCTCCGCCGTGGCCGAGCCGCGTGAGCGCGGTGCCGGCATCAGCGGATGTATAATCGTCGAATCCGATCGCCTTCGCTGTCACTGCACCTGCGCCATTGCCTTGCGCCGCCAGCGGCGCGGCGGGCGACAGTTGCGCCAGCAGCGCGCAGACGGCCAGCATGGCGAGCGCACGCTTCCATTGCTGCAGGATTCCTGACTTGCGCATGATTCCTCATCTCCTTTGGGTTGGGCCGACCGCTAGCGGTCGGCCTTAATCGTACGCTCCCAGTCCGCCCGGACCCGGTATACATTGGCCTGCCCGCCCTCGTCGGACGAGAAGATCACGTAGCGATCGTCCCGGGTGAAGATCGGGTGCGGGTGCGACATCTGCGTCTTCCATGACGTGCCGTGCCGACACAGCAGCCCGGCATGAACACGGTGGTCCGCATAACGCATCAATGAGATATAGTGGCGGGCGTCGTCCATATTCGCGCGAATCTGCGCATGGTCGCCGACGCCGAGCCGCTCGTCATAGCTGAGCTGGAAGTGCGTCGGCCGTGCGTACGGGTAGTCGTAGCGCTGTTCGTCCGAGCCGTCGATCCGCACGAACAGCTCGCCGTGCCGATAGAACGGCTCGCCCTTGCGGTCGCGCACGGAATACTGCGCGCCGATCCGACCGCTCGCGGTGAAGAATTCGTGCCCGACCTTCTCCATTCCGACCCGCTGCTCCAGCAAGGGCGCCACTTCGTTGCGCGGCACGTCAATCGTCCAGAGCCGATGCACCAGCTCCCACGGTCCCTCGTGGCAGAACAGAATCCGGTCCGGATCATGCGGATGCAGATTGATGTGCGAGATGACGCGGTGCTCGCCCCATACCGCGAGCGGCTGCCCCTGCCGGATATCGTAACGAATGATGACGCTGAGCGGACGACGATAGAAGGCCTCGCGCATGCCCGAGTACAACACGCCGGTGCTCGTGCAGAGATTCAGCTTTTCCATATAAGCGAACACGAGGTAGTCGCCCGCGTCGTCGATCGACAGATCGTTGACCTGATAGCCGTCCGGGATCGCCATCAGCTCGGTCGTCTCGAGATTGTCCAGCCGGACGCGGTACAGCGTCCGACCGGCGAAGTAGTAGACCGCATGACGCCTCGCGTCCAGCACCGAGCTAAAGGGCACCAGCTCCTCCTCGTCCGTAATCTGCACCATCCAGCCGTCCGCAAAGCGAAGCGTATAGAGCTGCGGCCGCCCGGTGCGATTGGACACCAGCACGATATACGAATCGTCCAGCGCAAGCAGCGGCTTGGTGAAATACGCGTGATACGTGTCGCCGCTGTCGTCGCTAAGCCGCTCGACTTCGACGCCGGTCAACGGATCGACCGTCCTGGCAATCGTCGAGCGATAGCAATCTCCCTTCATGAGGACCAGCTCCTTTCCGGGCGTCCGTTACTGCTGCTGACGGCGGGCGTATTCCGCGTTGATTTCCTCCAGCGCCTGCGCGCCGCCGGCCTGCTCCCATTTCTCCAGCTCTGCCCGCCAGCCCTCTTCGTCGATTTCGCCGAGGATGAATTTCACTTTGGCGTCGGCGACGATTTTCTCCAGCTCGCCGCTTTTTTCCGACAGAGTCGGTGATTGAATCGACAGCGCCGGGTTGGACACCGCGATCGGCTCGTTGTCCGCGAACATCGTCTTCACCTTTTGCAGCAGCGGCGCGTACTCGGCCTTGAGTTCCGAATCCTGCTCCTGAATGATGCTCAGCTGCGGGATCGGGTCCTTATCCTTCAGTCTCCGCTCCTGCTCCTCCTCGGTGAACGCGACCTTCCCGTCCTCGAGGTGGTAATGCTCGCCCTCGATGCCCCAGATGAGCAGATTCGCCGACTCCGGCTCGAACATCTTGTCGAAGAAGGCGAGAATGTCTCGCAACTGCTCCTCGCTCTTAATTGCCGTCTTGGGGAACATGAATATGCCGTTGTAGCCCGGCGAGGCCATGATGCGTTCGCCGGCCGGCCCCTGAATGCGCGAGACGACGTCCAGTGCGGCGTCCGGGTTCGTCTCCTTGGCGGAGGCGTCCCCGGCGACGACATCGTCGATCGCCGTCGAGATGACGAGTCCGCCCTTGCCGCCTGCCAGCAATTCTTTGGATTGATTGCCCTCGGTGACGGCAAAGTCGGGATTCATCAATTGCTCGTCGTACAGACGCTTGTAGAAGCGCAGCGCGTCCAGATAGGCCTCGCTCATGAAGCTCGGTACCAGCTTGCCGTCTTCTTCGCTATAGCCGTTGCCCGCGCCGTAGAAGCCCGCCAGCATATCCAGATCGGCCATCCCTTTGCGCGAGATCAGACCGTACGTATCCCGCTTGCCGTTGCCGTCGGGGTCTTCCTCGGCAAATGCGCGAATGACCTGGTACAGATCGTCAATCGTCTTGGGCTCCTCAAGTCCGACCGCCTCCAGCCAATCCTTGCGGAACAGCACGCCGCCGCGCGCCAGCACCCGCGGACGGTAGAGCGCGTAGTTTTTGCCGTCGTGGGTCGCGTTTTGCAGGACGTCCTTGTTGAGCCGCGTGCTCAAATTCGGATAATCTGCCAGGTAAGGACCGATCTCCCAGAATGCTCCGGCCTGCACCCCGCTCGTAATCGCGGGCGCATAAATGCCGCCGTCGAGATTGTTAATGACAGACACCTGCTTCAGGTCGTTCGACGACAGGCTGACCGACAGCTTATCCTTGTAGGCCGCATTCGGCACCCAGGTAATATCCAGCTCCGTGTCGGTTAGCGCTTCCAATTCTTCGATAATCGGATTTTCCTTCGGCGCCTCGGTGGAGAAATACGGCAAGAGCATCGTGATTTTCGTCGGTCCTTCTTCCTGCCGCGCGCCGCCGCTCTCGCTCTCTGCGGCGCAGCCGGCCAGCAGCCCCGCGCCGACGGCAAGCGCCAGCAGCCCCGCACCGGTCCGCCTGCGCGTGCCGGAAGCCGTCCGCCCTTGCCCTTTTTTCCGAATCGCACCATTATTCATGTCTGTGGTTCTCCCCTTTTTTGTTCGATAGTTTACTTGGCCCGCTCAGCCCTTGACCGAGCCGAGCAGGATACCCTTTGCGAAGTACTTCTGCAAAAACGGATAGACGATCAAAATCGGCAAATTGGAGAAAACGATGACCGCTGCCTTGAGCGTCTGCTCCGGCGGAACGACGAAATCGGGCGCCATCTCCTCCGAATCGCCTACGCCCCCCTGCGACAAAATGATAATTTGCCGCATCAAAATTTGCACGGGCCACTTGTCGGAATCGTTGATGTACAGAATCGGCGCCAGGAAGGAATTCCAGTGACTGACCGCGTAAAACAACGAAAAGGTGGCAATGGCCGGCATCGAGAGCGGAATGACCAGTCGAATCAATATGATCAGATCGTTGGCGCCGTCGATCTTGGCCGACTCCTCCAGCCCGTCGGGAAGCTGTTGGAAGAAATTTTTCATAACGATCAGATTGAAGGCGCTGATTGCGCCCGGCAGCAGCAGCGCCCAATACGAATTGAGCAGCCCCAGCTCTTTGACGACGAGAAACGTCGGGATCATCCCGCCGTTGAACATCATCGTAAACAGCACCATCAGCAGCAACTGCTCCCGCGCGATCAATGTGCGGCGCGCCAGCGGGTAGGCCATGAGCGTCGTCATCGCAATGTTGATCGACGTGCCCGCAACGGTAATAAAAATTGTAACGCCCATGCTCCGCACAATCGTGTCGGTGCTCAAGATGTACCGGTACGAATCCAGGGACAGCACCGTCGGAAACAGCAGGAACGTCTGCTCCCGCAGCTCCTGCGCCGTCGTCAAGGAAGCGGCGATCAGATGGACGAACGGGATGATGGCGATCAGCGCCAGCAATCCGACGACCGTATAATTGACAAGCGAGAACAACCGGCTTCCCCAACTGCGGTCTTGAACCATCAGGCGCCGCCCCCCTTCCGAATCTTCATCAAAATACGCCCTCCTCGCCGAAGCGCTTGGCAATCTTGTTGGCCGCGACGATCAAAAGGAGGCCGATCGCGGCATTGAACAAGCCGACTGCGGTCGTGTAGCTGAACAAGCCGCGCTGGATGCCGTTGGTGTAGATGTACGTGTCGAAAATCTCGCCGACATCGCGATTCATCGCATTGAGCATCAGATAGATCTGCTCGAAGCCGAGGTCGAGGAAATTGCCGAGCCGCAGGATGAGCAGGATGACGATCGTGCTGCGAATCGCCGGCAGCGTAACGTGCATCATCTGCCGCCAACGGTTGGCGCCGTCGATCCTCGCCGCCTCGTACAACGAAGGGTCGACGCCGGACAGTGCCGCCAGGAAAATGATCGTGCCCCAGCCCGCTTCCTTCCAGATCATCTGCAGCACGATAAGCGGCCGAAACCAGCTCTCGCTCATCAGGAAGTTGACCTTGTCCCCTCCCGCTCCGGCAATCGCTTCGTTGACAATGCCGCCCTCGGTCGTCAACATGATGTAGGTAATCCCGGCAATGACGACCCAGGAGAAGAAGTGCGGGACGTAGATGAACGTCTGGGCGATCCGCTTGAACAACGCCAAGCGCATCTCGTTGAGCATCAGCGCTACGACGATCGGCACGGGAAAGAAAAAGGCCAGGTTCATCGCCGCTATGATGAAGGTGTTGCGAAACAGCAGTCCAAACGACGGATCGGTAAAAAAGCGCTCGAAATGCTTGAAGCCGACCCAGGGACTACCCGCAAAGCCGATAAACGGCTGGTAGTCCTTGAATGCAAGCAGCACCCCCCACATCGGTAAATACTTGAAGATGACGAAATACAACACGCCCGGGATCAGCATGACATACAGCCAATAATCCAATCTGATCTGACGCAGACGGCGCCGTCTGCGCGCCTTGCGCGAATCGGCCTCCGCTGGGAGACGCGCCGCCCGCCCGGACGCTCGAAACGTTCTGCCTGTCATGTCCTTGCCTCCAATCTATCTTGCTGCCGGCTCGTTCAGCATAGCCCCGGCCGCGCGGTGCCGTCTATAATCCGATCCGGGCATATCCTTCGCGGCGACACCAGCGGCGGCGAGATGATCAGCGGCGGCTGACGGATAATCCGGGACGGCTGCCAGGCGGATGACCCGCAGCAGACAGGCGCACAGCATAGCGCGGCCGCTACTTCTCGGCCGCGCTATGCTGTGCGCTGCGGTATTGTCCCGGTGTCATGCCCTCGCACTTGCGGAAGTACCGGATGAAATTCTGGGAGTTCGTATATTGCAGCCGTTCCGCGATCGTCGCGATCTTCATGTCGGTCTCTCGCAGCCACTGCTTGGCCATGTCCAGTCGATAGCGGGCCAAATATTCTCCGAACGGCACGCCACACTCCCGACGGAACACATGGCGCACGTAGTCGGGATGGTAATTAATGCGCGAGGCGCAGCTCTCGATCGTCAATCCGCGGTCGTATTCGCCTTCGATCATTGCGATCAGCTCGTCCGAGATGCGGCGGTACTGGCGACGCTTCTGCTCTTCCAGCAGTCGGATCGCCGGCTCGATGACCGATTGGCGGAACCAGTCGATCATCGCTGTGGAAGTCTGCAGTTCGAATAGCGTGTCGAACAGTGTTTTCTCTTCCTCATAGAGCGTGTGCAGCCCCCCGGCCTCCTGCACGACGCGCAGCAGATCGTTGAGTAGACGGATCATCATCATCTGGTATTCGCGATGCGACAGTTGCGCACTGAACACCTCGTCTGCAAATTGCCGCAGCGCCTCCGCAGCGCGCGCCTCATCGCCCAACTTGATCGCGTCGATCAACTCGTCCTTGATCCGTTCCGGATACTCCGGCAGCACGCGATGATCCGGCTGCACGTCCGCAATGTAGAGTATCGCTTCGTCTCCGAGCCGGAGCCGGTACCGCAGCGCCTCCAGCGCCTCCTTGTACGCCCGACTCGCAGCGGAGAGCGCGCCGAACGGACGGCTGATGCCCACGCTCGTCGGCAGCTCGAGGTAGCGCTTGACGGCGGCTCGCATTCGTCGGGCGAGCCGGTCGAGCCGCTGCGCACGCGCGGCCTCGTCTGCCTCTGCATTACCGACGAGGCAGACGAGCGCCCGCTCCATCAGCAGCGGCTTATGCAGGCGGCACTCCGCCGGAATCAGCTCGCTGACAATATTGTGGACCGCGAACAGCAGCAGATCGCGATCCTCCTCGCCATAGCGCGTCGCCTCCCACGTATCGACCTGCACGACGAGCACATGCATGGTGAGCGGACGCCGCTCCCGCGCAGCCGGATGCTCCGCCAGCTCGCGGGCATCCGCTTCGCCGAGCAGCAGCTTGAGCAATTGCAGGTCGCCCAGTTGCTCGCGCTGTCGCTCCAGCTCGCGGGTCATCGTCTGCTCGCTGCGCCGATAATCCCGCACCCGCTCCCCGATCTGCTGCAGCTCGTCCCGTTCGGGGCGGCGTTCCTCCCGCCGATCGGCGAACGCGTCCTCGTACAGCCGTCTGATCGGCCCGTACAGCCGACGCGTGCCGACCAGCGAGACTGTCGCTCCCGCCAGCAGCACGCCGCCGCAGACGAGCAGCGTGAATCCCATGATCGCCGTCGATTCCCGACTCATATCCGACACCGAGATCAGCGAGGCGTACACCCAGCCGTTGTAGTCGGAGCCGCTATAGATCAGATTGTATTCCCGCGCTTCGATCCACAGCGGCGCGATTCCTTGCTGCACTCCGCTTGCCGACCTCTCCCGGACCAGCGCCGCCGCGATTCGGCGCTCGCGCTCGTCCAGGACGTCCGCTCCGGCGATGATGCGATCCTGCGGATCCAGGACGAACGGCCGACCGAGCTCCCGCCGCGGCTCCAGATGCTTGCTTATCTCCTCGTACGGTACCTCCAGCTCCACCACTGCGGTCGGCTCCAGCGCAGTGGCCGGGATCAGCGCGGTGTAGATGACAGCGTCCGCATCTGCCCGCCAGTAGCCGAGTCGAGGCGTCTTTCCTGCCTCCAGCACCGCTTCGTCCGCAGCCAGCTTGCGGAACCCTTGGTCCGTCGTGATCTGCCAGTGATCGCGCAGATGCGCGAATCGGACGTTGCTCATCGTCAGATCGTACGTTTTGATGCGCCCGAGTCCTTCCTGCAGTTCGTTGATTACGTTCACATTGCGGCTTTTGCCGACATCGCTCACATCCGTGCCGAGCACGCGGGCAACCGCCCCCGAGCTGGTGAGCTGCGTCACCGCGTTGTCGGCGGTGCGCAGGCTCTGCTCCACCCGCAGCTGCACCTGCTGCAGGATTTGCAGCGCGCTGCCGTTAACCTTCTCCTGGATCGTATGCGACGCTCTGATGTACGAGAATCCTCCCACGATCACTACGGGGAACGCAATCAGGCACATCGCAAACACAATCAGCTTGCGGAAAAAGGTCAGCCGCCCGACACGCAATTTTCGCCGCCACAATCCGATCATTCGCATGCGCGCCTCCTCGACCTGTGTAAATACCGCATCATCGTAGACGATATCGCAAGGCGCGTCAATAATCCAGGGCGGCTATCGTGCCGCAAAAAAGCCGAAAAAGCGCATCCGCCAAGGCGAATGCGCTTTTCTCTGCAAGGTGCTCATCGTCACAGTATAGGACAACGCCCCGCTGCTCTGCAATTGCAGCATATGCCTTGTATAACATGCCCGATCATCCCTATACCCCCCTTCGACGGACATGTCCAATCAGCCGCGCTACTCCGCCAGCTCCGACAGATACTCCGCGGCAAGGCGAATAGCCAGCACGCTCCCCGTATTCAACGAATTGTCGAAATACAGCACATGATCGTTCTGAACAGCCCTCAGGCTCTTCCATACTTCCAGTTCTTCCTTCTCCTTGACCGCAGCCCTGGCCCGCTCGATGTCGTGCTGAATGATGATATAATCCGGATCCATCTCCGCGAGTGCTTCCATAGACAGGGCCATGCTGTCCTCGGGGTAGCCTTCCGGGGCCTGCAGCCCAAAGCCCGATTGCGGCTCGTAGTACATCGTATTTTTCGATCCTTGCGCAGCGAATGCGTTTTTGTCCCCGACCCGCAGCAGCGCGAACGTGTCCTTCATCCGCTCGCCCAGCTTCGTCTTCGTGTCTGCAATCCGCGCCTCCGTCTCTGTGATATACTGCTCCGCCGCCTCTTCCTTGCCGATGATCGCGGCGCATAGCCGGGTGGCTTCCTCCCACGTATCGCTGTAATTGATGAGGACGACGGGCGCGATCTTGGTCAGCTCCTCGTAGATCGCGTCGACCTGGCCCTTGAACGTGACGATGACATCGGGGGCGGCCTCCATGATCTTCTCCAGGTTGAGATCTCGTCCGCTGCCGAGATCGATCATGCCTGCAGCGTCATACGTCTGCAGCGTCGCATATTCCTGCATCGCTCGCGCGGCGTCGGCCGAGGCGATCGGCGGCGTATCGAGCGCGAAGAAGAAGTCGAGATACAGCGGATGCAGCACCGCGATCCGCTCGGGCCGCTCCTCCAGCGTCACCTCGTGATCGGCCGCATCGACAATCGTGCGCGGCCAGGCGTCTCCACTTTCATGCGCGGCCTCCCCGCTTGCCGCAGCCGAATTCGCCGGCGCGTCCACCGCTTGCTGTCCCGCCTCGTCACTACCCGATTCCGCGCCGTTCGTCGCAGCGGCTTCTTGTCCGGGAGCCTTCTGCTCCGCGTTGTTCCCGCAGCCGATCAGCGCGAGCGCCGCGAGCAGCAGCACCGCAGCCAACAGGTTTACTCGTCTAAGCATGATTGTTCCTCCGTGTCAGGGTTCGTATTATTTGGTATACAAATGCTGTATCAGCTCGCGGTTTTTCTGTGCGAAAAGCTCATTGTGCGAGGATACCATCCCACGCGCCTCCGCCTCGGGCGCAATATATTGCTTCGCGCGATTCACTGCGTTGGCCGCATCCTGGAAGGCGCCGGCGATCAGATGCAGCTTGCCGTCATGATGCAGCACATCCCCGGCAGCGTAGATTCCCTCCACCGACGTCTCGCTGCCAACCGTGCCGGCAATCCGATGCTCGTGCAGCGCGATCGGAATCGCACTGTTCGCCAGCAGCGTCTTGTCGCGCTCGTAGCCGTGATTGATGATGATCTCGTCGACGACCAGCTCGTACGAGCGCCCTTCGCCCGCCTCGCGGAGCACGACCGAGTCGATGCGATCCTGCGACGCGGCCGAGACGAGCTTGTCGATCGTGGAATTGAGCAGGATTTCAACACCGCCGCGGGTCAACCGCGAAATATCCGCCTCGTGACCCTTAAGCGCGTCCTTGCGGTAAGTGAGATAGACGCGCGCCGCGATCGGCGCCAGCTCGTTCGCCCAGTCCACCGCCGAATGACCCCCTCCCGAGATCAGCACCGTCTTGCCCTTGAAGCGCGCCAGCGATTTGACCGTGTAATGCAGATTCGTCACCTCGAAGCGTTCTGCGCCCTCGATCTCGAGCTTGATCGGCTTCAGGATTCCGCCGCCGATCGCCAGCAGGACCGTCCGCGAGTCGTGTCGCTCTCCAGAGTCAGCGTGCAGCACATAATGTCCCGCCTCATCCTGCGCGATGGAGGTGATCTTGGTCCCGAGCACGATCTCCGGTTCGAAGGTCATCGCCTGCTCCACCATCTGCTCGATCAATTGCGCGCCCGGCAGCGGAGGCAGGCCGCCGATATCCCAGATCATCTTTTCTGGATACACATGCACCTTGCCGCCCAACCGCGGCTGGTATTCGATAATCTTGGTCTTCATCTCCCGCAATCCGCTATAGAAGGCGCCGAACAAGCCCGCCGGCCCCCCGCCAACTATCGTGATGTCGTACAGCTCCTGATCCTGCATTCGTATCGCTTCCTCCTCTGTCTTCGTCACCTTTTTACTCCACGCCCAGATGCTCGCGCAGCGTGGCGCCCGCATATTCCCGCCGGTACAATCCGAGCTCGGCGAGCATCGGCACCAGCTCCTCGAGCAACAAGTCCAGCGATTGCAACGAGCCGCCTGGCAATGCGATGAACCCATCCATTGCGCCCGCTTCATGCCAGTCGACAATCTGTCGAAGCACGTCCGCCGGGGTGCCGATCACCACCCAATGCAACGAACCGATTACCTCCGGTCGCTCCAGCAGCTCCGCCACTGTCGGCTGCCGAGAGACGATCAGCGCGCGAAGCGCAGCCGTGTAGGTGCGATCGCGCACCGGAAGCGCCGGATCGGGCAGCAGCTCGGCCGTCACCGGCTCGGCCGGATCGAGGCCGCGCAGATTCAGACCCAGCGCGGCCTCGATCGCCGCATGACGACGCTCGGCGCTCACATGCGTATGCGCTTCGGCGTATTGCGCGCGCGCCTCCTCCCGAGTCGGGGCCAAAAAAAAATATAGCCCTGGCAGCACCCGCACCGCATCCGGGGCTCGTCCGAGCGCAACGGCGCGACGCCGCAAGTCATCGCGTAGCTCGATAGCCGCCGCCGCCTCCGGCGCAGCGGCGAACACCGCATCCGCGTATGCGGCCGCGAATCGTCTGCCGTTCTCGGATGCGCCAGCCTGCAGCACAGGGAGCGGTCCGGCGGGATGCGCCGGGATGTTGAGCGGTCCCTTCACGTGAAAGAACGTCCCTTCATGCGACACCGGCCTGACCCGCTGCGAATCGGCAAATCTTCCCGTCGCCCGATCTATGCGGAGCGCGTCATGCGGGAAGCTCTCCCACAGCTCCATGACCAGCTCGGCAAATTCCTCCGCCCGGGCATACCGCTCCTCCGAAGATGGCATGCCTGCAGCGGTAAAATTCTCCGCGCCGCCAAGCGCCGTCACGACATTCCAGCCCGCGCGCCCGTCGCTGATCCAGTGCAGGGATTGCAACTGCCGCGCCACCAGATACGGAGGCAGGAACGTGCTCGACACCGTCGTGATCAGTCCGATTCGCGACGTCGCGTGCGCCAGCGAAGTCAACAGCAAGGTCGGGTCCAGCCCCCCGAATCCAGGCGAGCGCTCCAGTGCCTCGACGTTCACGTACAAGGCGTCCGGCTTAAATACAAAATCAAGCTTGGCTCGCTCTGCCTTTTGGGCCAGACCGATATAAAAATCGCTCGAATTTAATTGCTCCGCTTTGCTATCCTGGCGCCGCCAACCGTCTCCTTTCATCCAGGTCGCGGATAGCGACAACCCGATGCAAAGCGGTCGCTTCTTGTACAATGGCCTCACTCCTAATGATAACAATTCTCATTATCAATTGAAGTATAGCATTTTTAGCGGTCAAATCGAATACACAAATGCTAAAATCGGCATACACAAATATTTAAACTTGGCTGATATATTTCGATGGCGAGAGACCGAATTTCTTTTTGAAAACTCGGCTGAAATAAAGGGGGTTGTCGTAGCCAACGCTCGCAGACACCGCACTGATCGGGAAGGTCCCCGCCTGGAGCAGCTCCCTGGCCCGCTCCATGCGGCACTGCATGACATACTCAATCGGGCGCAATCGCATGTATTTATGAAAATAATAGGAAAACCGCGCCGACGACATACCGTGCAGCGCGGCCAGACCGTGCAGCGTCAGCGGCTCCATGTAATGGTCTTCGATATAGGCGGCGGCAGCCGTGACGGCTTGCTCCGACGGTGCGGAGCCGCCTATCGCCTGCCCGCATCCGTGCAGCACCTGATGCAGCAAGTCCATGAGCAGCGCACTGGTTTTGAGCCGCGCCAGTTCGCCAGTCCTGCGCACCTGCCGGTGCAATTGAACAAGCCGCTCGTTGATCCCCGGGTGAACGCCGGGCCGCAGCGCGTAATGGGTGCCGCACACTGTCGCCGCCGCATCACTCGCTTGTTCGAGCCGGTATAAGAGCAAGTAATATTCGAATTCACCTTCGCCCTGGACCTGCGAGTCCAGGCGCATCTCCGGAGCGGCATGCAGGACGCGCCCCGGCTCCAGAGCATAGGAGGTACCGTTCACCTGCATGTGCGCCTCGCCTCGAACCGGAAATACCCACCCGTGCTTAATCGTCCGGTACGCGCGTAGCGTGCTTTTCGGTTGAATGATGACGCGGTACACCTTCTCCACCCTGCAGATGCTACCGGCATATACCGCCGCAATACGCTCGCTGTCGTTCATTGGAAGTCTTCTCCTGTACCGCAATTTTTCTTGTTTGGGTCCGGGGGCTGCCGTAGGAGCGCGCACCGCGGACAAATGCTAATTCAACTTTTTGTATTTGTGACGCGTCACGTCCCAAAGCAGCAAGCGCGCATCGAACGACGTTCCGGCCACAAGCGCCTGCTTCGGCAGGATAACCGGTTCTTTCTTCTTAATGTAGAGATAAAAGCTTTCCTCCGTCTCGTAAACGTAAACCACATTCCCCCAGCCTGTCGCAGAGGTCGTCTTCACGCCTTCGAAGTCGGTCTCGTTGAACAGCCAGTCCCGCTCCACGCGATACGTACACGTGATGCCGCCTTGCTTCCGCAGCCGCTTGCTCTGCCGCTTGGCCATCCAGTTGGTCACCCATCCCAGCGCCATCGGCGTGAACAAGCCGATGCCGATCAGCAGAACGCCGGTCAACCAATCGGCGCGGCGAATCCCCATGTACAAGCCTGCCGCAATGAGCACAAAAATAAACATCCGTACCAGCACCCGATGCCTTCGAAAGACCTGAAACCGTTTGAATGCCTTGAATTCTTCCCCTTCATACGATGTCACAAATTCAACCGACTCGCTCAAGTATGCTTGACCTCCCCGAATACCGGCCGCTGGCGCGTCCACTCCGACATTACTGTAATGGTTCTATTATACTGCATGTGTCACGCATTTTTCGACCTTAAATTTACAACGAGCGATTCGGTTCAATCCCACGCATCCACATAGGATGCGACCGGTAGACGCATTATGAACTTTCTCATACATGATGCTTTCAATCCACGCATCCACATAGGATGCGACCATGAATAACCTGTCGGGCGGCGCACTAGCTGAGTTTCAATCCACGCATCCACATAGGATGCGACGCCCCTGCGGCCAGCTCTGCCAGCTCCAGCGGGATGTTTCAATCCACGCATCCACATAGGATGCGACGTTGGGGGTACCCGCGCCAAGGATCGATGCGTGGTTTCAATCCACGCATCCACATAGGATGCGACGCGAATCGCATCTATTGACAGCGTAACAGGCACGTTTCAATCCACGCATCCACATAGGATGCGACACCAAAGACAAACGTGCCATTAAGTTGTACGTTCTGTTTCAATCCACGCATCCACATAGGATGCGACTCAGGAGCGCCAGAATCAAGGCTATGACCTCGAAGTTTCAATCCACGCATCCACATAGGATGCGACTAGTCTTTCCAGTCGATTAAAACGTTCGAATCTGTTTCAATCCACGCATCCACATAGGATGCGACGATTGCAACAGTCGAGGCGATCGATACGAGATACGGTTTCAATCCACGCATCCACATAGGATGCGACGTGGCGCAGGCGAGGCGATGACGGGCGGCCTAATGTTTCAATCCACGCATCCACATAGGATGCGACCACGGCATGGCGCCCGGAGTATCTGACCTGGGAGGTTTCAATCCACGCATCCACATAGGATGCGACTTCCACTTTTTTTTTGAGATTACTGTTCCTAAAAAGGTTTCAATCCACGCATCCACATAGGATGCGACAGCGGCGCCCGCGAGCCCATACGGGGCGGGCGTTCCCAGGCCCGAAAGTGCGAACCTATTTTCAGTATACATTTTTCAGGCTAAAAAAACGAGCCTTCTGTAAAAAAAGCCAGTGCTGGCGCGGGGTGCGAACCTCCCGGGGATTCCATGTGCACCTGGGGTTCGCACCGGAAGGCGCAGCCGTGCCGTCACGTCAGCAGTTCCTGCGCCTCCGTCCCATACCGATACAGCGCGCATGTCAACGGACCGGGCAAAACAAACGCATACCGCCCGTCACTGTCCGCCTCCGCTCGCAGCGGCGGTTCACCGGCCCCGTCCACAAGTCTCTCGCGCGCCTCGAGCCGGGCGACGCAGCGCAGCGCCAGCGGCGCGCCGTCCGTCTGCCATAGCCGCAAGCGACCCTCCGCCCGATCCGTCAGCTCGCGGAAGACAAGCAGATAGCCTTCATCCGGCCCCGTGATCGACTGCAGACCGGTCCACGAGACGCCGGACGGCTCTTCGCCGATCGGCAGCACGTGACCGTCCAGCATCGCCGTATGGTGCGGACGCACGAGCCGTACCGCCGCCGCCAAGCGCTCTGCCTCCTCCGCAGATAGCCCCGTCGTCTCCATCCATACGAGCGGATTGGCCATGATCGTCACCATGAAGCCGTACAGCAGCCCGCAGGCTGCGGGAGCGAGCGGATCGTCGCCATAGCGCGCTTCGTTGCGCTGCACGTTGAGCAGCTCCGCCTGCAGCCGCCGCGTCGGCACGTACGGCGCCAGCTGCCACAGATTGCGCAGCGTCCAGTGCGGATAGTAGCTGCCGCTGTCAGTGTAGCGATTCTCCAGGAAGAGACAGCCGTGCTCCATATGGCGATAATAGCCGAGCCGCACGCCCGAGGTCGCGTCGAGATTGAAGCAGACCGCGCCGTCGCTCTCCCGCGCGACGCGCCGCATCATGCGATGCAGCCGTGTCTCCGCCAGCTTGGAGCCGATTCGGATGCCGTCTAGCTTGAAGTGCTCGACGGCGTAGTCGCGGTGCAGCCGCAGCAGCGTCTCGGCGTCGCGCGTCCACGCAGCGTAATCATCCGTCCCGTCCGGCGAGAACCAGAGCCCGAGCTTGACGCCCGCTTCCGCCGCACGCGCGGCGAGCGGCGCAAGTCCGCCCGGCAGACGCTCCGGATGCGCGCCCCAGAACTGCGGATCGGCCGCATAGTAGCCGTCGCTCCATACGCCGCCTGCGACGACCGAGTTGGCCGTCGTGCCCTTTTGCCAGCCGTCGTCGATCTGCACATGCGTCAGCCCCAGCCGTCCTGCCTGCGCCAGCTCCCCGGTCATGAAGGCTTCGTTGACGCGGCCGTCGCGGGAGCGGTCGCCCCAAGTATTGCTCATGAGCGTATAGTCCCGTTCCGCCCGGTAGACGCGCTTGCGCGCTTCATAATCCCGCAGCACGGCCAGCGCGCCGTAGCGGCTGCCGTCGCAGACGCCGACGACCGTGCCGTAAGCGCGAATGAAGGCGTCGCCCTCCTCCTCTGCGAAGCCAGCCGCATCCGACAGCCCGCTGCCGCAGACCGTCAGCAGCAGCCCGGCGAAGCGGAAGTCCGCTCCGGTATCCTGCAGATGCGCGAGGGCGGTCGGACCTTCCTTGATTACGAGCAGCCCGCCAGGCTCCAATGTACGCTCCAGTACCAATACATTCCCGCGATGCGCGCGCCGCTCGTTTGGATACAGCAGCCCCGTTTCGCCGCCGACCAGATTATTATTACGGTCCGTCACGTCGCGAAGCGCTACCGTCCGGTAGCGGCAGTGCAAGGCTCGCAGCGCCAGCGCGTCGATCCGATCCTCCCGCTCGCGCGCCTTTGCATGCTCCTCGTTGTCCAGGCGCTCCTCTTCCTGCCCCGCGCCCTGCGCTCCGCCATCCTCGGCCAGCGCCTCCGAGGTCCACACCAGCCGTCCGGCCGGCTGCTCCTCTCGCTCCAGGCGCCGCACCTGACATTCCTGGCCGATCCACGGCGAGCCGGGGCAGATCCGGCTCTCCCAGCGCACGAGCGTCTGCTGCTCCGGATAAGCCAGATCAATGGCTACGAGCAGCCGGGGCCGCGTGAGCCCCGCTTCGTCGTCCACCCGCGCGCTCACTGCGGCCGTTTCTGCCGCCGAGCCGAGCCACGGCAGCGCTATCGCCTCGCTCGGCGTCTCCGCCAGCCACTCTCCGCCGCCGGCATGCTTGTCGCGCAGTCCGACCGTCAGCAGCCGCCCGTCTGCTACACGGTAACGCCGCTCCAACTTCGCGTTGCCGATCGTCACCGCGCCGCCCCCGTCGAGCCGCACGTAGCAATCCTCGTACTGCATGAGTTGCTCTCTCATTGTGTCCCCCATTCTCGCTCTCCCGCGCCTCGCGTCGCTTCCTGATTTCCCCACTCTATTGTGCTGGATTACATCCCCGATCGCAACCCAAAGCCGGCGAATCGCCCGCCGGCTTTGGGTTGCGGGCACAGTGCCGCTCGTTATCCGTCTACGCGCCCTTCAATTGCGCATAGATTTCATTGGCCTCCTTCGTCAACTGCGCGCCGCCGGCCTTGTTCCAGCGTTCGACGAACTCGTCGAAGCCTCCCTCCAGATCGACCTCGCCGGTGATCAGCTTGATGAAATATTCCCGTTCCAGATTGGTCAAGTCCGGGAAGCTCGTACGCGAGGGCATGTAGAACTTGCCTTTGTCGAACTGCATCGGCATGCCCGCTGTCACCTCTGCACGCCAGGCCAGGTCCTCGGCCGGATTATTGATGGCCTCGAACTTCAACGACTTGCCCGCCAGCAGGCCGTAGTAGGCGCCCATGCCGAGGCTCACCTTCGTGGTTGTGTCCGCGTATGCCTCCTTCATCACCGGGCGTCCGTCGACCAGATCGTAGTGCACGCCCTCGTCGCCGAAGAAGACCTTTTTCATGACGACCTCGTCGGTGTACGTCGCGTTCAGAATTTCGTAGATCTTCTCCCGCTTGCCCGGCGTCTCGTCGACGTCGACGCTCATGCCGAAGTAGTTGCCCGTCAGCCCCCATGCCGCCGCCTTGCCGGTATAGCCATCCGCGGCAAATTGCGGACCAACGACCGCGTCGAAGTAGCGGGCGCTGTCCGTCGTCTTCAGTGTCTCGCGGTAGCTCGGGCGGTAGTATATCCATGACGAATTCGTCGTGCCGACGCGACTGTTCAGGAATTCTTCCTTCTTGCCGTCGGAGGTGATGAATTCCGGATCGAGCACGCCGTCGTCGAACCATTTGTTGAGCAGCTTGAATGCCTCGCGCGCCTTATCCGTCGTCATGCCGTAGACCAGTGCGCCGGTGTCGTCCTCCTCCCAATACGTCGGCTGCACGTCGAAGGCATTGAAGACGCTGACGAAGCTATCTCCGATATTCGAGGCGGCCTTGCCGGTGATGCCGTACGTGTCCTTTTTGCCATTACCGTCGGGATCGTCGTTGCGGAATTTGTACAGCACATCCTCGAATTGCTCCAGCGTTTGCGGCGGCTCGTCGTAGCCGACCGCTTGCAGCCATTCCTCGTTGTAGACCGTCAGGAGCGGATAGGCGCCGTCGAGATTCGTGATCGGGATGCCGTAGTTTTTGCCGTCGATCAGACCGTTGTTCCACGCGCCCGGGTCCTTCTCGTCGATCAGCGCGGCCAGCTCCGGCAGATGTGCGCGGATTTCGTCGACCGGCAGCTCGGCCAGCAGATTCTGCGAGGCGTAGGTGCTCACGTCGGCGATGCCCCACAGCAGCCACAGATCGGGCAGCTCGCCGGACGCGAGCCGCACATTGAGCTGATCCTTCCAGTTCGTGCGGTCGATCCGTACATTGGTGATCCTGACATTGAACGTCTCCTCCAGATACTGCTGGACGAACGTGCCGTCCTCGGGCGGGAAGTTGAAGCTGAGCCAGGAGATCTCGATCGGCTCCTCCTCCGCCGCTCCGGCGGGCGGCGCCGAAGCGTCCGCCCCCGCATTGCCGCTGTTATCTCCTGCGTTTGCAGCCTTGCTGCCGCCCGTGTTGCCGCCGGAGCAGCCGGCCGCGACGAGTACCGCCAGCGCCAGCGTCAGCAGACGCAGCAGCCATTTCGTCGATGTTTTTTTCATGTGTGTTGCCTCCCTTTTTCTATTATATATATCAGCCCTCTTGTAGATCAGCCCTTGATTGAGCCGAGCATGATACCCTTCACGAAGTGCTTCTGAATGAACGGGAAGATCAGCAGGATGGGGATCGTGCCGATCATCAGCACCGCGGCCTTGATCGTCTCCGGTACGATCTGCGCCATCGAGCCCGTCGCTTGCTCCATCAGGAACTGCACGTCGGAGTCGTTGTTCTCGACGATCAGCCGGCGCAGATAGATCTGCAGCACCACCTTGCTCTGATCCTGGATGTAGATGAGCCCGTTGAACCACTCGTTCCAGTGATGCACCGCGAGCCACAGCGAGATCGTCGCCAGGATCGGCTTGGAGAGCGGCAGCACGAGCTGGAAGAGCACGCGGAAGTCCCCCGCCCCGTCCATCTTGGCCGACTCCTCCAACTCGCCGGGGATGCTCATGAAGAAGTTGCGCATGATCAGCATGTAGAACGTATTGAACAGCCCGGGTATGATCAGCGCCCAGCGTGTGTCGTACAGCCCGATCCCCTTCATCAGCAGGAACATTGGGATGAGTCCGCCACTGAAAAACATCGTCACGACGACAAGCATCGTATACGCGCTGCGATGCGGCAAATGCTTCTTGGACAGCGCATACGCCCCGAGCGACATCACGAACACGGATAGCAGCGTGCCGATCACTGTGCGATAGATCGTATTGGCGAAGCCGATCCAGATGCCATTGAGCCGCACCGCATGCACATACGCATCGAGCGTCAGCGCCTTGGGCCACAGATGGACGCCGGGACGCATCGCCTCGCTCGGCGAGCTGAGCGATACCGACAGCACATGGATGAACGGGTACAGCGTCGTCACGCCCAGCAGTGTCACGAGCACGACCGCCACCACCTGGAAGGCCGCCTCGCCTCGCGTCATCCGGCTGAACCAGCTCATAGGATCCCCTCCTGTCCGAGCTTCTTGACCACATAGTTGGTCAGCAGCACGAGCGAGAAGGCGATCACATTCTTGAACAGGCCGACCGCGGTCGTGAAGCTGTACTGCAATTGCGTCAGTCCGACGCGGTAGACGTACGTGTCAAGGATGTCCGCGACGCTGTACACGGCCGGATTGTACAGATTGAAGATCTGGTCGAAGCCCGCATTGAGCACCTGCCCCGTCCGGAAGATGAACAGAATCGCGATGACATGCATGATGCCCGGCAGCGTGATGTGCAGCGTCTGCTTCCAGCGTCCGGCGCCGTCCATGCGCGCCGCCTCGTACAGGTGCGGATCGATGCCCGTCAGCGCGGCGAGATAGATGATCGTCCCCCAGCCGATCTCCTTCCAGATCGAGGAGACCACCAGCGTGAAGCGGAAGTAATCCGGGTCGCCAAGGAAGTAGATTGGCGCGAACCCGAGCCACTCCAGCACGGCGTTGACCGCGCCCGTAGTGGGCGATAGGATCGTGATCAGCAGGCCGCCCAGCACGACCCAGGACAGGAAGTGAGGCAGGTACGAGATCGTCTGGCTCAGCTTCTTGAACCAGCCAATCCGCAGCTCGTTGAACAGCAGCGCCAGCAGGATCGGGGCCGGGAAGCCGAAGATCAGATGGTAGAAGCTGATCACTACGGTATTCCACAAGATACGGTAAAACTCCGGCGACGCGGTGAACATGTAATCGAAATGCTTGATGCCCGCCCACGGACTCTCCCAGATGCCGGCCCGGATCTGATAATCCTTGAAGGCGATCTGCACGCCGTACAGCGGCCCGTATTCGAAGATCAGATAGTACAGGAACAGCGGGATCAGCATGACGAGCAAATACTTGCACTTCTTGTATTGCTCCCACACCGACACGCGCGGCTCCGGTACGGCAGGCCGGGACGACGATGATGATAACGCGCTCAAAGATGACTTCATGAAAATAACGGCTCCTCTCCGGTTCGACTGGCGCATCCGTACCGCCCGCTGCGGCTTGAATGCGCTTGCTCAGCCTTACTGTAGCACCGGAGATAGAGCCGCTTCCATTGTACAATCTGAATCTGTCTTACACGATCTGAACGGCATCGCCTTGCAAAATCTGAAAGCGACTTGCGCAATCTGCGCGGATTAGCTGTAACTGATCTGCACGTCGCCGTACGCCTTGCGATATTGGCCGGGCGTGACGCCATATCTGGTCTTGAATTTGTTGGAGAAATATTGGGCGCTGCGAAAGCCGCTGCGCTCCGCTACCCGCGCAACGGTCTCCTCCGTATCGCGCAGCAGCCGCGCCGCCTGTTCTAGCCGCAGCGTCGTCAAATAATCGACGAACGTCGTCTGCAGCTCTTCCTTGAACAGCTTGCAGATGTACTGCTTGGAATAGGAGGTGAGCTCGACGAGCTGGTCGAGCGAGAGGTCCTCGTGCATATGGGCGTCGACATAGTCGCGGATGCCACCGAGAATGCGAGCGTAGCGGTCGCTCCGCGGCTCACAGCGGCGGTTGATCGCCTCTGCCCCAATCGCGGCCAGCCCCTCGATCGTCCGGCGCAGGCTGACGCTGCGGCGGTATGCGGGCGGCTCGCTGCCCTTGCCGCCGGCCATCATACTCGTCCGGGACAAGTGCAGGTGCAACTGCATCAGCGTCAGCTCGATGCCCTCGATCGCATAACCCCCGCTGTGCAGCTCGCGCTCCAGCTCGCCCATATAGGCCGCCAGCTCGGTCGTCTCGCCGGTGCGCAGCAGAGTCTCCAGGCGCTCGGCCGCCAGCTCGGGATAGTGGCCTTCGCGATGCTCGATCGCTTCGTAGCTCATACAGGCGTTGTCCTCGCACAAGAAGCCGTAGCGGCTGGCCAGCTGCGCCTCCGCCACAGACTGATGCAGGTCGAAGATCGTCTCCACGGCGCTGCCCACGCCGGCATCATAGCGCTCTGCGTCCGCCTTGCCGCTCCCTATCGCCTCGTCGAGCCGGCGGCGCAGCCGGGTCGTGGCCGCCTGGTCGAGACGTCCCAGGCAGACCAGGAGCAGCTCCTGGGCGCCGAGCGTCACATGCTCGCAACGCAGCGCCTCCTCCGCCAGTGCGGCGGCCAGTTGCTCCCTATAGGCATGGACGTCAATACCATGCACCCGCACGCATACTGCCGTGTAGACCGTACTGTCCGGGACGAGCAGCTCCTCGCCGCCGCAGTCGGCGCCCTCCGCGAGGCGGCGCCACTGGCGTTCGCGCTGGTCACTGAGGTAGCGCTCGCGCTGCTGATCGAGGCTGCCCAGCGCCTGATCGATCCAGCCGACATCATTGTGCCAGCCCGCGCCGGCGACCTTGAGCTGTCCGGCGGCAGCGCGAATGCGCTGCGAGACGTAGCGGAAGGTGCGGTAGCAGCCGCGCGAACCGATCAGCGAGAGCAGCGCCCCGAGCAGCAGCACGCCGAGCGCCGCCAGCCAGATCTCCCGCTTCATCTCCTGCGTCCCCAACCATACGGAATGCTGCGGCCGCAGCAGCGCATAGTTCCATCCAAAGATCGAGGTGCCGCCGGGCAGAATCGAGAGCACCTGACCGCTCTGCTTGATCATCCGGTCCTGCGCACCCGAGCGATGCTCGCGGACAAGCGCGAGCATCGCCTCATCCCAGGGCGCGGACGAGCCGATGACGCCGCCCTCGGCGTCAAGAATCGCGAGCCGCTCGCCATTGGCGCCCAAGTGCTCGCTCAGCGCGGCCATCATCCGCTCCGTGTCGAGATCAATGATCATATATCCTTCGATCTTGTCCCGCTGCGCCATATAGGGCAGCGTGTGGACGTAGCTCAGCACCTGCGTTTGCCGGCCCGCCTGTCCGCTGACTATCGCGCCTTCCGGATCCGGCATGCTGCGCAGGAACCAGCGGTGCAGCGGAATCCCGGACGGATCGGCGAGCAATTTCCCTTGTGGCGATTGTGAGGCGTCCGCATAGAAATAATGATCGACCACGAAGTGATCTCGGCCAAAGTAGAAGGATAGATTCTGCAGCGAGGGGAGGGATAATGATAGCGTTTTCAAATCTTGGGTTAATCGATTGATTCGGTAATAATTATTTGTCGCCCCGCCGTCCAGCAGCTGCTGAATCTCATTCTCCGCGTCTACGCGTATGGTACTGAGCGCTTTTCCCAGCAGCAGGGCATTGTACTTCTCCAGTTCTTCCCGCTCCAGCCGTTCCTTGAACTGAACCAATTGATTGACGCCGCTCTCCCGCATCTCCTCGGTCATCAGCGCCGCCGTCTTGTTCAATAACAGCCCGCCGCCGATGGTGACCAGCGCCAGCGTAAGTGCCAGATGCGACAGCACCAGCTTGGCGAAGTAACTCCCCTTCAGCTTCTCGATCATCGCTTTGCCCCCTATGCGGTTCTAATTCCTGATTGTTTATTATTCACATATTATACCTTCCGCTACCCGTTCCGGAATTTGCGCGGCGACATGCCGATTTCCTTGGCGAACAATCGCGTGAAATACAGCGGATCGCGGTAGCCCACCTCGCGGGCAATGGTGGAGACAGGCGCGTTGGTGCCGCGCAGCAATTCCTTGGCCCGGTCGAGCCTTAGTTTGTGCAGGTACTCCATTGGCGGATAGCCTGCGTATTTTTTGAACAAAGTCGAATAATAGCTCGCCGACAGCGAAGCCATCCGCGCCAACTGATCCCGGTCGAGCGCGGCGGCATAGTGCTCTTGAATATACCGCATGGTCTCCAGCACCAACCGCACCGTCCCGTCCTCCCGGCGAAGACGGCTGTCCAGATGCTCGACCAGGTGCTGCAATACATGCACGAACTTCTGCCGCGATCGCCACTCGTAGCCCCCTTGCTTGCAGGTCCAGAGCGCGTGAAGCGCCTGCAGCTCGATCTGCACAGTCGCATACACGGATTGCAGATGAACTACACGGTCAAAGGGGAGCGCTTCCACACGCTCGGCGACTTGCACTTTCAGCCCTTCCCATATCAATGGATAATGATAGAAGTGCACGCTGGTATAGCGCAGCGGATCGCGCCGCGCACTCCTGATATGCAACTGGTCGCCCGGCGCAAAATGAAACGCCTGACCCGCTTTTAAGGCATAAACTTTTCCGTTCAACTCCATCTCCGCGATGCCGCCGTCCACGCAGCAGAAATTGTACAGCTTGGCCTGGATGGGGCCGACTACATATCCGTACTGCGCCCAAAAATCGCCGTCGCGAATCAAAACGTCTTGAAGCTTGGGAAAAAAACATTCAAAAAACGAGTGCATAGATGCAATCGCCCCCTCCCCGACTAGCTCTGATCATTTCAATTATAGCAACCAAACAGGAATTGTAAATGGAGAGCGCGCGTATTCATATGGACGATTGTTCGCAAAATGTATGCGCTAACAATGGACGAGCGCTAAAAAGTCAAATAAAAAACCTTTAATGTTAAGAGGGTATGAACGCGAGATCGGCTGTGGTAAAATCTTCTCGTGAAAATCTGAGGCTCGAAGGAGTGAAGACCCATCAAACGGCTACTGACATTCGGCATGCTCGCCATGCTGATGGTTATTGCATTGCCTATGACTGCAGCCGCCCAAAGCAGCGACGCTGCACCCGTGGAAAGCAGTGCAGTACTGCTCGAGGGAAGTGTGCTGGACACGGGCGAAGCCCCGTCCCTGCTGATGGACAATCGGCTGTATGTCCCGCTGAGCCCGCTGGTCGAGCAAATGAGCGGCGCCTTGATTTGGGATGCGGACACCAAGCAAGCAGAGGTCGTCACGGCCGCCGGAGACCGCTTCGCATTTGCGGCAGACGATTACGGCTTGACGCTTAACGATACGCACTACTGGATGGAAGCCGCGCCGTTCCTGCACGAATATCGCCTGTACTTCCCGCTGCGTGACGCGGCCCAGCTGCTGCATGCGAAGCTGGAATGGAACGAAGCGACCAAGCAAGCCAATATCGTACCCGTGGCGCGCTTCGGCGCCGAGCCCGGAGCTACGGTCGCGTCGCTGGCCGCGGCGGCGGAGACGACGCCCCTGCTGCTGATCGAGCGCAACGGCTGGGCCGCCGATACGCACGTACTCGGCGGCGGCGTGCCGGTCAGCACGGTCGTCCCTGACCTGATGTCCGACAAGCTCGCCGAATCGCCCGCCGTCACGCAGGCGCGCATCGAGGCGGAGCGCCAAGCCCGGCTGGCCGCGGAGGAAGAGCAGCGCCGCAAGGCCGAGGAAGAAGCCCGGGCCCAGGCCGAGCGGGAGGCTGCGGCCAGGGCAGCGCGCGAAGCCGAAGCAGCGGCCGCCCAGGCCCATAAGGCCGACGAAGCGCTGCTCGCCCGCATCATCCAGGTCGAAGCAGGCTACGAGTCCTACCAGTCGCAGCTCGCCGTGGGCAGCGTCATTATGAATCGGGTGAACAGCTCTCGCTTCCCGAATACGATCAAGGATGTTATCTACCAGCGCGGCCAATTCCCGCCCGCGCACAACGGCTTGCTCGATGCGAGCGTGGCCGGCGCCAATGCCAAAAAAGCCGCAGCGGCGGTGCTCAAGGGCGAGAACAACGTGCCCGGAGCGCTGTTCTTCTACAACCCCGCCGTCACCGGCGGGAAGTATTGGGATGCGTTGACGCTCGTCAAAGAGATCGGCAATCATCGTTATGTGAAATAAACGAACTAAAAAAATGCCTCGCCACCGAAAGGGTGACGCGGCATTTTTTGTTAGTGTCAAATCTGAGAGGCGTTCCAGGCGGCTTCGTCCGCCAGCAGCTGAATATCCTCCAGCCGGATCGGCATGAAGCGGTAGTCCTCGCGCGCTCCCTTGCGGAGCGCCTTGTTTTTGATATGCCGAGGCGAGCCCTCGCCCGCCTCCTCGTCGTACACCAGAATGATGCCGCCGGTCTTGCGCAGCAGCAGCTCATCCCGGGCCGCGAGCTGCCAGCCGCCCTGATAGGGCTGATTGCTGACCGCCGCGTAGTAGTCGACCCGGTCCGTGATGGTGCGATAGTACGCCTGCTTCGTCTCGCTCCAATTGCTGCCTTGGTCGGCGCAGGCCGCGATGATCGACACCTTGAGCTGCGGGTACTCCGCTCTCAATTCGAAGGCCGCCTCGCAGGCCCACAGATCGACTCCGTACTGCCCCGGCGTCACCATCCACTCCAGCCCTTCCTCCAGAAGTGCGATCAGCCTTGTTGACACAGCCTGCCGAATATAGGCAATTCCGGGGTGCTTGTCGTCAAAAATATTCAGCTCGTGCGCGCGATAGCCCGTCACCAATACGTTGCGCACCTGCATGCCTCCTTGCTTTTTCTTAATACACGATGATGCCCTTGGTCACCTCCAGCTGCGGATAACGCGCCATCATATCCGGCACCTCGTCCAGCGCGAAGCGGTGGCTGACCAGTCCCTCGACATCGACATCGCCCGCAGCGATGCACCCGAGCGCGTCCAGATGCGTATACGGATTAATGAAGGAGCCCATGATGCGCAGCTCTTTGACGAATACGTGGTAAGGGGTCAAGGTCACCTCCGTATGCGGGGCAGCCACCCCGAACAATAACACCTGGCCTCCCTTGGCAGCGGCTTGCAGCGCCGTCTCCATCGACTGACGACGACCGACGCACTCAATGACAATATCGAAGGTATCCCGCACGGCGTCTATATTGGATGGATCGCCAATAATTTCACTGGCGCCCAGCTCGAGCAGACTCTGGTGCTTGGTCTCGATCGGCTCGCTGACCGCGAGCCGGCCCGACCGGCCCTGACTGCGCAGCAACTGGACGAACAATTGGCCGATGAACCCGCCGCCGATGACGAGCACCGCGTCGGACGGGCGCACTGTGAGCTTCTTCAGACCGTGCAGCACACAGCCGAGCGGCTCGGCCAAGGCGCCGGCCACATAGCTCATGTGATCGGGCATCCGGTAACAGTTGGCTTCCGGCACCACGCAGCTCTCGCCCATTCCGCCGTCGCGCGTGACTCCGATTGCCTGCAAGTTGTCGCAGAGCTGCACGATCCCTTTGCGGCAAAATACGCAGCTGCCGCAATATATATTTGGATCGACCGAGACGCGGTCTCCGACGGCATGCAGCTTCACCTCGCTCCCCACCGCGGCGACGATCCCGGACAATTCATGACCGAGCACGATCGGAGGCGTGACAGCCGCCGATCCGGGCTGGCCGTGATAGATGTGTTGGTCTGTACCGCATATGCCGCATGCCTTGACTTCGAGCCTCACGTCCTTAGGGCCCAACTCCAGTTCCGCGGCCTGCTTGAGTTCCATTTGTTTTTTGTCTGTCAGTATCGCTGCTCGCACCCTATCCCTCCGTTGCTGATGGACATTGCCGAAATGTTTTGGCCCGTTTTTACATGATTCGCCGATCGCCCGTATATGCTATACATACAGCGTTTTCAGGTTTTCAAAACATTCCTTTCAATAATGTAAACTTTATTAACGCGTTTGACCAGAGGGAATAACCGTGTTACCATTATTATAACGTAAATTTATAAATTTGATGTTTATTCGCCCTTCCAAGTGGTGAATGATGACATATCGTATATCTTATACAGACTGAGGGGGACCCTACATGATTAAAGCGATCATCTTTGATTTCGATGGTACGATCATTGACACCGAGACAGCTTGGTACGTTGCATTTCGCGATGCCTACAAGGAGCACGGCGTCGAGCTGACATTGGAGAAATACTCCGAATGCCTCGGCACCAGCCTTCATTCCTTCAACCCTTACACGTATCTCAGCACAGATTGCAACATTGATCTCGATCTGGATGCCTTCCGCGCGGCCATGCAGGCCCGCCATGCCGAGCTCATGATGCAGGAGCAAGTGCGTCCGGGAATTCTCAATTATTTGGAGAAGGCCAAGGCGGCCGGTCTTAAGATCGGATTGGCATCAAGCTCGCACCGCGAATGGGTCGATCGTTTTGTCGCACAGCTCGGCATCGCCGATTATTTCGAATGCTACCGAACAGCCGATAACGTCAAGCATGTGAAGCCTGACCCCGAGCTCTATACGCAGTCGCTGGAGTGTCTGGGCGTAGAGGCCGGCGAAGCGATTGCCATCGAGGATTCGCCCAATGGAGCCAAAGCCGCCGTAGCGGCGGGAATTTATACACTGGTCATTCCGAATACCATTACCAAGCAACTGCCTTTCGGCACGGGTCACACGATGATCGAGTCGCTTGAAGGCCACGATTTTGATGAAATGCTGGCGGGCCTCTCGACGCCGTCCAGCTCGTAACAGAATCAACGTCAATAAGCCCCCTCCATTCTTGGCGGGGGCATCCCTCATCAATCTCCATTCGTCTGAATTTTCTGCTTTATAAGTCATTCTAATAAGTATGCAACGCACATGACCAAAAATAAAAAAAGCAAGCCATGGATCTGGGAGGAGAAATGAATGATGAATACCCCTTTTGAAATCAAGGAACGAAGGCCGCGCGCCGTCCACTTCGGACCCGGGAATATCGGCCGTGGCTTCATCGGTCTGCGCCTGTCTCGTTCCGGTTACGACGTGTGCTTCGTATCGCGCAACGAAAAGCAGGTGGCCATGTTGAAATCGCGCGGCGGTTATCCGGTCTACATCGCAGGCGGCGATCCGGAGATGCTCGAGGTCGACAACATCTCTGCCGTGCATGCCCGCAATACGGACGCCGTCGCACGGCGCATCGTGGAGGCCGCATTGGTCACGACAGCAGTCGGCGCTTCCAATCTGAAGGACATTGCCGCTACCATCGCAAGAGGCATCGTGCTGCGGATGCAGCATACCGACGAGCCGCTGCATATTATCGCCTGCGAGAATGCCGTGGGCGCAAGCACCAAGCTCAAAAAATGGGTATTCAAGCATCTCCCTGCGGATCTGCACGACCAGGCCCATCGCCAGATTGCCTTCCCCGACTCGGCGATTGACCGCATTGTGCCGACCAAGAAGCACGACGATCCGCTGGCCGTCACCGTTGAGCCTTATTACGAATGGGCCATTGACCGCTCTGCGATTATTATGGAGGGCAGCCTGCCCGAAATTGAAGGTGCCCTGTATGTCGACTCGCTGCTCCCCTTTATTGAGCGCAAGCTCTTCACTGTCAACACCGGTCACGCCGCCGCGGCCTACTTCGGCTATTTGGCGGGGCACAAGACCATCCAGCAGACTATGGCCGATCCGGCATTGCTGCGTCGCGTGCGGCTCGTCATGCAGGAGACCGGCAAGATGCTGGCCAAAAAGCATAACCTGGATGAGACCAACCACCAAAAGTACATTCACAAAATTTTGGAGCGCTTTGCCAATCCTCAGCTCATCGACGAGGTGGTCCGCGTCGGACGTTCGCCGATTCGCAAGCTGTCGCCTGGCGACCGGCTCATCAAACCACTGATGCTGGCCTACGACATGGGGATGGAAACGACCGATCTGATTTCAGCCATCGCAGCAGCCATGCTATTCGATCCGAAGCTGGATCAGGAGGCCTCGCGGCTGCAGGCGGATCTGCGCCAGCAAGGCGTGCAGCACGTCATCCGCACGTATTTCGAAATTCCGTCTACCCATCCTCTGCATCAAAAAATCGCCGCGCGCTACCGCGAATATGTCCAGAAATACAGGCTCGCCAAAGTCGATGCCCTGCCGTCATCCTTCGCCGCCGGCCAAGTCGCAACCGTCAGCGGATTCTCCAAAAACGCAGAAGCTTGAGTCCAATTTACAATCAGCTAGCTTGAATGAATTTGGAATCGCCGCACAACTGCGGCGATTTTGCATGTCGGGAGTATGAGGCATTCCCGAATTCCCACCTCACGAGGAAGCTATTGGAGCGACGAAGCGAGTGCTGAAACGATAGTCTCGATTGCAACCGGATACAAATAAAGGTTGTGGGTAATAAGTCCCGTATGCTATAGTAGATGAGAACGAAGTGAAATTCGTGGCTTGGGGAGAGATACAGATGGTCGATTTTTCGCTATTTATGGTGTTCTCTGTCTTGGAAACCACTGCAATGTTCTTCCTCATCTTTCGAATGTTTAAAATCGACATTTTCTTCAAAGAGATACTATTTGCTGGCGCCATCATGGCATTTGTGTCGTTTGTGCTTCGGAATGATTATGGGTTTGTCTATGTTGATATTTTGCTACAATTTTTACTGATGTTTTTATTTATGTGGTTAATTATTCGCATTCATTTACTTTATGCTGTCATTTTGACTGGAGTTGCATATCAATGCTATTTGCTAATTCAAAGTGTTTATTTGATTATCATGAGTCAGTTTGGTTTATTTGAGTCAACCATTCCTTATATAACAGAAACTTCTACTTACATCTTACAAACAATATCTGCAGTTTCAGTATTTATTCTCGCAAGTTACATAAAAAAGAAAAGAACTGGTTTTGATTTTGTGCCTGATTCTCCAAGACGGAAAATACCAATGCACTTAAAATCTAGGGATTTGCACTTGTTTCTCTTAACTCTTCCTTCTCCAATTATTTTTATTATTACTTTACATATGGTGGAAACATTATCAAGCTATTATTTAGCGATACCAGTAATTTATGTATTGTTTCTCTTTTGCTTTTTATTTGTTTCATATAAAAAGGACTGGGAAGATGCGAATCGAAATGACCTATAAAATCGCTCGGTATATTAAAAATATTAATCCGGAACAAACCAACTCAATTGAAGTAATGAATTATGCCCTTACTATTATAATCAACTCCTTTATAATTATTTTTACAAGCTTATGTTTTGGTTTTATATTTGAAGCATTTTATTCTACCGTAATTGCATTGTTGGGTTTTGCTTCATTTCGACTTTTAACTGGTGGATACCATTTTCAATCCTCTTTAGCTTGTAATTTCAGTTCAATTCTCCTTTGCTCCTTGGCTCCTCATTTAGCTCAATTGATACCTAATTACATCTTAATTTTTATGAATTTTATTAGTCTTTTCTTATTAATTCTAATTGCTCCTAGATTTGACCGTAACACTTTCATTTCAAAAAAGCATTATCTTAAGTTGAAATTGATTGCAATTTTGTTTGCTCTACTCACAATTTGGACTAATTCAACTACTTTGGAAATTGTGGTCTTTGTTCAGACACTTTCTTTATTACTCTTAGAAAGGAGTGCTAAACATGAGTAAATGGCTGGCTAGAAGCGCTTCAGTATGTCTTGGTTCAATTGCAATACTTTTTGCAAATATTGCTAAGCCTTGGGCGCACAGCCCAAAAGCTCCCGAAGAACTATTAAAAAAGCCGCAATAAACTGTTAGGATGGTGGAACGATGCGCGTGCTGGACTTGGAGGGGAACCCTTGGGATATCAGCGAGCCGGATATCTATTACTTTACGAGCCATCGCAGCACGATTTACATCCATGCCAAACAAGGGGTATTTTTATTTCCGGCCACCTTGTCCGATTTGCTCGTCGCTTACCAACCGCTCGGGTTTGAACGGCTCGATCGCTCGAATGTTGTCAATCTGGGGAACGTTGACCGTTACGATGCCGATCGCAAGCTTGTGTTCTTTCCCGGCCAGGATACCTTCTCGACCGTTTCCGAAGCGAATGAACGGCGGCTCAAGCGCTATTTGCGCATGCATCCTCCACCACCTTGATGGTTACCCTTGCTGCCTGATACTCAGGCAGCTTTTTTTTATTTCGAAGAGCCGTTTTTCTTGAGAACGATTATTCAGGCGCAGTAGGGCGACGGAGACCTTGAGGCTGACTGCCAACGGCCAATTCTCTCCTCATCTAACGGACATTTTTGTTCGTCAGCATCAAATTTCAAGCGTCTCCTTCGCTCTAACGGACACTTTTGTCCATTAGACTAATATTATGGCATTATCGCAGGGACCAGAGCTCGCTAACGGTCACTTTTGTCCGGTACAGCTTAAATTTATCGTAATCAGCGCTGTAACGGTCATTTCTGTCCGTCAGATTTCAAGATGCGCTTTTACTTAAGGTAGTAGTCAAGGTAAAACGTCGGACGCCGTCATTTTGCGGCGCCACCTCGTTTCGTTCCGAGAAATTTAGATAAATATACGCGAGATCCCTTACTTTCGAAGAATTAAAAAAAGCACCGCGTTGTAATTGTAAAATTACCTGCGCGGTGCTTTTGGCCTTTTCATGCATTTAGTTTTTTAAGCTCCTCCACTGAGAATCCAGTCAATTCTGCAATGACGCCAAGCTCCAGCCCTTTTGCCAGCATGTTCCGGGCTACTTCCAGCCGGCCTTGCTCCATACCTTTTTCCATACCCTTTTCCATACCCTTTTCCATACCCTTTTCCATGCCTTTTTCCATACCCTGCTCCATGCCTTGCTTTAATCCCTTTTCCGTGGCCCACTCCAGTGCCGAGGCCTCGTCGTGCAGGAATTTTTGACGCGCCTCATACCGCATTCGCGCTTCCTCGTTCATGCTTAAAAATTCCAGGGTCGTCATTGCTTTTTTCAAGGTCGGTTCATTCATTTGCAATACCTCCCATGTCGATTTGTCTGCGCCCTTCAAGAACAGCAGCCAATTGACCAGCCCTCCCTCAACCGGAACCGACTGATCGCTCAGCTTGGTCAGTTCGATGAAATGAACCTCAATGTCATCGGTCAACTCAAGCCCGGTCTCGTCCTCGCGAAGATGATAAACATTATGATAGCGCGTATTCGGGATAAACGCGTAATTCAAAATGTTAATGGTGACACATTTCTTTAACTCCCGATAGGACTGTCCCTCTTGAAGCTGACTGGAAAAGCGACGGCTCCAATAATACAGCGTGCGCTTCTCAATATCGTATTTGTTGAACAATTGCATTTCGACGTTGATTAATTTGCCTTCGTTCGTACGCGCCCAGATATCGAAGATCGATTGCTTATCTAATGGCGCGTCCTTATCTGTGTAGGGATTCATAATTACAATTTCGGTCAGCGGCGCATCACCGGAGTCAGCAAACGTTCGATTCAAAAACGCCAGCAGCACGTCCTTGTTCTCTTCGCTTCCAAATATGCGCTTGAACACAAAATCGTTTTTCGGATCGAGCAGCTCCCGCATTCTCAATCAGCCCCATTTTCTCTTTATTATAACATGTTAGCTCCCTGCCATCCATATGGGCTCCTGAACGGGCAGGCAAGGCGAAACGGGCAAGGCGAAACGGGCGCAACCCATTTCGTTCCGAGAAAAAAAGACGCCCCTGCTGCGTTAGCAGGACCGCCTCTCTCTATTCGCATCGGATCTCCATCACACGGGCATGGTCCAGTCCATTGGTGCCCAGCGCCTCCAGCCGCAGCCGACGCACATGCGTCAGATTCACCGGGCAGACGACGCGGCGCTGGTAATTGCCAGCGATGCGCGTGATCTCCTGTCCTTCGTCCGGATGGTCCGCCGTATACGCCACGAGTCGAAAATCCGCCAGCGTCTCCGGCTGCGGTCCCCACTCCAGTTGGCGCTGCAAATGCGCCTCGTGCGTGAGCGTCAGCCGGCGATGCATGCCGGTATCAAGCACCACGGTCACCTCGCGGAGCGCAACCGGCGAACGCCATTCGAGCTCGATCCACGGTGCCGGATCGTCCGGCCGCGCCATCCAGCGGTGCGTGCCGGGGACGGCCAGCTCGGGCCGCACGCCGCGCGGGCCGTGCATTGTCCGGGTATGGCCGTCGATGACCTGGGCCGCGCGCCCTTCCGGCTGTTCGGACGAAGCGCGAATGGCGGCGCGGCTCGCCAGCGACGGCGCGGCCGCGATGCCGGGCAAGTAGGCATCCTGGCGGAGCAGCTCCTGCTGCGCGCGCCCGACCAGCTCCGCGCGCCGCCAGGCTTCGTGTAGCGGGACACCCGCCGTCGTGGCGACGGCCGCGAACGTGCCGGCGCCCTGTCCCATCACACCGCAGGTCGCCATCACCCGTGTGCTGGAGAAGGCGATGTGGGTCGCCGAGATATTGCGCCCGGCGAACATCAAGTTGTCTACATTGACGCTGATCAGCGCGCGCAGCGGAATGCCGTAGGCGTACTCCGTCACCGGCTGACGGCACGGATCGGCTTCCTTGGCCTCGATGCCCTGCGGCGGATGCGTGTCCATCGGCCAGCCGCCATAGGCGATGACATCGTCGAAATGCACGGCCTGCTCCAGATCGTGCTGGGTCAGCACATGGCGACCGATGAAGCGACGCGACTCGCGCTTGCCCGGCAGGAAGCCGAACCAATCGAGCGCCCAGTTCTCGGATTCCGGATGATGACCGCTGTTCTTGATATGGTCCCACACCCCCATCATGATTGCCAGCAGCTCGTCGCGGATCGCCTCGTTGTCGGCGATCGTGTCCAGCAGCCCGCCGAATTCGACCCACCAGTAGCCGTACTCCCACGAATCGTGCGGGCGATAGCGCAGGTCCTCCTCGCTGTAGCGCCTGGCCCACGATGGCGGGACGAAACGCATCGGCCGGCCCATGTCCCGGGTCGTGAACAAGAGCGAGGAGCCGAGCCGATACGCGTCGCCCTCCTCCCCTGCCAGCGTCTCGCCGTATTGGCTCGCGGCCTCGCGACCGGTCGTATAGCGCGCGCCCGCTTCCTTGCCGAGCCGGCCGTCGCCCGTGCAGTCGATGCAGACGGCGGCGCGGATCGCGAAGGCTTGCTCCGTGCTCTCGCGCACCGCCAGCACCTCCTCGATGCGCGTGCCGTCCATCGTCGCCCCGGTGATGGCGGTGTTAAGCAGCAGCGTCAGATTGGTCTCGGCCCTGCACTTCTCGTACAGGATCAGATCGAGCATCGAGGCGCTGCGCTGCGGATTGCGATAGGCGCACTCGAGCAGGATCTCCTCGACGATGCCGCCTTCGCGCGCTTCCGTCGCGAGCGGCGCACCCCGCTTGGAATGGGCCGCGCCGACGATATGCATCCGGATCTCGGAGGAGGCGTTGCCGCCCAGCACCGAGCGATCCTGGCACAGCACGACGCGCGCGCCGCCCCGTGCCGCGGCCAGCGCTGCCGCGACCCCGGCGATGCCGCCGCCGGCGACGAGCACCTCCGTTGCCATCCGTTCAGACTTGTGTGCCATCCTTGACTCCTCCCTTCGTACAGCTGCCGGCGCCGACGCCGCATTCCGTCCGGTCGCGGCGCTGGCCATCAGACCGGGATGCGGGCCGGCGGACCGGCAACCCTTACTTCGCAGCGGCGATTGCCTCGTCCGCGCGCTGTGTCAGACTGTCGATCGTCTCGTCAATCGATTGCGCGTCCATGAAGTACTTCTCCGCTTCTTCCTTGAAGGCCTTCTGAATCTCGGACTGCGCCGTCGTCTGGGTGAATTGCTTGAAGGTCACGTCCGCCGCCAGCAGATGCGTCAGTGATTCTTTGTCGATGTACTTCGCATAGTCTCCGATCAACAGATCGGCCACCTCGCCCATGTCGGCCTGCTTGCTCGACGGCACGCGCCCGCCTGCGACCAGCTCCATGTTGCCCTCCTCCAGGTACCAGGCGAGGAACGCCATGGCCGCTTCCTTATTTTCGCTTTTCGGATTGATCATGATGTAGTCGCCCATCCCGCCGGAATTGACATTCGTGCCCGCCTCGTACTGCGGCACCGGGGCGAAGGCCACCTGGAAGTCGCGGTTCGGATACGCCTGCTCGTCCTTGATGTAGCGGATCAGGTACGTGCCGGTGAACACCATCGCCGCTTTTTCGTTCAGCAGCTCGTCCTGCGGCTGCAGCTTGTTCATGTTCGCCTCGGCGAACGGATAGGTGACCTGCTCGTCGATCAGCGCCTTCTGCAGCTCCAGTCCCTCGCGGAAGCTCGGCAGCGATCGGAAGGTGGACATCCCGTCCTCGCCGTAGTATACGTCGACCGGATCGGCCGTGATCGACATGTCGTAGGCGATCGGCTCCCAGCCGGGGTTGAAATAAGCGCCGTACTGTCCCGGTTGATTCAACGTCCGCGCCAGCTCGGCGAATTCGTCCCACGTCCACGCGCGCGGCACGTCCGCACCGGCCGCCTCCAGCGCCGACATATTGATCAGCATCGTCTGGTATGTCTTGGTCGCAGGCAAGTAGTAAATGCTGTCGTCCTTGACATTCAAATTGTCCTTGCCGACCACCGCATCGATATCGAAGTCGGCGCCCGCCGCCAGTTCGTCCAGCGGCGCCGACATGCCCGCGTCGATGCGGCGGTTCAGATTCGCATCGCTATAGGTGACGTACAGATCGGGCACGTCGTTGGAGGAGAGCAGCGCGGTATCCAGCTTGGTGTTGCCCGACTCGTCGTTGACGAAGCGAATGTATTCCACCTGGATGTCCGGATGGGCCGCATTCCACGTGTCGACGACCGCCTGCGGTCCGGACTCCGGCGGCACCCCGCCCCAGAATCGGAGCTGCACCGCATCAGCGGAGGCGGAGCCTCCTTCTCCGCCGTTGCCCTCGCTCGCCGGATGGCCTTCCCCGTTGCCCCCGCAGGCCGCTGCGAGCAGCGTGACCGCGAGCAGCAGCGACATCGTGTAGAGCGCTTTCTTCTTCATGTTCCATACCCCCTGATAGCAGTTAATTTGCCTACGATACAGTTATAACAAGCGGCGCGAGCGCTGCCCATGTGCTTTTCTTTTAATCTGCCGTCATATTCTCAGAAGCTCCGCAAGCCGCGCCTTCACCCCTTCAGCCCCGTGCTGGCGATGCCCTCGACGAACCAGCGCTGACAGATCGCCACGATCAGGATCAGCGGCGCGAGCGCCGAGCACGATGCAGCCATGATGAGCGGATAGTTCGTGCCGTTCTCGTCCATGTAGCTGGACAGCCCGATCGGGATCGTGAACAGCTCGCGGTCGCGCAGCAGGATGAGCGGGTTCTCGTATTCGTTCCAGTGCCAGGTGAAGGCGAGGATCAGGAGCGTGACGACGGCCGGCTTGGTGAGCGGCAGCGAGATCTGCCAGTACATCCGCCAGTAGCCTGCCCCGTCTACCTTGGCCGCCTCCAGCAGCTCGCCCGGCAGCGTGCTGAAGAATTGACGCATCAGGAACGTGCCCAGCACCGTGAACATGCCCGGCAGGATGATGCCGATATGCGTATTCACCAGTCCCATATAGTCGAACATGATGAAGCGCGGCACGAACAGCACCTGCTGCGGAATAATCATTGTCGCCAGGTACAGCAGGAAGAGCGGCTCCTTGAAGCGAAAGTTCAGCTTGGCGAAGGCGAAGCCCGCGAGCGAGCTCGTCACGAGCGTGCCCAGCACCTGCAGGAACGTGATTTTGATCGAGTTCCAGTAGTAGACCGCGAAGCACACCGGCTCCAGCCAGACTTTCTTGTAGTTGTACAGATCCCAGGATTGCGGAATCCATTGCACCGGGTAGACGAAAATATCGGCGGCATTTTTGAACGAGGCCGAGGCCATCCACAGGAAGGGCAGCACCATCAGCAGCCCGATGCCGAGGAACAGCGCGGTCATGACGGTTTTGACGAGCCGCTCGCGTCGCGTCCTGGCCCAGGTGTGCGACACGCCGGCCCGCTGCGGCATCAGAATTGATTTTGCCATTTTTTCTGGGTCCTCCATTGAATCATAGTGACGACAAAGATGACGAGGAACAGCACCCATGAGATCGTCGCCCCGTAGCTCATATCGCGGAACTCAAACGCCTGCCGGTAAATATACAAGGCCAGCACCGTCGTCGATTGCATCGGGCCGCCGTCAGTCATCACCTGCACCGAAGCGAACACCTGGAACGAGGCGATAATGAGCGTAATTGCGATCAAAAAGCTGGTCGGCTTGAGCAGCGGCACCGTAATGGCGCGGAAACGCTGCAGCCCGGTCGCGCCGTCGATATCGGCGGCCTCGTACAGGTCCCTGGAGATGCCTTGCAGACCGGCCAGATACAGCACCATCGCATAGCCGATGTAGGTCCACACGGTCATGATGATGATCGCCGGCAAGGCCCAGTCCGGGCTCGCCAGCCAGCCCGGCGGATCGGCGAGGCCGAGCGCGCGCAGGAAGGCATTGATCGGCCCTTCCGAGGAGTGGTACAGTACGCGCCAGACGACGGAGATCGCGACCAGCGAGCTCATGTACGGCAGGAAGATCAGCGTCCGCAGCAGACTTTTCAGGTAGACGAATTTGTTGAGCGCCGTCGCGAAGACGAGGCCGATCAGCATCGCCGCCGGCACGCTCACGACGGAGAACAGCACGTTGTTTTTGAGCGACTTGTACACCAGCTCGTCCTGCAGCGCCTCGCGCAGGTTCGCCAATCCGCTGAACGACAGCCCGTCCAGCCCGCGCAGGTAATCCCATTCGGTGAACACCAGCGCCAGGCTGAAGAGCAGCGGCAGCAGAATGAAAAAGGCGAACCCGAGCACACTCGGCATAATAAACAGATAACCGGCCAGATTTTCCCGGTTTTTTTCGGTCCACTTCATCGCCCTGATCACCTCTTGGAGCCAGTATACGGGCAGCCGCGAGCGGGCGGAAGGTGAAAAACTAAGGAGAAGCCGTCATATTATAAGAAATGAGCGCGCGATTGCCTCTGCCTTACTTTCGCTGCGCCATTTTACGGAATTCGAGGGGAAACACCCCTTCGATTTTTTTGAAGTATTTGCTGAAATGATTGGCGTCGCGGTAGCCGACGAGCTCCGCGATTTCGTAGATTTTGTAGACGGGGTCGCGCAGCAGCTCGCGGGCCTTCTCCATGCGCACCGCCGTCAGGTAATCGACGATTTTTTGGCCGGTCTCCTTGCGGAACAGCACGCTCAAATAATTCTCCGCAAAGCCGGCGCGCCTGGCCATATCCGACACCTTGAGCGGCCTGCCGTATTCCTGATGGATCATCTCCAGCACGCGCTGAATCTCCGGCCGATACCGCGTGCCTGAAGCCTCCTGCGCATACCGCAGCGCCAGCGCGAGCCACTGGCCGAGCCAGCCACGGATCTCCGCCAGCGTCTGCGCATTGCGGATCACGTCGAAGGGATAGCGCCCCTCATGCTCCGGCACGGTGTAGATCGTCTTGCCCGCCGGCTCCAGCACCCGGTCGCCAAACAGGTAGAGCAGACGCAGCAGCTCCTCGCGCACCGCCTCTGCCCCCGCAGCCTCCAGCACCTGCCAGCGATCGCAGCAGCGCGCCCACTCGCGCACGACCGCCGCTTCCTCCCCTGCGGCCAGCAAGGCCTGCCAGCGCGTCTCGTCGACAATCCCGAATTCTCGCAGCGACTGCGCGCCGATTGCGTCGTCGCCCTGCTCCGGGCGCGCCGGATCGCGCGCCTCCGCCCCGGCTTCGTCCGCTCGGACCACGGCCCCTTCCCCGCGAAAAAAACGCCGCTCGAGCGCGCGCTGCGCCTGTTCGAAACCGGCCTGCAGCGTACCGAGGCCGCTGCAGGCCGCCGAGACGCCGCAGCTGATCGAGATGCGGACATACGCGCCCGTCGCCTCGCGCAGCTGCTCCAGCAGCTCAGGGAGAATCCGCGAGGCGACGATCGCGAAGCGGCCGCCGCTGATCTCCACCAGCTCGCCGCCGCCGTGCCCGTTCAGAATCTCACCCAGCACATTCGCCACCGTGTAATTGAGCAACTGCTCGCTCTTGAAGCGATTCTCCCCCAGTACCGCCTCATACGCGTCGATCGATACGAGCGCCACCTTGAAGCGCCGGGTATCGAATGCCAGCTCTACCCCCTCTGCCGCACGCTCGATCTCGAGGCGGCTCGCCTGCTTGGTGAGCAGATTGAGCAGCAGCCGGTCCTTGGTCTCGCGATCGAGCCGATCGAGGCGGAAGGCCACCTCGTCCTGCGCCGCCAGTTGAAGCGCCTCCTGCCGCACCTCGTCTTGCAGTCGCCGGCACATCGCCAGCAGCTCCTCCGGCACCCAGGCGAGCTTGAGCACATAATCGACCGCGCCCAGCCGCAGCGCCTGCTGCACGTAGTCGAAGTCGTTGTGATTGGAGAGAATCACGCACTTGGTCTGCGGCCAGCGGCTGCGAATCTCCGCGATCAGCGACAGGCCGTCCAGCTCCGGCATGCGGATGTCGGTCAGGACGATCTGACAGGGGGCGCTCTCCATGAGGCGCAGCGCCTCGCGGCCATTCTGCGCCTCGCCGGCGATCCGGAAGCCGTGCGCCTCCCAGGGAATCAACGTCTTCAAGGACAGCCGCACCAAAATTTCGTCGTCGACGATGAGTACATTCGTCGTCGAGTCGTCCAGTACCGTCTCCTTCGCAACCGTTTCGTGTTTTGCCGATTTGTTCTTTTCTGATTCGTTCATTCCCGAGGCTCCTCCCATAGCGGAAAGACGGCCGCCACCTCCAGCCCGCCCGCCGCAATATTGGACAGTGTGATGCCGTACGCCGGTCCGAAGTACAGCTTGATGCGGCGGTCGACATTGGAGAGGCCGATCCCGCTGTACTTGGTCTGCTCCAGCACGAGTCGCTCGCGTATCTCCGGCAGCCGCTCCTCCGGCACGCCGACGCCGTCATCGCGAATGGCGATGCGCAGCACGCCTTCCGACGCGGCGGCGCGCACCGTGATGGCGAGCGGCATACGGCCACCGTGAACGATGCTGTTCTCTACGAGCGGCTGCAGTGTGAACTTGAGCATATACAGCCGTCGCAAGGCCGGATCGACCTCGATATCGAGTGCGATCTGATCCGGATAACGGATCTTCTGCAGCGCCATGTACAGCTCCAGATATTCGATCTCCTGCCCGAGCGTGACGAAGCGCTGATGCATCTTCATGGAGAATTCGAGCAGCTTGCCCAGCGCGGTGATCATATCGCTGACGTTGCGGTTCGTATTGGAGAGCATCGCCATCAGCTTGATCGAGTTGAGCGTATTGAACAGGAAGTGCGGATTGATCTGGGCTTGCAACGATTGAAAATGCGCCTCTTCCTTGAGCTGCCGCTCCTCCTCCAGCCGGCGCAGCAGCTCGTCCAGCCGGCTCACCATCTGATTGAAGTTGCGGCCGAGCAAGGCCATCTCGTCCTGGCCGCTGACCGCAACCGCCGTCTTGAAGTCGCCCGCTCCGACCTTGCGCATCGAACGCAGCATCGCATAGATGGGCCGCGTGAAGCGCAACAGGAAGAGCGCAAATACGAGCGCGCTGACAAGAAAGACGACCACAATCCACAACAGCGACTGGCTCTGCTTGGCCGTGAGCTGCTCGAGGAATTGCTCCTCCGGCACGAGACTGACGACGGAGGCGCCGATCTCCTCGACCGGCGAGACATTGGCCATATAGGTCTGTCCATCCCGGGTGAGCCGCTTGATCGCGCCGCCCGGCCTGCGCAGCTCGGCCGCTTCCGACGCGCTGAGGGCGAGCGCCGTGCGGCCCTGCGCATCGAGCAGCGCATGCTCGCCGTCCCAGAGCAGCTGCGACGGCAGCTCCCCGTCCTGCGGCGGCGTCCGATGCGCGAACACCGCCTGGATCGGGATGCCGATCAGCGCCACCCCGAGCTCGGTCTCATCGCGCAGCGAGCGGGAGAGCGCCAGGTACCCTTCGCTGCGCCCGACCTCGGTGCTACCCATCCCCGGAACGAGCCGGTACGGGAATTGCCACTGCGGGAAGCCGCCGCCCCGCTCGCCCTCGCGGTACCAGTCCTGCTCCACGAGAATGGCGTAATTGGCCAGCATGTCGAAGGAGTAGAACGTCGACACCGCCAGCCCGTGCCGGTCGGTATAGATCAGGAAGGCGCTGCTGTCGAGCAGCAGATCCCGAATCGAGGCCATCCGGCGCTGCAGCAGATGCACCTTGGCATAGTCGGCGTAGTTCGCCGTCCAGTCCGCCGGGCCGGTGACGTAGTAATCCTCGAAGTCCGTCTCCAGCAAAAAGAGCGCTCTGATCATGCGCGTCGCGACGTCGTCGATCGCCTCGGCGGCCCGGTCTGCCAGCTCCTGATTGGCGCTGTTGACCTCCTCGGCGACCACTTTTCGGGACGTATGCGCGTAGTTCCAGAATATGAGCAAGGTCGGCACGATCACGAGCACCAGCAGCGACAGCACCAGCTTGCCGCGGATCGAACGCAACGGATTGAGCTTGTTGGTCACGGGAGGCCCTCCTCTTCACGTACCGAGTATAGCCCCGCTTCGCGCCGGGCGCAAGCACGCGGCCAAATGGAGGCAATCGCTGAGGATAAGCCGAATTTTGCTGAGAAATCCCCCTTCTTCGAATCGTCGGGAGGCGGTTAGAATAAGGGGTACAACATAAAAAGGGCGTCCTGGCCTTGGCCAGGACGCCCTTTTTGAAATCATTTTTTCATCCGTCTGAACGCTTCGGAATATTCCTCAATTATGCGCTCTCCGCCTTGGGAACGCCATTTTTTGATTTCCGAAGCATATCCCGCTTCATCCAGCTCGCCCATAATAAACTTCACGCGCGCATCATACAAGATTTTATCCAGTTCACCGCCGCGCTCCGTATACGTTTCCGAGACAAACGGATCAATGGCATTGGGAACTGCAAGTTCGGCATATTTTTCAAAAGCATCCTTTACTTGAGTCTGGAGCGGCGTATCCGTCGGCAAACGCGTAACTGTCGGATTGATGAACGTGTTGGACAGCGCCCTTACATGAGTGGTATATTCGGTCCGAATCTCTTCGCTGATGAATGTCGGAATGCCGTCAACGAGTTCGTAGGTTTCGCCTTCGATTCCGTATCCTCGTGCTCGACGAATCTCATCATCCAATGCACGTTCAAAATAAGAAAGAATCGCATCGCGCTTCTCCTCGGTCGTCACCGTTGATTTCGGCAGCGCGAATACGCCGTTGTGGCCGCTTGTTGCATTGGTTAATTCTTTAAAAGCCGGCTTGAGCGCAAGCTTTGCGTCAGGCATAACCTGAGCGAGATCATCGGAAATGCCCATCAAATCATCATAGGCTGTGAAATACATGGCCGCTTTTCCGGTTTTAATCAGATTTTTCTTCTGTGCGCCCTGTACAATGGCAAAATCACGATTGATTAATTGCTCCGAATACATCGTGCGGAGCGTATTCAACACTGTTAAATGAGGCTCCGTCTCATAGTAAGGCTGTAAACCTCCGTCCACCTCTCCCCAGATGCTGAAGCCGCCTTCCGACACCGTCAGCAGATCAATACCATTCCAAGGCGTTTCGCCCAGTTGATCAACGAAAGAGAACGGTATAATATCCGGCTCTTTTTCCTTCAGCAGTTTGGCCGCTTCATAGAATTCCTCCAACGTGTCCGGCACTTTGATAGCATGCTTCTCGAATAAGTCCTCCCTGTACAGCATGCCTACGCGAGCGGTAGGACGGGGAATGGCAATGCCGTATTGGCGGCCGTCCACCGAAATATTGGCCAGCATCGTTTGATTAAAAATGCTTTTCATATTCGGATATTTTTCCCATTCATCCGTCAAATCCCAAAAAACGTCATTTCGAGCCGCATTGATGAAGACGGTGCTTTTCAGAGACCGGGCCGGAACCATCAACACATCCGGCATTTCGCCGCCGGCCAGCGTCAGGCTCAGCTTATCTTCGTAATTTGCGCTCGGCACATAATCGATACTCAAATCGATGTTCAATAGCGACTCGTAGTTCTCTACGGCAGGATTGCCTTCCAGTCGATGCGGCTGTGCGTCATAAAGCGGAATCATAAACGAAATCGGAAGCGGCTCCAGATCCTCTTCTTTCACGGCATCTTCGCCTGCGGATTTTTCCGGTGCACCGCCCTCATCCACAGTTGCATTTGTTCCATCAGCGTCAGAGGGAGCATTTGACGAACTGCATGCCGCCAATACCATTAACACCAAGAGCAATACGATCGCTAACGTGACCCGTTTGTGCTTCATTGCTTTTCCCACGTACATCTTCAACTCCCATACACCCCTTTTTGTCTTTGTTTCATGTCCAATCATCCTTTTACCGAGCCCAGCAGCATCCCTTTGGCAAAATATTTTTGCAGGAAGGGATAGACCATTAAAATCGGGATCGTGGCCACGCAAATCACAGCGAGCTTGGTCGTCTCGGGCGGCTGCACATAATCCTCCATGTTGGCGTTTACGTCAAAGCCGGCTTGCGACAGAATGACGATTTGACGCAACCATACCTGAATCGGCCATTTCAACGAATCCCCGATGTACATCAGCGCCGGAAAATAGCTGTTCCAGTTTCCAACTGCATAGAACAAAGTCAACGCCGCGATAGAAGGCATCGATAAGGGCAGCGCAATTCGGATCAAAATTTGCATATCGTTGCAACCGTCGATTTTCGCCGCCTCTTCAATCCCGTCCGGAAGCTGTTGAAAGAAGTTTTTCAACAAGATCAGATTAAAGGCCGCAATTGCTCCGGGTAACCACAAGGACCAATAGGAATCAAGCAATCCCAGCTCTCTGACCAATAAATAGTTGGGAATCAACCCTCCTTGGAACAACAGCGTAAACACAACCATTTTCATAATCCAGCCTCGGCCCATCAGGGTCACACGCGATAACGGGTAAGCCATAATCGCCGTCGACAACATATTGATCGCTGTCGCAATAACCGTAATGAAGATCGAGTTTAGGAGACTGCGAAAAATAATGCCCGATGATAAGATATAGCGGTACGAATCCAGCGTAGGTTCTGTCGGAATCAACACGATTTGCTTAACGGACAACTCCGCATCCGATGCAAAAGAGCCTGCAATGACATAGAGCAACGGCAAAAGCATCAGCAACGCAATAATACTCAGGAAGAGATGATTGAAAATATCAAATGTTCTGCTCCCCCATGTCTGGTGCCGGGCTCCCATATTCAATACACTCCTTCCTCGTCCCACAACTTGGCCAGCCGGTTGGCTGCGACGACCAGAAGGAGGCCAATAATTGATTTGAACAGTCCGACGGCGGTGCTGTAACTGAATTGACCTCCAATCAGACCAACGGAGTACACATAAGTATCAAACACCTCGCCGACATTCCGGTTCAGCGCGTTAACCATAAGGAAAATTTGTTCGAAGCCTGAATCCATGAAAGAACCGAGTCTCAGAATAAAGAGTATGATGATCGTACTCCGAATCGCCGGCAGCGTAATATGATACATCTGGCGCCAACGGCTTGCTCCGTCCATTCTGGCTGATTCATACAATTCTACGTTCACTCCCGCGAGAGCGGCGAGAAAGATGATCGTTCCCCAGCCGACTTCTTTCCATATCTGTTGTGCGACAATCATGGGACGAAAAGCGCTTTCGTTCATCAAAACATTCAACTCATTGCCGCCCAGACCGATGATGATCTCGTTCACGATTCCTCCGTTGATCGTGAACAGCACGTAGCAGAGACCGACGACAACCGGCCATGAAATAAAATGGGGGATATAGATCAGCATCTGAACCGTGTTTTTGAAAAACTTCATTCGCACTTCATTCAGTAAGAGCGCAAGCAATATCGGCGCAGGGAAAAAGAACACAATATTGTAAACCGCCAATATTAGCGTGTTGCGAAACAATGTCCAGAACATCGGCTCCGTAAACAAGCGCGTAAAATGCCTGAAACCGACGAACTCGCTTCCCGACACACCCAAAACAGGCTGGAAGTTCTGAAAAGCGATAATCAAACCATACATTGGACCATACTTAAAGAGCAAGAAATAAAAGACACCCGGAAACAACATCAAATATAACCATTTGTCGCGAATCAACGTCTTCAAAAACCGAGAGCCGTTTCGCCCCCCTTGCTCGGTGCTTGTCGGTCTTGCCTTCATATGCAGCTGTTTGTTCACTTCATCCCACTTCCCACTTCTTTCGCTGTGCGTCATTCATTTCAGGAAAGACGCCGCTCCCGCTCCGGACGGCAGCGCGGCGTCATTGCATGGCATAATTGCCGCCATATGTTGCTGTATGTCAGTTCTGCGCGACTCGGCCGCTGTGCGCCATACCTGACACTTCACAGCATAACGGCAGTTGAACGTCGATCGCAATGCCAAACATTCCTGATTCGTATGCAAAAAAGAAGGTTGTCGGTACGTGGACCTATCATTTTATCCGGATGAATCGTCATTTTCGTTCGAGTCAAGGTCCGACAAGACGCAAGCGGCTCCATTGCCCCGGGGGCGCGCTGCCGCCGCCGCGGAAGACGAGCGTCGCATCCTGCGCCGTACCGGCAAATGTATCGTTGAGCTGGAGATCGAAGCCCATTACGCTGCCGGCTGTGCCCGTCGCTTCCGCAAACGGTATTTTCATCTCGACGCGATATCCGCCGGCGTAGGCAACCGCCACCGCTTCCACGTCCGCCAGCTCCACCTCGTAGACGTCCCGCGTGTAGCCGTTTTTGGTCTTGCCGCTGACCTGGCCATCCCGATCCGCCCGAATCTGGCGGACGCCGTCGACAAAATTCTGCCTGATGTTCCACTCATCCAAAAAGACCTCGATCGAGTCGGAATTCCAGGGTGCATTGGTGCTTGGGCTGACGGAGTGCGGTGTGTCGTCGGTCACCTCCGCCAGCACGTACAGGTTGTCCTCGTCCCACATCACCCGCACCTGAGCCTCCGAATCCGTCGTTCCCTTATCTGGCTTGTCGACCTCCAGCGTCTCCGCCGCCGTCCACAGCGCATCGACGCTGCCGTCGATCAGCGGCGTACCGTACGATGCGACGGGCAGCACCTCCGCAGCCGCAAAATCGTCAAGCGCCGCTTGCAGGTCCGCCAGCGCCTCATCAAGCGCCGTCTGCGTAAGCGCGCTGTCCCACGCCAGCCGCGCCTCCTCCTCCGCATCCAGCAGCGCGTCGATCGCCGCCTGCGGGTATTGATTGTACGCCGTGCCCGGCTCGGCCGCAGCCAATATACGCTTGACCTGCTGTATCTCGGCGGCCAGCGGGAACGGCTCCGTCCGATCCGATTCACGCACGAAGCGGATCGCGTAGGTTCTGGCAGGCGTCCCGTCATGCGGCGCGACCGTTACGTCGGCCGTACCCGGGAAATAGACCGCCTGCGTCACCGTGACCGCCGTCTCCGCATGATACGCTCGGCCTGCAATGACCGGCGGCGCGGTCGTGCCGTCGGGCAGCGCGACCTCGTACGTCGTACGATAAGGATCGAGCTCCAGTCTGTATTCGCCCTCCTGCCGGAATACCTCGTCGTACAGGCGGACATCCGGCACGTCGAGCTGGCCGAACGCGTCGTCCGCGCCGGTCAGCGCAATTTGCGCCCCTTGTGCATATTGGTACACCTTGATGTAATCGATTGCGAAGTCCTTCGGATACGTCGACGGATCGAGATCCGGCGTACCGGTCCAGCCACTGCCTTCATACAGACTCAGATACATAAAAAACGGCGTATGCGCCGAGCGGTCGGCGCGCCATGTCTCCTCGCCGTCCAGGTAAAAGATCAACTGCTCGCGGTTCCACTCCAGCGTATAGACATGGAAGTCGTCCTTCGGATCGAAGGTTAACTCCGGTGCGAAATTCTCATTGCTCTTGAGCAATGCGGGCGGATAGCCTTGCCCGAAATGATACGCCTGCCAATTGTACTCGTAGGCGTCGATTTCCATGACCTCGTCATACGTTTTTTTGACGCCGACGACAGGCGTCCCGTGATTGAGGCCCGAATAGCCTTGCTGCGCCGCATAATTCGGATTGAACGGCATCATCCAGAACGCCGAATGGTACCCGCCCGTCACCGGCCCGCCCGGATCGTACGGACCGGCCCGATACACCTTCGCCCGCATCTCGAACAGACCGTATTGCTGGCTGAAATCCTCGAACGTATCCGGCAACACCTCGCCCTCCACGCCGAAGCGCTTCGTCGTCACATGCGTACTCCCGGTCCCGGGCGTAAGACGCAGCTTGAGGAGACCGTCCTCCAGCACATAGTTGGCCGGCGTCCCGGCATAGTGATAATGCGGATTCCACTTCGATTCGTCCAACTGCGGGTTAATGAAATTGTCATGGAACGTCAGTTCCCATCCCGGCTTGTCGTTGACCGGCGGATCGTCCCAATACAAGACGACTCGCTTGGTCGTCTGTACCCACGGCGTGCCAACAGAGGATGCCGTCAGGCCGACCGTCCCGGCCTGTGCTGCCGGCTCTATCGTGAGCTCGCCGGTCGCGGCAACCAGCGTCACGCCGGGCGTCGCTTCCTCGAGCGACCAATTCACCGCTTCCGTCGGCATCGGCTGGCCGAACTGGTCATACACCGCCGCAGTATAGACTCGAACCGCATCCCCCTCCTCCGGGATCGCGACGCGAGCTGCGCCCGAGGGTACAATATCGTACACCTGCGAGATGACACTCGAGCTCCTCGGATAGACCACCGTATCCGGGAATACCTTGACGTCCGCGGCTCCGCCGTATACGAGCTCGGCCATCATATCGACGGTCGACGGTCCATCCTCCCAGTCGCGCAGCAGCTCGCCGTTCTCGCCGACGACGCCGGGGATGGAGGCAGACCACGCAATGGCGCTGCCCGCGTCGGCTCCCGTATGCGGCAGGTCGGCGCGAACCGGAGACACGAGCTCCAGCGCGCGCTTGTCCTGGGCGACGCGATCGAGCTCGAGCAGCTCCGCATCCGGACCCACGCGCAGATGATCGATGCGGAAGGCCGCGGTAGCAAACGTATCCGCGGTCGCAGCATAAAGCGATCGGAGCGCGTCGACCGGCGATGCAAACGGCAGGTCTGCGGCCTTGCGATCGCCATCAACCTCAATCGCCGTCACGAGCTGTGCCGTCAGATCCAGCTCCAGGCGGAATCGGTACCACCGTTGCGGCTCGTACGTATCCAGCAGCGTACCCGTCGTATCGCCGATGCGATACGTAATCGACGTATTGTTGCCGTCAATGCGGACAATCGGCTCGGTGGCGTCATACGCATACAGCATCCGATGGTAGGTTTTGCGTTCCGTGTAGTAGTCGAATTCGACGACCGCCTTCCCTTCCGTGACCGGTTCCACGGCGCGCCGGAAGGAAACGACGCTCTTCTGTCCGTTGCCGACCGTGTGGTCGTTGCGCAGCTCCAGTGCATGTCCGCTCGCCCTGCCGCCGGGAGCGACCTGTACGCTGCCCCGCACTTCGCTGACCGTATAAGACTCCGGCATGCCGTCCTCATAGTCGTCGGCCACCTGATAGCGCGGCTGCGGCACGAAGCTCAGCTCGCCGTAGATGTCAGGCCGCTCCGTCAGCGCGGCGCGCACGAGCGTCGCGGCAGCCGCGGCATCGTGCTCCACCGTCAGACGACCGGTGACGGCATCGATGCTCATACCCGCCGGGGACCCTGGCAGCGACCACGTCAGCGGCCCGCCCTCCAGCACCTCGTCCGCCATGCCGACGGCGACAGCCGCGAATGGCTCGCTGGCCGCGCTACCGCCCGGCGGCAGATAGACGGTCTCCGTCGCGCTCAGGACGAGACGATCCAGCTGCTCGGTGTAGGGGATGAGCTCTAGCTGGCGCTCCGCATACACGCTCGGCGCCTCCGCCGAAGCGGCGCGTACCGATACTGTCGCCGGGACGGTGTCCGACGACAGGGTCCAGCTCCCGCTCGTGCCGTCCAGAGCGAATCCCTCCACCGCCGGGCTGACCGACCAGAGCAGCTCCTGCACCGGTATCGTCCCGTACACCTGGTCCGCTACCGCCGCTGCCAGCGCGCCGCTGCGCTCGCCCGCAGCCGGGAGCATCAGCGTCGTCGGCCAATTCTGGAGCACGAAGGCGGGCTCGGGGCGATAGACGCGCAGATTGTCAATGTAATAGTCGGCGCCGCCCATCGTGTCGCCGGTCATGGTGAACAGACTGGCGATACGCGTCACCGGCGCGCCGAGCGGCACGCCCTCGGCCTTGCGGTCGCCGTCGACTGCGATCGCTTCGACCTGCTGCGTGTCGAGATTGACGACCACCTCGATCTCGTACCAGCGATTCGCCTCATACTGCTCGAGCAGGACGCCGCTGGCGCCGCCGACCGTGTACGTGAATGCGCTTCCAGTTTCGTTCAGCGCAACATAACGGTCCATATTCCCCAGATTGTTCAGATGCAGCATCCGGTTCCACTTTTTGTTGACCGACAGATACGAGAATCGAACCGCGATCCGTCCCGATTCTACAGGTTCGAAGCTGCGCTTCAGATACACATTGCTCTTATTGGTGTTGCCGACATCGGCATCGTTGTGCAGACGCACGGCCAGACCGGTGCCGCCTGGTGCAGCCGCAACCTTGACCCCGCCCTTCACCGCACCGACGCTCCAGGCCCCCGCCGGAACGTCGTCCGTCGCATAGCTCTCCCAGTCCTCGTCTACCGTCCAGATGTCCGCTGCCGCTGCCGGCCAGGACCACCCGCCGCCCCACATGCCAGTCAGCAGTGAGATGACCATGATTCCGACGAGCTGCTTCCGAAGCCTCCACAATCTCATCACTTCTCGCCTCCCTTTTTACAGCGTTCCGTTCGAGCGCAACGAATCGCTGTGCACCCCGTAGCATACGCAACATCAAGGGCCGTCGCAATTTCAAATTTTCCCGACGGATAGGCAAAAGGGCGAGAGTGGTCCGCATGCAATGTTTATTTTTCCGGTTGAGGGTTGTTTTTTTCGGTTGAGGCGGCGATTTCCCGGTATTGTCCGGGCGTGATGCCCTCATATTTGTTGAAGGCGCGAATCAAGCCGCTGCTGTTGCTGAACCCTACCCGCTCGGCGACCTCGGCAATCGTCAGGCCGGTCGAGGTGAGTTGCGACTTGGCTTCACTCAAGCGCAGCTTGGTGATGTAGCCGGTGACGCCTTCTCCGATCGTTTGCTTGAAGAAGGCGGACACATATTTGGGGCTGAGCCCGACATGCTTGGCGATCATCGTCAGGTCGAGATTCGGATCGGCATGCCGATCCGTAATGAAACGAAGCAGGCTTTCACGCAGCCGACTCTGTCCCAGACCTTTGTTGCGCTCCGCAATGTACGCGCACACCCTGGAGACAATATCCGTCAGCTCTTCCCGCATCTCCTCGACCGTGCGACAGGCCAGGAGCCGCTCAGTGGGGCGCAGCGACTCCAAGAAGCGAGGCTCGCAAAAAGCGCGAATCTCGTTCATCGTCTTGATCATCGTACTGACCAGATCGAACATGAGACATCTCGCCAACTGCACTGAAGTGACGCCGTGCGCAAAATTGGCGGCAAAGATGCGATCCAAAATTGCCCTCGCCTGATCGTAGTCGCCGCTTTTCAAGCTATTGGTCAGCATCTGCTCGGTCTCCAGACTGTAGTGGTAGTCCCCCTCTTCGGAGAAGGCTCCGCTCAACGTATCGTAGCGCAGCACGCTGCCCTTGCCGTAGACAAGCTTGTACTCCAATGCCTCCAGCGCTTGTCCGTATGCCTCGTGCGCCACGGGCAGCGCGCCGAATACCCGGCTGACCGAGACTGTACAATCCAGCTTGAACTTGACGCGGAGCAGCTCCAGCAGCTCGGTCAGCGAATGCTCCAGCTCGGCATGCAGCGTCTCCTCCGGCTGTTCGTCGAGATTCACGATGCAGGCCAGCAGATCGTCGACCTCGGCCGCATAGGCCGGATACCGCCGCGACAACCATTCCTCGCCGACATTCTGAACGATGAAGTGGGCCAGCCGGAGCTGGTCCGGGGCGCTTTCCTCCGTCGCTCGCATGCCCTCGGTCAAGCGGCTGCAGTCCTCGATGTATAACAACACCACCGCATACCGCGGTCCGTGCAACGCCATCTCGTAGCGATCGGCCGATTCCGCGACCGTCGCCAGCCGCCCGGCGCGCCCCTTCAACAGCCGTGCCAAAAAATGCGCCCGCATCGCGGTCTGTTGTTGCTCCAGCTCACGGTCTGCGGCCTCCTTGCCGGTAATCGCCTTGTCAAGCGCCAGGCCCAGCAGGCTGTACTCGTTGGGCGCTCCGTCCAGACCAAGGCCGACCCGCGGGACGATGCGGCTGACCAGTTCCTGCAACGGATTGTAGTTGCGTCTGGCGAACAGATAGGCCAACACCCCGCCCAGCACGGTACAGAACAATAGGCAGTACAAGGTCAATTTTCGGATGTACGCCACTTTTTCGTTGAACAGCGACATTGCGCTGAGCGACACGTACTTCCACTCGCCGCTGACCGATGCCGTGTAGGACGCTGCTGTCTTGACGCCGTCCCACTCGCCGTAGAGCGTACCCGCCGAATCCGGCAGAGCGTCATACCGAATAAAATTCGGACGTACGCTCCGATCCATGGTGGCGAACATAATATCGTCCTCTTCATTCATGATAAACACGTCGCTGTCCGCCGACCACTCCACGCCCCGCAGCAAATCGCGCAAGGCGCCGTGATCGATGAACAGCCCCAGCGTCGCTCGGGGCCGCTCGCCCCTGGTGGGCAATGAGCGTACGAGGGTAATCAACGATTCGCCGCCGTCCCGCGGCTCGGCCGGCATCAGCAGGAAGCTGCCGTAATACTGACGCTGCATGCCCTCTTCCCAAGCCTCGAACCGCTCGTCGCTGCGCGTCATCATATATGTATCGTAAAAGGTACGGCTGTCGTAGTAGCCGTTCGAGGTCAGGACGACCCCGCTCTCGGGAAGATAGACGTAAAAATCGGGGATAAAGCTATTGGAGAGCGTATACAGGTTCAGCTCCTGCAAAAGCATTTTTAACGTATTGGCGTAATCAAAGCTGAGCGCCGGCTGGCCGTCGGCATGGATTGCCAAAAAGGCTTGCAAATCGGGATTGACCGCCATCTGCAGGCTGATCTGGCGAATATTTTGCATTTGACCGTCTACGACCTGTTGGAACTGCGTGATCATGGCGCGATTCAGATCGAGAATCTGGTGCTGCACGACCCGGACTGACTGCGCATACACGATTGCGCTCAACAGAATGGGGATAAACAGGATGAACATATATGACACCAACCAGCTATAAAGAATGCTTTTTTTCAGCTTGAGCACCGACTTCACAAATAGGCCCCCTAAGTTCGCTCCGCTTGCATAAAGCGCTTTATATTTCAGTCTCCACATGATAGCCTTCTCTTAGAAGACTGTCTATACTAAAAACAAACGCCACGCCATGAAAGCGAAGCGAAAAGCGCGAAAGGGGAGTAATGCGATGAGGACGCCTGACGTAACCTGTCGCTGGAACGCCGAGATCGCCGCCAAGCTGGACGGCTTCCCCGTCCACGTCCAATGCCGCGATCGGATCGCGGCCACGACCTGGCACCGTCAGCCCGGCATCGAAATTCATCTTGTCCACGAGGGAGCGGCGACCTTCTACGCCGCAAACGGCGAGACGCTGCAGCAGGCCCGCCAACTCATCATCCATGACGCGTCGATGCCGCATCGCTTCGTGGCGGAGACGGCGCCGACCTACCGCCGCTCGGTGCTGTGCATACTGCCGGAGTCGGATCGGGGCGTTGCGAGCCGCGAGTCCGCCGACCTGCGCGAGCTGCTGCCGACGGGCAATAGCCAATATGCGCTGGACGGTCGCGCGTATGCCCATCTGGCCGATGCGATGGCCGCCATAGCGAACGAAATGACGCAACGCCGAGCCGGCTGGCGCCAAATGACGTATTCGCATCTGCTGCATGCGCTCGTCACGATCCACCGCTTGCCGAGTGAGGCGCCGCCGCCGAACCACTCTTCGCTGGTACGGCAATGCGCCGCATACGTGCGAGACCATCTGGAGGACGATCTGTCGCTGAGGCGCATGTCCAGCCTGTTCGCCGTCGGCGAAGAGCAGCTGATTCGATTGTTTCAGAAGGAGCTGGGCACCAGCTTCCATCAGTACGTCCTTCATGTCAAAATCGAAAAAAGCAAACGTCTGCTATGCGATTGTCCCGAGCTGTCGCTCGTGGATGTGGCGCTGTCGTGCGGGTTTTCCTCCTCCTCGCATTTCAGCCGCGCCTTCCACCAGCGCTGCGGGACGCCGCCGAGCGCGTACCGGCGCGACGCTCGCGGCATGTAGCCGTTTTTTTGTCAAGCGGGCGATCAGCTTCGTGAAAGACGCGCCGCTTTCGGCCGCGATATAATGGGAGCGACTCTCATCCGAAGGGAAGCTGACGCCATGATTATCGACTGCGACGTACATCACACCCGCAAGCACGTCCGCGAGCTGCTGCCGTATCTGCCGGAGCCCTGGAAGACGGAAATCGCCAAATACGGCGAACGCAAAATGAATGCGGGCATCCTCCAGCAGGAGGGCGGCATGCGCTGGGACACCCAGCCGCCGGACGGCTCGCCTCCCGGATCGGACCCCGCCCATATGCGCGAGCAGTTGCTCGACCGCTACAACATCGCGTATGCGCTGCTGAGCGGCAGCGGGCATCATATTACCGCCATTCCGGACCCCGATTATGCTACCGCGCTCGTCTCGGCCTGGAACGATCACACCATCGCGCATTGGCTGCCGCAGGACCGCCGCTTCAAAATGTCGCTCTGGGTCGCGCATCAGGACCCGGCGGCCGCGGCGCGCGAGATCGACCGCCTCGGCGGGCATCCGGACGTGCTCGCCGTCTGGTTCTCCTCGACGACGCGCATTCCGTTCGGCCACCGCTGGTTCGATCCGATCTATGAGGCGGCCCAGCGTCATAACCTGCCGATCGGCATCCATCCCGGCCAGGGCGGGGCCATGCTGGCCCAGCCGGCGCCGACAGCCGCCGGTATGGCGCGCAGCTACCTGGAATGGCATGTCGGCGTCTCGCAATTGTACATGGCCCAGACCGCCAACCTCATTCTTGAAGGCGTCTTCGAGCGTTTCCCGCAGCTGCGCTTCTTCCTCGTCGAGGGCGGCATCGCCTGGCTGCCGCACCTCATGTGGCGCATGGATGCCCATTTCAAGGGGCTGCGCCAGCAGGCGCCGTGGCTCAAGCGGCTGCCAAGCGAATATGTCGCCGACCATATCCGGCTGACGACGCAGCCGATGGAAGAGCCCCGGCAGGCCCGGCACCTGCTGCAGATCTTCGAGATGCTCGACGCCGAGCGGCTGCTCATGTACGCCAGCGATTATCCGCATTGGGACTTCGACGCGCCGACCGCGCTGCCGAGCGGATTGTCGGCGCATGCGCGCGAACGTATTCTGTACGACAACGCGGCGGACTTCTTCGGTCTGCCGGCCCGCTTGCGCGCACCGGATCGGGAGGGGCGGGTATGACGGCGGGGCGGACCTGGATCGCTGCGGCCGAGCTCGAAGACCTGCGGCAAGGCGTGGCCAAGCTGGTGGTGATCGGCGGGATCGAGCTTGGCTTATTTCGGGAGAGCGAGCGGGTATATGCCGTCCGCAATCTGTGCCCCCACGCGTTGGCGCCGATCTGTGCGGGCAAGGTCGAAGGCGTGCTCGTAGCCGATGCCGATGGCGCGTACGATTATCAAGCTGAGCGGCGCGTGCTCCGCTGCCCGTGGCATCACTGGGAATTCGAGCTGGACGGCGGCCGGGCAGTCTGCAACATTCGTCAACGCATCCAGACCTTCGAGACTAAAATCGCGGACGGCAAGGTATGGGTATGGATCAAGCCATGAGGACGCCTTCCAGAGCGGCATATCATTCTATACATCAATATCGACCATCGTCTTGACCCGCTCGGGGTAGTCGGTGATAATGCCGTCGATCTTGTACTTGAGCACCTCGCGCAGGTTGCGCTCCGTGTTGACCGTCCACACCCAGACCTCGCGGCCGTTCTTGTGGGCGCGGTCGATCAGCCGCTCCGAGAGCATCACCTGCTCCACCGTGTAGAAGTCGACATCGAGCGACGATAGATCGCCCGCTGCGAGGAAGAGAATCTGCCCGACCTTGATGTCCGGATCGCGCAGCCGAACCTCGCGCAGGATCTGGCTGTCGAAGGACTGGATGTAGCACTGATCCGCCATCTCGAAGGCGTTGATCAGCTCGACGACCTTGCCCGCCAGCTCGTCGCCGGGCCCGTACGGCTTGATCTCGATGATCAACCGGGCCTGGTCCTTGACCGCCGGCAGCACCTCGGCCAGCGCCGGGATGCGCTCGCCCGCGTATTCCTCGAACAGTTGCCCGATGTCGAGCCGCTGCAGCTCCTCGAAGGTCAGCTCGTCCACGCGCTGCGGCACGCCGGCTACCCGGCTCAGCGTGTTGTCGTGATTAAGCACGACGACGCCGTCCTTGGACAGCTGCACGTCGATCTCGATCGCATCCGCGCCCTTGTCGATCGCCGACTGGATGGCGCTCATCGAGTTCTCCGGCGCATGCAGCTTGTCGCCGCGATGCGCCGCCACGAGCACGTCCCACTTGACATAGATCAGGCTGTCATTGATCGCGTAGCTGAGGAAGAAGGCCAGCGTCAAGTACACCGCCAATGCCGAGGCGAACACCGTGTTCTTGTGGCGGCGCCTCAGCGGCAGCGTAGTCACACGACGCTCCAGGCGCGCCAGCGCGCCGCCCGAGACGATCGTCATCTCATCCCACGGCCGCGTGCCCTGCAGCCGCTTCAGCAGGTAATACATCCGCGTCAGGAAGATGATATTGAGCGGGACGAGCAGCAGGGTGAACAGATACGTCAGGAAGCTCGAGAGCGTCAGCGAGTAGCGGCTCGTGAAGTAACGCAGGATGTCCAGATTGAGCCAATCCGGCAAGTACGCCAGCGCCGACAGCGTCCCGAAGCTGAGCGACAGCAGCAGCGCGTTGAGCAGCAGGAGGCAGACGAGCAGCTTGAGCTGATTGCGATGCGTCAAGGCAAAGCTGCTGCGAATCGCCTTCGTGATGGACTGGCCTTCGATCATGATGAAGTGCAGCACAAAAATCCACCGCAGCACGACGTAGACCGCCCCCGCCACAGCGAGCGCATACACGATGATCAACAGCGTCGAGCTGTCGTAGACTTGACTATTGAGAAAAATCGGCACATTGATGATCGACGTAAAGATCGAGATGAGCGGCGAGTCGACGAACGGCATCAGAATCAGCAAAAAAAACATGAGCTGAATCAGACCAAAGCCGAACAGCTTGGGCGTCTTGGCGAGCACGGTCAGCAGCGCCTCGGTCGTCAGCACGCGCTGGCCGAAATATTTTTTGTGTGCAATGACGATCAGGACGCCAAATTCGACAAACAACGCAAAAACGGCAATAAACCCGATCATCATCGAGCCTGCCGCGCCTTGGTAGGTTAACGCGACCTTGTATACGTCGCCGTTGAGCAGCGAGCCCGAGCCGAACGCGCGCACGACCCGCGTAAATACATACGCCATCAGCGGCACGAAAATAAAGCTGATCGCGAGCATGTAAAAGAACTCGAACACCAGGTGTTGTTTGTAGCTTTTGCGAAAATCGAGCAGCGTTTTTTTGAACAACCGCACCAACAATCTCATGCATCCAACTCCATTTGCGCTGTGTCAGGCCGGAAGCTGTGCCGGGCCGAGTATATTGAGCTACATTATACCATACCCTTCCGCAGCGAAACATCCGCCCAAACCACGTACACCTGGAATGAGACCTTCGCGCGCCGCTTATTCCACCGCCGGAGCCCGCCCGAGCCGATCTCGTCGTGCAACCTCGTTTTTTGCGTTTCAATTCAAAAGAAAACAGGCCATCCGCTTCATGCGGATAGCCTGTTCAACAGATCGCCAAGCAAGATCGAGAAACGTCGCAACATCCGCTCGGCCCGCCCGTTCCGCTAGATTTGCTCCAGCGGCTTGGCCTTGCCGCGCACGGGCGCGGCCGAGTCGACCGGGGCGGCCCAGCGCACGCCGTTGGCGATGACGCGGCGCACGTCCGCGTTGAAATACGTCGGGAACGTCTCGTGGCCGGGACGGAAATAGAAGATTTTGCCCTGTCCGCGATGCCAGCAACAGCCGCTGCGGAACACCTCGCCGCCCTGGAACCAGCTCGTGAACACGAGCTCGTCCGGCTGCGGGATGTCGAAATGCTCGCCGTACATCTCCTCGCTCTCCAGCTCGATGTATTCGCCGATGCCTGCGACGATCGGATGGCCGGGCCGCACGACCCACAACCGCTCGCGCTCTCCCTTCGGACCGGCGACGCGCCATTTCAGATCGCAGCCGGTGCCCATCAGCTTTTTGAAAATTTTCGAGAAATGGCCGGAATGCAGCACGACCAGTCCCATGCCCGCCATCACGCGCGCATGGACGCGCTCTACGATCTCGTCCTGCACCTCGCCGTGCGCCATATGGCCCCACCAGATCAGCACGTCGGTCTTGGCCAGGACCTCCTCGCTCAGCCCGTGCTCCGCCTCGTCCAGCGTCGCGTAGGTCAATTCAAAATCGTCCGGCATGCCCGCGCCGATCGCGCGGTGAATGCCGTCCGGATAGACGCGCTGCACCTCTTCATTTTTTTGCTCATGCCGGTATTCGTTCCAGATGGTGACGTTGATGGATGCTTTCACTTCCAATTCCTCCCGTACCGATTGATCAATTCACGTTTCGCGTGTAGACTACAACTAACATGGTAAACGTTTTCGAGGCCCAGGCCTATACCCGCAACGGGGAAATTATTATTCGATTTTGTGATGAGGGATGACAATGCAAGCCGAAGCGCTTCACGAACAGGTCATATATCAAAACAATGCGCTGCGCCTGAAGGTGTGGCCGATTCAAACCCGCGACTCCACCAATCTGCGCAGGCCGTGGCATTATCACGAACAGATGGAGTTGCTCTACCTCTACGAAGGGGCGATGCTCGTGCAGCTGGAGCAGCAGATGCTGCGCGCCAGGGCCGGCGACGTCGTCGTCATCGACTCCAATCAGCTGCACCGGACGGCCAATGCCGGGGAGGGCCTGCTCTCCTATCTCGTGCTGCAGGTCGATCTGGACGCCTACTACGACTCCGCCAGCATGATGTACTATAGCGCCCTCTCCCATCCGCTGCACCGGCTCGGCGAGCTCAACGAAGCGATCGGCGAGGATGCCGACGCGCGCGACGCGATCGGGCGGTGCATCCGGGACATCTACGCCGAGATGTCGGACATGCGGCTCGGTTACGAGCTGGGCGTGAGCCATAGCGTCAAGCGCATCATGCTCGAGCTGGTGCGCTGCGACCGCGGCCGCCAGTTGCTCAGTCCGCAGGAGGCCGACGCCATGCTGCGCTGGAAGCCGGTGCTCGATCACATCGAGCACCATCTATACGAGCGGCTGGACATTCGCGCCCTGAGCCAGCTCGCCTATATGAGCTACCACCACTTCTCCAAGAGCTTCAAGCAAGCGATGGGCATGAACGTGACGCATTACATCAACTGGAAGCGCATCAAGCGCGCCGAACGGCTGCTGCTGACCCAGCATACGTCCGTCCGCGAGATCGCGGATCAGGTCGGCCTGCCCAATCTGTCGCACTTCTACAAGATGTTCCAGAAGTTCAACGGACTCTCGCCGCGGCAGTACCGCAAGCAGTTCCTGCCCGATCTGCAGGCCCATCCGGACGCGTTCGGGGAGCCTTGATGTGATCCAGGTTCCGCTCCTTTGCGTGTCAGAGCGTGTACCCTATTCACAGCAGAGGAGTGTGCGCATGAAAAAATATCTCAAGAAAACCGTCGTGCCGGCGTTGGGGCTGGCTTTGGCGCTACCGTCGCTGGCGATGGCGCAGCCTGCATACGAGCAAGATGACGCCACCGATACCTCGATCGGCAACCTGAGGGCGGAGCTGGGCCAGAATCTCGGCGAACACGCCGCGCTGGCGGTCATCGTGATGCAAAAAGGCATCGACGGCGCCGACGATTTTGACGAGGCCGCGGGTGCGCTGGCAAACAATACGGATGACCTCGCCGCCTCCATCGGCAAGGTATACGGCGATTTGGCCGCTCAGGACTTTGAAGAGATGTGGAGCGCGCATATCGGCTTTTTCGTCGACTACGTCGAGGGCGAAGCCGCCGGCGACGAAGCGATGAAGGACGAGGCGCTGGAGGACTTGTCCGGCTACAAGGAAGACTTCTCCGAATTCCTGGCCGGCGCCACGGGACAAGAGGCTGACACGATCGCCCAGGGCTTGCAGACGCATGTCGAGCAGTTGATCGGCGCCTTCGACGACTATGTGGACGAGGACTACGACGAGGCGTATGATAGCATGCGCGACGCGTACGGTCACATGTACATGACCGCGAAGCTGCTCTCGGCCGGCATCGCCGACCGCTACGTCGATACGTACGGCGTGACCGACGCCGATACGCCTGCGGTCGATCTGCGCGCCAAGCTCAGCGAGCAACTGGGCGAGCATGCGATACTGGCCGTACTGGCGATGCAAAAAGGCATCGACGGCGCGCCGGACTTCGGTGCCGCAGCGGACGCCTTGAACGCCAACACCGAGGCGCTCACGGCCTCGATCGGCGCCGTATACGGCGAGGAAGCCGCCGACGCCTTCCACACGATCTGGACCAATCATATCGGCTACTTCGTGGACTACGTGACGGCGACGGCCGCTAACGACCGCGAAGCCAAGCAAGAGGCGCTCGATGATCTGGCGCAGTACAAGCAGGACTTCTCCGAATTCCTGGCCGGCGCCAATCCGAATCTCGAAGCGGCCGCGCTCGCCGAAGGCCTGCAGACGCATATTGAGCAATTGATCGGGTCCTTCGACGACTATGTCGCCGCAGACTACGACGACGCCTATTCGGCGGAGCGCGAGGCGTACCAGCACATGCATAGGGTCGGCGCTCTGCTCTCCAAGGCGATCGTCTCGCAATTCAGCGGCGACGGCGATACGGGCAGCGACATGGACATGGACGGTCCACAAAAAATCTGGCTCGGCGTCGATGACGACAAGCTGATCGTGGACGACATGACGATCCCGATGGACGTCGAGCCGTTCATCGAGCGCGGCACGACCTATGTCCCGCTGCGCTTCATGAGCGAAGCCGTCGGCGCGGACATCCGCTGGGACAACACGACCAAGACCGCCTGGATCATGACCGGCGGCAACACCGCCGAATTCTGGGCGGGCATGGATGAGATGGAGCTCAACGGCGAGCGCATGGACGTCGGCCACGAAGTCAAGCTGCGCGACGGACGGGTGCAGATTCCGCTGCGCTTCATCACGGAGCTGCTCGGCTGGTCGGTGCACTACAACGGCGCGGACGGCTCGATCACACTGAAAAAGACGTAAAGCATTAAGATGTTGATGTTACTTTGAAATTGCAAAAAAACGTGCCGCAGCGTAGCGGCACGTTTTTTTAATAATATTTTTGTTTCCATCCTCACCATTTACAGATTTACGTTTTACTTTTTTCTATTTTAACCCCCACCGGGTACGCTTTCGTTTCGTCGGCTACAAGCAACGATTCCATGACGATTAAAGTTTCTAGCTTTATCTTACGTTTTAACTTCAACGTACCTCAAGCAGGGGGTTAAGTTGAGAGTGTCGAAGTAGGAGTATGTATAACGATTTCCTTTTTAAGCTATGCATACAGTATAATGCAAGTAAGATGCCTTGCAGAGGTTTGCACTCAAGGATCAGGGTAAGACTGTATATAAAAGTTAATCTAGGTTTAAAGGAGTTGATCAGATGTTTAATTCATGGACGTTAAAAGTTCGTGACTTCGGAAAAATCAGTAAGGCGGATATACGAGTAACGCCATTTATGATGTTAGTTGGCGAAAACAATAGTGGGAAAAGTTACATACTTGAGCTTCTTTGGGGTGTTTTCAAAAATTTAAACAGTTTGTTTAAAAATCAATTTGATGAGGATAGAGATTTTATTGATTTGTGCAGTAAGTTAAATGAAAAAATTAAAAACTCTGTAACTTACGATATTTGGGAACAGGATTCAATTACTACAATTGATATAAATGAAGAGCAGCAAAAAAAACTTATGGAAATCTTGAACCGATCTTTAAAAAAGGAAAAAGACTGGCTGGTTAAAGAAATATTTAATCATTCAATGGAGATTGGATCTTTAGAAATTCTTAGAGATATGTTTTATAACCTAAAAGTTGAAATCTCAATGCAAAATATTTTATCTACAGAAATTGTTAAAAAGGATGGAGCTGATGAGGGACAAGAGGTATCTGTGTCTAAGAAGGCCTTTTTTTTTCAACTATTACTATATGATCCAAACGAAAAAGAAGAAGAAGATTTATTTCTTTATGTAGCCGATACTAACAACGCGATTGTTGAGGGAGCGGCACGGGCTGTTATGTTAAGAATAGCTACGATGTTAGTTTGTCGCGGTTTTTCAGATAGTCGCAGCTTAATGTTATCAAGAAAATCTTCAAGGAAAAGAAGTGTACAACTGGAAACCCCGGTTTACTTTCCTGCCTCAAGAACAGGTTTTATGCATACTTATCAATCTATTATCAGCAATCAAAACCAAATTTTTAAAGAAATGCTGAAAAATAGCGAGCTTATTAAACTATTTGGGCAAAATTCAGCGACAAATCCTGCACTAAGATTAACTGCTCCAGTAAATGATTTTCTCGAAAAACTATCTGATATTTATATTGATGAGGACCAACAAACGCGATACGCTGAGGAACTCTCCTTCTTGAAACAGAAAATTTTTAATGGAACAATAACGAAGGATCAAGCACAGGATATTCAGTTTGTTCCAGAGCAAGGTAAGGGTATTCCTTTGCATGTTACCTCATCATTAGTAGCTGAGCTGGCACCATTATCTTTGTTTTTGGAATCACAATATGACCCACAATTATTAATCATTGAAGAATCGGAGTCGCATCTCCATGTTGGAAAACAATTAGAATTAGTTCGCTTATTCTTCAGACTGATAAACAAAGGAAAAGCTATCTGGCTGACTACTCATAGTGACAGCTTTGCACAACAGGTCAACAACCTTTTGACCTTGTCCCGCCATCCTCAGAAAGAAAAATTATTTTCTGAACTTGGTTACGAAGCTGCGGACACACTAAGTGATATTGCATCCTCTTCTTGTTACCAGTTCTATAAATCTCCAGAAGGAAATACTATTGTCGAAGAGGTTGAGCTTGGTGAATATGGTTATGCGATCCCGACATTTAACAGTGTGCTTGAAAAGTTGCTTAATGAGACTGTAAAAATTCAAGATTTTGGTGACAAAGATGATTAGAATTGGCTTTGATCTTGCACGAATTAAAGAAGAATATTACTGTAAATTAGAATTAGATGATTTGACCTTTATCCTTACTGAGGATGACGATGAGGGCAGGGCTGAACTTAAGATGCGTTTTCAAACAAGTGAGAATTGCGAATTTATCAGGCTGTTAGGGGAAACTGACCATAGCTTACTTAAATACTTGAATAATACCGGTTGCGCAGATGGAATCATCGTCGAGAGCGATCTGAGCGACCGCTCTCGATGCAATATTTATATTGTAGAGTTAAAGCGGACTGTCAATGACCAAAAGTGGACTGGAAAAGTCAGAAAACAGTATAGAGGCGCCACACTAAGGGTCTTATCGTTTCTATCTACATTAGGAATTACTCAAGTATCGAAAATCGAATACATCACCGGGTACGTATATTCCAGTATGGATCAACATATAGACGCTGTTAAATCCAAACGGAAGGTTGCTCAGACAAGCTTGATTGGAAAAAAAACATTCTTGGGTATTAAGGACGAAGAAGTGCTTGAGTGGGAACAAGATGAGATCAGGCTATTTCAAGGAAATTTTAAGCATCGAAAAGTTCAATTGGTACTTAACGATCAAGACGTTGGTACAGGTGCGGTAAGTATCGAAAATGGCACTTTTAAATAGTCTAATTTCGACCTAAATTACGAAAGCCCGACCTATCAACTGGAGAAATAATTTACTACTAGGTATAGCAACAATTACATTAAAGCGTATTTTCAAACGATACAAGAAAAAAGAGCTTGTTCAAGAAAAAAACAACTCGCCCAAGCTCTTTAACTACCGATCTATCTCTCATCTTCATCTCTTTCCTCGTGCAGCATGCGCTGCTTGAGGTCCCATGCCGCCTGGCTCAGGTCGACCGGGTAATCGGCCGGATTGAGCTTGCGCAGCACCTGCGGCCAGAATAGGCCGAGCTGCTGCCGATGATAGGCGCGGATCGCCGCCAGGTCCGGCAGCGGCCGGGCGAGCTCGCCGTCCTGGATGACCGGCTGCAGCAGCGGGATCGCTTCGTAATCCTCCACGTACTTGTAGTGATACGGACGCAGCGGGTCAAAAAGCTTGAGCCGCTGCGACTGCCAGCCGTCCGGCTCGTCCGCCAGCGTGAGATAATCCGCCTCGGCCTTGCCGGTGCGGCGGTTGACGATGCGCTGCAGCGTCTTCGCCCCCGGCGTCGTCACCTTCTCCGGATTGGCCGAAATCTTGATGACCGGCACCGACGCGCCGCCCTGCTCATGCTCGACGAGCTTGTAGACGCCGCCCAGCGCCGGATGGTCCGCCGCCGTGATGAGCTGGGTGCCGACGCCCCACGAATCGATCGCCGCGCCCTGCGCCTTCAGATTGAAGATGATGTGCTCGTCGAGATCGTTGGAGGCTACGATCCGGACATCCGGGAGACCGGCCTCGTCGAGCATGCGCCGCGCCTCCAGCGACAGGTAGGCGAGATCGCCGCTGTCGAGACGGATCGCCGCCAGCCGCTCGCCGCGGGCGGCCATCTCCTGTCCGATCCGGATCGCATGCGGCACGCCGCTGCGCAGCGTATCGTACGTGTCGACGAGCAGCGTCGACTGCGCCGGCAGCGCCTCGATGTAGCGGCGGAAGGCCTCCTCCTCCGAGGCGTGGCTCTGCACCCAGGCGTGGGCGTGCGTGCCCTTGGCCGGGATGCCGAACAGCATGCCCGCCCGCATGTTCGAGGTCGCATCGAAGCCCGCAATATAGGCGGCCCGCGCCCCCCAGATCGCGGCGTCGGCCTCCTGCGCGCGCCGCGTGCCGAATTCGAGCAGCGTATCGGCGCCCGCCACCTGGCGGATGCGCGCGGCCTTGGTGGCGACGAGCGTCTGGTAGTTCATGAAGTTCAGCACCGCCGTCTCGATCAGCTGCGCTTCGAGGATCGGCGCCGTCACTCGGAGCAGCGGCTCGTTCGCAAAGACGAGCGTCCCCTCCGGCACCGCCGCCAGCTCGCCGGTGAAGCGAAAGGCGCGCAGCTCCTCGAGAAAGGCCGGATCATACGCCTCCTCCTGCTCCGCCAAATAATCGAGCGTCTGCTGGTCGAAGCGCAGCGCGCGTATATAATCGACGATCCGCTGCAGCCCGGCAAATACGGCGAAGCCGTTGCCGAACGGCAGCTTGCGGAAGTAGGCCTCGAACACGGCGCGGCTGCGGTGCGTGCCGTGCTTCCAGTGCGCGTACATCATGTTGATCTGGTATTTGTCCGTATGAAGAGCCATCTGCTCCATCCTCATCCGCTCCTCTGCTGTGCGGCAAGCACCGGCCGGACGGCTATCGCCAACTCCAGCCTCTTCCCGCTTCCTTATCGTCTCGCCTCACGATCGTATAGCCTCACAATCGCCTCGCCCCAGTGTCCGATGCGCACGGTTGCGGCCGGACAAGCCGCAATTACTGCGGCTGTCCGCCGATCAGCAGCCGGGCGCCGAGCGTGTCGCGAAAATGGCCAAGCGCCCACGCGTGCCCCGCTTCGTTGAAGCTCGCCACCGCGTCGGCGTGAATCGCCAGCTCGAAGCCGCGGTTGTACGCATCGACGGCCGTATGCAAGACGCAGATGTCCGTGCAGACGCCCGCCAGCTCCAGCCGGCCGATCCCCTTGGCCCGCAGCCGCAGCTCCAGATCGGTGCCGGCGAACGCGCTGTAGCGCGTTTTGTCCATCCAGTAGATCCGCTCCTGCTGCCGATGATAAGCCGCCTCCAGTTCTCCATACAGCCGCCGCCCTTCGGTGCCGCGAATATTGTGCGGCGGGAACAGCCGATGCTCCGGATGCTCCGTCTCCCCGGCTTCGTGGAGATCGACCGCCATCACGACCCAGTCTCCGCGCTCCGCGCCCGCCTCGGTGAGCGCGGCAATCCGCGGCTCAATCGCGATTGCGGGATCACCGCACGGCAGCTTGCCCGTCACGAAATCAACCGTATAATCAATGACTATCAATGCGCTCTTCATGCGCAATCGCCTCCTCGTGCTACGTGGTAGATGCCTGCTATTCAGCTCGTACGGCGCGGCCCGCTGCTCGGCTCCCGGCAGATCGGGTCAACGGTACAACGACAGCTCCGGCGTCCAGCCCGTGAAGCGGTATAGCTGCGCCGCGCGCTGCGAGTACCGCTGCGTCGTCTGCAGGTGGCCGTCGGCGTCGCGCACCTCCTCGATGATGCCCTCGCGACGCTGGGTGGCCGTGATCTTGCGAATAAAGTTGCTCTCCTCGAACTCCGGCACGACCGTGCGGATCACCTGGTACAGCTCGCCGATCGTGAATCGCTCCGGCAGAAAAGCCCGGGCCACCGTCGTCGTCAGCATCTGGGCGCGAATCTGCTCGAGCGCGTCCCGCAGGATGTCGCGATGATCGAAGGCGAGCTCCATCTCCAGCGCCTCCCGGACCGGGACCAGCCGCACATCGGCCGCGTCGTCGGCCGCCCTCCGACCGGCCAGCATCTCCTGCTGCACGAGCGCCACATACACATGCGAGATGATCCAGCCGCGCGGGTCGCGGCCCGGCTCGCTGTAGACGCCGAGATACGTCATCGGCACGCCGGTCACACCCGTCTCCTCCTCCAGCTCGCGGCGAGCGCAGGCCTCCATGCTCTCCTTCTCCTGGCAGAATCCGCCCGGCAGCGCCCACTTGCCCTCGAACGGCCAGACCTTGCGGCGGATCAGCATCACCTGCAGCTTGCGTTCGGGCAGCGCCTTTTTGGCGCTTGACCGCGCCTCCGACGTGATAGTAAAAATCACGATGTCGGTCGGGGCGCCGTCCGGCGTCCGGTAATGGCCGGCGGTATAGCCCACCTCCGCCGCTGTCCGTTCTCGATCCATCAGCATCACCTCATTGACCACAATTCGTTTTGATATTTTCATTATGACACATTAAATGAATTTGTCAAATCACTCGTGCCAATCCTTACAGAGCGCTTCCGCCGCGCAGCAGGTCGACATCCCGGGGCGCCTTCATAACGGCGGACGGGGCGCGGCATCAGCTGATTTCGGAGCCGGGTCGGTTGCACGCCGATGGGCAGCAGGCGAGACGCCCGTGACTTGCTTGTATTGTTTGGAGAAGCTGTAGGGGTCGGGATACCCCAGCTGCTCGGCGATCTCGCTCACTGTCAACGCCGTTTCTTCCAACAGGAACTGCGCATGCTTGATCAGGGTCCGAATGTGATACTGCTTGGGCGTCATGCCGAAATACTGTACAAACAAGCGGGACACCTGCTTGGAAGAGAGACCGGTCCGCTCCGCCCACTCCCGGAGGGACGTCCGACGCTCGGGCGAACGGTCCAGCGCCTGCTTCATTCCGATGACGCGCGGATCCATGCGATCCGCCTTCTGATTCAAGCGCCAGTTCAGCAGATGAATCAGAATGGCATGAATCCCTGCCGAGCACAGCTGCTCCAGCCCTTCCATATCCGCCCTCGCATAGTCTTCATACAACCGTTCAAACCGTTGCCGGTACGCTGAGCGGGGCTCCGGCACGCAGGCGAAGGCAAACGGCGCTTCGTACAGCTTGTGCAGACGCGCAGCCCCATGCTCGTAAAGGCCGAACCGGATCGGGATGATCACAGGCGGGTCTGCAGGATCAAGCTCCGCACTGTGTGCAAAGCCATTGCTGACAAAAATCAGTTTCCCCGCCCGCAACGGCTCCTCGTGGCCATCCAGCCAATACGTGCCGCGCCCGCCGATGACATACAGCAGGTGCAGGTCCTCGTTTCTGCGGTTGTCTTCGATAGACCAGGAGAGCGGAACCTTCAGACGATGCATCCGATGAATTTTGAAGTGGCAGCGGTACGGCACGACCTCGACCATCCGCCGGATATTGGCCAGTATCGCCGCACTGCCAATGTCCGCTTTTGACATCTCAATTCTCCTTTTGATATTTTATCTATCCCGTATTTCCAATATTATCAGATAGTAAGCATATCGACACCTCCAATATTCAGGAATCGAGGCGACCTTTTTTGACAAAACAGAATGTCTTGTTTTTCTTCACGGACGATCAGCGCTTCGACACGATCGCCGCGCTGGGTCATCCCGAAATTCAGACGCCCAATATGGACAAGCTGGCACGCCGTGGCACGTCCTTCACCCAGGCGCATATCCCCGGCGGGACGGTCGGTGCCGTCTGCATGCCGAGCCGCGCCATGCTGCATACCGGGCGATCCTTGTTTCGCCTGGAGGCCGACGGGGCAAGCATCCCTGACCATCATACGCTGCTGGGAGAGCTGTTGCAGCAGGCCGGATACCGGACGTTCGGCATCGGGAAATGGCATAATGGTCCAGCGTCGTACAACCGCAGCTTCTCCGATGGCGACGAGATTTTCTTCGGCGGCATGAGCGATCACTGGAACGTCCCGGCTTGCCGCTATGATCCCGGCGGCGCGTATGCCCAGGTGAATCGGCGCATCGACAATCCGTTCCATCAGAATACGATCAGCCTGCAGCGCGCCGACCATGTCCAGCTTGGCAAGCATAGCAGCGAGCTGTTCAGCGAGCGCGCCGCACGTTGGCTGGAGGAGGAGGCTGCGGCCGCCGACGGCAGCCCGTTTTTCATGTACATCTCGTATTTGGCGCCGCACGACCCGCGCAGCATGCCTGAAGAGTACTTGCAGATGTACGACCCGGCCAAGCTCTCTCTGCCGGACAATTGCTGCGCGGAGCACCCGTTCGACTACGGGGTGCGGGACATTCGGGATGAGACGCTCGCCCCCTATCCCCGCTCCGAACAGGAAATCAGGCGTCATCTCGCCGAATATTACGCCATGATCACGCATCTGGACCACGAGCTCGGCAACGTACTGGATGCGCTGGAGCGCTCCGGCCAAGCGGATCAAACCTTGATTGTGCTGGCCGGAGACAACGGGCTTGCCGTCGGCCAGCACGGCCTGATGGGCAAGCAGAGCGCCTACGAGCACAGCGTGCGTGTGCCGCTGATCCTGGCAGGTCCAGGCATACCGGCCGGGGAGACGAGAGACACGTATGCCTATCTGTACGATATCTATCCGACCCTCTGCGAGTTGCTGGGCTTGCAGACGCCGGACTCCGTCGAGGGAACGAGCCTGGCGCCCGCCTTGGGCGACCCGGCCTGGCGAGCGAGAGAGCATCTGTATTTCGCCTACGCGGATTGCGTCAGAGCGGTCAAGGATAAGCGGTACAAGCTGATCGAGTATCGCACCGACGAGCTACGGCGCACGCAATTATTCGACTTGATCGCAGATTCGGCAGAGTGTCATGACCTGTATGGAACGGCAGGCACCGAAGAGGTGGTGAAGGCATTGTCCCGGCATTTGCTTGCTTGCAAGGAAGCCTGGGACGACGAAGCCCATCCGGCCGGCGGCCGCTTCTGGCGCTTGTACGCTTGAGCCGACGGCGCTCGAGGGATATAATTTCTACGCAAACAAGGCAGCACGCCACGGGATCGCCCGTTGCGCGCTGCCTTGTCGCGGGATTCAGCCTCATCCGTCAGCCGTCGAAAATCAGTCTCCGAAATTGCGCCCGTAATAAATTTCGTCCATCTCGCGCTTGAGCTGCGCCGTGATGTCGTCTTGCTGCCCCTGCGTCAGCTTATCCTTGGAATAACCGAACAGATAATTGTCCAGATCGAATTTCTTCAGCTTGCACTTGGTGTGAAAGATGTTCTCCTGGTACACATTCACATCGATCATGTCGAATTGTTCCTTGACTTCGTCGGGGATGTAGTTCTGAATGGAGCTGATCTCGTGGTCGATGAACAGCTTGTTGCCGTCGATGTCGCGCGTGAAGCCGCGTACCCGGTAATCGATCGTCATGATGTCGGTATCGAACGAGTGAATGAGGTAATGCAGCGCCTTGAGCGGCGAGATCTCCCCGCACGTCGAGACGTCGATATCGGCGCGGAACGTGCTGATCCCTTCGCTCGGATGGTACTCGGGATACGTATGCACCGTTATATGACTCTTGTCCAGATGCGCCACCACCGCCTCCGGCAGCGGGCCCGGCGATTCGTCGTTATAATCCTTGCGCTGCTCGCCGGGGACGCCCACCGGCCCCTCGGAGATCAGCATCGTCACGCTGGCTCCCTGCGGTTCGTAGTCCTGTTGCGCAATATTCAGCACATGCGCGCCGATAATTTCCGTCACGGTGCGCAAGATTTTCGTCAATCGTTCAGCATTGTATTCCTCGTCGATATAGGCCGTGTAATCCTCGCGCTCTTGCTTCGTCTGCGTGTAGCACACATCGAACATGTTGAAGCTGAGCGATTTGGTCAAGTTATTGAAGCCATGCAGCGTAATACCCGGTCCGCTCGGATGAATCAAAGCCTTGCACCCCTTTCTGTGTCGCAATTGCGTCTATCACACGAAAGCCGCTTCTCTCTTCTCCCAGAATACCCGTTCTTCCGGTCAGGCAAACAAAGAGCCGGCGTCCGGGACGAGCCGAACGCCAGCCGATCTGGCAAGGCAAAGGGCGGCGCAAACGATTATTCGTGCGCTTCCGTGCCGCCGACGAGATTGACGCCGTTGTAGAACGCCTCCAGCTGCCGCACAATGAACGCCTTGTCGTAGTCGACGACCACCTGATGCTGCGACTTGGCGAACAGCTCCTGGATGGGCTCCGGGATCTCCTGCTCGATCTCGCACAGCTTGATCGCTTCGTCGAACTTGGCCGGATGCGCCGTCGCAAAGGTAATCACCGTCTCGCCAGTCCCGCCGCAAGCCTCGGCCGCCGCAACTCCGCACGCCGAGTGCGGATCGAGCAGATAATCGTGCTGCGTCTTGAAGTCGGCAATCGTCTCTAGGCATCGCGCATTGCCGACGCCGAGCGCCGCAAAGTCGCGCTGCACCTGGGCCAGCTCCTCGCCCTCGATGACGATCTCGCCGTCCTTGTGGAACGTCTGCATATACGCCGCTGTCTTGACCGCATCCTCGCCGGTGAGATAGTACAGATAACGCTCGAAGTTGCTCGCGACCTGGATGTCCATCGACGGGCTGTGGGTCGAGCGGAAGTCGCCGGAGCGATAGACGCCGGTCTTGACGAACTGCTCGAGTATATTGTTCTCGTTGGTGGCGATGATCAGCTTGTGCACCGGCAGCCCCATCCGCTTGGCCAGGTAGCCGGAGAAGATGTTGCCAAAGTTGCCCGACGGCACGCTAAAGTCGACCTTGCCGGCGCGCGCCTGCTCGTCCAGACGCAGATAGGCGTAAAAATAGTAGACCGTCTGCGCCAAAATCCGCAGAAAGTTGATCGAATTGATCGCCCGCAAATGATGCCCGCTCTTGAAATCCAGATCGGCGAACAGCTCCTTGATGACGCGCTGGCAGTCGTCAAAATTGCCCTTGACCGACAGATTCAGCACATTGGCGTCGTCGACCGTCGTCATTTGCAGCTCTTGCACGCGGCTGACCTTCTGGTGCGGGTGGAGGATGCAGATGCGGATGCCCTCCTTGCCGCGCACGCCCTCGATCGCCGCCGCGCCGGTGTCGCCGGACGTCGCGCCGAGGATATGAATGATCTCGCCCTGCCGCTGCGCGACGTACGAATACAGCTCGCCCATAAATTGCAGCGCCACGTCCTTGAAGGCGAAGGTCGGTCCGTGGAACAGCTCCAGCACGTGCAGACCGTCCTTCACCCGGACGAGCGGCGTCACCTGCGGGTCGCGGAAGCGCCCGTAGCTGCGCTCGGCCATCGCCCGCAGATCCTCGCGCGGAATGTCGTCGCCGACGTACAGGGCGAAGATCTCGAGAAACAGCGAAATATAGTCCAGACCGCGCCAAGACGCCAGCGTCTGGTCCGTCACCGCAGGAATGCGCTCCGGCACCATCAGGCCGCCGTCATCGGCCAGTCCCATCAGCAGCGTGTCGACAAAGCCTTTGCCCGCGACCTTGCCTCTCGTGCTCTTGAATTGCATCGTAATCCCTCCAGGATAAATTTACCGTAAAAAACGCGACCTGCCGCAGAAACGGGAGTTGCCCCGGATGCCCGTCACGATCGGCAGCGTATCTCATGTAACGGACCGAGCTGTACATGTCCACTTGGCGGCAGCTAGTGATGTCTGCCAAGCGGCAGCGGCAGCGGACGTAATGGACCGAGCTCCAAATGTCCGCCGAGCGATACCTGTAACGGACGTAACGGACGTAACGGACGTCAGCGACGCTTGGCGCTCATTTGAGACCGATACAAGGACCGTAACCTTCGCTAAGCGTCCCTCATGACCGTTACAGAGCAATAGAGGCCAAAATACGGCGCTAAGCGGCTCCCTTGTCCGTTAGAATCGGCTAGCGCTGGTAACCAGCAATGGCGCCAATGGCCGCAATAACCGCCGGCAACTATATGGTCCGCTGCAGCTCCCGCCATATCTTCTTGTTGCTATAGCGCCGATCGTGCGTGATGTCCTCGCCCATCCACGCCGGCGGCTCGAATGCTTCCGCCTCCGCCACCGAAGCGAATTCGACCTCCGCGACGGTCAGGCCGAGCGTCTCGTAGCGATCAATCTCCACCGGCAGCAGCGCGTCCCACGTCGCGGTGATGCGCTCCTTGGTCAGCGGCACGGCCCCGCACGCTTCGGTGAGCTGGATGTACAGCTCGCCCGATATAGCGTATTCGATCTCCTCGCGCACGAGGCCGTTGCCGTTTTTGAAGGTGTGGGTGTAGGCGTTCTCTCCGCTGGCCGGATCGGTCAGTCGCCGTACCCGCAGCTCCTGCGTCTCGTCGATCGCCAGATACGTCTGGTCGATGCGCTCTCTCCTCCGAACGACGAGTCTCGGATCGGACAGCAGAGCGGATAGCTCCCCGGATAACAGGAACTTACGCTCGATTTCCAATCCCATCTTTGCTCCGCTCCCTTGCACTGGCTTTTATAGTATCATACTACGCCGCCGGATTCACGGCAATATTCGACGTCCTGCGCGATCGTCGGGAAAATTGAACCGTGCCATACATAGTCAAGGCCGCAATTGGAAAAGGTATCCTATAGCCGAACATAATGAAATGTAAGTTAGGTACAGATTACCTGTAAAGGAGCCTGACCCTCATGTGTGGAATTGCAGGCATCATGATCAAAGAACCCGTCTCCCCCGAGCTGGAGACGCTAAGCGCGATGACGATGCTGCTGCGGCACCGCGGCCCCGACGATGCGGCGATCTGGCGCGATGCGCATATCGGCCTTGGCTTCCGGCGCCTCGCCATCGTCGATCCGGAGGGCGGCCGTCAGCCGCTGGCGAGCGAGGACGGGCGATTCATCTGCGTGTTCAACGGTGAAATTTATAATTATAGACCGCTGCGCGCTGAGCTGGAAGGACGCGGGCATCGCTTCTGCACCGACAGCGACGGCGAGGTCATCGTCCATCTGTATGAGGAGCGCGGCGCCGACTGCGTGCAGGAGCTGGAGGGCATGTTCGCCTTTGTGATCTGGGATCGCGCCGAGCAGCGGCTCTTCGGGGCGCGCGACCGGTTCGGCATCAAGCCGCTGTACTATGCTGCAGGACGAGAGCAATTAAGCTTTGCCTCGGAGATCAAAAGCCTGACCGGCAGCGGCGTGGTCGCGCCTGCAGTGCGACCCGCCAGCCTGCTCGCGTACCTCACCTTCCAGTATGTGCCCGATCCGGACACCATGTTCGAGGGGGTGCGCAAGCTGCCGTCCGGTCACATCTTCACCGCTCGTCCCGGCGAGCCGCCGTGCGTCGAGCGCTACTGGCAGCCCCTGCTCGCTCCCGAGCCCGCCTATCGGGGCGAGGCTTGCGCCCGGGATATCTGCCAGGCCCTCGAGCACGCGGTCGCCTCGCATCTGACCGGAGACGCGGAGATCGGCTGCCTGCTCTCGAGCGGCATCGATTCGACCGCGATCGCGGCGGCGATGCGCCGGCACGGACCGGTGCGCACCTACTCCGTGGGCTTCGCCGGACCCGCGGACGAGACCGGGCCGGCGGCGCGTACCGCCGCTCTGCTCGGCACGACGCATACGTCGGAAGTGATCTCGCGCGAGGCATACTTCGCCGCATTGCCTCATGTCGTGGCCCAGCTCGACGAGCCGCTCGCCGATCCGTCGGCAGTGGCGCTGTACGAGGTGACCCGACTCGCCGCCCGGGACGTCAAGGTCGTGCTCTCCGGCGAGGGCGCCGACGAGCTGTTCGGCGGCTACCGCATCTACCGCGAGCCGCAGGCGCTGGCGCCGCTCGCCGCCCTGCCCGGTCCGCTGCGCCGCCTCTTGCACGCGGCGGCGCAGCGGCTGCCCGCCGGTCTGTACGGCCGCGGCTACGTGCTGCGCGGCACGACGCCGCTGGAAGCGCGCTTCGTCGGCAACGCCAAGATCTTCAGCGAGGAGATGAAGGCGCAACTGCTCGAGGAAGCCTGGCGGGCCCCGGACGGATATGTATCGCCGCAGGCGCTCGCCGCCCGGCTGTACGACCGGAATGCGCATCTGGATCCGGCCGCGCGCATGCAAGACATCGACCTCAACCTGTGGCTGCCGGGCGACATCCTCATGAAGGCCGACAAGATGTCGATGGCGCATGCCCTGGAGCTGCGCGTCCCCTACCTGTCGAGCGTGCTGTACGAGGTGGCTCGGCGGCTGCCGCCGCAGGAGCGGGTCGGCGGCGGCACGACCAAGACGGCCCTGCGCCGGGCGCTCGCCGGCCTCGTGCCGGAGGAGGTGCGGATGCGGCCCAAGCTGGGCTTCCCCGTACCGCTGCGGCGCTGGCTCGCGGAGCTTCCGCCCGGCGAGCTGCTCGGGCGCATCGAAGCGGGCCGCATCGGCGGCTATATCCGGCTGCCGCAGGTCGAGCGGCTGCTGCGCGAGCACCGCGACGGCGACGCCGATCATGCGCGCAAGCTGTGGACGGTGCTGTGCTTCGCCATGTGGCACGGCGCCTGCGTGCACAAGACGGCGGCGCCTTGCAGCGCCGCCCCGGCAACTCTGAGCCGGGTCGTCTCGTCTATTTAGGCAAGGAAAGGAAGTGGGCAGCATGGATTACAGTGGAAAGCAAGCCTTACGACGTCATCGCAATCGGAACTGGACGCTCGTCCTCCTCTTCGCCCTGCTGCTGGCAGTCGCCGCGGGCTGCGGCGCCCAAGGCGACCAGGCCGCCTCAGGCGGCAACGGCAGCGGCGGCGCGCCCAGCGAAGCGAACAACGGCGCAAACGGCGGCACCGACGACAGCGGCGACGGAATCGGCGAGACCGACGCCGACCAGGAAGCGGATAACGCCGCGAGCGGCAGTCCGTCCACGCCGAGCGACAACGAGGCCGGCGATGCCGGAGACGGCGCGCAATCTCCATCGAATGGCGGCAGTCCGACCGACTCGGCCGACTCCGGCGGCGCAGCGGGACCGCTCGGCGGCGCCGTCACCGCACTCCGGCTCGCCGACGATGAGACCGGCTGGGTCGGCGGCGAGGGCTGGATCGCGCGCACCGAGGATGGCGGTCGCAAGTGGACGACCGTCTACGAGGGCGATGATATCGTCCGCCAGATTTTTGCCCTTGACGATCAGCGTGTCTGGGCGACCCTCGAAGCCGCGCAGGATGAAGCGGCTCGAACCTTGCTCGGCTCGACCGACGGCGGCCACACGTGGATGGAGATCGGCGAGGTCCCCGAGGGCAAATTCCTGCACTTCGTGAGCGAGCAGGAGGCTTACAGCGGCAGCGTGCAGACGCGCGACGGCGGCCGGACGTGGAAGCGTCTGCGCGTGCCGGACGGTACGGCCGGGGAGCCGTACTTCCACGATCGCGACAATGGCTGGGCGGTGACCGCCGCGAACGGGCAGTTCGACATCATGCGGACGACGGATGGCGGACAGAGCTGGCGCTCGGTCAAGCAGGGCCAATTCGAGAGCCCGCAGCTCGGCGGCGCGATCATCCGCTCCGCCGGCGAACAGGATGCCTGGGTCGAGCTGATCGGCGGCAGCGGCATGTCGCAGACGTCCTATTCCCTCTTCCATACGACAGACGGCGGCGCTACCTGGATCCCGGTGCTCGCCAATTCGGGAGCGGGCTCCGGTCCCGCGCCGGGGTATGCGATCGGCGAAGAGCCTGACGTGCCCGCCAATGCCGGCAACGGTCCGGGCGCGCTCTACGTCGCGAGCGAAGAGGTCGCCTTCATGGGCGGGCAATGCCTCGCCTGCGATCAGGCCAACACGCTCGGCAAGACGACCGACGGCGGTAACACCTGGACCAATCTGGATGCCGAATACCCGGGCTACGGCGAGCAGCATCTCGCAGCGGCCGACGCGCAGCATGTCTGGTGGATCACGACCGACCATAGCGAGCCCTCCGTGATGATGACGTCCGCGGATGGCGGGTCGCACTGGGACAAGGCGTTCACCTTCGGCTCGCCCGACAAGCAATAGGACGCATCCGGCCCGGCCCTTGGCGCAGACTGCGCCAAGGGCCGGGCTCGTGTATAATATAGAGCGACAAGCCTATTAAAGTAAGGAGAGTCCTTGTGCCATGGAATTATCGCTCAGTCGCATCCACGACAAGATTGAATTGTTCGAGGCCTACGACATGAAGACGCTCGAGCGCCAGATCGATGCGCAGATCGAAAACAATCAGGCGCTAATGCTGCGCGTCGCATCCGTCAGCCACCAGGTCACCCCCGTCGCCGACTCCGGACGCATGCTCTACAGCGCCGTCGTCCACTTCAAAGCGCAGGCCTGAGCCTTCGGGGCAGCAAGGCGCCCGCCTGCGGCGGGCGACCGGCCCTTCTATCGTTTGCTCAAGCACCGCCTGCATCCTCCCCTGCTCCAGGCAGATCGACGATGAACGTCGTCCCTTCCCCCACCCGGCTCTCCACCCTGATCGCCCCGCCGTGCAGATGAACAATCTTGTGCACGATGGCCAGCCCGAGCCCGGTGCTCCCGGTATCGCGCTGCCGCGCCTTGTCACCGCGATAAAAACGATCAAACAGGTAAGGCAATTCTTCATCCGGGATACCATCGCCCGTATCTGCGATGGTGACTGTCACCCCCTCGGCGCCGCGCAACGCCTCGATTGTGATCGAACGTCCGGACGGCACATGCTTGACCGCATTCGAGAGCAGGTTCGTCCACACCTGCAGGAGCAGCACCGGATCGCCATCCAGCATGAATTCCTGCGGGACGCGCAGCCGCACGCCGAGCTCCTTGGCCCGCAGCTGCCACTCCAGCTGTCGCAGCGCCTGCCGGAGCTGCGGGCGCAGCGCCGCAGACCGACGCGTCACGGTCTGTCCCTCCTGTTCGAGCTGGGACAGCAGCAGCAATTGGCGGCTGAGCGCCGCGAGGTGACGCGACTCGTGTCCGATGACGGCGGCGTATTGGACACGGGTCGGCTCGTCCAGCTCCGGTTCGAGCAACGCCTCGGCGTAGCCCTGGATCGCAGACAGCGGCGTCTGAATCTCATGCGACACGTTCGCCACGAACTCGCGCTTCCCCCGATCCGAGCGCTCCAGCTGACGACTCATCTGCTCGAAATGTACGGCGAGCTGACCGATCTCGTCGCGCCTGCCCGTAGGGAGCTGCAGGTCGTAACGCCCCGCCGCAATGCGCTGCGTAGCTTCGCGCAGCCGCTGTATCGGCTGGACGAGATAACGCGTGCTGATGAGCAAATAAGGAAGGCCAAGCAGCACCGCACAGGCGGTCATCAGCAAAAAGAAACGCCGCAATTCGTCGAACTGCACGTGCGCATCATGCCGGATAAACAAAGCGTAACGCTCAGCGCCCGCCGTAACGGGCAGGCCGACCGTATTGCGAAGCCGATTCTCGAAATAACCCATCACAAAAGGCATGCTCGGAAAATCCGCCACCCCGTGGTAGGCGTCCCCCTCCAGCACGGCTTGCTTGATCGCCTCAGACAGGTCCGAGCGCCGAAACGCCTCGCCGAAATACATGTCGTTGCCCGCCGAGTCGCGCACATATAGTTGATACCCCAGCATCGCGGTCTGCTGCAAATAATCGCCCATCGCTTCGGGGTAGCGCTCGATAAATCCGCCGATCTGCTGCGCCATGCGGGACAGCTTGGCGTCATTGTAAGGCTTGAGCTCCCAATGATAATACAGATTGGCCAAATAGAAGGCGAGAAAGCCGCTGATCGCGATGGTGTAGAGCGAAGTGACAAAAACGCGCGAGTAGAGCGATCTCATCCTGCACTCGTCTCCAGCTTGTACCCGACGCCTCGCACGGTATGGATTACAAAGCTGCGCCTGTCGGCAAAACGCTGCCGCAGTCGCTTGATGTGGACATCGACCGTGCGCTCGTCGCCGGGATAATCCGCGCCCCAAATCAATCGAATCAGCTCCTCGCGGCTAAATACGCGGCCCGGGTACTCGGCGAGCTGGGCCAGCAGCTCGAACTCCTTGAGCGGCGGAAAGACGAGCTCGTCGCCGTCGGCGACCTCGTAATTGGTGCGATCGATCACGAGCTCGCCCAGCCGAATCTTGCCGCTGGAGGCAAGCGAATAGCGGCGAAACAACGCCCGGATGCGAAACATCAGTTCCGGCAGCTCAAACGGCTTGGTTACATAGTCGTCCGTCCCGCTCAGATAGCCCTGCTCCTTGTCGCTAAGTTGATCGCGCGCAGTCAGCAGGATGACCGGGATGTCGTAGTTTTTGCGGATATGCTCGCACACGCTCAGCCCGTCCATGCCCGGCATCATCACGTCGAGGATCGCCAGATCGACGACATGATCCCGCAAGGCCGTCATCGCTTCGCGACCGCCCGGGGCTTCCACGACGCGGAATCCCTCCTTGGCCATGTAGTGCCCGAGCAGCGCGCGGTGATGCGTATCGTCATCGGCTATAAGCAGCTGTTTCATCGCGGTTCTTCACCTCCTAGGCTCGCCGCTTATCCGGCCGCCGGTCGTCGCGCCTCAGCATCATGATGAGGAATGGACCGCCGATGACCGTCATGATGATCGAAGCCGGCACCTCCGCCGGAGCGAGCACGGTGCGTCCGATCGTATCCGCTGCCAGGATCAGCAGCGCGCCGCCGATCGCCGAGAACGGAATGAGCAGTCTGAAGCTCGGACCGAGCAGCAGCCGCCCGATATGCGGCACTAGCAGCCCGGCGAACAAGATCAAGCCGCCGATCGCCGTCGCCACCGACGCCAAGAGCACCGCCACCGCGGACAGCAGGAGTCGCACATGCAGGATGCGCAGGCCGAGACTGCGGGCGGTCTCGTCGCCAAATGCGAGCATGTTGCACCACGCCCCGAGCGGCAGCGCGAGAAGTAGTCCAAGACCGCCGAATACGGCGAGAATCGTCACATCGTCCCATGTCTTCATCGTGAAGATCGAGGAGATCGCCTGATTCACGCTCGTCACCGCGTAACTGCCTCTATAGTTGAACGATTGCCCGAGGCCGGTGAACGTCGCGTTGACGGCGACGCCGACGAGGATGAGCCGCAGCGGCTGCAGACCCGAGCGCCAGGACAGCGAATAGACGATGTAGCAGGCGAGCCCGCCGCCTAGCACGGCGAACAGCGGCGACCAGAAATACAACATCGGGAAAAGGGTGACGACAAGCAGTGACACCAGTCCGGCGCCCGAAGAAATACCGATGATGCCAGGCTCGGCAAGCGGATTCTTCATCACCGCCTGCAAAAGCGCGCCCGATACGGCGAGTGCCGCCCCGGCCAGCATCGCGACGAAGATGCGGGGAAACCGCAAGTCCTTGACGACCTCGACCTGCTCGTTGCCGCCATGGATGAGGCCTTGCACCAGCTCTCCGAAGCCGAGCTCGATGCTGCCGGTCATGGCGGAATATACCGCTACCGCGAGGAGAAGCAGGGCGGATGCGGCAAATACGCCGCTCGTCCTGCTCATGGCGCGTCGGCGTACAACATCGGCACGAGCGCCTTCAGCGCCTCGTCGGCGGCCAGATTGCCTGTCGTCCCGAACAGCGCCTCCTCCAGATCGTAGACGCGGCCTGTGCGCACCGCCTTGAAATGCTGCCAGATGTCATTGGTCTTGAATTCTTCGTCGAACATCTCGACGACCTCCGCGGGCATGCCATGCGCGGCGCGCAGAATGACGTCCGGGTCGGCTTGCTGCAAATATTCCGTATTGGATGCCAGAAACTCCACCGTCTCGCCCTGTACGACATTGACGCCCCCCAGCAGCTTCACCAGATCGCCGATGTAGGAATGCTCCGTCGCGACAAGATAGCTGCCCGGGACGCCGAGCAGAATCAGCACCGTCGGCTGCGGCTTGGCTGATACCTCGCCGCGCAGATCCTCCAGGGTCTCATCGTACTGCGCCGCGATTGCTTCAGCCGCTTCGGCCTTGCCATACTGTTCGCCAAGCGTGCGAATCTCCTGCTGCATCTTCGCCAGGCTCGTCAGGTCGAGGAAGCGCGCTTCGATGCCGACGCGTTCGAACACCGGCTCCAGATCGTACTGCAAGGTCGTCACCGACAGCACCTCATCCGAATTCAGCGACTTGACCAGCTCCATATCCGGACTCATCGGATTGCCGACTTCGGTGATGCCAGCATAGCGCTCGGGCAACGTCTTCACGCTGGTCGGAATGCCGACCAGCTCGATCTCCAGCGCGTCCATAATCTGCGTAATCGCTACCGTTGTCGCGATAATCCGTTGCGGTAACCGGGCTGCATCCTCATCCTCCTCGCCAGACTCCGCCCCGTGATTCCCTCGGTCCGCTCCTGTTGCGGCAGTCTGCTGCACATCTCCGGAATGGGGAGCCTGGGCAGGCGATCCTTGGCCCTCCCCGCATGCGCCCAGCATGACCACGAGCCCGAGCCATAGTGCGAACCGCGCACCGCTCCTTCGCAGGTGGTCCATCCTGCCCCCTCCGTCCACCCTCATGCCTTACGCACCCGGCGCTTGCGACGAAGGATGTACCAGACGCCGCACAGGAGGATGAACAGCGCGCCGATCGACGGCCACCAGACTGAATTGCTACTGTCTGTTCCGCCTGACAGCGGATGTTCGGCTGCTGCCATCACGCTTTCGGATTGAGCCCCATTCGTTCCCGTCTGTTCGGCGGCCAGTGCTGTCGCATCCTTGCTTGCTGACGATGCGTCCTCTTCGAGATGATTCGACGGCTGGTCATACTTGATCGAAGCATTTACGTCGGCTGAGTCCACTTCTGCTTCTTTCGCTATTGAAGCCGCTGTATCCGCTGTATCCGCTGTATCCGAAGGCGTGGTCGTCAGAGGTGTGCCGTCGTTTTCGCTGGTTCCTTGCCCCTCCTGCTCCTGTTGTTGCTGACTGGACGTGTCTTGCGCCGGCGCGTCTGCTCGGCCGGCGTTGTCGGCGCCGTCCCCGGCAGGCGCGTCCTCCCTTGCACCGTCGCCACTTGCAGTCTGCTTGGCCGGTTCTTCCTCGCTGCCCGCAGTCGGTCCCTGTGACGTCTCGCGATCGGCCGCCGGCGGCTCCGCTTGCCCGTTTGTCGCGCTAGCAGCCTCTTCGCCAGATGGTTCAGGATCTGCTTGGTTCGCCGCTTCGTGCGGCTGGTCGGTCGCCCCGACTATCTCCTCGTCCGCCTGCACCTGTCCGGACGCAGACAGCTCTTCCGTATCGAATGCCATTCGGATCGTATAATCGTGATCATAGTCGATATCGCTCACTGTGACGTGTATTTTGGCTTCAAGCGGACGCGTAAGATCCTCGACCTTGAATTCCACCAGCCGCGTGTCGTCCGCTTCGTTCGCCTCGATGACCTGTGTATCCAAGAAACCACTGCCGCCAGGCACCTTGAACGCTGTCACCCAGGCGCTATGATTGATCGTCAGCCGGACGGTCGCCGCACCGCCTTCCACTACGACCATTGCCGGCTTCTCCCAGTAGTCGTTAGCCATTGAGACGGAATCGTTCTCTGCCTTCAGCACCAGGTAGTCTACCGCATATGTACCATCCGCAATGCCGCCCTCTGCCTGAATATTCGCCACCGGCAGCGCCAGTGCCATGACCAGAATGGCTGCAGCAAGATAGAATGCAAAGCCGCGCATATGTGTCATCATCCTCTTTTTAATGTATTCTAAAATGATAATGATAATTATTCTCATATATAATCTATCATGTCATCCCTATTTGTCAACCTATTTTTGGACCCGGATTATACCGCTTACCGAGCTTGGGACAGCGGAAGGGCTCCGGAAGCGGATCTCCCGGAGCCCCTCCAATCTGGCCTGATGTCTACACGCTTTGCTGCTGCAAGGACTCGGGGCGTTCAGCCTGCGACGACGGCTGGCGTACAACCTTCACGTCGTAAAAAACAATTTTGTTATCCAGGATATAATCCGGCTTGTTGCGGTGCGCATGCGATTCGCGGAATGCCTCGCTTCGCGTCCAGGCTTGAAAGTCTTCTTTGCTGTCCCAGCGCGTACTGACTGTCACTTCATCATATTCTTTCACATTGTCCGTCAGCATGACCTCGAGTCCGAGGAAGCCTTGCATGCCTTCTACCTTGCCGACCTTGTTGAAACGCTCGATCAGCTTTTCCCCACTGCCCTTCGTAATCTGAGATACATTCGTGACAATCACCATAATAGACGCCTCCTAGAGTATGTAATTAACGAATCAACTTGCGCTTCTTGAGCAGCAAGAGAAAAACCGGCGCCCCGATGCAAGCCATCAATATACCTGCCGGCAGCTCGATCGGATCGAACCAACTGCGCGCCACCGTGTCCCCGAGCACCATCAGCATTGCCCCGCCGGCGATTGAGAAAGGCAGCAGGTAGCGGTAATCCTCGCCGATCAGCAACCGCATCGCATGTGGAACGAGCAGACCGACGAAGCCGACGAGCCCCGCGACGCTAACCGCCGCCCCGGCCAGCAGCGAAGCCAGCCCGAGAATCAGGAAGCGATGACGCTCGACACGCTGACCGAGCGCTTGCGCGGTCTGGTCGCCAAGCTGCAGCAGATTGGCGGATCTCGCCGCCAGCGGCGTCAGCATCAGACCGACGACAGCGTACGGCAGCAGGAACAACAGATGCTGCCAGCTGCGGCCGCTGAGCGCGCCAGACAACCACGGAATGACACTCTGCACTCGATCGCTGTGCAGCACCATGATTCCGTTCATCACTGCGCCGAGCAGCGCATTGACCGCAATACCGGCAAGCACGATCTTCACCGGAGAGCTACCGCGGTCCCAAGCGAGCGTGTAAATGATGAGCGCAGCCAGCAGCGCCCCGGCAAAGGCAAAAGCCGGTAGCAGGTACACGAATTGCGGCAGCAATACGAGCGCGATTACTGCAGCCAGCCCGCCGCCGGCGGATACCCCGATGATGCCCGGATCGGCGAGCGGATTGCGCATTACGCCTTGCAACAGCGCTCCGGATGCGGCCAGACAGGCCCCCACGAGCAGGCCAAGCAATACCCGCGGCAGTCGCAAGTTCATCACGATCGAGGTGTCGATCTCGTCACCCCGGCCGAGCAGCACTTGCCAGATATCCGGCAGGGCGACCGCGACCGCGCCGCTGCCCATGCCATAGGCGCTCACGGCGGCCAATGCCGGCAGCGCGAGTATGCCCAGTATCCATCTGCGGCGCGAGCGCACGCTCACGGTCATGCTCATGCGCCCAGTAGCTCCGCCAACAATTGCACCGCGTCAGCTGCCTTGGTGCCTGGATTCGTGCCGAATAATGCCCTGGGTAGCACATGAATTCGGCCCTCCTTGACAGCGCGTAGCCCGTTCCAAGCCGCATTGCTCTCCATTTCCCGCACGAAGCCGCGCTCGACCTCCTCCGAATCGCCATGCGTCATGATCAAGATCAGATCCGGATCGGCCTCCACCACCCGCTCCGCGCCTAACTGCGCGTACTGAGGGAAGCTTTGCAGCCGAGGAAAGTCTGCTGCAACATTGCGCCCGCCCGCCTGCTCGAGCAGATTGCCGGCCAGTGAATTCGGCAACGCGGCCAAATAGGTGCCGGGCGCGCCATAGACCAGCAGGGCCCGCTGCGCCTCGCCAGGAGCCGCCCCCACCGCCGCCAGCGCCTCGTCCAGTTCGGCGACAACTTCCTCGGCGCGTGACTCGCGTCCCAGCAATTGGCCGAACAGCTCGATCTGACGCCGGATATCGTCGAGGGAATTGGCGCTCGTCAGGATGACTTCGGCTCCAAGATTGTCAATCAGCGGGACATCGGCGGCATTGATCGGATGATTCGCCAGCACGACCTCGGGACGTACCGCTGCGAGCTTCTCCATATTGACCGTATGCACGGACCCGACAGTCGCCACCTCGCGCGCCGCTTCAATCCGAGGCACGCCTTCCACCTCCGGACGTCCGACGAGCGTGCCGCCCAGCGCGTAGATGATGTCGACCTCGCCGTTGCCGAGCGCCGCGATCCGCTGCGGCGGCTGCGCAAATGTAAGCTTGCGGCCCGCAAAATCCTCAATGACGATGCCTCCCGCCGGCGCCTCCGGACCAGCGGCGCCGGCGCTGCATCCGACAAGGATCCCGACCAGAGCGACGGCCGCCAGCAAGCCGGCGCTCCTTGTGATGCACCTGTTCATGAATCGCTGCCTCCTGATTGCAGCAGACGGGTGCGATATCGCGCCCTGCCTGCCTAAATTGTAGTCCACGCTTGTGAACACCGTGTGAACGTCCGATTACAATTGCAACCGCAGCATCAGCGCCAGCACCTCTGCGCGCGTCGCCAGCGCAGCTGCGTCAAAGCGATTGCCTGATTTGCCCTTGAGCAATCCAGCGTCCGCAACAGCCGCGATAGACGGCAGCGCCCAGACCGGGATAGACGCTGCATCGACATAGCCGAGCTCCGCGTCTGCGGCTGTATCAAGCTCGGCCGCTCGCGCTACGATGACTGCCAGCTCCGCCCGGCTGATCGACCGACTGGCACGGAACGTGTGATCCGTGTAGCCGCCCATCAGACCAGCCGCCTGGGCGCTGGCGATATGAGGCAGCGCCCAGGCGGCGATATCATCCGCATCGTCGAAGGCCGGGGACGCAGCCAACTCCGGCAGCTCCAGCGCGCGGCTCAGCATGACTGCGAATTCGCCGCGCGTGATCTCGCCATCGGGGCGAAACGTGCCGTCGGCATAGCCTGCCGCGATACCACGCTCTACGCCGCTGCGAATCGCCTCATCGGCCCAGTGGCCGTCTGTATCGGAGAAGCGAATCTCGCTCGCATCCGTCTCTTCCTGCGGTGCCGGATCAGCAGGTTCCTGTTCTTCCGACGGTTCAGACGACTCGTTAATTGGCGACAGACTAGCCGAGTCGAGGCGAATGCGAATGTCATATTCGTTAAAATAATTAAAGGCCGCCCATTCGATTTTGACCCAGCCGTCCAGGACTTCGGACAGATCGTCCACCGGGAAAGAAATGACGCGCGTATTAGCCGCTTTGTCCTCGCTCTCCAGTGCCACATCCTCCCCTTCAAATTGCAAACCGGTGATTTCCGCACTTTGCTTCAGTGTAAACGCGACGCGCATGCCTTCATCCGTCACCGTCAGCGTCGCCGGCGTCAGGACGTAGTCCTGCATGACCGATTGTTCGTCGCGTTCTTTTTTCATAATCAGATAGTCGATCGTATATTCACCATTCTCGAGGTCGGCTCCTGTAGCCGACGCTCTGCTCCCCCCTACCAACAGACCGACACAGATCAGCGCTGCGCACAAGAGTATGCCGATCGGCATCGCCCGCAGTCCGCGCATATTCATTGCTATCAATCTAGTCCCTCCTCAAAATTGTTACAAATGATTATAATTCTCAATAAACGACCCTTTATAATGTACACGGCTTTCATGAACTGCGTATGAACATTAGATTACAGTTGACCGTCTCGCATTTTGTAATGTTACGTTCATACGCTGTTCACAATCACAGTGTACGATGTTAGGTGCAGAGGACGATGTACACGTTCCACTGTCCACAGATAACGAGGCGCGGATGTAGGCCGGTGCATGCGTGCGCTCAAAAAAATTTTTATCTCCTAATTGATAATGATTATCATTATCTTAATAGGGCGTTTTATCGGTTCTGTGATACCTTATCCATTCGTTAAAAAGGAGTGTTCGAAACATGACGAAAATGATGAAAAAATCTTTCACGATGCTGATGATGCTGTCTGTGCTGCTGCTCGCGATGGCCGCTTCCGCCTTCGCGGCTCCTGCCGATTACGAATTCCATTACGGTGGCACCTACCATTCGCATTCCAGCGCCTTCATTGATGGCCCTGCAGATGTGACGGGCGGCAACGTCACGATCACGCTCTCCGGCAACTACTTTCCTGAATTGACAGTCGGCGGTGTGACGTATACGGGATCGTACGACTCCGGTTCCGGACTGACAACATTCACATTCCCGGGCTCGACGGCCTCGGACATTCCTGTCTCCCTGCACGTCGTGGTCGCACCGTTCCACGATACGTGGTACAATCTCGACCTCGTGTGGCTGTAGGTTTCTTCTCCGGTGAGCAGTCTGCTTGGCAGACTGCTCACCGCCGCTTCACTTCATCCAAAAACTAGAACAAGGAGCTTATCGCATTGAAGACATCTCTTAAACGCATTTTTTCCACGCTGGTCGCCTGCGCACTTCTATTGTCCAGCCTACATATCGGAGTGGCCTCTGCCGCCAACAACTCGCTGGAGCAGTTGCCGGACGGCGTATATGACGTACCGTTTCGTTATTTGAAAGATTTAACTTCCGACGACTCAGTTGCACAGAGCTTCGTCATTGCCGATTCCGGCAAGCTCATCATCCAGGACGGCAAAGCGATCTTCGAGCATGAAGTAAAGAAATTTAATTATAATACCTTTGCTTACTTCGGCCTGCGTAACCCCGGTTCTGCCAAAGCGGTCATCAAGACTGTAGATGGCGAGGTTACACCGCTCGGAATAGAGGGCTACACCCCCGCCGAGGAACGGGAATCGGAAAATCCGGAAAACGTGACAATCAGCTTTGAAATTGAGGATGTCTGGGACACACAAGATATCCTGATGCATATTTTTGACGAGGAAAACGTCTATCAGTTACCATTTGTTTATGACAACTGGTATAACGCCCAACTGCAATTGATGGTTCCGGTCCAGGATGAGCGCGCAAGCCTCGAGGCGTGGCTCGAAAAAGCCGAAGCCTTCGTCCTTACCGGCGAGGACAGCGGTACGGCGGAGAGCGGCGCGCCGGGCCGTCCCCAGTTGGTCCCTATCTCCAATAAAGAGTATCCGATCAACACCTCCAACCTCACCGGGCCGATCACACTCGTTTCCGCCAGCATTGACGTAGTCAAGGGTGTTCTGAACGACCCGGACGCATCAGACGAGCAGATTTCCGAAGTTTTCAGGGAAGAGTACTATTCCTACAATTGGGAGCAACTTGCCAGGCAACAATTCTTGGCTTCGGAGGTCGAGATTCTAGCACTCGATTCCGTAGGTCCGACCGCCTCACTATCCGTATATGCCGACGAGATTGGCGACACGGCCACGCTCCTGGAGCAGGCCGGTCATCCCTACTATGAAGGCTACGCCAATATTACAATTACCGATCACGAGCTGACTGCTACGGATTTGCGCAGCTCCAACCCGGCCACGACCGGCACCTTTACCGTCAAGCAGAGTGGCGAGCCGAGCTTTATAAGTACCGTCCGCCCGCTCGTATCGAGCAGCACATATGATGACAAGGTGTATCAGATTCCAGTGCGGACAGGCAACCTGAACACGCTTCAGGACGCTCAGGTCTGGCAAGGCTTGACCGTCGTACGTTATCCGGCAAGCTTGCCGCTCGAGGAGCAAAAAACGGTCTACATCAGCTTCAACAAAACACAATTGAACGAGTTAAGCAACTTGCTCGATATCGCCAAGCAGATCTACAGCGCCTCTTCCGATTCGATGAGCGCCGACAAACGGTCCGCACTGCTGAACGCAATCGAGAACGGTGAGGAAACGGCCGGTCAGCTTGCCGCACCGCGCACAGAAATCTACGCGGCGATGGAAGCATTGCTTAAGCTGTTGCATGACCGTCCGGAAATCGGATCGAAGCCGCTCTATTTCTCGGCAGTGCATGCAAAGAATGACAGCTTCTCCTCCATGGAGAACTACTTCGACAAGCCGGCCTATCTCGTCGAAACAGCAGACAGAGTATATGTCTTCGTCACACTAACGGGCAGCAGTAGCGTGCCGGAATTCAAAGTTGCGAAATATGGCGTCTACACGGATACGATCGTAATAGCCGAGAACAGCGAATCGGATACCCGCCTCGTCATGTTCGAAGTGGAGAATGCGGATACGCTGGACACGCTGATCGAGGCCCAGGTCCGGACCGTCGTTCCTGCGCAAAATTACGACCGGACGCATAATATCCGTCTGAACTTTAACAATGTCGATAACGGCGAATTGTACGGACTCCTTCAGAGCGCGTCCGCCCTGCTGCGCGGTGCCACGATTGGCACGGAACCGGGACAATATCCCGCTGAAGCTGTAACCGCGCTGCAATCGGCCATCGCGACGGCCGGAACAGAAGCCACGCAAAACCCGAGCACGGCCTCAGCTAGCCAACAGGCCAAGACCAATCTGCAAGAAGCGCTTAACGCCTTTGAAGCAGCGATCATTACAGAGGACTCGGGCGAAGAAAATACAGAAAATCCGGGTACAGAAAATCCGGGTACAGAGAATCCTAGCGAGCCCAAGTATCCGGCAAACGGAACCTATGAAATGGACTTCCGGATACTCAAGGACGGCACGGAATCGACTTCGATGATGCAGGATTACGTTGTAACTACTGCGCTGGTCGTGGTCAATGGCAGCTCCAAAAAAGTATCGTTCACTGTGCTTCGCAGCGCCGAGATCACCGGACTAAAGCTGGGCGGAAGCAGCGGCTCCGTCACAAGCCGGGATAAAGCGAACAACACGCGAGTCGTCAGCTTTAACTTATCCGATCTCTCGCAGAAAATTCCGGGATGGGTAAAAATTGATTGGGATGAGGACAACTTTAGCTACCATGAGTCGTATAACGTGCAGTTCCTCTTCAATGAAGCCTCTGCCACCCGCGTAACAGGCGGAGAGGCCCCGGGCGGCAACAGCGGCGGAACTCCTGATTCCGGTGTCATCGAAGAATATAACAACGGTTCGAATGATCCGAAGGAGGACGGCGTAACTGAAGAGGGCAATGGACAAACCGAGGATAGCGGCCAGGACGATTCCTCGACTGAACAACCGCAAGGATTCGACGTTCAATTCTCAGATATCGAACAGCATTGGGCCAAATCTGCAATTCAGCGCGGCGTGCAGCTAGGCATCGTCAATGGTTACAGCGACGGCAGCTTCCGTCCGAACGCGCAAGTGACACGTGGCGAATTTGCCGTCATGATCAGCCGTGCGCTGGGGCTGAACGGCAACGCGGACGTTCCCGACTTCGAAGACGCCGGCAACATTCCGACCTGGGCCCAAGCGCATGTCGGACGCGTCTCCGCTGCCGGGCTGCTCGGCGGCTTCGCAGACAATACGTTCCGCTCCGACGGACAGTTGACGCGGGTTCAACTCGCCGTCATCATCGCCCGCGCCGCCGAACTGACGCTTGAAGATGCTGCGCCGGACTTCGTTGATGCCGGGCAGATTCCCGCATGGGCGCACAAGGAGATCTCGGCCGCCGTCAAGGCCGGATTGATTCAGGGCAAGGGAGGCAATCGTTTCGCTCCCGAGGACATTGCCACACGCGCCGAGGCGCTGACGATGATATTCCGATTGCTTAATTGGCAAAGCGAAACGGTCGAGCCGACTCCTGCGGCGTAACTCGCTTCGAGCCGACAAGTGCCGGACAGATAAACAACCCAAAAAACCGGCGGTTTACGCAACCGCCGGTTTTCATGTCTTTCTAGCTGTGGTCCATCTCTTTCTAAATTCCCGTTACATGCCTTTTTGTGTCCGATAACCGCATAAGGCGTCCCGAATCACGCTCACCGCCACGCAGAAGGCCCGCCAGTCCGCCAGCTGTTCCGATTTCGCTCGGGCTTCACGTTCGTCACACGATTGTCCGACGTCCACTGCTCCCGACCAGACCAATCTGTCCCTGACGGCACATTGCTCAGCTCCTCGCTTCCGGTCTGCTCGCTCTGATCCGACGCTGTCGTCTGATCTGCCTCAGATTCATCCTCAACCTGCTGCGCCTCCAGCGCAGAATCGGACAACACCCGTCTGGCCGTCACGTACGTCTCGTCCCAAGTGCTGCCCGAGAAGTCGGAGACTGTCACGCCGATGCCGACGCGGTAGGTGTGCAGCAATTGATCGTTGCCGATGTAGACGGACACGTGATTGATGACGCCGTCGCGATTCGTATCGGAGAAGACGAGGTCCCCTGCACGCAGTTGACTGCGCGCAATCGCCGTGCCTGCGCTGGCCTGCTGACGCGAGGAGCGTGGCAGCTCCACGCCATGACGGCCGTAGATGTACTGTGTGAAGGAAGAGCAGTCAAAGGCGCTCGTGATGCCCGCCTCTGCGCCGAACTGATAGCGTGTGCCGAGGTATTGCTTGCCAGTGGCGATGATGGCATCAGCCGAGGCGCTTTGACCGGTTGCTGCTGACGCCTGAGCCGGGGCCGCCAGCGCCGCAGCGCCGCCTCCCAGCGTCAGTGTCAGACCGAGCCCCACCGCTAACGCGGTCCTGCGGGCACGACGGGCGATTGTCGGTACTGCTTGTTTGTTCATAATGGTCCTCCTGTGTTTGCGTAGTGAGGTGCACCTGCTATCACTATAGCACGCGCTTTCTTCCCATTATGTACCTCTGACAGTCAGCGCCAGCGATTCGCGCGGAATTGACCGCAATTGTGAGAATTCGATGAAAGATTTCTTCTTGAAATTTCGCAACGCTTCACCTTTTCAAATTCTATGCTTGCGCTGTCGCAACGAAGTCGCCGAGCGCCAAGGCATGCTCGACGGCCGTGCGCCGTACCCGCTTCTTCTGAGCGGCTGGGGGCTGCACGAAAAAGGAAGCATCGCAGCACAGCTGATAGAGCGCATCCTTTGCCGCATCCTCTGCTCGACGCTCGCATTCCAGCAAAAAATAACAGATGCGGTAGCAATCCTTCTCGTACTCTCGCAGCACTTCGATTTTTCGCGTCAAAGTCATCCCGTTGCACCCTCCATTACCCCGAATATCGTCTCGACTCGAACACTCTATACATAATAAACGCAGCTAGGCGTGTTTTTTTGACATTTTTTTTTGCAAATCGTTTGGCGGACCTCAAAGGGCCTCAGTGCACATAGATCCTCACGTGCTTGATCGAACTCACACTGCCCCTGATTATGGAACAAGTCCTGCAATTGCTATATAATGAACGTTACGACAGAGAGACAAGAAAGCTAGACAAGTATGGGGCGCGCGCCGGAGCCTTTGCTCGCGCGCAGTCCGTCAACCGGGGGGAGGGTCACATCTTGTCCGATCCGTTATTCGGATTATTCCGCAGCAATATCCGCCACTTGGACGAAGCGACCCAGCGGCGTCTATTTTTTGCTTTTCGGAAGCTCGTATATCCGGGCCTGGTCTTTCTGCTCGGCGACCACGCGCTGGCTGAGGATGCGGTCCAGGAAGCCTTTATCAAGGCCATGCAGCGCGGCCCGGCGATGAAGCACGACACGCACATCAAAGCCTGGCTGAAGCAGGTGGCGCGCAACGCGGCGATCGATTTGATGCGAAAAAATAAAAAATACCGTCCGATTTTGGATCCCGACTCCGTTATAGATAATGAAGAGAAACCATCACTGGCATTGCCGGCGACCTCCGTCGAGGAGGTCGTCGAGCAAATGATCCGTAACGAACGCTTAGTGGAGGCGTTGCAGGAGCTCAAGCACGAGCACCGCGTCGCCCTGTACCTGCGTTATATGGAGGGGCTTTCGATTCGCGAAATTGCGAGCCTGCTGCATATTCGGGAATCCGCTTCGGGCAAGCGTCTGGAGCGCGCCAAAGCACGGCTTGCCGAGCTGTTTGTGCGGAAATGGGGGGATTCACGTTGAAGCCGACGTCTGATCATAGACTCACCCACACGAATGAAAACACGCCGAATGCGGGCGAGAGGAACGATGCCTTCGCCGAAGAAGCGGTGCGGCACATGGTTGGCGGCATCCGCCCGCCGGACGGCGACGAAGCCTGGCAGCGCATGCAGGGCCGCCTGAGAGGGCGCTCAAGGCGCGCGCGCGCGATGCGGCTCGCGAGGCTCAGTCTCGCCATCGCCGTCATGTCGCTGCTCGTCAGCGTGGCGACCTTCACGCCGGACCCGACCTACGCCTGGCGCGGACTTGTCAGCATCGTCCGCGACGCCCAGCAGGGCCTCGTCCAGGCGCTGTTCGGCACGGAGGCCGCACCGGAGACAGATGGCGCCAAGACTGCGCCTCCTCCGGATGCAGGCGGCGCACCGACCGTGCCGCCGCCAGATGCGGGGCACTCGTGGCAGCAGCCGACAGCCGAAGAAGGGGGCGTGCCGGCGATGCCGCAGCTCACCACGCTGAAGGACGCAGGCGCGATCGTGCCGTTCGAGGTGCGCGCACCTCGGCGTCTGCCTGAGAGCTACGCGGTGCAGCGCGTGCGGGCTTACCCCGATGCGGACGGCGTGTACCGCACGTTGCGGGTGGAGTATCGGCGAGACGCGGGCGACGGTGAACTGCTCACCTTCACGCAGCGCCGCATGCTCGAATCCGGCAGCGGGTGGCAAAAGACGCTGAACAACGAATCGGGCAAGCTGAAACATATCGAGATCGGAATGGCCGAGGGGGTCTACATCGCCTACACCTCCGGCGGCAGCGAGCTGCAATGGCTGGCCGTAGAGGAAGGCGTGCTGTACGCCCTGCGCGGCGATCTTACCGAGTCCGAGCTGCTCGAGACGGCCGCGTCGCTGGCTGCCGTCGGCGAATAAAGCACTCGGACGGCAATTATTCCACAAAGCCCCCTCGTCGCCCGCAGACACGCGAGTGACGAGGGGGCTTTGTGGTCACAGAAAAGAGATGTTCGCGGCCTGCGCGCTTCTAATCTTCGAACTTCCTGATTTGTTCGTTCAGTTGATCAGTACGCTGGACGTATAGCGCACGCCTTGCTCCTGCACGCCGCCCTCGATCGTCCAATGCACCGAGCGTACCCGATAGTAATAGCCGCCAGTGACCGACACAATATGCGAGTCATAGACATAAGTATCATTGCTCTGCGTCTTGGCCGGCTTGTTGGTGTAGTTCACCCACGCCGAGCCGGTCCAGCGCTCAACATAGAGCCGCACCGCAATCGTGTCTACCGTGTCCTTGGCGCTCGAATCGCCGGAGATGAGCGCCTTCCCCGCGCTGCTCTGGGCGATCATGGCGCCGCCGTCGTCCAGATAATCGAAGGACGGGTCGAAGGTCGAGAACAGCACGGCTTCAGCCGGCGGGGGCGTGGTCAACGCTCCACTCTCCGCCGCCGCTTGCGCGGAGCGCCCGGCCGGGTAGGCCGCCAGCAGCATAATACAGAGGCAGAGCGCGGCGAGCTTGTGCGATTGTCTTTTGGTCACGTACATCAGCACCTTTCCCAAGTGATAGGATTCGGAACACCACGTATCAGGAAGCGCTTACAGGATGGAGGACGGGCGTCCTAATATATTAACGCAGCTGACGGACAAAATCCGACAGCTGCGGGAAACTTTTTTCAAAGTGTAGATAAGGGAAGAGCATGCCCGGGCCTATGCTTGTCTGCCTTTCTTGGAACATAGCTTGCGGTAGCGCCGAAGGACGGCGCCAGGCGTTATGCCTTACGGCAGCTGCCCGACATTCGACTCGGCCACGACGCGATCGAGCGAATCCAGCAGCCGCACCTGGATCTTGGCGCCCTCGCCCTCCGCACGCGGCCAGGCGATCTGCAGCTCGTGCTCGCTGACGAAGGCGGACCGGACCGGCTCGCCATCGACGTAGACGCGCCCGCTCGCCGGCAGATTCGTGCCGATGATGCGCAGCGCCTCCCCGGCTTCGTTTGCTGCGGCATCCTCGCTTTCGTCGGACTGCATCGCAGCCGCTGCGCCGACTTCGACGCGTGTGATCCGGATCGGTCCGGCGCCCATCTGATAGTCCGCATTGGCTGTCGGAGCGACGCCCCCGTAGCTGTAGCCTGAGCCGAACAAACGATCATACTGCAGCAACCGGTAGCGCTCCATCCAGCTCTCGTCGATGCCCAATGCCTCGCGCAGATCGGCCCGTGGCACATAGGTCTGGCCATCCGCGTACATGGCGTCCAGCAGCTCTTGCATCGTGCCGCCCTGCCGACCCGCCTGGCGCAGAGCCAGCTGACCGAGCTGCGGGGCGCCGACTATCTGCCCGTCGTCCCTTGCCTCCGCTGCCTCCGCCGAGTCCATATTATCCCAGATCAGGAACGGCACACCGTACATCCGCATGTACGCGTCCGCTGACGTCCCGTCCTGATAATAGCCCGCCTCGCGATACACCTGGTAATCGGCGCCGAGCATCGGCAGATGGTCGCCGAAAAAAACGATCACGGTCGGCTCGCCGCTCTCCTCAAAGTGCCGTACCAGTCGGCCGAGCGCCGCATCCGCTTCGGAGAGCGACTGCGCATACGTCTCCAGAATGCCGGTCGACGATTCGCCCAGCCCTTGCACGCGAATCGTGTCTTCCTCGTTCTTGCCGGGGTAGTAGGGTCCGTGATTCTGCATCGATACAGCATATACGAAGTCCGGCCCTTCCGAGCGCCTCACCTCGCGGATAATACGCGCGGTCAGCTCGTCATCGGAAATATAGCCGCTCCGCTTCACCGGCTCATTGAAAAACTCGCCGCTCACGAAACGGTCGAAGCCTAACAGCTTGTACACCTCGTTGCGCCGATAAAACCAATTGTGGTAGCTGTGTACCGCCGTCGCTTCGTAGCCCTGCACGCGCAGGGCCGAAGCCAGCGACTGCTGCGGCGTACGCACATAATTGGCATATGCGATCGAGCCGGACGGCAGAAACTGCGTGGAATAGCCAGTCAGCACCTCGAATTCCGTATTGACCGTCCCGCCGCCGTACACCGGCGCGAGCATCGTGCCCGATATCCCCTGCGCCGCGAGCTCGCGAAAATGAGGCAGCGGATCGCGGCTGAAGGAGACGGCGTCCATCCGTGTCGGATCCCAGAAAGCCTCGCTCATAATCATGATCAGGTTAGGCTTGTCGCCGGAAGCCCCCTCCCCCGGCTCCCCCCCGCCGACTGGTGAGCCTGCTCCGGCCTTGACGGGCGCCAAAGCGCCGGTCAGGAGATCCGTCACCGCCGCCACCGCCTGCTCGTCGTAACCGTCGGGCTCGACGACCTCCATTCGCTGCGCATTGAGCAGCAGGCCGATCATCATCCCGTTCTGATTGTAATTCATCCCCTGATCCCAGGTGATCATCTCCAGGTCGAAGACGGCCTTCGCCTTCATCGAGCCTCCGAACAGCGTCATCAGCAGCACGACCCCTGCCGCGGACAAGGCGAGACGCGTCCATCGGTCCAGCGTCAGCGCCGGCATGCGGCGCGCCAGCACGTAGCCGAGCGCGGCAGCGATCGCCACGGGGAGCAGCGTCAGCAATAGTCCCTGCCAGGAAAAAAACGATGCGACGTCGGCGGCCTCGCCTCCCAGCTTCAGATCCCAGGGCAGCAGCGGCTCACCGCGGTATTTCAGCTTGATGCGGCTGATCGAAGCGACCGTCACCGCCAGCAGATTCAGCACCGCGAACGCCCAGTACACGCGTCGGAGCAGCAAGGTCAAAGCAAGCAGCAGGCCGAGCAGCAGCAGGTATCCGGCCAGCCATTCGCCCGGATGCTGATACAGCCATATAAAAAATCCGCTGAAGCTGGCGCGATGCACCACCTCGGTCATGCCCAGCGTCACCAGCGGCAATACCAGCAGCGGAAGCACCGTCCCCAGCAAGACTGCGAGACGGGGAAAACGGCGTGTCATTGTGGACGGACACCTCTTCTCTTCATGATTTACAAATTCTTATTATACATAACGAGACATACACGGCGAAAGTTCCAGAAATCACGCATTGCGTTTGTTCACAGCTTGGACACAAATAAGGGCAAAAGCACGCAAAACCAAGCGCATAATTTTGATTTTATAGTCCGAAAGTATTAGTCTGATTATAGGTAAATTCATCCGTTTTTATCCCCGAATTTACGTCGAGAGGTGTGAATGCCATGTTAAAATTACCAATTCGCGTCAAGCTGCTGCTTGTCTGTTTTTTACTGCTCATTATTCCGCTTGTCTCGCTTGGCATCGTCACCTACGAGGTCGCCGACCATGAATCGACCGAGCTGGTCAAGGACAGCCTGCGCAATAACGTCCGTCTTGCCGGCACAACGCTTTATGCGCTGGACGAAATGGTGCAAAACGGCTCGATGCCGCTGGAGGAGGCGCAGGAGACCTTGCGCGTCAAGCTGCTCGGCGAACGCGGGGAAGACGGCACGCGTCCGATTACCGACCGCTTCGACATGGGCGAGCACGGCTACTTCTTCGTACTGGACGCACAAGGCGTACTGCTCGGCCATCCGACGCGCGAGGGCGACAGTCTGTGGGACGAGCAAAGCAAGGGCGACTATTACATACGCAATATGGTCGAGGCCGCGCAGCAAGGCGGCGGATTCGTCAATTATGACTTTGCGCTGCCGGGCACGGACGAGCTCGCGACCAAGGTTACCTATGCCGAGCTCTATCCGGAATGGGGCTGGATCATCGCGGCCGGCTCTTACCTGCAGGACTTCAAGGGCGGTCAGCGCAATATACTCGAAGCGATGCTGCTCACGCTCGGCATCTGCCTGGCTGTCGGAATCGTGGGGCTGCTGCTGTTCGCCTTCCATATCTCGCGGCCGGTCATGCGCATGGCGCAGCGGGCCGAGCGCATCGCCGAGGGCGATCTGACCGGCGAGCCGATCAAGGTCAAAAATCGCGACGAGACCGGGAAGCTGGCCCAATCCTTTAACCATCTCATCGACAACCTGCGCGAGCTGGCAGGCAACCAGACGCTCAGCGCCAATGCGCTGGCCGCCGCGGCAGGCAACCTGAACCATACGATCGTCGAGACGAAGGAAGCGGTCAATCAGACCTCCGCCTCGATCTCCGAGGTCGCGGGCAACAATCAGACCCAGGCGACCAGCCTGGAGGAGACGTCGCGAGCGATGGAGGAAATGGCAGGCGGTATACAGCGCATTGCCACCACTTCCTCTGCGGCCTTCGAGTCCTCTACTGTGACGCTGCAGGAAGCAGAGAACGGCAACACGCTGATCCAGCGTTCGAGCGGTCAGATGACCGCGGTAAGCGAGACGGTCGGCACGCTGAGCGGCGTCGTCCGCCAGCTCGGCGAACGCTCGCAGCAGATTGGCGACATCGCCGGCGCAATCAGCGATATCTCCAAGCAGACGAATCTGCTCGCGCTCAACGCTTCAATCGAAGCGGCGCGGGCGGGCGAGCACGGCAAGGGCTTCGCGGTCGTCGCCGAGGAGATCCGCAAGCTCGCGGTGCGGGCCGGCACGTCCTCGGGACAGGTCGCCGAGCTGATCGAGTCGATTCGCGGCGACATCGAGGACACGGTGCAGTCGATGCATCAAGGCGAGCGCGAGGTCGCTGAGGGCGTGTCGAGCATTCGCGAGACGGGCGAAGCGTTCGCACGCATTCTGGAGGCGACGCGCAGCGTCGTCGGACAGGTCGAGGAAGCCTCTGCCGCGGCCGAGCAGATGTCGGCCAGCGCCGAGCAGATCTCGGCTTCGCTGCAGGAGATGGAGCGCCTCTCCAGCGGTACCGCCGGCGCTGCGCAGGCCGTCGCGTCGGCAGCAGGCGAGCAGCGTGCCGCGATGGAGAACATCACCGATTCGGCGAACAGCCTCACCGGCATGTCCGACAACATGCGCGAGCTGGCGACACGCTTCAAGCTGTAGCCGCGCATTAGCCGGTACCAAGGTCGGGCACCGCCGCGAACACGCCCGATTGGGGTACAGGCGGTGCCTTTAGTGCCGCGAGCCCCTCGGTTTTCGGCTAACGGTTTCCTCTAGAACCCAGATTCACGATATTTCCTCGAATTAAGCTCGCTGACAACCGTTACAGCCCGCAGTCTGCAGCTACGCCTCATCGGATGCACCGGGTGGCATCTGATGCATCCGATGGCGCTCAAGCCCGTTTTCTACAAAGATCAAGCCCGTGCACGCAGTCTGCACGGGCTTGATCTTTGCTTTTTGCTGCCATTGCTGTTGTTGGTTCTTCCCTGCTCTAGGTTGGTTCTTTGCTGTTGGTTCTTTGCTACTCTTGCTGCCGGGCTGCCCTTGGCCGTTGCAGCCTCCGCCCCCTTTGCCTCCCGCGACCTTCGCTCCCTTTGCTTCCATTGCTATGACGCCTTGGTCGTGGATCGAGGCGCCACAGCCGGGACAGGGTGTGTCTGGCTGATTGCGATGCAAGGACACGTGTCGTATCACGCGCGCTGCGCTTGCTGCGAATCGGCAGCCGCCCGCAGCGCGGCAGCCGGGCCAGGGGACATCGGTATGGCAATCCGCAATCCCGGAGCTCCCGCCGGCTCCGCCACGACATAGCGCTCCCCCTGCTGCTCCGCGCGAGTCGGGAGCAGCGGCTCGCCGAGCGCCAGTTGGCCCGCTACGAACGCCCGGCCGAGCGCGGCCAGCTCGATACGCCGCTCCGTCCCGCTATAGAGCACCAGGTCGGCGCACACCGTATCCCCGACCCGCGTCACCTCGCAGCGCGGCTCGTGCGCGCCGAAGGCTGCGGCGGCGATGCGAATCTGCAGCGGCAGCTCGCCCAGCCGCGCCTCGCATCGCGCGCCGGACGCGCCGCGCCCGCCGCCGTCTGCTGCGCCGGCGCTCCAGACCG
>NZ_JACXIZ010000014.1 GCF_014705605.1 Paenibacillus sabuli
GCGGACGCGGCCTGCGCGGCGGCGGCCACATCCGCGCGCCGCTGCCGAAGCTGCTCCGCTGCGGCGCTGCTCGGCGCGGCCGCCGGCTCGGTCAACTGCTCGATCAGCGCATAGGCCCGCTGCCGATAGTCGCTTTTGACCGAGGCGGACAGCGCCTTGCAATAGTTCATCGTCGATTCGTTGCCGAAGACCGCTCCCGGCTGCACCTGGTCCTCCAGCAGCGCCTCGGTGACGATCGCCTCCAGCGCTTGGCTGAGCTCGCGCTCGAGCGACTCGTCCTGCCAGCCCAGCGCATGCGCGGCCTGACGCAGCAGCTCCGTCAAGTGCCAGCGGATCGAGGCGTCCACCTGAGCGCCGAAGTCCTCCAGCAGCGCTTGCATGCGCCGCTCGCGCTCAGCCGCCGTCTTGGCCGCGGCAAAAAGCAGGCCCGCCCGAAATCCGGATCTGCGACTCTCCAGAAAAGCGTGTGCCAGGTCGCGCGTGGCAGCCGGAATGATAATCGCATTGTCCAGCAGCGACTGGGCTTCCTTGCGCAGCCGCAGCCGCAGCGTCTCCGCCGCCTCTTGCTGCTCCTGGAGCTCGGCGTCGATCGCGCCGAGACGCGCCAGTGCCTCGCGCGCGCCCTCCTCGCCGCCGGCGCGCGCGAGCAGTTGCTCGCGACGCTCTTGCTCGCGCGCCGAGCGCCAGCGTCCGTGCTCGGCGATCAGATGCCGGGCCGACGCGTCCACGCTGCTCGCATTGAGATCGCCGCCGACGCCTTGCAGCTCGCGCAGCAGGCGCTGCAGCGCCTGCCATTGCTGATGCGGATGCTCCGGCTCCCGCATCGAGACATAGAGAATCCCCGCCGGCTCCAGATGCCAGCTCGCAAAGGCCTGCTCGACGCTGCGGCGATAATCCGCGAAGCTCAGTTCGCGCTCGCGATGCTTGTCGATCTGGTTGACGATCAGATAGAGCGGCTTGCCCCAGTCCTTGAGCCGTTTGGCAAAGGCGAAGTTGATCTCCGACTGGACATGGTTATAATCCATCACATAAAAAACGACGTCCGCCAAATGCAGCGCCGACTCCGTCGCTGCCTGGTGAGCGTCGTCCGTGGAATCAATGCCCGGCGTGTCCAGCAGCACCGTGCGCTCCCCCAGATGGGGCATCGGATACGTAATCTCGACCGACGCGAACGAAGCGCCGTCCACGCAGTAACGCTCCAGCTCCTCTGGCGGCGCCTCGATCGTCTCGCCCGTGCTGCGGGTAATGCGCGCCAGCGGCGAGCCGCTGCGGATCGCGACGACGTTGGCGCTAGTCGGAATCGGACTGGACGGCAGCAGCGGATGTCCGCACAAGCGATTGACGAGCGTCGACTTGCCCGCCGAGAAATGCCCGCAAAACGCCAGCGTCAGCCGGTCTGCCTCGCGCTTGTCCGCGAGCTCGCGCAGCTTGTGGCCATGCGCGCCGTCTCCCTCCCGCTCAAGCTGCCGTGAAAGTTCCAAAAGCGCAGCCGACGTGTCCGTCGCTGCGCCTTGAAGTGTCGTATGCATTCTACTCTCTCCCTGGTGCATGCGCAAGACGCCTTGCTTATGCCTGTTTTTCCAGCTCGCCGTCCGCATACGGCATGCAGATCTCGAATACGCTGCCGTGCTGCAAAATCGTAATGCCCAGCTTGCGCTCCTTCATCACGACGACTTCCGGCTTCAGACGCATGCGCTCGAGATACTGCTCGGGCACCTCGCCGGAGCCGCTGACGGTGATGCCTTCCAGTACGATGTCCTCATTCTCTTCCGGCGGCGATGCGAGAATTTGCGGATAAAGATCGGAAAACAGCTCGAAGTTGTTGGTGTATACGGAAATGCATTTCATTGTCCTCATCCTTTTCTGCCGATTGATTGGGTACTTGCCTTATCTTTCCTGATTCTGGGCGGCTTCATGCGCCGTTTGCCCTCCTTGCAGCCATCGAGCAGCGGACAGACGGCGCAGCCCGGATTCTGAGCCTTGCAATGATACCGCCCGAAAAAAATGAGCCGATGATGCGTGAGCGTCCACGCTTCGCGGGGCACGAGCTTCATCAGCTTGCGCTCCACCTCCAGCACGGAATCGTCGGGAGCTGCGGCACCAAGCCGTTTGCTGACGCGCTCGACATGCGTGTCGACCGCGATGGCCGGTTCGCCAAACGCGTTGGACATGACGACATTCGCCGTCTTGCGCCCGACGCCGGGCAATTGCACAAGCTCCTCGCGCGTGCGCGGCACTTCGCCGTCGTAGACGTCCAGCAGCATGCGGCACAGCTTTTGAATATTGGCGGCCTTGTTGCGGAACAGGCCGATCCGGCGAATGTCCTGCTCGAGCTCCTCGACCGGTACGCTCAGATAGTCCTCGGGTCGTGTATATTTGCGAAAGAGGTCCGCCGTCACCTTGTTGACCGTCTCGTCCGTGCATTGCGCGGACAGCAGCACGGCGACGGTCAGCTCGAACGGATTGCTGTGATTCAATTCACAATGCGCATCGGGGAACATGTCCTCGATTACATCCAGAATATGACGCATCTGCTTTTTGTTCATCGCTTCCCTCTCTGGCACGTATAGGCTTCGCTTCAAAGTGTAACGAAAAATAACACCTCATGCAAGCCTGATTCGCGCTTTTGAAAGTAAATATTTTAGAGATTTCGCCCCGACAAAGCCGGAGCCGTCAAATCGGCTCCAAAAGAAGCGGACCGTATCCGCCCGCGCGGGCAGATACGGTCCGCATGTTTCACTGAAAAACGACTGACGGCGCGCATCTACCTATCTGGACGCCTCCAGCAGGACGCCGTCCGCGGCATAGATCGTCAGCTCATCGCCGCTAGTCAGCGCATCCATCGTGATCGGATCGCTGCCGTCGTAAAGCAGCGAGGAAGAGGTGACCTTGAACTTGACGTCGGGGTCCCCCGTCCGGGTCGCAAGGACGTAGAGCTGCTGCGTGCCCGCGTCGTACATCCGGAATTGGTGCGTGAGCGGCGCCAGCACCTCGACGGTGGCGCGCCCGTAGGCGTCGCGCGTCAGCTTGACCCAGTCGCCGCCGCCGAGCGCCGATGTCCCGGTATAGGCGAGCCCGCTCTTCTTCACTTGCACGCCGCCGCTCAGCTCCACTTCCTTGGTGGCGCCGGACGCTGTACGCAGCGTCAGCTCGTCCGCGCCGACCGCAGTCAGCTTGCCGATGGTGACCTCGACGCGAATGAGCGCGACCGGCTGCGTGCCGGCATATTCCACATGCAGCAGATCGCCGGCCTGCAGATCCGCCAGCGTCAGCGCGGTGCCGTCCTGCGCCGCGACTCGCCAGGAAGGCTGCACGTTCAGCGTCTCGGCCGGCTGCGTGCCGGTCTTCAGCTCGATCCGGTTGGAGGCCGCATTGACCGAGACGACCTGGCGCTGCACCGTGTCGTGCACGAGGATCGTCACGACCTGGTCCTGCTCCGCCCCGCCGAGCCGGGCGGTGATGCGGTCGCCGACGGCGACGTCGCTGAGCGTCGCGTTGGCTTTGCCGCGCACCTCGACCGAAGGAGCAAGCATATCCAGCTCCAGCGTCGAGCCGTTGTCCACGCGCATCGTCAGCGTTTTGGCGCTTGTGCCGAGCTTGGTCAGCTCGCCGGTGTAGCTGAACAGGAATTCCAGCGTGACCGCTTTGTTATCCGTATAGCCGATCGTCACCTTGCGGTTTTTGACGAGCATGCCCGCCGCCGCGTCGAGCGTCAGCTTCGTGCCGGCGAAGTCGATCCGGGTGTCCTTGTCAAGCTCGATGGCATGGACGGTGCCCGCGCCGTCCTTGACGATAATCGCTCCGCTGTCCTTCTCGTAGTCATACATAATGTTGGCGCCGTTAATATATTCGACCTGGCGGTCCTGCACGACGACCGAGACGACCTCGTTGCGTTCGTTGACCGTCATGACGATCCGATCGCCCCGCACGAGATCGCTCAGGTCGGAGTCGCTGAGCCCTTCGATGCGCACCTCGACATCCTCGCCGACGAACTTCACGTTCGGCTGGCCGTCGATGAGGTACTGAATTGTCTTGCTGTCAGCGCCCGCCTCGTAGAATTCGCCGGTCACGGTCACGCCGCTCGTCTGCGTCAGCGCGATCCGCGTCACGACGCTGTTTTTGACTGTGTACGTAATCGCATTGCCTTCCGCCAGATCATCCAGACCGCGCAGCTGGTTATTCCACGTGATGACGGCCTGCTCGTCGACCTTCCAGGTCTCGGTAGCGCCGCTGCTCTCTTCCGTGACGGTCAGTTCGTCGCCCGCCACCCGCTCGACCGTACCGGACGCCGTCTTGTTGACAGGCGCGCCCTCGACGACAATCGCCACGGCCAGCGGGGTCTCGCGGAATGTATCCATCGTCACCTGCAAGGCGCTGCCGATCGGCAGGTCGTCCAGCTCGAGCTCGGCTCCGCTCGGCTCGCGCAGCTGCAGCGACGCGTCATAGCGCACATCGACGTATTCGTCGCCGGCGTAGAGCCAGAGCTTGCTTTCGCTCGGCACATAGCGCGCCAGCTCGCCGTCGAACGTCTCGATCTGCGGCTCGCCCTCGAGCTGCTCCGCATAGCGGACGCTCGTCCCGGAGGCAATGACGGTCAGCTCGGTATAGAGGTCAAGCTCCCCGAGCGCGATGCTGATCGTGCCGTCGTGGCGATAAAGCAGCGAATCGCCGCCGACCGTATACATGCGCTCGCTGCCGCTCTCTTCGTCGTACAAGGTAATGGACTTGTCCGTGCGCGCGCTCAGCACGCCGCTCAATTGACCGGCGTACGAGCCGCCAAAAAATGCCTGCGCGCCGCTGAACATTTTGGCGATCATCGCGCGCGTAATGCTGCCTTGCGGGTCGAAGCGCGTCTCGCTGACGCCGTTCATCAGGCCGAGCGAGACGGCCGCATTGACATACCCCGCATAGCCTTCGCCGACCATGTCGGCATCGGCAAAGCCGCTCGGCATTTGCTGCAGCTCGGTCGCAAGCGAGGTTTTGCCGATCGCCCGGATCATCAGCTTGGTCACCCATTCACGGCTGGCCGTGTGCGGTCCCCACTGCTGCTCCGTCTCGGCGTCGGCGCGCTTGAACTCCTCGGTCCGATCCAGCAGCCCGAGCTCAAAAGCCAGCACCACATAGCTGTACGCGTAATCGGAAACGGCAAACGATTCCGGGAAAAAGATCGTCGACGTATCCGGCAGCTCGCCCTGCTTGCCGAGCAGCCGGATCGCCATAATGACCGCATCCTGACGCGAGACGTTCGTATTCGGGCCGAACTTGCCGGCGCCGGTGCCCATGACGATGTTTTGCGCCGCCAGCTTTGCGATGTGCTTGGCCGCCCAATGCCCGGCCGGCACATCGTTGAACGGCGCCTTGCCCGCCAGCGCCTGCTGGTCGTCCTCTTGTGCATACACCGCGCTCCCGCTGCCCAGCAGCGAGACGATCAATACGAGCAAAAACGCGTTTTGCCACCATTTTTTGTTCAAATTTAGCTCCCCCATTTGGTACCGCAAAGCGCAACACGCTAGCCCCCATCAAGCGGCGGCAAATCACGTGTTGCGCTGCGGTGTGTTCATTGCTTGTGCTTATCGCGTGATCGGATGCGGCAGCTCCTCGTGCCCCATCAGGCTGTCTTTGGCTTCGCCGCCGACCAGCACCTCCAGCGCTTCGACGTCTTCGAACTGGAAGACCGTCTGCTTGAGCGCATCCAGCGCCAGCGCTTCGCCCGGCGAGCCGAGCCGAGCCTCGTCCGGAATGTCGATATCCAGCGTCAGCGTGCCGTCCTCCAGCGCATGCGAGAGAATATCGATCTTCTCCCACAAGGACAGGCTGGCGTCGTCGCTTGGCTGCTGCAGCGCCTCCAGCACGGCCGCGAGCTGATCGTCAAGCGGCGTGTCTGCCGCGAGCTCGACCGGCTTCTTAACCAATGCGGTTCCGTCCTCATTGCCATAATAGACCGTCCGAACGAGCGGATCCGGATCCGTCGCCGGCGCTTCGGCATTTTCGCCTTCGCCGCCCTGGTTCGATGGAGAGGCGCTTACGACACCTCCATTGTTGTCCGGCGGGGCGTCTCCTTGTCTGCTTCCGCAGCCGGCCGCCAGCACGGCCACAAGTATGAGCAAGGCCAGCAACACCGGCTTTTTGGCTTGATTGGTCAACGCGATCCCCCCGGTCATTTGAGATTGAAATATTCTTTGATGCCTGCGACGATGCCCTTGGCGATCTTGTTCTGTCCTTCCTCGGAGAACAGCACCTTCTCGTCCGTCACATTGGACAGGTAGCCCGACTCCAGCAGCACCGACGGCATGTCCGTCTCGCGAATGACGACGAATCGGGCCGTGCGCACACCGCGATCCGGCAGTCCGGTCGCATCGACCAGATGCTTGTGCATGACATTCGCCAGAGATCGGCTGCGATCATGGGTGTAATACGTCTCCGTGCCGCTGATATGGGAATAATAGCTGTTGCCGTGAATCGACACGAAGATGTCCGCATTGCGGTCATTGGCGAACTCGGCCCGGTCGTACAGATCGACGAAGGTATCGTCGTCGCGCGTCATATACGGCTGGATGCGCGGCTCCTTCTCCAGCAGTGCGTTGACCTTGAGCGCGACGCTGAGGTTGAATTCCTTCTCCGCGCGCTTCGTCACGCTGGCCGCGCCTGGATCGTGGTCGCCGTGACCGGCGTCGATGACGACCTTGTAGATCCGATTGCCGCTGGCGTCATAGAGCGGCATCCGGCTCGCGTCGGGCTTGACATCGATGCGCAGCTGTCCATCCGCCTGGCTCGTCGCGAACTCCGCAGGCCCGGTCAGATCCAGCACGACCCGCACCGTCGAAGGCTTGTCCGAAAACGCCGAGTAACGAACGGCGGTCAGCGCGGCTTGTCCCTCGGCGACCAGCTTGCCTTCCGCGCTGCGCTTGCCCTGCGGATCAAGCTGGAAGCCCTCTACGAAGTCGGAAGCAAACGCCGCATACGGCAGGTCGAGCACGAGCCGATCCGGCCCGTCAATGGCAAATGCCTCGGCGCTGTTCATCTTGCCTTCGTAATCGATCAGGATCCGGGTTCCCTCGTCCTCGCTCAGCTCGTACCGAATGCCGGTGATGGCGCCGATCGCGTCCGTCGGCACCGGACGCAGCTGCTCCGGCGTCGGGTCCGGCAGCCCTTCCGGGAACACTCCGCCGCCCGTCTGCCCGCCGCCCGGGTTCGCTTCAGGCTGCTCCGCTCCGGGATCGTCTTCATTCGGCGACTCGGTCTCGACCGGAGGCTCAACTTTTTTCGTCATATGCGCCGCCTTGGCGCTATTGTCCCAGTAGAAGTCAAGGCCGAGCGATTCGCCGATGAAGCGCAGCGGCACCATCGTGCGTCCGTCCTCAATGAAAGCGGCTACTCGCATTTCCACCGCTTTGTCGTTCACCGTTGCAATCGTGCTGTTGATCTTGAGCAGCATTTCCAAGCCATTGTTATGTACGGTTACAGTACGCGTGTCCTTGTTCCAGGTCGCGTAGTGGCCCAAGCTCGACGTAATGACCGAGAGCGGGACCATCGTCACGTTGCTTTTCAGCATCGGACTGACGGAGGTCTGCAGCTCCTGCCCGTTCAGATACAGCTTCGGGACCACCTGCTTTTCGGCGGCTTGTCCTTCGCCGTTGAACAAGACAAGAACCATTGTCAACGCCAACATGAATGATACCAGCTTTTTCATCGCTCACCTCGAAGACTGATTTTGCCGTATCGAACCGCCGACCTGGTGCGCGGAACGAACCTTGCGAACATTTAGTTAGACGCGGTCCGACAGAAAAAGTTGCGTTTCGAGGAAAAATTTAAACGGTACGGTCCGAAATGCGAAAATGGCCCCGGATCATCCGGGGCCTGGCATAACGGACTTACTGCGCGGCGCGAGCCGCCTCGTATGCCGAAATTTTGTCCTCGTGCTGCAGCGTCAGCCCGATATCGTCGAGGCCTTGCAGCAGGAATTGCCGGCGATGCTCGTCAAGCTCGAAGGAGACGTCGAGACCGTGCGCGTCGGTCAGACGGTTGTTCTCCAGATCGACCGTCAGCTTGTAGCCTTCGTGCTGGGCCGTGCGCTGGAACAGCTTTTCGACTTGCTCTTCGCTGAGCTTGATTGGCAGGATGCCGTTTTTGAAGCAGTTATTATAGAAGATGTCCGCGAACGACGGCGCGATGACGACGCGGAAGCCGTAGTCGAGAATCGCCCACGGCGCGTGCTCGCGCGACGAGCCGCAGCCGAAATTGGCGCGGGAAATCAACACCGAGGCGCCCTCGTAGCGCGGCTTGTTCGGCTCGAATGAAGGGTTGACGTTGCCCGCTTCGTCGAAGCGCCATTCGTAGAACAGGAACTGGCCGAAGCCGCTGCGCTCGATTCGCTTCAAAAATTGCTTCGGAATAATAGCGTCCGTATCGACGTTGACGCGGTCGACCGGGGCGACGATGCCGGTATGCTTCGTGAATGCTTCCATCTGGTTCAGACTCCTCTCGGTTCGAAGGCGCGCCGCTTAGGCGAGCGCCTCGGTTTTGAATTCCCAATCGCGCACATCGGTGAAGCGGCCGTTGATCGCCGCTGCGGCAGCCATGGCCGGCGAGACGAGATGCGTCCGTCCGCCGCGTCCCTGACGGCCCTCGAAGTTGCGGTTCGAGGTCGAAGCGCAGCGCTGTCCGGGCTGCAGCACGTCGGGATTCATCGCCAGGCACATCGAGCAGCCGGCGTCACGCCATTCGAAGCCCGCTTCGCTGAAGATTTTGTCCAGTCCCTCCTGCTCGGCCTGGAGCTTGACCCGACCCGAGCCCGGCACGACAATCGCCGTGACGCGGCTATCAACCTGATAGCCCTTGGCCACTGCGGCGGCGGCGCGCAGGTCCTCGATCCGGCCGTTGGTGCAAGAGCCGATGAACACATAGTCGACCGGGATGTCTTCCATCTTCGTACCCGGCTCCAGACCCATGTATTCAAGCGCGTTGGCGGCGGCTTTGCGTTCGTTCTCCGTCGGCAGCGAAGCCGGCTCCGGCACGCGCGAGGTGATGTCCGTGCCCATGCCCGGGCTCGTGCCCCAGGTGACTTGCGGGATCAGCGAGTCGACGTCAAAATCGACCACCTTGTCGTAGGCTGCGCCCTCGTCGGTCGTCAGCGCCTTCCACTCGGCTACGGCACGCTCGTACGCCTCGCCTTGCGGCGCGTATTGACGGCCCTTCAGATACGCGAAGGTCGTCTCGTCGGGCGCGATCAGTCCGGCGCGCGCGCCGGCCTCGATCGACATGTTGCAGACCGTCATGCGCTCCTCCATCGACAGGCTCGTGATCGCTTCGCCCGTGTACTCCAGCACGTAGCCGGTGGCAAAATCGGTTCCGTATTTGGCGATAACGCCGAGAATCAGATCCTTTGCCGTCACGCCGGGCTTGCGCTTGCCGTTAAAACGCACTTCCATCGTCTTCGGCTTGGACTGCTGCAGGCACTGGGTCGCCAGCACATGCTCCACCTCGCTCGTGCCGATGCCGAAGGCGAGTGCGCCGAAGGCGCCGTGGGTCGAAGTGTGGCTATCGCCGCACACAATCGTGTAGCCCGGCTGCGTCAGCCCGAGCTCGGGCCCCATGACGTGCACGACGCCCTGATCGATGCTGTTCAGGTCGAACAGCGTGACGCCGAATTCCTCGCAGTTGCGCGTCAGCGTATCGATCTGCTGCTTGGAGATCGGATCGGAGATGTTGAAGCGATCCTTGGTCGGCACGTTGTGATCCATCGTCGCGAACGTGCGCTCCGGACGGCGCACCTTGCGGCCGTTCAGACGCAGGCCTTCGAAGGCCTGCGGGCTCGTCACCTCGTGCACGAGATGCAGGTCGATATAGATGATGCCAGGCTTTCCTTCTTCTTGCTGAATGACGTGGTTGTCCCAGATTTTTTCGAACATCGTTCGTTTTGTCATGTCGGTTCACCCCATTGGTTCAATTCGTTGGCGCCGCCTCCGCTAGACGACGGGACCGGTTCGTGTGGATGCTTCTATCGTAACATTTCGCAATTGATTGTTCTAAGATATAATATCTATAATGGTAATAGAGACAACCTATAAGGCGTTAGTAGGCGTCAGGCACTCAGAAAGGATGCGATTGGGATCGAACTCCGTCAACTGCTGTATGTCGTCCGCATCGCCGAGGAAAAAAATTTTTCGCGCGCCGCGGAAAAGTTGCATATTGCCCAACCCTCGCTCAGCCAGCAACTGTCCAAGCTGGAGAAGGAGATCGGGGTGCTGCTGTTTCGGCGCACGACCAACTCCGTCGAGCTGACGCACGCCGGCTCCGTTTTTGTCGCCAAGGCCCAGGATATCCTCGATTCCGTCGAGCAGCTCCGGCAGGAGATGGACGATCTGGCGCACATGCGCAAAGGGCGGCTCGTCGTCGGCAGCCTGCCCATCACGGGCGCGCACATGCTGCCGCTCGTCCTGCCCGTCTTCCAGGAGAAATTCCCCGAGATCGAGGTCGTGCTCGTCGAGGATAGCACCTCCCGCCTCGAGCAGCTGACCGCGAGCGGACAGACCGATCTGAGCCTGCTGTCGCTGCCGCTCGAGGAGCCCGCGCTCACCTATGTCCCGCTCGTCGAGGAGGAGATCCGGCTCGCCGTGCCGCCGCAGCACGAGCTGGCGCGCCGCAGCGGGAGCGCGGAGGACGTGCGGCTGGAGGAGCTGCGCGAGCAGCCCTTCATCCTGCTCAAAAAAGGCCAGGGCTTCCGTCAGATTGCGCTTGATCTATGCGCCCAAGCCGGCTTCGCGCCGCGCATCGTCTTCGAGAGCGGCAACATCGAGACGGTGCAATCGCTCGTCGCCGCGGGCATGGGCATCGCCTTCGTGCCCGCGATGGTCGCCCGCGCCCAGTGGAGCACGCTTGCCCCCGTCTACGTCCGGCTCGCCGAGCCGCGCCCCTCGCGCACGCTGGTCATCGCCAGCCGCAAGGGACGGTACTTGTCGCGCGCCTCCGAAGCGTTTATCCGCACGATGCAGACGACCGTCGAGCGCCATTTCGACCTGTAGCGACGCCGCGCCACGTCCTAATACAGAGCCGGCCGGCGATCCTCGAAGACGGGGATGCGGCCGCGCACCTCCTCGGTCAGCGCCGGATCGACGACGGCGCGCAGCACCGTCTCCGCCTCGCCCGCTTCCGCGACGACCTCGCCCCACGGATCAATGATCATCGAATGGCCGAAAAACGAGGTCGCTCCGCTCGTGCCGGTGCGGTTGCAGGCAATGACGTACATCTGATTCTCGATGGCGCGCGCGGTCAGCAGCGTACGCCAGTGATGCAGCCGCGGATTCGGCCACTCGGCCGGGACGAACAGCATCCGGGCGCCGCCGAGCGCCAGGCGGCGGGCCAGCTCGGGGAAGCGGATGTCGTAGCAGATCATCATGCCGGCCGCAATGCCGTCAAGCTCCAGCGTGCCCGGCCGATCCCCGGCTTGCAGATGCTTCTCCTCCTCCATCAGCCGGAACAGATGAATCTTGGAGTAGCTGGCCCGGACCGCGCCGGCGCGGTCCAGGACATAGGCGGTATTGTAGACGCCATCGTCCCGCCGTTCGGCGATCGAGCCGGCTAACAGATGTACCTGATGCTTTCGGGCATATTCGCCCAGCAGCGCCAGCGTGCGTTTGCCTTGCGGATCGGCCAGCTCCTCGATGCGGTCCAGAGCGTAGCCGGTATTCCACATTTCCGGAAACATCACGATATCGGGCTTGGGATCTCCCGCGACCGCCTCCTCCAGCAGCTCGCCGAGCCGACGGAAGTTGGCGTCCGGATCGCCCGCCTTTATATTCATTTGCAGCAGCGCGACATGAAGCGGTCTGCTCGGTTCGTCCATCATCGTTTTTCATCTCCCGTTGACATGCTTGATTTCAGGCACGGCCCAGAGCCGAGCGGTGTCGTCTCCTCATCATAATACGCTGTCATGGAAACGTGTCAAGTTGGGCAAAGTAACAGCATGCTGTACCGGACCCTCCGTTCCATACAATATGGATATTAAAATTGAAGGAGAAGTGAAGCCGATGCGAACGATCAACCGCGCCGCGCTGCTTGCGCTGGCTACAGCGCTCGCGCTGATGGCGCTGCTCCCGCACCTCGCGTCCGCGGCCGCCGAGGCGACGCCGCTGCGGCCCGTGCAGGTCTTCGACGTGAAGGCCGGCAAGGTCGTCAAGACGCTCGACAACGACAAGCAATATCAGGATATCGCAGCCGCCTGGCTGAAGTCGGCCGGGGGGCCTGCTCCCCAGCTCGGTCCCGACGACAAGTGCGGCTTCGTCTACCGCATCCCGCTCGAAGGCGCGATGATGGTCAAGGTGCGCGACGAGCAAGTGCCCGTCCAGGACGTATTCTTGTTCCATTGCGAGGGCAAGCAGCCCGTCCTGCTCGTATTCGACGCCAAGCATCGCCCCTTCCTGCTCGAGTTCAACGGCGATCTGAAGCCGTTTTTGAGCAAGATCGGCGAGCGCTCCGGCAAATAACCGGCTGCGCCTGGAGTGCGGTGACAGGCCGCTATGGCCGTTTGTCTCCGCACTTCCATCGCTGGCGCCACACGCGCTCCATTAATTCCCTTCCATTAGTTGCTGCAATTTGGCTTCCGTATGCGTGTCCGCCGCAGGCGTATAAATGCTGCATCGCAGATCCAGCCGGCCGTATACTTTGAGCGATGTCAGTTCGTACACCATCTTCCCCGCCCGGGCGTGTCTGAATTCCAGGTGCACCTCCGGTGCATAGCTGACGCGGCTCTGCTCCCACATCTGATCGAATTCCGGATACATGCGCTTCATCTCCTCCAAAAAACGCTCATACCACTCATCTTCGATATATTGCCCATAGTAGGTGCGGAACATTGACAAAAATTCCTGCGCGAAATCCTCCCAATTAACCGCAAGACGCCTGAACTCCCTGCGCGCAAAAAGCAGGCGGATCATGTTGCGCTCCTCTGGCGGGATGCGGTCGAAGTCGAGAAACACATGCGCTGCCGCGCGGTTCCAGCCGACGATATTGCAGCGTCGATCCGAAATCATCACCGGACAATAGGTCAGCTCTCCCATGATGCGCTGCAGGGAGGGGCTGAGCCGGACGGGCTCAAGCCGGTCCTGAACGCGCTCAGCCGCGCTCTCAAACGCCAGCGAATACAAGTAAGTGCGCTCATCGGCATTCAGACGCAGCGCGCTGGCGATCTCGTCCAGTACGGGGGGAGAGACGCGGATGTCCCGCCCTTGCTCCAGCCACGTATACCAGGTCACGCTAATGCCGGCGAGCTGCGCCACTTCCTCCCGCCGCAGCCCCGGCGTACGCCTGCGCGTCCCGCCTGACAAGCCGGCGGCTGCGGGCGACAATGCGGCGCGCTTCGTTTTCAAAAATTGCGACAGCGCCTGCTGTCTGGGCTGTCCGTTCATCGGCATTCTCCTTTCGGCAGATTGTTAGACTGGCAGTTATTATACCAGTATAAAGGAATTGTTGTACTAGGATAAGAGCTGTTCCATAATGGGCCCATTGAAGCAATCGACCTTCATTAACCGTCAGGAGGATACAGGATGGAACAAGTGGTCATTACCGGGACGGGCCTTATTTCGCCGCTCGGGAACGATGTGGATACGTTTTGGCGGCGTCTGGTCGGCGGCGAATCCGGCATTTCGCCGATCGTCTCCTTCGATGCCGCCCGGCACAAGGTGCGTATTGCCGGCGCCGTGCGCGATTTTGATCCGCAGGCCGTCATCGGGAGCAAGGAAGCGCGTCGCATGGACCGCTTCTGCCACTTCGCGCTGGCAGCGGCGGAGCAGGCTGTGCGCGAGGCGGAGCTGCAGCTCGATCGGATCGATCGGGAGCGGATGGGCGTTTACGTCGGATCGGGAATCGGCGGCATCCAGACGCTGATGCAGCAGGCTGACCTATCGGCCGAGCGCGGTCCCAGTCGGGTCAGCCCGACACTCGTGCCGATGATGATCCCCAATATGGCGGCTGCGCTGATCAGCATTCGGTATGGCGCGCTCGGGCCCTCGCTGGCGCCCGTGACTGCATGCTCGATCGGCAATACGGCCATCGGCGAGGCCTTCCACGCCATTCGGTCCGGACGGGCCGACGTCATTCTGGCGGGCGGCGCCGAAGCAGCCTTGACCGACATCGCGCTGGCCAGCTTCGCCAATGCGACAGCCCTGTCCGCCCGCAACGACGAGCCGCAGCGGGCCAGTCGTCCGTTCGATGCCAATCGGGACGGCTTCGTCATCGCCGAGGGGGCGGGCATTCTCGTGCTGGAATCGCGCGCGCACGCCATGCGCCGAGGAGCCGGCATTCTCGGCGAAGTCATCGGCTATGGCGCCTCGTCCGACGCCTACCATATGGTCGCCACGCCGCCGGACGGCGACGGCGCGGCCCGCGCGATGCGGCTGGCGCTGACCGAGGCCGGGCTCTCCCCCGACGAGCTCGACGTCATCAGCGCGCACGCGACGAGCACTGTCGTCGGCGACCGCTCGGAGACCGCCGCGATCAAGCGCGTGCTCGGCGGCGAAGCCTATCGGATTCCGATCACCGCCAACAAGTCGATGACCGGCCATATGCTCGGCGCCTCCGGCGCAGTCGAGGCGATCGCCCTGCTGCGCTCGCTGCGGGAACAATGCATTCCGCCGACGGTCAACCTCGATACGCCCGATCCCGCCTGCGATCTCGATTATGTGCCCAATGAGGCACGCAAGGCCGGGCTGCGATACGGCATGTCCAATTCGTTCGGCTTCGGCGGGCACAATTCGGCCATCGTGCTGAAAGCATCCGAGGCTTAGCTACCCGATCCTCCCGGCCTTATCTCGACACCGCCAGCGCTTTTTGATACATTGGACATGATAGTGAATACGGACGATGTGGAGTGTACTTATTTTATGAAGCCTATTATCGATAAACGCCTGGCCCGGCCCGCCGATCGCATGAATCGCCTGCCGGCCCAGTTCTTTGCCGCCCTCGTCGCCAAGGCCGGAGCCGAAGCCGCCAAGGGCCGCGACATCATTCATCTCGGACAGGGCAATCCCGACCGGCCGTCGCCGCCGCATGTCGTGGCTGCCCTGCAGCAGGCTGCGGCCGATCCGCAGCATCATCGCTATCCGCCGTTCCGCGGCCATGCCTTCCTCAAGGAAGCCGTGGCCGCGCGCTACGCCGAGGATTACGGCGTCCGGCTCGACCCGCAGACCGAGGTCGCGATTCTGTTCGGCGGCAAGACCGGTCTGATCGAGATCAGCCAATGCCTGCTCAATCCCGGCGACCTGTGTCTCGTGCCCGATCCCGGCTACCCGGACTACTGGTCCGGGGTTGCGCTGGCCGGCGCAGAGATGGCCTTCATGCCGCTGCGCGAGGCGCACGGCTACCTGCCTCGCTATGACGCGCTCGCACCGGAGATTGCCGAGCGCGCCCGGTTGATGTTTCTCAATTATCCCAACAACCCGACCGGCGCGGCGGCGACGCCGCAATTCTACGAGGAGACGGTGCGGTTCGCCGGCGAGCACCATATCGCCGTGGCCAGCGACTTCGCCTACGGCGCCATCGGGCTGGACGGCCCGCGGCCGGTCAGCTTCCTGCAGACGCCGGGAGCCAAGGAGGTCGGCATCGAATTCTATACGCTGTCCAAGACGTACAATATGGCCGGGTGGCGGGTCGGCTTCGCACTCGGCAATCCCGAGATCGTCGAGCTGATCAATCTGATGCAGGATCACTACTATTGCAGCCTGTTCGGCGGCATCCAGGAGGCGGCCGCAGCCGCGCTCGGCGGCCCGCAGGACTGTGTGGCGGAGCTCAATGCCGTTTACGCCGGTCGCCGCGAAGCGCTTTTTGAGGCACTGGCGGAGATCGGCTGGCTGGCCGAACGCCCGGGCGGCTCGTTCTTTTGCTGGCTGCCGGTCCCAGCCGGGCTCGATTCGGTCTCGTTCGCGGACCGCGTGCTGGAGGAGGCCGGCGTGGTGCTCGCGCCCGGCGCGGGCTTCGGCGCGCACGGCGAGGGCTACGTGCGCCTCGGGCTGCTCGCCGGCGAAGAGCGTCTTCGCGAGGCGATACGGCGCATCGGCGAGCTCGGGCTGTTTCGCTGAGGTTTCGCCGAGCCGCCGTTCTTTACACCCGGCGCTCGCTCGTGGTATGCTAGATGCAATCGAACATGCAACGCGATGAAGGGGCTGCAAGCAGCGAACCCGCCGTGACCAGAGAGTAAATTTCCCGGCTGCAAAAATTTACCACGGCGCCTGTTTGTCCCACCCCGGAGCGGCCGGCGACGAGCCGGACGGCGCCCGCTGTTACCGGGCCGCAAGCTGGACCGCCCGCGCATACCCGCGGACGGTCAATAAAGGTGGTACCGCGGAAGCCGTGACTTTCGTCCTTTACTGGGCGGGAGTCTTTTTGTTTCTTTACAGAAGGTGTCAAAATCGAAGTCAGCTATTTGGCGGGAAGGATACGATCGGGAAATGAACGAGGCAGGAAAAGAAACGATTGTCGTCAAAATCGGCAGCAGCTCGCTGACGACCGAGGGCGGCGGCCTGAGCGCGGACCGTGTCGCGCTGTATGCCGGCGAGATTGCCGCGCTGCATCGCACCGGATGCCGCGTGCTGCTCGTCACCTCGGGCGCGGTCGCCGCAGGCTTTCGCCGAATCGGATACGCGACGCGTCCCCGCCATCTGCATGAGAAGCAAGCCGCCGCCGCCGTCGGGCAGGCGCTGCTGATGCAGGCCTACCAAGAAGCATTTGCGGCGCATGGCATTCCGGTGGCGCAGCTGCTGCTGACGCGTCCCGACTTCGCCAACCGGCCGCGCATCCGCAATGCGCAGCGCACGATTGACGAGCTGCTGCGGCAGCGGGTCCTGCCGATCATCAACGAGAACGATACGGTCTCGACCGAGGAGCTGAAGTTCGGGGACAACGACGCGCTCTCCGCGCTTGTCGCCAACCTCGTGCGCGCGGCGCAACTGCTGATCCTCACCGATACGGACGGCCTCTACTCCGCCGATCCGCGCAAGGACCCGCAAGCCGCCCGCATCGCGCGCGTCAGCACCGTGACGGACGAGATCGAGCGCATCGCCGGCGGCGCCGGCTCGAGCGTCGGCACCGGCGGCATGCGCTCCAAGATCGAGGCCGCGCGCATCGCGATGCGCGGCGGCGTGCCCGCCTTCATCGGCCGGGCCGAAGAGCCCGGCGACCTGGCCCTAGCCGCAGCCGGACGCGGCAAGGGCACGTACTTCGATACGACGCTGCATAATCTGCCCGTCAAGAAGCAATGGGTCGGCTTCCACTCGCCGATCACGGGGCGAATCGTCATCGACGGCGGCGCCGAAGTCGCTCTGCTCTCCGACGGCCGCAGCCTCTTGCCTGCGGGGATTCGCGCTGCGGAGGGCGACTTCCGGCCCGGCGACGTCGTCGAGGTCGTCGGCTCGGACGGACGCGTGCTCGGTCGCGGCATCGTCAACTATGCCCAGTGGCAGGTGCAGGCGGTAGCCGGGCTGAGCACCGAAGAGGCGAGGCGCCGGGTCGAGGTCTCGCGCATCGAGGTCATTCATCGCGACGAGTGGGTCGCGTTAGGCTAACTTTTATGCAGGTTATAGAGGAGGACGATAGAGATGATGGATGGACAACAGCTAGGCGCCCAAGCGGTCGTCGCCGATTCGGAGGTGCGGGGCAAGGCCAAGCGCGCCCGGGCGACCGCGACGGCGATGGCCGCGCTGACGACCGAGCAAAAAAATAAGGCCCTGCTGCACCTGGCCGACGCGCTGCTGATGCAGCAGCAATCGATCGTCGACGCCAACGGCGAGGATCTGCGGCGCGGCCGGGAGAACGGCACGAGCGCGTCGCTGCTGGACCGGCTCGCGCTCAACCAGCAGCGCATCGCCGGCATCGCCGAAGGGCTGCGCCAGATAGCCGCGCTTCCCGACCCCGTCGGCGACGTGCTGGATACGTTCGACCGGCCCAACGGCCTGCGCATCACGAAGCGGCGCGTGCCGCTCGGCGTCATCGGGATCATCTACGAAGCCCGCCCCAACGTCACGGTCGACGCGGCCGGGCTCTGCCTCAAGACCGGCAATCCGGTCGTCCTGCGGGGCGGCTCCGCCGCGCTCTCCTCGAATCGACGGATCGTGCAGGTATTGCACGAGGCGATGGCGCAGACCGCGCTGCCGCCGGATGCGCTGCAGCTCATCGAGGACGCCGATCGCGCCTCGGCGAGCGAGATGATGAAGCTCAACGGCCTGCTCGACGTCATCATTCCGCGCGGCGGCGCCGCGCTCATCCGTACGGTCGTGGAGCATGCCAGCGTCCCGGTGATCGAGACCGGCGCCGGGATCTGTCATACGTACGTCGATGCCGGCGCAGATCCCGAGATGGCCGCAGAGATCGCGCTCAACGCCAAGGTGCAGCGCCCTTCCGTATGCAATGCCATGGAGACGCTGATCGTGCACCGCGCCTATGCCGAGCGGCACCTGGCCGCGCTGGCGGCGCGCCTGCGCGAGGCCGGGGTCGAGCTGCGCGGCGACGAAGGCGCGGCCGCGCTGCTGGACGCTGTCGTGCCCGCGACCGACAGCGACTACGCCACGGAGTACAGCGATTACATCCTGAATATCCGCGTCGTTGCGGACATGGACGAAGCGCTGCGGCACATCGCCCGCTATGGCACGATGCACTCGGAGTGCATCGTCACCGAGGATGCGGCGCGCGCCGAGCGCTTCCTCCAGCAAGTCGATGCCGCAGCCGTCTACCACAATGCGTCCACCCGCTTCACCGACGGATTCGAATTCGGCTACGGCGCGGAGATCGGCATCAGTACGCAAAAGCTGCACGCCCGCGGCCCGATGGGCCTGCCCGCGCTGACCTCGACCAAATATGAAATTCGCGGCACCGGGCAGATTCGCCCTTAGCCGTCCGTCGAAAGGAGAATTGCCGATGCATGACCATGAACCGGGCAACGCTGCCGCCGCTCGGCAAGAAGCAAGCGGACTGTATGGAAAAAAACTGGCCTTCTACGGGGCCGGCTCTATGGCCGAAGCGATCGTGCGCGGGCTGCTGACGCGCGAGCTGACGCAGCCGCAGCAGATCACGATGATCAATCGCGCCGACGCCGCGCGCCTGGAGGCGCTGCGCAGCCGCTACGGCGTGCAGGCGCCCTCAGAGGGCGGCGCCAAGCTGGAGGCGCTGAAAGGTGCCGAGATCGTCGTGCTGGCGATGAAGCCCAAGGACGCCGCCCAGGCGCTGCGGCAATTCGGCGAGATCGTCAGACCGGGCCAATTGCTCGTCTCGGTCATCGCCGGACTGCGCATCGCCGCAATCGAGCGGCTCGTGGGTCGCGACGTCCCGATCGTCCGCACGATGCCGAATACATCCAGCACGATCGGGCTCGGCGTCACGGGCATCAGCTTCTCGGAGCGCGTCTCGCCGCAGGCGCGCGCGATGGCGACCGCGATGTTCGAGGCCGTCGGCACGGCCGAGGTCGTCGACGAGCCCCTGCTGGACGCAGTGACGGCGGTCTCGGGCAGCGGACCGGCGTACGCCTACTATTTGATGGAACAGATGATCGCCGCCGGACAGCAGCTCGGCCTGGATGCCGATGCGGCACGCGCCCTGACGGTGCAGACGCTGCGCGGCGCGGCCGAGATGGTGCTGGCGACCGGCGAGCAGCCAGCCGAGCTGCGACGCAAGGTGATGTCCCCCGGCGGCACGACCGAGGCCGCGATCCGCACCCTGGACGCGCACGGCTTCCCCGAGGGCGTGCAGCGCGCCATGGCGCGTGCCGCCGAGCGAGCCGGCGAGCTTGGAGACAGCATTGAGGAGGGATTGCAATCATCATGAGCGAAGCCTGCATTGCCACATACCGTCTACAAGACAATCTGGCGGATTTCCACAAAAAAGCGACTGCCATCGCGGTCGGTCTCACCGTCGGCAGCTGGACCGATCTGCCCGAAGCGCGCAAGGCCGAGATGGAGAAGCATCTCGGGCGCGTACTCTCCGTGGAGGTGCACGAGCCCGAGGATAGTCCGAACGGCGAGCGCTATGCCGACATTCGCATCGCGTACCCGGATGCAAATTTCAGCCGCGACCTGCCGGCCCTGCTCGTCACTGTATTCGGCAAGCTGTCGATGGACGGCCGCATCAAGCTGCTCGACCTGACATTCAGCGAAGGCTTCTTGTCCGCCTTTCCCGGGCCGAAGTTCGGTCTGGACGGCGTACGCGAGCTGCTCGGCGTGTACGACCGGCCGCTGCTGATGAGCATTTTCAAGTCCGTGATCGGGCACGATCTGGAGCAGCTGCGCGCGCAATTCTACGGCCAGGCGCTGGGCGGCGTCGATCTGATCAAGGACGACGAGATTCTGTTCGAGAATCCGCTCACGCCGATCGAGAAGCGCGTCGCGGTGTGCATGGAGGCGGCCGCGCGGGCGCAGGAGCAGACCGGGCAGAAGCTGCTGTACGCCGTCAATGTGACCGGCAAGACGTCGAAGCTTCGCGAGCAGGCGCTCAAGGCCATCGATGCCGGCGCCAACGCCCTGCTCTTCAATGTGCTGGCCTACGGCCTCGACGCCCTGCACGAGCTGAGCAGCGATCCCGAGATTGCCGTGCCGATTGCGGCGCATCCGGCGCTCGCCGGCGCGCTGTATCCGTCGCCGCACTATGGCGTCGCGGCGCCGCTCCTGCTCGGCAAGCTCGTGCGCCTCGCCGGCGCCGATCTGTCGCTATTCCCTTCCCCATACGGCTCGGTCGTCATGCCCAAGGCCGAGAACATGGCCGTGAAAGAAGCGCTCCTGAGCGACGAACTGCCAATCCGGCGCGCGCTGCCGGTCCCCTCGGCGGGCATTCACCCCGGCGTCGTGCCGCTCATCCTGCGCGATTTCGGCCAGGACGTCGTCGTCAATGCGGGCGGCGGCATTCACGGTCATCCGCTCGGCACCGCCGCGGGCGGACAAGCGTTCCGCGAGGCGATGCGCGCGAGCGCGGCGGGCATCCCGCTGGCCGAAGCGGCACGGCAGCACGAGGCGCTCGGACGGGCCGTGGAGCTGTGGGGGATCAAGGCATGAAGGAGAAGCGCGCGCGCGTCATTTTTTGCGATTTTGACGGCACCATCACGGTCAACGACAACATTGTCGCGATTATCAAGCACTTCGACCCGCCGGGCTGGCAGCCGATCGTCGACGACATCATCGCGCAGCGGGTGACGATTCAGGACGGGGTCGGCGCCCTCTTCCGGCTGCTGCCGAGCGCGCGCCGCGCGGAGATCGAAGCCTACGCGCTGGACAATATTGAGATTCGGGAGGGCTTTTCAGAGCTGCTCGCCTATTGCCGCGAGGCGCAGATCGACTTTTACGTCACCAGCGGCGGCCTCGATTTCTTCGTCTATCCGACGCTGGAGCCGTACCCGATCGCGCACGATCATATTTATTGCAACGGCAGCGACTTTGGCGGGGAATGGATCCGGGTCACCTGGCCGCATCCGTGCGACGCAGAGTGCGCCAGCGGCGGCTGCGGCATGTGCAAGACGACGGTGATGCGGCGCTTTCCGCCCGAGCGTTATGAACGCATCCTGATCGGCGACAGCGTGACCGATTTCGAAGGCGCGCAGCTCGCCGATCTGGTGTTCTCGCGCTCGCACCTGACGAAGAAATGTCGCGAGCTCGGCGTGCCGTCCGTGCCCTACGAGACCTTCAACGAGGTGCTCGATCATCTGAAAAACATGCCATCGAAACAAACCTAGTCGACAATTTTGAAGGAGGCAGCCGTCCATGACGTTACAGGAGGAGTATTCGGCGACGACCGAGGAGAAGCAGCGCGCGCTGGCCGAGCTGCGCAACATCAAGGCGGATTTTTCCGGACGCGGGTGGTTCCCCGGCACGAGCGGCAATCTGTCGATCCGCGTCGGCGCGTACGCGCCGACGCGCTTTCAGTTTGCCGTCACCTCGAGCGGACGCGACAAGTCCGCGCAGACGCCGGAGGATTTTCTTTTTGTGGACGAGAGCGGACGGCCTTGCGAGGCAACCGCGCTCAAGCCTTCGGCCGAGACGCTGATCCATTGCGAGATTTACCGGCTTACCGGCTGCGGAGCGGTGTTCCATGTCCATACGGTGTTTAACAATCTGATCTCCGAATGGTTTGCCGAGCGCGGATCCGTGCCGGTCGACGCCGTCGAGCTGATCAAGGCGTTCAATATTTGGGACCAGGACGCCCGCATCGATGTGCCGATCGTACCCAATTACGCCGACATCCCAAGCATCGTCCCGGAGATCACTGCGGCGCTGGACCCGCGCATTCCCGGCGTGCTGCTCCGCAACCACGGCATTTACGCCTGGGGCGCGAACGCTTTTGAGGCGAAGCGCCATCTGGAGGCGTTCGAGTTCCTCTTCGAATACGCGTACCGCATGGAGCTGCTAAAGGGATCGGCACGCCGAGGCTGACGAGGTAGGTGACTTGAAGAGAACCGCCTGTCGGTGTCTTCGGGCAAGCAGCCTTGCACAGCCAAGCGTTGCCACAGCCGGTACAACCATTACAGCAACAAAGACAAGGCGTAGTCCAACTTGCATTGGATTACGCCTTGTCCCGCTCTTTCACTTAACTTGTAACCTCGGAATTTACCCTTATTTCAGGCATCTGGCTTTTTTCGCTCTGTAGCCTCACATTTTACGCTTATTATTCTGCGCACTATTCCCATTTGTTATTATTCCGTCACCTCCACCGTGATCGATTCGCTCACGGTCGTGCCCGCATCGTTGCTCAGCTCGGCGCGATAGACGTACGAGCCCGGCGCTCTGCCGTATACCTGCGTGACGACGGTCTGCGCCTGCGGCGTCGACTCGATCAGCGCCTGGCTGTCGATCAGCTCCTCGTTCTCGTACAGCCGGTACTCCGAGCCGTTCGTCCCCCACCACAGGTTCATTACAATCTCGTAATCGGCGCCGCCCAGCCAGTTCGTATGCGTCAGGGAGAACGAACCCGGCGCGGCATCCTCGACTGTCACCGTAATCGGATCGGTCGTCGTCGTACCGTGCGCGTTGACGAGCTCGGCCACGTATTCGTATGTGCCGTTCGGCCGTCCTTCGATCTCCGTCTCTACCGATTGTGCCGACGGAGCCGCATCCGCCAGGACGCGGCTGTCGATCAGCTCGCCGTTCTCGTACAGCCGATACTCGCGCGCATTGTTGCCCCACCACAGATCGGCGCGTACCGTGTAGCTGCCGTCCAGCAGTCCGGTATCATGTCCGTTGTCGTGGCTGAGCGTAGCCTTCGCCGGAGCGCCCGTGCTGGCTGCCGTGATATTGTTCACCTCGGCCGTCGCCGAGCCGGACCGGCCCGCCTCGTCGACATACTCGAAGGTGAAGCTGCCGTTATACAGGAAGCTACGGCTGTCCGCGCCGTCGTTGTTCGTCACCGTCACCGGCGCGCTCGTGACGAGCGACGCCGTCACTGCATCGGCGGTCGGTTCCGTCTCGCTGTATGCGATCTCCGCCGTCACCTCCGGCGCCTGCGGCTCTTCCCCCGACCCGTCCGGCGGATGCACCTGCACCGTGATGGTATAGTCGCGGTAATCCCGCAGCGGCACCCCCGCCGTCGGATAGATGACCAATACCGTCGTTCCATTTGGCCGCACCTCGTTGCGCACGAGATGGGAATCCAGATTCAGCACCGAGCCGTCGGTCTTGTGCGTCAGCGTACCGGTAATCCGCAGACCGCGCAACGTATTCTCCGCCACCGCGAACGGGAAGCCCGGCAGCGGAACCACGAATCGAATCACGCCTTCAGAGCTGTTCATGCCCGCTACCGAGACGCCGAGCTCGACTGGATCGAATGTCTCAGGCAGCTCCGCCGGATAGATCGTCATGTCGCGGTAGTAATCGATGTAGTTCTCCAGCGGCGCATCGTCGGTCGGATAGATGACCAGCACCGTCGTACCGGCCGATGCGCGAATCTCGTTGCGTCTAATCACGCTGTCCAGCTCGAGCTGTTCGCCGGTTGTCTTGTGCGTCAGCGTGCCCGCGATGCGCAGGCCGATCAGCGAGTCCTCGCTCACCTCGAACGGGAAGTCCGCCAGCGGCACGACGAACCGAATCACCTGCTCCGACGGACTCATGCCGGTCGTCGTCACCGTAATGTCAAACGGCTCGAAGCTCGCCGCTTCCTCATCGTCCAGCGACAAGCCGGCATCGACGAAGTCATTCGGCTCGAGCGTGCCGCCTCCGAGCGCCTCCGTCGCGCCGCCGACCTTCGTAGCCGTCAGGCTGTATGTGAACGCTTCGCTCGGATCGTCGACCTTGATCAAAAACTCGTACGGATATCCGGATTTTTCCTGAGTAAACGTCTCGCCGTCGATCTCGTACTCGATCTCCAGCTTGGACGTCGTCTCGTTGTCGTCCGCGATGTAGACATACGCATAGTAGCTGTCCGGCGTCAGTTGAATGACGTGCCCCTTGCCGCGCGTATGCTCGGTCACCGTATTGCGCAGGTTGTTGGAATAGACAACGTTCTCCCGTGCATAGGCCGGCGCTTCCAGACCCGGCACGTCCAGCACGACCGAGCGGATGCCCTTGGCCGGGATCGTGACGATGAATTCGCCGCCGGACACCGCGACGGTCGACACAGTGCCGTCCGCGGCGTAGACGTCCGCCGTCCCGCTGTAGCTGGCACCGCCCGGTACTTTGTCGCCGAGCGCGACTGTCGTCGTGATTGGCGCGTTGCCCTCGTTCATCAGCGCCAGCCCGAGCACGCCGTCCTTGCGCGCGGCGATGTAGTCCACCTCTGGGGTGTCCGGCTCTACGATGCCGCGGTCGAGCCACAGCCACATGTCCGATTCATCATAGAATTGCCCCGGCGCATGACCGAATTGATTCGAAGCGAAATACGCGTATCCCGATTGGTAGAGCGACGGGAATGCGATATGCTGCTCCGACTTGGCCCACGCGCTGTTGATCAGGAAGTCCTCCAGCATGGAGATGAACACCGGAATATGATGCCAGTAGATCGACGTAAAGTCCGGTCCAACATACGGGTAATCGTCCCGCATCTGATGCACGATCGCCCGATCCTGATAATAGCCCGGATAGTTGCCGAAGCGGCCGATCATGGCATTGCGCGCCATCGTCTCGAAATAGTCGTCGCCGGTATATTCGGCCAGCTTGACGAGCATGCCCGCCCAGTTGTTCATCGTGATGACGTTGCCGTGGCCGGGTGTCCGCGGATGCTCCGTTCCCATACCGGCCTTGGCGATCAGCCAGCCCGGCACCGTCTCCTCCTGCAGCGGCGGTCCCGCCTCCTGCGGCGACTTGGCCTCGCCGTCGGGATTGCCCAGCCGCCACTGCTGATCGCCGTGCCACCAGAAGGTGAAGCGGTCGGCGACGAGCGGACGGGCCGCCGTCTCCACGGGATCGATCGTATACGGCGCCGTATCGTAGCCGTTGTGATAGCCCGTCGTCCATACGCCGGTGGCGAGCAGACGCGCGCATTCCTCCGCAGCATCGAGGTATTTCTGCTCGCCTGTCGCCTCATAGGCGGCCAGGAACGTCGTCACCATCGGGATATAATCGCCGTAGATGAAGCCGCTGACGAAGCGGGATTCGCGATTGGGTTCTGCATTTGGATAATTCGCCAGATACAAGTCCGCAAGTCGCTTAACCTCGTTAAGATATTCCGCGTCGTTCGTATACTTGTACAGCGCGGCCTGATCGGTAACGCCCCCCAGATTGGCCGTCTGCTTCGCGGAGCGTACCGCCTGATCCATCAGGAACGGCATCCGGCCTTGCGTCATCTCGTACAGTCCGCCGTATACGCTGGCCGTGTAATTCTCCACCGGCGCGCCCATCGGCGATGGCGGATTACCGACATAGTTGCCGCCGCCGGGCGTATCGGTGATCTTGAAGTGATAGCGCTGCCGGCTCAGCAGATAAGCCAGCGTCGGCACGGCGCGCTCGTCGAGGATGTCCTCGTTCTCGGTCAGCAGATAGCGCTGCACGGCCGTCATCGCATTGGCATTGGTCGTCAGATCGCGCTCCTCCATGTTGTAGTGCGCCATATTGACTGGATCCCAGCCGCCGTAGTCGTCGTCCAGCATCAAGTCCGTCGCATTGTAGATCGCTTCATTAAGGGAATGGAAATAATTGGTTCGAAGATCCGAAAAATTGTACAGCCCCTCCGAGACATGCGTCAGCGTATCGTACCAGGACGCGATGCGATTCACGATGCGGTACGACACTTCGTAGCTGTCCCCTTCGCCAAACAGGCTGTGCGAGGTGCCCGGCATCGGCGCAATCAGTTGCGGACGCACACCCCCCTGCTGGTCGCGCAGCACGAGCCCGAAGGCGGAGGTATCGGGATAGCTATAGCCCTGCGGCACGCTCTCCGGGTCCAGCGCCACGCCGGAGGTCAGCTCCCGGCCTGTCAGACGGCCGCTGTCCGCGCCGTAGTGCAGCGTCGCCATCGGGGTGAACAGATAGCTCTCCGGGATCATGTACGCGTCGATCGGGACCGCCTTCTTGACGTACAGCAGCGGCGCGGTCACGGTATCGAACGCTTCCTTGGCGACGCTGTCGCCGCTGTAGAGCATGAACGAGTACGCGCCCGCTTCGGCGAAATCCGCCTGCAGCGTGACCTTCGGCTCGTCCCGTCCGGATTCCAGCTCGATAGTTACAGCCAGCTCTGCCATGTCATTGCTCGGAAACGTCAGCTCGACCGTGCTCGGCCCCGTCTTGGTATAGCCTGACGGAATGAACCATACCGGCACGCCAGTTTTGAAATAATTGTCCACCACTGTCGACAGTGGCTGGCCGTTCACAAGCGCCGTCTGTCTGACCTGTGTGAATTGTTCCTTCTCTCCTACGTACTCGCTGTCCAGTGCGGCCATCATCAGGAAGCCAAGCTCCTCGGTCTTCGCCTTGACTTTAACCCAGACGCCGCCGTCCTTGATGTAGATTTCATTCTGTACGAGCTGGCCTTCGCTGCCCTCGCCCTCGTAGAACACCACGCGCACCAAGTCGTTCTCGATCGTATCGGTGCGCTCCGGTGTCGGATCGGCTGTCGCCCATGCCGGGAAGTCGGCCGGCGGCAGGTCGTCGAACGGACTGTACGGCGGCGCGATCGCGATCAGCTCCTCGCGATCCTCCGGCGGCACCAGGTCCAGATCATTGCTCAGGAAGAAGCCTTCGCTGCGGGCGTAGAAGCCCGACGTGTCGTGCAGCGCCAGCTCGTGTACGCCGGCGCTCAGATTGTACACGCCAACCTCGGACCAGCGGAAGCCCTCCTGACCGTGATCGCCGAATTGCTCGGCCGCCATCACGCCGTCCACGGCGACGTGGAATGTGCGCGTCCCCGGCTGATTCGTCGCGTAATCGCGATCGCGCACCCAGACTCGATACTGCCCGGGCTCGGTAATGTTGACCTCGGCGATAGCCGGCTCGCCGCCGCTTCCGTCGGCTTCATCGATTGTGGAGCCGGTCGAGCGGCCGGTGACATAGTCGCCGGTGAGCGTCCACGAGCCGAACGATTTGAAGGTATTGGGCGTAATAAAGAAATGCTTGTATTGCTCCTCTTCTTCTGCAACAGCTGTCGTTCCCGCGAGAACCGGCAGCGCCAGACCAATCACCATCAGTATGACAAGCAGCTTGCGCATCAATTTCCCTCCTTCAATTTTAACCGCTTACATTTCGGCTTTTTTGGACGGCCCGCTATGCTGCCGCGGGCCTCGTCCCCTTGTCGCCAGAACCGTATGAGGTCCTGCTAACGAACCGGATTACTGGGTGCCGGCAATATATTCGTTCATTTGCTCGACGTAAGCCTGACCGCCCTTCGCGTACCATTGGTCGAGCAGATCGTCGAACGCGTCCACCGGCAGCTCGCCGATCATGATTTTGGTAATCGTTTCGTCCCAGATCAGCTTGAAGTCCTGAAAGCTCGGTTCTTTGGACGCGGGCGGAATGAATCCTTGATCAAGCGAGAATTCGACCGTTTCGATGGAGCGGTCCACCCACTTTCTCATCTTCTCCCGCTCCTCGCTCGGATGGCTTGGCGAGATAAAGAAATCGCCGTCGTTGGCGCGGCGCACGATGTTCTTGCGCCACGGCGACTCCACGTCGTCGATATAGACGCGCTGGCCGTCTTCCATGTTGAAATGCTGGCCCTCTACTCCAAATTTGATCATATCCCAACCTTCGTCCGACAGCAGCCAATCGAGCACCTCCAGCGTGCGCTGCGGATGCTCGGCCGCCGCCGTCACGCCCCACACGCCCCAGGTGCCGGTACCGTATGAGACGCCCTTTAGCTCGCCCTCCCGATCCTGGATGAACAGGTACGAAATTTCGGTTTCCGGATTCAGTTCCTTGCCGCCCTTCTCGGCGCCGTAAGCATTGCCCGCAAATTCATAGCGTACACCGGAGATACCACGCTTGAAACGATCGATTGACGTATTACGATCAATGACCGCCGAGTCCGGGTCGACCAGTCCTTCCTTAAATGCCATTTGCGTATAAGCAAGCACCTCCTTATAGACGTCCGAAGTCCGGTCGTACATCGGCGTCATAAAATCAAATTCGCCGCCGTCAGATTTCTGCCAGCCGAGATTTCCGAATTGCGAAGAGAGAATCGGGTCGATGAGCTTGGAGCCGTTCAAGAATGCGCCAAAGCCGTACGTATCGTCCTTGCCGTTGCCGTCGGGATCGTCAAAGGTAAATTTACGCAATATATCCGTAAATTGATCGATTGTTACTTCTCGGTTTTCCGGCACCTCGATGCCAACGTTGTCCAGCCAGTCCTCGCGGACGATGAAGCCGTCGTTGCGTGCAACCGAGGTGCGCGGCACGCCGTAGATGTCCCCGTCGCGTTTCGTCTCTAGTGCCTCCCATGAGATGTCGTACGTGTGCGCCTGAATATTCGGCAATTCATCCAGGTATTCGTTGATTGGAACAAGCACGCCGTCATTGACGGCATTAATGAACGATTCGTCGGTCTCGGACGGGAAGAAGACGAGATCGGCGTAATCGCCGGACACGAGGGAAAGTTGGAGTTGCTCCTTGTAACCGGTTGCAGGAGGGACAATAAATTCGAGCTTGACGTTCAATTCCTCCTCAAGACGGTCAAAAATCGGTTTTTCAGAAGCCGCCATATCGGCCGCCGAAAAGTTGGCCATGATTTTGATGCTGACCTGCTCGCTTCCATTCGCTCCGGCGTTTGCGGCAGCATTTGCTTCAGCGCCGCCGGTATCGCCAACCTTGTCATTCCCATTGTTCCCGCCGGAGCATGCCGACAAGACCAGCATCCCCGCAACCAGACCGATTCCTGCTGTGCGCCGTCCTTTTTCAATCATGTACTTAACCCCCTAATTTATTTTCAGGCGTACGGCCGGTCGCTACCCCTTGACCGAGCCGAGCATAATGCCCTTAACGAAAAAGCGCTGTAAAAATGGGTATACGCATAGAATCGGAAGCGTGACAATCATCAGGGTCGCATATTGCAACGTCTCCGCAGTAATTTGAACATTGCCCGCCTCCGCAGCATTTTCCACGCCTCCTCCGGAAATCGAGATCAGCTTGGCGCCTTCGATAATCTCACGCAAAAACAGCATGAGCGGCCACTTGTCGACATCGCGGATGTATACAATGGCGTTGAAGAAATTGTTCCAGTAGGCGACCGCCGTAAACAGACACAACGTCGCGATAATCGGCAGCGACAACGGCACGACGATGCGAAATAAAATGTACGGATCCGAGGCGCCGTCGATTCGCGCCGCCTCCTCCAGCTCTTCCGGAATGTTCTCCATAAAGGTCTTCATCAGGATCAAGTTGAATCCGCTGAGCAGCATCGGCAGCACAAGCGCAGGCAGCGAATTGAGCAAGCCGAGCTCTCGCATCAGGTAATAGTTCGGAATGAGTCCGCCGTTGAACAGCATCGTGAACACGATTGCCAGCATGATGATTCGGCGGCCTTTCAAAAATGATTTGGAAAGCGGGTATGCAGTGACGATGTACAGAAAAATACCGAGCGCTACCCCGCTGATGGTGACGATAATCGTATTGAGGTAGCTGGACCAGAGCACTGGATGCCGCGTAATTTGGGCATATGCTCCAAAGGTGATGTCCTTGGGAAAAATGCGCAGCGGATTTTCAATATAAGCTGAATATGAGCTGATTGATACGACAAATACGTTGACGAACGGATAAAGCATGAGCAGGCTGATCATAACGATCAGCGCGTTGTTAGCGGTGTCGAACAACGTAAATTTACGAAATTTCACTTGCCCGCTCTCCTCCTTTACCAGATCGATTTGCCGCTGATTTTACGCGCCGCATAATTGGCAGAGACGATCAGCACGAAGCCGACAATGCTTTTGAACAAGCCGACTGCCGTCGCATACGATAATCGTCCGTCCTGCAGGCCGATCCGGTACGTGTACGTCTCGAAGATGTCGGCCGTCTCGTACGTCAGCGGATTGTAGAGCAGGAATACTTGCTCGAAGCCGTTGTCCAGAATGTTGCCCAGCTTCAGCAGCAGCAAGATGACGACTGTCGTCGCAATGCCGGGGATCGTAATGTACCAGATGCGCTGCAAACGCGAGGCCCCGTCGATCGTCGCCGACTCGTAGAGCGTCGGGTCGATGCCCGTCATAGCCGCCAGATAGATGATAGTGCCCCAGCCGACCTCCTTCCAGATCTCGGCGCTGACGATGATGGAGCGGAAGTATGACGGCTCCATCAAAAATCTGACCGGACCATAACCCATCGAAGTGATGAGATGATTGACAAGCCCTGAGCTCGGCGATAGGAAATTGATCAGGATGCCCGCCAGCACGACCCACGAAATAAAGTGCGGCAAGTACAAAATGGTCTGCGAAATGCGCTTGAACGCCATCTGCCGGACTTCGTTCAACATCAGGGCCACGATGATCGGCGCCGGGAAGCCCCAGACAATCTGGTAAATGCTAAGCAGCAGCGAGTTGCGCAGCACGCGATAAAAATGCGGCGAATCGAACAATGTCGTAAAATTGGCCAAGCCGATCCAGTCGCTGCCCCAAATGCCGCGAATTAGGTTGAGTTCTTTGAAAGCGATGACAACGCCGAACATTGGCACATATTTGAACACGAGCAGATAGATCAGTCCCGGAATCAAAAAAATGTACAGCCAGCGATGGCGAATCCAGTATTGAAGCTTTCCCGTAGCCTGCATTGCTCCTCCTCCTTTCTCAAGATCATTCGTATTTCCAAGCGATGTGAAACGACGCGGCCTGCCGCAGAACAAATCGGCTTTGATTTTGCTTGGAAGTGCGTCGATTTTATGGTGAAACCGCTTAAAAATTCGCTATACCTCCACTATAGCCGCGATCGGGAACGCGTGAAATACGGCGTAAGCTACAAATGGTTCGGGTATGAAAACGCTTTATATTTGTGCTCCATCGTTTCGCAGCATTTGGTAGGGCTAATTGCACATTTTGTATGTATGCGTTTACAAATTTCTTGTAGCCTCACTTTTTACGCTTATTGAGCCGTTAGTGCGCCCTTCGGATCTCGTCTCTCCTAGCTTTCGCGGAACGAAACCGAGCCCGCTCCTACGGGTGGCGAGCTTCGTTTCGCCTTGAAACCATAGCGAGACCCGCAATCTCCGGGTCTCTCCTAGCTTTCGCGGAACGAAGCTGGTCTCGCCTTTTTATTGGCGAGACTCGCTTCGCCTTGGCATACGCATTTCCACCAGCGTGCCCTCGCCCTTGACGCCGGAGATGCGCAGCCCGTAGGCCGGGCCGAAGATGAGCTTCAGGCGCTGGTTGACGTTGCGCAGGCCAATTTGTGTGTCTTCCTGGATATGCTCCAGTCGAAATTCGGCGTTGATGCGCTCGGCTGTCGCGGCCGGGATGCCGACGCCGTTGTCCTTGATTTTGATGACGACCGATTGGCTCTCCTCATAGCCGGTGATCGTGATGACGCCCTGCCGTCCGGACGGCCTAATGCCATGATGAATCGCATTCTCGATGATCGGCTGCAGCGTCAATTTGACGGTGAGATGATCCTGTATGGCCCCGTTGATCTTCCAGATGACCTCCAGCTCCTCTTTGAAATGCAGCTGCTGCACCTCGACATAGAGGCGGGCATGCTCCAGCTCGTCGCGCAACGGGATGACGTTCTCCCCTGTCGCCAAGCTCAGCCGCAATAGCTTGGACAAGGCATGGAGCATCATTGACGCTTCGTTTTTGCCGCCGGTGAGCCGCATGACCTTCCAATTGATACCCTCCAACGTGTTGTACAGCATGTGCGGGTTGATCTGCGCTTGCAGGGCAATCGATTGCGCTCGGCTCATCAGCTCGTAACGACGTCCAAGCTCCTCCTCCAATTGCTTGCTTTTTTCGAGCGATTCCCCGATTGCCGTCGCAATATATTTCAGCTCGTTGGTCGCTTGACTGCTGCGCTTGCCGAGCATGCTGTGCAACGGAGAATGCGCCTGATCGAGCAACGACAGTACCCATTGAATCGGCCGGTAGGTGCGAATCGAGATCAGGAAGGCGATGACCAGACTTGACACGATACCGACCGTTACGAGCAGTAAAATAAACGAGTACAGCCGGTCTTGGCGGGACTCGTACAGCTCCAGCGGAATAATCGACAGGTAGGTCCAGTCTCCCCGCGACGAAGGCGCCATCGTGACGACGCTGTCGATGCCGTCGAGCTGCATGATGTGCGAGTCCGTACCGCCACCAGTCAAGCTTGGCTCCGGCACAAGCTGCGACAGCGGCGCATGGAGCAGGCCGTTGTCGCGCGCATACAGGATGCGGCGCTGCTGATCGACGATGTAGATCTGCTGCTCCGGCGTCATCTCGCGCAGCAACGGCTCCAGCTCAGCCGCTCCGATGCTGATGACGAGCACGCTGCGCGATTGTTCGTTGACGAGCTGCCGGTACAGGACAATCGATTGGCTCGTCTCTTCGCCGCGCCGAATTTCGACCGTGCTGATCCATGTCCTGGCCTCGTCTTTGCCCTGCCTGTATTCCGCCGCCCACCAGGGCGGCGCATACTTGTCCAGCATGCCGCTGCTCGTCATATTCAGCAGATGATTGGTCGTTTCATTGTACAGCTCGATTTCTTCGACATAAGGGTTGGTCAGGATGGAAATGCGCAGCATGTCCTGGAGCTTGCGGATGCGCGCAATTGAAGCGTAGGGGAGCGGATAACCGGACATCTCGCCCTTGACGAGCGCTTCTACATCCGGGTCGGACCCGATTCGGATGCTGAGATTCTCGGCTTCGGTGAGGATCATGTCCATGTTGTCTCGTATGCGGGTCAATTCACCCGCGCTGATGCGGCCGATCTCCTCGCGCAGCGCCGCCTGATTGAAGGAATAGACCAGCGCGTGCACGACGGCAAGCGGCACCATGAGCAGGAAGAGCACGATTAGAAAATTGCGGAAAAACAAGCTGTTGAATTTGTAGTTTTTAATATAGGTCCACAACGAGGTATTCGACTCCATGCGCATTGCCCCTTGTCCGCGTCCACGCCTTGAGGCTACCGCGCGCGGCGCTCTCTGTACTCGCTCGGGGAGCATCCGGCATAGCTTTTGAACAGCTTGTAAAAATGCCGCACGTCCCGATAACCCGTCTGTTCGCTGATCGCATAAATCTTCAAGTTCGTCTCGCGCAGCAGCCGGGCAGCCTGCTCCAGCCGAATCTCCGTGACATAGTCGGAGAAGCTCCTCCCGGTCTCCCGCTTGAACAAGCGGCTCAGGTACACCGGGCTCAGGTACACCAGATCGGCAGCGTCCGATAGCGAAACGTCCACGCCGCCACGCTCCTGAATGAAGCGCTTGACCTGCGTAATGACACTGCGCTCCCGCTCCGCGCTCTCTACCGGGGCGTCGGCAGTCTCCAATTGATCGAGCAATTGGAGGCCGATCTCCAGCAGCTCGGCCGGCGCCTCCGAGCGGCACAGCCGCAGCAGCCCGTCGCTGATGCGATCCGCCTCGGCTACCGCCTCCACGCTGCCGAACAGCTCGATCAGCTTGGACCGAAGCGCCGAGGCCGACGCCCCAGTCTGATCGAATTCGGCTATATCTCGCAATAGGCGCCGCGCCGGAGCGAGATGACCGGCGCCGACATCCGCCAGCCATTGCCGCTTGTCGCGCGCCCATCTTGTTATCGCTTCATCCGCCGCGCCTTGCGGCTCGCCGCGATCGGCCGCCTGCTCCGCCTGCCGGCGACGCAAATAATGAACGAGCGATTCATGGGCCTCCTCGAGTCGGGAACGCAAGGTCAGGCCAAACACGCCCTGCAGCTTGGAGGTCGCGTGCGCGATCCGATCGCGCAGCGCCGCCTCCAGCTGCGCCTGCGAACTTCCGGCGGATACGGCCAGCAGACGCAGCGGCTGCGTCAACTCGCCGCATGGCAGCAGCGTCAGCGATTCGTCGTCGTCCGCAGCGCTCCGCTGCAAGGCGCGAAGCACCGCCTCCGGCGGCTGAGGGCCGTCCCATTCGACTGCAATCCGGCTGCAACAAGCACTGTCGGGATCAAGCGATACCCCGATCGTCTCGAACTGCCGCCTGATCTCCTCGCTCTCCAATTGGGCGGCATGCAGCACATGAGGGAGGTAGTACAGCTTCAAATCATCCATTGTCTGCTGCCAACGCTGCTTGTCTCTCGCCCGTCGCCTGACCTCCGAGCGCTCTTGGTCGAGCTGCTGCCGAATCGCGGCGAATACGTCGTACACCTCGTCCAGGTCGGTCGGCTTGAGCAAGTAGTCCTTGACGCCGTAGCGCAGCGCCTCCTTGGCCAGACCGAACTCCTGATAACCGCTGATCAGCACCACCTTGACCGGCAGGGCGCGCTCGTGCACATGCTTGGCCAGCTCCAGACCGGAGACAAAATTCATCCGAATGTCCGACAACACGACCTCGACCTCCTGCCGGTCGAGATAGGCGATCCCCTCTCGACCGTCGGCCAGCGCGTCCGCGACGCGGAATCCGACGCGTCCCCAGTCCACGATCTGCACCAATCCTTCCCGAACCTCCCGATCGTCATCGACGATGAGCAGCCGGTACGGCGCTTCCGCCATCTTGCTCCCCTCCTTTCCAGATTCGTTATCGTGCCGCTGTCGGCCGTTCACGGCAGGCGCTTCTTCACCGTTCTCCGGCCCGAATCGTCGTGTGCGCGGTCACCACCTTCGCCAGCGCCTGCTCATCCATCGTCACGCCCAGCCCCGGCGAGGTCGGGAGCGTCAATTCGCCGCCTTCCATTCGAAATTCCGGCTGCGCGTAGGACGCGCACGCCTTGAGCGCGTTCGGCTGGTATTCATACAGCATGAAATTCGAGGCGGCCGCCGATACGTGCACCGTCGCCGCGTGGCCCACGGCCTGATGCGCGCTCAAATGCGGCGCGAACGGCACGTGATGCGCCTCCGCCAGATGCGCGATCCGCATCATTTCCGTTATGCCGTTGCGGCCCATATCCGGCTGCACAACCTCGACGGCCCCGACCGCCAGCCATGACTTGAAATCGTAAATCGTACGCAGCGGCTCGCCGACGGCGATCGCGACATCGACCGCAGCCGCCAGCTTGCGATGGCCCTCGCGATCCTCGAACGTAATCGGCGATTCGAAAAACAGCGCATCCAGCTCGCCGAGCGTCCGCCCGAGCGTATACGCCTCCGTATGCGTGGACTTGCCGTGGGCGTCGTACATCAGCTCCAGCTCGCGCGCGTCGTACGTCTCGCGCAGCTTGCGCAGCAGCTCCAGGTCATCGTGCTTGCCGCGGCCGAACGTATGGATTTTGACCGCCCCGAAGCCCTCCTCGCGCAGCCGCGCCACCGTCTCCAACCGCTCGGACACATCGGCGCCGGGAATACTGGAGCAATAGCAGCGAAGCCGGTCCCGATAAGCACCGCCCAAGAGCATATAGACCGGCTGACCAAGCGCCTTGCCCTTCAGATCCCAGAGCGCGATGTCGACGCCGGCCAGCGCATCGACCAGATAACCGCCGGTATAGCCGCGCTCGCGCAGCGTGTCGAGCATGCGGTCCCACAGCACTTGATTTTGCAAAGGGTTCTGGTCCATCAGCATCGGGCCAAGATGGCGCTCCAGCAGCGTCGCCGCGACCTCCGGATGCGTCGGCGCCAGCACCTCGCCCCAGCCGCTCAGACCGTCATCCGTCGTCAGCTTGACGAAGACGGATTCCAGATTGACCGAATAGACGCAGGACCGGCGGTTGCTGTCGCTTACGACATAGTCGCGCGTCAAAAATCGAACACCCTTCGGATTCACCGCCTTTGTCGGCGGAATTTTCACCACGTAAATATCCATCTGCTTAATTTTCATTCGTTGATTCCTCCTCTTTGATAATCGGTTTCCATCGCCGGCGCATCGACGGGCGCAGCAGACTGCTCACCGCCTGCACCGACATGCCGCCATCGACAATCAGATTGGTGCCATTGACAAAAGCGGACATGTCCGAGGCCAGGAATAGCGCCGCGTTCGCCACATCCTCCGGTACGCCTAGCCGCCCAAGCGGGTAGCAGTCAAGATCGGCCTCGGTATCCTCGCCGCCGACGCGCGCGGCTTGCCGTTCGCGACTGATCGTCAAGCCGGGCGAGATGCAATTGGCGCGAATGCAATCCTTCGCCCCCTCAAGCACCGTTTGCTCGGTCAGCGCAATGACGCCGCTCTTGGCCGCGGCGTAAGCCGGCAGCCCCGGGTTCATGCGCAGCGCGTTGATCGAGGCGATATTGACAATCGCAGGCGTCGCCGAGCGTCTGAGCAGCGGCAGCGCATGCTTCGTACATAGGAAGACCGTCGTCAGATTCAGCGTCAACAATTCATTCCACTCCTCGAGGGCGATCTGCTCCATCATGCCGCCCTTCGTACGACCGGCATTGTTCACCAGGATGTCCAACGAATCCAGGTCGCCGAACACCTCCCGCACCTCATCCTCATTGGTCGCGTCCATCCGCACAGCGGCGGCTGGCGCACCGCTATCTCGCAGCCGCCGCACCGTCTCTTGCGCTGCCTCCTCGCGAATATCCGCCACGATCAGACGACAACCCTCCGCCGCGAAACGCTCTGCGATTGCCGCCCCCAGACTGCCGCCCGCGCCTGTAATCAGCGCCGTGCGCTGTGCCAGCAGCATGCTCATCATCTCCTCCTCTAGGCCGTAGCCTTCCGCCATCTGAGCACGAGCGGGTCCAGGTCTTCCAGCGTCTCCAACGCCTCCCGGAGCAACGGCTCGTCGAGCGGCGCGTTCGGGTTGCGCACATAAGCCGATGCGATCACGCCGCCCGCTTTGAGCACTTCCTTGTGCACAGCCATCGCATAGCCCGCAATCGTGCCGATGCGAATGAACGGCAGACAGCGGTAGAACAACGCGCGCGCAGCCCGACGATCGCCCTTCTCGAAGCTCTGCTGGATCTGCACACACAGATCGGGAAACTCACAGGCCGGCATCGTCCCGATTGCACCGCGGCACAATTCTTCGTAATAGTAGATGCCGTTCAATCCGCCAAAAACTTCTAGTCTGCCTTCGCTTTGCTTCAGCACCTCCGTCATCTTGACGGTCGTCGGCGGCGCCTCCACCTTGACGCTCGTAATATTGTCCACCTCGCGCGCCAGTTTCGCCATGAGCGGCACCGGCACAGCGACCCCGCTTGCCAGCGGTGCGTCCTGCAGCATGATCGGCAGGTCGACCGCCTTCGCCACAGCCGAAAAATACGCCTCCAGCCGTTGTCCGTCCGGCTTCACCATATAAGGGGGCAGCACCATTAAGGCGTCCGCCCCTGCGCGCGCCGCCCATTTGCTCAGTTGTACCGCCCCCTCCAGCCCGGTATGGCCGCTGCCGAAGACAAGGGGCACCCGACCCTTCACTTCGTCCACGACGATCTCCGCGATCCGCTCGCGCTCCCGCTCCAGCAGCGTATACATTTCGCTGGCGTTGCCGAACAAGGCCAGTCCGTCGACGCCCGCCTTCAGCTCGAAACGCACCAGTTCGCGCAGACTGGCCTCGTCGATTTCGCCGTTTTCGCCAAACGGGGTCGCCAAAATCGGAACGACGCCGCGAATGGCTTTTTGTTCCCTTTGCTTGCCGTCCATCGCGTCAATGCCTCCTCTTCCATTTCTCCTGCTGAATGTATTCGCTTACATTTTGAATTCGCTACGCTCGTCAGTATTCCTTCAGCTAGAAGAAAATTTGATATTGAATTGCGTAATGCGCAAATAGATTATATAATACGAAAAAGAAGGATTCAATACCATATTTTTGAGAAGGATGAGTATACATGTCGAAATCCGAATCCGCTTCGCCCGCACTTACCCAGAGCGTCACTCGCGCGCTCGGCATCCTGTCCTGCTTCACCGACGAGCGTCCCGAGCTGCGCGCCGGCGACGTCGCCAAAATAATGAACCTCACGCCTAGCAACGTCTCCCGCCTGCTCACTACGATGGTCACGCTCGGTTATGTAGAAAAGGACGAGCTCAGCGGTTTGTATCGGCTTGGCGATCAGATTATTACGCTCGGCGGCATTGCGCTGAACAACTCCGAAATTCGCAAGCTGGCGCTGCCCGAGCTGTACGATCTGGAAGGCAGATTGGGACTCGGCGCCAATCTGGCCGTTCGCAAGGGGAGCAGCATGTTCTATCTGGCGCATGTGGACAGCCGGCACGCGCCGCGCATGTATACGCTGCTCGGCCGGACCAACCCGCTCTATTGCACGGGAATCGGGAAGGTGCTGCTGGCGCATGCCAAAGAGCCCGAATCCGACATGAAGCAGATCGAGCTGATCGGTTACACCGAGCATACGCTGACCGACAGGGCGGCGCTGCTCGAGGAATTGGCCGCCGTAAGGCGGCGCGGATATGCCGTCGAAGTGGAGGAGCTGGCGCGGGGGCGCGCTTGCATAGCCGCGCCCATCCGCGGACGCAGCGGCAAGATCGTGGCCGGCCTAAGCCTGTCAGGGCCGCTCTCGGACATCCGGCTGCCGGAGCGCGAGGGCGAGCTGGCCGGCGTCGTAATCGAGGTGGCGGACCGCATTTCGGTGAAGCTGGGGTTCCTGAGCGCTCAGGCCTGAGACGCTTGTGCGCGCCAGGCCCGCTATTGCGGATGACAAGAATAGCCGTACCCGGGCTACGCCCTGCCGCGGAACTTCTGCGCCTGGGCGCGGGCCTCGTCGACATTGGTAATGCGGTTGCGGCTCCATTCCAGCAGGATGCGGTCGATATAGCGGAAGTGCAGCTTGCCCGCAAAAACCGCCTCCTTGAGCGCAAAACGAATCAGTTCGTCGGCGTAGCCGTCCTGATCGATCCAGGCGCTGATCGTCTCCAGCTCCATCGGAGACAGCGGCCGTCCGAACTCGCGCTCGAACAACACAAATAAATTCGGCGGCGCCGCTCCGGCGGCCGCCTCGCCTCGCACCTGCACATTAGACTGGGCGGCGTCCGGAGCGCGCCGGACCGGACGCGCCCCCTCGCGCGTCGCCGTACAGGAGGCTGCTTGCAGCAGCCAGCCGCTCCAGCTGTACCGCTCGGCCTGCAGGCCGTCCGCCGGTTCGATCATGTCCTCGATCTCCAGCAAGCCGCTGCGCAGCAGCCGCTGCAGCTGACCGCCGATCTGCTCCGGCGTCCGGCCCATGCGCCGGCCGAGCTGGTCGGGCGTCGGGAACTCGATCCCCTCGAGCTCGCGATACGCCATCAGCTGGAGCAGCAACATGGCGTCCTCGGGCGCAATGCCGAGCTCGCCGACCGTGCGCAGCAGCATAGCCGGCACATGGATGCCTCCCTGCTGCAGCGCCGCAGCCATCCCCCCGGCATAATCGTCCTGGCGCTGCATCACGGCCTCGTCCGCTTGCCTACCGGCTCTGCGATCAAGCATCCGTACCTTCCTCCCTTTGCCCGGACAGTGACGAGGCTTGCTCCGTCACCAGCTTGTATGTGTCGCGCGCGATCAGCAGCTCCTCGTTTGTCGGAATGACGAGCACGCGTACCCGTGAATCCGGCGCCGAGATTTCACGCGGCTTTTTCGTGCGCATACCGTTTTTCGCATCGTCCAGCTTGACGCCGAGGTAGCTCAGGTTTTTGCATACCTCCGCCCGCAGACTGGAGGAATTTTCGCCGATTCCGGCGGTGAAGACGAGCGCGTCCACGCCGTCCATGACCGCCGTATAGGCGCCGATGTACTTGCGCAGCCGATAGACGTACATGTCGAACGCCAGTCGGGCGTTGCGATCCCCCTCGGCCATCGCCTCCTCGATCTCACGCATGTCGCTGCTCAGACCCGAGATCGCCACCAGGCCGGAATGCTTGTTCAGCATCGAATTGACATCGCTCAGCGTGAGATCCTCCTTGTTCATGGTGAAAGGGACGATGGCGGGATCAAGATCGCCGCTGCGCGTGCCCATCATCAGCCCTTCGAGCGGCGTCAGACCCATACTCGTGTCGACCGATACGCCGTGCTGTATCGCGGTGCAGCTGGCGCCGTTGCCGATATGGCAGGAGATCATCTTCAGCTCGTCCAGCGGCCGGCCGAGCAGCTCCGCCGCCTGATCGCTCACATAGTGATGTGAGGTGCCGTGGAAGCCGTAGCGCCGAATTTTGTGACGGCGATACAGCACCTTCGGGATCGGATACAGATAGGCAACCTCCGGCATCGTCTGATGAAAGGCCGTATCAAAGACGACCGCCTGCGGCACGCCCGGCAAATTCGTCTCGACGGCGGTGATGCCCATCATATGCGCCGGGTTGTGCAGCGGCGCCAGATCGAACAGCTGGCGAATCTCCAGCTTGACGGTCTCGTCGACAAGCACCGACTGCTTGAACACTTCGCCGCCGTGAACGACCCGATGACCGACGGCCTGGACCTCGGCGATCGACTCGATGACCCCGTACTCCGGATGCGCGATCATATCCAGCAGCCGTTTCACCGCGGTGACGTGATCGAGAATTTCGCTGACCTCGCGCATATCCGGCCGCCCCGGCACCGCCTGCGTGACGATCGACGTTTCCATGCCGATGCGCTCGACGCTGCCGCTGGCGAGCACGGTTTCCGCCGTCATGTCGTACAGCTGATATTTGAGCGAGGAGCTCCCCGCGTTGATGACCAGTATCTTCATATCCGGTCTCCATCCTTGTCGTAGTTAAAAAAACCGGCGCCGGTTTTGACGCCAAGCTGGCCGGCCCGCACCATTTTTTTCAGCACGATCGACGGCCGATACTTCAACTCGCCGTACTCGTGAAACATATTTTCGAGCGCCGCCTGCACGGCGTCGAGGCCGAACCGGTCGCACATTTCGAACGGCCCGTATTTGAAGGAATACCCCATGCGCATGGCGCTGTCGATATCCTCCTCGGAGGCGACGCCCTCCTCCAGCACCTTGAGCGCCTCGTTGATATGCAGGCAGATCAGCCGTGTGGTGACGAAGCCCGGCGATTCAAACACCATGATGCCCTTTTTGTGAATGATCTTTTCGACAAAATGCTTGGTGGCGTCGAAGGTCGACTCCGACGTTTTCAGGCCGCGCACAATTTCGACCAGATCGATATGCGACACCGGATGAATAAAGTGCAAGCCGATGACGCGCTGCGGATGCTCGGTCACGCTGGCCAGCTCGGTCAAGCTCAGCGTCGACGTATTGCTCGCAATAATCGTCTCCGCGCCGGCCGCGCGATCCAGCTCGCGCATGACCGCCAGCTTGGCTTCCAGCTCCTCCGTTATCGTTTCGATAATCAACTCGCATTCGGCCAGCTCGTCCAGCGTATGCGTCGGATGAATGCGATTGAGCACCAATTTTTTTTCCGCTTGCGTGAGCGCCCATTTGTCAATTTGCTTATCGAGACTCTGGGCGATTGTCGCCAGTCCGAGCTCCAGATTCGATTCCGTTTTTTCGACGAGCAGCACATCCAGCCCTTTGAAGGCCAGCATTTCTGCGATGCCGCGGCCCATCGTGCCGGCCCCGACCACTCCTACTTTTCGTACCGCCATGGTTTAATCCCTTCCAATCCACAGTATGATCTCTTCCTGCGACACGTCTCTCGTCTATCGTTGCCGCCGGCCTCCTCATTATACCAAGGCGAAACGGCTACCGCCATCCTTTGGCGGCGATGCGCGTTTCGTTCCGAGAATATAGAGACCGTTTATAAGCGTGGAACTTATAAATGCTTTATATTAAAAAAAATCGTCCCCCGTCAGGAAAGGGGACGAATGTTTGAAGATCGTTCTCATTTGCCGCGCATGCCTTTAAAAGTGCGGTGAAAAAGGAAAGCCGCCGTGCCCGAAATTCGTTTCCTCCCCAATTTCTTGAATTTGAACTGCTTCAAAGGAAGAAATCGGGGAGCAAGATGGCGGACGCTTCGCTTCTCCAACGCAATTTCGGCCACTCTGGCACTTTTTTCACCGCACTTTTAGAAAAGCTCTCAGGCCGACTGCGGGCTGCCCGCACGGAGCAGCTCGCGGAATTGCTCGCCGCTGAGCGTCTCCTCGGCGATCAGCACCTCCAGTGCCTCGATGAACACCGGACGATAACCGTCCAGCAGCTCCTTGACGCGCTGCATCAGCAGATCGAGCGTAGTGGAATTGACGCGCGCCCAGCCGTCCGGGGTCATCATCGAGCCGTCGACGATGCCCAGCTCCGTCAGCCCGGACTCCACCATCGTACGCACGATGCCCGTGGCCTGCTCGAAGTCGCCGCGCGAGCCGGTGCTGCGCGAGCCGTAGAACAGCTCCTCCGCAGCCGCCCCGCCGAGCGCGATCATGATCTGGCCCTCGAGGAACTCGCGCGTGTACAGATACTGATCCTCGTGCGGGTGGTGGCGCACGTAGCCCATCGCTTGCCCGCGCGGCGACAGCGCGACGGTGGAGACGCTGCCGGGCCGGACCGCTTCGGCGGCGATCGCATGGCCCAGCTCATGCAGCGCGATCCGGTCGCGCTCCTCCCGCGTCGCCTGGCGGTCGGTCTTCTCGCCCATCATCACCTTGTCGATCGCCATCGACAGATGCCGATGTTCGATCCGCTCGCTGCCCTCGCGCATCGCATAGATTGCGCCCTCGTTCATGACGCTCTCCAACTGCGCGCCCGAGAAGCCGAACGACTCCTCCGCCAGACGGCTGAGCTCGACGGACGCGTGCAGCGGCTTGTTCTGCGCATGGATGCGAAGGATATGCTCCCGCCCCTTTTTGTCCGGCAGCTCGACGCCGATATGGCGGTCGAAGCGGCCGGGCCGAACGAGCGCACTGTCGAGCGTGTCCTTGCGATTGGTTGCCGCCATGATTAGGATGCGCGGCGTTTCGCTGGAATGAATGCCGTCCATCTCGGTCAGCAGCTGATTCAGCGTCTGATCGTACTCGCGATGCTGACCGCCGTCGCGCTTGCCGCCGATCGCGTCAATCTCGTCAATGAAGACGACGGCGCTCGATTTGCCGGACTTCTCCGCCTTCTGGCGCGCTTCCTTGAACAGGTCGCGGATGCGGCCGGCGCCGACGCCGACATACATCTCCACGAACTCGCTGCCCGAGGCGGCCACATAGACCGAATCGGTATAATGCGCCGCCGCCTTCGCCAGCAGGGTCTTGCCCGTGCCGGGCGGTCCTGTCAGCAGGATGCCCTTGAGCGGCCGGATCCCGAACTGCCGGATCTCGTCCTGCTTGATCAGGAAGTCGAGCGCTTCGATCAGCTCTTGCTTGGCGCGCTGCTGGCCGCCGATCTCCTCGAACGACAGCGACTGCGGCGTCCGCCCGCGGCTTTTGCGGTTGCCTGCGGCGGTCGCCAGATTGCCCCGTCCGCGAGCGGCGAACAGCAGCAGGCCGACGACGCCGGCCACGACCAGCAGCGGCATCAGGTTCACGCCGATATAGAGCAGGAAGGCCAGCAGCGCCAGCGCGGTCCCGGCCAATCCTTCCTTCCAGTAGCTACGCATTCGGCCACACCCCCAGCTGCTGCGGCATGCGAGGCAATACGATATATTTGGCGGACTGCTCGTCTGTCATTGTAATATACACATTATGCGCATCCATTTGCGTCTCGATGCGGACGCCCTGATGCTGACGCTCCAGCTCCTCCATCGCCTCCGGAATACGCGAGTACGCGTGGCTTTCCATAGCCTCCGCGACATCGAACAACGCCGTCGACCACAACGCCTCCAATGCATCGCCGGCTTCGGCGAACTGCAGTTCCAGGCGTCTGCCGTCCAGGACGGACGCGCTATCGCGCTCGATTTGCGCGTAGACCTGGCGTAGATCCGCACCCGGCTCGAGCTGCAGCTGCACCGTGACGACGTCGCGCCCGATCGTGGGCTCGCCCGACTTGACGCCATTCACCGCGTTGACTGCGCTCTGCAGCGGCTGTTCGACCGCCAGCGCACGGTATCCGAACCAGCCTCCGAGCAGCAGGACGCCCACGACGGCAAAGGTCAGAACGGTCGGCAACCAACGAAGCTTCATCAATAAAGCGCCCCCTCTCCAAAGCGAACTGTACGCTACCATTTCAATGAATAGTATAGCACAGCTCACACTGGAAAAGGGACGCCAATAAGTACCAAAGTCCTAGTCAGCAAAGCGGGAAGGCAGATTGTATGTCGTCAAATACGCCCCGTCCGAGAAGCGATAAAACGCATAATGGTAGGTTCGCGATTCGCCGTTCATGTGAAAATAGACCTCCCATGCTTTTTCCTCGCCGAGCAAGCCGGGCAGCACCCGCAGCACGCGCGCATCCGGATATTGCGCCTCCGCCAGCTCGCGTGCGCGGGCCGCCGTGACACTTTCTTCCGCCCTCAGCGTCTGGACCTCGCCCTCTACGAGCCACACCCACACATCTCGGCCGTCGGTATCGATACCGCGCACGACCCACGCCGTCTGATCCCAGACATGCTTGGTGACGTCGTTCACCTGGGTCAAGCCGGCCGACTCCATCGCCAGCTCGCGCACCTCACGCTCCTCCGCCCACACCCCGGCTTGGACCGAGCGATAATACAGATTCAAGACGAGCAGCACCAGCAGCAGCACGATGCCCGCGGCGATCACCCAGCGCCATATGTTCATGCGCCGCGCGGCATAGCGCTTGCCGCGCGTCAGCGATTCAGCTTGTCGAAGCACAGCTGCGCCTCACGCATAATACGTTCTTCATCCAATTGCGTACAGCGCCCGTCCTTGACGACCTGAGCACCGTCCACCCAGACATGCCGCACATCCCGCCCCGAACCGGCATAGACCAGATGCGACACCATGTCGGTCCGCGGCACCCAGTGCGGCTGGTCGATGTCGAGGGCGATGAAGTCGGCCTTCATGCCCGGCTCGAGCATGCCGAGCTCCTCGCCGGCCCACAGCGTCCGCGCGCCTGCCGTCGTGCCGAGCTGGAGCGCGGTGAATGCGGGCACGGCGGTGGGATCGCCGCTCACGCCTTTGTGAATCAGCGCGGCGAGGCGTATCTCGTCGAACAAGTCCAGATTGTTGTTGCTCGCTGCGCTGTCCGTGCCGAGCGAGACAGGAATGCCGGCCGCGAGCAATCGGGGCACCGGGGCGACGCCGCTGGCCAGCTTGAGGTTGCTGGCCGGATTGTGCGAGACGCCGGTGCCGCGCGCAGCCAGCAGCGCGATCTCCTCGTCGGTGAGATGTACCGCGTGGGCGACGAAGGACGGGCGGGCCAGCAGACCGAGCCGGTCCAGGTGCTCGACCGGGCGGCAGCCGTAGTCCTCGACATTGCGCGCGACCTCGGCGACCGTCTCCGACATATGCGTGTGCATCGGCAAGCCATAGTCGACCGAGGCCTGCACGAAGCGCTCGATGAAGGCCGGCGGGCAGGTATACGGAGCGTGCGGCGAGAGCATGGTGTGAATGCGCCCGTTCGCCTTGCCGTCCCAGTCGCGGGCGAATGCGACCGCTTCCCGGAGCTTGGCGTCCTGCTCGGCCTCCGAGCACAAGCCGATCGCGCCGCGCGCGAGCCAGCCGCGCATGCCCGAGCCCTCAGTCACCTCGGCGACGATGTCCATCCGATCGTACATGTCGACGAATGAGGTCGTTCCGCTGCGCAGCATCTCCGCCAATGCCAGCGCTGTTCCCCAGCGCGTCTCATTCGACGTATATTTGCCTTCCATCGGCCACATGTCCCGCTCCAGCCATACCTGGAGCGCTTGATCGTCCGAATACCCGCGCAGCAGCGCCATCGCGGCGTGTCCGTGCGTATTGATCAGGCCCGGCATGAAGAGCAGGCCGGCGCCGTTGATGCGCTGCGCGCCCTCGACGGCCTCGGCCGCCGGGCGCTCGGCGCCGAGCGAGACGATGCGGCCGTTATCCACGACCATATGCCCCTGCAGGATATCCGTTTCCGAACGCATCGTTACAAAAAGACCGTTTTCAATCCATAATCGGCGGCTGTCTGTCAAGCGTGCTCGCCTCCCGTTTCCATATAATAAGCCAAGCTAAGCAGTTCCGTCGTAAAATCGGCGTGATGAATGCGAATCTCATCCGGCACTTTGAGAATGACCGGCGCGAAATTGAGCAAGGCTTCGATACCGGCCTCCACAAAGTGATTGGCGACATTTTGCGCCTCCGGAGCGGGCACCGTAATGATGCCGATCCGGATATTCAGCTCCTGCACGAGCCGCGCCAGCTCGCTGGTCGGCTGCACGATCAAATTGTTGATGCGTTCGCCGTATTTATGCGGATCGGCATCGAAAACCGCGACGATTTTCATGTTGTCTTTTAAATATTTATTATAATTGCACAGGGCATGTCCGAGATTGCCCGCTCCGACCAGTCCGACGTTCAGCGGCTGATCGAGCTTCAAAATTTGACGGATTTTTTCAATCAGATACGTCACGTCGTACCCGACGCCCTTGCGTCCGAATTCGCCGAAGTACGCCAAATCCTTTCGAATCTGGGCCGGATTGAGATCGAGCTTATGTCCAAGATCCTGGGACGAGACCGTCTGGACCTCGCGCTTGGACAACTCGTTCAAATATTGCAAATACACCGGCAAGCGCCGAACGACCGCTTCGGATATTTTGATCGGCTTCATCCCTTACGCCTCCTTCGACTCGGCACCCAGCCATTGACGGATGCGCGGCACGATTTGTTCGAGATGCATATGCTCGATCTTGGGACCGGGCAGGGAATACAAGAAATGCTTGCCGTAATAGGATTCGATGACGCGCGTATCGTAGATCAGCACGATGCCGCGGTCGCTGCCGCTGCGGACGAGACGGCCGAAGCCTTGCTTGAAGCGAATGACCGCCTGCGGGATCGACAGCTTCATGAACGGATTCTGGCCCGCTTGCTGCAGCAGCTCCGCCTTCGCTTCGACCAGCGGATGATTCGGCGGCTGGAAGGGCAGCCGGACGATCGCCAGACACGTCAGGTCCTCGCCGGGGATGTCGACGCCCTCCCAGAAGCTGCTCGTGCCGAGCAGCACGGCCTGGGGCTGCTCCCGGAAGCGCCGCGTCAGCTTGCTCCGATTGCCGCTGTCCATGCCTTGCCCGATGACGTCGATTTTATTGCGCTCGAGCATTTGCCGCAGCGGCTCGTACACTTGTCGCAGCATGCGATACGAGGTGAACAGCACGAGCATCCGTCCCTTTGTCTCCGCCGCCGCCTCGGCCAGCGAGGCGACCAGCTTTTCGACAAATGCCGACTCTCCGGCCGCGCCGCGCAAGGTCGGAAAATTGCGCGGAATCATCACGAGCGCCTGCTCGCGATAATTAAACGGCGAGGGCAGCTGCACGGTTTTCAGTCTGCCCTGCTCCTCCTCGCCGCTCAGTCCGAACTGCTCGCACGCATAGGCGAACGACTTTTGCACCGACAAGGTCGCCGAGGTGAGAATGACGCTTTTCTTCGCTTCGAACAGGTACTGCTTCAACTGGGCGCTCACGTCGGCGGGCACCGCGTACAGGTGAACGGACTTGGCGCGGTAACGCTCGCTGGCCTCGATCCAGTAAACGTTCAGCGGCTCATCCAGCCGCGTGAACAGGTGCAGCTCGTCGCGCGCGCGCGCCGCGTCCTTCACCGCGCCGTTGATGTCCGTCACGAGCGATTGCACGCCGCTGTCTTCGACGCGTTCCTTGACTTGTCCGATCAGCTTGTCCATCTCTTTTACCAGACGGCCCAAGCCGGAATAGACCCGCTCCTCGGCGGCCTGCACGCCCTCCCATCCACTGGGCAGCGTCTCTTTTTTGAGCCGCACGACCGTCTGGGCAGGCGCCTCGGGACTGGCCTCGGACCGTCCGCCGGTCGTCGCGGCATATAGCAGCTCCAGCAGCTCCTCCCACGACTCCCGCGCCTCCAAAAATGCGGGAACAAGCGTATCGATCGTCTCCGTCCAGGCCGCGCTGTATTCATCGTCCTCTTGCGCCAGCATGGCCCTGAGCTGGTGCACCTGACCGGTGCGGACATCCTTGCATAACCGCTGCAGCGGCACATGGATCGAGCCCTGGGAGACACGCATGCCAAGATGCTTGCCGGCAACCTCCTCCAGATGATGCGCCTCGTCGACGATCAATCGTTCGTAGCCGGGCAGCAGGCGATGCTCCGCGCGAATATCCGTGAACAGCAACGAATGATTGGTAATAATTACATCGGCCGTATTCGCCTCTTGCTTGGCGCGGTGATAATAACAGCGTCGGAACCACGGACAGGCCCGGTTCAGACACGAATCGGCGTCGCTGGAGACGGTATTCCAAAATTCGTTCCCGCGATTGCCAAAATGCAGCTCCTCCTGATCGCCGTGCTCCGTTTCGTTCAGCCAGACGACCATCTGGGCCGCCGTCATTTTGTCTTCCGAAGGCGCGCCGAATTCTTGCCCGGTCAATTTGTTTTCGAACTTGCGCAGGCACAGGTAATTGCCCCGCCCCTTGAATACGGCTGCCCGGAAGTCGAACGGCATAATCGCCTGCAGCTGTGGAATATCGCGGGCGCGAAGCTGCTCCTGCAAATTGATCGTATGGGTGCTGACGACGATTTTGGCGTCATGCTTGATCCCGTAGAACAATCCGGGGATCAAGTAGCCCATCGACTTGCCGGTGCCCGTCCCGGCCTCGATCAGCAGGTGTCGATCGGCCTCCAGCGCCTCGTGCACCTCGTCGAACATCTGATGCTGTGCGGCGCGATCCTCGTAATTGGCCGCATGCTCGCGAAACGAAGACTTGAGCTGCTCGATGAACGTTTCGTACGAAACGTCTGTCAGCGGCGGTCCTTCGCCCTCGCGCGGCGGCATTGTATCGGTCCAATCCTCCACCTGCAGCGCCAAGCTGCGGTAATAGCGGTTGGCCTGCAGATCAAGCGACGTCTCATCCTGCTTCTCCTGCAGGAGCTGCTGCACGAACCAGCCCAGATCGCGCGTATCCTGCAGCAGCTCGGCCAGTCGCTCCAGAGTGAGCAGCGGCAGCTCGCGCATTTTGGCGGCCGCCAGTTGCAGCAGGTGCGCCGTCGCCCGGGCGTCGCTGTCCGCCTGATGCGGGCGCTCGTGCGCGATGTCGAATTGCTGCGCCGCCGCCCCCAGCTGGTAAGTCGTCAGAGACGGATAGACGACCTTGAGCAGCGCGACCGTATCCAGCGTTCGCCCGGAGAAGGACATGTAGCCGCATTGCTCCAACGCCCGATTCAAAAAACCGAGGTCGAACCCGGCGTTATGGGCCACCAGCACGGCATCCTGAAGATGCGGAAGAACGGATCGCATCGCCTCTTCGAGCGAAGGCGCTTCGGCGACGTCCGCATCGGTAATTCCGGTCAACTGGCTGATAAACGGCGGGATGGCTTGCTCCGGCTTGACGTAGCTGCTGAAGGCGTCTTGCTCCTCCATTTGCCCGTCAAGCAGAACAAGCCCGATTTGAATAATTTCGTCGGTGGCCTGATGGCCGGTCGTTTCAAAATCCAGTACAGCGAATTTCATCCGGTTTCGATCCTCTCACAGACAGCCGAGCTGCGCGCTGCCAAAATAGAGGGACAGCTCTGTCCCGCCCGTTTGGCGACAGGCATCTAGGTTGCTAAGCGGCTCCGCAAAGCTGGGGTCGGCTTCGTGCGCCTGTATAAAATATTGTTCCGCGCGCTCCATGTTGCAGCGAATGGCCTGAATGCAGCCAAGCGCATTCCAAGCCAGCGCGCGCCATTTGGGCTGATCGGCGACCCCGACCAAAAATTGAAAATGGCGCTGGGCCTCGTTCCACGATTTGAGGTGCATGTGGGTCATGGCCAAAAAAATTCGGGCCAAATTGTGATCCGGCGCTCTCCCCACAGCCTGCTCGAACAAGCTGGCTGCCTGTTGGAACATAAACAGCTTGTAATAGCCTTGTCCCTTTGTCAGCAGCGACTCGGCGGCTCCGTCGATTTCCGGCGGCAAAAGCGCGATCTCGCTTCCTGTATCATTCTCGGTCGTGTCGGCATTTTCCTGCAATTTCGTTTGAAACTGACCCAGTTTCTCTTCAAAAGCCAGCCACTGCTCCATCACATCGTCGCTGATCGACTTGAGCGCTTCGAGCTCGCGGCTCTGCTCCTCGCATCTTAACGGATCGGGATAAGTCTGAATAAGTTCGTCAAGCAAGGCGTGCATGGACGAAAACAAATGCTGAAACATGGCACACTCCCCTCCTCGCGCACGACGCGCTGGTGTATGCTCATTTTTTGTCGCGAGGAGGGTTTTCATACTGCATCCCAGTCAATCGCCAAGCCTGTCAAAAGGATTCACGGCAATTCAGCGTATGGCCCCGTGCAATTCCTCATGCAGCAGCTCCACCGGACTGTTACGATCGTCAAGAATGACCACCTTGGGCTTGTGCGCGCGGGCCTCCTCGTCGCTCATCATGGCGTAGGCGATAATGATGACCTTGTCGCCCGGTTGAACCAGTCTGGCCGCCGCTCCGTTGAGACAAATGACGCCGCTGCCGCGCGCGCCGCGAATGACATACGTTTCGAAGCGTGCGCCGTTGTAATTGTTCACAATTTGCACTTTTTCGTTTTCCCATATATCGGACTGCTCCATCAGCGCTTCGTCGATCGTGATGCTGCCGACGTAATTCAGATTGGCTTCGGTAACCGTAGCGCGATGCAGCTTGGATTTCATCATCGTTCTGTACATGCGAGCGTCGCCTCCTTGCGCTGGAATACGCGATTGTCAATCAGCCTGGTCCCGCCAAAGCGGACCGCGAGCGCGACGATCAGGTCGCTCTCCGCCGCAGCGCTGTCGAGGGCCCCGACCGGCGGCTCAAGCTCCGGAAAACGCAGCACTTCGGCATATTCGAGCTCGGCCAGCGGCGCGCGTCCGATCGTACCGCGCAGTAGCGCCTCGAGCTCGGCGGCCGTAATCTGCGGCGCTTGCTCCAGCTGGCGCTGCGCCGCCTCGAGCGCCTCCCACAAGATCGTGGCTTGCCGGCGCTCCGCCGCGCTCAGATAGACGTTGCGCGAGCTCAGCGCAAGGCCGTCCGGCTCGCGCACTGTCTCGCAGGGCACGATGCGCACCGGCAGATTCAGATCGAGCGTCATCTGCCGAACGACTGCCACCTGCTGGGCATCCTTCAAGCCAAAGTAGGCGCGGTCCGGCTGGACGAGGTTGAGCAGCTTGGCCACGACTGTCGCCACGCCGTCAAAATGTCCAGGCCGCGAGGCGCCGCACAACCGCGCGGTGACCTGCTCAACGTGCACCGTCGTCCGCGGCTCGCCCGGATACATGTCATCCACGGACGGCAGAAAGACGGCGTCTGCGCCGCAGGCCTCGGCCAGCGCCGCATCGGCGTCAGCCTTGCGCGGATAGCGTTCAAAATCCTCCCCCGGACCGAACTGGGTCGGATTGACAAAAATACTGACGACGACGTAGCCGCATTCCGCTGCCGCGCGGCGGATCAAGCTCGCATGTCCGTCATGGAGCGCGCCCATCGTCGGCACAAGCCCGATTTCGATCCCCGCGCGGCGCTTCGCCTGCACCGTCTCGCGCAGCTCGGCTATCGTTTGAATGCGCCTCATTCCCGCTTCTCCCCGACGCTGCCGTACAGCGCGCTGGGCCCAGCTGCAGGCGTCTCGCCGCCCTGGAAGCTGTGCACCTCGGCCGGGAAAGCCCGCGACTTGACGTCGGCGACATATTCGCCGATCGCGGTGCGAATGGTTGCGCCTAGATCGGCATACGTTTTGACGAATTTTTTGGCGCGATACGGCGAAGCGTACTGGAGAATGTCGTGATACACCAGCACCTGACCGTCGCAATGACGGCCCGCGCCGATCCCGATGGTCGGGATCGCGACAGCGGCTGTTACCGCCTTGGCCGCTTCGTCGGTCATGAGCTCGATGACGATGCCGAATGCACCGGCTTCTTCGAGCGCCTGCGCATCGGCGACCAGCCGGTCGATCGCCGCTTTGCTTTTGCCTTGCACACGATAGCCCCCGAGCTGATGCACCGACTGCGGCGTGAGTCCGATATGTCCAAGTACGGGAATGCCGGCGCGCGTGCAGGCGGCCACCTCGTCGGCAATCTCGGCGCCGCCCTCCAGCTTCACGGCCTGAGCGCCGCCCTCCTGCATTAGCCGCGCGGCGTGCCGCAGCGTATCGGAGGCTCCCGTATGATACGTCAAAAAGGGCATGTCCGCGACAATCATCGTCGCGCCGGCGCCGCGTGCGACCGCACGCGTATGGTAGACCATGTCGTCCAGCGTGACCGGTATGGTCGAGTCGTAGCCCAGCACGACATTGCCGAGCGAGTCGCCGACCAGTATGGCGTCGATGCCGGCCTCCTCGGCCATTCTGGCGGATGGATAGTCATAAGCGGTAAGAAACGTAATCGGGTCTTGCTCCCGTTTCATCGCGCCGAGTTTCATTGCCGTTTTTTTCATGCATGTTCAGCTCCTTGTCAGAAGTGGGCAAGGCGGCGCGCATCGCGCCATCCTCGGAACGTAACTTGTGTCGCCGCCGGAGGACGGCGCGAGGCGTTTCGCCTTGAAACACAAAAAAACCTTTTAGCGGCCGCTAAAAAGGTTCCCAGTCCAAAAAGGAACATCGTGTCCTTCGCGAGTTTCCTTCTGTCTCGGTCCCTACGGCTCAGAGCAGAGTACTACTGGCTTTTTTTAAAATAGAAAGAAATACAGACGACGTTATGCCATATCGGCTGACAGGTGCAGTTCCACTGGGGATACCGCCCTGTTGTCGTTCTAGTATATCATGTCATGCGTATTTCGTCACCTGCCTGACGAGGACGCCCCCATCTCGGCCGAAAAAACCGCGCGCACCTCGCCATCCCCCAGCCGCACCAGCAAAGCGCCCGATTCCGCCAGACCGACCGGCACGCCTGTGAGCACGCCCTGCGGCGTCGTAAGCGTCGCAGGCCGATGCAGCGAGACCGATAAGGCCTCCCACAACGAACGGATCGGGGCAAAGCCCTCTTGGGCAAAAAGATCGTATAATTGCTCGAGCTCGTCCAAAAATTCGACGATCAAGGCGGTGCGGTCATAGCTGCGTCCGGTCGCCATGCGAAGGGACACGGCGCGCTGCAGCAGCTCGTCCGGATAATCATCCGCCTCCAAATTGACGCTGATGCCGATGCCGGCGATCACATAGCGAATGCGCTCCTCTTCGGCGGTTGATTCCAGCAAAATGCCGCTGATCTTTTTGCCGTCAATCAGTAAATCGTTGGGCCACTTGATGCCAATCTCGGCCCCGCTCATTCTGCGCAAGGACCGGCACAGGGCAACGGCCGTCAACAGCGTGAGCTGGGGCGCAAAGGGAAGCGCCAGCCGTGGACGAAGCACCAGGCTCATCCAGATTCCTTTGCCGCGCGGCGATACCCAGCCTCTGCCCATTCGGCCACGACCCTTGAGCTGCTGCTCTGCCAGCACGAGCGTGCCCTCGGGAGCCCCCTCCGCCGCCAGCTGGTGCGCGATGTCCTGCGTGGAGGGGACCGCCTCCAGCCGCTCGATCCGTCTGCCCAGACGCTTGGTGGACAGCTTAGACATAATCTCTTCCGGCTCCAGATGGGCTGGAGCCTCCAGCAGCCGATAGCCCAGCCTCGGACTGGCCTCGAAACGATACCCCTTTTCCTGCAGCTTGCGGATTTGCTTCCACACCGCCGTGCGGCTCACCTGCAGCTGCTTGCTGATCGCCTCGCCCGACACGTATTCCCCCTGCCGCTCGCTCAGCAGCCGCAGCAATCGCTCGCTCACGTCGTCTCCCCCTCTCGTTCGTCTAATTCGGACGCATGACGCAGCAGCGCCTCGGCTGTATTGCGGACGCTGCCGCTCGCTACGGCCAGCAGCAGCGCGTGCAGCTGGCGCTGCAGCCACGGTCCGCCCTTGTGACCATGCAGGCGCATCAGATCGCGTCCGTCGACGGCCAGCTCGTCCAGGCTCACTGCCGGCATGTGCGCCAATTGCGTCTGCAGCGCTTCCAGCTCATCCGGCCCTGCCGGGGCGAGCGGCTCGCATGCGCGCGCCAGCGCCAGCCACGCAGCTGCCGTCGCGCGGCCATAGCGTACTGTCTGCTCCGCCCAGCGCGCCTCGACCGGCTCGCGCGAGCCGATCCAATCCAGGTGGAAGGCCACGAGGTCGCTCCTGGCACGGATGCGCGCTCCCGAATAGCGCAACGCCCGGAACCAGGCGCGGGCTTGGCGGGCATCCAGGCCGGACGCCAGACTCAGCGCCGCCCAGCGACTGTCCGCGCCCGCTAGCCCGCCCAGCAATTCGTGCTCGCCGAGCAAGTCAAGCACCCGTTCCCGGCCGCTGGCGGCGCAATGCAACTGTTCCGGCCACGCGTTCGGTTCGGCGGCATGCGCCAGCAGCTCGCTATGGAGCACCATGCGCCACGCCGCGTCGGGTCGCCGTCCGGCGGTCATCTTGTCGAGCTCGGTGCCCACCCGCTCGAGCGCGATATGGCGCAGCAGCATGCGGCATTCCAGCAGCGCCCGCCACGTATCCGGATGGATCGGTCTGGGTCCGGCGCCGTATTGTGCGGCAAAACGCAGGCCTCTCAGCATGCGCAGCGCATCCTCCGTGAAGCGCTCACGCGCAATGCCCACCGCACGAATGACGCCGCTCGCCAGATCCGATTGTCCCCGGAACGGATCGACGACGCTGCCATCCGCGCGCATCGCCATCGCATTGATCGTAAAATCGCGGCGGCACAGGTCGCGCTCCAGTACGTCGATGTAGACGACATCCGCAGGCCGGCGATGACGCTCGTATTCCCGCTCGGCGCGGAAGGTCGTCACCTCGTAGCTCGCTCCCTCGTGCAGCACGGTCACCGTGCCGTGCTGCAGCCCGGTCGGCACCGTCCGCGCAAAAAGCCGCTGCACCTGCTCGGGGCGGGCAGCGGTCGCTATGTCGACGTCGGTCACCGGGCGGCGCGCCAGCACATCCCGCACGCAGCCCCCCACGAAAACCGCCTCGAAGCCGGCGGCTTCGAGCGTCAGCAGCACAGGCAGCGCTGCGCGCAGAGCGGGATGGTCCATGGCCGGTTCCTCCTGTCGATCGATGTGTTCGTTATTCCCTGCAGGTCGTCAGAGGCGCTTCCGCACGTGTCAGTCCGAGCACGCGATAATAGATATCTTCGTAGTCGGTCGTAATTAGCTCGTTGCAAAAACGGGTCCGCGCCCGATGCAGACAAGCCTCCCGAAATGCCGCGTACTTCGCTTCGTCGCGCAGCAGCATAATTGCGCCTTCGGCCATCGCAGCCGTATCGCCTACCTGCGCCAGCCAGCCGGTCTCGCCGTGCGTGACGAGCTCGGGAATGCCGCCCGCCTGCGAGCCGATCGTCGGCACGCCGCAAGCCATTGCTTCCAGCGCGACGAGTCCGAAGCTCTCTTTTTCCGACGGCAGCAGCATCAGATCGGCGATCGAGATCACCTGCGCCACGTCTTCCTGTTTGCCGAGGAAGTGCACCTTGTCCGCGAGCCCCATCTCCCTCACGCGGCACTGCGTCCGCGACAGTTCGGGCCCTTCGCCGACGAGCAACAGCTTGGTCGGGATCTCTGCTTGCACGCGAGCGAATATATCCAGCACATCGCCGACGCGCTTGACCGGCCGAAAATTGGAGATATGCATCAAAACTTTTTCGCCCGGCTGCGCATAGTCGCGCCGCAGCCCCGTGCATTCCCGCGGGTAGTAGACGCGCTTGTCGACAAAGTTATACGTCAGATCAATCGGCTCGGTAATATCCAGCAGCTCGCGCGTCTCCTTGATCAAGTCGGAGGAAACCGCGGTGACCGCGTCGCTGCGCGTGATCGCCAGCCGAATCATGTCCTTGAGCGACTCGTCCTGCGCCAGCACCGTAATATCCGTCCCGTGCAGCGTGGTGACGGTTTTCAACTCCCGCTGCACCATCTGCTTGGCCAAAAACGCGCAAATGGCATGGGGGACCGCATAATGGACGTGCAGCAAGTCAAGCTGCTGCATCTGCGCGACCTGCGCCATCTTGCTCGCCAGTGAAATGTCGTACGGCGGATAGCGGAATACGTAATAGTTGTTAACCTCAACCTCGTGGTAATATATGTTTTTATGATACTTTCCAAGTCTGAACGGGATACTATGCGTAATAAAATGAATTTCATGGCCGCGGTCGGCGAGCTGCTTGCCGAGCTCGGTCGCCACCACACCGGATCCGCCCAGCGTCGGATAGCACGTGATTCCAATTTTTAAGCGTTTCATCTTGCCGCCTCCGTTTGCCCGTCATCCTACATGCGTATCCAGATCGCAAGCCAATTATGCATCGAATAGCGACACCGGAAAGGGCCGCTTGACGGCAAAGCCCTCGGCGTAGGACCAGCCTCGCTCCGCGCCCAGCAGACGGTCGCGCGCTTCGACATTGTCGACATAGCCTTGATTCAGCGGCGTCGCAACCGTATCGTCGGCGTCATCCCCGCGCATAAACTGGGAGCGATAGGCTTCCAGCGCCGCTATTTTTTGTGCGTAGACCGCACTCACATCGACCATGAGCGAGGCATGCTTGACGTCGTTGATGTAATAAAAAATAAGCTGCTCGACCGTCACCGGTTCGAGCTCGGGCAGATAGCGCCGCAGCTTGGCGTTGAACACCGCTTCTTCGACCATTGCGCTGCAGCGGACATGATCGGGATGCCGGTCTTCCCAGTACGGTGCAAAGACGAGCCGCGGCCGGCGCAGTCGAATCTCCGCTGTGATGACGCGGATCATCTCCGGCGATCCGTCCAGCCCACGGTCGGGCAGCTTCAGACAGCTGCGGTGCGATAGACCAAGCGCCGTGCCCGCATGCTCGGCCTCGACACGGCGCAGCTCCGGGTTGCCGTTGGATGACATTTCCGCTTCGGTCAGATCGCAGATCGCTACGCGCTTACCGACCGCCACATGCTTGGCGATCGTCCCGCTCATACCAATCTCTACATCGTCCGGATGTGCGCCAAAAGCGAGCAGGTCCGCCCGGGCCTCCATTATTCCGGCCCCTGCTTGTACTTGTGGACAAGCTCCCGCCAGGCAAAATCGCCGCGCTGCAAGGCGCGCACCAGCAATTCGGCGGTTGCAACATTCGTGGCCACCGGAATGCCCTGCACGTCGCACAGCCGGAGCAGTGCGATAATGTCGGGCTCATGCGGCTGAGCCATTAACGGATCGCGCAAAAAAATAATCAAATCAAGTTCATTTTTCGCCACCATCGCGCCGATCTGCTGATCGCCGCCAAGCGGGCCGGACATGAAGCGATGAATCTGCAGCTCGGTCTGTTCCATGATGCGCATTCCGGTGGTACCGGTGGAGTACAACTGATGTCCTTTGAATGTCGCTTCATACGCAATTACAAAATTGACCATTTCCTCTTTTTTTCGGTCATGTGCGATGAATGCAATATGCATTTGCATCCTGTCCAATCTCCTCTCCCTCACCCTGGCCTTGCTAGTCCATCAAATGCTCGAAGCCGTAGATCATGCCGGTGCGGGCCATGATTTTTTTGATCGCCTGATTGACGCCCGGCATGTAACCTGCCCGCTCGTACGAGTCGTGGCGAATCTTCAAGGTCTGCCCGTAGCCGCCGAATATAACCTCTTGCTGGGCAAACACGCCGGGCAGCCGCACGCTATGAATGCGGAAGCCGTCGTAATAGCCGCCCCGCGCGCCTTCGATCCGTTCCTCTTCGTGCGGATGTCCCTGGCGCATCTCCTCGCGCACTTGAGCGATCAGCTCGGCCGTCTTGACCGACGTGCCCGAGGGCGCATCCAGTTTTTGCTCGCCGTGATATTCAATAATCTCCACATGAGGCATATATTTTGACGCCTCGGCCGCAAATTTCATCATCAGCAGCGCGCCGACCGAGAAGTTTGGCGCGATCAGGCCGCCAATATTCCGATCCTGGCAAAGCTTGTCCAACTCGTCGATTTGCTCCGGCGTAAAGCCCGTCGTGCCGATAACCGGACGAGTGCCGTATGCAATCGCCGTACTCGCAATTTCGTAGCCCGCCTGCGGCACGGTGAAGTCGACCAGCACGTCGGGGGCAGCCGCGCGCAGCGCCGCCGCCAGATCGTCGGATACAGGCACGCCGCAGGCCGGTTTGCCGACCAGCAGAGCGGCATCCATCCCCAACGCGGACCGACCTACGGCCGCCACCAATTCGAGTGCCTCATCCTCCAGCACCATTTTGACGACCTCGCGTCCCATGCGGCCGGCCGGGCCCGTTACCGCTACTTTGATACGTTCCGTCATGCGTCACCTTTTCCTTTTTTTCTGTCTTCTGGCTGCGTATCGGCCATATTGCTGGAGCTTGCGCTTTGCCGTCTCATGGAGCGGGTCCAGCTCCAAAACGTCCTGCATTTGCTGCTTCGCCAGCGCATATTGCCCCAATTCGGCATGCACTTCGCCCAGCAGCATATACGCTTCCGTATAGAGCGGGTCCAGACCGATCGCCCGCTGCAGCAGCTCCTTTGCCCATTCCAGCTGCGGGTCGGCCCCGGTCAACCCGCTGACCGCTTGAGCGGCCAGCAGCTTCGCCTCGATCATGCGCACATGAAAAGCATAATCTCCGTCATCCTTGCTGCCGCGCAGCCGCAGTGCTTCTTGCGCATGCTGGAGCGCTTTATCCCACTTCCCGCTGCGCGCGCAAGTGATCGAGCATTTATAATGAACCTCCGCATTGTCCGGTTGCGCCGTAATGGCCTGCTCGAACCACCGGATCGCCTGCTCGTAATCGCCGCTCAGGATGGACGTATACGCCTGCTGTACAAATGCTTCGTGCTCCATCCGCCCATCCTCCTTGTACCATTGATCATGGTACAGCATATGTGGGAGCGCGGCTTACGGTTCTGAATTTTTACGCGTCCAGCGATTCGCGTCGCGGGTTTCGAATTTTTGCATCACCTTGTCGTGAGCTTCGGTCAGATCGATACCGAGCGAATTGGCAAAGCAGGCCAGGATGAACAAAATATCCCCAAGCTCCAGCTCGATGGAATTATCTGCTTCGTCGCGTTTTTTCGGCTTTTCTCCATACGTGTGATTGACCTCGCGCGCCAGCTCGCCGACCTCTTCGCTCATGCGCGCAAGCAGCGCCAAGGGGCTGAAGTAGCCTTCCTTGAACTGGCCGATATAGCGGTCAACCTCCCGCTGAACTTCCGCCAACGATTTTTCTGCCATCGTCCCTACCCTTCTTTTTGTTCGAGTCGCATTCACTCCATATGTTATCGCAAAGCTACCGGGAACACAATGGTCATTCCTTGCTCCGGCCACGGGCCGATCCGGTTAAGCGACGTCAAATCAAGCATACTAAACCTACGTAAGGAGTGAGTGCCATGCGCGAGTTATTGTCGCAATCTTCCCGCCGGGCCGTGCTTCCGATTCTGCTCGGCGCCGCCATTTACGCCTTTGGGCTGCATTATTTTGTGCTGCCCAATCAACTCATGGAGGGCGGCGTTACCGGAATCGCCGTGCTGCTGCATTATGCCGCCGATTGGCCGCTTTCGGTATCGACGCTGCTTTTGAATATTCCGTTGTTTGCGGCAGGATGGCCGCTGCTCGGCTGGCGCCAAATGATCCTCACGCTGCTCGGCACGGCGGCGTTGACGCTCAGTCTGGCGGGAGTCGAGCAGCTCATTGCGCTGGGGTGGGTCGTGCCGTTCCGCAGCCGGGGCGACGACATGCTTGCCGCGCTGTATGCCGGCGTCACGCTCGGCAGCGGGCTCGGGCTCGTCTTTCGCTTCGGCGGCACGACAGGCGGCGCGGACATCGTCGCGCGCATCGCCTCCCGGCGGCGAGGGTGGAGCATGGGCCGCATCATCCTCGTGCTCGACGGCGCGATCATTGGACTCGCCCTGCTCTATATTCCGCAGGAGAAGGTGCTGTACACGCTCGTCGCCGTATTCATCGCTTCGCGAATCATCGATCTGCTGCAGGACGGCGGCAATTCCGCCAAAGCCTTCTCCATTATCAGCGCCGAGGCGGACCTGATTGCGGAGACGATCCTGCGCGAGCTCGAGCGCGGCGTCACCTTACTGCCTGCTATCGGCGCCTACTCCGGCACATCTCGCCGACTGGTCTACTGCGTCGTCGCGAGGCAGGATATTCGCAAAATGAAAGCCGTCGTGCGCATGTGCGACAAGACGGCTTTTATCGTCATTAGCGAGGTGCATGATGTGCTCGGCGAGGGCTTCACTCCGCCGGACGATCGGGAGGCGGACGACGAACGGCACTGGCCGCCGCGTACCTCCGCCAAGCGGCATAAGCCAGCACCGACAAAATAATGGCGGCCAGCAGCGTCGCCCAGCGCGCCGGGAGCGGCGCCTGGGCCGGTGTCAATACGAGCGGCGCCGATGCTTCCTGCGGACCGGACACGACACGCATGACCGCCTGCTCAAGCGCCGGCATGAGGGGGTTCATCAACGACTCGTCCAGCTCGCCTCGCTCTGCCGCAGCCAATAGCGCTCGGCAATAGCGCAACGTCTCTCTCAAGGCGTCGACGGCCTGCTCGTCGCGCTGCATATACGCGGCCGGCGCGATCCGCTCAATGCGGGCCTCCAGCATGTGTAGCGCGGCGGTGGCAGCCTGCGCATGCGTATCAGTCTGCTGCGCCCAAGCCAGCCGCAGCCGCTTCGCATCGTCGTCCAGCAGCTTGGCGTAGCTCACCCAAAGCGCCTCGCCTTCTTCGGCTGCCAGGGCGTCGTAGGCCAGCATCAATTGCGCCGCCGACTGACGCATCTCGGCGGCGGACAAGCGCTGCCCATGGCGCAGTCCTTCTTCGAGAACTTGGAGCGCGGCTGACGTCTGGCGCCAGCCCCGCTCGGTGCCCTTATGCCGAATGCCGGGCTTTTGCGTCAAGTTGCGCATATCGTTCAGGCGCGAATACGCCTGCTGCTTGTTACCTTCGGTTACAGCCTGGTACATCCCCGCCGCCGCCGCGGCCAGAAGCGCCGCATCTTGCTGCGGCTTGTCCGTTCCCGCTGCGGTGCCCAGGACCGGGCCGGGACTGATCCATGCCATGATTATCGTTACGCCTGCCAGCACCCATCTTTTCATGCGGACATCCCCCCCACTTCATCATATGGGGGGGATGTCCGCATTATGTCTCTCGCCTGTGCTTTCGCTGGATCAAGGCCAGCGCCACGATCAATGCGCTGCAGACCGACAAGCCGATCGTAAAACGCGCAATGGCCGCAATGTCGTCCGTCAGCACCGAAGGCAGCCAGGGGTATACTTCATACCGGTAATCCACCGCGTCGTTGAGCAGCATCCAGCCCGTCGCGACCAAGAGAGCCGATCGGCCAAATGCCATGAACCGGACGTAGAGCAAGCCCTCCAGCGCCATACCCAGATGCGACACGACCAGCATCCAGTCCTGCCAGACGAGCTGATCGCCCTGGGCCGCCCCCGCAAAAATCATCGCAACTGCCCAGATGCCGTACTTGAGCGAGGTCGCCACGGCCAACGCTTCGATGACGCTGCGCAGCGCCACATAAAGCCCTCCCTGACGGCGGGCCGGGAAGAGCAAAAAAAGCAGGGCAGCCGTAAAAAACAGACTGCCGGTCGGGCTGTCCGGCACAAACACGATCCGCCACATGGGATGATTGGCCCAGGTATCCGCCAGTTGGTTGCCATACCAGACATACCCGTATACAGTACCGAGCGCATTCACGATAAACAACAGCCATAAAAAATTCCGGTTCATCAGCAGTGGCGCGCTCCAAAATCGCAACAGCGACAACGGCATCGCTTCGCCTCCTTTCGGCGTTTCGAAAAAACTCTGACCGCCAATGTGGCAGCCAGAGTTTGGGCCTTGCTTTGTTTATTCCGTCGGTGCTTTTTGCAGCGCCAGCCAGGTCGCGATCTGATCGATCTCTTCGGTTGACAAATTGCCTTCAAAGGCTGGCATGCCATTTTGGCCGTTCGTAATAATGTCGACCAGCTCTTCCTTGGAATGAAGGTCGCCCGTTCCGCGCAGAGCCGGTACGGAGCCTTGCCCCTTCAGGTCGGCGGCGTGGCATTGGAGACAGCCCGCGCCTTCCATCAGCGACATCGCCGGATCGTCCGCTTGCACGAGCGGGAGGTCTGCCGGATCGACCGGCGCCGAACCGCCGTTTTGCCCGGCTTGCGCAGCCTTCTCCGCCGCCTCTCGGGCCTTCTCCTCGCGCAAGATATGCTCGGGCGTCGTGCCGGTCAGCTCCAGCTGATGCTGGTAGTGATCCCACGAGATCTTGGTGAGGTAAATACAGGCAATGATCGACAGCAGCATCAGCGCCGATGCGATCGGACGGCGATAGAAGCGGCGCTCCTTGCCGGTGTCCAGGAACGGAGCAATCAGCAGCGCCGTAAACGCGACGCCCGGGATGCCCAGCGTGCCGAGCACGACATAATCGCCGGATACATACGGGTACTTGAGCAACTGGTACATGAACAGGAAGTACCAATCGGGCATCGGAATAAATGCCGCATTGGTCGGATCCGCCTGATAACCGAGCGGCGCCGGATGCGCAATGGTCAGCACCAGAAAGCCGACCAGCGCCACGCAGCCGACCATCCATTCCTTGAGCAGGAAGTTCGGAATGAACGCTTCCGATCTGCCCGGAAAAGCCGAATAATCGGGCGGTACGTTTTCTAGGTTGCGCTTTGGTACACGCGAATCGCCGACATATACGATTTTTTCGTCATTGTGATGGCCAAGCGCCATGCTAAGCCCTCCCTTCGCTTATAGTGGACCGGAAATCCCCTGTCTCCGAATCATGAAAAAGTGCGCACCGAGCAGCGCCAGCAGCGCGCCGGGCAGGAAGAAGACGTGAATGGCAAAGAATCGCGTCAGCGTCTGAGCGCCGACGATATCCCCGCCGTTGATCAGCGTCTTGATGTACGGCCCGAGGTAAGGCACCGATTCGGCAATCGACAGCGTGACCTTCGTCGCGAAGTAAGCTTTGTTGTCCCATGGCAGCAAATAGCCGGTCAGACCCAGTCCGAGCATGACGAAGAAAATCAGCATGCCCACGACCCAGTTCATCTCGCGAGGCGCCTTGTAGGAACCAGTGAAGAAAACCCGCAGCGTATGCAAGAACATCATGACAATAACGAGGCTCGCTCCCCAATGGTGCATGCCCCGCACGATGGCGCCGAACGCTACCTTGTGCTGCAGGTAATCGACGCTTGCATAAGCATTGATGATATCCGGCACATAATACATGGTCAAAAACATGCCGGACAAAATTTGGATGACGGTAATGAAAAACGTCAAGCCGCCGAAACAGTACACGAATGCGGAGAAGTGATGCGCCGGATTGACGTGCTCAGGCACCTCGTGATCCGCGACATCCCTCCACATCGGCGTAATATCGAGACGTTCGTCGATCCAGTTGTATATCCCTTTAAACATCTGATTTTACGCCTCCTTATACGTGCTGATTCGGAACGACCGGGCCGAGATACACAAAGCCGTCCCTGATCTCGACCTCGTACTCGTCAAGCGGGTTCGGCGCGACCGCAAGGTTCTTGCCTTCCTTCGTGTACTTGGCGTCGTGGCAGGGGCAATGATATTCGTTGTCGTTTTGTGTATTCCAGTTGATCGTGCATCCCAGATGCTTGCACACCGGAGAGAGCGCGAACACGTTGCCTTGTTCGTCCCGTGAAATCCAGGCGGTCAGCTTGGGGTCACTTTCATACCAGCCGTCGACCTGATGAATCTGAAAGTCGAATTCCTGCGGCTCCGCGGTGACCTGGCTTTCCTCGACCACCTTGACAAAGCTGGTCTGGCTCTCCTTCGTCAGCAGTGGATCAACGGCAAAGCGAATCATCGGCAGAACCGGGCCCATCGCCATGAAAGCGGACGCACCACCCAGCGTGTACGCCAAAAATTGGCGCCGGGACATTTCCTTGCGCTTGACGGGTTGATGTGCGGCTTCATTTGAGTTGTTTTGGTTGCTCATCTTCTGTTCTACCCCCTTTACCAACCGTATCTCGCGCATCCCATGCGGCATTATGCACACGGCTACCTGACAGACCTTGCCCTCAAGCGATGCGGCAATCGGCCATGCGACAGCGGCGTGTCCGCAAGTCTCGAAGCGGCTTGGCAAACGACGCCGGGCGCGGCAATCATCTAGATAAGTATAGGTGTGAAACTTATACTTTCTATGATTCGAACTAGGACATAACTTATAATAGCCTAGGCTCCCAAGAGCGTCAAGAATCCGCTGCCGCTTTTCCAACGATGATCAAATTTCGTTCTTTAATTTGTTGGCATTTTGTCACAATTGCTTGACTTGCTCTAGCTTGCCTCTTCAGCGCCGGAATATACCGTTTGCAAATTATGCGCCGGCTTGCCACATCGCCTGCACGGCTTGTCTGACTTCGAGATCGCTAGGCAGCTCGTCCTCGCTCGCGGCAATAATCAGGTCCGCTTCGCCCGCTTGCAGCCGGACTGCGGCGCGCGCCGTCAACAGCACGACATAGCGATAGCCCGACGCCTTGAATCGGCGGCACAGCGTATTCAAAAAAGCCGACTCGTCCTTCTCGCAGTAATGCAGCGCCGGATACGTCACGGTTCTGCCCTTGAACGGCAGCTCGATCTTGTCCATCAAATCGCGCAAGCGCTCCAGCTCAGCCGTAGCCTCGGCCGGGGATTCGCCGCCGCTCATCGCGGTGACCGGCAGCAGGCACGTGTCAAAGTAACGGCGCATCTCCAGCCACGTTGACGCCTCTACTTCATTAAATTTCATGCGCATGTCTCTCCTTCGCTCTTGTTCGCCTTCATCGTACCACACCGTCGCGCCTGACAACAGCGTGAAGCGGCGTTGCAGCAAAGAAAAAAGCCGTGCCCGGCAAAGGGCAGCGGCGAAAATAGAGATGCGCGCTGGATGCGCGCCGTATGGATGACAAGCCGCCGCAGCGAGCCGCGCCTGGCACGGGTGTCACTGCTTCAAAGCTGCTCCGTCGGTGCGGGCGGCTGAATCGCTCTCAGCTCGGCAGCCAGGCTCCGGAAGGTTTCTTCGTCCCCTGCGGCCAATGCGGCATCGATTCCCCGGTAGATGCGCTCGATACGAAACGTTCGAACGGCCTCGTCCAGCACCATCTCGGCAGCAAGGCGCAGCATCGCCTCATACGTCGGTTTCATCTTATCCATTGGTCCACCTCCTGCATAGCGCTTCAAGCGCGTGTTCACGGCCATCCCGTTCAGGATGATCAGCCTTTGTACTCGCGCCCCTTGGTCACATAGTTTTCCGTCGTTTGTTTCATCCGAAGCAGGTCTTGCTCGGTCAGCTCCCGCACGACACGCGCAGGCGATCCGACTGCCAAGGTGTAGGGCGGGATGCGCTTATTTTCCGTCACGACGGAACCTGCTCCTATTAAAGCATATTCACCGATCTCGGCGCCGCTCATTACGATGGCCCCCATGCCGATTAATGTGCCTCTGCCCACCGTGCAGCCATGCACAATCGCCGTGTGGCCGACCGAGCATTCGTCGGCCAGGATGAGCGGTTGGCCGGCATTGACATGACCGACTGCATTGTCTTGAATATTGCAGCGCTTTCCGATGACGATCGGCGCGAGATCGCCGCGCAGCACCGCGTTGAACCACACTGTGCTCGACGCGTCGATTGTGACGTCGCCGATGATGCGAGCGCCTTCGGCTATGTAGACGCTATCGTCAAGCAGCTTCGGGTAGTGGCCTTGGAATGGAATCATGGACATCGCCTCCCTATGATCGAAATCGTGTGGAGCGATTCTACCAAGCCGGGGCCAGTCTGTCAATCCAGCGCGATCGCTTCCCCGTCGGTGACGACGACCCCGCTCGCCGCCGCTCTTCCGATCGGCGTCATCCGCACGACGCGTCCGCTCGCGCTATGTTCGCCGATGCGCAGCATGCCCAGATGCAGCAGCATGGACAGGATTCGCTTCTCCAGGACGTCAGAGGCCGTATCGTAATAATAGGGCTTGACGTAAGGCAGCAGAGCCGACTCCAGCGATTCGAGCGTGACCCAGTCCGTAGCCAGACGATCGATCCAGCCGGCCAGCGCCGGCAGAGCCGGTATTGCCTTGCGGTACAGCCGCAGCCAGAATCGATACAGCAGCGCCGGTTCCTCTCGCTTGCCCTCTGCCAGCCGCGCCGCGCCCGCCTCCGTCAGCACCAACGCGTCCCCGCGCTCCTCCACCAAGCCGTTGTAATAGCAATAATCGTACAAATACGACATGCGGTTCGGATAATCCTTGAACCGTCGGCCGTAGCCGAATCGCCATGCTCCTTTGGCAGGCGGCTCCTCGCGGACATGCAGCTGATCGGCGAGCAGTTGGATCGAGCGCCTGTACATCGCGCCTTCCGCCGAGAGCGCAGGCGTCTGTTGGCCTACGAAATGCAGCAGCGTGCGCACATCCTCCGCCATGAGCGTCTGTTCGTCGCGAAAGGCCTCCGGCTCGTCCCGGGCCACCTGCAGCTGCGACGTCAGCCGGCGCTGCAGCTCCCGCTGCAAGCGAGTCTTCAAGTCCTCGGGCATGTGAAACAAATAGCGGTCCGTTCCGGCAAAACCGTTGAACAGCCAGCCCGACGCCTTGAATTTGGCGATCGTCTCGCGCGGGCTGGGCAGTGATTGGAGTGCCGGTTTTTTGCTTTTTCCAGCCCGCTTCCGCCCGGAGGGCGGAGGCGCGACCGCCGTTACGGCCGGTTTTTCCTGCTCGTCAAAGCGCCCTTGCTTGACGCGCGCGACCAGCTCTTCCACGCTGTACGCACGCTGTCCATCAAAAAGCAGGCCATTCAAAAATCGCAATTCCTCCATAGACATCGCGTCGATCTGCTTGCCGAAGCTGTCACGGCTGCCCGCTGCGCGCAAAATCGATTGAATCAGCTCGTTTTTGGAACGGCTGTTGCAGCTGCATGCATAGGTTTCCGCGATTCGGCTCAGCTGCCCGATGTCGGCATAGCCGAGCATATCTGCCAGGTTCATCCGCGCATCCTCCCGCTGATCGAGTATTTAGTACCAGTATGGGAAGATGCCGGGAAATTAAACGTCCGCTTCGCCGAATTGCAAATGCGCCGTACAGTTGTGAAGCAAGATGCGCCACTGACGCTCGTGATCGTCCATTACCGAATAGGACATATTGCCAATATAGCTTTCGTCCAGCCCTTCGCACAGGGTATGCAGCAAGCACGTCAAAAAACTGCCGTGCGAGACGACCAGCAACCGCTCGGGCGTTTTCCGTTCGAGGCGCTCGCGCACAAACGCAAGTCCGCGCGCACGAACCGCTTCATCGCTCTCCTGGCCCTCGTACGTGAGGCGCCACTGTGCGCCCCAGCGCGCAATGCGCGCCTCCTCGGTCGTCCCCTCGATCTCGCCGAAGGCGCGCTCCTTCAACCGGTCGTCCGGCGCCAGCAGCGGCACGTCCAGCGCCTCCGCCAGCACGGCAGCGGTCTGAGCGGCGCGCTGCAGCGGACTCGACACGACGGCGTCCCACCGATAATCGTCGCGCTGCAGCCGCTTTGCCAACAAGTCAGCCTGCTGCAGCCCCTCCTTGGTGAGCGGGATGTCCGTCTGTCCCTGAATTTTCCCGAGCGCGTTCCAATTTGTCCGCCCATGGCGGACCCAGCCCAATTGCATGGCTATCTCCTCCTAAGTAATGCTGAATTGACAAACAAACGCCTCCAGCACAATACGCTGGAGACGTTGGTCATGTTCTCGTGCGGGACAGCCAGTTCAGCATCAGCAGCATCGTGACGATACCGAGCAGCGACAGCGCCACCCAATATTCGGGCACGGTCGGCATCATGCTGAGCATGAGCGGATCGCTAATACTGGCAATCGGGATCTCGTCGTACATCTTGGCGCTCACAATGGCTAATCCGTCATTGGCGTTGACGGTATCGAACAAGCCGTTGACCGCCGCCAGCTCCGGTGCCGGCTCGGCGTAATGGACCACCACGAAAATCAGCCCGGATACGCACAAGGCCAGGCATGCCGCGATCAAAGCCGCGACCTTGCTGCGAAAAGCCGCCGTAATGTTGTACTTGCGCTCCGTTACGGGCTTGGCCCAGGATTGCTCGGCATAAATGCGGTCCATCACGCTGCGATTCAGACGGTCTACCGGTCCGATCTCCACCGTCTCGTCGGAGAGGTTGCGAATCATGGCCTCGCTCTCTTCCCACATTTGAAACTGCTCGGCGCAGAGCTCGCATGCGTCAAAATGCCGATCCATGGCTTGCCGCTCGGGGTCATCTGCCGGGAGATCCCAGTATACGCCAAGCTTCTCCTGAACCTGCACACAGTTCATCATGGATTCATCCCTTCGTATTCATCGAGCGGCCGTGCGCCAAAGTAAGGCTCCAATTGCGCCTTGACGCTCGTGCGCGCCCGAAAAAGCAACGATTTCACAGAGCTGACCGTCTGGCCAAGGATACTGGCGATTTCTTGGTAATCCAGCTGGTCGTACTCCCGCAGGATCAGGGCCGAACGCTGCTTCTCCGGCAGCTGGTTGATCGCTTCGCGCACCATCGACATTCGCTCCTTGCGGAGCGCCTGTTGCTCCGGCGCCGCCTCCTCGGGCGCGACCGGGACGTAGCTCGATTCATCGAGCGACAGGTTCGCCGCCTTTTGCTTGCGCAGCTCGCTGAGCACGGTGTTGCGCGCAATCGTATACAACCAGGTCGAGAATGAAGCATCGATCTCCCGGAAGGAATGCAGGCTCCGATACGCCTTGTAGAACGTCTCCGAGCACAGGTCTTCCGCCAGCATTTCGCGATGCGCGCTTTTGAGCATATGATAAATGAAGGCCAAAATTTTTCGCTGGTAACGCCGCATCAATTCCGAGTACAGCTGAACATTGCCATCCTTGATTTCCCGTATCAATTGGGAATCGGTCATGGAATTCGACCCTCCTCAATCCGCGGAGTCGACCTTCCAGCCCTGCCTATACACTATTGTACTGACGAGGGCCGGAAAAGTTGCGGTAGGCTGCTAAAATCGGAACGCATGCGAGGTAAACACCCCATAATTTTACAAACTCATTTCATTTTAGCACACTCATCGACAGGATAGGATTAAATTTTTTTGATTTTTGGCACGTCTGGCAATTCCGCAAATATGCACAAACAATCGAAAAGTCGTCAGCACATCATCCTGACGCGGTTGGCGGCAGCAAGGACGGCATGGATTACGCCTGCGCAGCCTGAGACATCGCGGGCGCGAACCCCAGCACTTATTCATCGTACAGGCGCAACCCGAGATCATACAGGCGCAGGCCGGCTGTAATGGACATGAGAGACGCTTAACGCCGTTTTTTGGCTTCCTTCCATTTGTAGCGGTCATGAGCGAAGCTTAGCGGGGGTAATGGGCCGTGGAGGTGGCGGAAAATGTCTGCTAAGCGTCGCTGGTGTCCGTTACAGCTGCGGCCTCCGCCCATCCACCCCGCTCCGCGCTGCCGTGCACTTGTCTGTTTGCCCCTGTTAGCTACACTCGCCCGTTGTTTAGCCTGACTGACCGGACCTGGCTGTCTTTTGACAGCCAGCCAGCAAGATGCGTAATTAGTTGGACAAAAAAAAACCGCCCTCGAAAGGGCGGCTGCACGACAAGTGCAAAGGATTTGGATAGGAGTGGAGAGAAACCATACTGTACTTTTATTATATGTATCCGTTTTCAACTTGTCAATAAGCGTTTTCATTTTTATTGAATTTTTTTCTATTGCATTTTTTAAAAAATCGACCGCCTCCCTCCATGAACCCTCCCATGAAAAAGAGCGTTCAACTTCTGGAAGAAGGCGGTCCTTATGACTGCCACTAGATGCATAGCCCCTGATGCTTGGCCAACCGGCTAAAAATGCACGGCGTAACCCGATGACTCCAGCAGCTGTGTCGCCGCGTCGAGGTCTTGCTGCTCGCGAAACGACAGCCGCAGCACGCCCGGCACATCCTCCCGGCTCTCGATAATCTGGATGTTGCTCAGATTGACGCGGTGCTTGCCCAGCTCTGTCGTAATGCTGCCGATGATGCCCGGATGATCGGGCACGTCGACGTAGCATTCGTACAGCGAATGAATCATGCCTTTGCGGCGCTCGGGCAACTGACCGCGAAATTCGCCCGCGCTTCGAAACGATGCCTCGATCGCTTCGGCATCGTCTTGCTCCAGCATGCGCGCGAACGAGGCAACCTCATGATTCCAATCGCCAAGCAACCGAAGCAGCACCTGCTTGTTATTGAGCAAAATATCCCGCCATACGACCGGATCGGCGGAGGCGATCCGGGTAATGTCGCGAAAGCCGCCGGCCGCGAGCGAGCCGTAGATCGGGTCCTGCGCATGATAGCCCCGCACCTGATTGACTAGCGCGGCGGCTATCATATGCGGCAAATGACTGATCGCGCCGACCACTTCGTCATGTACGCCCGCGTCCATCCGTACGATATGGGCCTTGGTCAGGCGAAGCAGCGCCGTCAGCCGTTCCACCGCGGATTCAGGCGCATCGGGCTGTGGCGTCAATACATAATAAGCGTTCTCAAACAGATGCGCGCTCGCCGCCTCGACACCCGATCGCTCGGAGCCGGCCATCGGATGTCCGCCAATGAAGCACGCCTCGCCCAGCTCCAGCCGCGCCGCGCAGGCGCTGACGGACGCCTTGGTGCTGCCTACATCGGTAATGATGCAGCCCGGCCGCAGCTGCAATTGTCCCAGTTCCAGCAGGTAAGCCTCCAGACGCCCGACCGGCACGCACAAAAACAGGATATCCGCCGCCTCCGCCGCTTCCTTCAGCGAGGTCGTCGCATGATCGACGACGCCGCGCTCCATATACTTGCGCACGGAGGACGCGCGCGGTGAGTAGCCGACGACCCGCATGCCCGGCTGTCCCTTGAAGCACAGCGCCAGCGAACCGCCGATCAGACCGACACCGACAATTGCGATCGTCGTCATCCCTGGACGCGCACCGCCAATTCGTCGAGTACCTGCTCCAGCGCGCCGATGAACGCTTCGTTCTGCTGCTGACTGCCGACCGTGATGCGGATATGGGTCGGGTACAGGTTCCAGCGCGAACGCGAAATAATGCCGTGCCGCAGCAAGCCGTCGAACACCTCGGCGGACGGATGGCCGGCATCGAACATGACGAAATTGCCGTACGGCGGGAAATAGGACAGCCCGAGACGGTCGAATGCCGCGGTCAAGTAGCGCAGCCCTTCGGCATTGCGCGTGCGGCAAGCATCCACAAATGCCTCGTCGGCCAGCGCGGCCCGCGCCGCCGCCTGGGCAAAGCGGGTCGTGTTAAACGGCTCGCGCACCTGATTGATGCTGCGAATCACCTGCGCGTCGCCGATGCCGTAGCCGATGCGCAGCGAAGCCAGGCCGTATATTTTGGAGAAGGTGCGGAGCAGCACGAGATTGCGGAAGCGGCGCATCAGGCCGAAACCGTCGGGATAGGCGCTATCGTCGATATACTCGCAATAGGCCTCGTCCAATACGACCAGAACATCGCCCGGCACTTGTTCCATGAAGGCTTCGACCTCCGCGTGCGTCACGATCGTGCCGGTCGGATTGTTCGGATTGCAGATCCAGACGATCTTGGTCTTGTCCGTCACACGCGCCAGCATTGCGGGGAGATCATGCTTGCCGTCCTTCAACGGCACTTCGATCACCTTGGCGTTCTCGATCTCGGCGTTGTGCTTGTATTGCGGGAAGGTCTCGTCGGCCATGATCGTCTCGTCGTCCGGCACGAGGTAAGCCCGCGTCAGCATGAGAATGACCTCGTCGGAGCCCGCGCCAAAAATAAGCTGCTCCGGCTCCACACCATGCCGGGCGGCAATATCCGCAGTCAGCGCCACGCTGGCGCCGTCTGGATAAATGCTCGTGCTCCCGAGCTCGTCGACAATCGCCGCCTTGGCCTTTTCGGAGCATCCGAACGGATTTTCGTTGGAAGCCAGCTTGATGACCTCGGTCAGGCCGAGCTCGCGCTTGACGTCCTCGACCGGGCGTCCCGGCTGATAGACCGGCAGATGTACAATGTTTGGTTTTGGCTGCATGTACGTTCACCTCATCGGTTAATTCGATTCCACTTCATACCCGCCTATTGTCTCATATCGAACCGCTGATGAAAAGCTTTTCTCTCGCCTGCCGTTCGCCTGCGCCAAGCACACGACTTGAAACCGGACAAGCTATGGAAGCAGCGAAAAGGCCGCCCCTATCGGGACGGCCTCCAATTCGCCTGACGCATCAGCTTCTCAGCTGCCTCACAAAATCACCGACCTGTGCCAATCCCTCGGCGCGCGTCTCTTGCTTGGTCAGCAGCGGCAGCGTCTCCTCGATCCGGCGCACAATCGCGCTGCCGACGACAACGCCGTCGCATTGCTCGCCGAAGCGGCGCACTTGCTCCGGCGTGGAGATGCCGAATCCGATCGCGATCGGAAGCGTCGTCGCCTCGCGCACCCCGAGCAGAAATTCGTCCAGTCCGGCGTGAAAGTCGGAACGCACGCCCGTGACGCCCAGCGAGGAAACGCAATAGACGAACCCGCGCGCACGCGAAGCAATGTGCGCCACGCGCGCGCTCGAGGTCGGCGCCACCAGCGGAATCAGATGGATGTCTGCGGCCTCCGCAAGCTCGCGCACCTCGCCGTCCTCCTCGATCGGCAGATCGGGGATAATGAGTCCGCTGATGTCGTGCGCCTTGACGAGCTCGAAGAAGCGATCCAGGCCGAGCTGCAAGATCGGATTAAAATACGAGAACAGAATGAAAGGCAGCTCTGCCCCGGCCACCCGCGCCTCGGAGGCGACCCGGATGCAATCCTCGACCGTGATGCGATGCTCCAGCGCGCGCGCAGAGGCGCGCTGGATCACCGGCCCGTCGGCCAGCGGATCGGAATACGGCACGCCCAGCTCGATCATGCTTGCCCCGGCCGCCTCTAATTCACGAATCAAGCCAATCGTCGTCTCGCGATCGGGATCGCCGACTGTCAGGAACGGAATCAGCGCCGTCTCGCCGCGCTCGCGCAGCTGCGCAAAAGCCGCGTCAATGCGATTCATCCGCATCACCCCCGAGATAGCTCATAATCGACTCTACGTCCTTGTCGCCGCGGCCGGACAGGCTGACCACAATCGTCTGGTCGCTGCCGAGCGTCGGCGCCAGCTTCATCGTCTGCGCGATCGCATGCGCGGATTCCAGGGCGGGAATGATGCCTTCCTTGCGCGAGAGCAGCTGCAGCGCCTCCAGCGCCTCCGCATCGGTAATCGGCAAGTAGTCCGCGCGACCCGAATCCTTCAGATACGCGTGCTCCGGTCCGACGCCCGGGTAGTCCAGGCCGGCCGAGATCGAATGCGCGGGCAGCACTTGGCCGAATTCGTCCTGCAGCACATAGCTCATCGAGCCCTGGAATACGCCGTGCCGGCCCTTGGTCATTGTGGCCGCATGCTCCTCCGTCTCCACGCCGCGTCCCGCAGCCTCGACGCCGACCAGCCGCACGGATGCATCGTCGACGAACGGGTGGAAGATGCCGATCGCATTGCTGCCGCCGCCCACGGCCGCCACCACGTAATCCGGCAGCTTGCCCACCTGCTCCAGCATCTGGCGGCGCGATTCGTCGCCGATGATGCGCTGGAAGTTGCGCACCATCATCGGATACGGATGCGGGCCGGTGACGGAGCCGAGAATATAGTACGTGTCCTCGACGTGACTGACCCAGTAGCGCAGCGTCTCGTTGCATGCATCCTTCAGCGTGCGCGTGCCGGAGAGCACCGGCACGACCTCCGCCCCGAGCAGCTGCATCCGGAATACGTTGAGCTGCTGGCGCTTCGTGTCCTCCTCGCCCATGAACACCTTGCACTCCAGTCCGAGCAGCGCGGCCACCGTCGCCGAAGCGACGCCGTGCTGACCGGCGCCGGTCTCGGCGATGATTTTCGTTTTGCCCATCCGCTTGGCCAGTACGCCTTGTCCGATGGTGTTGTTGATTTTGTGCGCGCCGGTATGATTGAGATCCTCGCGCTTGAGATAGATCCGGGCGCCGCCCAGATGCTTGGTTAGCCGTTCTGCATAATACAACGGAGTGGGACGTCCCGAATATTGCTGCAGCAATTCATTGACCTCGGACTGAAACTCCGGATCCTTGGCATAATGCGTGTACGCTTCCTCCAGTTCGATCAAAGCGTTCATCAGCGTTTCCGGCACATATTTGCCGCCGAATTTGCCGAATCGTCCGCTCGCGTCCGGTATAGTGCTCATGCCTGCTTCACCCTTTCCACAAACTCCCTGATCTTGTCGATATCCTTGATGCCGTCCGTCTCGACGCCGCCGGAGACGTCCACACCGTCGGGACGATGCTCTGCCAGCAATCGTCCGACATTGCCCGCATGAAGACCGCCCGCGGCAAAAAGCGGCACGCCCAGCCGCGCCGCCGCCTCGCGGTAAGGCCCCAGCGCCGCCCAGTCGAACGTGCGGCCCGTGCCGCCGCCCGCCGTGTCGACCAGCGCCGCGTCGATGACGCCGCGATAATCGGCCAGGCGCTGTGCGCCGGCCCTCGCGCTAGACGCGTTCGGCTCGCGCTCGCCCTCCCGCACGTGGAAGACCTTCCATACCTGCCGGCCCAGCCGCTCGCGCACCAGAGCGCACAAGGCCGGCGTCTCGTCGCCGTGCAGCTGCACGATATCCAGCGGCACGCGCGCCGCGATGTCGGCGAGCTGCTCGAACTCGGGATTCACGAACACGCCCGCCACGAGCGGCGCCGCCCCCTCCGCGCCGTCTGCGAGCTGCCGCACCGCTGTCGCGAGCCGAGCCGCCGTCGCCGGATCGACCTGGCGGCGGCTCTGCGCGAAGATGAGGCCGATCACATCGATCGGCAGCCCCTTCATTGCCGCGATGGTCCGCTCGTCGCGCATGCCGCATACTTTGATACGGGCGCTCATCGCGATTCGACCGGACCCATCAGCGCCTCGACCGCCGCCCCGACATCGGGCTGACGCATGAAGTGCTCGCCAATCAGCACGCCGCGCGCGCCGGTCTGAGCCAGATAAGCGATATCGTCCGGGCCGGCGATGCCGCTCTCGCTGATGACCGTCGTGCCTCCCGGCACGAGTCCGATCAGCTCTTCGGTGGTCCGCAGATCGGTGACGAAGCTGCGCAGATCGCGGTTATTGATGCCGATCAGCGTTGCTTTGTTCAGCTCCAGCACCGCTTCCAGCTCTTCGCGGTCGTGGACCTCGACCAGCACGTCCATGCCAAGCGACTTGGCCAGGTCGTAATATTCATTCAATTGCGCCGAGGTGAGAATCGCGGCAATCAGCAGCACGGCATCGGCGCCGATGACACGCGCTTCGTAGACCTGGCGATAATCGATGATGAAGTCCTTGCGCAGCAGCGGCAGCTTCACCTGCTCGCGCACATACGCCAGATCATTATTGGAGCCTTGGAAAAAATCGCGGTCGGTCAGCACCGAGATGCAGTCCGCCCCGGCCGCTTCATACGCGGCCGCGAGCTGCGCCGGGTCAAAATCGGCGCGAATCAAGCCCTTGGAGGGCGAGGCTTTCTTCACCTCGGCAATGAGGCCCATCCCGCGCTTGCGGCGTGCGGTGAGCGCCGTCTCGAATCCAAGGCAGTCCGGCTTGGCGGCAATGATTTTTTCAAAAACCGGACGCTCGAAGCGGGCGGCCAGATCATCCACTTCCTTGCGTTTGGCCGCGATAATTTTATCTAGAAACATGGGTCAGCTCTCCTGTCGTGCGAATTAGCTGCTCCAGCTTTTGCGCAGCTTTTCCGTTGTCAATCAGTGCAAGCGCCTGGGCGACGCCTTCCTTGAGCGTGCCCGAGCGCTCACCTACATAGAGACACGCTCCCGCGTTCAGAGCCACGATATCGCGGTAGCCGCCGCGCTCTGTCCCCTCCAGCACGGCGCGAATCAGCCGCGCATTGAGCTGCGCGTCGCCGCCGGCCACCTCGCTCAGCGCATGACGGTCCACGCCGAGCGCCTCGGGCTCGATATCGTACGTGCGGATCGCGCCGCCTCGCAGCTCGGAGATCTGCGTCGGCGCCGACACGCTGATCTCGTCGAGCCCGTCATGACTGCTCACGATCATCGCCTGCGCCAGTCCGAGCTGCTGCAGCACGCGCGCCACCGTCTCCGTACGCGAGCGGTCGTAGATGCCGAGCAGCTGGCGATCGGCGCCGGCCGGATTCGTCAGCGGGCCCAGCATGTTGAAGATCGTCCGGATGCCCAGCTCCTTGCGCGGGCCCGCCGCATGGCGCAGCGAGGGATGGTACAACTGCGCGAACATGAAGCAGATGCCGATCTCCTCCAGGCAGCGGCCGGCCTGCTCGGCCGTCAGCGTAATGTCCACGCCGAGCGCCTCCAGCACATCCGCGCTGCCGGCGCGTCCGGACATCGCCCGGTTGCCGTGCTTGGCCACCCGGATGCCGCCGGAGGCGGCGATGATGGCCGAAGCGGTCGACACGTTGAACTTGTGAATGCCGGAGCCGCCTGTGCCGCATGTATCGAGCAGCCCGCGCTGCTCCGTTTGCACCCGATTGGACTTGGCGCGCATTACCTCTGCGAAGCCGGCGATTTCATCGGCCGTTTCGCCCTTCATCCGCAGCGCGGCCGCGAGCGCGCCGATCTGCGCGGGCGTCGCCGCGCCGTCCATGATTTGCGTCATAACCGCCGCCGCTTGCTCGCGGGACAGGTGCTCGCCCTGCACCAGGCGATTCAGCAGCTGCGGGATTGCGATCGTCTCTACCGTCATCCGACTCTCCTCCTTATAGCTGTGATGCACATTAGCTTCGCAAGTAATAATCCATGTTCGTGACGGCGTCCGGCTCGCCTTTTTTGACGGGGAAGATGGCCTCCGCCGCGCGGATCGCCTTGAGCAGCGCCATCGCCTTGTTGCGCGTTTCCTCGTATTCGTTTTCCGGTATCGAGTCCCACACGATGCCTGCTCCGGCCTGCACATAGGCGCGGCCGTGCTTGAATATGATCGTCCGTATCGTAATGCAGGTGTTGAGCGCGCCGCCAAAACCGAGATAGCCGATCGCGCCGGCGTAAGCGCCGCGGGCTTCGTTCTCCAGCTCGGCGATGATCTCCATGGCGCGCAGCTTCGGCGCGCCGGACACGGTTCCCGCGGGCAAGCAAGAGATGAAGGCGTCAAAAAAATCCTTGTCCTTGCGCAGCCTTCCCGTTACGTTGGAGACGATGTGCATCACATGCGAGTAGCGTTCGATCTCCATGTACGTGTCGCAATTGACCGAGCCGAATTCGCTCACGCGTCCGATGTCGTTGCGGCCCAGATCGACCAGCATCAGATGCTCGGCCCGCTCCTTCTCGTCGGCCAGCAGCTCCGCTTCGTAAGCCGCATCCTCCTCGGGCGTGCGGCCGCGCGGGCGCGTGCCGGCGATCGGACGCGTCTCCACCCGCTCGCCGTCCACCTTGACCAGCGCCTCGGGCGAGGTGCCGACGATCACTTCATCGTCCATCTTCAGGTAGTACATGTACGGCGACGGATTCATCGTTCGCAGCACCCGGTATACATGGAGCGGATCCACCGATGTCTCGATGTTGAAGCGCTGCGACAGCACGACCTGGAAGATGTCGCCTGCACGAATGTAATCTTTCGCTTGCTCGACATTGGCGATATACTCGGCCTTCGTCATATTGGACTGCACGTCGCCGAGTTCCGGATTCGCGGGCGCCGCGCCCCCGGCCATGACCGGCACGGCGGCGGGCTGCTGCAGCCGCTCGATCGTCGCGGCGATGGCCGCGGTCGTGCGGTCGTAGGCGGCGGTAATTTGTTCGTCGGTCGCGCCGTCGGCGATGTGTACGTTGCCGACCACCTGCACCTGCTGCTTGAAGTGGTCGAACACAATAACCTGGTCGCAAAACATGAATTGCAGATCGTTCATCTGCAAATCGTCAATGCGATGCGGCGGCAGCTTTTCGTAATATTGCAGCAGGTCGTATCCGAAAAAACCGACCGCGCCTCCCGTAAACGACGGCAGATCCTCCAATGCCGGACTGCGGTAGCCGCGCAGCTTCGCTTTGAGCAGCTCCAGCGGACGCTCCTTGGCCACTGTGCGCTGACCGCCCTGCTCGATGATCATTTCGCCGTTTTTGCCGTACACCATCATGAACGGATTGGTGCCGATGAAGGAATAGCGGGCCCACTTGACCCCGCCCTCCACGCTTTCCAGTAAAAACGCACGCGGTTCGCGGTAAAAATGCTGAAACAACCGAATTGGCGTCTCGGTGTCGGCCATCACATGCCGGACAATCGGAATTAGATTGTAGCGGTCCGCCATGCCGATGACGCGCTGCAATTCGTCTGCACTTGCCATCCCTGATCCCTTCCTTCTCCGTTTACGGGTAATGTCGTATAGCCGAGCAGGTCGCATACGCTCCAGGACGAATAAAAAGCCCCTGCCGCAGGGCAGGGGCATGAATGGATGAGATCAAGTTGGCCATGTCGAAAGGAAATGCCAAACACAGGCTGCGATTGGGTGCCTGCCTCTGCCCTGTCGGCAAACGGCCAGGCTGCTCTCGCCCCGTGGTCGAACATCTCTGCTGCACTCGTCTCGGCTCTTGCTCAATCCTCTGCTCTGCTCGGCTCTTGCTACTGGCTAAATCATCTATGCTTGCTCTGACTATACACCAGCGCCGCAGTCACGTCAAGCGCGGCTGCGCGTCCGCCGAGCTTAGCGCGGACCTGCCGCAAGATCGGGCCGCAGTCGAATCGCTTCCCCGAGATAGACATGACGCACCTCGGATTGCTTCTTGTCCGTATTGAACAGCACCATCAACCGGATGCACCGTTCCAGACTGCCCTTGACCGGCACCTCCAACGCGCACATCAGCGGCACCAGCTCCCAGCCGGGCATCTGGCGGATCGCCGCAGCCGGAAACGTCTCGTCCAGATCGCCGGTTACGGTGACAAAAACGCTGCAAATGTCGTCCGGCACGATCGCATTGTCGGCGATGATGCCGTCCAGCAATTCTCGCGTCGCTTGCAGAATCGTCTGCTCCTCGTTACGGTCAACCGTGATTGCCCCTCGAATCCCCCGCACGCTCATGCTGCTCAAGCCTCCTCTTTCAATCGATCGACCGTCTCGCGCACGAGCGCCGCCGACAAATCCTGACGAATCTCCACCCGTCCGATCGCCGTTGGCACGATGAACACCATTCGGCCTTCTTTGAATTTTTTGTCATGCTGCATTGCCTTCATGATCGCATCCGTATCCAGATGAGCCGGGAGGCGCACCGGCAGACCGCACGCCTGCAGCACGCGCTTCGTCACGGTATAGACTTCCTCGTCCGCGCCCAGCGCCACGCCGATGCGCGCCGCGCCGACCATGCCGATGGAGATGGCCTCCCCATGGAGCAGTTCATCATATTCGGCCACGGCCTCCAGCGCGTGTCCGATCGTGTGGCCGAGGTTAAGGATGGCTCGCAGGCTGTGCTCGCGCTCGTCGCGCGACACCACCTCCGCCTTGACCCCGCAGCCCTTGTACAGCGCATAGCCGAGCGCCTCCGGGCGCAGAGCCAGGAGATCCGCGCTATTGTCCTCAATCCAGCGCACGAACGCCTCGTCCCAGATGAGCCCGTGCTTGACGACCTCGGCCAGACCTGCGCTTACCTCGCGGGGCGGCAGACTCTGCAGCGTGCCCAGATCGTACAGCACCAGCTCCGGCTGGTGAAAGGCGCCGATGATGTTTTTGGCCGACGGGTGATTGACCGCGACCTTGCCGCCGACGCTGCTGTCATGCGCCAGGATCGTCGTCGGGATCTGGACAAAGCGGATTCCTCGCATATAAGCGGCCGCCACATACCCGGCCAGATCGCCGACCACGCCGCCGCCCAGGGCGACGACCGTCGAATGCCGGTCAAGTCCGGCCTCCAGCGCTGTCGTGATCAACTGCTCGAACACCGCCAGCGACTTCGAGCTCTCGCCCGGCGGTACGACCGCCGGCACGACGGTGTACCCCGCCGTACGCAGCGTTTCGACGAGCGGTGCCATATAGCGGGACGCCACCTGTTCGTCGGAGACGAGCAGCAGCGGGGATTTTTGGGCGATCTGATGCCGGGCGAAGATCTCGGCGATGTCCGTCAGCAGGCCTTCGCCGATGTAGATCGGATAAGAGCGCTCCCCGAGCTCTACGTTCAACTCCCGCATGCTAATACTCCCTCGTCTGAGCCAGATAATGCTCGAGATTGGCCTGAATTTCCTCGACCGAGTCGCCGCCGAACTTCTCCAGGAAGGCACGGGCGACCTCCCAGGCGACGACGTTCTCCATGACGACGCTCGCCGCCGGCACGGCGCAGCTGTCGGAGCGCTCGACCTGCGCGGTGAACGGCTCCTTGGTGTCGATATCGACGCTGCGCAGCGGCTTGTACAGCGTCGGGATCGGCTTCATGACGCCGCGCACGACGATCTGTTCGCCGTTGGTCATGCCGCCTTCGAAGCCGCCCAGCCGATTGCTCAGCCGATGATAGCCCTTCGCCTCGTCGTAGGCGATCTCGTCATGCACCTGCGAGCCGCGCAGTCGCGCCGCCTCGAAGCCGATGCCGATCTCGCAGCCCTTAAAGGCATTGATCGAGACGACCGCCTGCGCGATGCGACCGTCCAGCTTGCGATCCCATTGCACATGGCTGCCGAGTCCGATCGGCACGCCCTCGACAATGCATTCGACGATCCCGCCGATCGAATCGCCCTCGGCCTTGACCTGATCGATATGCGCGGTCATTTTGGCCTCGGTCTCCTTGTCGACGACGCGGACCGGCGATTCCTCGGTCGCGCGGATCAGTTCGTCAACCGGCAGCTGGTTCGGCGGGGCTTCGATCTCCCCGATCCGGATCACCTGGCCGGCTACCTTGATGCCGAAAGCCGCCAGCAGCTGTCGCGCCATCGCGCCGCACGCGACGCGGGCCGCGGTCTCGCGCGCGCTGGAGCGCTCCAGCACGTTGCGCAGATCCTTCAGGTTGTACTTGAGCCCGCCATTCAGATCGGCGTGTCCGGGACGCGGCCGATGGACGCGCCGCTTGGCTTCGTCTCCGCCCTCGATCGGCTCGATGTTCATGACCGAGGTCCAGTGCGTCCAGTCTTTGTTCTCGACGATCAGCGCGACCGGCGCTCCGGTCGTACGGCCATGCCGCACGCCGCCGACAATGCTCGCCGTGTCCTTCTCGATCTGCATGCGGCGGCCGCGGCCGTGGCCCTTCTGGCGCCGATGCATTTGAAAATTCAATTCCTCAAAATCAAGAGTCAGATTGCTCGGCAATCCTTCAATAATAGCAGTCAGCTGCGGGCCGTGCGTCTCCCCCGCGGTCAAGTAGCGTAAGCTCAATCGATGTTCCTCCTCCAGAATGAAAACGGCCTAAATATCTTTGCTCATTATAGTACAGCCCTGACGGTTTGACAAGGAATGCAAGGCCCGTGCATATGGCGGAGAACCCCGGCCCGCAAGGGCTCCTCCCTTTTTAAAAGGCCGCTCGGAACGCAGTCCTGAGACTGTTTCCCGAGCGGCCGTGGGGCACGGAGCGATTCGTTTGGTACGGTGGCTCGCTGTCAGCTGCCAACCGATCGGCTGCGCGCATGCGCCTGGGCATCCGCACCAGTATACAGATCGTCGATCAGCTTTGCCAGCCGGGCGCTGTCGATGCCCAGAATTTGTGCGCACTCCTGAAGCGTAATCGTGCCGTGGCGGTAAGCTGCGATGACCTTTTGCTTATCCATGCTTCATCCTCCAACTCTTGTGGCGTTGCTGCTTCTCAACAGTATTGGAGAATTGCGGAGAACCTATACGAGAATTACAAGAGCTTGCGTCGGTAGAAAAACGTCTCGACCGATTCCAGTTCGTATTGCGCGGGCGAAAAAATTTGCTCCGTGCTGCCGACGAACAGCAATCCGCCGGGTCTGAGCGCGCGTGCAAAGTTGCGATACAGCGTATGCTTCGCCTCTTCGGTAAAATAGATCATCACATTGCGGCACACGATGAGATCGAACGGGCCGCCGAATCGGTCGTGGAGCAGATTGTGCTGTTGAAAACGCACGCTCCGCTTGAGCTTGTCGTCCACGCGAAAGCCAAGCTCGCACGGCTTGAAATAAGCGTCCATGTAGGGCGGTGGAACATCGCGCACGGAGCGCTCGGGGTATTCACCGTGTTGAGCCCGCGTCAGTACGTTGCTGTCCAGGTCGGTAGCGAGCAGCGTCGAACGTCCGAGGACGCCGAGCTTGTCCAGAATCATCGCCAGCGTATACGGTTCCTCGCCGGTCGAGCAGGCCGCGCTCCAAATGCTGGGCCGGGCGTTGTCGCGCAGCAGCTCCGGCATGAAGCGCTGCTCCAGCGTGACCCAGCGGCTGGGATTGCGCCAAAATTCGGATACATTGATCGTCATGCGATCCAAAAACTCATGCATCAGCTTGGCGTCGCCCTGCAAGGCCTCCATATAAGCTTTAAAGGTTGGATACCCGTGCTTGCTGCGCAGCGTCGTCAGCCTGCGCTTCATTTGCGCCTCTTTGTATAAAGCCAAGTCGATTGCTGTTTTTTCTTTTATGCGTTTGACAAACCATGCGAAGTCCTGGTCCTCCACATCTGCTCCCCCTTGCCATCTGCGTAACGGCTAGATCCAATGCTGAATGGAGCGGTCGTAATCGATAAGCTCCTCGGGCTTGAAATAGAGCGCGATTTCGCGCGCCGCATTTTCCGGCGTGTCCGAGCCATGAATCAGATTGAAATTGGTATGTACGGCAAAATCGGAACGAATGGTGCCAGGCGCTGCCGCCAGGGCGTCGGTTTTGCCGATCATCGCACGCGTCAGCTCGATTGCGCGGTCTCCGATCCACACCATTGCAAAAACCGGTCCGGACGTAATAAAGGCAATGAGCGGCGGATAGAAGGGCTTGCCCTCATGCTCCTCGTAGTGCTTGGCGGCCAGCTTGTCATCGAGCACCATGAATTTGGCCGCGGTCAATTGCAGCCCCTTGCGCTCCAGGCGTCCGACGATTTCACCGATCAGTCCGCGCTGAACACCGTCTGGCTTGATCATCAAAAACGTGCTTTCCACTAGCGATGCTCCTCTCTCGTACTCAATAGTTGCGTTTGGCGACAAAATTCGCGATGTCGCGCAGATTTTTTTTGGCCGGAATGTCCGGTAGCTTGACCAGGGCATCGATGGCCTTGGCGATGTAGCGCGCAGCCATTTGCTCCGAATCCGGAATGCCGCGGCTGCTGCGGATCAAGGCAAGCGCCCGCGAGCAATCCGCTTGCGCCCCGGCTTCGCGGATACCGTCAATCTCCCGCTGCAGTTCGCCTCGCAGCAGCGGGTCGCGCAGCGCGAGCAGTACAGGCAATGTAATATTGCCTTGCCGGATATCGGAGCCCGGCGGCTTGCCGAGCTGTTTTTCGGTGCCGCACAGATCGAGCAGATCGTCGCGAATCTGAAAGGCCATGCCGACGTTGTAGCCAAAGCGGTAGAGCGCAAAAGCGTGGCTGCGCTTGCTGCCGGAGGCCAACGCGCCGAGCTGACAGCTCACGGCGATCAACAGCGCCGTCTTGCGGCGAATCCGCAGCAAATAGTTGCGTACGGTCTGCGTCGTATTGAAAAAATCGCGCACCTGCTCCATCTCGCCGATGCACATCTCCAAAATCGCTTTGGAGAGCGTCTGATGGATTTCCGGATTGTTCAGCTCGGTGACAATCGCAAGTGCGTTGGCATAGATATAATCCCCGGTGTACATCGCAATGCGGTTGTCCCACTTCGCCTTGACTGTCGGCTGGCCCCTGCGCATATCCGCGTCGTCGATCACATCGTCATGGACGAGCGAAGCCATGTGAATGAGCTCAAGCGTGACCGCTACGCGCTGCAGCACATCGAGCCGATAATCGCCGTACTTGCCCGCCAGCAGCACAAATACAGGACGTATCCGCTTGCCTCCCGCCTTGAGCAAATGCACGGACGCCTCGCTAAGCAGCGCATGGTCAGAGGTGACGCGCCGCTCGAGCTCGCGCTCAATCGTATTCAGATCGCTTTTCATTTTTGCATACAGATCCATTAGTTTCATTCGTTCACCTATGTCACATTATTAGGACCATTCCTGCATGTCCGGAACCCGCTCGAGCAGCCCCAGCTCGACGGCATAACGACAGTACAGCTCCAGACCGCTTCGCTGCGACGCCCCGAAATCGTACGTCAATCCGGCAAAATAACGCCGCCAATAGTCCGGCTCACCGCCAAGCGTCGCGCATGCTTTGGATATGAGCGGCTCCGGATCGGACAGGCTGCGCTGCTTGCTCGCCAGCAGCGCCTCGTGCATGGCAGCAATGCGGGCATGGCCGAGGCGCGCAGCGGCATCGCGGCGCAAGGCCAGCAGCGCAAATGTCATGCCGTGCCCGGTCCATTCGCGCCACAATTCGCCCAGGTCGACGACCTCGTAGCCCGTATCGCGCCATGAGGCTCTGATCGCCGAATCGCCGATCAGGAGCGCGGCGTCGGCCTGCTCCAGCATCGTCTCCAGCTCCGGCTCCATCACCGCATACGCCGGCTGCGCCCCGTATCGGAGCTGCGCGATGATTTTCAGCAGGTTCACGGAGGTCGCCGAAGTGCTCGTCAGCGCAATCGTGCCGCGCAGCGCCTCCTCGAGCGGCCGCTTCAAAAAGAGCAAAATCGATCGAACGCGCCCTTGCGCGCTGACAGACAGGTCCGGAAGCAGGAAATAGTCGTCGGCGTGCATCGCATAGGCAAAAGAGGAAATTGCGGCCATGTCGATGTCGCCCGCTAGCAGCAGGCGGTTCAGCCTGCTTGGAACGGCGTAGCGTACCTCGGCCTCCGGCTGCAACAGTCGAGGATCGAAGGTGTGAAAAATCGGCCACACGTTGGCGTAGTCAATTCTGCCGATTTTCGCCCGATCCGCGCTGTTCATCTTGCTCATCTCCCCATCTTCTGTACAGATCGTGATCCAGGCCCATGTTGTCGAGTACCTTGCCCACCATAAAATCGACCATCTCGTCCATGGACTGCGGTCGGTAATAGAACGCCGGCATCGCCGGAATCAACCGCACGCCGAGGCGGGCGAGCTTGAGCATATTCTCCAGATGAATCGCGTGAAGCGGCGTCTCGCGCGGAACGAGAACGAGCGGACGCCCTTCCTTCAAGGTCACGTCGGCGGCCCGCGTCAGCAAATTGTTGGAGGTGCCGTTCGCTATGGAGGACAACGTCCCCATGGAGCAAGGAACCACCACCATGCCGGAAATGCGGAACGAGCCGCTGGCGATGCTCGCCCCGATATCCGCGTTCAGGTGGAATGTCATTGCGCCGCTGCGCAGCGCCTCTCCAAAATGCTTTTCGAGCGCCGCCTGGCGACGCGAAACCTCCCAGCCAAGCTCCTCCTTCAGCACGCGCCAGCCCGCTTCGGTCACGACCAGGTGCAAGGATACCCCCGCATCCAGCAGCGCCTGGCACAGACGCACGCCGTAGATCGCGCCGCTGGCGCCGGTAAAGCCGACTGTCCAGCGCGCGCCATGCACTCGCTTATCCATTACCACCGGTGCACCACCACCAAATCTATAAGGGTAAACAAAAAGACCACCATGCTTAACGTGCCGTTCATCGTAAAAAAGGCCGTATTGAGACGTCGGATATCGTGCGGGCGCACAAGGCGATGCTCGTAGAGCAGTATGGCAATGGCGATCACGGTCCCAGCCAGATAGACCCAGCTAAGATCGGTCAGCCAGAACAATGCCAGCAGCCCGATCGCCGTGACGGCATGCAAGGCTCTTGCAATCCACAGCGCGCCGGCAATCCCGAATCGCGCCGGAATCGAATGCAGCCCCTCCTTGCGGTCGAATTCGAGGTCTTGACAAGCGTAGACGATATCGAAGCCCGCCGTCCACAACGACACTGCAACATACAGCAGCAATGCGGTGCCGTCAATCCTGCCCGTCACCGCCACCCAGGCACCTAGCGGCGCCAGCCCGATCGTCAGGCCGAGGACGATGTGACACAACCATGTGAAGCGCTTGGTATACGAATAAAAAACGAGCATAAACACTGCCAGCGGCAGCAACCGGGCAGCCAGCGGTTCGAGCTGGAACGCCGAGACCATCAGCAGCACGAGCGAAATAACGATAAAAAGGACCACTTCCTTGGTGCCGATGAGCCCCGAAGGAAGCGCTCGCGGCGCTGTACGCGGATTGCGGGCATCGATTGCCTTGTCGATCAGCCGATTCAAGCCCATCGCCGCGGTTCTCGCGCCGACCATAGCAAGCAGGATCCACCCGATCTCCCCCCACCCCGGCAGCCTCAGCTCCACTGCGACTGCGCCGAGCAGCGCCCCGACAAAGGCGAACGGCAATGCAAAAAGCGTATGCTCGAACTTGATCATTTCCAAAAAAACGGCTATTTTGCGTATCATGCCCCTTCTGATCCTTTCATCCCGATATGCAAGGCCGCAATTCCCCCGGTGAGCGGGTACGCGCGCACCTGGCGAAGTCCGACTTCCCGATAAATATCGGCCAGCCGGTTCAAATCGGGGAAAGCTGCCAGCGAATCGGGCAACCATTTGTATTGCTCGTAGCGCTTGGCAAACAGCTTGCCGAGCATCGGGAGCACACGCTGAAAATAAAAATAATAAAGGCCCTTGAACGGCTGCCACGTCGGCTTGGAGAGCTCTAGGCAAACGACTTGGCCGCCCGGCTTGACGACGCGCCGCATCTCGCGCAGCACCTGCACGAGGTCCGGCACGTTGCGAAGACCAAAGCCGATCGTCGCATAATCAAAGCTGTCGTCGGGGAAGGGCAACTGCATCGCATTGCCCTGCACCAGCTCAATCTGCCGATCCATTTCCAGCCGCTCAATTTTTTTGCGCCCGATGTCCAGCATACCCGCGCTGAAATCAAGGCCGACGACGCGCCCGTGCTTGCTCGCCTCGCCGAGCGCGATGGTCCAGTCGCAGGTACCGCAGCACAAGTCGATTGCGCTTGCGCCTTCCTGGACACCCATCTTGCGCATCGTATAACGCCGCCAAGCTTTGTGTCGGCGAAAACTGAGCAGGTCGTTCATTCTATCATATTTGGGCGCTATGCTTTCGAATACCGAATGCACAAACTGCTCCTTGGACTTCGAGTCCATCGTCTCGCTCACCTCGTCTCGTTGAATGCCGGAGCAGGAGCCGCAAGCGGCCGCAAAAACGACTCGCCGATCACGCGCAGTTCTTGCACGAGCTTGTCCGATTCGATCCGTTCGGCGAGCGATAGCAGATGATCGACCGCATGGCGCAGCCGGGCGGCCAATCGTCCGCGCAGATCGTATTTGTCGATCAGTTCCCCGACCAGGGACGGCTCGGCGTCCCCGGTCAGCAGTTCGACCTCCTCTTCCGTGCCTTCCTGCAGCAGTTGCCAATAGCCCCAGCTTTCGGAAAATTGCGCCGTACAGCCGGTACGAGCCATTTCGCCCGACAGGACGTCGCACTCGGACACGCGCTGCAGCAGCTCCGGCCAAGCCTGTGCGTGGCGCTCGTCGACCAAGTCGCCGAAGACCCTTGGCAGTCCTGAACGAAGCGCGATTCGGGCTTGCATGTAATCGTCCGCGCTGACGCGCAGCTGCTTCATTTTGACGTAAAGATTCACCTTGAGTCGATTGACCTCGCTCACAGCCTCGCTGAGTCGGCGTATCATATCGAGCTGGCCCGCTTGCGCGAGCAAGTGATAAAATCGTCCGCTGAAATAGTCGCCTGCCAGCACCTTGAGCTGGCGGGCGCGCATCGACGATTCGGACGCCGAGCCCGAATCGGTATCGATCATGTCGTGCGTGTCCATGCCGACCTGCACGAGCGATACGACGAGCGCATACAATTCGCTGTGCTCGGCCGTTTTTCGACCGCCTCGCAGAAAAACAAATAACAGCCTCACAATGGAATCCGGGAAGCCGGGAAGCTCGGTATGCTTGCGTATCATGTCATAGTCCATATACTTGCGGGCCATCTCCGGGATGCGGTAAGGGTTCATAGGTCAAGCCTCCGTACATTGCAGTCGGTCGCGCGCTGCGCTTTATATCTAGCCTATTATAGCACATGTTCGGGCAGAAGCCTATTTTTGTCCGGGCCGACGGCAGGCGGGCGACAAGCTGCCGCGGAGGCCGCCCGCTATCGGTCAAAACGCATACGCCAGGCAGCGGTCCGCGTCAGGCGCAGACGCTCGTCCCAGCCTCCGCCGAGCACGTCGCGCGCCTGCAGCACCGGCAAAAAATGAAGCGTCTCGTCGCCCTTGCGCACATCCGCCGCCAGCAGCAGAACGGGCGCCTCGTCCGCAGCGGATGGCGAAGCGGCGAGCACGCGGACCAGCATGCGATCCACATTGTCCGGATAGACGAAGCCGAGCTGCAGCAGACGCAGCAGGTCCGAGGCCAGCTGCAGCTGCGTTGCATCCGCAGCGGCCTCAAGATCGATCGCCAGCACCGCCTGCTGCCATTGCACCCGCTGCAGGCGCTGCGACAAGGGCAGCACGGCTAGCCGGTCCACAAGATTGTCGGGGGTGATGCGCGCAGGATGACCCTGAGCCAAGGCCGTTTGCACCCTGCCCCCGTCCTTCCCCTTCCAGCCCTCCTGAATCGCCGTGAGCGCCAGCATCCCCGATGCCGCCAAGGCGGCGCCGAGAAGCAGCGCGTTTTTGAGGCGCATAAGCCGATCCCTCCGTTGTAAACGTCCTATACAACAGTTTACAAACAAAAGGAGCAGGCTATGCCTGCTCAGCTATCGGTTTCCAGCGTGCCGTACTTGGTTAGTACGGTGGCCCGGCCGCGGATTTTGATTGCGGAAGTATGGTCGGTGAATTGGGCAATCAAGATTTCACCGCGGTCCAGCTTTTCGGTATGATGGAACTTGGTGTCCTGCCCGCGCGTCAGCCCGATGACGTGGACGCCTTGATCCTTAGCTTTGACAACGATATAATCTCCGTTGGAAGGTTCCATTGAATTCGCTCACGCTCCCTATCGCATCGCGCCCCTTGCCGGCGTGGCAGTCGGGCCGATATTCAAAAAAAGGCCCTCCCGCGCATCGATGGCTGAGAAAGCTGCATGTGGTGCGCCGAAGATCAAATGGTCGGAGTAACAGGATTTGAACCTGCGACCTCACCCACCCCAAGGGTGCGCGCTACCAGGCTGCGCCATACCCCGACATTGCCAATCTGCGGCGACTGTGTTATGTTGCAAAAATGAGTCTATCGGAATACGGCACTTTTGTCAAGAACGGAAAAGTGAACGAGCGGCTGCGCATTCAAAATTAAACGCCCGGATCCTCGATCCGGGCGTACACTGGGCATAAGCTTAGTTGGATACGAGATCCTTAAGCGATTTGCCGGGCTTGAAAGCAGGCATTTTGCTGGCTGCAATTTCAATCTCTTGACCCGTTTGCGGGTTGCGGCCTTTACGTGCCGAACGCTCGCGCACTTCGAAATTGCCAAAGCCAACCAGTTGTACTTTGTCACCGTTTTGCAAGGCGTCGGAGATCGCTTCAAATACGGCATCAACCGCTTTGGTGGCGTCTTTCTTGGACAGCTCTGTCGTTTCGGCTACTTTTGCGATCAAATCCGTTTTGTTCATGTCTTTCACCTCCCCTGACGGCAACTAATGTCGGTTCATTATCATCCTGTTTAACCGTTCCGTATAAAATTATACCTCAGGCCGAACAAATTCATAGTAATACAGCAGTTCCGGAATTTCAAGTAGATTAAGAAGTTTTCACGGTTGACCGTGTGATTGTGCCGCCGCCGCATCCCAAAAAAGCACGCTCCGCATGGTGGCGGAACGTGCCTTTCGAAGGCCCGGAGCTACCTGGATGCCCCAATCCCCCTACAGGATAATCGCGATCAGTCCGCCCGAGCCCTCGTTGATGATGCGACCGAGCGTTTCTTGCAGCTTGTAGCGCGCGTTGTCCGGCATCATCGCGATTTTGCCCTGAATGCCTTCGCGCACGATGGAGTGCAGCGAGCGACCGAAAATATCGGACTCCCAAATCTTGATCGGATCGTTCTCGAAGTCCTGCATCAAATACCGCACCAACTCTTCGCTCTGCTTCTCCGTGCCGATAATCGGCGCGAACTCCGATTCCACGTCCACCCGGATCATGTGAATCGACGGCGCGGTCGCCTTCAGCCTGACCCCGAAGCGGGAGCCTTGGCGAATGAGCTCCGGATCGTCGAGCGCCATTTCCGCCAGCGTCGGCGCCGCGATGCCGTAGCCGGTCGTCTTGACCATTTCCAGCGATTCGGCGAAGCGGTCATATTCCCGCTTGGCGTGGGCAAATTCCTGCATCAGCTGCAGCAGATGATCCTTGCCGCGAATCTCGACGCCGACGACCTCCATCAAAATCTGGTCGTACAGTTCATCCGGCGCGTAAAGGTCGATCTCCGCGACGCCCTGCCCCATATTCATGCCGCTGAGACCGGCGCGGGCGATAAAGTCGTACTCCATGAATTGGGAGACGACGCGATCGACGTCGCGCAGCCTGCGAATATCTTTCACCGTGTCCCGCACGGAGCTTTCGTAATTGCTGCGCACCCAGTGATTTTCGCTGAGCACCATGACCCAGCTTGGCAGATTGACGTTAACTTCGTGCACCGGGAACTCGTACAATACCTCGCGGAGCACAGACATGACCTCGTCCTCGCCCATCGTGGCCACGCTCATCGTCATGACCGGAATATCGTACTTCTCCTGCAGCTCGCTGCGCAGCTGGAGCGCTTCCTCGCTCTTGGGCCGCGTCGAGTTGACGATCAGCACAAACGGCTTGCCGACTTCCTTGAGCTCCGCGATGACCCGCTCCTCGGAGTCGACGTACGACGAGCGCTCGATCTCCGCGATTGTGCCGTCCGTCGTGACGACGACGCCGAGCGTGGAGTGCTCCTGAATGACCTTACGCGTGCCGATCTCCGCCGCTTCCTGAAACGGAATCGGATCCTCGAACCACGGCGTGGTAATCATCCGCGGTCCGTTCTCGTCCTCGTAGCCCTTGGCGCCTTCCACCGCATAGCCGACACAATCGACGAGGCGCACATTGACCTCCAGTCCCTCGGTCACATTGATCTGCACCGCTTGATTGGGCACGAATTTTGGCTCGGTCGTCATGATGGTTTTGCCCGCCGCGCTTTGCGGCAGCTCGTCGATCGCCCTGGCCCGGTCGGCCTCGCTGGCTATGCTGGGCAGCACGACCGTCTCCATGAACCGTTTGATAAAGGTTGATTTGCCGGTCCGAACAGCGCCGACGACGCCGAGGTAGATGTCCCCGCCGGTCCGTTGCGCGATGTCCTTGAAAATGTCCACTTTCTCCACTGCGTATCCCCTCCCAATCAAATTTCAACACCGGCCCCGCGTTTTCAACATGCGCCGCTTTCGCGGAGCCGACGACGCGGGCGAGCGATGCAACTCGTACAACCGTTTGGACTAGTAACAGCATATTGTTTTTCGGCCGCATTTATGACGAATACGCAAATTGTTTTTTTGCGGCCGCGATCAAATGGCGACGTCTTCCACCACTTGATATATGCCATGCGTTTCACGGGTATGCGCATACAGGCACAAAAAAAGCGCGCTTGAAGGAGATTATCCTTCAAACGCACCATCCGTGCACAATTAGCCGGCCGCATCCGTGCCGTCCGCCGCCACAGCGCGCGGCTCGCCTTGCACCCAGCGGTAGACCGGCGCCTTGACCGGCACGTAGTCCGCACCTTCGACGAGCAGCTCGCGCAGATCCCGCTGCGAAGACGGCTCCTCGCCGGACCGCTCGGCCGCCCGCGCAAGATCCACCCCATAATCGATGTAAACGCGACCCTGCACATCCAGCATCGCCGATAGCGAAAGGCCCGAGTAGGGACTGCGAAGTTCGGGCGCCTTGCCTCCAAGACGCTCGTAATCGATCCAGGAAAAGCCCGGATAAGCCTCTTCGCCTGCCGGGAGCTCGCCGCTGCCCGCGACATAAGCATCGACTTTGCTTTGCAGATCGTTGATTTTCTGATACGGTACCAGATCCATGAGCTTAACGGTCGGATCCGTCTCCTCGTCCAGGATCAGGAAATAGTAGCTGCCGCCTTTTTCGAACGACACAGCCGGTAAATCGCTGATGTATTGCATGCGCTGCAGCTTGCCAAGATCGATCACGTATTTCTCGTATTTCGGCGTTTGCGGTGTGCTGTTCTGAATCGGCAGCATGCCCGTGTCCTTCTGATATTGATCGACGACCATTTGCATGTTGCGCACGGCTTCGCGCACAGACACGCCATTGGCCTGACGCTGCTCGTCCGGATAGAGACAGCCCCCCAGCAGCATGATCGCAACCGCGCTCATCGCCAGCAAGGCGGCCATCTTTTTATTGGCATAGCCCATCATTCGCATTCCTCCGATCTTGCCCTACGGCCATTCCTCACGCTGCCGCTCCAGCTGACGCCGCACCGCAGCCTTGAGCGGGTCCTCCGGCACCTCGACGGTCGACGGACCGATAATTTTGGCCTGACACCCCAGCCGCAGATCGGCCGCTGCTCCCGCTAGCTTGGCGCGCTCCTTGTCAGACGGCGCAGAAAGCCCGCTGTTGCCTCGATCATAGACCTTGCACATGAGACAGCCGGCCTTGCCTCCGCAGCGTGTAGGCAACGCAATGCGCGCCCTGCGGGCCGCTTCCAGCACTGTCGTGCCGGGGCGCACCGCCGTTTTTTGACCGCCGGGCAAAAATTGAATCCAGACGCTCATGTCCGCTCACCGGCTTCCCGGGCCGACAGCCAGGCCTCCAGACGCTCTCGAATCGGCCCTCGCACGCGGTTCGCCATCAACAGCTCGCGCAGCATGCGCGCTTCGCCGCTGTCGCCGGCCATCGCGCGCAGGATCAAGCTCGCCCGATCCTCGCGCTGGCGCAGCAGATTAAAGATCAGCTCGTGCGCCAGCGGCACCAGCACATAGCCGTGTCGGCTGGACCCGCCTGGCCAAAGCCGGCGCTCGACCTCCGCGCGATAAAGACACTGCGCCGTGCGGATCTCGAAGCCTCCGACCAATTCGACCTCGACTCCCTCGACCGAATAATGGCTGAGGAGCGAACGATAAATCGCGGTGCGGCTCTCTATCTGCTCGTCCTGCCGGAACCGCCGCAGCGCTTCGTGCAACTCGGGCGCATGCTTGTCGTCGCTGTAAATATCCAGATCACGCGGCGGCACCGCGAGCTCAAGCCCGCGCAGCAACAGGCCAGCGCTGCCCCCCACGACCCACGGCAAGCGACGCGGCGGAGCTAGGCGGAGGATGCTGGCCAAGGCCGTCTCCAGCCGTCCGGCCTCCATTTCCATCGTCGTCACCTCCCGGATCGAATCGAATGTGCTAAAAATACGTCTTGTTCTCGGCCGAAACGCGGCCTTCGCCGATGCGCAGCACCGCTTGGCAGCCCAAGCGGTAGCCCTGCTCCAGCTCCTCGTCGCCAAGGCGATCCCATTCCGCGTCGGTCGCTTCCTCCAGCAGCTCCATGCCTTCGCTCACGAGGCAGCGACAGCGCGCACAAGTGCCGCGCGTGCAAGAAAACCCCCACTCCACGTTGTGTTTCAAGGCGAGGTCGAGCACCGACAGCCCCGGCTCGCCCTCTACCTCCGCCGTCGCGCGTTTTCCCTTCAGTTCGACTTGCATATTCCCATCCTTCCTTGACCGATATTGTTATGTAATCGAAATGAATCCGTATAAAAATCCGAACAGCAACAGCACAAAAGCGACTATGGAAAGCACTACACGCACGATCCCCCGCGTCTTTGTTCGCGCCACGGTAATGACAATTGCGGCGAGCGCCATCAATCCGATTCCGATAAACGAAACCCACATTTTTGTCATGGCATCCATTCTTGCCCTCGACTCCTACCTGTAGCATGATTGGTTTGGCTATCATTATAGCATTTCAAGACAAGAAAAAAAAACGGCAAAAGCGTGACGTTGCCGGACCTTTGCCCGGTGTCCTGCGCTTTTGCCGGCTCCGACTACTGTTTTTTCATCATCATTTTCATCAGAGCTTCCATATTATTCATGTTCATTCCGCTTTTTTTGACAACGCCGACGATCTCCGTGACCGTCTCTTCGGAGACCGGCACCTTGGCCATGAGGGACACTTGCTTGATCAGCCGCCGCAATTCGGCGTCGCTTTTCAGCGTGTTGGGCGTCACGTTGCTGGCCAACTTTTTCACCGCGTTTTCCGTAACGGGCTTGCCGGTTTTTTTGTTGACCGCCTTCAATACGTCTCTTGGAATCTGCTGCTTCCCGCTCATTGCTCCCCTCCTAACGCCACCGGCTTGCCGCCGGTCGCTCCTAGCATCATATGACGAGGGGACGGGATTGGTGTAGGCCCTCCGGGAGCTTGTCAGGCCTCTCGACGCTCGTGGGTGCGATCGCGCCCCATCAACGCTTCGACCGCTTGCTGGGGCGACTTGCCCTCGAACAGCACGCGGTAGAGCTGCTCCGTAATCGGCATAGGCACGCCATAATCCTGCGCCAGCTGATTAGCGGCCTGGGTCGTGCGCACGCCCTCGACGACCATGCCCATGCGCTCGAGCACCTCCCCCAGCGCAAGACCGGTGGCAAGCAGCGACCCGGCGCGCCAGTTGCGGCTGTGCTTGCTGGTGCAGGTGACGATGAGGTCGCCGACCCCGGCCAGGCCCGCGAATGTCAACGGCCCGGCGCCCATCGCTTCGCCGAGCCGGGAGATCTCGGCCAGACCGCGTGTGATCAACGCCGCCTTGGCATTGTCGCCAAAGCCCAGGCCGTCCGAGAGCCCGGCGCCCAGGGCAATGATATTTTTGATCGCGCCGGCTACTTCCACGCCGGTCACGTCGTCATTGGTATAGACGCGAAAATTCGTATTCATGAACCAATCCTGCGCTTGTTGCGCAACGGTCAGCGAGCGGGAGGCAACCACTACCGTGGTGGGGAGCTTGCGCACGACCTCCTCGGCATGGCTGGGTCCCGACAGCACCGCAAGCTCCGACTCCGGCCGGCCAAGCTCCTCGGCGAGCACGGTCGTCATACGCTTGAGCGTGCCCGTCTCAAAGCCCTTGGTCGCATGCAGGCACAGCGCGCTGGAGCTCAAGTACGGGGCCGCCGCCCTGGCCACCTCTCGCATCGCTGCGGAAGGCGCCACAAAAACAACCGCCTCTGCGCCCGTTAACGCCTCTTCCATCGACGCCGTCGCCAGCAGTCCCTGCGGAAGCGTCACATCGCCCAAAAAGCGGCTGTTCGTTCGCTTGACGTTGATTTCCTCGGCTTGTGCCAGGTTGCGCGTCCATAGTCGGACGCGGCAGCCGTTGCGCGCCAATACGGCCGCCAGGGCCGTCCCCCAGCTACCGGCCACCAGGACGGCAGCGCTACGATTTGCCATGCGTGACTCCTTTCTTGCCGCCCAACCGATTCTCTTGGCCGCTGAGCAGCTTGGCGATATTGGTGCGGTGCCGAATGAAAGCAAGCAGACACAGCACCAGCGCAGCCGCCAAAAACGGCACCGGCAGGCGCATCACAAAAATCAACAGCGGCGCGGCGGCGGCAAAAACGAGCGAGCCGAGCGAAACGTACCGGGTGAGTGCAATGACCGCGATGGCTAACAGTCCCGCATACAAGGCCGGAAAAAAGGCCAATGCCGCCAGTGCGCCCACCGTGGTGGCGATCCCTTTGCCACCCTTGAAGCGGAACCAGACCGGCCAATTATGTCCTGCAATCGCTGCCAGACCGCAAGCCGCCATCGTCCATTGCTCGCCGTCCGCAAGCCAGCCGGCGAGCAGCACGGCTGCGACTCCTTTGGCCGCGTCGAGTACCAATACTACGATGGCCGGACCCTTGCCCAATACCCGCAACGTATTGGTGGCGCCGGCATTGCCGCTGCCGTGGTCGCGGATGTCGATGCCCTTCACCCATTTGGCGATGAGAATGCTAAACGATAACGAACCGAGCAAATAGCTGACTCCAATTAAAATGACATCAACCAACAAGTCTCTCCCCTAATCTTCTTCAGACTTGCGCCGGGTATAGATTCGAATCGGCGTTCCTTCAAAATCGAACGCGGCGCGAATTTTGTTTTCCAAATACCGCTGATAAGAGAAATGCATCAGCTCCGGGTCGTTGACGAAAACCACGACGGTCGGGGGCTTGACCGCCACCTGCGTCACATAATTGATTTTCAGCCGTTTGCCTTTGTCCGTAGGCGGCGGATTAATCGCCACCGCATCGGCCACGACATCATTGAGCAGATGTGTCTGAATCCGCATCGCATGCTGATTCGATACGTGGTTCACGACCGGCAGCAGCTTGTGCAGGCGCTGCTTGGTAAGCGCGGACAAAAAGACGACCGGCGCATACGTCATGAACAGAAAATGCTCGCGTATGTTGCGTTCGAACTGCTGCATCGTTTTATCGCCTTTTTCGACAACATCCCATTTGTTGACGACGAAAATGGCGGCCTTTCCGGCTTCGTGCGCATAGCCGGCAATATGCTTGTCTTGTTCGATAATGCCTTCTTGCCCATTGATAAGCACCAGCGCCACGTCCGCGCGCTCTATCGCCTTCATCGCACGCATGACGCTGTATTTTTCGGTCGTTTCGTATACTTTGCCGCGCTTGCGCATGCCTGCCGTGTCAATCAACACGTAGCGCTGGCCGTCGCGTTCGAACGGTGTATCGATCGCGTCGCGGGTCGTGCCGGCAACCTCGCTCACGATGACCCGTTCCTCGCCGAGCAACGAATTGACAAGCGAGGACTTGCCGACATTGGGTCGACCAATCAAGGCCACCCGGATGACGTCGTCGTCGTATTCCGGCTCCATCGGATCAGGTAGCCGCTCCACCGCGGCATCGAGCAGATCGCCGATTCCCAGCCCGTGCGAGCCCGAGATCGGTACTGGCGCACCGAAGCCAAGACCATAAAATTCGTACACATCGTCCATTCGATTGTCGTTGTCGACCTTGTTGACCGCCAGTACGACAGGCTTGCGCGAGCGGAACAACAGCTGCGCCACTTCGTCGTCGGCATGCGTCAGTCCCGCCTTGGCATCCACCATGAATACAATAACATCTGCCTCTTCGATCGCCAGCTCCGCCTGCATCCGGACCGATTTCATGATGGCGTCCTCGCCCTCGAGCTCGATACCGCCAGTATCTATAATACTGAATGCCTTGCCGTTCCATTCTCCGGTTCCGTAGAGCCGATCGCGGGTTACGCCAGGCTTATCCTCGACAATTGCCAGCCGGTCGCCGATAATTCGGTTAAATATGGTGGACTTCCCGACGTTCGGCCGTCCGACAATCGCAATAACCGGTCTTGCCATGCCTCCACTCCTTCACCCATACTCACGACATTCATCATAGCAAAAAAGCGGGAGCTTGGCTAACCTTTTCATTCTGCCTGGTGATTGACGAGAATCATCGTCCCGTTTTTGAGATCATGGGCGGATGCATCCAAAATTTTTTCAAGCAGAAACGAGGTTTGCTGCAGCTCCTCCGCCGTCTCGACGTAAAAAACGGCGACACTGCCGCCGGCGTTGTTCCGATGGCGCGTGACGACCGCTTCAATTCGAGCCATGCGCCCCCTCCTCCTCGCGATTGACTTTCGCTTGCGTCGGCATGCGCACTGCCGATTCCAATACCGGCACCCGCAGCGCCACCTCTCGCGCTTTGGCCGGACTAAGCTCTTGCGGCAGGATGAACACGGCCAGTCTGCCGTCGTGCATGTCCAGCTTGGCCATCGGCACCAGCGCCGGCTCCGAGCTGTCGCGGTAGACCCCAAGAATGGTCGACAGATCGTACAGTATCGCCTGCCGCTGCCCGAGGTTGCTCAGCGTCGCTTTGGCGTTCGCATCGCGCGGCTGCAAGATAAGCCCCATGCCCCGCCGGGCAATCAGCTCCTGATTGTCCCGCAACCCGACATTCATGATATAAATATCTCCGACATACAGATCCGCTCCCTCGATTCGCACTGGCGCCACGCGCGCCTCGGCAATATGCGCGATCAATTTACCGGAACGGAGAATGCGCACAATCAGCAGCGAGAAGCAGCCGGCCACCAAGCCATAATACCAGGCGAACGAAATCGTAAACAGACTGGTTAAGAAAGCAGTCAGAATAACCAAATAGTTGCGACCTTCAAACACCATTGCGATCCCTTCGATATACGTCGAGCCGCGGCTGACCAGCTCCATTTCATCGATTTTGGTGAGCGTTTCGCGCTCCATTTTGCGGACATCCCGAAACTGCTGCGCAGCCAGCGTCAAAAAAGTAATGGCGGTGTAGTCTTTGTTAAATAAAGCCGGCACAGCTACCGCGCCAAGGGCGGCGGCAATCACACCGAGCGAGATGTGAATAATTCGTCCGTGCGGATACGTCGGGTATTGACGATAATCGGTCCGCAGCATGAGCAATCTGGCGACAAGTCCGAAGACAACGCCTCCTATAATGCCGATCGTATAGGTATAACCCGCCAGCAACGCCGTCATGAGGATCCCCCTCCGTCTTCGCCCAGCCAATACGGTGCCAGCCGCGTGCGCAGGTGGGCCGCGATAGCCGCCATGCCGCTGACTGTGCGCGCAATCGCCAGCGCCGCGAAAAATCCATCCTGCCATGAAGCGCTGCCTAGCGGAATATGGAGCATGGCAGAGCGGTGAAGCAGCAGCTGCGCAAGTGCGAGCGCCAATGTCAGAATTGAGAACTGTACCGCGAACAGCGGTGACAAAATGCCGGCCAGCAAGCCGGCAGCCAGGGCCGTGTCCCAGAACGGGTGAATCACGACAAACACAGGATCGTATAAATAAAGCACGCGAATCCAGTAGACGAGCGCGCCTACAATGGCCGTCGCGAACAGGTGATACAAGGCCTGACTCCGCAGCTTAGCCAGAAGCAGACAGCCGATTGCCCAGCCCATCTGCCAGACCAAGGACAAGCGAATGGATAAAGTACTCGTCAGCGCCCAATTCACAGGCAGCAAGACTGCCCAAACCACCCCGAATACGAGCAATGCTCGCAGCCGAACCGTTCCCAGCAGCTCGCGTCTCCAGCCTGTGAGCACAAGGATGCCTGCGAGGCCAAGCAGCCAGAAGGTAAAAAAGCCCGCATTCATATTCCATCCCTCCGTTGTCTCTATTATGCGCAGACTCGCTTACGCATAATCGGAAAGCGGCAGGCGGCGGCGTTTAACCATGTACGACAAAAACACCCTCGCTTAGTCGCGAGGGTGTTTCGTATTGGCTCAAGCCGTTAAATCACTTGAATTTGCTCAGTTTGTCGCCAAAGCGCTCGGCCAGCGTAAAGCTCATGCCTTGATTGCTGAGGCTGACATTCGGATTGTTCAGATCTTCGCGCGGCGCGCGGGAGCGTTCGGGACGCTCGGAACGAATCGGCGCCTCAGGCGCTTCTTCGGTTTCTTTGATGCTCAGGCTCACGCGCTTCTCGCCCGGGTTGAAGTCCAGAATCTTGGCTTGCACTTCCTGGCCTTCCTCCAGCACTTCCTGCGGTGTGGCGATATGGCGATGCGCAATTTGCGAAATGTGCACAAGGCCTTCGACGCCAGGCGCGATTTCGACAAAAGCGCCGAAGTTAACGAGTCGGCGAACCGTTCCGGTTACGATGTCGCCCGTATTGAATTGGCCGATCGCCGATTCCCACGGACCTGGCTGCGCCGCTTTTACGCTCAAGCTGATTTTGCCCTCGGAAGGTACGATTTTCAGAACCTTCACCTTCAGCTGATCGCCCTCGGAGACGGCGTCGCGCGGATGCGCCACATGCTGGTAGGACAGCTCGGATACGTGGACCAGGCCGTCTACGCCGCCGATATCTACGAATGCGCCGAACGGCGTCAGACGTTGAACCGTGCCTTCGATGACTTGACCGACTTCCAGCTCGGCCATCACGCGCAGCTTGTTGGCTTCGAATTCTTCTTCAAGCACTTCTTTCGCCGAAAGAATGACCTTGTTGTTCTCGCGGTCGATTTCCTTCACTTTTACTTTCAGCGTACGGCCTTTGTAATCCTTGAAATCTTCCACATAGTGACGCTCGACCATGGAAGCCGGAATGAAGCCGCGAACGCCAACGTCGGCGACGAGGCCGCCTTTTACAACGTCGGCAACGGTAATTTCGAAGGCTTCGCCGTTGTCAAAGCGCTCTTGCAGCTCATCCCACGCTTGCTCGCTGACGATTTGACGCTTGGAGAGAATCAGCTTCTCTTTGTCGTCGTCAATCGTGACCACCTTCAGCTCAAGCTCTTGACCGAGCTCGACTACGTTCTCGGTGCTGTCCAGTTGTACAGGAGAAAGCTCGCGAAGCGGAATGACGCCGTCGTATTTATATCCCAGGCTGACGGTGACTTGGTTGTCTTCGACCTTGACCACCGTGCCTTTTACTGTGTCGCCTTTTTTCAGCGATACCAGATTATCGAGCGCATCTTGGCTTACTTCCTCCTCCGCTTCGGCGTCTTGCTCTGCCGCTACTTCTGCGGGTTGCTGCTCCTCGGCTTGGGATTCGGTCGTTTGCTCGACCGCTTCTTCTACCTCGGTTGCTTGTGCTTTTGTTTCTTCTGACATTTGAAATAACCTCCTCGATTCATACCCCAACTTTATTTAAATCTGCCACGTGACCGCTTCGTACGATACGACGCACAGCATTTAAAACATTCTAACACTTAAGCGGAAAGCGAATGGATCTCCTTCATGATGACTTCGGTGGCCTGCTCGAGCATATCGGGCGCAGCCGAAGCCGCAACCTCGGTCAAATCGATCGGCTTGCCGTAGACAATGGTCAATCTGCGAAACGGACGATAAGAACCGATAATGCGAACGGGAATGACAGGCGCGCCGCTGCGCAGCGCAATCATTGCGGCCCCTTTTTTGGCCGCGCCGCCGCTGCCGCGCGTTCCTTCCGGGAAAATGCCCATGACATGCCCATCCTTTAGCAGCTTGAGCGCTGTTCGAATCGACTCCTTGCTGACGCCGCCGCGGTTCACCGGAAACGCGCCGAGCGAACGAAGGAACTTGCCGGCCGGCTTAAAGGAGAAGAGCTCGGACTTGGCCATGTAATGCACCTTGCGCCTCACCTTGACCCCTACCGTGGTCGGGTCTATGTTGCTGATGTGATTCGAGCAGAGCAGCGCAGGCCCCGTAGCAGGAATATTGTCCAGTCCGACGGTCCGCAGCGGGAACAAAGTTGCAAAGATAAGTTTAAGCAGTCCGCGGCAGAAACGATATAACATAGTTTACTTCGCCTCCGCCAATTTGGTTCGACTCCATGCGACAATTTGCTCCACGACCTGCTCAATGCTCAGGTCGGTGCTGTCGAGCAGCTTGGCATCGGACGCCCTCACGAGCGGCGAGTGCACGCGCTGCGCATCGGCGCGATCGCGCTCGACAATCTCGCGCTCGAGCTGCTCCAGGCTCACGCCCTGCTCCGCACCCGACTCGCTGAAGCGCCGCGCCGCGCGAACCTTCACGCTGGCGGTCAAAAAGACCTTCAACTCGGCATGCGGCAATACGTGCGAGCCGATGTCCCGGCCATCCATGACGGCGCCTTTGGAGGCGGCGAGTGCACGCTGCATCTCCACCAGACGAAGCCTCACCCTCTCGTGCGAAGCGACCTGAGAGACGCGAAGCGTGACCTCGCGCGAGCGAATCGCGGCTGTGGCATCTTCGCCGTCGATGCATACCCTCTGCCCGTCTGGACCGGGATAGAGCGCGATCTTCAACGTCTCGAGCAGCCTGGCAATCCGATCGCCGTCTGCCGCATCGACGCCGCTGCGATAGGCAGCAAGCGCTACGGCACGGTACATGGCTCCGGTATCGATATATACATAGCCCAGCAACTCGGCCACTTTTTTGGCCACGGTGCTCTTGCCGGCACCGGCCGGGCCGTCGATGGCGATATTGATGCGTTCGTTTCCGGATTCATGCTGCATGGTCAACGCTGGATTCCCCCTAAGCTTGAAGGCCAGGCAGGTCGGGTTCCTCGCATCCGACCCCTTCAATAAAAAAGCAGGCTCTGGCCCTGCCTGCGAACGTGAAAATTATACCACAATCCGCGCAAATTTGCAAAAAAATAAGGCATCCGAATAAGGGATGCCTTCCAATCGATCCACACCGGTCAGCCAATTCCGAACGGCTGGAAATTGCAGGGCGTATTGCGCCACTGTCATGGAGACGAGCAAGCAGACGAGAATCCGGATCAGGATGCGCGTCCAGCCGTCAATACGCGCGGCCGACTGCCGGTTGTCATTGCCCGCCATCGCCGTTCATTCCGGGCAAACGTTCAATCATTTCTTCGTTGCCGTCGCTGGCATTGACGTAGATCCGATAGTGGCTGTCGTTGATTTTTCCCGTAAATTCGTAGCAAAGCACTTCCTTGGACAACTCATTTTTAATGAGCGCTTGCTCGGTATCCTTCACTTTGAAGTCGGGATTGAGGGTTTTTCGGGCTTCCGCCACGCTCAGCTTCGGCTTGTCGAGCTTGCGCTGACGATGCTCGTACACGTAATCCCCAGCCTGAAGCCCGACCGGCTCGCCATTGTCCAGCGCACTTTTGACGACGAGCTTTTCAGGATAGATCAGCACGTCGCCTTGCTTGGCGACAAATGTGAAATTGCCGACATTGCCGTGCGGATCGTAGCTTATTGCCTTCATATCCGGATACCCGCGCGCTTTGAGGAAGGCTTGCGCCTTGCGCTCCGCTTCGTCGGCGCTGACCGCTTTGACGTCAATGTCGCGCGCGTTCATGAACCAGATCAGCTCCGGTCCTTTTTTCGTATACTCCAGCTGAATCGGGCTTTGGCCTTCGGGACCGGCTACGCTCGCCGAGTAGGACTCGTATTCCGTTCCTTTGCCGTTTTCACTCACCGCGATCTGGGAAGAATCCTTCAACTCCAGGAATTTTGCGGCGGCGCGCTGGACATCCTCAGGTTTTGCGTTGCCGCCTTCCAGCATGCGAATCGTACGCCGCTCGAACATCGCCGAGACCGACGGTCCCCAGTTGATTTCCGGATATTCCTCGACCTTTTTGTCCACCGTCTTGAAGCCGTCGAGAATCGTATTGTCCTGAGCCGATTGCTCTGCCGCCAGCGCTACTTCGACATCCATCCAGCGTAAATTGTTGGCGATGACATTGTTTTGCATATCCTGCAAATCGCGCGAAATTTCCGCCGAGCGCGCGTACAAGGTTTTTAACGTTTGCTGCTCGTCCCCGGTGAGCGGCTCTTTGGCAAGATCGCGCACCGCGGCCTTATAGGAAAAGCTGGCGATATGAGCCAGGAAATCCTCCGTTTTGTTGAGCGGCAGCAACGTCAGCGGAAGCTGGTTGATTTCGCTCTGCGCTTGACTGGTGATACGCCACACATTCACCAGTCCTTTGCGATGATAAGCCTGCGAGCTCGAATTGACTGCCAGCGTGTTTCCCAGTTGATCGTGCAGCACGTCCATATCGTGACTGAGCTCGTGAAAGGCCCGCTGGTACTGATTTTCGGCTTTGATCAAAATGCTGTTTTTTTCCTGATGCTCCTGGTAGCCCCAATAGACCGAGCCTACCAGCAGCAATGCAATCAGAGGAAACAATACCGCGCTTAACCGTTGGTACATCGCACATAAGCTCCTTTCTTATGCCAAACCTGGTGTTAGTTTGGTTCCCGAGAAGGAGCTTTATGCATGGTCTACCAGTTCTGCTCTTCAATTTCGAATTGGTCGATGTTGTCACATAGGCACTGCTTGAATCCGGTTTCGATTCGATCGTTGTCCCTTCTGCCGCGCAGCACAAATTTTTCACCGCAAATGCGGCAACGAATCGTGACTTTCACCCTTGCATTGTCCACTGCTTGTCCCTCCAGACCCATGTCGAAGTAGTGCCTTTCCGGCACGCGATACAAGCATTATGGACGGATAAGCTACATTTTAACCTCCTCCTCGCGTACGAGCCGGAAGGGAGATCTGGCGCTGGCGCGCTGAATTTTTTGCATGCCTCTGATCCAGAGCAGCACCATAAACGGAATCATGATCCATAGCCAGATCGATTCGAATTCGAGCATGATCCAATCGTATGTGCCATGCCAGCCGAGCGGGAGGGCGAGCGACATCCAGATATACATGCGCCTTCTGCTTTTGTTGCGCGTAAACTTGGCTTTGCCAAAATAATAGCCCATGACAATGCCGAATAATGCGTGTCCGGATACGGGCAGCAAGGCGCGCATGAGCAACGAGCCGAACGAAACGGGCTGCAAAAAAGCATACATGACGTTTTCAAGCGTTGCGAATCCGAGCGAGATGGCCGCCGCATACAATATGCCGTCGTACGGCTCGTCAAATTCCGTGTGATTGAATATGATGTGATAGAGCACAAACCATTTAAAACCTTCTTCCACGGCAGAGGAGATAATGTAAGAAAATACGAAGGGCGACTCGCCAAGCCAGAGCATTAAACCGCGCTGTACAACCAAAATCGGAATAACGACCACCATGCCGAGCACGAACATGCGCAGCACCATGTGAAACGGCTCCGAATCGTATCGGTCTTTCAGATACAAATAAGACAGCAGCGAGACGCCTGGCGCAACTGCCGCCGTAAACAAAGACAACAAAAGCACCATCGATCGCACGCCACCTTTTTGAGGTTTTTTTCCAACATGTTCAAAAAAAAGCATCGCCTCGCGGATTCCGCAGCCGATGCAACACTATGTGGTCGTTCAGGCTTTAAAATGAGAGCAGATTTCCTGGACGGCTCCGGCGCCAATAACGAGCTTGCCGTATTCCTCCAGTACAGGCACTGTAACCGAGGTGGCTTCGCCGTATTCCGCAAGCACGGCGATCAAGGCCAGCGTGCGCGGCGGATCGGAAGGCAAGGGGTCGAATGCCGCAATCCAGTTGTCCTTGTACGAATACAACCGCCCGTCATCGCTCAAGCCGGCCGATTGCAGCTGATGGAAGGCGGCGATGACGTCTTCGAAATCCCGAAACGCATACATCACGGTATCGCTGTGTTCCAGCGTGACTTCCATTTCATAAATATCCTCGTCGGCTTCTTCCTCAGCATCCTGATCATTTCTCTGCGCTTCCGACCTGCCCCGCGTGACAATCACGACCATGCCCTGGGCCGGCAGGGCAAATACCTCGACAGCCAGCGGACCGCTTGCATCAAAGCCCAGCTCGGTATAGGCTTGATCCATCATTTCGCTGAACAGCTCATGCACCTTGGGAATTTCGCGCCACATGTCGTCCTTCTGGATCCCCCGTTCCAGCAGGTCGTCGAATGTCAGGAAAATCCTGATCTTGTCCTGACTCAATCGCTCGATCTTCATGACAGGATCCTCCTTTGAAGCATCAGTTATAACAGCGTATGAAATTTCATATAATATGTGATTAAAACACGCTATGTAACCATGTTATCATTTTTGCTCGCGGATTGCACTAGGTCGACACTAAAAAAAGAAACGCCGAATCCACCGGCTCTTCCGGTCCGATTTCGGCGCCCTTTTGGCATGCATGATGCAGCAAAACATGTCAGTGCGGCCGAGAAATTCCGTTTTCGTTCAAAATTTTGTCGGCCTCGCGCATAATATGCGGATCGCTGCGTACAAGCTCGCCGATCCGCTGCCAAGCCTTGGCGGATTCTTCGCCGGCCATCTTGCGCACATCCTTGGCGCTATGCTCGATCGTTGCAAGTCCGGCGCGGACTGCCCGCTCCACGCCCCTGCTCTTGGCCTGACGCCACACACGGCCTGCGCCTTGCGACAATCGCTGCATTGATTCCGGCCGGCGCGCATGCAGCAGGGCAGCTGCCGCTACTCCCGCGATTCCGCCCGCAATAAACGCGCTCCACTTCATTGGTTTTACGCCTCCTTTGCAAAATTAAAGCAGGTAGTACCGTTGTAGTGTTTCCGCAGGGGCAGGCCGTCATTCTTAAAAACGTGCGAGCTGTGATACAATTGTCATTGGGCTGGGTAAAGGGATATGAATGGTAAAGCAATGAAGGAGGACAACATGAAATCGATCGTTCCAACACTCGCGCTATGTCTCGCGCTCGCGCTCGCATCAGGATGCTCCAATGCGTCCTCCCCTGTCAACGGAACGAACAACAACGAAGAGAGCGCCCTCCAGCAGCCGGATGGCAACGGAGCAAGCGACCCGCCCGCCGAGGCGGACGGCCCCGACTCGGAAGATGGAGGCTCGGATCCGACGAACGATGCAGACGGTGAAAACGGCTCGAACGCTGCGCCGGACGACGCTGCGCCGTCTCAGGAAGCGGATGCTGAGGGAGATGAGGCCGACTCGAACAATTCCGATACGCCCGCAGTCGAGGAACAGCCGGCCGAGCCGCAATACAAGATGAACAGCGTATACCGCTTCGAACCCGTAGGCGACCAGATCACGGACAAGAAGGTGCTGCTGACCTTTGATGACGGTCCCAAGGAGCAGGCGCTCATCGATCAAATTATTGATGCGCTCGACAAGCATGATGCCAAAGCCATCTTTTTTGTGAACGGCTATCGCGTCGAGGCCAATCCCGAGCTACTGGAGCTCATTCACGAGCGCGGTCAGACCATCGGCAACCATTCCTGGGACCACGTGAATCTGAAGGAACAGTCGGCATCCGACGCCGAAGCCCAAATTGATCGCGTGCAAGAGCAGGTGAGCGCGATTATCGGCGAGACGCCCCGCTTTTTCCGGCCGCCGTTCGGCGCGGGCAACGACCAGGTCAAGGCGCACGTCAAGGATCAAGGCATGCTGTATATGACCTGGTCCAACGGCTCGCTTGACTGGGACAGCAGCGCCAAGGACAAGCCGGACGAGGTGATCAAAAATGTGCTCGAGCAGCTGCACTCGGGCGCAAACATTTTGATGCATGAGCTGCCTTGGACCGCCGATGCGCTGGACGAGCTCCTCACCAAGCTGGAAGCCGAAGGCTACGGCTTCATTGACCCGGCTACGATTGACCTGAGCGATCTGGAGTCGGACAGCGAAGCGTAAGCAAGTGTGTCTGCGGCGGGACGAACAACCGCAGCGGCACTTTGGACGTACCGAAGCCATTGCTCACCAGCAGCCGGGCCGCAGCCTCCCCGGCTGCTTTTTGACGTGCGCCGATCTCGAACCAGCCGCTGCGATACAGCCGCACCGACCGAGTGCGCAGCAGCGGCCCGTACAACGGCAGCCGCATTTGCCCACCGTGGGTGTGCCCGGACAGGATCAGATCCGCCTCCATGCCGCTCAGCTGCGCGGCAATCAACGGATCATGCGCCAACAGAATCTTGCACACGCTGCGCCGGCCCTCCTCGCTTTCGGCGATGCCCGCCAGTGTGCCGTCCAGCGCCAGATCGAGACGATCGCGATCATGAATGGAATCGTCGATGCCGCACAACAAGACACGCTCGCCGCCCTGCTCCAGCAGCACGTTGCTGTTGACCAGCACATGCACGCCTTCCTCCCGCAGCATCACCTCCAGCGCCCGCTGATCGCATACCGTGTCGTGGTTGCCATAGATGGCGTAGATCGGCGCGATGCGTCGAAGCTTGTGAATATTGGCGCGTGTGCGGGCCAGCGGTACGCCCTTCTCCGCCAGATCGCCGCCGATGATGACGAGATCGGCGCCGCCCGCCTCCAGGCACTGGGCGATCAAGCCGTCGGGAATGGCGCGCCGATGCAGATCGGTAATGAAAAAGATTCGTGTCCCGTCAAATGCGCGCGGGAGTAACCTTACCGTTGCTTCTTCCGTAATCACGCCGTATTCACGCGCCTGCGCATGCATCATGCCTACAGCTACAGCCGCTGCCGCAGCGCCGAGCGTCAGTACACTCCACAGCATTGTCTTTTGCCTCCCCGGCAGCGTGTTACGGCTGCTTGCGATACCGAATGATGAGCCCCATGGCCAAGTCAATGAGGAAATGGGCCGCGATCGGCGCCCACAACGTGCCGGTCTGCTCATAAATCCAGCCCAGGCCGTAGCTGATTGAAAAGACAAGTCCCGTCGGAATCCAATGCTTCAAATAACGGACATGAATGGCCGCAAACAAAATGCTGGTCCAGTATGGCCCGATCGCAAACTGCACCGCACCCCGAAACAACATCTCCTCGCAGACGGAGACTGCCAGCGAAAGCAGTACAATATGCCATAGCGGACGATTGCGGAAAATGCGTTCGTTTACGCCGCCGTCGTCGGTTGCCTCCTCGGGCACCCAGCGCGTGATCAACAGATCGACGGCAATGACCGCCACCGCGAAACCGGCTCCCCAATACATCGCCTGCAGCCACTGAGCCGGCCACCCCAGCAAACCAAATGGGCTGCGGCTCTGAAAAATCATCCACACGATACCGATAACTAAAGTAATGGCCTGCGTAGCGTAGACATTGGCAAGCAATGCCCGGTCGTCCAACTGGTCCACGGTAACTTTGCGAATTCTGATTTTGCGCAACTTGAATTTTTTCATTGCTTACCGCCTGTCGCTAAAGATATATTAAAACGTAAGAAACGGGTCATAGGAACTCAAAGGAGACACGAAATGAAAAAAAGACACCTGCGTTCGGAGCTTCTCTTCAGTCTCGGGTTTATATTTATGCTCATTGTCACCGTAGCGGCATTCTTGTACGGGGTCCAGGTCGGATACGATCGCACGGAGTCCAAGTACGAAGCCATGAAGCAATTGAACAGCGAAGCCGACACCGGGCCTTCGATCGCCTATCAGCAACAGGATCTGGTCTCCTATTATCATACTGTATTTTTGCCGTTTCGTGAATTTCAGAACGAATGGCTGACGACGATGGACAAGCTGCGCGGCGAAAGCTCGGCCGATCCTGTGTCGGCGCTCAAAGCGGCCGGCAAGCTCGCCAAGCAACAGCAACAGACCCTTGCCGAAGCGACGCTGCCGCCCAACACGCCGCTCCTGGAGCAGTCCCGGGTCAGCTGGCTGGAGAGCCTCCGATTGTTCGGGCAGGTCGCTGACCTCGCGGCCAAGCAAGCAGGCGACGCAGAGCGCGGAGCGGCGCTGACCGCCGTCGAAAAGCAAGCCCTTTACACCGAAGCGGTGCAGCAGGCCGTTCAAGGCCAGCAACGCTACTATGCAGCCATGTTGAAATGGGGGGCATCCGTCGATCCGGATCTGCCGGACGCATTTGAAATGCCGTCCATGCTGCCGCTTGCAGACTGGTCCAAGCAGCCGCTGATCGTCAAAAATAAAATCATGGCCGACCAACTGGCCAATCGCGGCCGGCTGACCTCATACTATCCGCAGGACCTGGCCGCCCAGACCGACCAATTGATCGCCAGCGGCGAAGCGGCCAACATAAAACTAACTACCGTCTCGGCTGCCGTCGAGCTGCTGGTCGGCACGGGCGCCGTACGCAGCGGCGATTTTGCGGCCAGCAAATCGGCTTTTTATGTCGACGAGCTGCTTCCGCAGCTGCCGTTCTTCTTTCCATCTTCCGCAGGCTGACGCTTAATCGTAGGCAAACCCGCGGCAAGCTGCAACGGCGGCCATGCCGCCTTCTACATTCCATAGCGGCGCACGCACGCCCTGCTCCGCCAAATAGCGGCACACCGCCTCGCTGCGCACCCCATGGGCGCACAGCAAATAGATCGGCGCGTCGCCCTCCCATATGCGTTGTTCGCCGGGCACCTGCCGCATCGGCACATGCGTGGTGCCCGGAAGATGATAATAGTCCCACTCCTCGAACTCGCGCACGTCAATGATTTGAGAACCCGAAATTGTGCCTTGCTCGATGCCCTCTAGCAATTGCCGTGCCTCTATCGAACCCCAAGCTTCCATCGCAAGCTCCTCCTTGTCGCACGCTGCCGTCATATTAGGTTGAACTATAACGAAAATTTCCGAAATGGGCAAGTTTGAGCATTGCAATTGCACGGCCGGTTGCTATAAAATAGTAAAGGCTATGGCATGGATACGGAATAGGAGGCACAGTTTACATGTTTAAAGTATTGGTATCGGATCCGATCAGCGATCTAGGCATTGAACAGTTGACCGCGGCCAGCGACATTGCAGTCGATAAAAAACCCGGTCTCAGCGAGGACGAGCTCGTCTCCATCATCGGGGAATACGACGCGCTGCTCGTGCGCAGCCAGACCAAGGTCAACGCGCGCGTCATGGAAGCCGGTAAGCAGCTCAAGGTTGTCGGCCGGGCCGGCGTAGGGGTCGACAACATTGATCTAAAAGCAGCCACGCAGCGCGGCATCATCGTCATCAATGCACCGGACGGCAACACGATCACGACCTGCGAGCATACCTTCGCCATGATGATGGCGCTGGCGCGCCATATTCCGCAAGCCTACATGAAAACCGTCGGCGGCGAATGGGATCGCAAATCGTTCGTCGGCGTCGAGCTGCGCAACAAGGTTCTCGGCGTAATGGGCATGGGCCGGATCGGCAGCGAGGTCGCGCGCCGGGCAAAGGCTTTCGGCATGAGCATCATGGGATACGACCCGTTCCTGACCGAGGAGCGGGCGGAAAAAATGGGCGTGCAATTGTCGACAGTCGACGAAATTGTGCGCAACGCCGATTTTATGACGGTGCATACGCCGCTGACGCCGGAGACGCGCCATATGATCGGCAAGGCGCAATTCGAAGTCATGAAGCCCGGCATGCGCATCGTCAATTGCGCGCGCGGCGGCATCATCGACGAGCAGGCGCTGGTCGAAGCGATCGACCAGGGGATCGTAGCCGGAGCCGGCTTCGACGTGTTCGAGTCGGAGCCGCCTGCCGCGGATCATCCTTTTCTCAAGCACCCCAAAATCATCGTCACCCCGCATCTCGGCGCCTCGACGGTAGAGGCGCAAGAGAATGTGGCCATCGACGTATCCAAGCAGGTGCTGCATATTTTGCGCAACGAGCCGTTTGTCAACGCGGTCAACATGCCGCCGATTGCGGCAGAGCTGCGCAGCAAGCTCCAGCCGTATTTCGAGCTTGGCGAAAAGCTCGGCGGCTTTGCCGTCCAGCAAATTGACGGAGCGGTCGAGGAAATTACCGTCACGTATTCCGGCGATCTCGCCGATGTCGACACTCAGCCGCTGACGCGGCATGTGGTGAAGGGCGTGCTCGCGCATCATCTCGGCTCGGAGCAGGTGAACCTCGTCAATTCGATGCACCTCGCGGACGGACGCGGAATCAACATCGTTACACAAAAATCGCGCGCCACCAAAGGCTTCACCAACCATATCGCAGTCTCGCTGCGGACCAAGCAGGAAGAGCATCTCGTCGCCGGCACGCTGCTGAACGGCTACGGGGCGCGGATCGTGCAGATTGACAAGTTCCCGGTCGACGTGGCCCCGGAAGGCAACCTGATCCTCATCTCGCATCAGGACAAGCCGGGCATCATCGGACGCGTCGGCACGCTGCTCGGCACCAACGATGTCAATATCGCGACGATGCAGGTCGGACGCAAGCTGGTCGGCGGCGCCGCCATCATGGTGCTGGCTGTGGACAAAGCAGCCGCCAAGGAAGTGCTCGACGAGCTCATGAAGCTCCCGGATATCAACACCGCCAAAGAAATCGATCTGTACTAAATACTAAACATCATGTCTGGAAAGAAAAGAGGGCTCGCACAAGTCGCGAGCCCTCTTTTCTTTATTAAATTACGATACCGAACCCGGCACGTATCAAGAAGCGGAAAGCCATTGCTGCAGCAGCCACAACAACGAAGCTATCCCGGCTGCCGCTCCGAGCAGCAGCCCATCCCCGCTCCCCATGCGCAGCCGCCACCCCTGCGTCTTCGAGCGACCGGAGCCGAAGCCTCTCACCTGCAGCGCGGTCGTCATCTGATCGGCCAGCCGCAGCAGCGACATCATGAACGGAATCAGCACGCGATGCAGCTCGCGCAGCGGAATGCGTCCGGGCTTGGCGCCCGATTTGCCGCGCGCCTGGGCGATGCGGGCGAAGCGCTCCCATTGCGCCAGTTGCAGCGGCACGAACCGGAAGATCAGCGCGATCAGTAGCGTGAACGTCTCCAGGCGCAAGCCGAGCCGGCCCAGCGGCCGCAGCACTTGCTCCAGCGCCCGCTTCAAACGCAGCGGAGAGACCAGCTGCGTCAGCGGAATCCCCAGCAGCATGACGAGCAGCAGACGCGTCAGCCGCTGTGCGGTGACGAGCGAGGACTCGAGCTCGAGCTGCAGCGGCTGGAGCTGCAGGCCGGCCAACAGCGCCACTAGCAGCAGCATCACGCTGTAGCCGCGTATCAAACCTTGCCACGGCAGCAGACAGCTGCGCAGCCGCCAGAGCGGATAGGCGCATGCGGCGGCTGCCGCTCCTAACCCGAGCCAAGTCTGCTGCTGCAAAATCCCCGCTGTAAGCAACACGTAGCCTCCCCACAATGCGCGCGGATCGAAACGGGACCAGCTATGGCGCTCTGCAGGGTCAGGCTCGGCGGCAGCGACTCGCGTCATCGAGACATTCGGCTGCGGAGAGGCATCGGGCTGCGGCATCTGCCTGGAAAGGACATCTGCAGTATGCTCGCGCACCAAAGGCGCGTTCTCTGCTTCGTCCGCCTCCTTGCGTGCGCTCCGAGGCGCTTCGGCAGCAAGGGCTTCCTCAATTGTCGGGTTGTCCGGCGGCCTCAGCTGCTCCGCAATCTGCCGAGCCAGCTGCGTCGGAGTAGGCGGCTCGGCAGGCAGCCTGAAGCCGGCCTCCCGGAGCGCTTGCGCTGCGGCTGCCAGCGATTGCGGATGCGCCGCCATGGCTTGCCCTTGTCCGCTCAGACGTCCGTCCGCCATCGAGAGAATCACATGCGGACATTGTCCCGCCAAGAGCCACGGCTCATGCGTGACGACGATCGCCCCGCCTCCGGCCCGGACATGGCGCGCCAGGCTCGCACGCAATTGGGCGGCGCCCGCCCGGTCGAGCCCGGCTGTCGGCTCGTCCAGCAGCAGCCAGTCCGGCTGGCAGGCCATGACGCAGGCCAGCGCCAGGCGGCGCTGCTCGCCGCCGCTCAGCGACCAGGGATCGCGATCCAGCACGTCCGCAGCCAGACCGGAGCGGCCCAGTGCTTCGATCCATCCCCCTTGCTCGAGCTCGGCGGCTCTCGAACGAGTGCGATACGGGCGCAGCGAGTAGTTCAGTTCTTCTCGAACCGTCGACGCGAACCATTGCGATTCGCTATGCTGCAGACTCACCCCCAGTTGCAAAAGCAGCTCGCGCACAGGACGGCGCTTGGACCAAAGCGAGCGCCCGCCCAGTTCGATTCGTCCCGAAGCCGGCTCGCGCAATCCCGCAAGGCTCTCAAGCAAGGTCGTTTTTCCGGCACCGCTCCTGCCTGTCACGAGATAGAGCCGCCCCGGGTCGAGCTGCAAGCGCTCGATCTGCAGGAGCACGCGCGGCGCGGCGGAGCCTGGAGATGCGATCTGCAGCTCGTCGATGACCCAGCTGCCCGTCAGCGCCACGGTCCGACCTCCTCTGCCAGCTCCAATGCGGTTAAGGGCAGCACTTGCAGCGGATAACCGCGCGCACGCAAATGGAGGCCGACCTGTACGATCTCCGGCACCGGCAGGCCCATTGCCCCGCAGACGCTCTGGGCGCCGCAGCCATCCGTTCCGCCGTAAAAGTCGTCGATTGCCCCGTCAAAGGCAATGCGGCCCTTTTGCAAAGCGATTAGCCGATCCCCTCTCGCCCACTCCTCTTGGCGGTGTGTGACCCAAACGACGGCAGTTCCGGCGCCGTGGAGCTCGCGTACAGTATACAGTACGAGTCGCGCCGACTCGGCATCGAGCATAGAGGTCGCTTCGTCCAGCACCAGCACCTGCGCCCCGCCCGCGATACAGCCGGCCAGTGCGGTCAGTTGTTTTTGCCCGCCTGAGAGCTGCTCGATCGGACGATCCGCCAACGCTTCGAGACCGGTCGACGCCAGCGCCAGCTCGAGCAGCTGCGGCATGCGAGCGGCGGGTAAGCCACGCAGCTCGAGTCCCATCAGGATGTCCTCGCGCGGCGTGGATCCGACCAGCGCCGCGTCCGGATGCTGCATCACGTATGCGATTTCTTCTTCCCCTGCGAACCCGCGCGAGAGCTGACCTTGGACGTGCAGCCCCGTGCCCAGATGACCGGTCAGGAGCCGTACGAGCGTCGTTTTTCCGCTGCCGTTCGGTCCGATCAATTGGACCCATTCGCCCGGCTGCACCTGTAGTGCTTCCACTGTAAGCAAGGTGCTCGGCTCTTCCCCTTCCAGCTCGGCTGTTGGGCGGCTCGCCTGTACCGTCACATTGTCCAAGCTGAATGGCGATGTGCAATTCATTTTTTCTTCGCCCTCTTCCACTTCCGATTGCATTGTGGTAAAATCCTATTTGTTAACCATCATAATACAAAAAGGTTAACAATACAACGAAGGAGTCGATTGTCACGATGTCCCATTCCTTGCGCAGCCTTGTCTACACCGCACTTTTCGCCGCCCTCTTTATTGTCATGAGCTACATAAAAATCCCGCTGGGCTTCACGGCCGTTCCGCTATCGCTTCAGCCTTTGGCGGTCATGCTGGCCGGCGCTTTTTTAGGTCCCGTGTACGGCTTTTTGAGCATTTTTTCGGTCATTGCGCTGGCCGCAGTCGGGCTCCCGCTCATTCAGGGCAACGGCGGTCTATCGCTGATGCTGGGGTTCACGGGCGGCTTTTTGTGGATGTTCCCGGTCTGCGCCTGGGCCGTCGGCCTGGCTACCGGTCGTCTGCTGCGCAGCCGGGGGCTGGCGCGGCAAAAAACACTGCGCGCGGGCGCACTGTTTGTGACCATCTTTTTTTGCGGCTCCTTGTCCTATTTGGCGGGCGTACCCTGGTATACCCATGTTGCGGACATCTCTTTGTCCAAGGCGATGGTAGCGGCCATGTACCCCTTCCTTCCGGGCGATGTGATCAAGGCCGTCGTCGCGACGATTCTCGTACTTGCCCTGCGGGCCTACGCGCCTCAGCTCCAGACAGCGACCCGGCGCCGCGGGAGCGGGTATGCGGGCGAATTCGCTTCCAAAAGTTAGACAATTAATACGTGCAGTGCATAAGTCTTGCCGCCAATTCATTTTAAAAAAACGTGCCGCGAGCAACCGCAGGCACGTTTTTTCGCCAATCTAATCGATACATTCGTCAGGCTCGCTGCCCGAATCGGACTCGACATTGATCTTTTCGGAAACGGTGTCCCGGATGATCGACATGACGAGCTGAAGCAAATAGTTAATGTCGGATTGGCTCTGCTGAAAATCCCCGACGATCGGAATCCCGTCCAGCTCGTTCTGCAGCGCCTCAATCTCGGCTTCGATCTTCGCCACCATTGACGCATTGTTAAACGATTCAAACGCGACAATTTCCTTTTGCTTTTTTTTCATCTGTGCAATCAAGCCTTGGATGCGGTCATTGCCCTTGATCTGCGCTTCGGCCCGCTGATAAAATTGCACCTCGCGGGATCCGGCAATCAGCTTGGCCAGCTCCTCGGCTTTCGCTTTGATTGCCTCTCCCACGACGAGATCACGCGATTCGAAATGCGGAATGTCGCATGCTTTGCCGTGCAGCTGCACCTGATCATGCGCGTCCTGCACTGTTTCTTTGTTTGCCATCGCTTCGGTCTCCTCCTTGCGTTACAATACCGCCGCCGACTCGCTGCCGACCAATTCCGCCTTGATGTACCAGGTCATCGGCTCGGTCACCTTGACGTGCACGAACGAACCGATAAGCGACTTCGGTCCGGCAAAGTGAACCAGCTTGTTGGTGCGCGTGCGGCCTGACAAAATGTCCGGGTTGTTTTTGCTCTCGCCTTCGACGAGCAGTTCGACAACGGCGCCTTGCAATCGGTCGTTGCTCTCCCTGGCCAGTTCGGTCATGAGCGCGTTCAGGCGCTGGAGCCTTGCCTTCTTCACCTCGGTCGGCACATCGTCGGTCATGCCGGCAGCGGGCGTGCCTTCGCGCGGCGAATAGATAAAGGTAAACGCCGACTCGAAGCCGACCTCGCGGACAAGCGTCATCGTCTCCTCGAACTGCGCCTCCGTCTCGCCGGGAAAGCCGACGATGATATCCGTCGTAAGAACCGCGTTCGGAATGGCGCGCTTGATCTTGCCGACAAGCTCCAGATAGGAATCCCGGGTATACTTGCGGCTCATCCGCTTCAGAATTTCCGTGCTGCCCGACTGCACCGGCAGATGGATATGCTCGACCAGATTGCCCTGTCCGGCCAATACCTCGATCAGGTGATCGTCAAAATCGCGCGGATGCGACGTCGTGAATCGAACGCGCGGAATATCGATCGCGGTCATATCGCGCATCAAGTCCCCGAACCGATAGTCCAGGTCCTCGAAATCCTTGCCGTACGCATTGACGTTCTGCCCCAGCAGCGTAATTTCCTTGTAGCCCTGACGCGCCAGCTCGCGCACCTCGGCAATGACATCCGCCGGCCGACGGCTGCGTTCCTTGCCCCGCGTATAAGGCACGATGCAATACGTGCAGAACTTGTCGCAGCCATACATGATGTTGACCCAGGCCCGCATGCCCTCGCGCTTTTTGGGAAGGTTTTCGATGATGTCGCCTTCCTTGGACCACACCTCGACGACCATTTCCTTGTTCATCAAAGCGTCCTGGAGCAGGTGCGGGAGACGGTGAATGTTGTGGGTGCCGAAGATGAGGTCGACATGCGCGTGCTTTTGCAGAATTCGGCCGACTACCGACTCCTCCTGCGACATGCAGCCGCATACGCCGAGCAATAGCTCCGGCCTTTCGGTTTTTAACGTCTTCAGGTGGCCCAGCTCACCGAATACCTTGTCCTCCGCATTCTCGCGAATGGCGCAGGTGTTAAGCAAGATGACATCCGCTTCACGGCGGTCTTCCGTCGCGGTGTAGCCCATCTGCTCGAACATGCCCTTCATGACTTCGGTGTCGTGCTCGTTCATCTGACAGCCGTACGTCGTTATCATATAGTGTCGATTAGCTCCAAGCGATCGGAGCTCCTCCGGAATGGCCGCATCGTACAGCACTTGCACCTGCTCTTTGCCGCGCTGCTTTTCCCGACGGGTATTCGGCTCGGACATCAGATGGATCTCCCGTCCGCCGAGTCGTATGCGTTTGCCTTGTTCGTCCTCGGAAATGAGCTTGGCTCCGGAGAAATCGAAATATTTGCTGTAATCCTTCGGTTCTTGCGCCATGTGCAACCACTTCCCTCTAGTCATATCTTTCCGATTATATCACGTTTCGACTAGAGGTGCTACCGGGAAGGACGAAGGCCGTCTCAGTCCAAAATGGTCGCCCGGTCGCCCGTTTTGGCGCCTGCCGCATTGGCCTCGTCCGTGTCGATGTGCATATCCAGCGCATAGCTGTCCGATACGCGAGCGATGACCTGCTCCAGGATCAAGCCGCGTTCGCCCTCCAGCTTCACCGTCAACCGCTGCTTGTCCGCAATGCCCCAAGCCTGCGCATCCGACGTATGGAAATGAATGTGGCGCGCCGCCACGATCACCCCTTCTTCCAGATCCAGCTCCCCGGCCGGACCGATCACCCGGATGCCCGGCGTACCCGCAATGTCGCCGGATTCCCGAACGGGCGGCTGCAGGCCGACTGCAAAGGCATCGGTGCGCGACAGCTCCAGCTGCGAGCGGGAGCGGGCCGGGCCGAGGATGCGCACCTTCGGAAAGCCGCCCTTCGGTCCGCGCACCTCGACCGTTTCGTGTGCGGCATACTGCCCGGGCTGGGAGAGCGGCTTCATCGAAGTCAATTGATAGCCTTCGCCGAACAGCGCCTCTACGTGGGATTGCGACAGGTGAATGTGACGGGCCGAGACGCCCACAGGTACAGTTTTCATGACTTGCTCATCTCCTATATGCTTAGTTGTCGAAGCTGCCGGCATGGCAGAAGGCATACGGCCGGTATCGGCCGTATGCCTTCCAGAGCTGCCTTTATTTGAATTCTGCCGTCAGTTGTTCGAATTCATCGCGTGATAGCTGCAGCTCTTGCTTCGCCAAACCTTCCGGACGGAAACCCGAGACGAGCTCCTCGTAAGGCTTGCGGGTTTGGTTATGATAGATGAGGCCGGTGAGCAGGCCGCCCGTTTCCATAATTTTCGTCATGGCCGCGATCCGGTTGGTCGGATCGTAATCCGGGAATTCCTCCAGCTTTACAATGTTCTCCTTGAACCAGTCGTAGGTGTTGACTTTGTTGAACGTCACGCACGGACTGAATACGTTGATCAGGGAGAAGCCTTTGTGATTGATGCCGGCCTCGATGAGCGCGGTCAGTTGCTTGAGATCGCTGGAGAACGACTGCGCGACGAAGGTCGCTCCGGCCGACATGGCAATCTCGAGCGGCGACAGGACCGACTCAATCGAGCCTTCCGGCGTCGACTTGGTCTTGAAGCCCTCTGCGCTGCGGGGCGAAGTCTGGCCCTTGGTCAGGCCGTAGATCTGATTGTCCATGACGATGTACGTGATGTCCATATTGCGCCGAATGGCATGTACGGTATGCCCCATGCCGATCGCGAAGCCGTCGCCGTCGCCGCCCGAGGCAACGACCGTCAGCTCGCGATTGGCGAGCTTCACGCCCTGGGCGATCGGCAAGGCCCGTCCATGAATGCCGTGCAAGCCATATGCGTGAATGTAGCCGGAGATCCGTCCCGAACAGCCGATGCCGGATACGACCGCCAGGTTCTCGGGCTCGAGTCCGACGTTGGCCGCAGCGCGCTGAATCGCAGCCTGAATCGAGAAATCGCCACAGCCGGGGCACCAGTTCGGCTTCACATTATTACGGAATTCCTTGAATGTAGCCATGATTAGTTCAGCTCCTTGCAAGCTTGATAGACTTCCGATGGCAGGAACGGGGTACCGTCGTATTTCAGCAGATTGCGTATTTTTTCACCGTGGCCGGCATGCATTTTAATTTGGTTGGCGAGCTGGGCAGTCGCGTTGTTCTCAATGACGAGCACCCGCTCGGCCCGCTCCAGATAAGGGGTCAGCAAGTCCGTCGGGAACGGATGGATCTGACGAATCGTGATGTGATTCGTCTTGCGTCCGCCCTTCTCCAGACGCGCTCTGGCCTCGTCGATGGTGCCGCCGGTCGAGCCCATGCCGATAATGAGCAGCTCGGGCGCCTCATGCGGAGCGTCGACGCGCAGCGCGTCACGAATTTCGAGCTTTGCCAATTTGCCGAGCCGCTTATCCATCATGAGCTGACGGTTGCGCGCATTCTCCGAGGGCCGTCCGGTCTCATCGTGCTCGACGCCCGTCACATGGTGAATGCCGTGCTTGACCCCAGGCAGCACCCGCGGCGATACGCCGTCCGCCGTCAATTCGTAACGCTGGAAGAGCGCCTTCTCCTCGATCTCAGGCGCTTCCTTCACGAGCTTGCCGCGCTCGATGCGGATCTGATCGTAGTCGAGCTCCTCGCATGATTGCTTGCCCAGCGACAGCTGCAGATCGGTCATGATGATGACCGGCACTTGATACTGCTCGGACAGGTTGAACGCTTCGACCGTATCGTAGAAGCAATCCTCGATCGAGGCCGGCGCGATGACAATCTTGGGAATCTCGCCGTGGGTGCCGTATACCATCGCATTGAGGTCCGATTGCTCCTGCTTGGTCGGCAGTCCCGTGGAAGGTCCGCCGCGCTGCGTATCGACGATGACCAGCGGCGTCTCGGTCATCCCGGCCAGCCCGATCGCCTCCATCATGAGCGACAGCCCCGGACCGGCCGAAGCCGTCATGGTGCGCACGCCGGCATAGTTGGCGCCGATTGCCATCGTGGCCGCGGCAATTTCATCCTCCGTCTGGACGACCGTACCGCCGAATTTCGGCAGCTTTTTGATCAGATATTCCATAATTTCCGAGGCCGGCGTAATCGGGTAAGCTGACATGAGGCGGCAGCCCGCCGCAATACAGCCGAGGCCGATATTCTCATTGCCGATGGCAAACAGCTTTTGCTTGCCGTCGGCCTCCTCCAGCCGGAAATCTTCAAGCGGGCCCCCTGCGAGCTCCAGCACGTACTCCGAGCCGCGCTTGACCGCTTCGACGTTTTTCTCCACGATGGCCGCGCCCTTGCGGCCAAATTCCTCTTCCACCGCCTTGTTGAACACTTCGAGCGGCAGTCCGAGCAGCGCCCACGAAGCGCCGGATGCGACCATATTTTTCATCAAGGAGGTGCCGAGCTCTTCCGCGATCGAAGTGATCGGTACCGCGAACAGTCTGGCGTCAATGCCTTCGGGGAGGGTCGGGTTGAATTTGGCGTCTGCGACGACTACCCCGCCGCTGCGCAGCTCGTGGGCATTGAGGTCGATGCTTTCCTGATCGAATGCAACCAAGATGTCGAGATCATCGGAAATGGCCCGCATCGGCGTGGTGCTGATCCGAATTTTGTTATTGGTGTGCCCGCCTTTGATGCGGGACGAAAAATGACGGTAGCCGTATAAATAATAGCCTAGCCGGTTCAACGCCGTTGAGAAGATACGGTCGGTGCTTTCTACGCCTTCTCCTTGTTGTCCCCCGATCTTCCAAGACAATTGACTGATCAAAATGTCCAACTCCTCTTTTTAGTAAACGTATCCGTTATGCTGTCAGCTTGTCAGGCGAATTTACATGATCATATAAATTCTATGTTTCCTTGCTGTAAATTGCAAGGGATTTCAGTGAATTCAAATATAATTCTTTTCGATTGAATCCATAACAAAAAAAGATGAAACAAGCCTTTGGCCCGCTATTCGGGCGGTAGGTGCGTCGACAAGAAGCGAAGCGCATGCTCCGCGGCGATGCCCCGAACGAACGGCTCGTCGTATCGCTTTAGCAACGCCTCAAGCAGACGCGGGACGTGCCCCGGATGCGCCAGTCCTCGCACGTGGCGGTCGATGCCGTCAAAGTCCGAGCCGAGCACGAGCTGCTTGGCTCCGCCGAGCGTGCATATATGTTCGATGTGACGCAGCACGTCGTCGATTGCGGCCGCGCCGGAGTCGTTCAAAAATTGGGGCACATAGGTGATGCCGATCCGGCCGTCCATACCGGCAAGCGCACGAATTTGCGCATCGGTGAGGTTGCGCGGATGCTTGCAGCAAGCGTAAGCATTGGAGTGCGAGGCGATCAGCGGCGAAGCGCTGCACTCCGCCACCTCCCAAAATCCGCGCTCGGTCAAATGCGACACATCCAGCACGAGGCGATGTCTCCCGCATTCCTCCACCAGCGCCCGCCCCGCTCGCGTAAGACCGCCCTGACGCGGCTCCATTACGCCGTCCGCGGCCCAGTTGGCATCATTCCAAGTCAGCCCGAGCGCTCGCAATCCGAGCTCTTGCATGATGCGCACCATATAAAGTCGACCCTGCAGCGCGGCCGCCCCTTCCAGCGAGAGCAACGCCCCGATCTTGCCGCTGGCCTGACACTCTCGCAAGTCTTTTGCGGTGCGGACGAAGCGCATACCCGGCAGCGCTGCAATGCTGCGCAAGAACAGCTCGGTGGCTTGGAGCAAATGCGCGGTGCTCGGCTCCAGACGCTCCGGCAAGTAGATCGCAAACACTTGCAGACACGCCTTCGCCTCCTTCAGACGCGCGTAGCTCACATCAAGTCGACCATCGCCCTTTTGTCCGCCAAAGTCGGCTTGCTTGTCGAGCAGCATTTTGGCGAGCACATCACAATGGAAATCTACCGTTTCGATTTGCATCGCGCCCCTTTCGCTTTCGATGTGCGTAATCGACAAAAAAACCTGCTTACGTATAAGCAAACAGGTTCGTTATCGTAGTGGTAGATTCAACTGTATCCGTCGCGCCGGCCGGCACGCCATCTATCTAGGTTCCACGATCAACTTGATGGCCGTGCGATCCTCCCCGTCGATGACAATATCCGTAAACGCCGGAATACAGATCAGGTCGACCCCGCTCGGCGCTACAAACCCCCGCGCAATCGCTACTGCTTTAATGGCTTGATTCAATGCACCGGCCCCGATCGCCTGCAATTCGGCTCCGCCCCGTTCACGAAGAACACCGGCCAGCGCCCCAGCAACAGAGTTTGGATTGGACTTTGCTGAAACTTTTAATACTTCCATGTAAAGTTCCTCCTCGGGAGTGATGATTGAATTCCACTATTTAATAGGTATTCGCGAGAGGTGAAAAAATTCCTTCTTTTCCGGTGGCCCCGCGGCAGCGCCGGGCTTTAGATGAGCAGCCACTCCTCCTCGGTCCAGCGAATTTTCGTCAGCCGGCTGGCCTTGCCCGTGGCATCGTCAAGCTCGGCCAATACGGCGTGGAATTGCCATTTCCCCTCATCCACGACGAAGCGCGCCGGCAGTTGCGTCAAAAAACGATGCAGCACCGCATCGCGCTGCATCCCGAGTACGCCTTCTTTGGAGCCGACCATCCCGACATCTGTCAGATAAGCCGTGCCCTGAGGCAGGATCGTATCGTCATTGGTCTGAACATGGGTATGGGTACCGACGACGAGCGACGCTTTGCCGTCCAAATACCAGCCCATGGCGATTTTTTCGGAGGTCGCTTCTGCATGGAAGTCGACAAGGGTGAACGGGGTGCGTCTGCGCAGCTCGTCCAGCAACCGCTCCGCTTCGCGAAACGGACAATTAATTGGCGGCAGGAAGGCACGGCCTTGCACGCTGACGATGCCAAGCTCCTTGCCATTCCCGCGCACGAGCGCGCTCCCGACACCCGGCGCCTCAGGGGCATAGTTGGCCGGGCGGACCAGCCTCGGCTCATCGTCGATCCAGTCAAAAATATCCTTGTTGTCCCAAGTGTGATTTCCCATTGTGATTCCGTGCACGCCGAGCTCGAAAAATTGTCTGGCAATCGCTTTTGTAATGCCGCGTCCGGAGGCGGCATTCTCCCCGTTGACGATGACAAGATGCGGCTGATGCTTGGACTGCAAAGCCGGCAGCACTTTCTTGAGCGCCTCGCGGCCGACCCGGCCAACAATATCTCCAATAAACAATACCTTCATAGTTACCCTCTTTCTGTTTCCTTCAAACCGCCGTCCGACCTGCTCGCCGGGCTGTAGCGGACCGGTGGCAAGACGATGCTTTCGTTATGCTTTGAAACAAAACACCCGTGGCAATGAGACGGCCACGGGAGCTTTGCAACTGATTTTGCTTATTTGGCGTATTCGACAGCCCGGGTTTCCCGAATAACGGTGACTTTGATATGACCGGGGTAGTCCAATTCGCCTTCGATTTTTTTCGTAATGTCGCGCGCCAGCCGGAAGGCTTCGGCATCGTCGATTCGTTCCGGCTGCACCATGACCCGAACCTCGCGCCCCGCTTGAATCGCGTAGGACTTCTCCACGCCATCGAACGATTCGGAGATCGCTTCGAGCTTTTCCAGACGCTTGATGTACGTCTCCAGCGTCTCGCGCCGCGCGCCGGGCCGTGCAGCAGACAGGGCGTCGGCCGCCCCGACGAGCATGGCAATGACCGACTCCGCTTCGCAATCGCCGTGATGCGAGGCGATGCTGTTGACGACCACGGGGTGCTCCTTGTATTTCTTGCCGAGCTCCACACCGATTTCGACATGCGAGCCCTCTACCTCATGATCGAGCGCTTTGCCGATATCATGCAGCAGACCGGCACGCTTCGCCAGTGTAATATCCTCGCCCAGCTCCGCCGCCATCAGACCGGTCAGATACGCGACCTCCATGGAATGCTTGAGGACATTCTGTCCATAGCTGGTGCGGTACTTCAAACGACCGAGAATTTTGATCAGATCCGGGTGGAGGCCGTGCACGCCCACCTCGAAGGTCGCTTGCTCGCCGTATTCGCGGACGCGATCGTCCACTTCCTTGCGGGATTTCTCCACCATTTCCTCAATGCGAGCAGGATGGATACGTCCGTCGGCGACCAGCTTCTCTAGGGCAGTACGGGCGATCTCACGCCGGATCGGGTCGAATCCGGATAAGATGACCGCTTCCGGTGTATCGTCGATAATCAGGTCGATACCGGTCAACGTCTCCAGTGCCCGAATATTCCGGCCTTCACGGCCGATAATTCGGCCCTTCATTTCTTCATTCGGCAGAGAAACGACGGATACCGTCGTCTCCGCAACATGATCCGCTGCGCAGCGCTGGATCGCAAGGGAAATGATGTTGCGGGCACGCTTGTCCGCTTCATCCTTGGCCTGCTGTTCCACGTCTTTAATCATTTGCGCGGTCTCATGACGCACTTCCTGCTCGACCGTCGTCAAGATCAGTTGCTTGGCGTCCTCCATCGTCAAGCTGGAGATTCGTTCCAATTCGCTGACCTGCTTCTGGTGCAGCCCTTCGATCTGCTCTTTTGTTTCTTCGATCCGTTTCTCTTTGTTGGCTACATTTTCTTCTTTGCGTTCCAGCTGCTCTATCTTTTTATCCAACGACTCCTCTTTTTGCAGCAGTCTTCTCTCCAAGCGCTGGACTTCATTACGGCGCTCGCGAATGTCTTTTTCTGCTTCGGAACGGAGTTTGTGGACTTCGTCTTTCGCTTCGACCACGGTTTCCTTTTTGAGCGCTTCCGCATCTTTTCTCGCATTTTCAACGATTTGAACGGCTGCTTGCTCAGCACTGGAAATTTTGGCTTCGGCAATCGACTTTCGAATAAAATAACCAAACACAATCCCTAAGAATATACCGCCAACAACGAGCAGGATCGTGAGCAAAGTGTCCATCTTTCTCACCTCCTCGTTGCATTCACCAAGGCAAACGCTTGGGATGATATTGGGTTTTCAAGCCGGTTTCCATACCGTTCATCGATACAAATATTGACGAAACTTATCGATTCGAATCCATTTTTGGAAGAAAAATCGATTCGAAAAGAGGAAGGAATACATGTACATTTTAGCTTTTGAGAAAATCAATTGTCAAGCGCCAGTCTCAGTCCATCTCTTCCTCATCTCCGCTGCCCGCTTGCTCGTCCTCGATTCGGGCTGAGGCCGAGCGCACGATATCTCCGGGAAATCCACGTCGAGCCAGAAACATCATCAGCTTGCGGCGGCGCTCCAAGCGCTCCCCTTTTAAATGAAGCCACTTTTTGCCGCCGGCTCGAACCGCCGCTTCCAGCTCTTGCTCCGGATCAAGCTCGGAGAGCGCGTCAGCCGTCTGCTCCCGGTCAATGCCCCGTCTGCGGAGTTCTTCCCGAATCGCCAGCCTACCCTTCGCTCGCAGCCGCAGCCGCTGTTCGGCGAAGCGCCGGGCGTAGTCGGCATCGTCGATCGCGCGTTCCTGCTCCAGCCGCTCGCACACTTGCTCCGCCTTTTCCGTGGAAATGTCCTTGCGAAGCAAGTATGACGTCAGCTCGGCCCGCGTGCGCGGCTTGGCCGTCAGATAGGTCAGCGCCAAGCTGTAAGCATGCTGACCGTCTTCGGCTTCCCGTATATCCTGAATCGCTTCGAGCGTCAGCAATTCGCCTTTGAACAGATTATAACGAATCAGAATATTCTCGTGTACGTTCAGAAGCGGTTTGTCGCCATCGCATTCGTCGTATACATGATAGCGGTCTCGCCGCTTGCGGTCCCGTTCCACCTTACCGATGCGGATCGGGGCTTCGCGCGTAGATTCCCGCAAACGATCTCCTCCCTCCCAGTCGGCAGATGCGTGTCACTTTCAAGCATCCTATTATTGTCTGAATTTCAAAAAACGGCAACCCCTATAGATCTTGCTCGCAGGGGCCGCCGCTAGGCAATACGCTTATACCAATTCTTCCAACTCGTCCTCGTCTTCCTCTTTGCCCAATGTTTCCGATGGAACAGCCGTCGCCGACAAATTGCTGTTTTTGCGAATCTCCTTGTCGATGACATCCGCAATTTCGGGATGATCCCGAAGGAACTGTTTGGCATTTTCTCGGCCTTGTCCCAGCCGCTCGCCTTGATAGGAGAACCAGGCGCCGCTTTTCTGAACAATGTCCATCTCCGTGCCGATGTCGATCAGAGAGCCTTCCTTCGATATGCCCTCCCCGTACATGATGTCGATCTCCGCTTGCTTGAAGGGCGGGGCGACCTTGTTTTTCACGATTTTGATTCGTGTCCGGTTGCCGACCATATCGTTGCCCTGCTTGATGGTCTCGATGCGGCGCACATCCAGCCTGACGCTCGAGTAAAATTTCAGTGCACGTCCGCCGGGCGTGGTCTCCGGATTGCCGAACATGACGCCCACCTTTTCGCGAAGCTGGTTGATAAAGACCGCGATCGTTTTGGATTTGCTGATCGCACCCGAGAGCTTGCGCAGCGCCTGCGACATCAGGCGAGCCTGCAAGCCGACGTGGGAATCGCCCATCTCGCCCTCGATCTCCGCCTTCGGCACCAGCGCGGCCACAGAGTCGACGACGACGATATCGACCGCGCCGCTGCGCACGAGCGCCTCGGCAATCTCCAGCGCCTGCTCGCCCGTATCCGGCTGCGACAGCAGCAGCTCATCAATGTTAACCCCGACCTTGCGGGCGTAGAGCGGATCCAGCGCGTGCTCCGCATCGATAAAGGCGGCTTGTCCGCCGATGCGCTGCACCTCTGCGATCGCATGGAGGGCCACCGTCGTCTTACCGGAGGATTCCGGTCCGTACACTTCGATTACCCGGCCGCGCGGCAAGCCGCCAATTCCGAGTGCGATATCTAAAGCAAGCGAACCGCTCGGCACGGTTTCGACCTGCATGCCCGCATTTTCACCCAGTTTCATTACCGAGCCTTTTCCGAATTGTTTCTCAATCTGGCGCAAGGCCATGTCCAATGCTGCGCGACGATCTGACAATCGACTCACATCCTTCAATAAGTTATAGTGTTATGATACCTTTTTTCGGACGCTTTGCCAAGCATTTTTTCGAACATACATTCGTTTTTTTCGTTCCCGGGAGCTAAAGAGCTTGCTCGAAGGTGTAAAACCTGCGAAGCGTAGGCACTTAAAAAACCGCAGCAAAGTAATCTTCGCTACGGTTCTTCCGTTAACTGGTTTATATTATAGCCTATGGCAAGGCGAAACGGCAAGGGCCATTTTAAACTGAGCCCACGATTCTTCTTATAATTGGAACTAAGAAGCGAGAGGTCTCGGCGGAACGCTTGGCCCCCCGGTCAGAGCACCTAAAAGAAAAAATCGCGCCCGTTGTGGCCAAGACCTCTCCGCAACTTAGATGGTGGCGCAAATTTACAGACGGGCCAGGCCGAAGCAGTTAGAGAGGCTCGGCCTGGCCCGTCTGTTGCAGAGCAGCCTGCGGCCTGGCGCTCAGGCTTTCGGGACGATGCCTCCGACTGCGGGACGACGCGTCCGGCTGCGAGCGGCAGCTCTAACGGACACTAGCGACGCTTAGTGTCCATTACAGAATAACCTGGTGGGATTGAAACCGTCATTATCCCTTCACCATCCGCCAACGAACCTAACGGTTGCCACAGCGGCTATTGCGCCCAAAAAAGCGCCGATCGAATTGTAACGGTTGCCACAGGTCTTATTTTCTTGAAATCCATTGAAAAGACGCGATTTTGGCCAAATAAGCGCTGTGGCAACCGCTAGCCTGGAAGTCGCCTGAAATTGATCGAAATAAGCGCGCTGGCAACCGTTAGCTGAGGTTCGTCCGTTTGCCCGCCTGATGGATGAGCTGTCTTTGGTTATTTCGTGAAGGATCCTTAGCGGGCATTTGCACCAGCAAAAGGAACCAAAATTCCCGCTAAGCGTTCCTCATGACCGTTACACGCGAAAGGGAGCCGAAAAACAGCGCTAAGCGGCTCCCATGTCCGTTACAGCGGGGGTGTCGCCTACATCATGATGCGGAACGCGGGGCAACGCGGGCATTCCAGGTGGATCGGCTTACTGCCAAGCCCGTTCCCCTCGGCTAGCTGCTCTACGCTCCTCTTGTTGCTCGGCGGCTTTGCTAGCTGCTTTACGCTCCTCTTGTTGCTCGGCGGCTCCGCTTGCTGCGTCACGCTCCATTACCGGCTCGGCGCTTCGCTTGCTGCTTTACGCCCCGCTACCTGCTCAGCGGCTCCCGTTTCCGCTCGTTGCTTTGCCGGGCTGGTTATCCCTTCAGTGCCAGCCAGAGGCGATAAAAGGCCGCCTTGACCGCGCGCAGGCGGATCGACTCGCGGCCGCCCTCCAGATGGAGCGTAAAGACCTCGGTCTGATGACCGGATTGGGCGATCGCGAGATAGACGAGCCCGACCGGCTTGCCCTCGCTCTCGGAGGGGCCGGCCACGCCGGTCAGCGCGACGCCAAAATCGCTGCCCGCGATATCGCGAATGCGCTCCGCCATCATGATCGCCGTCGATTCGCTGACCGCGCCGGGGGCGCCGGCCCCCTCCAGCTGCGCCATCGGGATGCCCAGCAGCTTGTGCTTCATCGCGTTGGTATAGACCACGACGCTGCCCAGGAACTCGCTGCTGCTGCCCGGTATGCTGGTCGTCAGCTCAGCCAGCAAGCCGCCGCTGAGGCTCTCGGCGGCGGCCATGGTGCGCATCGAATTGCGCAGCAACCGCACGACCGCCTCCTCGATGGCGATATCATCCTGTGCGTATATGAACTCCCCGACCCGCTCCTTAATGGCGTCGACCGTGCGGTCGATCCTCGCCAGCGCTTCAGCTTCGTCGTCCGCCTTGGTGGAGATGCGCAAGGCGACCTCGCCCTCCTTGGCATACGGCGCAATCGTCGGATCGGACTGGCCGTCGATCAGCTCCAGCAGCGCCGCCTCCAGATTGGACTCGCCGATCCCGGCGAAGCGCAGCAGACGCGAATAAATCGGCCTGCGCACATCCAGCCGAGGCGTCAGCCACTGCACGCCCGGCCCGTCGAACATCGGCCGCATCTCGCGCGGCGGCCCGGGCAGCAACATGTAGTGCGTATGCTCGACCGTCAGCGCGTCGCCGATCGCCAGCCCGGTCTCGTTGGGCAGCGGCTCGCTGCCCTCCAGCATGAACGCCTGCTTGCGGTTGCTTTCGACCATCGGCATGCCCCGCGAGGCGAAGAGCGCCTCGATCTTCGCCATGGACGGTCCGTGAATGTCGATCTTCCTGCCCAGCAGATCGGCGAGCGTCTCCTTCGTCAGATCGTCCTGGGTCGGCCCCAGCCCCCCGGTGAACAGCACCAGATCGGCGCGTCCGCTCGCCACGCGGATCGCCTCCCGCAAGCGTGCGGCATTATCGCCGACCACCGTTTGAAAATAGACGTCGATGCCCAGCGTGGCCAGTCGCTGCGACAAAAATTGCGCATTCGTATTGACAATTTGACCGAGCAGCAGCTCCGTGCCGACGGCGATAATTTCGGCTTTCATGCGGGCTCTCCTTTTTCGCTATTCCGCCAGCGGAATCAGGTTTTTATTTTTGACAAAATAGTCCACGCCGGAATAGACCGTAATGAGCGCCGCTACCCAGCTGCAGATCAGATCAAACCGAATATCGACGAACGCGAAAGGAAAATTGTTAAGCAGCAAAACGATGATCATCGTAATTTGAATCCCGGTTTTCCATTTCCCCCATTTGCTCGCCGCCAGTACCGCCCCTTCCAGCAGAGCAACCTGACGCAAGCCCGTCACGGCGAATTCCCTGCTGATAATGACGATTGCGATCAGCGCGTGAACCTTGTCCATCTCAACCAGCGAAATCAGCACGGAGGCGACAAGCAGCTTGTCCGCCAGCGGATCAAGCAGCTTGCCGAGATTGGTAACCAGCTTGTTTTTTCGCGCAATGTAGCCGTCCAGTCCATCCGTGCTGGCCGCCACGATAAAAATCAGGGCCGCTACGATCTGCGTATAGCTGATGGAGAAGCTCTCCACTTCGATCGACCCCAAATCGAGATTGACCAGAAGAAAAAACATAATGACCGGCACCAGAAAAATTCGGGCCATCGTGATGCGATTGGCCAAATTCATGCAATTCCCTCCCCGGTCAGATCAAACTCGTAAGCATGCGTGACGCGCACCCGCTGCACTTCGCCGATCTGCGCAGTGCAATTGGATACGTACACCTCCCCGTCGATCTCCGGCGCATCGTATTGCGAGCGGCCGACATATACGTCGCTGCGGCCGTCGTAACGCTCGAGCAGCACTTCAATTTCACGGCCGACGTACTTGGCCCCGTTGTCCCTGGCCACCTCGCGCTGAATCTCCATCAGCGTATTGGCGCGCCACTGCCGGACCTCGTCCGGCACATGATCGGGCAGCCGGGAGGCCGGCGTATCCTCTTCGGTCGAGTAGGCAAACACGCCGAGCCGGTCAAATCGGATGTCACGCACAAAGTCGCACAGCCGCTGGAAATCCTCCTCCGTCTCTCCGGGAAAGCCGACAATAATGGACGTCCGGAGCGCCGCCTCCGGAATACGCGCGCGAATCTTGGCGATCAGCTCGCGGGCATCGCGCTGGCGTCCCGGACGGCGCATCCGCTTCAGGATGGCATCCTCGCTATGCTGCAGCGGCATATCAATGTACTTGCACACCTTCGGGTTGGAGGCGATCGTCTCCAGCAATTCATCCGTGAAGAAGCCAGGATACGCATAGTGCAGTCTTACCCAGGCGATCCCTTCTACCTCGCTCACCTGGTTCAGCAGCTCAGGCAGCATGAAGCGATCATACCGATCAGTTCCGTAGTTGGTGGAGTCCTGCGCGATCAGACTGACTTCGCGCACACCTTGCGCAGCGAGCTGCGTCGCCTCGGCCACGATCGATTCCACGGAGCGGCTGCGGAACTTGCCGCGCATAATCGGGATGCTACAAAACGTGCACGCATTGTCGCAGCCTTCGGCAATCTTGATATATGCGGTATGGCGAGGCGTCGTCACTAGCCGCGGCATCGCCTGCTCGTAGTCAAAAACAGGGTTGCCGATCTTGACCGGCTTTTTGCCGCGCAACGCTTCGTCGACGATGTCGTTGATGTGGTGAAAATCGCCGGTGCCGACAATGCCGTCAATCTCGGGCATCTCTTGCATGAGCTGCTCCTTGTACCGCTGCGTCAGACATCCTGACACGATCAATGCCTTCAGCCGTGCCGACTCCTTGAGCTCCGCAAGCTCCAAAATCGTGTTGACCGACTCTTCCTTCGCCGCATCGATGAACCCGCACGTATTCACAATGATAACGGTTGCGTCCTCCGGCTCGTCCACGAGCGCGTAGCCTCTGCCGTGAATCAGTCCGGACATAATTTCGGAGTCGACGAGATTTTTCTCGCACCCCAGCGTAACTACCTTGACCCGTTCAGTCATTCCAGTTTCCTCCAGCCCTCTCAACCAGTCTTGCTATTTTACCAAAGTATAAACTATCCTTCACAAGCGTGTCAAAAACCCCTCGCACAGGGGAAAACCGCGCTGCGCAAGGGGTCGGATCTAGCGGTAATTGACAAATTGGAGCTCGATCGGCAAGTCGGCCTCGCGCAGCAAGCGAATCACCGCCTGCAAATCGTCGCGGTTTTTTCCGGTGACCCGCAGCTGGTCGCCCTGCACCTGACTCTTGACCTTAAGCTTGGCATCGCGAATCAGGATGTTGATTTTGCGGGCATGCTCCTGGTCGATGCCCTGCTTCAGCTTGATGCGCTGCCGCACCGCACCGCCGGAGGCGGGCTCGACCTTGCCGTAATCCAGATTTTTGATGGGAACGCCGCGCTTCACCATTTTGGACTGCAGGATGTCGAGGACGTTTTTCAGCTTGTGCTCGTCGTCCGAAGCAACAAGCAGATCTTCTTTGTCGATCTCGATTTTGCTTTTGCTGCCTTTGAAATCAAAACGCGTCTCGATCTCGCGTTCGGCTTGATCGACCGCATTGCCAAGCTCCTGCATGTCAACCTTGGATACAATATCAAACGAGCTTTCCGAAGCCATACGCACGTTTCCTTTCTTTATTGAGCGTCAGCCGCTTCGCCTTCCGTTGGCTCTACGACGTTGATCTGAAACTTATCCGAATTGGGCTCGTTGCTGTCCTCCAGCAAAATGCCGTCCACGCGAATCTCGACGTTGTCGGCGCGCCCCACATTGATGTACACATTGCCTTCAATTTCATACGTAAAATCGGTTCCGCCCGGGTCGGTGCTGGAGTGCACGTTTTCGCCGTTGCGGTCCGTTTTGCGGATGTTGTTCCACGAGCCGCTGCCCGTGACTTTGAGCTCGTAGGTATGCACCCCGCCCGGACTGAGCTCGTAGAGATCGGTAGCGCCCGAGCTCTCGATGAGCGTGAGCGTCGTCTCCGGCATCTCCGGCTCTTGCTGCTCCGGTTCTTGCCCCGGGCCCTCGTTGCCGCCATCGCCCGGCGCAGCGTTGTCGGGTGTGTCGGGCGGGTTATTGTCCGCTAGCGGTGGCTGATTGTTCTCTACGATGTTCGTCGTGTCGTCGACCAGGTTCGAGCCGTCGTCGGGACGATTAATGGCATACATATAAATAATCACAATGATTAAAATCAGGAAGCACCACATCAGCAGCGTAAAGCCCCACTTGCTCCAACGGTCGGAAATGCGCGAAGAGCCGTTCGTACGCGGCTTCATCATCGGTTCGACCACCGGTTCGCCGGCCGGCGATGGAATTTCCTTATTGTACAAGCGGAGCACTTCCTCGGAGTCGAGGCCGACCGTCTCCGCGTAATTTTTGACGAACGCCCGCACATAGAACGTTCCCGGAAGAACCTTGTAATTGCCTTCTTCGATCGCTTCCAGATATCGTTTGCGTATTTTGGTCAAGTCCTGGATGTCCTCGAGCGACAAGCCTTTTTCCTCGCGCGCTTTTTTCAACAACTCACCCAAATCGGACATGGTTTCACCTCCCTCGTGCTAAAATTCATGATAGCCGGTAAACGATTCATACGAGATTTCTTCATCCGGCGTATTGCGCAGCTCGATAATGCAATCAAAGGCGCTGTAATCATAGTGCGATTCTTTGATGAAAATATCCGGATGCTCGATGACCTTTGTCGAAGGCATGGCCATAATATTTTGAAGAAGCTGATGATGCCGTTCGTTGGAGCGGATGGTGCTCACAATGCCGTCAATAATAAAGATGTTATTGGGACTCATCTCTTCCTCGGAAAGCTGACTGCGCACCGTCTGCCGAAGAAGAGTCGAGGATACGAAGGTCCATCGCTTGTTGGAACATACGCTGCCGGCGATGATCGACTCCGTCTTGCCTACGCGGGGCATGCCCCGCAGGCCGACGACTTGGTTACCTTCCCGTTTGAACACCTCTCCCAAAAAATCGACGAGCAAACCGAGCTCTTCCCGCGTGAAACGAAATGTCTTTTTATCATCTGAATCGCGTTCGATATACCGACCATGACGCACAGCCAAAATATCCACCAATTTTGGGGGACGCAATGCATTTAATGTAATGTTGTCTACCTTGCGCAGCATTTTTCCGAGCAGTTCGATACGTTCATCGTCATTGGTTTGCAAAAGCATGCCGCGCGTGCGGTCTTCTACGCCGTTGATGGTAATAATATTGACTTCAAGCATGCCAAGCAGGGAAGCGATATCGCCCAGCAGCCCTGGCCGATTCTTATGTATTTTGTACTCCATGTACCATTGCTTATATTTGGGTTCCATGCAACACCTCATTAAAATGTCGGTAACTGTTTCACAATAAATTAAATTCTACAATTTTCGTCATTCTCCTGCACAAGCAGCAGAAAACATTTAAGAAACCTTTTTAAATGGATTTGCAGAAAAGCCTCCAGCTGGGAGGCTTTTCTGCACCGATTAGTTCGAATGCTTGACCAGCTTGACCATCAGATGCGCGAGCGTCTGGCGCTCCGTTTCATCCGCTACGTCCCACAGCTCTTTCAGCGCACGCTCTTCCGCATTTTGCGGATCGACTTTTTGCCCGAGAAACCCACCGATTTCGTAGGCCAGCTTGGCGATCGTCTCCTCGGTCAGACCGATTTTCTCCGCTTGCTTCACGCGATCTGCCAAAAAATGCTTCCACGTATCAAAATTCGTAAGGACGGTTGACATGGCCTTTCGCCTCCTTGTTTTTTGAAAAAGGATTGGTCAACAGTCCTTATTGTTCGCGCGAGTGGGCGAGATTATTCAAAAAGCTCAGGTCAGCCAACCCCCGTTGGGGCTGATGATCTGCCCCGTGATATAGCTCGACTCGGGCAAGGCCAAAAAATAAACCAGCGAAGCAATTTCATCCGGATGCGCGAGCCGGCCGGCCGGGATGGATTCCGCCAACGCCGTTACCTCCTCGTCGGCGAGCTGTGCGTTCATTGTCGTATCCACCGCTCCCGGCGCTACCGCGTTCACCGTAATGCCCGAGGGGGCCAGCTCTTTTGCCAGCGCCTTTGTAAAAGCGTTCATGCCGCCCTTTGTAGTGGAATACAACACCTCGCATGAAGCGCCCGAGAGGCCCCACACGGACGAGACATTAATGATACGGCCATATTTGCGAGCCAGCATTTCCGGCAAAAAAAGCTGCGAACATAGAAACATACCCTTTAGATTAACCGCCATTACATCGTCCCAAACAGCTTCGGTGACGTCCGAAAGCAGTCCGAAATGGGCAATGCCGGCATTATTGACCACGATATCCGGCAGCATGCCCGATTGCTGAAGCTTCTCCTTCATTCGCTTAAGCTGCTCGCTCGAGCGAAGGTCCGCACTGACGGTGATAACAGTGGGCGAGCCGGCCCGCAAGCACAGCCGAGCCGTTTCGTTCGCCGCTTCGTGCTGCTCCAGATAATGAATGGCAATGTTCATGCCTTCCGAAGCGAACCGCATCGCGATTGCAGCACCGATGCCGCGGCTCGCACCGGTGACGAGCACATTCATTTCGTTCAGCGGCTTCATGCGTCGCTTCCTTTGCTGACAATCGAGATTGCGAGCTGTTGCGGATCAAAATGAAGACGCGCCCTCTCTTCGGCTTCCGCAATCGATACCTGCTCCAGCAGCTGCAACTGTTCAAACAAATCGCCGCCGCGAAACTTATGCCGCGTAAACTCATTGGCAATGGCCTCGGGCGAGTTGAGCAGCCGCAAATAACTGCCGATACGCTTGCGCCGCGTGCGCTCAAAGGCCTGTTGGTCCAATCCGTCACGCGCATGCTGTTCAAGAGCGGCGGTGACGCGCCGCAGCAGTTCGTCCGGGTCGCGCGTATCGCCGCCAATAATGGAAAAGCCATAGTGCAAACTGGAATTAAATTCGTATCCGAAGCCGTCTGAAATGAGGCGCTCATCGTAAAGCTCCTGGTACAGGCGCGAGCTCGGACCAAGCAGCGTATCGAGCAGCAGCTTCGTTACCACGTCCCTGCGCTGCAATTGCATGCTGTCTTTCACTGCCTGTTTGTCTTTATAGCCAAACAAGCACTTGGGCAACGAAACGGGCAGGATTGCTTCCACTTTCGCCTCACCCACCGCAGCAGGCTCTTCCTCGCGCTTCAGCTCGAGCGTCGTCTGCGGGGCAAACGTCTTGCTTTGCTGATTGCTCCGAACCAGCTCGGCCAACTGCTTGTGGTCGAAGCCGCCGACTACAAACAAGAGCATGTTGGACGGATGGTAAAACGTTTCGTAGCACGTGTACAGGTCTTCTTTTGTAATGGCGCGAATCGATTCAACCGATCCCGCAATATCAATGCGAACCGAATTTTTTTGGTACATGGCGCCGATAAGATTGGTATAGACCCGCCAATCGGGATTGTCCTTGTACATGTTGATTTCCTGCTCGATAATGCCTTTTTCCTTGTCCACGTTCGCATCGGTAAAGTAAGGATGCTGGACAAAATCAAGCAAGGTGGTGACATTCTCTTCAAGCTGGCCCGTAGCCGAAAATAAGTAGGCTGTGCGGTCAAAGCTCGTAAACGCATTAGCCGCCGCGCCCTGAGAGGCAAACGTCGCAAAAATATCGCCGCTGGGCTCTTCGAACATTTTATGCTCCAAAAAATGCGCGATGCCGTCGAGCGCTTTGACCTCTTTACTGCCGTCTGCCACGAACCAATTGTCCACGGATCCGAACTTGGTCGTGAAGGTCGCGTATGTTTTTTGGAAGCCGGGCTTAGGCAGCAGATAGACCTGCAGCCCGTTCGGGAGTGTCTCATGGTAGAGCGTTTCCTTAATGCGCGGGTAATCAAGCTTTTGCATGGCCGCCCTGCGCCTCCTTCCGGTTTCGCAAGAAGTATATCGTATCGAGCTCTACCTTGCTTGCCGCTTGCACGATATCCGATGGACTGACCGCTTCGATCTCGGCGATGAGCGCCTCTGCGGTTCGGTTCCGTCCGGAAAGCACGGTATTAAAGTCAAATGCAATCGTCTCAAAGGCGGAATCCTGGGATTCGCGCAATTGTCCGGTGAGCATCGCTTTGGTCTGGGCGACCTCCAGCTCGGAGAGATTGCCTTGGCGCATCGCTTCCAACTGCTGCTGAATGATAGCCGAGGCTTGGTCGTAATTTTGAAATTCAATGCCGGATTGAATGGTGCACAGCCCCTTATGTCCATCCAGGCGAGAAGCGGCATAGTACGCAAGCGATGCTTTTTCCCGGACATTCAAAAACAGTTTGGAGTGCGCATATCCGCCGAGGATGCCGTTGTACATCAGCATCGCTGGATAATCATCGTCGGCGTAGTGCGTATGGGTTCGCAGCCCCATGTTCAACTTGCCTTGCGCGACATCCATTTCTTCCACGATTGATTTAGGCGCTTTGCCGGCCGACTCGAGCTGCGGAAAGGCATAGCGACCGGGCTGACCCTCTCCTGCGCCAAAAGCTTTTGCCGCAAGCGCTTGGACTTGCTCCAGCGTCGTATCGCCCACGACATACAAATCAAAGCACGCTTCGCCGAGCCACTTGCGATAAGCCGCATACAGGCTCGCCGAATCCAGCGCGTCCAAATCCTTTCGCTGTCCTAACGGATGAAGCCGGTATGGCTCGTCTTTGCACATTTCCTCCAGGCACCGTTCGGCGGCATAGCGCATTTTGTCGTTGATGATCGCTTCCAGCTTTTTTTGGAGGGTGTTTTTTTCGGCATCGACGTATTTGTCCAAAAAATAGCCGCGCTTGTCGCGCGCGGGATCGGTCGTTACTTCGCCCAACAGCTCCAGCGCTGCCGAGAGCAAGGACGCCTGCGAAGAAACGAACTGGTCGTGAATGACATCAAGACGAAATTGCACGATTTGCGCGTCTCCACGCTTGTATACATCAAATCCGAAGCCCGCGCCGTACATCTCATCCAAACGTTCGCGAAACGCGATCGTTTCTGGCGTGCGAGCGGTGCCGCGGCGCAAAACGAACGGTGTCAGCGCGGTGGCAGTCACCGTATTTTCATCCAGCGGGATACCGGCATATAGGGATACGGCAAACGTTTTAAAGCGTTTGGTCGGCCACACGTGAAGCCTGATTCTGCCCACTTCGCCTCGTTCAAAGGTCACTTGCGATAGCTCCTTCCGTCGCTTCGTTTATCGCCATTCTATTCCTGCTAATTCATTCCTATACCATTCTAACCCATCGGAAAAGGAAGAAGCAACCCGCGACAAACAGCGAGCTGCCCGGGTTGCTTGATGGATGCATCACATGCAAAAAATGTGCTTGCCGATCGTTTTCACCTGCGGGCGCGTCCAGATCCATTTCGAGGTGGCGGTCTCCGGATTAAAATAATAGAGACAGCCGCCGGACGGGTCCCAGCCGCCAAGCGCATCCTGTACCGCTTTGCGCGCCGTTTCGTTCGGCTCCAGCCAAATCTGGCCGTCTGCAACCGCGGTAAAGGCAAGCGGTTCGAAAATGACGCCCGACACGGTGTTCGGGAAGCTTTCCGATTTCACACGGTTGATAATAACAGCCGCTACGGCCACCTGACCCTCGTAAGGTTCGCCGCGCGCTTCTCCATATACGGCGTTGGCCATCAGCTTCAGATCGTTTTCGGACAATCCGAGCCGATTGGACTTGGCCAGATTGCCGTTGCCGCCGCCGGAGCCGGCGCTGCCGCCGGAGCCCGCGCCGCCGGACCCTGCGCCTGCGGAAGGCTTCCAATTTTTCGTCGCCTCCCAAAGCTTCAGCTTTGTTTTGGCCCCCACTATGCCGTCGGACTTCAGTCCGAACTTCCACTGGAACCAGGTGACGGCGTTTTTCGTCTGACGTCCGAATTGACCGTCGATGCCACCGCCGTAATAGCCCAAAAATTTCAGTCGGCCTTGCAGCTCGTATACATCCTGACCGGAAGCGCCCTCGGTCAAGGTTGCTTTGCTGAACGTTGGCTCAGCGGCGTCGTTCCACGTCTGCTTGAGCGAAAATCCGCCAAACAGCACACTTACGATGATCGCTGTCACGATGACTAATCGAATTCTCATGCTGTGGTCTCAGCCCTTCTCTTGCTTAGTCGCCCGCTCCTCGCGGATGGTGCTGAACCTAGTATGAGATTCGAACGAAGCTTCTATGCATTTAAGCCCTGCGCTTCCTGAGCGATCCATACGACCGTCAAGACGGAATCTTGCCGGCCTGATACTGCTCCAGCGTCGTCAACACTTCACGCGGCTTGCTGCCCTCGTACGGCCCGACGATTGATCTGGCTTCCATCTGATCGATCAGCCTCGCCGCTCGCGTATAACCGACACGCATACGCCGCTGCAAGAGTGACACGGACGCCTGCTTCGCCTCCAGTACGATCTGCACCGCCTGATCGAACAACTCGTCGACGTCGTCCTGCGGCGCGGCGGCCATATCGTCGACCTCGGGCACCAGATCTTCCTTGTAGTCGGCGTCGGCTTGGCTGCGAGTGAATTCCACGACCGATTCGACTTCCTGATCGGACAAAAATGCGCCCTGCACACGGATCGGCTTGGACATGCCGACCGGGAGGAACAGCATGTCCCCGCGCCCGAGCAGCTTCTCGGCTCCGACCATGTCCAGAATAGTGCGCGAATCGACTTGGGAGGATACGCCAAACGCAATCCGCGACGGAATGTTCGCTTTGATCACGCCGGTAATGACGTCGACCGAAGGACGCTGCGTCGCAATGATCAGATGAATGCCGGCAGCCCGCGCCATCTGCGCCAGCCTCGTAATCGCATCCTCGACGTCGCCGGCGGCGACCATCATCAGGTCGGCGAGCTCGTCGACAATGACGACGATGTAGGGAAGAACGGCGGCCGGGTTATCCTTCATCAAGCCGTTATAGCCTTCGATATTCCGCGTGCCGGATTTAGAGAAAAGCTCGTAGCGTTTTTCCATTTCCACGACGATTTTTTTCAGCGCAAGCGATGCACGGCGCGGATCCGTCACCACTGGCGCCAGCAGATGCGGGATGCCGTTGTACACATTGAGCTCTACCATTTTCGGATCGATCATCAGGAAACGAACCTCTTCCGGCGTCGCTTTGTACAGCACACTCGTAATGATGCCGTTGATGCACACCGACTTGCCCGACCCGGTAGCGCCGGCGACCAATAAATGCGGCATCCGCGCAAGATTGCCTACGATCGGTTGACCCGAAATGTCGCGTCCGAATGCAATCGAAAGCTTGGAGGGGGCATGCTGAAATGCCGTCGTCTCCATCACCTCCCGCATCGTCACCATCGACACCTCGATATTGGGCACCTCGATCCCGATGGCCGACTTGCCGGGAATTGGCGCTTCCATCCGGATGTCCTTGGCCGCCAAGGCAAGCGCAATATCGTCGGTCAGGCCGACGATTCGGCTTACTTTGACGCCCGAAGCCGGCTGCACCTCATAACGGGTGACGGCAGGCCCCTGCACCACATCCAGCACCTTGGCGCGTACGCCAAAGCTTTCAAGCGTGGCCTCCAGCTTGCGGCGCGCGTCCGCCGCGTCGGTCCCGCCGCTCCTGCCGCCTCCCTGCGGCTTGGCGAGCAGCGCCAGCGAAGGAAGGCGGTAAGGCTTCGGTAAAGGGGCTTGATCGGGCGTCCCAGCTTGAACGTCATCAAGTCCGGACGGCTCGCCGCTCTCCAGCGCCGGCGAATCCGACGCGGGATCGCGCGGCTCCTCGCGTACGAGCGAGGACGGTTCACCTGCGCCCATTTGCTCGTCGTACGCCTGCTCCGGCGTCTCGTCCGACAGGCCGCTGGCGCCCCCGTTCTCAGGCCAAGCGGACAGCTCTTCGCTATACGCCGTCCCCGCCGAGGGATCTGCCGGTTCATCTTGACGATCGTAAAGGGCATTTTCCCCGCTTGGCTCAGGCTCGCCGTAATAGACCGATGATTCCAGGTGCTCGTCCTGCGCTTCCTGCTCGGAATTGGGCGCGACGGCAGGATCGCGACCGTTCGCGCGTTTCGTCTTTTCTTGCAGCCAAGCAAAAAAATGCGGCTTTTGGGGTGCGGCGGCAGGCTCCGCATCCTGGTCCGATACGTCGTCGTAATCGAAATCCTGATGATCCTCCTTGTCGAGCGCGTTCCCGCTCTTGCCGGCGGAACCCGATGAAGAGGCCGATTTAACGGCGGAGGCAACCGGCTTGCGCGAGCTGGCCAGCTTATGACGGAGCAGCACCAGCATCCGGGTGCCCCGTTTTCGAAGCGTTCTGCCGAGCTCGACATAAGATTTGCCGGTAATCAGCATAAGGGCAATTGCAAACATGACAATCAAAATAAATTTCGAACCGACAAGGCCGAACAGCATATACAAAACAGAATATTGGAGCGCACCCAAATAGCCACCGCTGATCGCCTTGGCCATCATGCCCGAGCTCGTCGATTCCGTACCGAGCAGCTCGCTGCGGATATCGGTCCCCAGCTGCAGTAGAATGGTGCGGGATGACACCTCGAGCTCGTCCATCGCCCCAAGCTTCAGATCGATCTCGGCAATCGCGCTCATCAACGTCAGCGCGCATACGAGCAGCACAAGGCCGGACTTGCGGTTGGACCAGTTGCGCGGCCAAGCTCGCTTGACCATGACCGCCAATCCGACTGCAATTCCGACCAGCGCCAGCACAAAATAAAACTTGCCCAGTATTAAGCCGAACAGCTTGGATAATGCACGTCCGACCGTCGCTTCGCCCGAGAGCGCGATGACCGAAATGGTAATCAGCAGAATACCATACACTTCATATTTTAAGCTTGTCGCGACCGATTTCTTTTTTCGTTTTCGCTTTGCCAATCCTGTCACCTCTTTGGTAAAACATTATACCATAGAAGGACAAATGTTCCTATCAATCAAGGCGCTCAAGGCAAAACAGAGCGCAAGCCGCCCTCTGAAGGCGCGGCAAACAGAATCGGACTGCCCGGCGTCAATTCGGGGCGCAAATAATCGTTCAATCCGGCTTCGATCAAGCGCACGATTCGTCCGACTCCCGGGGCCAGCGGCTCCACCTGCATCGTGATCCCGCCTTGCGAAATCATAATGGATCGATCCTGCTGGTTCTCCAGACCGTCAAGCACCTGTTCCAGCGGCATGGTCGTGTACAGCATTATTGAATGCGCCCCCCCGCTTGGCCGAGCCGGTATTGGTCGATGCGACGATTCAACTCCGCGATCGCGTCCCCGATGCCTCCTACGGCATCGATCAACCCGTTTGCCACCGCATCCGGTCCGATGACGGTAGTGCCGATATCGCGAGTCAGTTCCCCCGTCTTAAACATAAGCGCTTTAAATACTTGCTCGCTGATCCCAGAGTGCGAAGTGACAAAACGGACGACGCGTTCCTGCATCTTGTCCAGGTATTCGAACGATTGCGGCACGTTGATCACCAGCCCGTTCAGACGGACAGGATGAATCGTCATGGTCGCGGTCTCGGCTATGAAGGAATGATCCCCTGCCACCGCGATCGGCACGCCGATGGAGTGCCCTCCGCCAAGCACAAGCGTCACCGTAGGCTTGGACACGGAGGAGATCATTTCCGCAATCGCAAGGCCGGCTTCGACATCCCCGCCGACCGTGTTGAGTACAATTAATACGCCCTCAATCTTCGAATTCTGTTCCGCCGCAACCAGTTGCGGGATAAGATGCTCGTATTTGGTCGTTTTGTTTTGCGGCGGCAACACCATATGTCCCTCGATTTGGCCAATGATGGTCATACAGAACAAATTCGATTCCAGCACCGGCGCCGTCGTTTGACCCAGCTGTTGAATCGTGTTCACCACGGCATCGGCTTTTTTGGGTTCCTCGACCTGCGGCATCGGTTGCTCCTGGTTGCTGAATAAATTGCCTGTCATGCGCTACAGCCCCTTCCTGCTTCTCTTCGCATTCACCGTAGTATCCGGCTATTGCACGGCAAATTATGCGCAAAAAAGGACTCTGTCTCCAGAGTCCTTAAAAGGGTAAGGTGCTTAAACTTCCATAATAATCGGCAAAATCATCGGACGGCGGCGCGTCTGCTCGTACAAGAAACGGCCGAGCGCGTCTTTTACATTCGTCTTCAACGACGCCCATTCGTTGACCTTGTCGTTCATCAGCTTGTGCAGCGTCGAAGTGACGATGCGGTTGGCCTCTTCCAGCAGACCTTCCGACTCCCGCACGTACACAAAGCCGCGCGAAATAATGTCAGGTCCGGACAAAATCTTGCCGTCCTGTTTGCCTAGCGTCACGACGACCACCAAAATGCCGTCTTGGGAAAGCAGCTTGCGGTCACGAAGGACAATGTTGCCGACATCGCCGACGCCAAGGCCGTCGATGAGGACGTTGCCGGCCTGCACCTTGTTGCCTTTGCGAGCGTTGCCGCCTTGGAATTCAACCGTATCGCCGTTGTCCATCAGGAAAATATTTTCCTTTTCGACGCCAATCGCTTCGCCCAGCTTTCCATGCTGGCGCAGCATCCGATACTCGCCGTGAATCGGCACGAAATATTTGGGTTTAATCAAATTAAGCATCAGCTTGAGTTCCTCTTGGCTGCCATGACCGGAAACGTGAACGCCGGATACGGATCCCGGACCGTAAATCACGTTGGCGCCCAGACGGAACAATTCGTCGACGGTGCGGCCGACATACTTTTCGTTGCCGGGGATAGGCGTCGCGGCAATAATCACCGTATCTCCCGGTAAAATATCCACCTTGCGATGCGTAGAACGCGCCATTCGCGTCAAGGCGGACATCGGCTCGCCCTGGCTGCCGGTAGACAGAACCACGACGCGATCTGCGGCCATTTTGTTCACTTCATCGGGCTCGATGAGCATGCCTTCCGGAATGTTCAGATAGCCCAGTTCCGATGCGATATTGACCACATTGACCATGCTGCGGCCGATGACGGCGATTTTGCGACGGGTTGTCATCGCAGCATTGATGACTTGCTGAATGCGATGCACGTTGGAAGCAAAAGTCGCGACAATTACGCGTTGCGTCGCTTTGCGGAAAATATCCTCAAACTCGCCGCCGATATTGCTCTCGGACGGGGTAAATCCCGGACGTTCGGCGTTCGTGCTATCGGACAGCAGCACGAGTACGCCTCGGCTGCCAATCTGAGCGATCTGCTGCAGGTCGGCGTATTGATCGTTAACAGGCGTATGGTCGAACTTGAAGTCCCCGGTATGCACCACAATGCCTTCCGGCGTATCGAGGCACACCCCGACCGAATCGGGAATACTGTGATTCGTTTTGAAAAAGCTGGCTTTGATTGAACCGAGTTGCACTTCGGATTCAGCGTTAATCAATATGCGCTTCGTCTCGCCCAGCAGTCCGGCTTCCTTCAACTTGCCCTCAATGAGACCAAGGGTCAGCTTGGTTGCGTATACCGGTACGTTCAGATGACGCAGCACATACGGCAATCCGCCAATATGATCCTCGTGTCCGTGCGTGATGAGAATGCCTCTCACCTTGTCTCGATTTTCCGTCAAATACGAGATATCCGGAATGACGATATCGATTCCGAGCATGTCCTCTTCCGGAAATTTCAATCCCGAATCGACGACGACGATGTCGTTTGCATGCTGGACCACATACATGTTCTTACCAATTTCCCCTAGTCCGCCCAATGCAAAGACAGTTAGCTTATCCTGGTTGTTCTTCTTTGACAAGTGAATCTATACCTCCTAGTTATTGTACAACGTCGATCCTTAACGTTATTCAATTTTCAAATTGCTTGCCGCACCCAGTCACTTGCTATTATTATACATGATCGAAAGATCAAAACACAAGTCAGTCTAATGACACCTTTTTTGCGGAAAAGACCTACGTAGAACAAAAACACTTCAAATCCTGGTATTTTGGCAGAAAATAAACAAGGCGAACCGGCTACCGCCGTCCTTTGGCTGCGCAAATCCGTTCCGAGAATATAGCGGCCGTTTATAAGCCTGAACTTATAATTTCTTATATTTTAAAAACCCGGCGCGAAGCGCCGGGTTTCCGTTATCATTTATGCACTGCCGACGAATACACCGGGCTCAGCCGTTCAGCGAGGTCAGACGCGATGCCAGATAGGCGGCTTCGCTGTCCGTCAAGCCGACCAAAGGGAGCCTTACGCCGCCGACGGGGACGCCGCACAAGGCAAGCGCGTGCTTGACCGGGACCGGATTCGGAACCGGGTGCGGGCAATCGAACAGGCTCTTGATTACCACGCTCAGGTCGCAATGCATGCGACTTGCTTCCTGGAGGCGGCCGGACACGAATGCTTCGATCATTTGCTTCATTTGCTTGCCGACGATGTGACTCGCCACACTGACGACGCCGCGGCCGCCGATTGACATAATCGGGAGCGTATCGCTATCGTCGCCGCTGTACACGTCGAAGCCTTCCGGCGCGTCGCGAATAATTTCCGTCAATTGATCCAGCGAGCCGCAATCTTTTGTCGCAACGACATTGGGCAGATCGGCCAGGCGCAGCGTCGTCTGCGAACTGATATTCACACTCGTTCGCGATGGTACATTATAGAGCATGATCGGCAGCTTGGTCGCTTCCGCGGTCAGCTTGAGGTGCTGATACAGCCCCTCTTGACTGGGCCGACTATAATAAGGAGCCACGAGCAGAATGGCATCGACGCCTGTTCCCTCGGCTTCATGTGTCAAATGGATGGAATGGGCCGTATTGTTGCTGCCCGTGCCCGCAATAATTTTGCAACGTCCCTTTGCTTGCTTCACGGCAAAACGGAACAGCTCCAGCTTTTCGGCATCCGAGAGCGTAGGCGATTCGCCGGTCGTGCCTGCAATAACCAGGCTGTCGCTTAGCTGCTCCTCAATTAAATAGTCGATCAGCCGCTCGGCGGCCTCCCAGTCAATCTTACCGCCTGCATCAAAGGGGGTTACCATTGCGGTCACCAGTCTTCCAAAATCCATTATGACTCCTCCTAGAAATATTGTCGCCCGTTCATATTTTGTCGAGCTGAAACTTGGCATGCAGCGCACGCAGTGCGCCCTGCATATCGGGCTCGCGAACCAGTACCCAAATGGTGCTGTTGGAATCGGCGGATTGCAAAATTGTGATGTCTTGCTCAGCTAGCGCTTCGACGATACGGGCCATAATGCCCGGCACGCCGTTCATGCCGCCCCCGATAACCGATACTTTCGCGCAGCCGCCGACCGCCTGCGGCACATAGCCCAGTGCGCGCAGAATTTGCTGCGCCTTGGGCGCATCGGCGTCGAACACCGTATAGACAACGCCTGACGGGGTGACGTTGATGAAATCCACGCTAATCTGGGCACCGGCCATCGCCTGGAACACCTGCAACTGCACATCGTTGTTCCCGTCCTGCGCTTGCACCGACAACTGGGTGACTCCGGCCACATGTGCGATGCCGGTAACCGGCCGGTCCACGACCCCCTCGAGCGGCACTCCGGAGGCGCGATGGGTCACCAACGTCCCTTCATTGTCCGAAAAGGTCGAACGTACGCGCAGCGGGATCCCCGCTTGTTGCGCAATTTCGACAGCCCGGGGATGAATGACCTTGGCGCCTTGCCGCGCCATGTTGCAAATTTCACCATAGCTCACCAACACGAGCGGGCGCGCATTCGGCACAATGCGCGGGTCCGCCGTAAGAATCCCGTCCACGTCCGTATAAATATCGACCCGCTGCGCCTGCAATGCGGCTCCAAGGGCCGTAGCCGTCGTGTCCGACCCGCCGCGTCCCAAGGTCGTCGTCTCGCCTTGCTTGTCGACGCCTTGGAAGCCTGTGACGATCACAACCTGTTCTTCCTCCAAATGGCGAAGGACGGGCTCTGGATCGACCCGCATAATGCGCGCGTTGCCGAACATCCCGTCCGTTGCAATTCCGGCCTGACCGCCGTTGAGCACCACCGCGGGCACGCCCTGCTGGAGCAGGGCGGCGCAGAGCACAGCCGCGGAAATCACCTCGCCGCAGGCCAATAACAGATCCCGCTCGCGCAGCGGCAAAAATGAGACTGCGTCACCCGGCAACCCGAGCAACGTGTCGGTCGCGTACGGATCGCCTCCCCGGCCCATCGCCGAGACGACGACCGCCAGTCGGGCTCCCGCCTGCCGCTCGCGCGCGATATGGCCGACGACATGCGCGCGCGCCTCGCGGCCCGATAATGAAGTGCCTCCGAATTTTTGGACCAAGATACGCATGGCTGACCTCCGACAGGACGACAACCCGGTTTTCGCTTGACAAGACGGCCTTGCGCGTTACTCCTGCGTGAGGGCGATGTGTTCGGCGATTTGCACGGCATTCCAGGCCGCGCCTTTGAGCAGATTGTCGGAGACGATCCACAGATTCAAGCCGCGCGTATGTCCGAGATCCCGGCGGATGCGGCCCACGAATACGTCCGGCTTGCCTGCAGCTTCGGTCGCGAGCGGATACAGCTGGGCTTCCGGGTCGTCCTGCACGACGATGCCAGGAGCGTCGCTGAGCAACTGCTTGACCTCCTCGAGCTCATAGTCGCTCTTGAGCTCGACATAGACCGATTCCGAATGACCGTAGACGACAGGAATCCGTACGCAAGTCGCGGTAACATCAATCGATTCGTCGTCCAGAATTTTTTTCGTTTCGCGAATCATTTTCATCTCTTCCAGCGTATACCCGTTGTCCTGGAACACATCGATTTGCGGCACGGCGTTGAAGGCAATCTGATGCTTGACCGGCAGCGAACCGACCGGCAGCAGCTTCGCCTCGGCCGGCTCGCCGTCCAGCACTTGACGGGATTGCGTCTGCAGCTCTTCGATCGCCGATTGGCCTGCGCCGGATACCGCTTGATAGGTCGAGACGATCACGCGCGCCAGACCGTAGCGATCCCGCAGCGGCTTCAGCGCCGCGACCATTTGAATCGTCGAGCAGTTCGGATTGGCGATGATGCCTTTATGATCGCTCAGCTTGTCGAGATTGACCTCCGGCACGATCAGCGGCGTTTCCGGATCCATGCGGAAGGCGTTCGTATTGTCGATACAGATCACGCCTTGCGCCGCAGCTTGCGGTGCGAGCGCCTTGCTGACGCCGCCGCCCGCGCTGAACAAGGCAATTTCCACCCCTGCGAAGCTTTCCGGCGTCGCTTCCTGCACCGTAATTTCGCGTCCCTTGAACATAAGGGTCTTGCCGGCCGAGCGTGCGGACGACAGCAGCTTCAATTCAGCCACCGGAAAATCCCGCTGTTCGAGAAGCTTCAATATTTGTTCCCCTACTGCGCCTGTCGCCCCTACTACGGCAACGTTAAACATTTTTTGGTTCGTCATCTGTCGCTCTCCTCTTCCGATAGTCGACCGAACGCTCCTAACGCGGGTAGCCCTTTAGTCCGTACGTGCGATCAGCATCGGCTGCAATTGCCGCCCTTCGAGCGCGGCTTCGCACGTCTCCAGCGCCAAATCCATTCTGGCCACGAGCGAATTCGGTTTGTCCGCCGGATTATCCTGACCGAACGGAACAAAAAAAATGTCCCTTGTTACGAGCAGCTTTGCGATATTGGAAGCGTTCAGCCCTAGTCCGTCATTGGTCGAAATCGCCAGTACAACCGGCCGCCGGTTGCGCATCTGCGCCTTCGCCGCCATCAGCACAGCGCTGTCGGTCATTGCGTTGGCCAGCTTGCTTGTCGTGTTTCCGGTGCACGGTGCAATGACGAGCACATCGATCAGCTTCGAGGGCCCTAGCGGCTCGGCCTGCACGATCGTGGATATGAGCTCGTTTCCCGTTAAGTCTTTTAATTGACGCTGCCATTGCTCCGACGTGCCGAATCTCGTGTCCGTCGTCATGATCGACTGGGTCACGATCGGCACGACCTTCGCGCCTGCGTCGACAAAGCGTTTGATTTGCGGCATGACCTCCGCAAACGTGCAATGTGATCCGGATAAAGCATAACCGACCGTTTTGCCCTGCAGCTTCACCTGCCATCCCCCCGTTTCAAGCTTTGCTCCAGCAATAGCCGACTCAAGCAGTCCGCAATGATGCGTCCAGCGGTTTTGGGAGCGACGATTCCGGGGAGACCGGGAGCGAGCAGCGCCGTCATTCCCCGCTTCTCCGCATACCGGAAATCCGTTCCACCGGGCTTGGAGGCGAGGTCGATAATGACGGCGTGCGCGGGCAATTTTGCTATAATTTGCGCTGTGACTATCATAGTCGGTATTGTGTTAAAAAGCAAGTCAATGTTCCCCGCCTGCTGCGCCAAATCCCTGATGTAGAAAGGGCTGATCCCCATCTCCGCCGCTCTGGCAAAATGCGCTTCCCGGCGTACGCCGGCACTGACCGACGCTCCGAGTCCCTGCAGCACCCGCGCCAGCGTCAGCCCCGTTCGCCCCATGCCGAGCACGGCGCAGCGCGAGCCGTGAATCGTCGTGTCGGTGTTCTGAATCGCCATCATCAGCGCGCCTTCGGCTGTCGGAATCGAATTGTAGATTGCCACATCGTCAAGCTCCAGCAGCTCGACCAGGCCCAGCCCCCGGGCGCTGCACAGCTCGCGCAAATAAGAGCGCGCCATCCCGACATACACGACGCAATGCCGCGGCAGCAGGGCGGCCTCCCGTTCCGTAAACGTCAGCTCGGCCTCGCTGAACGCCGCGCTCACGCGGCCCTCCTCGTCACAGCCCGGGACCGGCAGGACGAGCGCGTCCGCCTCGGCAAAACGAGCGTCTGCGAACGCTACCCGCACAGCGCCCTCGGGCGCTTCGTCCAGCTGGTCAAAGCCTGCCATCTCAACCGACGCATCGAGCTCGGAAAGCTTGCGCGCAACTTCGAGCTGGCGCGCGTCCCCTCCGAGCAGCAGCACTTGCATGCCTGTGAGCATCAAGGTACTCTCCCTTCTGCACACTTGAGTGATACTGCATCTTATGCGCGTGCCCAGTCCGGGGTGACAGGGCGAAGGGCCAGGCGAGCGGCTTCACACGTCGACAAGAAAAAACCGGACGCTGCATGCAGCGTCCGGTTCGGCCCGAATTCCATATAAAATCGCTCGCTGACTGATGTCAGGCTGTTACTTGCCGGTGTGGCCGAAGCCGCCCGCGCCCCTGACGGTATCCGGCAGCTCGCCGACCTCCTCCAGCGCAATCGATGGCACATGCTGGAAGACGAGCTGCGCGATCCGTTCGCCGCGCCGGATGACGAACGGCTCCTGGCCGAGATTGATCAGCAGCACCTTCACCTCGCCCCGATAATCCGCATCGATCGTGCCGGGGGTATTCAGGCAGGTGACGCCGTGCTTGTAGGCGAGTCCGCTACGCGGCCGCACCTGCGCCTCCAGGCCTTGCGGCATCGCCAGCGCGAAGCCGCCGGGCACCAGCGCCCGCGCCCCGGGCTGCAGCGTCAGCTCCTCCGCGAGCGCCGCATGCACGTCATAGCCGCTCGCGCCCTCCGACATGCGCATCGGCAGCGGCAAGTCCTCGTTACCGGGCAGCCGTTTAATGTGTACGTGATTCAATGGTATTCCTCCCTGCCATCGCGGCATCCTTGTCATCCGATCCGACCATGGAGATCGCGAACGGCGCGCCGAGCACATGCGCGATCACCTCGTCGATATCGTGCATCGTGACGTTCTCGATCCGTTGCAGCATCTCGTCGAGGGTGTAGTGCCGGCCCAGCATGAGCTCGTTTTTGCCGATCCGGTTCATCCGACTGCTCGTGCTCTCCAGACTGAGAATCAGGCTGCCCTTGAGCTGCTCCTTGCCGCGCGAGAGCTCGGCCTCGGACAGTCCGCCGCCCGAGAGCTCGGTCAGCATCTCCAGCGTCAGGTCCATCACTTCCTTCGTCTGCTTCGGCGCCGTGCCAGCATAGATGGTGAACAGCCCGGTGTCGGCATAGGAGGTATGATAGGAATAGACCGAATACGCCAGGCCCCGTTTCTCGCGAATCTCCTGGAACAAGCGCGAGCTCATGCCCCCGCCGAGCGCATTGTTCAGCAGAATCATGGCGTACAGCTTGGCATCGGAGATGGAATAGCCCGGGAACGACAGACAGATATGGTTTTGTTCCGTCTTTTTGGCATGGAACACATAATCGCCGCGGAAGGTCGGCGCGACGAGCGGTCTCGAGGCTCCCTGGTTGGCGAAGCCGCCGAAATGACGCTCCAGCAGCTCCAGCACCGCCTGATCCTCCACGTTGCCGGCTACGCTGATCACAGTATTGTCGATGCGGTACTGCTCGCGCATGTAAGCGCGGAGCCGCTCGCTGTCCATCTCGGCCAGCCGCTCCTCCAGGCCGAGGATCGAGTATGCCAGCGAATGGTCGCCGAACGCCGCTTTCGAGGCTTCGTCGTGCACCTTGTCATCCGGCGTATCGTCGTACATCGCGATTTCCTCGAGGATGACGTTTTTTTCTTTGGCCAGCTCTTCCGCATCCAGCTGCGATTCAAAAAACATATCGGCGAGCGCTTCGGCCGCAATCGGCAAATGCGTGTCGAGCACCTTCGCAAAGTAACAGGTATACTCCTTGGACGTAAACGCGTTGACATTGCCGCCGATGCCGTCGAACAGATCCGCAATGTCGCGCGCGCTGCGCCGCTTCGTGCCCTTGAACAACATATGCTCGATAAAATGCGAGATGCCGTTGTTTTCCGGCGTCTCGTTGCGCGAGCCGGTCTTTACCCATATTCCAAAGGAAACCGATCTGCAGGTCGGTATTTTTTCGATCACGACGCGCAGTCCGTTTGCCAAGTTGTACTTCTTCACCGGGTCCCCTCCTTAAATCAATGCTTCCACTATATCAGAATTGGAGCTTCCCCTCAACCGGATCGATTCGTTCCGGCGACAGCGTCTCGCCGACACTGCCGGGCGCGAGGCCTTTTTCCCGAATCGCCGCGATCATGCCCCGCAGCGCGCCGCTGGATGCCTTCGTCGGATGCATCAGGATGAGCGTGCCCGCTTCGACGCGGCGCTCAATTTTTTCGACGACGGAGACAGCGGACGGATTTTGCCAATCGACGGTATCCAGCGTCCACAGCACCGTCTGCAGGCCCGACTCGCGCGCCACCTCGACCGTCTGCTGATTGTAATCGCCGGAGGGCGGCGCGAACCAGCGATTGTTCGTTTCCCCGAAGGTCTGCTTGAGCACATCCTCGGTGCGGGTAATCTGGCTGCGCGCCGAACTCCTGTCCAGCCGGCTCATGGCCGGGTGCGTATAGGCGTGATTGGACAACTCGTGTCCGCCCGCCTGAATACGCTTGCCCAGCTCTGGATTTTTGGCAAGCCACGACCCGTCGAAAAAAAACGTCGCCCGCACCCCTTCGTCTCGCAGCACCTGAAGCATCGGCTCCACGTAGGCGTTGCCCCAGGCCACGTTGATCATCAGGCCTACCATCGGCTTGGCGGGATTGCCGCGGTAGACCGGGTAGGCGCCGAGCGACTCCAGCGTGATTTTGGCCGGGATCTCGCGGTACAGATAAGTAATCGGCTCCTGCGGCGGACGCTGCGCGGCCAGCCGGTAGGTCCGTTCGATATCGACTTCCAGACCGTTGTAGCCGGGAATTGCCTTCCAGACACGGTCGACCCGGGCGTCGATCGGCGCGACCCTTCGTTTGCCGGCTTCCGCCTGGATTTGCTCGTACAGCGAAGCGGCCGAGGCTTCTGCGCGCATGGCCTGCTCTTGCGGAACCTTGCGCTTGAGCGCCTCGACGAGCGCCGCCGTGCCGTCGTGCAGCTCGTACACCGCCAGTACGAGCGCCGCTCCCAGCAGCGCCGCCAGCGCTTTTTTCCGGTTCACGCGCTCCCCCCCTTGTCCGCAAGCTTTTGTAACAGCTTATGAGCGGACGCGCGGGTTTATGTACCCAAACAAAAAGAGACAGACAGGATCTGGCTCTTTGTGATGAAGCTATGCAATTGGAGAGACGTCTTAGTTGCCGGACAGCTGAGCGGCCAGTACGGCCTTGCGCGACAGATTGACGCGGCCCTGTCCGTCGATTTCCGTGACTTTGACCGTGATGACATCGCCGATTTTGACGACGTCCTCGGTTTTGCCCACGCGCTCGGCAGCGAGCTGCGAGATGTGAACGAGGCCTTCCTTGCCGGGCAGAATTTCGACGAATGCGCCGAACTTTTCAACCCGCTTGACCTTGCCCTCGTACACTTCGCCGACGACCACTTCCTTCACGATGCCTTCGATAATCTGCTTTGCCTTCTGGTTCATTTCTTCGTTGGAGGAGGCGATGAACACGCTGCCGTCCTGCTCAATGTCGATTTTGACTCCGGTTTCCTCGATGATCTTGTTGATAATCTTGCCGCCGGCGCCAATGACGTCGCGGATTTTTTCGGGATTGATGCGCATGATGAGAATTTTCGGCGCATATTGCGACAGGCTCGTGCGTGGCTGCTGCAGCACGTCAAGCATTTTGCCGAGAATGACCATTCGTCCTTCGCGAGCCTGCTCCAGCGCCTGCGTCAAAATCGCGCGGTCGATGCCGGCAATTTTGATGTCCATCTGGATCGCCGTTACGCCTTCCGCCGTTCCGGCTACCTTGAAGTCCATGTCGCCGAGATGATCTTCGAGCCCCTGGATATCGGTGAGGATCGAGAAATGCTCGCCTTCCTTGATCAGACCCATTGCCACGCCTGCCACCGGCGCCTTGATCGGCACGCCCGCGTCCATCATCGCCAGCGTGCTGGCGCAGATGCTCGCCTGCGACGAGGAGCCGTTGGATTCGAGCACCTCGGATACGAGGCGGATCGTGTACGGGAAGTCCGTCTCCGACGGAATGACCTTGGAGAGCGCACGCTCGCCCAGCGCGCCGTGCCCGATCTCGCGCCGTCCCGGCGCACGCAGCGGTCTTGCCTCGCCGACGCTGAAGGGCGGGAAATTATAGTGATGCATGAACCGCTTCGTCTCCGTCAAGTCGATGCCGTCCAGAATCTGCACATCGCCAAGCGCGCCGAGGGTGCAAATGCTGAGCGCCTGCGTCTGACCGCGCGTGAACAATCCCGAGCCATGCGTACGCGGCAGCAGCGCGACGTCGCATTCGATCGGGCGAATCTCGCTCAGCCCCCGTCCGTCCGGACGCACCTTGTCCACCGTAATCAAGCGGCGCACCTCGTCTTTGACGATGTCGTGCAGCGCTTCCTTGACTTCGCCCATGAGCTCGGGCGTCTCGGCATAGCGTGCCTCGAAATGCGCAATCGCGTCGGCCTCCGCCTCGTCGATAGCTTGCTGACGCGCATGCTTTTCCTGGACTTGAATGGCCTCGACCATTCGCGTCAGCGTATAATCCTTCACCGCAGTGACGACATCCGGCTGAAGCGCGTGCAGCTTGACCTCCATCTTCGGTTTGCCGGCTTGCGCGACCAGTTCCTGCTGGGTGGCGACAATTTTGCGAATCTCCTCATGTCCGAACATGATCGCTTCGAGCATGACCGCTTCCGACACTTCGTTGGCCTCGGCCTCGACCATCATGATCGCGTCCTTCGTGCCAGCAACGACGACATGAATGTCGCTTTTCGCTTCCTGGTCGACCGTCGGATTGATGACATACTGGCCGTCGATGCGGCCGACGATGACACCGCCGATCGGGCCGTCGAAGGGCACATCCGAGATCGAGAGCGCCGCCGAGGTTCCGATCATTGCCGCGATCTCAGGCGTGCAGTTCTGATCGACGCTCATGACGATGTTCATGATTTGCACATCGTTGCGGAAGCCCTCCGGGAACAGCGGGCGAATCGGACGGTCGGTGAGACGGCTGGCGAGGATCGCCTTTTCGCTCGGACGTCCTTCCCGCTTGATGAAGCCGCCCGGGATTTTGCCGACCGCGTACAAGCGCTCCTCATAATTGACCGTCAACGGGAAAAAGTCGAGGTCCTTCGGCTGCTTGGACGCCGTTACAGTACACAGTACGACGGTCTCGCCGTAGCGCACCGTTACCGCACCGTTGGCCTGCTTGGCCAAGCGGCCGGTCTCCAGGACCAGCTTGCGCCCCCCCAGCTCCATTTCTACCTGATGGTTCATGTTATCCCTCCTGTCTTTCTTTTTAATTCATTCGACTTTAATTCATTCGACGAGGGCGGCCGATCTCCTGCCGCGGCCGGCACCGCTACAAAAAACAACCCGCTGCCACAGTCGAGTCCGGACGCGCCGGACGGCTGGACAACCAGGTTGCTTCTCTCTCGCATGTTATCGGCGCAGGCCGAGTTTTTCGATCAATGCGCTGTAGCGCTTTACGTCCTTGTTCTTCAGGTAAGCGAGCAGCTTGCGGCGCTGGCCTACCATCTTGAGCAGACCGCGGCGGGAATGGTGGTCCTTCTTGTGCTCCCGCAAATGCTGCGTCAAGTTGATGATGTTCTCCGTCAGGATCGCCACCTGCACTTCCGGCGAGCCGGTATCTCCCTCGTGCGTCTTGTGCTGGTCGATCAGCTCGTTCTTGCGCTCTTGTGTTACTGCCATCCTCTGTCACCTCCTGTCCTTGAATCGCCGGTAGCCTCGTCGCCGCTGGTGAGGGCGAGCAACCAAGCCACGGTTCCATGTTGCGACGCGTCGCCGCAACGAGATTTAGTATAGCACATCTGCACTTGCAAAGTAAATGCCCAAGGCGAAACGGCTGCCGCCGTAATTTGCCGGCGCCAGTCAGTTTCGTTCCGCGAAATTTAGACAAGGATATACGAGATCATATACTTTCTATAATTTGAACGCAGGGTACGCCCGCCGGCTCAGCCCCGGCGCGTTTCCGCCGCTGCAAGCAGCTCGCGGGCCTGCTCGGCATCCGCCCGGATCTGCGCCACCAAGGCATCGACGGAATCGAACTTGCGCTCCGGCCGCAAAAACTGCATCACATCCAGCTGCAGCTCGCGGCCGTACAAATCGCCGCTGAAATCAAACAAATGCGCCTCCAGCGTCGGCTTGACGGTGCCGTCCTCGAATGTCGGCTTGACGCCGACGTTCATCACACCGTGGAGCCGCAGGCCCTCGTAATGGGCGACCACCGCATACACGCCGTGACGCGGCAGCGCATACGGTCCGCCGAGTTCCACATTGGCAGTCGGAAAGCCAATCGTCCGTCCGCGACCGGCGCCGTGCGCGACAATGCCGCGCAGCCGATACGGCCGTCCCAGCAGTAAGGTAGCTTGCTCCATTGCCCCGCTGGCGATGTTTTCGCGTACGAGCGTGCTGCTCACCTTCTGTCCGTTGAGATGATACGCCTCGGCCACCTCCACCTCCATGAAGGGCTCCCCGAGCTGCCGGAGCAGCTCGGGCGTGCCGCGGCCGCGATGACCAAAGGCAAAATCGAAGCCGACGAACGCCTTGCGGATAGCAAGCGGCCGCAGGGCATCGTCGACGAATTGCTCGGGCGACACCTGCGCGAAGCTGCGGTCGAAGCGAAACACGTACGCACGGTCGACGCCCAGCTCGGCAAATTGCTCCAGCTTGTCCGCTAGCGGCGTCAAGCAAGCGACATACTGGTCGCCTTGTCCGAGCACTGCCTTGGGATGCGGATCAAAGGTCATGACCGAGCCCAGCAAATCATGCTCCCGCGCGTAACGCACGGCACGCGAGATGACCGTGCGATGGCCTTTGTGCACGCCGTCAAAATGGCCGATCGCGAGCGTTTGTCCGACTTCGCTCCGCTCCGATTCGGATAACGGATAATGTAAGGTGATCATTTCCACTGCTGCTACACCTGCATTTCTTTAGTCAAGACTCGGCCTGCGCAAATACCTTCACCGGCCGGATGATGCCCTCCTGCGGGTTGCTCTGAAAAATGCCGAGAAAACGGCCGCCAAGGCCATATAGCCGCAAAAGCTGTTCTCCTGCGGTATCTGGATCGTCCATGCGCAGCGGCAATTTCTTGCCCTGCATAGCCGCTCGTGCCTCGTCGGCCGGCACCGTCAGTCGGGGCAAATGGGCAACCGCGCGGTCCGGCGGCAGCAGGCAGTCCGCGGCGGTCTGCTCCTGCGCGCGTCGCTCCAGCTCCTCCAGCGTCACGCAGTCCGCCTGCGTCAGCCCCGCAGACACCGTCCGGACCAGCTTGGCCATCGCCGCCGGCACGCCGAGCGCGCGCCCGATGTCCACACACAGCGTACGGATGTAGGTGCCCTTCGAACAGGTGGCCGAGAAGGCGATGCGCGGACTGTCCCCGGACAACTCAAGACGCAGCAGCTCGAGCGCATGGATCGTCACGGTCCGCTCGGGGCGCTCAACCTCCTGACCCGCGCGCGCCAGCTCGTACAGCCGCTTGCCCTGGACGCGCACCGCGGAATACATCGGCGGCGTCTGGCGGATGTCGCCGACAAAGCGGACGAGCGTCTGCCGGATCTGACGCTCGTCCAGCTCCACGCGGTCGAGCTGTTCCAGCACAGTGCCCGTCAGATCCTCCGTGTCGGTGGCCACGCCAAACTGCAGCTCGGCCTCATATGTCTTGGGCAGCGATTGCATATATTCCACCAGTCTCGTGGCGCGCCCCACGCCAAGCGGCAGCACCCCGGTCACTGCGGGATCGAGCGTGCCGGCATGACCGATGCGCTTCGTGCCCAGCAGTCGCCTGGCGCGGGCCACCACATCATGCGAGGTCCAGCCTGCCGGCTTCCATACGGCCAGGATTCCGTCCATCACGAGGGCAGCACCTCGCTGATCGCTGCGAGGACCCGGGCGCTGGCCTCCGTCAACGAACACTCGAGCCGGCAGCCGGCAGCGCGCGTGTGACCGCCTCCGCCGAATCGCTGTGCGATCGCGGCGACATCCACCTTCCCGGCGGAACGCATGCTCACCTTGATGCCGCCGTCGGCCGCGCCCTTGAACAAAATGCCGACCTCCACGCCCTCTACGTTGCGGGCATAGTTGACCAGTCCTTCGAGATCCTCGCCGGCCGCGCCGGTCTGCGCCAGGTCCGAATGCTCGATATAGAGCCAGCCGATGCGTCCGCCCGCCGTGAATTGCAGGCGGGACAAGCCGCGCTGCAGCAGCTGCAGCTGCGGCATCGTCATCATCTCCAGCATCCGCTCGGCGATCGCGCTGCCGCTCACTCCGTGGCCGATCAGCTCCGCGGCAATGCGCAGCACATGCGCGCTCGTGTTGGCATACCGGAAGCCGCCGGTGTCGGTCAAGAGCCCGACATAGAGCGGCTCCGCCACCTGCATATCGAGTGCAAGTCCGGCATGCGCAATCAGATCATACAGGATTTCGGCGGTCGCCGCGGCGTTGGTGCGCACGACATTGACCGCGCCGAACTGGTCATTGGTCGGATGGTGATCGATATTGAGCAGCTGCACGCCGTCCGCGAACGACTGACTGACCGTGCCGATGCGGCGAAAGTCCGCACAATCGACACTGACCACGCGCGCGTAGCGGCGTGCGTGGTCAGTGTCCGGAAGTTGTACGATGCTGCCGGTCAGCGGCAGGAAGCGAAGCCTTCCCGGCACCTCGTCCTCGTTGGCCAGCACGTAGCGCTTGCCGAGCTTGCCGAGCAGCCAGCCGATAATGACCGTCGAGCTGATCGCATCGCCGTCCGGCTGGACATGGGAGACGACGAGATAGTCGTCTCCCTCCCGCAGGAAGCGCAGTGCCGCGTCCAGTTGCTCGCGATAACCCGCGACGGCGCCGCTCATGCTCTGCCGTCTCCCTTGTTGATCTCCTCCAGCAGCGATTCGATGCGGCTGCCGTACTCGATGCTGCTGTCGAATTTGAACAGCAGCTCCGGCGTATGGCGCAGCCGGATCCGCTTGCCCAGTTCGGAGCGGATAAAGCCGGCGCCGCGCGCCAGCGCCTTGAGCGTCTCTTCCTTCTGCTCATCGCTGCCGAGCACGCTCAGATAGACCTTGGCCTGCGAAAGATCGCTGGTCACGTCCACTCCGGTCACGGTGATGAAGCCGATGCGCGGGTCCTTGAGCTCGGTCTGAATAATTAGACTGAGCTCTTTTTTAATCTGTTCCCCGACGCGTCCGACCCGAATTTTTGCCATGCTGCGCTCACCTCTCTACCTTTTCCATCACAAAGGCTTCGATGACGTCGCCTTCTTTCAAATCGTTAAAGCGCTCAAGCGTGATGCCGCACTCGTAGCCTTGCGCGACTTCCTTCGCGTCGTCCTTGAAGCGTTTGAGCGAATCGAGCTTGCCCTCGTATACGACGATGCCTTCGCGTACGACGCGCGCCTCGGCGGCACGCAGCATTTTGCCCGAGGTCACCATGCAGCCAGCAATCGTGCCGACCTTGCTGACCTTGAACAGATTGCGCACTTCGGCATGGCCGACGACGCTCTCTTTGTATACCGGGTCGAGCATTCCTTTCATCGCCTGCTCGATCTCGTCGATGACGTTGTAGATGACGCGATGCAGTCGAATGTCGACATTCTCCTGATCGGCGGCGATCTTGGCCTGCGGCTCCGGACGGACGTTGAAGCCGATCACGATCGCATTCGACGCCGTGGCGAGGATGATGTCCGATTCCGTAATCGCGCCGACGCCGCTATGAATGATCTTGACGCGCACGCCCTCGATTTCGATTTTTTCCAGCGATCCCTTGAGCGCCTCGAAGGAGCCTTGGACGTCGGCCTTGATAATGACGTACAGATCCTTGATCTCGCCGTCTTTGATGTGCTGGTACAGATCGTCCAGCGTAACACGGGAGTTCGTGCCGAGCTCCGACTGGCGGTGCTTGATCGCGCGCCGCTCTGCAATGGCGCGCGCCTTGCGCTCGTCTTCGAACGCCAGGAACGGATCGCCCGCGAGCGGCACCTCGGCCAGACCGGTAATCTCGATCGGCGTGGACGGCCCGGCTTCCTTCAGTCTGCGTCCCTTGTCGTTGACCATTGCCCGCACGCGGCCGAAGCAGTTGCCGGCGACGAACGCATCGCCGACCTTGAGCGTGCCATGCTGGACGAGCACGCGCGCGATCGGGCCTTTGCCTTTGTCCAGCTCGGCCTCGATGACCGTCGCGCGAGCGCGCTTGTTCGGGTTGGCCTTGTAGTCGTTCACCTCGGCTACGAGCAGCACCATCTCCAGCAGTCCCTCGAGATTGATGCGCTCCTTGGCCGACAGGTTGACGAAGATCGTATCGCCGCCCCATTCCTCGGGCACGAGCTCGTATTCGGTGAGCGCCTGCTTAATCTTATCCGGGTCGGCGCCGGGCTTGTCGATTTTGTTGACGGCCACGATGATCGGCACGCCGGCCGCTTTGGCGTGGTTGATCGCTTCGACCGTCTGCGGCATGACGCCGTCGTCGGCCGCCACGACCAGGATTGTAATATCCGTCACCTGGGCGCCGCGCGCGCGCATCGTCGTGAACGCCTCGTGACCCGGCGTATCCAGGAACGTAATTTTTTTGCCGTTTACGTCAACCTGATAGGCGCCGATATGCTGCGTGATGCCCCCGGCTTCGCCGCCGGTGACGTCCGTGTGCCGGATCGCATCGAGCAGCGTCGTTTTGCCGTGGTCGACGTGACCCATGATCGTCACGACCGGCGGACGCGGCTCGAGGTCGGCTTCGTCGTCGGTTTCCTCGAACGTTTCGAAGGCGTCCTCCTCGACCGGAATCTTGAGCTCCACCTCTACGCCGTAGTCCGAGGATACGAGCTGGATCGCATCGAGATCAAGCTCCTGGTTGATCGTGGCCATGACGCCGAGGAACATCAGCTTTTTGATGACCTCCGAGGCGTCCTTGTGGAGCAGCTTGGCCAGATCGCCGACGGTCATCGTACCGCGTACGATGATCTTCTTCGGCGTATTGTCGATTTTTTCCCGACGCTCCTGCTGCTGGTTGCCGCGTCCGCGGTTATTTTTGCCGCGACCGCCGCGACCGCCGCGGTTGTCATCGAAGCGCCGGTTGCCGCCGCCTTGGCCGCCGGGTCCGCGCCGATTATTGCTGCCGCGTCCGCCTTGGCCGCCTTGACCACCTTGGCCGCCGCGTCCGCCGCCCGACGTAGCCCCGCCTCGGTTTTGTCCCGCCGGCTTGGCATTGTCGAAGCGCTGGCCGCCGCCGCGCGCGCCGCCGCCTTGACCGCCGCCCGAGCCGCCCGAACCGCCGGCATTGCCTGCCGGACGCGGCGCGCCGGTACGTCCTCCGCCGCCGCCTTGCCCTTGCTGCTGGCGTCCGCCGCCCTGGCCGCCCTGGCCGCCTTGCCCTGCCGGACGCTGACCGCGCGCGCCGCCTTGCTGTCCTTGTCCTTGTCCTTGTCCTTGACCGCCCGAGCGCTGTCTGTCGCCGCCCTGACCCGATTGCCGCTGTTGGTTAGATCTGTTTTGAGTCGAGTTCATATTCTCCTGCCGATCATTTTGATTTTGTTTGGTGCCTGTCTGCGTCCGGCTCAGTCCCGGCCCGCCCTGCGTCTTCGGTTTGCCAGGCGCTTGCGCGGCCGATACGGTAGCGCCCGATTCTTGCGCCCGCTTGGCCGCCGCGTTCGATTTGATGTCGCGGAAGAAGCCTTCCACACGGCCGACCATATCGTTTTCCATGACGCTCATATGGTTGTTGACCGGAATATCCAGCCGTTTCAGAATCGTAATGATCTCTTTGCTGCTCATATTGAGCGATTTTGCATATTCATAGACGCGCAGTTTATCCTTGTTGTCCTGTTTAGTCAATATTCTCCACCTCCGGTAGTTGACTCAATTGCTTTTGGATCATCGCTGCGAAGCCTTGGTCCGTGACGGCTACCAAGACGCGTTCGGCTTTGCCGATCGCCTGGCCGATGGATACGCGATCCAGCGCCACGGCGTAATCTACGCCGTAAGTCGCGCATTTGTCCAGCACCTTCTTGCGCGTGCCGGGCGCGGTGTCCGTCGCGATCAGCACCAGCTTGGCTTTGCCGTCGCGTATGCAGCGATGTACGATCTCCTCCCCGGTCGCCAGCTTGCCGGCCCGCATGGCCATCCCGAGATTGGACAGCACTTTATGGTTCACGGGCGTTCAGCTCCTTGGCGGCTTCAAATTGGTCCTGCACTTTTACAAAATCCTGCTCCAAACGGTCGTATAGGTCCGCATCGACCGTCGCCTTGAGCGCCCGGTCGAGCGCGCGAGCTTTGCGGGCGAGCCGGAAGCATTCCACCTTGCCGCACAGATAAGCGCCGCGGCCGGGCTTTTTTCCGGTCAGATCGATCAACGTTTCGCCCTCCGGCGTGCGCACGATGCGAATCAGTTCCTTTTTAGGCATCATTTCCTGGCAGGCTACGCATTTGCGCAGCGGAATTTTTCTCGGTCTCATACTCGTTCTCCCCTTTGAAGCGTTCCGACAAGATCAATCGATGGAGACCGAATCCTGCGGCATCGTATCGGATTGCGTCCGCGGACGGCCGTATTCCTCCTCCGCCTGCGTCTCGCTCTTGATGTCGATTTTCCAGCCGGTCAGCTTCGCCGCGAGCCGCGCATTCTGCCCCTTGATGCCGATGGCCAGCGACAGCTGATAATCCGGCACGATGACGCGCGCCATCTTCTCCTGCTCGAACACGATGACCTCGAGCACCTTGGACGGACTGAGCGCATTGGCGACGTACTCCTCGACATTGTCCGACCAGCGTACGATATCGATTTTCTCACCCTTGAGCTCGGTCACGATCGTCTGCACCCGCATGCCCTTGGGACCGACGCAGGAGCCGACCGGATCGACCTCCTCGTTGCGCGAATGGACCGCGATTTTGGAGCGGAAGCCCGCCTCGCGCGCTACGGAGCGAATTTCGACGACGCCGTCATAGATTTCCGGAACCTCCAGCTCGAAGAGCCGCTTCAACAAGCCGGGATGCGTGCGCGAGAGGATGATTTGCGGACCCTTGGTCGTGTTCTCCACCTTCGTAATGAAGCTTTTCACCCGGTCCAGATGCTTGAACTTGTCGGTCGGCATCAGCTCGGTCAGAGGCAGCACCGCTTCCACTTTGCCCAAATCTACAAACAGATTGCGCGTATCCTGACGCTGCACGAAGCCGTTGACAATGTCCTCTTCCTTGTCGATGAAGGCATTGTAGATCAACCCGCGTTCCGCCTCGCGAATGCGCTGCGTGACCACCTGCTTGGCGGTCTGCGCCGCGATACGTCCGAAGTCGCGGGGCGTCACTTCAATTTCGGCAATGTCGTCGAGCTGATAATGCGGATTGATTTCACGCGAGGCCTCCACGGAAATTTCCATCCGGGGATCCAGTACTTCCTCGACGACCGTTTTGCGCGCATATACCTTGATGACGCCGGTAAACCGGTTAATGTCGACGCGAACGTTTTGCGCGGTGTTGAAATTGCGCTTGTAGCTGGAAATGAGCGCAGCTTCGATGGCTTCGATCAACACATCCTTGGCTATCCCTTTATCCCGTTCGATTTCCGACAACGCTTCAATAAAATCCGTGCTCATTTGAAATGAGTTCCTCCTTTGGACAATTAGAAAACAATAGCCAGCCGTGCGCTCGCAACCTTGGCGTACGGAATGGTGTGGCGTTTTTTGCCGATCGCGATAACCAGTTGCTCGCCGTCGAAAGTCTGCAACTGTCCCTCAAACTCCTTCAAGCCGTCAAGCGCCTCGTACGTCGTCACGAAGACATGCTTTCCCACAGCCTTGCGCAGATCATCCGCTTTCTTGAGCGGGCGTTCGGCGCCGGGAGAAGACACCTCGAGGAAGTAAGCCTTGTCGATCGGATCGTTGCGATCGAGCGCTTCGCTCAAAAACTCGCTGATTTTGCCGCATTCGTCGATGTCGATGCCGCCGTCCTTGTCGACGTAAACCCGCAAGAACCAGTTGCTCCCCTCCTTGACAAACTCGATGTCCACCAGCTCGAAGCCGTTGTCGTCGAGGTAAGGACGAACCAGTTGCTCGACGGCGCTATTGATAGCCGTTGTACTCAAACTAGCGACCTCCCACGTGGTTGATTGCAATTTCTATGCTTATATTTGGGCAAAAGGTAAAGAGTGGGTTGCCCCACTCTTCTGCGGAATACTTTATCATCAGGATTGCCAGAAAAATTATACCATAACCCTGCGAAAGTGACAAGACGGCGGGGCTCTGCCTAGAACAGCGACAACTGATTTGTCTCAGGGAGACCGCGGAAGCAGCCCATCTCCGTCAGCAGCTCGACGACGGTTTTGCTGGCCTTGGATTTTTGCTGGAAGTCCTCGATCGACAGGAATTCGCCCTCTTCCTTCGCCGCCGCAATGTTGCGGGCGGCGTTGTCGCCGATGCCGCCGATTGCCGCGAACGGCGGGATCAGCGAATCGCCTTCGATGGTGAAGCGCAGCGCGTCGGATTTGAACAGATCGATCGGTTTGAAGGAGAAGCCGCGTGCGGTCATCTCCAGCGCCATTTCCAGAATGGACACCATTGCCTTTTCCTTCGGCAGCGCCTGGAAGCCCTTGGCCTCGATCTCGACCAGCTTGCGCTTGATCGCGTCGTAGCCCTGACAGAGCAGCTCCAGATCGAAGTCCTCCGCCCGCACCGTGAAGTACGTGGCGTAATAGGCGATCGGATAATACAGCTTGAAAAACGCCGTCCGCACCGCCGAGATGACATACGCCGCGGCATGCGCCTTCGGAAACATGTACTCGATGCGCAGGCAGGAGTCGATGTACCATTGCGGCACCTTGCAAGCTTTCATCTCCTCGATCCACTCCGGCGTGAGTCCCCTGCCCTTGCGCACGCTCTCGGTAATCTTGAAGGCGAGTCCGGCATCCATGCCGGCCTTGTAGATCAGGTACAGCATGATATCGTCGCGGCACCCGATGACCGTTTTGATCGTGCACGTATTGTTTTTGATGAGCTCCTGGGCATTGCCGAGCCAGACGCCGGTGCCGTGCGAGAGCCCCGAGATCTGCAGCAGATCGGCAAAGGTCGAAGGCTGCGTTTCGTCCAGCATTTGACGCACGAACTTGGTGCCCATCTCCGGCACCCCGTAAGTGGCGACAGGCGTTCGAATCTGCTCCGGCGTGACGCCGAGCGCATCCGTGGAATTGAACAGGCTCATCACCTTCGGATCGTTCATCGGAATCGATGTCGGATCGACCCCGGTCAGGTCCTGCAGCATCCGCATCATCGTCGGATCGTCGTGTCCGAGAATGTCGAGCTTGAGCAGATTGGTCTCGAAGGCGTGATAGTCGAAATGCGTCGTTTTCCATTCCGCGCTCGTATCGTCGGCCGGAAATTGCACCGGCGTCACATCCTCGACCTCAATGTAATCCGGCACGACGACGATACCGCCCGGATGCTGTCCCGTGCTTCGCTTGACGCCGGTGCAACCGCTGGCCAGCCGGTTCAGCTCGGCGCCGCGCCACTTTTTGCCCTGCTGCTCCTCGTACTTTTTGGCGAAGCCGTAGGCCGTCTTCTCCGCTACCGTCCCGATCGTGCCGGCACGGAACACGCTTTTTTCGCCGAACAGCACCTTCGTATAGTTGTGCGCGTGGGGCTGGTATTCGCCGGAGAAGTTCAAGTCGATATCCGGCACTTTGTCCCCCTTGAAGCCGAGGAAGGTCTCGAACGGAATGTCCTGCCCCTCGCCTTTCATCATGCGCCCGCACTCGGGGCATGCCTTGTCAGGCAGGTCGAAGCCGCTCTTGACGCTGCCGTCGAGGAACCATTCGCTGTACTTGCAGTCGGGATCCTTGCACAAGTAGTGCGCCGGCAGCGGATTGACCTCGGAGATGCCCAGGAAGGTCGCCACGACCGAGGAGCCGACCGAGCCCCGCGAGCCGACGAGGTACCCGTCCTCGTTTGATTTTTTGACGAGCCGCTCGGAGATCAGATAGTTCGCCGAGAAGCCGAACTTGATGATCGGCACGAGCTCCTTCTCCAGCCGCTGCACGACGACGTCGGGAATCGGCTCGCCATACATGCTGCGCGCCGTCGCATAGCAGGTCTCGCGAATCTCCTCGTCCGCCCCCTCCATATTCGGCGTGAACAGCTTGTCGGGGAACATCTCGAACGGCTCGAACCGCTCGGCGAGCGCGTTCGTATTCGTGACGACGATCTCGTAGGCCTTGTCCTCGCCGAGGAACGCCATCTCCTTGAGCATTTCCTCGGTCGTGCGGAAGTGGGCGTCGGGCTTGGTCATATCCTTCAGCGGGCTGAACCCCGTAATGCCCTGGATTGTAATGTCGCGATAGATTTTGTCGCGCTCGTTCAGATAATGGACATTGCCGGTGGCGATGACCGGCTTGCCGAGCTTGTCGCCGATACGCACGACGCGCCGCAGCGCCTGTTCCAGCTCGGCGCGGCTGCCGACCAGCCCCTTCTCCACCAGATGCATGTAGAAGGTCAGCGGCTGCACCTCCAGCACATCGTAGAACCGGGCCACCTCTTCCGCCTCTTCCTCCGACTTGTTCAGCACGGTTTCAAAAAATTCGCCCTTCTCGCAGCCGGAGACGATCAACAGCCCTTCCCGCATTTCCGTCAGCTTGCTCTTGGGCATACGGGCGACGCGCTTGAAATGGGCCGTATGCGAGAGGGAAATGAGCTTGAACAGATTTTTTTTACCGGTCGCGTCAAGCGCATAGACCCCGCAATGAAACGGTCGCGCATTGGAAAGATCAAGCCCGGTGTAGTCGTTGAGCTGATGGAGACCGGTAATGTGGCGCTCCGCCGCATCCTTGATCAATCCGTATAGCACCCCGCCGAGCGCGAGCGAATCGTCGACAGCGCGGTGATGATTGTCAAGACTGATTTTGTAGCGGTCGGCAAGCGTGTTGAGCCGGTGATTTTTCATCGACGGGTGAAGGAAGCGCGCCAGCTCCAGCGTGTCGAGCACCGGATTGTCGACCTCCGGCATGTCGTGCGCCTTGCACGCCGCCTGGATGAATCCGATATCGAAGCGGGCATTATGCGCCACCAGTACCGCGTTGCCCACGAATGCGACGAATTCCTGCAGCTTCGGCCCGAGCTCGGGGGCGCCCGCGACCATATCGTCGGTAATATTGGTGAGCTGCTGAATGTGGTACGGAATTTTTTCATGCGGATCGATCAGCGTGGAGAAGCGCTCAGTCTCCTGCCCGTTCACCATTTTGACCCCGGCCAGCTCGATGATTTTGTTGTTGATGACCGAGAGGCCGGTCGTCTCGATGTCGAACACGACGTATTCGGCATCCGCCAGCGCTTGCTCGCGCGGGTTCAGCACCATCGGCACAGCGTCGTTGATCACATTGGCCTCGACGCCGTACAGCAGCTTAATGCCGTTTTTTTGGGCGTGCTTGTACGCGTCCGGGTAGCACTGCACATTGCTGTGATCGGTGACCGCCAGTGCCGTGTGCCCCCATTTGGCCGCGGTTTTTATGTAGGCGTCGATCGACGTCACGGCGTCCATCGTGCTCATCGTCGTATGCAGATGGAATTCGACGCGCTTGTTCTCCGCTTCGTCGGTGCGCTCCTTCGGCGCGCGGACCTCGTGCAGATCGTTTGGCATCATGACCAGCTCGGGCTCTTGCATGAAGCGGTCGTATTCGACGCGGCCGCGGGCCTTGATCCACTTGCCATTGGCCAGCAGCCCGTATAGCTTGACGTCCTCCTTCGTCTTGGCGAACAGCTTCATCGCCATCGAATCGGTGAAGTCCGTCACGTAGAAGGTGAACAGCGTGCTGCCGTTGCGCAGCTCCTTCACTTCGAGTCCGAATACGGTGCCCTGCACCGTTATTTTCTTTTCTTCCTCGATGATCTGCTCGAGCGGGGTCGGCTGTTCGCGGATATCGTAGCCGATCACGAGCTGCTGCTGCCCCTCTTCCTCGGGCGGCGCCTCGCTGACGGCACTGGCCATCATCTGCTCGATGATCTCGCGCTCCTCCTGGACGAGCCGCTGGTTGAACGCCTCCTGCTCCTCCGGCTGCGTTTCCCCGGCCAACAGCCGAATGCTGCAACCGGCGCGGAAATGGCGCTCAAAATAGTCGGACGCCGCCTCGGCGATCCGCTTCTTCCTGGCCATTTCCAGAGCGGCGCTGCTGCTCAGCGTCAGCGTCAAGCCGGCCCCGTCGCGCTCCAGCACGGCCTTGCCGAGCCAGCCGTTGACCGAGGCCATCTCGCGCTGCGCCCACTCAACAAACATCGGCCAGTAGGCATGCACCAGCTCCGCAGCCGCGACGGTCTCGTCATGCACGAATACGAACGCGCAGTCGGCAATATGAGCGAATTGGTCCCGCACGGTCCCCGTTAACCGCACATGCGCCTCCAAAGGCGCCAAGGACGTTTTGCGTATGCAAAACGTCCATCTCCGGTTGCCGCCGCTAACGATGACCCGCTCGATCTCGGCATCGGCGTAATACGCGGCGCCAAATTCCTCCGGCAGCTGCGCCTGCTCCAGCAGAAGCCGGAAGCGGCCGCGGTTGTTTGCTTCGTTCACAGTGGCTTCCCCTCCCCAGGTTCGGCTTGCCGCCTGCCGGCGGCGCGAATCAGTATGCCCGTGCGAACACGACGGTGTGCTTGGCCTCGGCGCCGCAGACGAGACAGGTCGACTTCTCGTGTTCCGGCTGGAACGGAATGTTGCGGCTCGTCGCCCCGGTCTCTTCCTTCACCTGCCGCTCGCATGCCTCCGAGCCGCACCAGCCCGCCTCGACGAATCCGCGGCTCGCCTCTTGTTGCGCCTTGAGCTCGTCCAGCGTGTCGACCGACTTGGAATGCTCTTCACGGAACCGCAGTGCCTTGTCGTACATCTCGCGCTGAATTTCGTCCAGCAGCCGCGTCACTTCATCCACGATGCCGCTCTGCTGCACGACGCGCTTCTCGCCCGAGCTGCGCGAGACGAGCACGGCGGCGCCGTTCTCCATGTCGCGAGGGCCGAGCTCGAGCCGAATCGGCACGCCGCGCATCTCGTATTCGTTGAATTTCCAGCCCGGGCTCAGGTCGGCACGATCGTCCACGCGTACGCGGATGCCGGCTTTTTTGAGCTCGGCGTACAGCTCGTCGACGCGGGCGATGACCTGCTCGCGCGTCTTGGGCGGCCCGATCGGAATCATGACAACCTGCGTCGGCGCCACCTTCGGCGGCAGCGCCAGGCCGCGATCGTCGCCGTGCACCATGATGAGCGCGCCGATCAGGCGCGTGCTGACGCCCCAGGAGGTCGTATGCGCATGCTGCAAATTGTTCTCGCGATCCAGGAATTTGATGTCGAAGGCCACTGCAAAATTCGTCCCCAAATAATGCGAGGTGCCCGCCTGCACGGCGCGGCCGTCCTTCATCATCGCCTCGATCGAGAACGTATCGACCGCCCCCGCGAATTTTTCGGACGGCGTCTTTTGCCCGACGATGACCGGCATCGCCAGGAAATTCTCCACGAAGTCGCGATAAATTTCGAGCATCTGCATCGTTTCCTCGCGCGCCTCTTCCTCCGTCTCGTGCGCGGTATGCCCCTCCTGCCAGAGGAACTCGCTCGTCCGCAAGAACGGCAGCGTTCGCTTTTCCCAGCGCACGACATTGGCCCACTGGTTGATTTTGACCGGCAGGTCGCGATACGACTGGATCCACTTGGCATACATATGACCGATCATCGTCTCCGAGGTCGGCCGAATGGCCAGCCGCTCCTCCAACTGCTCGCCGGCGGCCTCCGTCACCCAGGGCAGCTCCGGGTTGAAGCCTTCGACGTGGTCCTTCTCCTTCTGGAAGAAGCTCTCGGGAATAAAGAGCGGAAAGTACGCATTGCGGTGACCGGTTTCCTTGAACCGGCGGTCGAGCTCATCCTGAATGTTTTCCCACAGCTCGAAGCCCTCGGGACGGAAGACGATGCATCCGCGCACCGGCGAATAATCCATCAGCTCCGCTTTTTTGATCACATCGATATACCAGCGTGAGAAATCCTCGCCCTGCGGCGTAATTTCCGATACGAACTGCTTGTCTTTAGCCATGAGCCCCTCCTTGATTACCCTCTAACCAGTCGTAGTATGTCGTTGTAGGTGACCGCAAGCATCAATAGCATAAGCATTGCGAACCCGATGAAATGCACCATGCTCTCCCGATTCGGATCGATCGGACGGCCGCGCAGCCCCTCTACGCCGAGGAAAACGAGCCGGCTTCCGTCCAGTGCCGGAATCGGCAGCAAATTGAAGATCCCCAAGTACAAGCTGAGGATCGCCGTCCACGAGATCAGTTGGGCGATGCCCTCGCTTGCAATCTGACTCGTGACCTCCGCCGTTCGCACCGGGCCTCCCAGATCGTCGAGCGAGAATTGGCCCAAAATCAGCATTTTAAAGCCTTCGAATATGTTAATCGTCATATTTTTCATGGCGTTGCCGGCAAACTTGAAGGTCTCCCAAAAACCGGCGGAGCGCAGCTGATAGGTCGGTGCTATGCCTACCTTTCCCAAGCCTGACGCCTCCTCGAGCTCCGGCGTAATCTGCAGCCGAATCTCCTGCCCCTCGCGCACGACGACCCAATCCATCGGCTCGTCGGCGGAGCTACCGATCAATTCGATCATGCCGTCCACGTCGCCGCCGACGGCGATGCCGTTGATGGATTTGATTTCGTCGCCGACCTCGAGATTGGCTTGGGCCGCAGGCCTCCCCTCGATGATGTCGCCGATCATCACCTTGTCGGGATTGTCCACCGGCACACCCGTCAATTGAATGTACAGTGCGAATAGCACAAAAGCCAAGATGAAATTCATCATCGGCCCGGCAAAAATCGCCATCGCCCGCTTGCCAACGGACTTGCTGCCGAATTGACGGTCGAGCGGGGCGATCTGGGTCTCGCGGCCCTTGGCAATCATTAGCGCTTGCGGATCGACTGTATAAGGCTCGACCTCGCCGTCAATCTCCAGCGTCAGCTCAAGGTCGCGCTCCAGATCGATCGTCTGTACCTCGCCGCGCACGATATTGCTGCGCTCGTCGAGCCGGTCCAGGTAGAGCCTCGTCACCTTCGTGCCGTCGAGCCGGACGCCGACAGTCTGCCCCTTCTGCACGTCGACAATCTCCGGATCCTCGCCGGCCATCCGCACGAAGCCGCCGGCCGGAATGAGACGCAGCGTATAGCGGGTCTCGCCCTTCTTGACGGAAAACAGCTTCGGCCCGAAGCCGATGGCGAACTCGCGCACCAAAATGCCCGCCCGCTTGGCAAAATAGAAATGTCCCCATTCATGGATGGACACAATTACAAAAAAGACTAGAACTGTCAACAAGACGTTCTGAACCATCTCCAACTCGACCTGCCCCCTGTTCGTAACGGCCTGTACTTTAGATTATCATTATTCCGCCTGCCGTTACAAGAGAACCCCCGGCTTGCCCGAAGCCGCAACGGCGCAAGGTGCGATCACAGTCCTCCGGCCGCGTTCCGCGCCCAGGCATCGGCCTCTTCGATGGTCGCCAGATCCGGCGTCGCCACCGGAACGTGACGCTCCAGCACCGTCTCCAACACCCGCTCGATATCCAGAAAGGCGAGCTCGCCGGCCAGAAAGCGCGCAACCGCTACCTCGTTGGCCGCATTGAACACCGTCGTCGCCGTGCCGCCCTGACGGCCGCAGGCGAAGGCAAGCGCCAGGCAACGGTACCGCTCGTAATCCATCTCGCGAAAATCGAGTGTGCCGAGCTCCGCCAGCCGCAGCGGCGAGGTCGGCGTCGGCCTCCGGCCCGGATAGGCCAGCGCATACCCGATCGGCACGCGCATGTCCGGATTGCCGAGCTGCGCCACACAGCTGTAGTCCACGAACTCGACCATCGAATGAATGATGCTCTGCGGGTGGATCAGCACCTCGATCCGATCATAGGGCATGTCGAACAGCCAATGGGCCTCAATGACCTCCAGCCCTTTATTGACCATTGTCGCCGAATCGATCGTAATTTTGGCGCCCATTGCCCAGTTCGGATGCTGGAGCGCCTCCTTGACCGTCACGTCACGCAGCTGCTCGCGGCTGCGATCCCGGAAGGACCCGCCCGATGCGGTCAGCACGAGCTTGTTCACCTCGTGCGCGGGCGCGCCCGCCAAACATTGGAAGATGGCCGAATGCTCGCTGTCAATCGGCAAGATCGTACAATTGCGGGCTTTTGCGCGTGCCATGACGAGATGCCCGGCCGTGACCAGCGTTTCCTTATTGGCCAGCCCGATCGTCTTGCCTGCATCGATCGCCGCCAGCGTGGAGCGCAGACCGATACTCCCGACCAGCGCCGTCACGACCAGGTCCGCCTCCGTCGCCGCGGCTGCTTCAATCAGGCCTTCTTCGCCGTGTACGACGCGGATGTGACCCGGCAGCAATCGGGCCGCTTCCTGCGCCGCCTCGCGCGTGCCCAGACAGACGAGCCGAGGGCGATGGCGCATGGCTTGTTCCACGAGCAGACCGACGTTGCCGCCGGCCGCCAGCGCGGTGACCGCATAGTGCTCGGGCGCATGCTCGATCACATCCAGAGTCTGGGTGCCGATCGAGCCCGTTGAGCCTAGCACTGCTATTTTTTTCACGTTGCATCATCCCTCGATCCTGATTGCCGCCCTCGGAGCGGCATTATGTATGGAACCGCATTATGTAAAATGTTGCAGCAATCCGGTGAGCTGAAGCAGCGGAAACACAATCAGCCAACTGTCGCAGCGGTCCAGTACGCCGCCGTGTCCCGGCAAGAGCCGACCCGTATCCTTAACCCCGCGCACACGCTTGTAGGCGGATTGAATCAAGTCGCCGAACTGCCCGGCCACCGCGCATACGAAACCGATCAGCAGCAGCTGCCAGAAGGGCAGCGGCAGCGGCAGCGCGGTCCCCAACAGCACGCTCACCACCAGAGCTAGCGCCACTCCGCCCAAGGCTCCTTCGACCGTCTTGTTGGGGCTGATCGCAGGCCATAGCGGACGCTTGCCGACGCGCTTGCCGACGAAATAAGCGCCGATATCGGACGCCCAGATGCAGCCAAACGCCAAACAGGCGGCATATAACCCAAAGTCCTGCTCCAGGCGGACCTCGAGCATGGCCGAAAAACCAAAGCCGAGATAGACCGCTCCAAGCAGCAGCACAGCCGCTTCGTTAATCGTCGTGCGATTGCTCGTTATGACCGTTACGCCGAGCAGCAGGAACATTGTGAGCCACATCACCAACTCCGTCGACGGAGCGGAGAGCCCGATCGCTGTCCACGGCAGTACGAGCACCAGCATCCCCGCAGCGCCCGCCATCGCTGCCGGTTGCCGCCAGGACAGCTGATGCATGCGAATATATTCGCCGTATCCGATTATCGCCAGCAAGACAAGCATGGCGGTATAAGCTGCGCCTCCCGCGAACACGAGAGCGGCGAACACCGCCCCGGCCACTACCCCCGTAGCTATTCGTTGTCTCACCTTGTTCGTTCACTCCCATCTCCCTAGAGCCCGCCATAGCGCCGGGCACGGCGCTGATATTCACGAATCGCCTCGCAAAAATGCTCATCCTGAAATTCGGGCCAGTATACGTCGGTGAACCACAGCTCGCTGTACGCCAGCTGCCAGAGCATAAAATTGCTGATGCGCAGCTCCCCGCTCGTCCGAATCAGCAGATCGGGATCCGGCATGCCTCCGGTGAGCAGATACCGCTCCAAATGCCGCTCCTCGATGCCGTCCGCATCGATTCGTCCCGCTTGTATATCCGTACCCAGCTTGCGGACCGCGTCCATTAGCTCCTTGCGGCCCCCGTAATTCAAGGCAAAATTAAGAACAAGTCCAGTATTGCTCGACGTGCGTACAATTGCCTCTTCCACCGCGTCCAGTGTAAAATCGGGAAGCTCTTCCCGGTCCCCCATCATGCGAACCTGAACATTGTTGCGAATCAAATCTTCAAGCTCGATCGCCAAAAACTCCTGCGGCAGCCGCATGAGAAAGTCAACTTCCTCTTTCGGCCGTTTCCAATTTTCCGTAGAGAACGCATAGAGCGTTAAATACTTAATGCCCAGTCGATCCGCCGCCATCGTAATGCGTTTTACGGCTTTCATTCCGGAGTGGTGCCCGGCGATGCGAGGGAGGCCGCGGCTTTTGGCCCAACGGCCGTTGCCGTCCATAATGATCGCCACATGCCGTGGCATGGCGTCCGGCTGCAGCGACAGATTTCCCCTCTGCGGCTTAGCGAGAACCCACTTCTTCAACCGTTCGATCATTCGCTTTCCTCCCACTCGGGACCTTCTCCACGCTTGAAGGCTGCATAACGTGAAGCAGCCAGCCCCGAGCCTTCTCCAGGATACAATAAACCCCACCGCTTTGGAGGGGTTGGCAATCCGTTATACGTCCATGATCTCTTTTTCTTTATTGGCCAGCACCTTATCCACTTCTGCGATAAAGCGATCCGTCGTCTTTTGAATATCGTCCTGATGCCTGCGCGACTCATCCTCGGACAGCTCGGTTTTTTCAAGTTTTTTGATTTCGTCGTTGGCATCGCGCCGGATGTTACGAATCGCAACCTTGGCTTCCTCGCCGAATTTTTTGGTCGTTTTGACCAGCTCCGTACGCCGTTCTTCGGTGAGCGCCGGGATGGAGAGCCGAATAATGCTTCCGTCATTGGAAGGCGTCAGCCCAAGATCCGATTTTTGAATGGCTTTTTCGATTGCGCCAAGCGAGGTTTTGTCCCATGGCTGAATGATCAGCGTGCGGGTATCCGGGGTCGTAATATTCGCAAGCTGGTTGACCGGCGTCATCGCCCCGTAGTATTCGACCTGCACGCGATCGAGCAGAGCCGGCGCAGCGCGCCCGGCGCGCAAGGTGAGCAGATCGCGCTGCAAGGAGGCAACGGCTTTTTCCATGCGTTCCTGCGTATTTTTTTTGATCGACTGAGGCATTAGCTGACACTCCCTTTTACGATAGTTCCGATTTTTTCTCCGAGTACGACGCGCTTGATGTTCCCGCTCTCGGTAATCGAAAAGACGACAAGCGGAATATTGTTGTCCATACAAAGCGAAGACGCCGTGGAATCCATCACGCCCAGATTCCGGTTTAACACGTCCAAGTACGTAAGCTGCTCGAACTTCTCCGCACTCGCGTCCTTGAAGGGGTCGGCCGAATAGACGCCGTCTACTTTGTTTTTGGCCATCAGGATGACCTCCGCTTCGATCTCCGCAGCGCGCAGCGCAGCTGTCGTGTCGGTGGAGAAAAACGGATTGCCGGTCCCCGACGCAAAAATGACGACTCGTCCTTTTTCCAAGTGCCGGATAGCCCGGCGCCGAATGTAAGGCTCCGCAATCTGCTGCATCGCGATTGAGGTCTGGACCCGCGTCGGCACGTCGATCTGCTCCAGCGCATCCTGCAGGGCGAGCGAATTCATGACGGTAGCCAGCATCCCCATATAATCGGCGGTAGCCCGGTCAATGCCCTTCGCTGTGCCGGCGATGCCGCGCCAGATGTTGCCGCCGCCTACGACGATAGCGACCTCAACATTCAATTCGATGACTTCCTTGACCTGCTCGGCAATCGATGAAATCATCTCTGCGTCGATGCCGTATCCGTTCGAGCCGGACAGCGACTCGCCGCTTACCTTTAATACGATGCGTTTGTAAACCGGTTGCTCCAATGTCGGTACCCTCCATCTTGCCCCATAGCGAGGTTAATCGTTGCCGGATGGTGCGACCGGCTTCTTTGTATACAACGATGGCGGGGCGAAAACCGCCGCCCCGCCATCGCCTACCAAACACATCTTTTTATTTTTGCACTTGGGACATGACTTCTTCGACGAAGTTGTCCTGCTTTTTCTCCAAGCCTTCGCCAAGCTCGTAACGAACGAAACGGCGAATCGTGATGTTTTCGCCGATTTTGCTGATTTTTTCATTCAGCAGCGCCGCCACAGTCTTGTCCGGATCTTTAATGAAGCTTTGCTCCATCAAGCAATGCTCTTCATAATATTTGCTGATGCGCCCGTCGACCATTTTGTCGACGATATGCGCCGGCTTGCCTTCGTTGAGCGCTTGTGCCTTCAAAATTTCGCGTTCCTTCTCCAACTCGTCGGCCGGCACTTCCTCGCGGCGTACAAACTTCGGATTGGCTGCGGCGATTTGCATCGCAATGTCTTTCGTGAATTCGCGGAATTGGTCGGTTTTGCCGACAAAATCCGTTTCGCAGTTGATTTCGACAAGCACGCCGATTCGACCGCCGGCATGAATGTAGGACTCGACAACGCCTTCCGTCGCGGCGCGGCCGGCTTTGCTTGCTGCAGCCGACAGTCCTTTTTCACGCAAATATTCAATCGCTTTTTGAATATCGCCGTCGGACTGCTCCAATGCTTTTTTGCAATCGAGCATGCCGGCTCCCGTTTTTTCGCGCAATTCTTTTACGGCACTTGCTGATACTGCCATATTCATACCCCTCCAAAATGCAGTGTTTTTATGTAGAGCGACGCAGTCTCTCGACCGGCCGTCCTTGGATTCGGTTGTTCGGGCTGACGCAACACGCAGCCAAAGGTTTTAAAAAAAGGGCGGTGAGAGGTTAACAACCTTCCGACCACCCTTATCGCTGCCGTTGATTAAGCCGTCGTTTGCTCGCCTTGATTCGCTTCCACGATGGCATCCGCCATCTTGGAGGTCAGCAGCTTCACTGCGCGAATCGCATCGTCGTTGCCCGGAATGACGTAATCGATTTCGTCCGGGTCGCAGTTCGTATCGACAATGCCGACAATCGGAATGCCCAGCTTGCGCGCTTCGGCGACCGCGATCCGTTCTTTGCGCGGGTCGATGATGAACAGCGCGCTCGGCAGACGGCGCATGCCTTTGATGCCGCCAAGGAATTTCTCGAGCCGATCCTTTTCCTTGCGCAGGATGATAACTTCCTTCTTCGGCAATACCTCGAAGGTGCCGTCCTCTTCCCATTTCTCAAGCTGTCTCAAGCGGTCGATCCGTTTTTGGATCGTTTGGAAGTTGGTCAGCGTACCGCCCAGCCAGCGCTGATTGATGTAGAAATTGCCGCAGCGCTCGGCCTCTTCGCGCACCGAGTCCTGGGCTTGCTTTTTCGTGCCGACGAAGAGAATCGATCCGCCTTCTTCGGCGAGCGAACGCACAAAATTGTACGCTTCTTCTACTTTCTTGACCGTTTTTTGCAGGTCGATGATGTAAATGCCGTTCCGTTCGGTGAAGATATAACGATCCATTTTCGGATTCCAGCGACGCGTCTGATGACCAAAATGCACACCGGCTTCCAGCAGTTGCTTCATGGAAATTACCGCCATACCCACAACACCTCCTAAATTGGTTTTGGATGTTCCTCCGCCGCTCGCGCTTTTCGTCAAGACTTGCGGCCGGGCCGAAGCACCCTTGACGAAATTGAGGGACGTGTGTTTTTAACACCGTCAATTACTATACCATAACCGCTACACCTGCGCAAGCGCGGCAATCCCTGTTTGCCAGGCCGTATCGGCACCGTTATTCAACCGGAAAAGAAAGCACGGGATCGCTCGTGATCGTCTGTTCGATATCCGCCGCATCCGGACGCCCTTCAAAATAAAACTTGCCGCTGCGAATCTGGTTGCTGCGCGCCTTCATGGCCGAGACGAAGCTATAGCGATCCTCGATCAGCCCGTAATCCTCCAGCATGACCGCAACCTCCTCCAGCGTCATGCCGCTGCGAATCGTTACGATCCGGACCAAGGGCGGCGTCTCGTCGTGCGGATCGGTATCGGCAGCCGCCCCGCCGGCTGCTTGATCACGCCCCGCAGCCGGGTCGACACCCGAGTCGGAACTCAGTTCGGCTCGAAGACGCGCCTCCTCGCGCTCAAGGATCTGATCAAGCTCTTCCTGGGAATAACGCCGCTCTTCTGAAAGCTCGTCCAGCCTGCTCATCTGTGCCTGCTGCGCCTGACCGGCCCACATCAGCTGCAGCAGCAGCGCCCCGACGATCAAGCCTGCGCCCAGGCCCGCCAAAAATAGCCGCCGCTTAGGCACGATGCCGCTCCTCCTGCTTCGACAGCTGGAGGATCAACATGACCTCGCCCTTGTGCATGCCGCTTTTTTTGGCGATGTATTCGATCGATTTGCCCTCGGCATGCCAGCTCAGTAGTTCACTGTAGCGCGCTGATATGGACGAATCGCCGGCCTCTGCGCTCACGGCTTCGGATCCGGACGGTACGCCGGCTCCCGAATTATGCTCTTCTTCACTCCGGCTGCCTGCCCGCGCGCCTGACGCTTCCGCCGTCGAAAGACCGCCGGAGCCGCGCGCCCGGTCGGAGGCGGCCCGGCTGCGCTCGGCCAGCTGCTCCTGCAGCCGAGCTACGCCCTCTTCCAAGGCGTCGCAGCGCGCGGAGAGCCGCTCGACCTGACGCTCCTTCGCCTCCAGATCGTCCCGCCATTTTTGCTGGGCGTGCGTTACGTTGTCGACCAGCTTGCGATTATCCGATTCCATCGTCTCCATGAAATGCTCCAGCGCCATTTCCATCTCGCTCAGACCGGCGCTCGCTGCCTCGGCCGGCTTGCGACGCGGCAGCAGCAGCGCGCATACGATGGCGAATGCGCCCAGCAGCACGATGTATATCCAAGGTTCGTCCATCCTATCCATCACCTGCAATTTTCAAAAGGTTGTCGCGCTATAGCGAGATGTCGATATGCCTGCCCTTGAACGGATGCTCGCTGGGCGTCTTTTGCTCTTCGGTTTCCTGCACCCGCGGCGAGCTTCGGCGATGCTGGTCCCCGCTCTGCTTCCCGCCGGACTCCTCGTCCTGTACATGCAAGTCCGAAACTTCCCCGACATTGACGCTTCTTTGCCGTTCCAGCTCCGCCTTTTTCGCCGTTTCCTGGTTCAATTGCGCCTGATCGGCAACCGGCTTTTGCATCATTTGGTTTTGCAGGGCAGCCGAATCCGGAGCGCGCGGCACCGACATTTGAAGATCGATTGAACGAAATGTCATCCCCTTCTCACCTCACTGGCCAGCCGAGTCGATGCTTGACGCCTTTTTTAGTAAGAGCTCATGACGATATCGCCGTCGGCATAGCTGAATTTGACGCGTTTCAGGCCTTCTTTGACAAATCGGGTATAGCGTCCAATGACAAGCTTGGTGCCGCCATAAATCGTATTCATTGCCTCGATTGACGCTCTGCTCGTCTCCTCCAACGTCCGCTCGATCTCCAGCACGCGCTCCTTCAACTCTCCTTGTTCCTCGGTCGCTTGACGCTTGGTAGCGGTCAGCTTAATGCGCATGGCCAGCTTTTCCGGCGTCAATTGCCCGGTCGAAGCGAGCTGGTTCAGCATCGACAGAGCTTTGTCAGTCTTATCGAGATTGTCGCCCAACTGCCTGAGCTCCTGCCGCAACCGCGTCAACTCGGTGCGCAACTCGGGCTTGACGCCGACCTCGATGGTCGTCGCCGTCGACATGGAGTTGCCGATTGTGCGCGCCACGACCTTTTCGCCCGCCTGAGTTAACCCGCCGACCAGCAAGCCTTTGGCGCCGGAGCAGAGCACGCTCCCGCCCGCTCTGACATTCGAATGCATAATGCTCTGCGATACGATGACATCCTCACCGGCCAGCACGTTGCCTTCCTGAATGAAGGAGCTTTTTACATTTTTCCCCGCCTGAATTTGCCCTTTGCCGCCGGCCAGGATGCCGCCTGTAATTTCGATCGAGCCGTCGGTAAGCAGTTCCGCGCCTTCGACGCCCCCGATGATGCGAATATCGCCGACCGCCTTCACCCGGAAGCCATTGAGCACATTGCCGCGAATGACCACATTGCCGACAAAATCGATATTACCGATGTGATAATCAACGTCGCCGTTCACCTCGTAGACGGGGAACACGTTGATTTTATCGCGGTTCGTCATCGACACCATGCCGTCAATTGCGGCGTACAACGTGTTTTGATCCGGACCTACGACGACATTTTTCCCGAGCTTGAAGCGCGCCTCTTTGCCGTCGTTGCCGGGCAGCACCTCGCCGGTAACGGCTTTGCCGGGACGACCGGCGGAGGCCGGCAATTTCTCGGCAATGAGCTGGCCCCGCCGTACGTTTCGCAGCTTGACCACTTCTTTATAATCGACCTTGCCGTCCTCCAGCTTTGCTGGCCGCAAATGCTGCTCGTCCATATCGTACAGACACCGGATCGAGCCGTCGGCGCCATGCAGGCACTGATCCCCGGTGGCGACGATATGCGATTTGCGCGATTGCGCCGCTGGATCGCGCGCAATGCAATCCAGCACTTCCCCGTCCAGCCCGTATACCACGCCTTGGTTTTTCAGCCATCCTTCCAGGTCCGCTCGCGTGAAGACGATCGAATCGTCGAATTGCTGAAAATACAACGTCGCAGACAGCTTGTCCTGAGACAGCTCAAGCGCGAGCACCTCGCTTAATGTCAGCACCGTCATGCTCCCCCCCCCTTATACTACTGTTGCATCAGCTGACTGCGCTCATGCTCCAGTACGCCCCGCAGCCGCAAGATGGCCTTGGAATGGAGCTGCGATATGCGTGACGGCGACAGGGACATGACCTCCGCGATCTCGCTTAGGGACAACTCCTCGTAGTAGAACAACGAGACGACGATGCGCTCCTTTTCCGTCAGCCGTTCGATTCCCTTTACCAAAGATTCCTTAATATAGAACTCTTGTACCTTATGATCCGGGTTTTTGGCTCTTTCGTCAATAAGCAATGCCTTGCGGGTTTCCGACTCTTCCTCACGGATCGGATCTTCCAAGGAACATACGGTCGTCACTGCAATATCCTGCAGCATTTGACGAAATTCAGTCTCGCTAACCTCCAGATATGCGCTCATCTCCGCATCGCTTACATTGCGCAGGTACTGCTGCTCTAATACCTGATACGCCTCCTCGATCCGTTTCGCCTTTTCCCGGACCGAGCGCGGCACCCAGTCGCCTTGACGCAAGCCGTCGATCATCGCGCCGCGGATTCGCCAGGAGGCATAGGTTTCGAACTGCAAGCCCCGGCGGTAGTCGAATTTATCAATCGCGTCGATGAGACCCATCACGCCGTTGCTCGCAAGATCGTCCCGCGATACATTGCGAGGCAGTCCGATTGCCATCCGATTCGTGACATAATCGACGAGCGGCAGATATTCCGAAATCAATTGTTTTTTGGCATCCCTGTCCCCGTCGGACTTCCATTTTTCCCACAGCTCCAAATGAGATAAACGCGGTGTTTTCGGTTCAATCATCTCGTCTCACCCTCCTGGACTTTCGAATCGAAGCACGTCCCTGTCAGCGGCTCGCGCAGGGCGCAAGCATTAGCTTCTCTCCAACGCAATTTCGGCTACTCTGGCACTTTTTCACCACGCTTAGGCACTCGCCGCTACTTTCTATCGTTTTGCGCAGCCAGATGCCGCAGCGCTTCCGCCAGCTCCTCCGGCGATTTGTCCTGCGTGGAGACCAGCTTCGGCGGGGACAGCTTGCGGAAATCCTCGGTTTGGGCTGCTGGCCGCTGCGCTTCCCCCTTTTGGGGCTCCTGTGCGAGCGCGATCAGATCTTGCTCGTCATCCGGCGTCACGTGGTCGAAATGATGGCCCTTGCCGTCTTCCTCATCCTCCTCGCCAGACGGCGCTTGCGGCTCATGTTCCACAGCTGGCGCCGAGCGCGGGCCGACGAGCATATACAACGCGACCCGCAGCGCAAAAGCGAGGATAAAAAAGGCGGCAAAGCCGTAGCCGCTGCGCAGCAGCGCCAGCGACCAGCCGTTGGAATCGATCGAAGACAGCAGAATCAGGACGAAGCCAGCCAAGCCAAGCAGCAGGTTCCAACGGATTGAACCGACCATGTGTTACAACTCCTTTATGCCGAACTGCACACTTCGAATCAGCAGCTTGCCTGTGCCGCTGTCCAATTCGATCGTGCGGCCGTGACTGCCGCCGGTATCCTCGCCGGCGATCGCAATAGTGTGAAGCTGCAAAATCCGCTTGCAGGATTCTACGTTACGCGGTCCGATGCGCATCGCGTCAGACTGGCTGGAGAAGGCAAACATCTGAGCGCCTCCGGCCAGCTTGGCCTCAAGCCGAAACTTGGTCGCTCCCGCAGCCACCAGCCTGTGAATCAGCTCCGGCACCGCCGTGTCGGCGTATTTGGCAATATTAAAGTTCGCATCTCTGGCAATTGAAGAGTCGGGCAGCATCACATGCGCCATTCCCGCCAGCTTCGTCTTGCGGTCGTACAAGGTTACGCCGACGCACGAGCCGAGTCCGGTTGTTTTTAATAGCGCGCCGCCTTCCGCCACGTTCAGATCCGCCATTGCGACCTTGGTCACCGTCTGCCCCGTCATTCGAACGGCACTCCCAACGCGCGAAACAGCGGCTCAAGCGATTCCGGGTCCGGAATGAAGAAAAAGTGACCGCACATGGATTCGCCATTCTCCTGGAAGGTCGTCTCAATCAGCAGCGCGTCGTCGCCCATCTGCCCGAACTGCAGCAAGCCGCTCGTCAGCACGGCGCCGGCCATGTCGATCGTCATCGAAGGAACCGTCGGCATCATCGACAGCTTGGTAAAGTCGGCCAGCGAGCTCAGATACGAGCCCGCCAAAATGTTGCCGATCTCACTTAGCGCGGAACTCTCCAGCTCCGAAAAAAATCCGATTTGCACGACACGAATGCCAAGCAAGTGATGCAGCAGCTTGTTGGCCGAATCGGTGTCGATAATGATGAATAAATTGCCCGGCACATCGCCCTCTACCCGCAAAAACACAGCCACGACGACCTGCTCCGACCCGCCTACGCGATCGGCGATATCGTCGAAGCCGACCAGGCTCGCTTGCGGCACCGGCATGTCCACCGGCTTGTCAATCAGCTTGGCAAGCGCGGTCGCCGCATTCCCCGCGCCGATATTGCCGACTTCCTTGAGGACATCCATCTTGAATGCGGCTGATCGCTTGAACAGCATCTTCCGTCAGGCCTCGAGCTGCTCGAGCTGGATGATTTCATCCTTGTTCAGCACCTCGGCCAGGTTCAGCATAATGAGCAGCCGGTTATTGCCAAGCTTGGCCACGCCGCGCAGGTACTTGGCCTTGATGCCGCCGACCACTTCAGGCGGGGCGTCAATCGAATCGGTGTCGATGTCGATGACATCGTTGGCCGCGTCGACGATGAAGCCGACCTCCAGCTCGTTGACGGCGACGATGATGATCCGCGAATTTTCCGTCGTCTCGGTGGACTCCAAATTAAAACGGCCGCGCAAATCGAGCACCGGCACGACCACGCCCCGCAGGTTGACGACGCCTTTGATAAAAGAAGGCGTTTTGGGGACCCGCGTAATCGGCATCATGCGCTCGATCGTCTGGACCTTGTCGACTTCAATGCCGTATTCCTCATCGGCTAACCCAAAAACGATGACCTTTAATTCTTCTCCCACGTTGAACCCTCCTTATTTGATCAGTGCGTTCGGATCGATAATCAGTGCTACTTGGCCGTCTCCCAGTATCGTGGCGCCGGAAATGGCCGGAGTGCCGCTCAGATAATCACCCAGCGGCTTCAGGACGATCTCGCTCTGCCCGATAAACTCGTCCACCATGATCGCCGCCCATTTGTCGCCTTTGCGAATGACGACAATTTCGGTCTCATCTTCCTTCTCCTCGTCAAAATCCGGGGATTCGAGAATCCGGCTGAGCGACAAGATCGGAATAATGGCGTTGCGGAATTCAATCATGCGATTGCCGTGAATATGCCTGACCTGCTCGCGCTTGACGATCGCCGTCTCCACGATGGAGGTCAACGGAATGGCATACTTCTCCGAACCGAGCTTGATCAGCATGGCCCAAATGATGGAAAGTGTGAGCGGCAGCTGAATTGAAAATTTGGTGCCGCGCCCAAGCTCGGAGGTAACGCTGACATGACCGCCCAGCGACATGATCTTGGAACGGACGACGTCCAGACCGACGCCGCGCCCGGAAATGTCCGAAATCTTGTCCGCAGTGCTGAAACCCGGCTCGAAGAGCAGCATATAGACTTCTTCGTCGCTCAGCGTTTGCGCCTTGCTTTGCTCGACGACGCCGTTGCGGATGGCGATGCCCAGCACCTTGTCGCGATCGATGCCGCGCCCGTCGTCCTCGATCTCGATGAACACGTGATTGCCGCTGTGGAAGGCTTGCAAACGCACCGTTCCGGTTTCCGGCTTGCCGGCCTCCGCCCTGCCCTCCAGCGATTCGATGCCGTGGTCGACCGAGTTGCGCAGCAGGTGCACGAGCGGATCGCCGATCTCATCGATGACGGTGCGGTCCAGCTCGGTGTCGGCTCCGCTGATGATCAAATCGATTTTTTTATTGAGCGATTTGGCAACGTCGCGAACCATTCTCGGGAAGCGATTGAATACCGATTCCACCGGCACCATGCGCAGCTTGAGCACGATGCTTTGCAGGTCCGCGCTGACTCTGGCCATATGCTCGACCGTCTCGGTGAGATCGTTGCGCTTGATCTCGCTGGCGAGCTGCTCGAGCCGCACGCGGTCGATCAGCATCTCGCTGAACAGATTCATCAGCATGTCGAGCCGTTCGATATCGACCCGGATCGTCCGCGTCACATTGCCAGCGGCGCCTCCTGCTGTGACCGGCGCGCTCGGACGCTCGGGCGCCTCCACGGCGGCGGCTTGCTGCGCTTGCGCCGCTTTCGGCTCTGAGGCCGCCTCGACGGTAGTGGGACGCGACAGCATGGCCAGCGATTCTTCGTCCAGCAGCGTGACCTGCGCGCCCTCGATTTCCGACACCTCTTCGATATGGGTTTTGAGCGTCTCGGCCTCGAGCTGCGAGATATAGAACACCGTGAATTTCTGGTCGAATTCCGCCTGCTCGAGATCTTGAACGGATGGGTCCGACTTGACCACCTCGCCGTTTCGCTCCAATATATCGAAAACCATATAGGCACGGGCGGCCTTCAGTACGCAGTCCTCGCGCAAGGTGACCTGAATATGAAAAACATGATGACCGCTGCTGATCGATTGCTTGAGTACCGAGGTCTGGAATTCGTCGAGCTTGAGGCCGGCTTCGCCTTCTGCTTGCTGTTGCGAAGCCCCCGCGGCGGGGGCCTCCGTTATGTATTCGCCGGCTACGATCGACTTCAGAGCGGCCACGATCGCGGACACGTCCGCTTGTCCGCTGCCGCCTGCCGTCACGTCCTGCACCATCGTCTCGAGCGCATCGAGTCCCTTGAACAGGGTGTCGAAGATGAAGCTGTCCATTGCAAGCTTGCCGTTGCGGACCAGATCGAGCACATTCTCCATTTCGTGCGTGAGCGAAGCCAGATCCTCGAAGCCCATGGACGCGGACATTCCCTTCAGCGTATGGGCCGAACGGAAGATGACCTGTACGATATCCAGATCACTCGGACTGCCCTCCAGCTTCAGCAGGTTTTCGTTGAGGGCTTGCAGATGGTCGTTGGATTCGTCAATAAACATTGACAAATACGCGTTCATATCCATGCTCGTACACCTCCTATGTCAAATAGACGCCTGTCAACCTTCTCTTCCGGTCTGGACCGCACGCACCAGATATGCGGCGATTTCATGCACTGGCAGCACCGTGGTCGCGCCGCCGCGTTCGACGGCCGCGCGCGGCATGCCGTAGACGACGCAGCTCTGTTCGGCTTCGGCGATCGCCGTTGCGATCCCGCGCCTGGTGAGCGCGTGCAGCCCGGCCGAGCCGTCGCTTCCCATCCCGGTCATGACGACCGCATGCTGCCGGAGCCTCGTATGCGGGAGCAGTGATTCGAAGAGCACATCCACCGATGGCCGGTGGCCCCCGCGCGGAGCATCCTCCGTCAGACGAATCGCAAAGCCCTTGCTCTCCTGCGCGAGTGCCATATGGTAGCCGCCCGGCGCGATGTATACCGTGCCGGCCAAGACCGGCTCACCCTGCGAGGCTTCCACCACACGCAGCTTGCTGAAGCTGTCCAGGCGCTGCGCAAGCGAGCGCGTGAATTTCGGGGGCATGTGCTGAACGACCAGCACCGGTGCGGGAAAATGCGCCGGCAGCGAGGCGATAAGCTGATGCAGGGCCCGCGGACCTCCGGTGGACGTGCCCACCGCTACGATATCCTCGAATATGCCGGACAGGCCCGCCTCCGCTGCTGCCGTATGCGCCTTCTCCTTGCGCGGCGGCACTGCGCCCGCCTGGGGCTTCGCAGGCTGCCGCTCTTTTTTTACTGGCAGCGGTGCAGGCGGTTTCTGCGCTTCCTTTGGCGGCGGCAGCGGCTTGCGCTCGGGCAGCGGCAGCGGCCTCCGGTAGATGGTAGGGTCCACCATACGCCAAGCTTGATGGCGATGACTGGTCTGGACCGCGATCAGCAGCTTTTCGTGCAGCAGCCGGCCGAGCTTTTCGACATGCGTTGCGCTGGTCGGCTTGCGAATAAAATCAAATGCGCCAAGCTGAAGCGCTTTGATGGTCTCCTTCGTGCCGTCTTCACTGATTCCCGCCAGCATGATGACCGGTGTCGGTTTCACGCGCATGATGCGCTTCAGCGCCTCCAGGCCGTTGAGCTCGGGCATTTCCAGATCCATCGTGATAACATCCGGCCGCCATTTGAGCAGCGCCTCTATGGCCTCCGCTCCGGTGGAGGCAGTTGCGACGACGCTGAACTTCGGGCTGCGAACGATCAGATCCGTAATAATTTTCCGCATAAAGGCGGAATCGTCCACCACGAGGACGCGATAAGGTGCCACGATATATTCCTCCTCTACTGCCTCGTGCTAGCCTCGCCGCTTGAGCATCCGCTGGATGAACCCTCGAATACCGCCGGTGTTCGGTGCGTTTGCTGTACCGTTGTTCAAAAAACCTCGCGCGATCTCCGCCACGGCCTTTGAAGCGCCGCTTGCCGGGAAGGCAATGGAAAAGGGCGATTGCTTCTTAACCGCCCGCATTACATTGGCATCGTCGGGGATCGTGCCGAGCAGCGGAATATCCAGTTCCAGGAATTGTCTGGCCACCAAGGAAATGCGGTCCGCAGTCTGTCTGCCCTCGCGCTCGTCCGTGGTGCGGTTGACGACCAGCTTGAAGGCAGCGTCTTGCTGCATCGAGCCAACCATTTTAATCAGAGCATAAGCATCGGTAATGGAGGTCGGCTCAGGCGTCGTGACGACAATCGTCTCCTGGGCCGCCGCAATGAAGCTGACAGTTTCTCGCGACAGTCCGGCCCCCGTATCGAACAGGATGATATCGTAGTGCCCCTGCAGCTTGACGATCTGGGCTTCGAAATAGTCAAGCTCCGTCTGGGGCAGATCGAGCAGATCGCGAAAACCCGAGCCGCCTGCAATAAAGTGAACATCCTCCGGGCCCTCCGAAATGATTTCCCAGACCGTTTTTTCGCGCTTCAGTAAATGATAGACGCTGTAGGCCGCCGAGCGTCCCATCAGCACATCAATGTTGGCCATGCCGATATCCGCATCGAAGATGAGCGTCTTCAGGCCGTTGCGGCGCAGGGCAAGCGCGAAGTTCAAGGTGAAATTCGATTTCCCGACCCCGCCCTTTCCGCTCGTCACCGTGACGATTCGCGTCTGTCGCGTGTCGTCGTGCTCTTGTTCCACCAGCTTGCGCAGCGTCTGCGCTTGATCAAGCATCGCTCGGATCTCCCAGCAGCGTCTTCAGGTAGCGCTCGAGATCAAACGCCTCGATGTCGTCCGGCACATTTTGCCCAAAGCCGATGTACGCCGTCTGATACGGATGACGCAGCATAATATTGGCGATCGCACCGACCGCATCGGTCTCGTCGCGCTTGGTAAAGATGACCTTGCCGACGCCGTACTTGGCAAAGTGATCCGCAACGACCGACATGTCCCGCGTTCTTCCGGTCAGGCTGAGCACCAGAAACGTTTCGCTGTCGTCGTTCGCTTGCAGCAGGGCGTTCACCTCGGAAACGTAAAGCTCGTTGCGGAAATTGCGGCCGGCCGTATCCATAAATATCATCTCGCACGATTCAAGCTGCTTGAACGCTCGGGACAGCTCGGCCGGCGAGAAGACCACCTCCAGCGGGACGTCCAGGATCGTCGCATACGTGCGCAACTGATCGACTGCAGCAATGCGATACGTGTCGGAGGTGATGAATCCGACGTTACGACGGTGCTTCAGCTTCTGCTCTGCGGCCAGCTTGGCCACGGTTGTCGTCTTGCCGACGCCGGTCGGGCCGACGAAATATACGACCCGAGCCGACGGCGCGCTAGGCTCACCGCATAATGGCGCCAACCACCCCCTCAAGTGATTCGCTGCGAGCGCCCATAGCTCGGCCGCATTACCGCCAGCAGCGTAGCGTTCGTCTTGCGTCACGGCCTCCAGCAGCTTGACGATCCACTCCTCTTCGAGCTCCTGAGCCGCCAGACGCTCGCGCAGCAGCAGCGCCGCGCCGTCGTATTCTTCGCTGTGGAAGCGCGAGAGCTTTTCGACCATTTGTTTCATTTGGCGTATTTCATCCATGAGCTGCTTTTGCTGACCTGCGCCGGAATCCGGCGCAGTGGGATGAGTTCCCGCTGCAGGCTGCGCCTTGGCTGCGGCAACCGGAGGCAGCGCCTGCCCGGTCTCGGCATCGGCCTGCAGGGCGAGAAGCAGCTCCTGTGCCGCTGGCTTAGCCGCCTCTCGGCCCACGCTCAGCGTCTGCGGCCTCGGCTTGACCGGCCTCTCCTCTTCCTCCGAAGCGGCCAGCACCTCCATCCTGCGCTTGCGGAACATGCCGAGGAAGCCGCCGACTCTGATCTCCTTTGTAGTCAGAATGACCGCATTTTTACCCAGCTCATTGCGAATGAGCGGGAGCGCATCCGGGACTGCCTGGACAACATAACGCTTGACCTTCATAGATTCACCACTCCTACGCTCTGCACTTCCACGCTAGGCTCCAGCTCGCTGTACGAGAGTACCGGGATATCCTGCATCGTGCGTTCGACCAGTTGGCGCAAGTACATGCGGATCGTCGGCGATGCCAGCACGATTGGCTGTTGGCCGGATTGCACCTGCCGCGTAATTTGCTCGGTCAGCTTCTGATAGATCTGCTGCGTCGCAACCGGGTCGAGCGCCAGGTAGCTGCCCTGATCGGACTGCTGGACCGCGTCGGCAATTTTTTTCTCGATGGAAGGCCCCACCGTGATGACCCGCAGCGGCTCGCTCCCCCCGGAGAACTGATGCGTAATTTGACGGGACAAGCCTTGTCGCACATATTCGGTCAAGATGTCCGGGTCCTTGGTATAAGGCCCTTGATCCGCCATGGTTTCGAATATTGTCACCATATCGCGGATGGAGATTTTCTCCTTCAGCAGCTTGACAAGCACCTTTTGCACGTCGCCGATGCTGAGCACAGACGGGATCAGTTCGTCCACGAGCGCCGGGTAGCTTTCCTTGAGATTGTCCACGAGCGCCTTCGTTTCCTGGCGGCCGAGCAGCTCGTGGGCATGCTTTTTGACGACCTCGGTCAGATGCGTCGCGACGACCGAAGGCGGATCGACCACCGTATAGCCGGACAGCTCGGCCTTCTCCTTCATCGACTCGTCGATCCAGAGCGCGGGCAAGCCGAAGGCCGGCTCCTGCGTCTCGATGCCGACGATCGAATCGTCCTCGAAGCCCGGGCTCATCGCCAGGTAATGATTGAGCAGCAGATCGCCGCTGGCGACAGTGTTGCCCTTGATTTTGATGACGTACTCGTTGGGCTTGAGCTGGATGTTGTCGCGAATCCGGATGACCGGCACGACGAGTCCGAGCTCTAGCGCGCATTGTCTGCGGATCATGATGACCCGATCCAGCAAATCCCCCCCCTGCTGCGTATCTGCGAGCGGGATCAGCCCGTAGCCGAATTCGAATTCGATCGGATCGACCTGCAGCAGGCTGATCACGCTCTCCGGGCTGCGTACCTCCTCGATCTGCTGCTCCTCCTCGAGCAGCTCTTCCTGCTGCATGAGCCGTGCCTGCGTCCCAGACAGCCGCCATCCGGCGAAAGCCAGAATGGCCGCAATCGGCAACGTCGCCATCGGGCCGATCGGCGTGAAAAGCCCGAGCATGGCCACCGTACCGGCCACGATATACAACAGCTTCGGGTAGCGCAGCACCTGTCCGCTCAGATCATGCGCGAGGTTGCCCTCGGAGGCGGCGCGGGTTACGATCAGTCCGGCTGCCGTGGAGATCAGCAACGCCGGAATCTGGCTCACGAGGCCATCGCCGATCGTCAGGATCGAATACGTGCCTAGCGCATCGCTGAACGGCATCCCATGCACGGCCATCCCGACGATGAAGCCGCCGATCAAGTTGATGAACAAGATGATGATCGAAGCGATTGCGTCGCCTTTGACGAACTTGCTGGCGCCGTCCATCGCGCCGTAAAAATCGGCCTCGCGTTCGATCGTCTGCCGCCGCTCCCGGGCCTGCTGCTCATTGATCAGTCCGGCGTTGAGATCGGCGTCGATGCTCATCTGCTTGCCCGGCATCGCATCGAGTGTAAAGCGCGCCGCTACTTCGGCGACCCGCTCGGAGCCCTTCGTGATGACGATGAACTGCACCACAACGAGGATCAAAAATACGATAAAGCCGATTGCGATCTCCCCGCCGGCTACAAATTGTCCGAAGGTCTCGATGACCCGCCCTGCCCTGGCCTCGGACAGAATATTGCGCGTCGAGGAGACGTTAAGCGCCAATCGGAAGAGCGTCGTAATGAGCAGCACGGCGGGAAAGATCGAGAAGTCGAGCGCATTTTGCGTGTTCATCCCAATCAGCAAAATCATGACGGCCGCGGATATGTTGATGATCAACAGCACGTCGAGCAGCGGAATCGGCACCGGAATGACCATCATGAGCACGATGCCGATAATTCCGATCAATATCGCCAAATCCTTGATTTTCATGCGCTCTCCCCCCCTCGTCCCAATTTATTTGACACGCCGTTTTAATTTATAGACGTACGCCAGCACCTCGGCCACGGCCTGGAACAGATCGGTCGGCACCGCGTCCCCGATTTCGGCGCGTTCGTACAGCGCCCGTGCCAGCGGCTTATTTTCCATCGTCACGATGTCATGCTCCTTGGCAATCTCCTTGATGCGAAGCGCGATATAATCCATCCCCTTTGCCAGGACGACCGGAGCCTCCATTTTGGTGCCGTCATACTGCAGCGCGACGGCGAAGTGAGTCGGGTTCGTAATGATGACATCCGCTTTGGGCACCTCCTGCATCATCCGCTGCAGCGCCATTTTGCGCTGACGCTCGCGAATGCGGCTCTTGATGAGCGGGTTGCCCTCGGTTTTTTTGAATTCATCCTTGATGTCCTGCTTGGACATGCGCAGCTTTTTTTCATACTCGTACTTCTGATAGATATAATCCAGCACCGACAGCACAATCAGCAAGCCGCCGATCAACAGGCCGAGCCGCAAGGTCAACGAGGCGGCAAAGCTGAATATCTGCTCGATGGAGAGCGAGGAGAGCGCCAAAATGCGTTCATGCTCGTTCCACAGCGTCCATGCGACAATGAGACCGACAACGATCAGCTTCAGAATGCTTTTGGCGAATTCGACCAGCGCCCGCGTCGAAAAAATATTTTTGGCGCCCTTGATCGGGTCCAGTTTGGATAGCTTCATCTTGAGCGGCTCGCCGGTAAACAGCATGCCGATCTGCACATAATTGCCGACGATGCCGATAATAATGGTAATCAGAAAAAACGGCGCGATCAGCAATAACCACTGGAGAACGATGTCGCTGAACAAGCGGTGCACATTGCCGGCGCTGAGCTGCATCGTCAGCATGTCCTCCAAAGCGTTGCCGAACAGGCTCAGCAAATGCGTCTTGTAAAAACCGCCCAACAGCAAAAAGCTCAAAAACGTAAAAAACAATATGGCCGCCGCAGGCACATCCATGCTTTTCGCAACCTCGCCCTTTTTGCGCGACTCCTGCTTCTTTTTGGGCGTTGCTTTCTCGGTTTTTTCCTGCGCGAACATCTGCAGATCAACCGAATAACGATGCTTGTTCACGGCGTTCCCCCCATCTCTGCGGACGGCTGGGCCATCAAGCGCAGCACATCGTCCATGGCGCCGAACATACGCTCGAACAACTCGCCGATCAACACGGCGAACCCCGGCATCAGCAGCATCAGCAGCAGGAAGCCAACCAGAATTTTGAGCGGAATCCCAATGACGAATACATTGTATTGGGGCGCTACCCGGGCCAAAAAGCCGAGTCCCACATCCGTCAAAAACATCGCCACCACGAGCGGAGCGGCCAGTTGAAGCGCCAGCATAAAGGTATATCCGAAGGTCACCGCCAAAAATTCCGTAACGCTGCCTTCGTAAATGCGGCCGAACAACGTATTCGACAGTGGCAGCCAGTCGTAGCTGCGCATGATACCAAGCAGCAGCAAGTGATGGCCGTTCATCGTCAAAAAAAGCAGGACGACGATAATGAACTTGAAATTACCGAGCAGCGGCGAGGTGGTTCCGGTCATCGGATCGATGACGTTGGCCAGGCCGAAGCCCATCTGCATATCGATGAATGACCCCGCCGTTTGCACGACGGTGAAAAACATGTAGGCTACGAAACCGAGCAGCAGGCCGGCCAATATTTCGCGAATAATGAAAAGCGGATACTGCACGTCCGGCACGACAGTCTCATGAATGCCGTATACCAGGTAGACGAGCAAGGATACAAAAAAACCGAGCCCGATCTTGAACATCGTCGGCACGCCGCGCGTGGAAAACACCGGCGCTACGACGAAAAAGGATGTAATTCGACAAAATATCAGCAAAAAAATAGGAACGGCTTGCAAAAATAATTCCATCGATTCACAGCCTATCCGATGTAATTATGTAAGTTGTTGAGCAGATTGAACGTAAAATCGACCAGCGTATTGAGCACCCAGGGCCCAAATAAGAGCACAGCCAGCATAACTGCGACGATTTTTGGTATAAAAGCCAGCGTCTGTTCTTGAATTTGGGTGGTCGCTTGCAAAATACTTACAATCAGACCGACAAGCAAACCGAGGATCAGCATCGGCGCGCTCGCCTTGAGGGTGGTCAGCACCGCTTGTCCGGCAAGTCCGATAATAAAATCCGAGCTCATCGCCGTCCTCCTCCCAATTTCGTATCGCTAAGGGTTGAAGCTCAGCAGCAGCGATCTCACGACCAGATACCAGCCGTCTACGAGCACGAACAGCAGCACCTTGAACGGCAGCGAAATCATGATCGGAGGCAGCATCATCATCCCCATCGCCATCAGTACGCTTGCCACGACCATGTCAATGATCAAAAACGGGATGAAAATCATAAAGCCCATCTGAAACGCAGTTTTTAGCTCGCTGATGACGTAGGCCGGGATCAGCACCGTGATCGGCACATCCTGCACACTCTCCGGTCGCTCGGCGCCGGTATATTCCATGAACAGCATCAAATCTTTTTCGCGCGTATGCACGATCATGAATTCCTTCATCGGCACGGCGGCTTCGGCGAATGCCTCGGTCTGCGTCAATTCGCCGTCAAGATACGGCTGCAGCGCGGCATCGTTGACTGCGGACAGCGTAGGCGCCATGATGAACAACGATAAAAACAGCGCCAGACCGACCAACACCTGCGTAGGCGGCATCTGATTGGTTCCCAGCGACGTGCGTACGAAGCCGAGCACCACGACGATCCGCGTAAAGCTGGTCATCAGCACCAGGATCGCCGGGGCGATGCTCAGCACGGTGATGAGCAGCAACAAGGATAGCGCCGAACTGCCGGCCTGCTCGTCGCCGTTGCCGATCTCAATGTTGATGTTCGGCAGCGGTTCGGCGTATGTAATCTCCGGCGCGAGCATGCCCAGCGCCATGACCAGCAGCATCAGCATCCAGGCAAATTTCTTGTTCATTCGTCCACATCCGTTTGTTTTGACTCTCGCAGCGCGGCTTCGATCTCGCGCTTGCTGCGCGCCTGCCGGTCCAACTTGTCCTGAAGAAGCGATTCAAACGAGGTCGAGGACGACTGCCACGGCTCGGTTCCCGGGTCTTCCGTCTTGCGCCTTTTGAACCTGTCCAATAGACCTGGTCCGCTTCGCCCGGATTGGATCTCCAGGGCAGCAATCATCGCCTGCACCTCTTGCTCGTCGCGGATCTGATCAATGAGCGTCACATTTTCGCCGACACCGACGATATAGATGCGTCCTCCCATCTCGACCGCTTGCAGCGATTTGTTCGGCCCCACGCCGACACCGCCGAGTGTGCGTATCGATCGGTTCAGCCCGAACATACGGCTGCGCTGGGCCAAAAATTTGATCAGTGCGATGATCAGGACGATGACGATCGCCAGCGCCACGATGACCCACACGACGCTGCCGATAAAATTATCATCCGGAATAAGCTCGGCAGGGGTCTGGGAGTTGCCGGCCAGGCCGCTCTCGTCTCCCGTGCTCGCACGCGCGACTCCGGCTAGCGCCAGGCCGGATAAGAGCAAGGCTCCTGCCGCACAACTGCTCCGCAACGCGGCTTTAGCCAAGTGTTTTCTTGATCGCTTCAATAACACGGTCGGCCTGAAAAGGTTTAACGATAAAATCTTTGGCGCCGGCTTGGATAGCGTCGATGACCATCGCCTGTTGTCCCATTGCGGAGCACATGATGACTTTGGCGTTGCCGTCCATTTTTTTGATTTCCTTCAGAGCCGTGATGCCATCCATTTCAGGCATTGTAATATCCATCGTGATCAAATCGGGTTTCAAATCCTTGTATTTTTCTACCGCCTGCGCGCCATCCTGCGCCTCACCTACGACTTCGTACCCATTTTTTGTTAGGATGTCACGAATCATCATCCTCATGAATGCTGCGTCGTCTACAATCAGAATGCGGTTTGCCATCTTTCTCTTTCCTCCCAGGATGTTATTGTAGTTTTTGGATTCGATCCCATTGGCTGACGATATCCGTCACGCGAACACCGAAGTTCTCGTCGATGACGACGACCTCGCCCTTGGCAATCAGCTTATTGTTGACCAGAATGTCAACAGGTTCGCCAGCCAGCTTGTCGAGTTCAATGATCGAGCCTTGGGAGAGTTCAAGTATTTCCTTGATCTGCTTCTGAGTCCTCCCTAATTCTACAGTGACTCTAAGCGGAATGTCGAGTAATAAATTCAAGTTCGTATCATCCGCTTGCACGTAAGGCGCGCCCTGAAAATTGGCGAATTGGACGGGTTGCACGTTAATGTTGCGACCAGGTGTTCCTCCGTATGTATTCGGCCCTTGCGCCTCACCATCCTGGACGGGTCGCGCTTCGGCCATCGGCGTCTGCCCCATCGAGGCCGCGGCGGCCGGTTCCGGCGCTGGCGGCGCTGCTGGCGGAGCCGCGGCGGCAGGCGCTTCGGACACCGGAGGCGCGGCGCTTTGAGCCGGCGGCTCTTCGGCAACGCCGCCCATCAACGTTGCGACCATATCCTTGGCAAAGGAAACCGGGAGCAGCTGCATAATTGTGGAATCGATCAAATCGCCAATTTTTAAATTGAACGCGATTTTGATGAATACATCCACCGGGGGCAAGCTATTGACGCCCTCGCCGTTATGCACATCCAAAATATTGATGGCGGGGGGCGAGATGTTGACCAGCCGATTGAAAATTGTAGACATGGAGGTGGCGGAAGAACCCATCATCTGGTTCATCGCTTCTTGAACGGCGCTCACATGAATCTCATTAAGCTCTTGATTTTCGTCGACCATCCCTTCCCCGCCTAGCATCAAATCGGCGATTACCTGGGCATCCCGGGTACGAATGACAAGCGAATTGATGCCCTGGAAGCCGTCTACGTAGCTGACATGAACGGCAACATGCGGCTTCGGAAACTCGCGCTCGAGCTCTTCGCGGTGGATGACCGATACTTCGGGAGTCGTTATATCTACTTTTTTTCCGAGCAGGGTCGACAATGCCGTAGCCGCGCTTCCAAAGGTAATATTGCCGATTTCGCCAAGCGCGTCTTTCTCCATGGTGTCCACGTAGTCCTCGGGCGAGAAATCGCCGCTATTGCCGCCGCCATTCTGCGCCGTTTCGGACTCGCCTGCGGATTGGCGCAGCAACGCGTCAATCTCTTCCTGAGACAGGTAGTCTTTACTCGTCATAATCTTCTTCCGCTCCTTCACTGACAATTTCGTCGATTTGCACGGCCATTCTGTCCTTGACAGAGCCAGGGCTTCCGATGAACTTGAGCCGGTCTCCGACGCGAATCTTCAGCCCATGATCGACCTGCTTGTTCAGACTGATGACGTCCCCTATGTTCAGACCGAGGAATTCCCGTATGGTGAGCGAGGAGGTCCCGAGCTCCGCCACCAAAGGCAGCTTCGCCTTGCTGACCCGGTTTTCCAAAATTTCAATTTCTTCCGGAGCGCGCGTTTTTTTCTGTGAAACAAACCAATGATGCACCGACAAGCGAGACATGATCGGTTCAATGACAACATGCGGGATGCAAAGGTTAATCATACCGGTCGTCTCGCCAATTTTAGTGCTGAGCGAAATCAGCGCAATCGTTTCATTCGGCGACACAATTTGCATAAATTGCGGGTTCGTTTCCATCCCTTCCAGTCGCGGGGAGATGTCAATCACCGTTTTCCAGGCTTCCTGCAGGCTATCGAAGGCCCGGCTAAAAATGCGCTCCATCACCGTCGTTTCAATTTCCGTCAGGGCATTGATTTTGGACGGCGCGTTGCCTTGACCGCCCAGCATGCGATCAAGCATCGCGTACGCGACGTTCGGATGCACCTCGAGCACCATCCGCCCTTCCAGCGGCTCCGCCTCAAAAATATTTAAAATCGTCATTTTGGGGATCGACCGAATAAACTCGTCATACGGAAGCTGCTCCACCTGCACGACATTGATCTGCACGAAGGTACGCAGTTGGGCTGAAAAATACGTGGTCAAGAAACGCGCAAAATTTTCATGAATTCGCGTTAAGCTGCGAATATGATCCTTGGAAAATCGGACGGCGCGCTTAAAGTCGTATGCCCGGATTTTTTTCTGCGTTTCTTCCTTTTTCAGCTCCTCCGCGTCCATCTCGCCCGAGGAGAGCGCTGCGAGCAGCGCGTCTATTTCGTTTTGCGACAATACATCAACCAAACCTTCTCCCCCCTCTCGTTCCCCGAAAATGCGCGGCTGCCGGCTAGAGCGGCGTCACGATATAATTCGTAAAAGCAACATTCGTCACTTTTCCGCCCTCCGGCAGGACCGGGTTGATCAAATTAATCAATTGCGCGGCCAACGCGTCCTTGCCGGCCGAGCCCTTCAGCTCCTCCTCCGTCAGGTCAGAGAGCGTGCGTACGATGATTGGACGAATTTGAATTTCTTTGATTTTGTCGAATTCTTCCTTTGCCTTTGCCGTATTCATTTGGAACGCCACCCCGAGCACAATGATTGTATTCGGATCCGCGAGGTTCGTTTGAATATCGGCGAGCTCGGCCGTTAGCTCGACGCGCTTGTCGGCGCTCAGCGGCTTCGCCGCCATGCTGCTGTCCGTGCTTGCGGTCTGGCTGCCGGGCGATGGATTAAAAAATTGGTTAAACAAATAGACCGCCGCCACCGCAATCAGCGTAATAGCCAGCAAGATGGTGATCATCCACGGCAGCATTTTTTTCATATCAAGTTCCCTCCGTTTGCTCTGTTCTCGTCGCCGCCGAAACAATGCCGATGGTCCGTAAATACGACTGGATGCGCTCGGCGATTTCGGCCGAGCTTTCCAACGCCAAATATTTTTTCCCGGTCGTCAGCGTGATCAGCGTGTCGGGAACCTCTTCAACGGTCTCCACCAAAAGGGCATTCAGCATCACCTTCGTTCCGTTCAAACGCGTCACCGTAATCATTTGGCTTCCTCCAGTCCGCCGGTCAGGGGGCTAGCAGCCCCCTGCGGTCGCTCTATCGTTTCAAATTAACAACTTCCTGGAGCACCTCGTCGGATGTCGTGATGATGCGCGAATTGGCCTGGAAGCCGCGCTGCGCGACGATCATTTCGGTAAATTCGGAAGTCAGGTCGACATTGGACATTTCGAGCTGGCCGGAAATGATGGCGCCCGTGCCCAGCTCCGGATCATTGGCCGCCAAAAATTCGATTTCCTCGCCTTCCGGAAGAGCATTCGGCGTCACGCGATACATATTGCCGCCTATTTTCTCCAGGCCGCTAGGGTTCGTCACTTTGACTACGCCGATCTGAAAATCGGTCGCCTCGCTTGTGCCGTCCTCATTGACCGCAATAATTGTGCCGTCTTTGGCAATCGTGAACGCCGTCACCGTGTCGTCAAGCTGAATGACTCCACCGCCGGAATCAAGGACGAAGTATCCCTCCGCCGTCACCAGCTGACGATTGCCGTCCATCGTGAAATTGCCGGCACGCGTCAAATAGACATTCTCCACGTCTCCTCCCGGCGCTACGGCAAAAAAGCCGTCTCCGTCGATCCGCATATCGGTCGGTACATTCGTCGTCATTGCACTGCCTGGCGTATGAATCGTATCGATCGCCGACACCGATACGCCAAGTCCGATCTGCTTGGCATTGATGCCGCCGCTCTCGCCGTCGACCGATGCCGTGACGCCTGTGACCGTCTGGCTCAAGATGTCGCTGAACATGACACGCCCGGCCTTGAAGCCGACGGTGTTCACATTGGCAATGTTATTTCCGATGACGTCGAGTTTGGTCTGAAACCCTTTCATTCCGGACACACCGGAGTACATGGATCTAATCATGGATCGCCTCACCCTTCTTTTGGTTGGTATAGTCGGACTGCTTCAGTCGGTCCGCAGTCCCAGCCTCCTGTTCGGTCCGGCCAGTATGTTCAGGTTACGATAACTGCACTGTCAATCTGGGTGAACACGTTGCCCTGAGCGGCTTTGCCTTCCAGCGCAGTAACCACGGTACGACTCGGCACATTGACGATCATCGCCACGTCCCTGAACATGACGAGCGAATCCTTCGCGCCCTTGGCCTCCGCCTCGTCAATTGCGCTGGCAATGCGCGTTAGCTGCTCCGGCTGTAATTCGATGCCGCGCTGCCGCATCCGCACCTCGGCATGGTGGCTAAACTTAAGCACACGATCGTTGAGCATCTCCCGAAAAGACGTCTCCTGCCGTGTCGAATCGGATGATTTGCGCGCACCGATCGGCGTCGAAGGTCCGTGATACAATCGCCCGATCTGCATAGCATCAGCCATTTTCTACCGCCCCGTCGTCATCCTCGGCACCGCCGTCGTCCACACCGTCATCTTCGGAAGGCTCTTCGACCGGCGACGTTTCTTCGTCGCCGTCTCCTTCAGGAGCCGCTTCCGCAATGGAAATGATATCTTCTACGGGGATGGCCGTCTCGCCCACTGTGGCGTACTGCACGCCTTCGCTGACAACAATCGAATCGACGACTCCGCTCTTCATCACCGTTTGCCCGGTGCTCTCGTTGAGCTCCATCCATTGAATCGTTTTGCCGATCATGCTGGAGGCAGTGCCGAGATTTTGGCGCATTAGCGTCATTTCACTGGCCATATTCATAAGCTGCTCCACCGACGTGAACTGGGCCATCTGAGCGATGAACTCCCGGTCCTGCAGCGGCTGCATCGGGTCCTGATAACGAAGCTGTGTAACCAGAATTTTCAAAAAATCATCCTTGCCGAGCGTATCGCTATTCGTTTTCTCGGCCGTTTTAAGGACGTTCGACGAATGATAGTTCGGCCATACGGCGTTTGTGCCTATCGATGTGCTTGCCACTTCCGCATCACCTCCGTCCTGTTTTGTTGGTAGCGGCCTAAGCCGTCACATTGACAGTCCGGCCGTAGCCCAGGCCATCCAGGCCGAGCTGCTCGCTGATCTCATTCAGCTCGCTGTCGAATCGGCTCTCGCCGCCCGAGGCGGATTCATTGTGCCGGTGCTCGGACTGCTGCTCGCGCTGAGACCCGGGCTGACGGCCGCCAAGCTCGCTCTGCGCGTGCGCCTGCGGCTGCGACACCTCCAGGCGATCGACCTGCAATCCTTGCTGCTGCAACGCTGAGCGCAACTGGGACAGTTGGCTCTCCAGCATGTCTTTGGCCATACTGTTGTCCGCCATAATTTGTGCGGTCAATTGGCCGTGGTGGAGCGTGATCCGGATGTTCACCTCGCCCAGTTGCTCCGGGTGAAGCGTCAATCGCGCCTCCGTCGTGCCTTGACCGCCGGAAGTGCGAAACTGCTTGATCAGCATTCCCGTCATCGTCTCGGCGAACTGCTGGATAGGCACCGGCTGACTGAAGACCAGTCGAGACGTCTGCGGCGCCTTATTGCCGGTATCCGGCAGCACAGCGGCGGCTGCCGCAGGCGCCGGGAAAGCCGAGTCCTCTGGCAGTGCCTCGCCACCGGTCTGCGTCTTTCGCTCTCCGACGGCTTGCACCGTCCATTCTGGCCGGAACAACAACGAATGGCTCAGCTTCAGCAGGTGGTCCTGCGCCCCGCTTGCAGAGCGCGTCACGACTTGGAGCGTCCCGCCCTTCAGATCCAGCTCCGACTCCATGTCGACCGCAAGACCGGTCGGCAAGGCGCTATCGGCCCGCTTTCCGCTTACGAGCGCCGTCAACGCTGCGAGCTGCCGTTCTAGGAGCGGTCCGTATTTTTGCTCCGCCGCAGGTTCCAGGCCTTGGACCAGCTCGGCACGCAGCTGTTGGACCGCCTGGAGCAGCTCTTGCTTGAGCGTAGCCCCTTGACGCGGCTCGGCAGCCGCCGAAGTCATGCTATCCTCGCCGACAGCGACCGACCGATCATGCAAGCCGGGCGATCCAGCTCCAGCCAGCGCGGCTTCGGTCAGAAGCGTGGCCAGCTTGGATAGCGTCTGTTCCAGCTCCGGTGTGCCGTCTGCCTCCATCATCGAGGACGCGGATGCTTGCGTCTGCGTCTGTACGAGCATGCGGATCATCTCATCCACCATCACCAGCAGCTCCTGCTGCTCGGCTTCATCGAGCGGTGCGAGATCCGGGCCGCCTGCATCCTCGCTTTGCAGCAGAGCTTCCAATTTGTCGAGCTGCTCCATCCATTGTTCGGCGCCTGAGTGTCCGGCCAACGCCTGCAGCAGCGCGCTAGGGATGCCCGGACGAGCTGACGCCGCGAGCGCCAGCTCGGATAGCGGCCGCGCCTCCCCGGACGACAGCTTGCCGAGCTGCTGCAGCACTTGCGCAAAGGCTTGACCGGATTCCGATCCGCCGCTCGTCATTGCATGCACCGGCGTCGAAGAAGTATTGCCCGAAATCAGGCTCATCAACTGATTCATTTGCATCATTTCACCTCCTTTCGCATGCCGGCCAATCAAGCGCCCGGCGTCAACTTCGATGCCAACTGAGCCGTCAAAGCTTCGTCCGCCTCGCTCATCGCCGCCAAAATTTGCGAGCGCGCGCCGCTGTTGACGGCGTTCAAAATACGCAACACCTTGGCCTGACTTAACTTGGCCATCTCCAGCAGGAGCTTGCCGGCGCTCTCGGGATTCATGCTCGAGAACGTCGCACTCAGCTCGGTTTCGTCCATCGCGCTCGAGGAAGGCGCGGGAGAGGCCTCCAATTTGTCGATGCGCGCCTGAAGCGCGGCCAACTGCTGATTGGCTACCGGGGTCATGTCTTTCATTTTCAGCGTGACCGCGGCAGCCGTTTCAGGATTCATGCGCTCCATGATTCGCACGCGATCCTCCGGCCGCATCGCGCCGAATAGCAAAGCAATCTCCTCGAGCTCCATGCTCTCCAGGATCGGCGCCGCGCGGCTAGGCGTAATCTGGGTATACATCGAGGCCAGGCTCTTGATATGCGCCTCGTATTCGTCCTCGCTCAATTGCGCCTCCTCCGAGGTCAGGGTGAGCTGCTCCAGCTCGCTCTGCAGCTCCGCAATGGTCTGCTCCTGCTCTTGTCCGGTCGACTGCAAGGCGGAGAGCTCCGATTCCTTGCCGGCAAGCGCGGCTTCCAGCTCTTCAATCTTTGCAGTCAGATTGGTCGAGCGCAGCGCATTGTCGTCGACCTCGTTCTCCTCCGCCGGCGGAGCGGGGAACAGCCCGCCGATCACAGGAATCCCGCTCCCGATATCGAGCACCTTTTCTCTCAGGCCGGTATTGAAGATCAGGAGCAGGGCGCCCAGCAGCACCAGCGTGAACAAAATCGGCGTGATGAAAAACATCGTGCGCTCCAGACCGCTGTAGCTTCTTTCTCCTTCCAACTCGCTCAAGCGTATCCCCTCCATGCGCGGGTCATTCTTATCGCTCCGGACTCAGCGCGCATGCCGCACGCTGGCCAATTCATCGAGCTCGTTTTGCTCTTGTGTCAGACGAAATTGCGTAAATTTCAGCAGCGATTGCTCGCGCGCCTTCTGCCATACTTTCTCATCCTTCGCTTTCAGAGCAAGCGCATCTTGCCGCTTGGCCACGGCCGCCTGCGCTTCGCGCACGGCCTCCAGCTTGCGGGCGATGCATTGATCGAGATGCTCCAAGTACTGCTGATAAGTCCGCAGCTCCGAGAGCGACACCGAGCGCCCCGCAGCTTGGGAGAGCGTATCGTACCAGCGAAGCCGCTCCTGCCGCAGCTGCTGCAGCGCGCCGTCGACCTCGCTCAACTGTGCGTTAGCTTCCGCCAGCCCCCATTCAGCCTGCGTCTTTTCGTTTTTTTTAAGATCGACGATTTTTTGATACGGGTACCGGTAAGCCGCCATATTCTGCATCAACTCCTATAAAAGTCAATCAGCAGCCGTTGCTTGGCTTCGCTGTAACTCACCTTCTCGTCCGTGCGCTGCATCATATAGGCGCGAATCGAACCGTAAGCGGCGATGGCCTGGTCGATCTCGACGTTGGAGCCGCTCTGATAGGCGCCGATATTGATGAGATCTTCGGATTCGCGATAAGTCGCCAACAGTCGCTTCAGCTCTTCCGCCGCTTTTTGCTGGTCGCCCGGCACAATATCCTTCATGACCCGGCTGACCGAGGCGAGCACGTCGATGGCCGGAAAATGCCCCTTGTACGCAAGCCCCCGGCTGAGTACAATATGTCCGTCCAGGATGCCCCTTACGGCGTCGGCGATCGGCTCGTTCATATCGTCGCCGTCGACCAGCACCGTGTAAAAGGCCGTGATCGACCCGCTGGGGCCCGTCCCTGCGCGCTCAAGCAGCTTGGGGAGCTCGGCGAACACCGACGGCGTGTAGCCCCGTGTCGCCGGCGGCTCGCCGATGGCCAGGCCGACCTCGCGGAGCGCCGTGGCATAGCGCGTGACCGAATCCATCATCAGCATGACGTTGAGCCCGCGATCACGAAAAAATTCGGCGATCGTAGTAGCGATTAACGCACCCTTCATCCGAATCAGCGCCGGCTGATCGGAGGTCGCCACGACTACCACCGAGCGTGCCAGACCTTCGGGTCCGAGATCTTTTTCAATGAATTCCAGCACTTCGCGTCCGCGTTCGCCGATTAATGCGATGACATTGACATCCGCCGACGTATTGCGCGCAATCATGCCGAGCAGCGTGCTCTTGCCGACGCCGGAGCCGGCGAAGATGCCGACCCGCTGACCTTGTCCCACCGTGAGCAAGCCGTCGATTGCCCGCACGCCGATGCTCAGCGGCGACTTGACACGCGGGCGCAGCAGCGGATTGGAGGGCGCGCTGGTGGTCGAATAATGCGGCATGCGCACCGGCAGCCTGGTGCCGTCCAGCGGCTGACCCAGTCCGTCCAATACCTTGCCGAGCAGCTCCGAGCCCACCTGCACAGTCAGCGGCTTGCCTGTGCTGACGACGTCGCAACCCGGTCCGATGGATTGCAGATTGCCAAGCGGCATCAGGATGACTTTGTTGTCCCGGAATCCGACTACCTCCGCTTTGAGCGGCTTCGCCGATTTGGCCGGGTAGATGTCGCATACATCGCCTACACTTGCATCCGGTCCTTCCGACTCCACCGTGAGGCCGATCACCTGCGTCACCTTACCGTTGACACGGATCGGATCGAGCGTGCGCAAGTGCTCCGTATAGCGGCGAATATCAAGCGGTGGTAGGCTCATCCGGCTCGCCTCCTTCCGCTTGCTGCAGCGCCAGCTGCATCAGCTCGCGCTTGATTTCTTCCAGCTGGGTGTCGATGCGCGCGTCAATGCTGCCATATGCAGACCGAATGACACAGCCCTGATCCTGAATAGCAGCGTCGGGCAGGATCTGCAGCTGCGCCTGCGAATCGACCACGGCCGCCAATTCGTCGCGCGCGGCTTGTACGAACGCCAGCTGCGAAGGGGCGACGCACACCGTAATGAGGCCTTGCTCATGTCTGCGCGCGAGCGACTTTCGAATCAGCTCCAGAGCGAGGGACGTATCCTGCTCCAGTTCGCGGCCGATGATTTTTGCGGCGATTGCGCAGCTCAGCTCGAGCAAAAAAGGCTCGGCCTCTTGAATGATCTGCTCGCGCGTTCGGCGGGCTTGCTCCAGGAGTTGTCTCGATTCCGTGAGGGAGGCTTCCCAGCTCGCTGCATTTTCGGCCTCTCCCTGTGCAATTCCTTCCTCGCGTCCTTGCTCATAGCCCTCGTGTTTGGCAGTGGCTTCCATATCCTCGTCTTGGGCTCGCTTGTCGGCCCACCATTGCTCGATCTGTTCCCGCGCCTCGGCCAGCTGCTGCTCCGCCTGACGGCCGGCCTGCTCGATCCGCTCGGTCGCCACGGACTCGGCATCACCGAGAATCCGATCGCGCATCGAGAGCGTTTCGGCGTCCGGCCCTTGCGCCTCGGCAGGCTCATCGTCCGTCTCTGCAGCGGATGCCGCGTATCGATTATCCCACTGCAGCTTTTTGAGCTCCTCCATGGAGATGACGCGCGTAGCCTTGAACAGATTAGACAATGATATCATCTCCTCCGCCGCGGGCGATGATTACTTCGCCGGACTCTTCCAGCCTGCGGATCGTCGCGACGATCCGCGTCTGTGCCTCTTCTACATCACGCAGCCGCACCGGCCCCATGTATTCCATCTCTTCCTTGAACGTCTCCGACATCCGTTTGGACATGTTCCGGAAGATGGCATCGCGCACCTCTTCGCTTGCCACCTTCAGTGCCAGCTGCAGATCGGCGTTGTCGATATCGCGAATGATGCGTTGAATCGAACGATTGTCGATATTGACGATATCCTCGAACACGAACATGCGTTTTTTGATTTCTTCCGCCAGTTCAGGGTCCTGGATCTCCAGCGAATCGAGGATGGTGCGCTCCGTGCCGCGATCGACACCATTCAAAATTTGGACGATTGATTCAATACCGCCCGCGATGGTGTAATCTTGTGTAACGGTCGAAGACAGCTTCTGCTCGAGTATGCGCTCCACCTGTGAGATGACCTCCGGCGAAGTACTGTCCATAATGGCAATGCGCCGCGCCACATCCGCCTGCTTGTCCTGCGGCAGCGACGACAATATAGCTGCGGATTGTTCGGATTGCAAGTAAGAAAGCACGAGTGCGATCGTTTGTGAATTTTCGTTTTGGATAAAATTCAAGATTTGGCTCGGATCGGCCTTGCGCGCGAAGTCAAACGGTCTGACCTGCAAAGTAGCGGTCAGGCGATTGATCACACTCAAGGCGCGCTGTTCGCCCAGCGCCTTCTCCAGGATCGTTTTGGCGTACACAATGCCGCCTTGCGAGATGTATTCCTGCGCCATGCAAATCTGATGAAATTCACCTAAGATCGTTTCCTTGTCGGAACTCTCGACCTTGCGCACATTTGCAATCTCAAGCGTCAACTGCTCGATTTCGTCGTCGCGCAAATGCTTGAAAATTTGCGCAGACACTTCCGGGCCCAGCGTGATGAGCAAAATGGCCGCTTTTTGACGTCCTGAAAGTCCTTGCATCGTGTTCGCCATCTACACCCACCTCTATTCGTCCACTAGCCAAGTCCGGAGCAAATTGACAAATTCCTCGGGCTTTTTCTTGGCAAGCTGCTCCAATTGCTTGCGTGCTTGGTTCTCGTTGGACATATTGTCCAGATCGATTGTCGGGTACTCCACCTTGGCTTGCGTCTCCAGCAACTCGGTCTCTTCTTCGAGTCTGGCTTGCTTGCGGCGGCGCATCACGACATAAGCCGCGCCCCCGCCCAGGGCCAATATGCCTAAGCCGATTCCGATTGCCCACGGCCACGACAATCCTGCAACCGACACGCTCGGCTGCGAAGTAACGCTCGGCTGGGCGATGACCGTCACCTTTTGCTTCATGAGCTCCGCATCATTGACATTCTGTCCCGAATCCGCCAATTGTGAGCGCACGAGCGAGGTCAGCCAAGCCGTCAACTGGTCTTCTGTGCTTCCGGAACCCCCTTCGGTCCCGGTTCCGACATCCGCCGCAGACGCGGTTAGCGGAATTCCGACACTGATCGACAAATCTTTGACGACAAAAGGTCCGGAAACAATTTCGTTTGTGATTCGACTCACTTCGTAATTTCGGGTACGCGACGTTTCCTCCGAGCTGCTCGAGGTTGCGCCGTCCGTTGCCTGATAGCCCGGCACGTCCGTTTCGCCTGTGCCCGCGACGCCTCCGACCTGCCCTTGCGAGCCGGAGCTGATGCTGCTTGTCTCGGATTCGCTGATGATGATGCCGTTATTGTTGTTGTCGGCCAGTGGCTGCACCAGCATTTCCTGTGTGCTTTTCTGGTCAAAATTCAAACTGCTTGCCACGCTGATGACCACATTTTCCGAGCCGTAAAAGCTGCCTAAAAACTGCTGGATGTTACGACGAATCTCGCTTTCGTATTTGCGTTGAATTTGGAACTGCGCTTCGACGCCTTGCGACGTGCCGGAACTGTTGCCCGTAATTTCGGAAGAAGCGAACAAATCGCCTTCCTGACTGGTCATGGTAATGTCTTCGACGCCCAGATTCGGAACGGACGTCTTGACGAGGTTGAAATAACCGTCGATTTCGCTTTGCGTCGGGCGAAAGCCCGGCTTGAACGTAATGACAACCGAAGCGGATGCCCGTTCGGCCTCGCTGATATTGACAAATACGCTCTCCTTGGGAAGGTTGACAATCACATTGGATCGCTGCACGCCTTGCATGCTGTTAAGCAAGCCCTGAATTTCGCCGTTTAGCGCATTCCGATACATCACATCGAATTCATTATCCGTGCGGCCGAACATTGAAGAACTGTCTCCGAATGCATCGAACCCGATCGATCCATTCTGCACCAAGCCTTGCGATCCGACGTCCACCTTGACGCGGGATGCGTCTGCAGCCGGCACGGAGATGGTCGTCCCCGCTCCCCCCAGCTTATAGGGGATGCCGCTGGCTTCCAAATGTTCGATAATTGCGGAGGCATCTGCCGAATTCAAGTCCTGAAAAGCAAGCTCGTACTCGGTTCTGGAAAAGATCATAATCAGTAAAATCGCAGTCAACAGCAAAATGCCGATGGTTGCGATAAAAACGATTTTCTGGGTCTTTCCGAACTGATTCCAATATTGTGCCCCTCGCTCACGATATTGGGCGAATTTCTCTTTCACACTGTCACCTCACCCAATTGCTATGCTTGACCAACTTGCTTTTATAGCTGCATCCGCATGATTTCCTGGTAGGATTCGATCACTTTGTTGCGGACCTGGGTGGCCAGTTGCAGCGTCAAGTGCGCCTGATTGGCTGTGATCATTACTTCGGAAACGTCCGCTTGTCCGATTAAAAACCGGTCGTTGACCTCATGTACCGCTTGTTCCTGGTTATGTACGCCGTCGATCGCCTGCTTTAAATATTGGCCGAATTGCCCGGTAAGCTCGGACGGAGTCTGCTTGACTTCCGCAGTCCCCGGTTGCATGCGCACTTGTTGCGGCGCTCCAATTGCACCAGTTACCATATTCTCACTCCTTTCGAGCTATGAAAAACTACCTTCCGATCTCTAGCGCTTTGGCAAACATGGATTTTGTCGCATTCAACGCCGTGACGTTGGCCTCGTACGAACGGGTCGCTGCGACCATATCGACCATTTCCTTCAAAATATCGACGTTAGGCATTTTTACGTAGCCTTCTGCATCCGCATCGGGATGAGTCGGGTTGTAAACCAGTTTTGGCGGAGTCCGATCCTCCATAATCTGACCGACCTTCACGCCGCCGGCTTGCGACTTGCCCGAGCCGGACATTTGCTGCTCGAGCATATCCGAAAATTTCGGTTGAAGCGGCTCCAACACCGCCAACTTGCGCGTATAAGGCTCATACTGACCGTTAACTAATTTCCCCCTCGTCGTTTCCGCATTTGCAATATTTGATGAGATGAGATCCATCCGCATCCTTTGAGCTGTAAGCGCCGAAGCGCTGGCGTCAAACCCGCTGCTTAGCTTCATCGTTATCCTCTCCCGTCAATGGCGGTACGCATCATTTTAACGTCGTGATTGACCTGTTGCACCATCACGTTGTAGCGCAGCTGGTTTTTCGCAAGCAGGGCCATTTCCCGATCGATATCCACGTTGTTCACGTTATTGTTCATGACCGAATGCTCGTCGGTTACGATTCGCGGTGACGGTCCGGCGCCCAAAGCAGCAAGCTCGCCATGAATGTCCATGTGCCTGGGATTCGTTTTTTTCAATGGGAGGTTTGTCCTTGTACTGCTTCCGATGACCCCCTCGAGCAAATCCTCAAAAACGACGTCTGAGCGCTTGAAATACGGGGTATCCGCGTTAGCTACATTGTTCGCAATGACCTGTTGTCTTAGTTCTGCAGCCTTCATCGCTTGTTCCAGTCTGCCGAACGAAGCCCCGCTCAACATCTCCAAGTCTATCCCTCCTTTGGGCAAAAATTAAAAAATGCTCAGCTGATTGTACCCTTCTTGATCCTGCACGTCGACCTTCCCATTTCGTTCGTAAGAAATGCTGTCAGAGCGAGGAGGCTCAACAGAATGGTCTTTTTTACTAATTCAACGTCTCCCCCTTCTTTCCTGCTTCATTCGACAAAAGATTATTAAAAAAATGAGGGAGTTGTGTCGATCCGTGCCGATACCTTAATGTTCCATAATTTTCAATTCCACCACAATAAGCAAAAAGCCCTATCTTTTCTCCAAGATAGGGCGTTCAAGGGATTAGAGGCCTGTTTTTAAATTTTTATTTTTGCTAATTCATGAATGAGTTGCGCATTGAGCACTTTTATATAGGTCCCCTTCATGCCAAGCGAACGCGTTTCGATCACGCCCGCGCTTTCCAATTTGCGCAATGCATTGACGATGACCGACCGCGTGATGCCGACCCGATCCGCGACCTTGGAAGCGACAAGCAGCCCTTCCTTGCCGCCCAGCTCTTCGAACATGTGGTCGACCGCTTCAAGCTCGCTGAAGGAAAGCGAATTAACCGCCACCGAGACTACTGCGCGGCTGCGCGCCTCCACTTCGATTTCCTCTGCCCGCTCGCGCAAAATTTCCATTCCGACAATCGTCGAGCCGTATTCGGCCAAAATCAGATCGTCATCGTCGAAGGCACCGTTGCTGCGAGTCAGGACGAGGGTTCCCAGTCGGTCGCCGCCGCCCTGAATGGGAACGAGGCTCATAATCTCATGCCCAGCCAAATCCGCAAACGTCTCCGCAATACCGGGATCGGGCGGCGCATTCGTCACGCTCTCCTGCATTTGCAAGAAGCGCGCGTTCGTCTCGGGCGAAAAACGCAATTCGCTGCCTGAAGACGCGCGCATGCGTTCATGCTCCCATACATTAACGGCCGCGCACCCCAAAATCTTGCCTCTGCGGCTTACCACAAACACATCGGCCTGAATCGTCGTGCACAGCACCTCGGCCATTTCCCTGAAATTCAACGCCTTGCCTGCCGCACGCTGCAGCAGGCGATTGAGCGTTCTGGTTTTTGCCAATAACGTCATGCCTAAAGCCTCCCAAACGCTTGACCGCCGAACTACAAAATGTATTGACTCAGATCGCGGTTTTTCGCTATGTCTCCAACTTTGTCCCGAACGTATTCGGGCGTGATCACCATCTCTTCCAAGGAAAGGTCGGGTGCCTCGAAGGAAAGGTCCTCCAGCAGCTTTTCCAATATGGTGTGCAGGCGTCGCGCGCCGATATTTTCCGTGTTGCGGTTGACATCCGCTGCAATGGAGGCAATTTCACGAATCGCCTCGTCCGAAAACGAGATCGCGATTCCCTCGGTTTGCAGCAACGCTGTATATTGTTTCGTAAGCGCATTTTTCGGCTCGGTCAAAATATTCACAAAATCTTCTAAATTTAAATTCGTCAATTCTACTCGAATCGGAAAACGTCCCTGGAGCTCGGGAATCAGATCGGCCGGCTTGGCAATATGAAATGCGCCGGCTGCCAAAAACAGCACGTAATCCGTTTTAACCGGTCCGTATTTGGTCATGACCGTCGAACCCTCGACGATCGGCAAAATGTCGCGTTGGACCCCTTCCCGAGACACATCCGGACCCGAGCCGCGCGACGGGCTGGCGATTTTGTCAATCTCGTCTATGAAAATCATGCCCGACTGTTCGGCGCGGGTGATGGACTCCTGAATCACCTCGTCCATATCGATCAGCTTGTTGGCTTCCTGCTGGGTAAGCACCTTGCGCGCCTCGCGCACGGGCAGACGGCGTTTCTTAAAGCGTTTGGGCATGAGCTGACCGAACATTTCCTGCATGTTCATTCCCATGCCCTCTCCGCCCTGCCCGGCCAGCATATCCAGCATATTGGGGGCATTGTCCTCAACCTCGACCTCGACCTGTTCGTTCTCCAGCTTGCCCTCATCGAGTTGCTGTCGAATGGTGCGCCTGCGCTCGGTCAAGGATTGGTCGGGTGTCTCCGGCTGCTCTTCCGTCTCGGCATTCTGATTGCCAAAAATCATCTCAAGCGGATTGCGCTGCGGGCGAGAGCGCTTTGCGGAAGGTGCGAGCAGCGCAACCAGACGATCGTTGGCGAGCTTTTCCGCCCGGTCCTTGACGGCCTCCGTTTTCTCGGCCTTTACCATGCGGATCGCGGTTTCGACCAGATCGCGGACCATCGATTCGACATCGCGGCCGACATAGCCGACCTCGGTGAATTTGGTGGCCTCGACCTTGACGAACGGCGCGCTTACCAGCTTCGCCAGACGGCGTGCAATCTCGGTTTTACCCACCCCGGTCGGCCCGATCATCAGAATGTTTTTCGGCACGATCTCATCGCGAATCGTCTCGTCCAGGCGATTGCGGCGGTAGCGGTTGCGCAGCGCGATCGCGACCGAGCGTTTGGCCAGCTTTTGTCCGACAATGTATTTGTCCAATTCTGCGACGATTTGACGCGGTGTCAACGCATTGTGATCCACCCGGCTTCCCTCCGTTTCGAATACGGCGCTGGCGGCGCCTAATTTGCCTTACAGCTCTTCGACGATAATTTTGTGATTGGTATAGACGCAGATATCGGCGGCGATCTCCAGCGCAGCGCGAGCCATGTCCTTCGCCTCCATGTTGGGCGCGTGCTGCTTGAGCGCGCGGGCGGCGGCCATGGCGAAGCTGCCGCCCGAGCCGATCGCCAATATGCCGTCGTCCGGCTCGATAATTTCCCCATTGCCGGAAATGAGCAGCAGCCCGCTCTCGTCCATGACGATCATCATCGCTTCCAATCTCCGCAACACACGGTCGGAGCGCCACTCCTTGGCCATTTCCACGGCCGCGCGCTGCAGATTGCCATGGTGCTCCTCCAGCTTGCCCTCGAACTTCTCGAACAAGGTGATCGCGTCTGCGACCGATCCTGCGAAGCCGGCCACCACTTGGCCGCGATAGAGGCGGCGCACTTTTTTGGCCTGGTGCTTCATGACCATGCTATTGCCGAAAGTCACCTGACCGTCGCCGGCAATTGCCCCTTTTCCCTGGTGACGGACGGCGCAGATCGTCGTTGCGTGGAATTGCATTTCCATCGTTAAGCCCCTTCCGCTTGGCGTTAGCCCGATGCATGCAGGTGCGCGAGGTGCTCGCGTTTGAACGCGTCCAGCTGTTGCAGCGCCCGCTTGGCAATGGCTTCATTTTTATCTTTTTTGCTGCGTATACGCGTCTCCAACGGCGGGAACAGTCCGAAATTGGCGTTCATCGGCTGAAAATGCTTGAAGTCGGCCGTCGTGATATACTCCGCCATGCTGCCAAGCGTCGTCTCCGGCGGCAGCACCAGCGGCTCCTGTTCACGCGCCAGACGCGCGGCGTTGATGCCGGCAATCAGTCCGGAGGCGGCGGATTCCACGTAGCCTTCGACGCCGGTCATCTGACCGGCAAACAGCAAATGATCGCGCCCCTTGAACTGGTAGGTCGGACGCAGCAGCTTCGGCGAATTGATGAAGGTATTTCGGTGCATGACGCCGTAGCGGACAAATTCCGCCTGCTCCAGCCCCGGAATGAGCGAGAACACACGCCGTTGCTCGCCCCATTTCAGATGCGTCTGAAAGCCAACCAGGTTGAACAGCGTGCCCGCCGCATTGTCCTGCCGCAGCTGAACGACCGCATGCGGCAGCTTGCCGGTGCGGGGGTTGACGAGTCCGACCGGCTTCATCGGTCCGAAAAGCAACGTTTTCGGACCGCGCTTAGCGATCACCTCGATCGGCATGCAGCCCTCAAAGTAAATCTCTTTTTCAAACGTTTTGAGCTCGGCTGCCTCGGCCTCGATCAAAGCATTGTAGAACGCTTCGAACTCATCCACCTCCATCGGACAGTTGAGATACGCCGCTTCGCCTTTGTCGTAGCGGGAAGCCAGGAACACCCGCTCCATATCAATCGATTCCTTTTCGACAATCGGAGCCGCCGCGTCGTAAAAGTAAAAATACGATTCGCCCAGCAGCGCTTTGATTTGCTCGGAGAGCTGTGGAGAGGTGAGCGGCCCGGTAGCAATGACGACAATTGCGTCGTTCGGAATTTCGCGCATCTCCTCGGTGCGTACTTCGACCAGCGGGTGCTCGTGGAGCGCAGAGGTAACCGCCCCCGAGAATCCGTCGCGATCGACCGCGAGCGCGCCGCCCGCCGGGACGGCGTGACGATCTGCGCTGGTCATAATCAAGGAGTCCAATTGTCTCATCTCTTCCTTTAATACGCCGACGGCGTTGGTCAACCCGTTGGCCCGCAGACTGTTGCTGCACACCAGCTCGGCGAATTTGTCCGTATGGTGGGCAGGCGTCCGCGTCGCCGGGCGCATCTCATAAAGCGTCACCCCAACGCCACGCGATGCGATCTGCCAGGCCGCCTCGCTGCCTGCCAGACCCGCTCCGATGACGATTACGTTTTTTTTCGTCACGACATGAATTCCGCCTTTCTATAGCGCCAGCGCATTTGCGCCCTCCAGCCTCGCGCTGGTGGCCGGCACGCCTACGCTTCCTGTTCTTCGGGCAGCTCCTCGCTATGATCGCAGCTTGTGCATTGAATTTTGCCGCCGCTGCGCTTGCGCTTTTCTACCATGACCGAACCGCAGGACGGACACGGACGGGCCACCGGTTTATCCCAAGACACATATTCGCAAGCCGGATAGCGATCGCAGCCGTAGAAGATTCGTCCCTTTTTGCTGCGCCGTTCGATAATGTTGCCCTCCTTGCATGTCGGGCACTTGACGCCGACGTCCTTGACGATCGGCTTCGTGTTGCGGCACTCGGGAAAACCGGAGCAAGCGAGAAATTTGCCGTAGCGTCCCATTTTGTAGACGAGATGACGTCCGCATTTCTCGCAGACCTCGTCGGAGACCTCGTCTTGAATTTCGACCTCCTTCATTTCCTCCTCTGCGACCTCCAGCCGCTTTTCGAAGGAAGAATAGAACGAGGAGAGCACCTTGACCCAGTCCTCCGAACCGTCCTCCACATGGTCGAGATCTCCCTCCATGTGGGCGGTGAATTCGGCATCGAGAATTTCGGGGAAAAACTCCTCCATTAATTCGATGACCAGCTCGCCCAGCTCGGTCGGCATAAATTTCTTTTCCTCAATCGCGACATACCCGCGCTTTTGAATCGTTTCCAGGGTAGGCGCGTACGTGCTCGGACGGCCGATCCCCAGCTCCTCCAGCGTACGCACCAGCCTCGCCTCCGAATAACGGGGCGGCGGCTGCGTGAAATGCTGCTTGGGCTCAATCTCGCCACGTTTGGCGACGTCGCCGGCCGTCAGCGGAGGCAAAAACTTATCCTCTTCGGTCGTGCCGTCGTCATTGCCCTCGACGTACACCTTCATGAAGCCCGGAAACTTCAGCTTCGAGCCGTTAGCCCGAAACTTTGTCTCGCCGGCGGCCAAATCGACCGTCATCGTATCCAACACGGCCGAGGTCATCTGACTGGCGATAAACCGTTCCCACACCAGCTTGTAGAGGCGCAGCTGATCGCGCGTCACATACGGCTTCATCTCTTCGGGCGTACGAAGCGAGGAGGTGGGACGAATCGCTTCGTGCGCGTCCTGAGCCCCGGCGTTTTTTTTGGTGTAGACGCGCGGCTGCTCCGGCGCGTACTCCGGCCCGTACTGCTCCACGATAAAGGCTTTGGCTTCCTCCTGCGCAACGGGCGATACCCGGGTCGAATCCGTACGCATGTAGGTGATGAGGCCGACGGTCCCCTCCTTGCCCAACTCGACGCCTTCATACAGCTGCTGCGCGACGGACATCGTCTTCGAAGCCCGGAAGCCGAGCTTGCGGGCCGCCTCCTGCTGCAACGAGCTGGTGATGAACGGCGGCGCCGGATGACGCTGGCGCTCCTTTTCCCGCACGTCCGACACCTTGAATTCGGCGTCCCCGATCGCGGCGAGCACTTCATTGACCTCCTGCTCGCTGCCCAGCTCCTTTTTTTCACCGTGGATCGAATGAAATTTCGCCTCGAAGGCCGCCTTGCCGTGCGTCAATTGCACGGTAATGGACCAGTATTCCACCGGCTCGAACGCATCAATTTCGTTTTCGCGGTCAATGATCAGCTTCACCGCCACCGACTGCACGCGTCCGGCCGAAAGCCCCTTTTTGACTTTCTTCCATAGCAGTGGACTGATCTTGTAACCGACCAGCCGATCCAGGATGCGCCTCGCCTGCTGGGCGTTGACCAGGTCCTGGTTGATCTTGCGCGGCGTTTTGAAGGCGTCCTTGACCGCTTGCTTCGTAATTTCGTTAAAGACGACGCGACAGTCCTCCGTCTCGTCCAGCTCCAAGTAATGCGCCAGATGCCAAGCGATCGCTTCGCCCTCGCGATCGGGGTCAGCCGCCAGATAGACGCGCTTCACCTTTTTGCGTGCGTCCTTCAGTTCCTTTAATACACTCCCCTTGCCGCGAATCGTAATGTATTTGGGATGAAAGCCGTTCTCTACCTCGACGCCGATCTGGCTTTTTGGCAAGTCGCGGATATGGCCCATAGAGGCTTTAACGATATATTTGCTGCCCAAATATTTTCCAATCGTCTTGGCTTTTGCCGGTGATTCCACAATTACGAGTGAATCTGCCACTTCGCGTCCTCCTCTCACGTTCAGTTGCCTGTCAGAAGGCCCTGTATATAAAACCCGGATGTTGTTCGATCCTGCGTTTTATAGTTAAATTTATCAGAACTGCGTGTAAAAGTCCAAACGGCATGCCCGAACGCTCATGCAATTCGTCGGCCGTGCCCGGTTTTTCGCGCACTAGCCGAAGCAAGCGCACCTCATCGCCTGTCAACTTCGTCTCGGGAGGGGGCGGCGCCGACTTAGACGGCTGCAGCCTGCCCAGGATGTCCGGACGATGAATGAACTCCTCCATGACATCCTCCGCCTCTGCCAATAGCTTGGCGCCGTTTTTGAGCAGCTGGTGCGTTCCCTCGCTATAGCGCGACTGGACGGGGCCCGGCACTGCAAAAACCTCCCGATTCATCGTAATCGCATGATCGACGGTAATGAGCGAGCCGCTGCGCTGGGCGGCCTCGACGACCGCAGTCCCGACGGACAAGCCTGCAATGATGCGGTTGCGCTGCGGAAACAGCCCCGCGTGACAGCGCGTGCCGATCGGATACTCCGACACAAGTAACCCCTGCTGCGCAATGCATGCGAACAAGGCGCGGTGCTCTGCGGGATAGACGATGTCAATCGGTGTTCCCAGCACGGCAATCGTCGCGCCGCCGTTGGTCAGAGCCCCCTCATGAGCGCAGCGGTCGATGCCCTTCGCGAGACCGCTGACAATCGTCAGACCGCGCGCGGCCAGCTCCCGGGCGAGTCGAATCGTCGCTTGCCTGCCGTAAGCGCTGGGCGTGCGGGTGCCGACCAGCGCGAGCGCCGGCGTCTTCAGCAGCTCGACTCGTCCTTTGGCATACAGCACCCAGGGCGGCTCATGCGTTTCGCGCAGCAGCTCCGGGTAGTCGTCGTCAAGCATGGTAATGACGCGCACGCCCATGCGGGCATACCGTTCCAGCGACGCCGCCGCGGCTTCGGCATGCATGAGCACCGATCGGGCGGACGCAGCCTGCGCCCCGCTGAGTCCGAGCTCTCGCCACTGCGCCTCGGCATAATGCACGCACTGCACCAAGCTGCCGCTTGCCAGCGCTTTACGAATGCTGCGCCAGCCGATCCCCTTCGCCTCGTGTAGCGCCAACAGCACAAGACGCTCGCTCCATTCAACCGGCTCCTTCATTCCTTATCCGCCCTTTCGGGCCGCACGCATTCTTCCCCTATTTTGCTTGAGGTGAACGAAGATTGCAAGCGACCGTGATTATTTATATGAATATTCAGGTCATTTTTTCGGCGTCTGTACCAAAAAAGGCAGTCTTCCTCTCCTCGTGGAGTAGGAAGACTGCCTGTCTTCTAGCGGCCCTCGGCCGACTTGCGATTTAGTTGGTCATGCACTTTTCGAGCAAACCCTGTTCTTCCAGCACGCTGACAAGCGTGGAGCCCATTTCGGAAGGCGTAGGGGCTACTTTGATGCCGCACGATTCCAGGGTCGAGATTTTTTCCGCCGCGGTGCCTTTTCCGCCGGAAATGATGGCGCCGGCATGTCCCATCCGTTTGCCGGGAGGGGCGGTGGCGCCGCCGATGAACCCGACGACCGGCTTCTTCATGTTCGCCTTGATCCATTCGGCCGCTTCTTCCTCCGCCGTGCCGCCGATCTCGCCGATCATGATGACCGCATACGTATCCGGATCTTCATTGAACAGATTCAGGATATCGATGAACTCCGAGCCCTTGACCGGGTCGCCGCCGATGCCGACTGCGGACGATTGGCCGATGCCGCGCGTGGAGAGCTGATGCACGGCCTCGTAGGTGAGCGTGCCGCTGCGCGAAACGACGCCGACATGCCCTTTTTTGTGAATATAGCCCGGCATGATGCCGATCTTGCACGCCTCAGGCGTAATAACGCCGGGACAGTTCGGCCCGATCAGGACCGTGCTGCTGCCTTCCATATAGCGCTTGACCTTGACCATATCCAAGACCGGGATGCCTTCGGTAATGCAGATCGCGAGCTCGAATTCGGCGTCGACCGCTTCCATGATCGCATCGGCTGCAAATGCCGGCGGCACGTAGATGACCGTAGCTGTAGCTCCCGTCGCTTCCTTGGCTTCCAGCACGGTGTTGAATACCGGCAAGGAGACGACTTTTCCGCTGTCCAGCGTAATGTCGACGTTGGTTCCGCCCTTGCCCGGCGTGACGCCGCCTACCATTTGCGTGCCGTATTCAAGCGCGCCCTTGGCGTGGAACAGGCCGGTCGCCCCTGTAATGCCTTGCGTAATGACTTTCGTATCTTTTCCTACCAAAATGCTCATCGAAGGCTCACATCCTCTATATGAATTCGTTAATTTAAAGGTGGGTTTACTTCACGAGCGCCACGATTTTTTGGGCGCCGTCCGCCATCGAATCGGCCGCCACGATGTTCAGGCCCGACTCGTTCAAAATCGTTTTGCCCAGCTCGACGTTGGTCCCTTCGAGACGCACGACGAGCGGACGGTCGAGACCGACCTGCTTGGCCGCTTCCACGACGCCGTTGGCGATGACGTCGCATTTCATAATGCCGCCGAAAATGTTGACGAAAATGCCCTTCACCTTCGGATCGGAGAGGATGATCTTGAACGCTTCGGTTACCTTTTCGGTCGTCGCACCGCCCCCTACGTCAAGGAAGTTGGCCGGGTCGCCGCCGTAGTATTTGATAATATCCATCGTCGCCATCGCCAGTCCGGCTCCATTGACCATGCAGCCGATGTTCCCGTCAAGCGCGATGTAGCTCAGGTCGAATTTGGAAGCTTCAATCTCCTTGGCATCCTCTTCTTCGAGGTCGCGCAGCTCAAGGATGTCCTTGTGCCGGTACAACGCGTTCGAATCGAAGTTCAGCTTGGCGTCGAGCGCCATCACGTTGCCGTCGCCGGTTACGACGAGCGGATTGATCTCGGCAATCGAGCAGTCCTTGTCCACAAATGCGGTGTAAAGAGCAATCATGAACTTGACGGCCTTGTTCACCAATTTGCCCGGAATGTTAATCGCGTACGCCAGCTTGCGCGCCTGGAACGGCTGCAGGCCGACCGCCGGATCGATCGCCTCCTTGAAGATCTTCTCAGGCGAATGCTCGGCGACCTCCTCGATCTCCGTGCCGCCTTCCTCGGACGCCATCATGACGACGCGGCCCGTGCCGCGGTCGACCACAACGCCGACATAATATTCCTTCTGGATATCGCAGCCCTGCTCGATAAGCAGACGCTTGACTTCCTTGCCTTCGGGACCGGTCTGGTGGGTGACGAGCACCTTGCCGAGAATTTCGCTTGCATAGGTCCGTACTTCGTCCAGACCTTTGGCGACTTTTACGCCGCCTGCTTTGCCGCGGCCGCCTGCATGAATCTGGGCCTTGACGACGACGACCGGCGTGCCGAGCGACTCGGCGGCCTCGACCGCTTCGTCAACCGTAAACGCCACCTTCCCTTCCGGTACGACAACGCCGTATTGCTTCAGGACTTCCTTGCCTTGATACTCATGAATATTCATTCACGAAAGCCTCCTATCCGCGTCGGATCCTCAATATGTACACAAACCTTATTTATTGTACCACTTTTTCTTGAATGTTTCCTCTTTTTGCGAAAGATATTATTTATATTTTTTGTTTATCGTTTTCATCTCAAAATGCGAACGTTCCCGACTCGCCGTTCGACCCGCGCGCTTTCCCGCAGCGCGCTTATCCTTGCACGGGCGCGCGGTCGAACGCGCGGTACTGAATCGCTTCGGCGACGTGCGCGGCCCCGATCTCGGCGCGATCGTCCAGGTCCGCTACCGTGCGGGCGAGCTTCAGAATCCGGTCGTGCGCGCGCAGGCTCAGACCGAGCGAGCGATAGGCCTCCTGGAGGAGCAGCTGCGCTTCGCCGCTCAGCCGCGCGTGCTCACGCAGCGCGCGGCCGCTCAGCTCGCTGTTCCAGCTCGTGCCCGCCTGCTCGCTCCTGGCCGTCTGGCGCTCGCGCGCGAGCGCTACCCGCTCCAGCATCGATGCGGTGTCCATCCCGGCAGCGGCCTCGCCGAAGGACGGCGGCCGCGGCACCTCGACCTGCAGATCGATGCGGTCCAGCAGCGGACCGGATATCTTCATGCGATAGGCTTCGATTTTGCGCGCGCTGCAGCTGCATCGCGGCGCTTCCCACTCGCCGCTCTCATCGCCGTAGTAGCCGCATGGACAAGGATTCATCGTCGCCGCCAGCATGAAATGGGCGGGGAAACGGTGTACGGCCCGCGTGCGCGCGATCGTCACGCTGCGATCCTCCAGCGGCTGACGCAGCGCCTCCAGCGCCGCGCGCGAAAACTCTGGCAGCTCGTCCAAAAACAAAATACCGCGGTGCGCAAGCGTCGCTTCGCCCGGGCGCGGATGCGTGCCGCCCCCGATCAGCCCGCCGGCAGAAATCGTGTGATGCGGGTCGCGGAAGGGCCGGCTCCGAATCAGCGCGGCCGGCCCTGCGCCCAGCTTACCGGCGATGCTGTGGATTTTGGTGACCTCCAGCGCTTCCGCATCGTCAAGCAGCGGCATGATGCCCGGCAGCCTGCGGATCAGCATCGTCTTGCCGGTACCGGGCGGCCCGCTCAGCACAATGTTGTGCCTGCCGGCGGCGGCGGTCAGCAGCGCGCGCTTGGCATGGTGCTGGCCAAGCACCTCGCCGTAATCATACGCCTCTGGGCCGGTCGCCGCCATGCCAGGGCCGCCTGCCGACCGCTGCACCTGCTCCGCCGACACCCATAGCCGCTCCGCCTGCTCGCTGCATGCGGCGGCGGCCGCTTCAATGAGCTGCCGCAGATGGCCGATGCCCAGCAGGCGCAGACCGCCGATCAAGGACGCCTCCGACAGATTGTCCGCAGGCAGCGCCACATTCGTCATGCCGCAATCGCGAGCCTGCTCCGCCATCGCCAGCACGCCGGGGACGGCCCGCACGCTGCCGTCGAGCGCCAGCTCCCCGATCAGCATCGTCCTCTCCGGGAGTGCCGCTCCGAGCTGCCCGCTCGCCCCCAGCACGCCTGCCGCGATCGCCAAGTCAAAGGCGGTGCCTTGCTTGCGCAGATCCGCAGGCGCAAGATTCACCGTAATCCGCTCAAGCGGAAATTGCATGCCGCAATTGCGGATGGCCGCGCGCACGCGATCGACCGATTCCCGCACGGCGGGATCCGGCAATCCGACGATGCTGACTTGCGGCAGACCGCTAGCGATATCGACCTCGACCTCGATCAAGCGGCCGTCCACCCCTTCCACGCTTGCGCTGCTCCACCTTGTATACATAAAAATAAGCACCTCCAACCAGAACTGGCCGAAGGTGCTTCCTCACGGTTCCAAAGCTTTTTTTATCCTAACGCATGCTCGGCAAGCTGTCAACCGCAGCCGCATCGGCCGCCGGACCGGACCGCGCCCGCTAGAATGCGCCCTCCAGATGCGACACCCCGGCCACGCGCAGCTGCCGATCAAATGCAACGGTAATGACATCGCAGCGCACGCCGGCCTCGCCGCCGCCATGACGCTTCAGGTACCACTGCGCAGCCGTGCGCACGCGCTGCTGCTTGCGCCCGTCGATCGATTCGGCCGCCGTACCGAAGCGTCCGCCCGCTCGGCGGGAACGGACCTCTACAAATACGAGCAGACCGGAGCGAGCCGGACTGCCGATCAGGTCGATCTCGCCGGCAGGGCAGCGCCAGTTGCGGACGTGCACCGTCCAGCCCTGCGCAATCAGATAGGCGGCGGCCTCCGCCTCTCCGCGCCGTCCGACCTCCGCCCGGCTAATCGACATCCTGCCACTCCTCCGCCAACTGATCGGCGCGATACACATAACTTAGAATTTCCGCCACCAAGGTATAGAGCTCCGGCGGAATCTCCTGATCGATGTCCAGCTTGGAGAGCACCTCGACCAGCGAGGGATCCTCCTGGACCGGAATGCCGTGTTCCGCAGCCTTGTCCAGGATTGCTTCCGCCAGCGAGCCCCTCCCCTTGGCCGCGACGACCGGCGCGCCGCCCTGCTCGGGGTCGTAGCGCACCGCGACGGCCTTGCTCGGCCGCTGCTGCTTGTTCATATGCGGATATCCACTCCTTTGTGCAGCCTGGCATGGTAGGCGGACAGATCGGGCGGCTGGTCTGCGCGTCCGGGCAGCTTGTCGTCGACGCTCGGCGCCTCCGATCTGTCGGCCGGCCGTGAGGCGCGCAAGGACAGCAGCTGGTAGCCGGCCCGCTCGAGCGCTTCGGCAATGTCTGGGCGCGACGACTCGATCAGTTCGCCGATATAGCCCTGCCCGTTCCAGATATGAATGCCGACGATGCGATTGGTGACCTGGACATCGACGACCGTATCGCCGAGCCGCTTCATCTGCAGATCGAACAACAGACGGCAATTGGAAGGATCAAGGCTTCCCTTGCCGTCGCGTCTGGCCTGGACGTGGACGGACGCCGTCTGCGCGCCGCCGCCTCCCTGGAAGGGGATGAACATCGTGACGTGCGAGAGCAGCACCCCGCTGCGCTCCGGCGTCAGCAGGAGCTGCTGGCCCGTCGTATGCTGCGCCGCCTGCTGCGCCGCCTCGCGAAGCGCGGGAGGCGCGTCTTCCGCTCCGCCCAGCGCCAGCAGCACGCTCTTGAGGGTCTCGTGGGCCCCGCCGCCTCTGGTCTGCTGCTGCAGAGCATGGGGCTCGAGCGGCTCCGCCCCCGAGTGCGGGCGCAAGGCCGCTGACACGCGCTCGCTCCCGGGGGCCGCCGTCCCGTGCTCCGCGGGCTGTGCCGCGTGAGGGGCCGTCCGGGGAGCCGACGCTTCCGGCTGCTCCCGGCTGGCGGACCGCGCGGTCTCCGCAGTCGCCCGCGAAGCAGCAGACGCGCCCGCCGCCGGACGCTCCTCGGATGAGACGCCGGGCGGCGGCGGGGCTGCGGAGCGGGCGAGCCGATGCTCGTGGTCGACGCCGAGCCACTTGAGAATCGTCTGCGTCCACCCCTCGGCGGGCGGGGCTGCGCCGCCAGACGACGTCGCGCCGGAGTGGATCTGGGCGGCCGCGGCTCCGCTTCGCGCTCCGCCCGCTGCGCCGTCCTGGGCAGGCGAGCTGCCAGTGCCGGCAGGCGCCGGCGGCGAGCCCACAGGAGCGGGCGCCGCAGCGCCTATGGTCGTCCCCGGTGCCCCAGGCGCCGGCGTCTGCTGCGGCGCCGACTGCTGTGCAGCGCCGATAGTGGGCGGCGATTGCGCCGGCGTGCCCGCGCCGCCTGGAGACGCTGCCGCGGCCGCTGCTCCGCGCGGCGCCAGAGACGGGCTGCTGGCGGCTGCTGTGCCGCCGCCAGGCGGCTGAGCCGGCCCTTG